>CAWAYR010000023.1:0-183336 GCA_963786365.1 uncultured Acidobacteriota bacterium
AGCATCTCCATTGGGGGGAACTTGGTGTCTGGTATCCTTGGCATCGTAGGTGGTCAACCCGACGTAATGCGGGTCGGGGATGGGAAGGATCGATCGCTGCAACGTGTCGCGAGAGCTCATGCCGTGTCTCCTCCGGAGCCTTGTTGATCGAGCGCAATCGAGCAGAAAGTGCCGCGCCGTGTTGGTATCTGCTCGAGCGCCATGGGCCTTCTCTGGTTGAACGATGTGCTGCGCATACCTGACGTGTGACGAGCCGCCCTCGCCGCAGAGGCGCTGAGCGCTCGGCAGTCCTATTGCAGTCTTACGCTCGGGACAGGGAAGGTCGCGGTGACGACCAGCGTGTCGCCCTGTGTCTTCAGCTGCGCGCCCGATTCCCAGAGATAGCGGATGTTGACCAGGGCGAAGAGCTTGGACTTGCTCGCGACCGGCAGCGTCACGTCTGGTCCAAAGGCAAACACTCGGTGCTTGCCGGGGAAGTCCACATCGAAGTCGGATCCACCGGGCAGTTCGAACTCGGCCAACTGATCCTCGGTGAGCTTCCACTGGGCGTAGTAGGCGCCGCCGATAATGAGACCCCCGCCGAGGAACGACTTGCCGAGCCCACCCTGGATCGACAGAATCTGGCCGACATTCACGTTCGTGTCTTTCTTGTCGCCATGGAGCTCCCAGTAGGCCGTGGCGGCCAGACTGACGGTCCGCCTCTCATCGAAGTACAGGGTCGTGCCGAGGAAGGGCTCGTAGGTCCACATGCCCTTGCCGATGTTGTCGTCGCCGCCGCGCTCATAGCGGCCCGTCGGCGCGTACACCTGAAGCCCGGCAGCGACATCCGCGAGCTTGGTGTGCCAGCCCAGGTCAATCGGCCGAATCAGCAGGTCGGACAGGCTGGTGTCGACGGTGTCGTCCAGCGCGACGGCGGGCGCCTCGATCGAGGCGTTGGCCAGCGGCACCGCCACCATCGCGCCGACATTGGCCCCCAGGAATTTGGCCTTGCTGACATACCACGCCATCGGCGCGGCTGCTGCGATTGCCAGGCTGCCCGGCGACTGGGGAGACAGGCGGACGGGGTTTCCGTCGGAATCCTTGATGGTGTCGGTGTCGTAGCGCAGGTAGAGCAGCGCCGCGTAGAAGCCTGGTGCAGGCTGCGATCCGGACTGCACGCCGAAATCGCCGAGGGTATGGCTTCCGTTCAATTGGGCCTGGGCGGGGGCGGCGATGATCAGCAGCAGTCCGCAGGCATTGGCGAGCAGTGTCAGACGTCTCACGGGCAGTCTTCTCCTTTTCAACCTTGGTTCGGCTGGCTACGGTTCTTCGGTTCTTCGGAGCGCACGACTGACGTATTGCCGGCCGGTGAGCGCGGCCCGGATCGCCGCGACCAGGTCGTCGCCGGCGGCGTCCTTGAGCACGTACCCCAGCGCTCCGGCCTCCAGACCCGCGTCGACGAGCATCGCGTCGGCATGCACCGTCACGAACACGACTCGGGCGTCCGGCGCGTGGCGGCGGATGCGGGTGACGGCCGCGATGCCGTCGATACCAGACATGGCGATATCGGTGACGATCACGTCGGGCGCGAGTCGCTCCGCCGCCTCCACCAGGGCGTGACCGTCCTCGACCGACGCAATGACGTCGAACTCTGTCCGGAGGAGTCTGCACAGCTGCGCTGCGGTGTCGGCGTGGTCTTCGGCCAGCAGCAATCGTGGGCGGTCCATGTGAGCACGCGAGCCCACGCATTCTCATGACGATGCAGATTGAAGGGGGAGGGCACTGGTCCGGGGGCGGGGGCCCCGAAAAACTACTGGGAGGGGATTCTACTGGGACAGGTTGCCAGCCACAACGGACGGCACTAGCTCATCGATACCAATCTGACGAGCTGGCCTAGCGCCAGCGCACCGACAGGCCGGCGCCGACGGCCCAGTCGGCCGCCCGGTCGTTGAAGCCGTGGCCGACGAAGGCGTCGAGCTGGACGTCGTCGCCGATGGCCAGCGTCACGCCGAAGTTGCCGGTCCACGCTACTTTGTCATCCTCGGTGTCCTGATTGCCGCCGACTGCCTCCCAGAACGCGCTCCAGGGCCCGCCCAGCGGATGGCCGAACACGACGCTGGCGGAGAAGGTCTCGAGGCGGTGGCCGGCCGATGACGGCAGCGACCCGGCGGCCATCCCGCCGAGGTTGACCGTGTCGGTCAGGTCGCGGCTCCAGACGAACTGGGCAAAGGGATCGAGCGTGTTGTCGCCCGAGCCGAAATCCTGGGTCGGCACGCTGACGCCGGCAATCACCGCCAGATCGACGCCGAGGCCCTCCTGCGCCGCAAACTGATACTCGGCGGCGAGGTCCACGGTCGACAGCAGCGACGCGGGTTCGGCGAAGTCACGGTCGGCGGTGCTCCGGATCCAGCCGACCATCGCCGCACGCATTTCCAGCCGGCGGGTCAGCCCCGCGCGCAGCAGCGCGTTGGGCAGTTCGAGGGTGGTGAACTCGACCCGACCGACCCCGTCGATCGCAAGGTGGTCGCGGGTGACACTGACGCCGGACTCCAGCTGCACGGTGCCTGGGCCGACGACACGGGCGGCGCTGGTGAAGCTCGGGCGATCGGTGACCAGGGGCGGTGGACCGCTCTGCGCCGCGCTCGGCAGCGGCGCAATCGACATCGCCACGAGCCAGGCGGCGGCGATACGCGCCGGCTCAGGCGTAACCAGTGAACTCTTCGCCCGGCTTGATGTGCGGATAGCGAGCCGCACTCTGGGCGAGCGCTCCAAGCAGCCGGGAGACCGGGGCGATGACCCAGGCGCAGTCCAGCCGCTTCTCTATCAGATCCCACTCCTCGACCGGATCGTCGATGAGGTCGAAGACCAGCGGCCACTGCGGCTTGATGATCGGCCCGCTCGTGCTCTCGCTGTACCGGAACACGACCTTCATCGTCTTCCATTTGACCGACATCACCCCGGCATCGGACCCGTAGTAGATGACGTGCTCCCGGCCGGTGGTCGTGCTCGTGCCGAGGAAGAACGCCGACGCATCGACACCGTCGATCGGGCGATCGGTCGGCACGCGGTTCGTCTCGCCAGCGAGCGACGCCAGCGTCGGGAACCAGTCAACCGCGGAAAAGATCTCGTCGGTCACGCTGCCGGCTTTCACCTTGCCGGGCCAGCGCACGATCGCCGGCGTGCGCATGCCGCCTTCGAAGCCTGAACCAAAGTGGCCGCGCCACGGCCCGTTGGATCCGCCCATCGACGTCGCTCGCCCGGCCGGGTTGTCGCTGCTCCAGACGACGATGGTGTTGTCGGCGATGCCGGCCTGATCGATCGCATCGAGCACCTGACCGGTGCGGAAGTCCAGTTCGGCGAGAGCGTCGGAATAGACGCCGCCGCCCGACTTGCCCTTGAACTCAGGGTGGGGGATGAGCGGCGGGTGCATCTGCGTGAAGCAGACGTAGGTAAAGAACGGCTTGCCGGCCTTGGCGCTGCGCGAGATGAAGTCGGCGGCCCGCGCCGCAATCTTCTCGTCAAGGAGCGCGCGCGTCGTCAGGTTGAAGTCGTCGATCGGCTTGACCTGTGATCCCTTCACGCCCTCCCAGATCTTCGGAACCGGGAAGCCGGATTCGGCGAACAGCGGGTACGTGCTGTATGCCGATTCGTCCGACGTGTTCTTGATGCCCATCCACTCGTCGAAGCCCTGATCGGTCGGGAGCCGGCCTTCGGCTTCGCCGACATGCCACTTGCCGAACGCGGCCGTGGCATAACCGGCGTCGGAGAACAACTCGCCGATGCGTGTACTCCCACGGGGCCAGGCCGTACTCACCTTGCCCCGGCAGCGGGACGCTGCAGTTGCCGGTGCGAATCGGCAGGCGGCCGGTGAGCAGCGCCGATCGCGTCGGCGTGCATTGCGCCTCGACGTTGTAGTTCTTGAAGCGCAGTCCCTGCGCCGCCAGCGCATCGAGGCGCGGCGTCGGCGCCAGACCGCCGTAGCAGCCGATGTCTCCCCAGCCGACGTTGTCGCCGACGATGAACACAATGTTCGGTCTGCCTGATGTCATATGACCCCGATGAATGCTGCGCGTTCAATCGATAGTGAGCCGACGGTCGAGCGCGTACCTCACAAGCTCGGCTGTGGACGAGACGCCGAGGGCTTCCATCATTTCGTATTTGTGCCCTTCAACCGTCCTGGTCGACAGGCCGAGGTTCGTCGCGATCTCCTTCATCCGCTGGCCCTTCACGATCAGCCGCAAGACGTCACGTTGTCGTGCCGTCAACTGCGGTTCCTGCGCCCTCGAAGCGCCGGCCATGCGCTCCATGACTTCCTTCGTGATGGTCGGCGTGATGTAGACGCTTCCCCTCGAGCACGTGCCGGACGGCGGTCAGCAGTTCATCGCCGGCCGACTCCTTCAGGAGAAAGCCGGAGGCCCCCCGCGAATGGCGTCGGCCGCCAGGTCCGCGTCGTGATGCATCGTCAGCACGATGACCTTGCTGTCGAGCTGCTCGGCTTTCAGCCGGGCGAGCACATCGAGACCGCTGAGTCGCGGCATCGAGAGGTCGGTGATGATCACGTCGGGACCAAGCCGCGTGGCTGCGTCGAGCAGGCTCTGACCGTCGCGGACCGCGCCGACGACGTCGAAGTCGGCTTCTCCCAGCATCCGCGACAAACCGTCGGTGACAATGGCGTGGTCGTCAGCCAGGAGAACGGTGGGGCGGCGGGTCACGCGACCTGCCCTGTCACTCCCAGAGCGCGTGCGACGTTCACGCGGCCGTTCACCGGAATCTTCGCCTGCACCCGGGTGCCCTGGTTCCGTCCCGATACGACACTGACAGTGCCGCCGATGATCCGGGCGCGCTCGGAGATGCTGACCAGCCCGAGCCCTTTGTCCCTCTCGAGCGCCCGTGGACGGCATCGAATCCGCAACCATCGTCGGCGATCGAGATCTCCGCCTGGTCGCCGGCCTGGAGCGAGGCTCACATCCGCGCGGCTGGCGCCGGCGTGGGCGATGACGTTGCGCAGCGCTTCCTGTGCGATCCGGTAGAGACACAGCGCCGCATCCGGCGTGAGCGACTGGAAGTCTCCCGACGCGGCGCACGCTATCGCGACCCCGTGTGCGCGCTCGAGTTCGCCACAGTACGAGCGTGAGGCCCTTCACCAGACCCAGGTGCTGGAGCACGGTCGGATGGAGATCGTGGGAGAGGTGACGAACGTTGCGAGCGAGCGTGAGCGTCTGGCTGCTGAAGCGCCACGAGTTCCTGTTGCAGTTCCGCACTGACGTGGTACTCGCCGAGCCGCTGCTTGAGACCACTGAAGGCAATCGACACACCGGCCAGTTGCTGGCTGACGTCGTCGTGCAGGTCGCGCGCGATCCGCGCCCGCTCGGCATCCTGCGCCTCGATCAACCGGCCGGCCAGATACTGAATCTCCCGATGACTCGACTCCAGTGCCGCCTCGCTCTCGCGAATCCGGTCTTCGGCGTTCTTCCGTTCGGTGATGTCGATGTCGCAGCCGACATAACCGGTGAAGCTGCCGTCCAGTCCGTACTTCGGAACTCCCGTGGCCAGAAACCATCGGTAGTCGCCATCGGCGTGGCGCAGTCGATACTCCAGGAGAAATGGCCGCCGCGCCTCGAACGCCGGCATGTAGGTGGCGAGGCACCGGTCGACGTCATCCGGATGAACATGGTCCAGCCAGCCGTTCTCTCGCAACTCTTCGACGGCCGGCCGGTGAGCTGCACGCAGAAGCCATTGAGGTAGTCGAGTGTCGTGTCCGGCCGGGCGGTCCATATCAGCACGGGCGCCTGATCGGACCGGCGACGAAACTGCTCGACGCTCTCGCGCAGCGCTCGTCGCTGGACCAGCAGGCCGGCAATTGCCGCCACCAGAATCGCAAGAACACCCAGAAATGTGACGTCGATGAAAGTCATGAGCTCTCGTGCCCCGGCTCCCAGCACACGGTCCGCTGATTCTACCCGCCCTCCACTTCGAGCCGGATGGGCAGACGTCGCGTTCACAGGTGCAAATCGTGCAAGCCTTCGGAGGATTTCGGGGTCCGACCGGCCGATGCGGTAGGATGGCCCTGCGTCGCCCAGAGAACGATGCGGCGATGGAAGAGGCGACGCCGACTCGACTATTCGAGCGCCTCGGAATGGAGGTCCAAGATGGTCCCTCACCGGTTCCGCTCAAACCGCACCGTTCCTGTCCTCGCGCTCGTCCTCGCCGCGTTACTGACGTCGTGCGGCCGCGGCGCTGACACACCCCCGGCCGGCAATCCAGCGGCTGCCGACACAGCGGCACCGGCGCCCGCACCGCCGCCACCGCCCCCGCCACCGCGCGAGCTCACCTGGAGCGGGAAGGTCGACATGAAGCTCTGGTCGGCGGTCCGGGTGAAGGCCTACAAGGTCGCGCTGACGCGGGAGACGCCGCCGACGCTCGCCATCCTGCGCATTCCGCGGCTGGAGCTCGAGGTGCCGGTCCACGACGGCACCGCGGACGCGGTGCTCGACCTGGCGGCCGGTCTGATCGAGGAGACGGCCCTGCCCGGGACGGCGGGCAACGTCGGCATCGCGGCCCACCGGGACGGCTTCTTCCGGGTGCTGAAGGACATCAAGGAGGGCGACGCGCTGGTGCTGGACACGCCCGTCGCCAGCGAGCAATACCGCGTCGAGTGGATCAAGATCACCACCCCCGACGACGTCAGCGTGATCGACCCGACGCCTGAGCGCGCCGTGACGCTCGTCGGTTGCTACCCGTTCTACTACAAGGGCTCTGCCCCGCAGCGGTTCATCGTACGTGCGGTGCCGGCGGTGGGGTCGCCCGCGGGCAGCTGAACTTCTGGCGGGAACACAACCCCTACTCGCCCTCACTTCCTGCCGTCCCGCTCGGGACGTCGGCGAGACCGGACCGCACCATGTAGCCATAGAGCGCGACGCCCGGCAGCGCGATCAGGGTCGTGAGCAGATAGAAGTTCACGTAGCCCATCGCTTCGATGAGCCCGCCCGCCGTGGTGCCGGTCAGGAATCGTCCGGCGATGCTCGCCAGTGCCGAGAGCAGCGCGTACTGTGTGGCGGTGTAGCGAAGGTTGCACAGCGCCGACAGATAGGCGACGACGGCGACCCCGCCGATGCCGCTGGCGAAGTTCTCGAACCCGATCGCGGCGGCCATCCCGATGTTGCTGTGACCGTAGGCGGCAAGGATCGCGAAGCTGAGGTTCGACACGGCCATCAGCACCAGGCTGACGAAGACCGACCGCTTCATGCCGATCGAGGCGTACATCGTGGCGCCGACGAACACCCCGGCCAGCAGCGCGGCGAAGCCGATGCCGACGTCGTAGAACGCGATCTCGTCGTTGGTGAAACGAAGGTCCTCGAACAGCAGGCGTAGCGTCAGGTTGGCCAGCGTGTCGCCGATCTTGTGGATGAGCACGAAGGCCAGGACGACCAGCGCGCCGGGACGCCGCAGGAACTCCGTGAGCGGGCTGAAGAAGGCCACCACCGCCTCGACGATGCCCTTAGGCGGCGCGGGCGGACGACGACGTACCGGCTCCCCCATCACGACGCCCACGATCATGGCGGGCAGCGCGAACAGCGCGCACGCGGCATACGCGACCGCCCAGCCGTAGCGCGCGGAAATCACCAGCGCCACAGCGCCGGCCGATGCGGCACCGATGCGCCAGCCGTACTGGTTCATTCCGGAGCCGACGCCGAGCTGCCGGGGCTCGAGCAACTCGATGCGGTAGGCGTCGATGACGATGTCGAAGGTGGCGCCGGCGACGCCGACGAGAATGGCGGCCGCGGCCACCCGCGGTAGCGCCGCTGTCGGGTCGACGCTGCCGAGGTACACGACGGCGCCCATCACCAGCACACCCGACCAGCCACAGCCACGACCGGCGCTGCCCGAATCGGCCGAGCACGGGCAGGCGCACGGTGTCGAGGAGCGGCGCCCATAGGAACTTGACGTTGTAGGCCAGGAAGGTGAGCGCAAACGCCGTGACCGCGCTCTTGCGAAGGCCGTGCTGCGCGAGGCGCGTGGTCAGAGTCGCGCCGATCATCGCGAAGGCGAAGCCGGACGAGACGCCGAGGAAAGCCGCGGCGAGCGGCGCCGCCTCCAGGGTACGGCCGCATGCCCTCGCGCAGGCGGCCGGACCAGCCTGACGGCGGAGGTCGCGGGGGGCGGGGGCATCGACTCCTACTCTATCCGCGACTTCGACGCTTTGCGGTCACGGCCGGTTCAGGTAACCTACCGACCCCCGAAGGCCATGTCAGTTTCGATAGTCACTTGAGATGTCCTTGACACCCGGTACTCGCCTCGGCTCGTACGAGATCGTCGTCCTTCCTCGGCCGAGGCGGCATGGGCGAGGTCTATCGCGCGCACGACGCCCGCCTTGGCCGTGATGTCGCCATCAAGGTCCTGCCGAAGGAGCTTGCGGCAGACCCGGACCGTGTGCGCCGTTTCGAGCACGAAGCGCGCGCCATCGCGGCATTGAATCATCCGCACATTTGTCAGATCCACGATGTCGGTCCCGGCTATCTCGTCCTGGAGTACATCGAAGGCGATCCGCTGTGCGGGCCGCTGCCGGCGGCCGAAGCTGTCCGCCTTGCGTTGCAGATCACTGACGCTCTTCGGGTGGCCCATCAGAAGGGCATCCTCCATCGCGATCTCAAGCCGGCGAACATTCTCGTCACCAGCGACGGCCGCGCCAAGGTGCTCGACTTCGGCCTGGCGAAAGTCATGACCGCGGAGCAGGACGTCACGCTGACGACCGAAGGCACCGTCGCCGGCACCGCCGCGTACATGTCGCCGGAGCAGGCGCAAGGCAAGGTGCTCGACGCGCGGTCAGACGTGTTCAGTTTGGGCGCCGTTCTCTACGAGATGCTGTCCGGGACGCGCGCGTTTGGCGGCGACACGGCGGCCGAGGTACTGAGCGGCGTCTTGCGCGACGACCCGCCGCCTTGTGTGGCGCTGCACGGCCTGGATCCGATCGTCCGACGATGCCTGGCCAAGCAACCCGATCAGCGCTTTTCGTCGATGTCCGACTTGAAGGCCGCGCTCGAAACAGGCGACCGTCAGCGGCTCGAGCGACGCGAGGCCGTCGATCGCGGTCCTCCCGTTCGAGAACATGAGCGGCGACAAGGAGAACGACTACTTCAGTGACGGCCTGGCCGAAGAAATCATCAACCTCCTGGCCAAGATCGGGACTTTGAAGGTGATTGCCCGCACGTCGGCGTTTGCCTTCAAGGGCAGGCATGAAGACGTGCGCCAGATCGCGGTCGCCCTCGGCGTGTCGACCGTGCTCGAAGGCAGCGTCAGAAAGGCTGGCGATCGCATCCGGGTGATGGCCCAGCTCATCACGGCCGTCGATGGCAGCCACCTCTGGTCGGAACGGTACGATCGGCACCTGGCCGATGTGTTTGCGGTGCAGGACGAGATCGCCGCGGCAATCACCGGTGCACTGCAGGTGACGTTGTCGGCGTCATCGGCACCGGTTCAGCGCCATACGCCCAACCTTCAGGCGTACGAACACCATTTGAAGGCCCTCTACGAGGTCCAGCGGCGGACGCCCGATTCCATGGCGCGCGCGCAGCGACATTTCGAACGGGCGATCGAACTGGATCCACGGTTTGCGGTGGCTCACGCCGAGCTCGGCCAGCTGTTCGGCCAATACGCCGGCTACGGCGTGATGCCGCCACGCGACGCGCTGCCACTCATGCGCGAGCAGGCGCACCGGGCACTGGCGATCGATCCGTTGCTGCCCGAAGGGCACGCCACACTGGGGACGGTGGCGGCGTGGTTCGATTACGACTGGCCGGCAGCCGAGCGACACTTCGGGCGCGCCATGGCCCAAGGCGCGATCCCGCCGATGGTGCATCGGAACTATGCGATGTACTGCCTGCTGCCGACCGGGCGCGCCGACGAAGCCGTGGATCGCTACACGCTCGGTCTCAACGAAGACCCATTGAACCTCATGGCGCGAGCGGAACGAGCGGTGTGCCTGCGTTCCGCGTCGCGACTCACAGAGGGGAACGACGCACTCCGACAGCTACTCGAGCTCGACGAGACGTTCTTCTTCCCCTACTTCATGTTGGGCGTCAACCTGGCCGCAGACGGAGCGGAAGACGAGGCACGCCGCCTGGCTGAACGTGGCTACGCGATTGCGCCATGGTTCAAGCCCATGGTCGGATTGCTCGCGGGGTTGCTCAAGCGGACGGGCGAGTCGGCCCGAGCCGAGCTGCTGTTCCAGCAGCACCTGTCGCCAGATCTTGGATATGTCGATCCGATCGGCCCGGCAGTATTTCATCTGCTGGGCGGAGACGTCGACAGGGTTGCGGACTGCGTAGAACGCGCGGTCAACGAGCGGCAGTTTGCCGTGTTCTTCTTTCTTGCCTCACACGTCGCCGCCGGTGCCGCTCCTGGCCAGATGCTTCGCACGAGTGCGCGTTGGCCTGCCCTGGCGAGGATGATGAACCTGCCCGCGTGACCCGGGCACATATCTACTTGTCAACGACGACGGTCAGACCGACGTCTCCTCCCACCCTCGCACCGAATAGAGCAGCGGCTTGGTCCACAGGCTCTCGAGGCCTTCCAGGATGTCGGACGCCCAGTTGAAGACGTTGCGGCCGGCCACCACCTTCCGCATGGCCCGCATCCGCGCCGCCTGCTCGTCGGGCGTCATGTCGATGGCCTGGGCGAGGGCGGCCGCAAATGCGTCGATGTCATAGGGATTGATGAGCACCGCGTCCTCGAGCTCCTGCGCCGCTCCGGCCAGCGCGCTCAGCACCAGCACGCCGTGCTCGTCGTCGCGCGCGGCCACGAACTCCTTGGCGACCAGGTTCATCCCGTCGTGCAGCGAGCTCACGATGCAGAAATGCGCCATGCGGTAGAGCGCCACCAGGCTGAACGCTCCCAGCGGCGTCGTGTAATAGGTCACGACCGGCGCCCCGCCGGGCACGGCGTAGCGGGCGTTGAGCGCCGCCACCCGCTGGCCAATCTCGGCTTCGATCGCCGCGTAGTTCACCAGGTCGGACCGCGACGGCACGCCGATCTGGACGAAGGTCATCTTGCCGCGCAGCTCGGGCCGTCGCGCCATCAAGGCATCGAGCGCGTCGAGGCGCTCGGGGATGCCCTTGGTGTAATCGAGACGGTCGACGCCCAGGCCGATGACGTCGGCACGCAGATCGAGCAGCTCGCGCAGACGCCGCTGTTCCGGCAGCAGGGCGGCGTCGGCGGCGAACCCCTGAATGCGGTCGTAGTCGACGCCGATGGGCACCGACACGACGGTGCTGTAGCGCCCCTCGAAGCGGACGCGCGACGACTCCAGCTCCACTTCGGCGTGCAGTTCTTCTTCGGCGGCGAGCAGGAAGTTACGCCGGTCGCGCTCGAGCTGGAAGGCGATCAGGTCGTTGGCGAGCAGCCCGGCGACGAGCTCGCGCCGCCACGGGCAGATGCGGAGGCGATCCGGATAGGGCCACGGGATGTGCCAGAAGAGCGCGGTTCGCACGTCGGGCCGGCGGGCGCGGAGCGCTGGCGCCACCAGCGCCAGGTGGTAGTCCTGGATGAACACCGGCGACTCCGAGGTGCCGAGCTCGGCGTGAATCGCGGCCGCGAAGCGCTCGTTGACGTCCTGGTAGGCGGCCCAGTCTTCGCTGCGAAACTGCGGGCGGACGTCGACCACGTGGCACAGCGGCCACAGGCCCTCGTTGGCGAACCCGCCGTAGTAGGCGGAGAACGCCGGCTCCTCGAGCCACAAGCGCCGCAACACGTAGGCCGGAACGTCGGGAGGAACCGGCACCTTGTCGCTGGCATCGACGACCAGCTGGTCGGCGGCGCCGGCGCCATGGGCGATCCACACGCCGCCGCGTTCGCGCATCAGCGCGTCGAGCGCCACCGCGACCCCGCCGGTCGCGGCCGTGACGACGATCCGGCCGTCCTCGTCGCGGCCGTGCAGGTAGGGCTCGCGATTCGACACCACGACCAGCGGGCGCGGCGCGCTCGTGTCGAGTTCGCCCGCCTCGGCCAGTCCACGGCGGAACAGGATCGGCCCGACCAGCTCGTGAATCGCGATCGACGCCACCACCAGGAGCTGCATCTGGCTGCCCCACCCGGGGAACTCGGCGGCGACGACCGAGGCGAACCCCAGCGTGATGCCGGCCTGGGACACCAGGCCGGTCCACGCGTGCTGCCGGATGGAGTCGGGCAGGCCGGAGAGCCCGGCGCCGACGTTCACGCCGAGCCTGATGAATCCCAATCGGACCACGGACAACGCCAGCGCGGTCAAGCCGATGGCGGCCACGCGCGTCGAGCCGGAGCGAGGCGCCGACGGCCACGAAGAACACCACCAGCACGGGCGGAGCGCCGCGGCGCACCGCGGCCCGCAGCGCTGTCGCCCTGCGCCACCGCCAGGTTCTCGATGGTCACGCCGGCCGCCAGCGCGGCCAGCAGCGGCTGGAGCTGCTGCGTCGTGCCGACCTGACTGAGCATGGCGCACACCGCCAGCAGCACGAGCGTGATCTCACGGCCGATGTAGCGCAGATAGAGCGCGAAGAGCGACGCCGACCAGGACGCCGAACGCCACCGCGCCACCGAGTTCCCACACCAGTCGCGCCAGCACCTCCACGCCCAGGTCTGCCACCGTCGAAGACGATGCGCGCCAGCTGCATCGACACCGAGAACAGCACCAGGATCACCAGGTCGGCGAGCACGACCATCGCCAGCACGGTGTCGCTCAGGCGCCCGCGCGCACCCGAGTCGGTGACCACCGCGGCCGTCATCGTCGGCGAGAACGAGACCACCATCACGACCAGCAGGGCCAGCATGACGAGCCGCTGCGATCCGGCGGCGTCGGGCGCGATCGGCAGCCACGTCCACGACAGCCACGCCGCGGCCGCCAGCCCGGCCATCGCCACGAGCAGGGTGGCGAGCGTCGTGCGGGTGATCGCCGCCAGCCGCGACCCGAGCCGCTCGAGGCTCAGCGTCAGGCCGGCGATGAGCGCGATCAGCGTCGTGGCGATTCCCGTCACCACGTGCAGCTGTTCGGCCATCGACTCGGTGATGAGATTGCCGAGATAGGGTCCGACGATCACGCCGAAGAGCAGATAGCCGGTCAGCCGCGGCAGGTGGAACCGTCGCAGCGCATCGCCGGTGACCGAGGCGCCCATCAGCGCGAACCCGAGGGCCAGCGCGGTGGCCGCCGATCCGGCCGTCGCCGGAAGCCGGAGTTCGCGTACTGCGACCATCGCGCCGATCGCCAGCGCGAGCGCCAGGAGCCGCCTCACGCGCCGGTTCTCCGTGCCGACAGCAACGGCACGACGAGCTCGGCGCCGATCGTGCCGCTGACCACGGCCGCGAGCAGCACCGACGCATCGGCACCGGCGACGCCGGCGGCATTCAGCGCGAACGCCACCCCGAAGACGCCGGGCGGGAGCAGGTGGCTCATCAGGTCGACGGGTGGGTCGGCGCCAACGACACGCGTGGCGACGATGCTGCCGGCCAGCTGCCCGAGCAGGCGCAGCGCCAGGTAGGCCGCGCCGAGGCCGAGCGACGTCGGCGAGAGGTCGGCCCGAGCCCCGGCCACCAGCAGCACGAGCACGACCAGGGGGTGCTGCACGAAGAGCACGTCGCGGCTGATCGACGCGCGCGCGGCGCCGCCCGCGTAACGCCAGAACAGCCCGGCGACCAGTCCGCCGAACAGCGCCGACAACGACAGGGCCTCGGCAACGCCGCCGACCAGGAGCAGAGCCGATACCGCGAAGACCCGTTCTTCGGTCTCCGACGACGCGCGCGACAACACCAGCCACGCCGCCGCCGCCAGCGCCACGGTCACCACGGAGGCCTGCGCCATCAGGAGACCGGCGCCGGCCGACGTGCCTTCGCGAAGGCGCGCCAGGACGAATCCGCCGGCCAGGATCGGGACGAGGACGCCGATCCCGACGATCCGGGACGCCACCGATCGGGGCTCCAGGGGATCGGCCGCCGGCAGGGTCAACGAGCTGGCGGCGCAGATGCCGCCGGCCGCGATCAGGATCCACGAGGCGGGGGTGAGCGGGACCATCAGCGTGAGTGCGATTGCGGCCAGCCCCGCCGAGACGACGATCAGGATCACCGTCGTACCGAGCCACGCCCCGGCCACTACCGGGCGGTCGTCGGGCCAGCGTTCCCCGAGACTGAGGCCGACGAGCAGACCGAGCGCCGCGACGGCGATGGGCACGACCGGATTGAGCAGTGACAAGACCGGCGGAGAGAGCAGCGCGAGACCGCGCGGGCCGAACGCCAGTCCGGCCAGGAGCAGGAGCGCCACGGGCGCCGAGGTCGCCGACCAGCCGAACAACCGGCGCCACGGGCTCGGCCGGAGCGCGGCGTGGCCGATCTCCCGCCGCTCGGCATCGCCGGCCCGCAGACCGAGCACCGGGTCGAACGGGCCGCTGGAATCGCCGGAACCCCCGGGCAGCTGCAGAGTCATCGCGTCACGGTCGTCACGAAATGGGTGTCACCCCGTGTGACGGCGAGCATCACCCGCTGGCCGGCGTGAAGCGAAGCGAACGCCTTGGTCACCTGCGCCGGGGTCGGCGCCTCGGTCCCGGCGACGAGCGTGATCACATCGCCGGCGACCAGTCCGGCGCGATCGCCAGCCGATCCTGGCTCGACGCGGACCACTTCGGCACCCGCGCCATGCGCGCGGAGCGCGAGTCCCAGCGACTCGCTGGCCGGCGGCGCGGTCGCACCGATCGCCGTCACCGCCACCTCACGCACGTCGCCACGCCGCCGCACGCGGAGCGTCAGCGTCTCCCCCGCTGACAAGCGGGCGACGCGCACATCCCACGACTCGCGACCGGCGAGCGGCTCGCCGTTGACCGCTTCGATCACGTCGCCGGCGCTCAGATGTCGGTGCGCGGCGCCGGCTCGATCGACCCAGGTGACGACCACACCGGTGGCCGCGCCGGTGACTGATGCGACCGGCTCCGTCAACGCCTGCACGTCGACGCCGACCGTCCCGGCGGGTCCCGACCGCCGCGCCAGCAGGCGATCCGCTTCCGCGAACAGGGTCGCGGCCGGCACGATGGCACGCACGTCGCCGTGCGCAATGACCAGGCCCACGACTTCGCCTTCGTTGGTGAAGAGAAACGTCCCAGGCGGCAGATCGTTGCGTGGCGGCGCCGCCCACAGCGGCCCGGGCCACAGCGCCGTCGTCAGTGGCGCCAGCGTTCCGACGAAGGCCGGGCGCAGCGAGACGCCCGCCGACGACACGTCGCTGGCGACGAAGTAGCGCGGTTGCTGGAGCCGGCGTGGCAGCCACGGCGATCGGTGGCACGGCGGGTGTCCCGCTCGGCGCGCGCACCACGGCCAGGCCAGACGCGGGATCCCTGGCGAGCAGGCGGGAATCATCGCGGCTCGTGCCGGCCGGAACCACGGCCACGGCGATGTCATCGCGAAGTCGCAGCGCAGCGATCCCGCCCACTGGCCAATCAAGCGCCACCAGCGACGTCCCGAGACGCGACTGGACCAGCATGATCTCCGCCGCGAGGTCGTCGTACCGTGGGGTGCCGGCCAGCTGGGTGAGAACGGCGGGAATCGGACTCGGGACGACCGGAAGATCCTTGAACCTGACGCGGTCCAGCAGCCACAACGCGGCGATGGCCAGGGCGCCGGCCGCAAGCAGCCGTCGCGTCTCGCGGGAGACCCGGGGGCGATAGGGACTGTTGGGCTCCATCTGCTGCCGCCGACATCTCCGCCACCGATGCCCGACAGCGTCGGCTGGTGCGGCGACGTTGCGCTCACGGCGGCCTCGATTGCTCGAGGTTGCGATCGACGGCCGCCCGGAGATGCAGGGGCAGGATATCAGTCCGCTCGCCTGAAGATTGACCTTCGGCCCGGTCGTCCGGGCCGTCGGGTCGTCTGGCCGTGCTCTAGCGTCGCTTGGCGGCTCGGGCCCGGGTCCTGGCGGCTTTTCGTGCCGATGCCCTCCTCGACGCGGCGGTCCGGCGTCGGGCGGCGGTCTTGGCCTGGCGGGATAGCGCCGACTTCGAGACCGTGGTCGTCGGATCGTCCTTGAGCGCCGCCCGGGCCGCGCGCGAGCGTGCCGGGGATGGCCGCGAGTGCCGGTGCTTGCTGGCGCTCTTGGCACTGCGCTTGGTGCGCTCGCTGGCCGACGCCGGTGGCGGCGGCAGCTTGACGCCGGCGCGGCGCGCCTTCGCCAGGCCGATGGCGATGGCCTGCTTGGCCGACCGGGCGCCGTGCTTGCCTTCCCGGACGTGCTCGATCTCCTCGTGCACGAAGGCGCCGGCCTGCGTGGTCGGCGACTTCCCCTGGCGCTTGGCCTTGCGCGCTTCCTTGATGGTCTTCCGTTCCGGCATGTGGACCTCCTGTCGCTTGGAACCGGCGTGGTACTGCCGGGATGTGGAGCAAGCGAGGTGCCACCGCCGCGGCGCGCTCAAGGGCGCCGCGGCCGGTTCGGACAGCGACGATTGGCAGCGCACTGGCCAAGATGTATCGCGCGATCTCCAGATCGGGTTGGTTGTTGACGTCATTGCGCCGGGCCGTCGATGGTGGCAAGCTTCCGGAAATGACGATGCCAACTTTGATGCGATGCGGCGCTGGGATGACCGCGCTCGGCCTGGCCGCGGCCGTGGGCGTGATGTCGGCGCAACAACCGTCCGGGGTTCCGTATCCCACGGAGTACCGGTCGTGGGCCGTGGTCAAGACGTCACTTGTCGGTCCGCAAGCCCGGAACTTCGCCACCCGCGGCGGCTTCCATCACTTCTACGCCAACGACAAGGCGATGGAAGGCTATCGCACCGGCCGCTTCCCCGAGGGGTCGATCATCGTCGACGAAGGCGTGATCGCCGAGGAGGCGCAGGGCGTCACGGCGGAAAAGGGCCGGCGCAGCCTCGACGTGATGCACAAGGATGGCAGCCGGTTCCAGGCCACAGGTGGCTGGGGCTACGACCACTTCGACGGCGACAGTCAGACCAGCGTCGCCCCGGCCGAGACGCGGACCGCGTGTTTCACCTGCCATTCACAGCGCAAGGACCACGACTTCGTCTACAGCACGTTCAGGCGATAGTGTCCCGCGCGCGCCCGCCCAACAGCGCGCGCACTTGCCCTCGCCTAACCTTGCCGTGGCTGCAGCCCAATGAGCGCCAACAAGCGCCGGAGGCGCGGGCGGTCCGATCCACCGGTATTGAGCTGAGCGACCACCTCCGTCATGTGCTGCGGACGCGCGTTGGGGTCTTTCTCCAGGCACTTCATCACGACCGCCGACAGCCCTGCCGACGCGTCCGGCCGCAGCAGACGCACATTACGAGGCGTCTCGGCGAGTTGCGCCGCAAGGCCCTCGCGCAAACCGCGGTCGCCGAACGGAAGCTGCCCGGCCAGCAGTTCATAGGCGACCACACCAACGCTGTAGATGTCGGCGCGGTGGTCCATCGAGGGATCAGCGACGATCTGCTCGGGGGCCATATAGTGCGGCGTGCCGAGAGATGTTCCGGCACTTGTGTGCGGCTGACTGTCGTGCCGCACGGTCGTGTGCGCCGTATCCCTCACTGCCTTCGCGATGCCAAAGTCGGTCACGACAGCGACGTCACCGGCGAGGAGGATGTTCTCCGGCTTGATGTCGCGGTGGACAACGCCTTCGCCATGTGCAAAGGCGAGTGCTCGTCCCACGTCCGACAGAATTGACACGACTCGCGGAATGGCGAGCGTCTGACTCGCCGACAGGGTCGCGCGCAGTGATTCGCCGGCGACGTACGGCATGGTGTAGTAGGGCAGTGAGCCATCGATGACACCCGACGACAGCACCGGCACGATATTCGGGTGCTGCAGTCGGGCCGCGAGCCGCATTTCCCTGGCGAAGCGCTCCGTAGACATGATCTCGGCCATGTCAGGGGGCAATACCTTGATGACTACGCGTCGGCCGAGCGCGCGCTCTTCGGCCACGAACACCCTGCTCATTCCACCGGCCAGCTCCCGCTCGACGACGTAGTCTCGGCCCAGGGCATGCCGAACGAGCGCTGCCAGATCGCCCTTGGACGCGGCATTCGGTGAGTGAGCGACGTCTCTCGCGCCCGGCTGCGCACGAGCGTCCGACGCTGGCGGCGGCGCGAGCGCTTCGAACACCGCTCGCGTCTGGGCAGAAGGCTCGATGCCCAGTTGCTCGCGCAGCACCTGCCGGCAGCGCTCGAAAGCGCGCAGCGCTTCGGCCGTGTTCCCACCAGCGGCGAGGGCACGAATCAGGAGCTGGTGTCCGGTTTCTCGGTACGGCTCGAGCTTCACGACCTCGCGCGCCGCTTCGACGGCAAGCGACGTCTCCTTGTTCCACAGGAATACTTCGCCACGCGCCTCGAGCGCGCGTAGAAGAATGCCGCGCAGCCGCTCGCGATGGGTATCGACCCAGGGCCCGCGTTCGCCGGGAAGGAACGGGCGTCGTGCTATGTGGTGGGCCACGGCAGAGGGGCCAAAGGCGTCTGGCGCCCGGCTGGCGCGCAACGCGCCTTCGGCTTCGTGAATGGCGTCGACGGCGGCCTCGACGTCGACCCAGGCGTCCCTCGGCAGCGCCAGCTCTATGGTCGCCACATCGAGGCGCAGCTCGCTTGCCGGCAAGTGCGCCGCGAGCGCGGCGCCCAAACGCGCGAGCAGATCGTCGGCACCAACGGTTGATCCGGCGCTCTGCGCCAGAAGGTCAGAGACCTCTGCCCTGTCCACCGGACGGCCGCGCTCGCACACGAGATACGCGAGCGCAAGCTGCGCGTGGGGAAAGTCGAAAGCCCGGTGATCGACGACGACGCCGCCGCTCTCGATCCGCAGCCCGCCGGTGAGATACACGCGCACCGGTGCAAGGTCCATGGTACCAATCGGGCGCCACCCTGCCGGTCGCGCGGCCTGTCAGCGGCGAGCCGTCAGGCCGGCTCCGCCATCGCCAGCACCTGATCGGCCGTGAGCGTCATGTTATGAACGTCTTTGGCGTGCTTCTGCACGATGCTGACGAGTTGCTCGTCGTTGGCGCCGTGCATGGTCTTGCCGCAATCGCAGGTGACCTTCTTCTCCGCCATTGTCCGTGCCTCCCTCGAGCGTTGTTGGGTGATGCGCGACAGGAGGGCCGCTTCTAGTTGCCGCTCGCAGCCTCACGTCCTCTCGGGCGATGGCCCGGAGCTCTGTTGATTATCGTCAGGGCTGCGGCCATCCCAAGCAGAATCGTCACGTCAGAGCACCTTGGCGCGGCGCATCACCGCCTCAGCCTTGGGCTTGATCTCGCGGGCGATCTCGTAGGGATCGCGCTCCTGGAACCTCGGCGCGAAGAGCTCGACCGACAGCGGCCCGGCGTAGCCCGCCTTGTCGGCGAGCTTCCGCAGGATGGCGACCAGCGGCGTCACGCCGTCGCCGGGCATGACGCGCGTGGTCAGGTCGAGCAGCTCGCGCGGCATGTCTTGCACGTCCTGGAAGTGCACGTGCTTCACCTCGCCCGGACGGAGCAGGTCGAGATCCTCGAGCTTGTTGAGTCCGGACCAGAAGTGATAGCAGTCGAACAGCACGCCGGTGTTCGGATGGCCGGCGGCGCGCACGATCGGCAACAGCGTCGTCAACGTCGAGGCGAACGAGGACTGGCGCACGAACTCGAACAGCACGGTCATCTGGAATTGCTTGCCGATCTCGCCGACCTCGCGCAGGTGATCGGCGGCGGCCTTGTAGTCGTCGGCGGCCGGCTTCACGCTCGTCGCGGTGGTTGAATAGGTGCGAACCAGGCCGAGCGTGGCGAGCATCTCGCACTGCTTCTTCAGGGCGTCGAGTGCGGCAGCCCGCTTGGGATTCGGCTCGATCAGCCCGCCGACGCCGCACGACGCCGACACCGCCGTCAGCCCGTTGTCGGTCAGCACCCGCTTGGCGGCGGCGAGCGACTCGGTCTTGAGGAAGGCGTCGAGCAGGTTGCCGGCGATTTCGACTTGCGTGATCCCGGCCCGGGCCCAGCCCTCGAGCGACGCCTGGTAGCCGGCGCCCGACGACGTGTTGTGGTGGAGCCCCAGCGTCATCTTGCCGCCGGCCGCCGTCGACGGTGCCGGCGGCGGCCAAGGCCGCCGGGGCCAGGAGGATCTCGCGTCTGGAGGGCATGTCGGGTCCGAGATGGGCCATCTTACCCGGGTGTCGCTCTAGAACGCGGTCGCCGGAACCGGGACTTCTCCCTCCTGGATTTCCATGTCGAAGCTGCCACGATCGTCGGTCCGGAAGGCCCCCACGACGCGGTCGTCGATCACGACCAGGAACGTCTTCAGGGCCGGCAGGCCCATCACGTCGACCTCGAGCTCGGTGCGCCGATTCGACCTGCCGGGCGCCGGAATCTCGAGTTCCACTTCACCGATGATCCGGTGCCCGCCGCGATCGGCGAGGGCAGCATCCTTCTCCACATTGCCGAGCGCGTCGACCCGGGAACGAAATTCTCCCGACACCACCGTCGTGCCCCCCGGTTCGCGAATCTCCACGAACTGGGCCTCCGAAACGTCGCCGAGGGCCAGGGGAGACGGGGGGGCTGTGGCGCCCAGGAGGATTGGCACGGTCACGCCGCCGGCGACCAGGAGCCCACAGAGGACGACGATCATGCCGAGGAGCCGTCGCTCGGCGCCGGCCCCAGTCTCACGTGTGTGCTCGACCATATCAGTCTCCCGCAACTCGTCCGTTCGCGGCGCGGGGGCGCGGCGTCGCACTTCGACCGTGATGGCTGCTTGCAGCGTATCTCAGTTCGCGGCGTCGGCTCACACGTCGCAGAGCACCACCGCTTCGCGCAGCGAGGTCAGCGGGTCGCGCGTTGGCACGAACTCGTGCGCCAGATAGCCGGTGAACCCGGTGTCGACGATGGCGCGGCAGACCGCGGCCCATTGCAGCTCCTGGGTGTCGTCGAGCTCGTGCCGTCCGGGCACCCCGCCCGTGTGGTAGTGCGCGATGTGGGCGTGGTGCTGGCGAATCGTGCGGATGACATCGCCCTCCATGATCTGCATGTGGTAGACGTCGTAGAGCAGCTTGACGCGCGGTGAGTTCACCGCCGCCACGACCTCGACGCCGAAGGCGGTGCGGTCGCCCTGGTAGTCGGGGTGATTCACCTTGCTGTTGAGCAGCTCCACGCAGATGGTCACGCCGTGCTGCTCGGCCGCGCCCTTCAGCCGGTTGAGCCCGGCGATGCAGTTGGCGATGGCCTCCTGGTCGTTCCGACCCTGTCGGTTGCCGAAGAACGTGATCAGATTGGGCACGCCGAGCGCCGCGGCCTTGGGGAGCGCTGCCGTGAGGTTCTCGACGATCCGATCGTGATTGGCCGGGTTGTTGAGGCCGTCGCGAATCGTGCCGCCGCCGCCGTAGCCCATCGAGCAGACCAGGCCGTGCTCGCGCACCACCGGCCAGTCCTCGGGCTCGAGCAGGTCGATGGCGGGTACGCCCATCCCGGCCACGGCCTTGCAGAGGTCAGGGAGCGGAATGTCCTTGTAGCACCAGCGGCTCACCGATTGCCGGAGGCGCCCGCGGGTCACGGCGCGGCTGGCCGGCTGGCGGCCGCCGACGGCCATGGCAGCGCGTTCGTGCGGAAAGGCCGCGATGGCCAGAGCCGCGGCTGAGCGCAGGGCGGCCCGGCGGCTCATCGCCGGCCGGACGTCCGGGCGCGGGTTCGCCATGGCCCGGCATCTTACTCGCGGCGCGCGGGATATAGTGGCCTCTCTTTTTTGCTCTGATTTCGGAGGCGGCGGACGTCATGACCAGGCGGCTCGGGGTCGGCTTCATCGGTAGCGGGTTCATGACCCGGTTTCACATCCGCTCGTGGCAGGCGGTGCGCGACGGCGACGTCCGCGGGGTGTGGAGTCCCAATCCCGTCCACGCCGGCGAGGCGGCGGCCCTCGCCCGCGAGCTCGGCGTCGGCGACGCGACGGCCTTCCCCACCCTGGAGGCGATGGTCGAGGATCCGGCGATCGACTGCATCTGGATCTGCGGCCCGAACCACACCCGCATCGACAACATGGAGCGCATCGTCGCCGCGGTCGGCCGCGGCGCCCGGCTCGTCGCCGTGGCGTGCGAGAAGCCGCTCGGCCGCAACGCCGCCGAAGCCGCGCGGATGGTCGAGCTGGTGGAAGGCGAGCGGCCTGCTGCACGGCTACCTCGAAAACCAGCTGTTCGCGCCGGCCGTCGAACGCGGCAAGGCGATCGTCTGGGCCCGCGGCGCCGCGCTGGCCGGCCGCCCGTACCTCGCGCGGGCCGCCGAGGAGCACGGCGGGCCGCACATGCCGTGGTTCTGGCGCGGCGATCTGCAGGGCGGCGGCGTGCTGAACGACATGATGTGCCACAGCCTGGAGGTCGGCCGGTATCTCCTGACCAAGCCGGGCGCGCCGCGCGACAGCATCCGTCCCACCGAGGTCTCGGCGCAGATCGCCACCTTGAAGTGGAGCCGGCCGGAGTATGCGCGTCTGCTGCAGGAGATGATGTCGTCCGACGTCGACTGGGCCCGCCACCCGTCGGAAGACTTCGCCCGCGCCACGGTGAAATACGTCGACCAGGACGGGCTGCCGCTGATCGTCGAGGCCACCACCTCGTGGAGCTTCGTCGGCGCCGGGCTGCGCCTGACGATGGAGCTGATGGGCCCCGAGTACTCGATGTCGAGCAGCACCCTCGACAACGGCACCAAGGTGTTCCTGTCGCGCCGCCTGCGCGGGATGGTCGGCGAAGACCTGATCGAGAAGCAGAACGCCGAGCAGGGGCTGATGCCGCTCATCGGCAACGAGTACGCCGAATACGGCTACGAGGCCGAGAATCGCGCTTTCGTCACGTCATTCGCCAACGGCGTGCAGCCCGAGCTCGACTTCCGTGCCGGGCGCGACGTGACCGAGCTGCTGATGACCTGCTACATGAGCGCCGAGCAGGGCCGCGTGATCCCGTGGAAGCCCGACGGGCTGGCGCACTACGTGCCGCCGGTGGCCCGCGTCACCACGGCCTAGCCGCGGGCGACGCTGATCGTCGCGCGGGCGCGCGGCGCGGCGGTGCTCGCGCGCACGATCAACGCGTGCGGCAGGGTCACCGACACCGCCTCTTTGACGTTGCCGCGCAGGATGTTGAGCAGCAGCCGCACGGTGGCCTCGCCGAGCTCGCGCATCGGCTGGCGGATGGTGGTGAGCGGCGGGTCGACGTACTGCGCGAAGCGGATGTCGTCGAACCCGATCACCGACAGGTCGTTGGGCACCTGCAGCCCGTGCTGCCGGGCGGCGTGCAGCACGCCGATGGCCATCTCGTCGTTGAAGCAGAAGATCGCCGTCGGCGGCTTGCTGCCGGCGAGCAGCTGTTCCCCGGCCGCGATGCCCGACTCGATCGAGAAGTCGCCGCCGGCGACGGCGATGGTCACGCTGGACTTGTCGCGATTGGCCCGCGCCATCGTCCCCTTGAGGCGATCGCGGCTGAGTGGGCTCGCCATCGGCCCGGTGACGACCCCGAGGCGCCGATGACCCAGCTGGCACAGGTGGTCCACCGCCTCGAACGCGGCCTTGGCGTTGTCGATGTGCACGCTCGGCACGCCCAGGCTGGGACTGAACTCGCAGCCGTTGACCACCGGCGCCTGGCCGCGCGGCAGCGATCGGACCAGCCCGGCGGCGGCCTTCGGCAGCCGGTGGCCGAGGAAGATCAGCCCGTCGGCCTCGCGCCGCTGCAGCATCAGCGCGTACTGCTGCTCCCGTTTGTCGTCGTGCTGCGTGTCGCCGAGCAGCACCGCATAGCCGGCGCGAAGCGCGGCGCTCTCGATGCCCTGCAGGATCAACGCGAAGAACGGGTTGGCGATGTCGGGCACCGTGACCAGCAGCTTGCCCGAGCGCAGCGTGCGCAGGCTCTTGGCGGCGGCGTTGGGGGTGTAGCCCAGATTCTCGACCGCCGCCTTCACGGCGGCACGGGTCTCGGCGTTGACCAGCTCCGGACGGCTCAGCACGCGCGACACGGTCGCGGTCGAGACCCCGGCTTCGCGCGCCACATCGCGGATGGTTGCCACTGGCGGCATCCTATCCCTTGCGGCACGCGAGTCGACGGTATCTCTCTAGGCCTCGCGCTCGGCGTCGAGACACACCGCGGCGCCTCGCCAGGGTTCTCCCGGTCCCTGGTCCCGGTCCTGGTCCCTACCTTCCGCCGGGGGCGTCGGGGGCCCCTTGCGCGCCCGGAATCTCCGTGGTATAAGGTCGCGCTGAAAACGATTACAGCCCTTTCTGGTACCGATTACAGCCGTCGCTACCAAGACGCGGATGCCGACATGAAACTGGGCGTGTTCACCCCCGTGTTCGGGAAGCTGGCCTTTCCCGAGATGCTCGAGGCCGTCGCCGCCCTGCGGCACGTGAGCGCCCTCGAGCTGGGCACGGGCGGCTGGCCGGGGCGCGATCACATCGACCCCGACCGCCTGCTGGCCTGCCCGAGCGACGCCAAGACCTACCGGCAGCGGATCGCCGACGCCGGGCTGACCATCAGCGCCCTGTCGTGTCACGGCAACCCGCTGCACCCCGACGCCGCCCGGGCGAGCGCCGACGACGAGGCCTTCCGGCAGGACGGTGCGGCTGGCCGAACAGCTCGAAGTGCCCGTGGTCGTCACCTTCTCGGGCTGCCCGGGTGACGGCCCCGAGTCGCGGCATCCCAACTGGGTGACCACGCCATGGCCGCCCGAGTTCCTCGACGTGCTCGCCTGGCAATGGGAGGAGCGCGCCATCCCCTACTGGACAGGACGCCACGGCCTTCGCCGCCGACCACGGCGTGAAGGTCGCGCTCGAGCCGCATCCCGGCTTCCTGGTCTACAACGTCGAGACGGCGCTGCGCCTGCGCGCGGCGGCGGGGCCGCACCTCGGCGTCAACTTCGATCCGAGCCACTTCTACTGGCAGGGCATGGACCCGGCCGTGACCATCCGGGCGCTCGGCGACGCGATCTTCCACGTGCACGCCAAGGACGTGGCGTTGAACGCCGCCAACATCGCCGTCAACGGCGTGCTCGACACCAAGAGCTACCGCCGCATGCCCGAGCGCTCGTGGCTGTTCCGCACCGTCGGCTGGGGCCACGACGAGCTGGCGTGGAAGCAGATGGCGAGCGCGCTCAGGCTCGCCGGCTACGACTACGTGATGAGCATCGAGCACGAGGACGCCCTGGCCTCGGTCGGCGAGGGCCTGCAGTCGGCGGTGGATCTGCTGCACCGCGTGCTGCTGACCGAGCCGCCGGTCGACGCGTGGTGGACATAGGAAGCCACGATGCCGACCGCCACCCGCGTCAAGCTGTCGGTGATGATGTTCCTGCAGTACCTTCGTCTGGGGCGCGTGGTACGTGACGATGGGCACCTGGCTCGGCGAGACGCTGAAGTTCTCGGGCGAGCAGATCGGCCTGGCCTACGGCACGACGGCGCTGGCGGCGATGATCTCGCCGTTCTTCGTCGGCATGATCGCCGACCGCTTCTTCTCGACCGAGCGGCTGCTGGCCGGGCTGCACCTGGTCGGCGCCGGGGTGCTGTTCCTCGCCTCGACCCAGACCGCCTTCGGCCCGCTCTACGGCGTGCTGCTCGTCTACACCCTGTGCTACATGCCGACGCTGGCGCTGAGCAACTCGCTGTCGTTCCGCCAGATGACCGATCCGGGACTCGAGTTCCCGGGCGTGCGCGTGCTCGGCACAATCGGCTGGATCGTCGCCGGGCTGACCATCGGCACGCTCGGACTCGAGGCCACGGCCGTGCCGATGCGGCTGGCGGCGGCCGGCTCGGTCGTGCTCGGCGTCTTCTCGCTGGCGCTGCCGCACACGCCGCCGCTGAAGCTGGGTCACCGGCCGACGCTGCGCGACGTGCTCGGCCTCGACGCCCTGAAGCTGATGCAGGACCGGTCGTTCGCCGTCTTCGTGCTCGGCTCGTTCCTGGTCTGCATCCCGCTGCAGTTCTACTACGCCTTCACCAATCCGTTCCTGAACGAGATCGGCGTCGTCAACGCCGCCGGCAAGATGACCCTCGGCCAGATGTCGGAGATCGGCTTCATGCTGGTCATGCCGTGGTTCTTCCGCCGCCTCGGCGTGAAGTACATGCTGCTGGTCGGCATGGCGGCGTGGGCGGCGCGCTACGTGCTGTTCGCCTTCGGCGACAACGGCGCGCTGGTGTGGATGCTCTACGCCGGCATCCTGCTGCACGGCATCTGCTACGACTTCTTCTTCGTCACCGGCCAGATCTACGTCGACACCAAGGCCCCGGCCGATCTGCGCGCCGCCGCCCAGGGGTTCATCGCCTTCGTGACGCTGGGCGTCGGGATGTTCATCGGGTCGTGGCTGTCGGGGGTGGTCGTCGATCGCTTCAGCATCGCCGGCGCCGCCGGCGTGCAGCACGCCTGGCGCAGCATCTGGCTGGTGCCGGCCGCCGGCGCCGGCGGCCGTGCTGCTGCTGTTCGCGTTGTTCTTTCGTGCGGGCGCGAGCGCGCCCGCATCGGGTGGGGGTCGGGCAGGGGTGTGAGGCCGGTATCCGGTCGGCCCGGGCGTCGAGCGCACAGGGGCTCGCGCCGGCCGGTGGAGAGGACCGTGGCCTTTCAAGGGAGGCAGTGATGACCAGGACGAGGCAATGCATCGGACTCGTCGTGTTGGCGATCGTCGGCATGGCGGCCGCGGTCGAACCTGCGCGCGCACAGGTGACCACCGCGGACGTCATCGGCAGGGTCACGGACACGAGCGGCGGGGCGTTGCCCGGCGCCACGGTCACGATCACCAACCCGGCGACCGGCGACACCCGCACGCAGGTCACCTCGGAGACCGGCGACTACACCTTCGGTCTGGTGCCGATCGGGAGCTACGCGATCAAGATCGAACTGGCCGGCTTCAACCCGTTACGCCGCCACGATGCGGCTGTCGGCCGGCGACCGCCAGCGCGTCAACGCGCAACTGGCGGTCGGCACGCTCAGCGAGAGCATCACGGTGACGGCGCAGGCGCCGATCATCCAGTCCGACAGCGCCACCGTCGGTGCGCTGCTGCCCGAGACCGCCGTGCAGGACCTGCCGCTAACGGCCGCAACGTCATCGGGCTGGTGCGCGGGTTGCCCGGGGCGAACGAGGGCCTGCCCAACTCGCTGTCGAGCGGCAACCGGCCCGACGATCGCCGGCAGACGTCCACGGTGTCGGTCAACGGCCAGAACGACGTCGTGAACAACAACCTGATCGACGGCATGGACAACAACGAGCGCTTCATCGGCACGATCGGCGTGCGCCCGTCGGTCGACGCGATCGCCGAGGTCAAGGTGCAGACCAACATGTACACCGCGGAAACCGGCCGCACCGCCGGCGCCGTGCTGAACATCCTGACCAAGTCGGGCACCAACGACTTCCACGGCTCGGCCTACGGCTTCTTCCGCAACGAGAAGTTCGACTCCTACGACTTCTTCGCCCGGCGCGACCAGGCCAAGCCGCTGCTGCGCCAGCAGCAATGGGGCGGCAGCCTCGGCGGCCGCATCGTCAGGAACCGCACGTTCTTCTTCGCCGACTACGAGCGCTACAACCAGGAGCGCGGCCAGACCTGGGTCAGCACCGTGCCGACGCCAGCTGATGCGCAACGGCGACTTCTCGGAGCTGCTGGCGCGCGGCATCGTCATCTACGATCCGACGACCTCGCCGCGCACGCCCTTCCCCAACAACGTCATCCCGTCCGGCCGCATCGACGCGACGGCGCGGAACTTCTTCAACATGTATCCCCTGCCGACGACGCCGGGCCTGGGCAGCAACTTCACCACCAACGTGACCCGCGAGCAGACGTCGGACACCTTCGACGTGCGCCTCGACCACCGCTTCACCGACAGCCGCAACCTCTACGTCCGCTACTCGGACAACGCCGTGGAGACGCTGGTGCCCGGCGTGTTCGGGATCGTCGACGGCATCGACCCGGGCGGGTCGGCGGCCGGCTTCGGCGGTCCCTCGCTGGCCGACGCGTGGGGGCTCCACGGCAACTACATGGAGATCATCAAGCCGACGCTGCTGTTCGAGGCCAAGGTCGGCAAGCTGTACTTCAACACCGAGTCGCTGCCCGAGACCTACGGCCAGAACATCGCGACCTCGTTCGGGCTGCAGGGCATCAACGTCGACGATCGGACGTCGGGCCTGCCGAACTTCGCCGTGGCCGGCTACACGACGCTCGGCGACCCGCGATTCGTGCCGATCCTGCTGAAGAACAACACCTGGCAGGCGCAGGCCGCGCTCACCAACGTCCGCGGGGCGCACAACCTGCGCGCCGGCGTCGCCATCGTGCGCCGGTCGATGGCGCCGATCCAGAGCAACGACGGCACCGGGCTCTACACCTTCACCGCCACGCCCACCAACAACGGCGCCGGCGGCGGCGGCGACGCCGCGGCGGCGTTCCTGCTCGGCTATCCGTTCACCGTGGCGCGGGCGCACCTGGTCGTCGACACCACCCTGGAGACGTGGGAGCCGAGCATCTTCGTCCAGGACGACTGGCGCGCCAAGGAGTGGCTGACGCTGAACCTCGGCGTGCGCTACGACATCTTCACGCCGTTCACCGAAGAGGACGGCGAGATCTCGAACCTCGACATCAACACGCTGCAGTTCCTGATTCCCGGCCAGAACGGCGCCGGCGACACCGCCGGCGTGAAGACCGACTACGGCAACATCGCCCCGCGCCTCGGGTTCGCCGCGACGGTGCGGCCGGGCACGGTGATCCGTGGCGGCTACGGCCTGAGCTTCTTCCCGTCGTCGATGGCCTCCAACGCCGTGCTGCGCAACACGCCCTTCACCTTCACCTACGCCGCGACGAACGCGGCGGGCTCGGGCGGGTTGCCGAACGTGTTCTTCTCCACGCCGCTGCCGACGCCCGTGCAGAGCACGCCGGCCGTGGCCGGCACCATCGCCGCCGTCGACACCAACCTCAAGTCGAGCTATCTCCACCAGTACAACGTCATGCTGGAACAGCAGTGGTGGGGCGGCTCGGTGACCGTGGGCTACGTCGGATCCAAGGGCCGGCGGATGTGGATGGGGGTGCCGAACCTGAACTACGCGCCGGCCGGCGCCGGCGCGATCAACCCGCGCCGCTACTACGCCGCGGCCGCGCCGAACCTGACGACGCTGGGCATGCTGCGCAGCGCCGGCGAGCAGGACTACAACGCCTTGCAACTCGCCTTCGCGCGGCGCTCGCGCAACGGCCTGACCCTCACGGCCAACTACACGCTGGCCAAGGGGATGAGCGACGTGACCCAGCCCGGCGGCGGTGGCGCGCAGCAGGCCTACGGCGTCGACCCGACCCGGATTCACGAGCTCGAGTGGAGCGCGAGCGACATCGACATCCGGCACCGCTATGCCTTCGCGCTCAACTACGAGCTGCCGTTCGCCCGCGACGCCAGCGGCGCCACGAAGGTCCTCCTCGCCGACTGGCAGGTGAACCTGCTGGGCTACTGGCAGAGCGGCGTGCCGTTCACGGTCTACAACGCCAGCGCGCGCAGCAACACCGGCGCCGGCGTCGACCGCCCCAACCAGACCTGCTCGGGCGTGCTCGACGATCCGACCGTCAACCGGTGGTTCGACACCTCCTGCTTCGTCGCCCAGGACGTCAACACCATCGGCAATTCGGGCCGCAACAACCTCTACGGGCCGCCGCAGCGGCGCATGGACGCGTCGGTCTTCAAGGACATCGTGTTCGGCGGCCAGCGGCTGCAGCTGCGCCTGGAGGTCTTCAACATCACCAACACGCCGAGCTTCGCGGTGCCCGACGGCGCCCTGGGGGCGGCCACCTTCGGGCGGATCACGTCGACCGGCAACAACATCCCGCGGCAGTTCCAGTTCGCGGCGAAGTTTCTGTTCTAGGGGCTAGGGGCTGGGGGCTGGCGGACTAGCGCGCACGTAGGGCGGAGCTTCAGCTCCGCCGGGAGGCGACTCTGAAGAGCCGCCCTACATCACGCCACCGGCCCCATCCTCCAGCCCCTAGAGTAGAGTTTCGTTCGAGGAGGCCCCGTGCAAGGACCGCAAGAAGTCTTCGACGCCATCGTCGTCGGCTCCGGCATCTCCGGCGGGTGGGCGGCCAAGGAGCTCACCGAGCGCGGGCTGCGCGTGCTGCTGCTCGAGCGCGGCAAGAACGTCGAGCACGGCAAGGACTACACGGCGGCGCGCAAGGCGCCGTGGGAGTACCCGCATCGCGGCGGCCGCACCCGCGAGCTGGTCGAGGCCTATCCCGTCCTCAAGCGCGACTACCCGCTCAACGAGAAGAACCCCAGCTGGTGGGCCGACGAGAAGGAGTCGCCCTACACCGAGATCAAGCGGTTCGACTGGTACCGCGGCTACCAGGTGGGCGGCCGCTCGCTGACCTGGGGGCGCCAGAGCTATCGCCACAGCGACATCGACTTCGAGGCCAACGCCAAGGAAGGGATCGCCGTCGACTGGCCGATCCGCTATGCCGACATCGCGCCGTGGTACGACCACGCCGAGCGGCACGCCGGCATCTCCGGATCCGTCGAGGGGCTGCCGCAGCTGCCCGACGGCCAGTTCCAGCCGGCGATGCCGCTCAACGTCGCCGAGCAGGCGCTCGCCGGCCGGCTGGCGAAGCAGTTCGAAGGGACGCGCCGGATCATCCCGGGCCGCGTCGCCAACCTGACCCAGCCGCTCGGCAAGCGCGGGCGCTGCCAGTTCCGCAACGCCTGCCGCCACGGCTGTCCCTACGGCGCCTACTTCAGCACGCAGTCCTCGACGCTGCCGGCGGCGGTGGCCACCGGCCGGCTCACGCTCAAGGTCCACGCCATCGTCACCGACGTGGTCTACGACAAGGACCGCAAGCGGGCCACCGGCGTGCGCGTGATCGACGCCCACACGCGCGAGACCACGGTCTACTCGGCCAAGGTCGTGTTCCTGTGCGCGTCGACGCTCAACTCGACCTGGATCCTGATGCGCTCGGCCACCGACGTGTGGCCCGGCGGCCTGGGCAGCAGTTCCGGCGAGCTGGGCCACAACCTGATGGATCACCACTTCCGCTGCGGCGCCAACGGCGTGGTCCACGAGTTCGAGGATCGCAACGTCTTCGGCGGCCGGCCGACCGGGTTCTACATCCCGCGCTTCCGCAACCTGGGCACGGAGAAGCGCGCCTACCTGCGCGGCTTCGGCTACCAGGGCAGCGCCAACCGCCAGGGCTGGGAACGGGCGGTGGCGGAGCTGGGCGTCGGCGCCGGGTTCAAGGACGCGATGGCCACGCCGGGGCCGTGGCGCGTCGGCGCGACGGCGTTCGGCGAGATGCTGCCCAACCACGCCAACCGCGTGACCCTCGACGAGGCGAAGCAGCGACGCCTGGGGCCTGCCGGTGCTGGCCATCGACTGCGAGACCGGCGAGAACGAGCGGCTGATGCGCCGCGACATGATGAACGACATGGCCGAGATGCTCGAGGCGGCCGGGGTCAGCGAGGTGCGGGTCTACGACAACATCTCGTTCCCGGGGATGGGCATCCACGAGATGGGCACGGCGCGCATGGGCCGCGACCCGAAGACCTCGGTGCTGAACGCCCACAACCAGGTGTGGGACGCCCCGAACGTGTTCGTCACCGACGGCTCGTGCATGACCTCGGCGGCGTGCGTGAACCCGTCGCTCACCTACATGGCCCTCACCGCGCGCGCCTCGGCGTTCGCGGTCGAGGAGCTGAAGCGCGGCAACCTGTGAGGCGGAGGCTGCGATGGACGGAATGACACGTCGCGACGCCGTGCAGCGGGTAGTGGCGCTGATGGGCGGGCTGGCCCTGGCCGGTGGCGAGCAGCTCGAGGCGTTCTCGTTCGACGCGGCCGCGTTCGATCAGGCGATGGCCCAGGGCGTCGGCGCCTTCACGGCCGCCGACGTCGCCCTGCTCGACGAGATCGCCGAGACCATCCTGCCCGAGACGACCACGCCGGGAGCCAAGGCGGCCAAGACCGGCGCCTTCATGGCGCTGATGGTCACCGACGCCTACACCGACGCCAATCAGCAGGTGTTCCGCGACGGCCTGCGGGCGCTCGACGAGGCGTGCCGGGCCGCGACCAGCGTCTCGTTCATGCAGGCCACGCCGGCCCAGCGCCTCGACGCTGCTCGAGGCCCTCGACCGCGAGCAGAAGACGGCGATGGAGGAACGGACGAATCCGGCGCGCACTCGCGCTACCCGGCGCGCGCCGCTCGCCGAGGACGCGCCGCCCCACTACTTCCGGCTGATGAAGGAGCTGGCGCTGCTCGGCTACTTCACCTCCGAGATCGGCTACACCAAGGCGATGCGCTACGTCGAATCGCCGGGGCGCTTCGATCCGAACGCGCCGCACGCGCCCGGCGATCGTTCGTGGGCGCCGCACGCCTGACCTCGGTTCGGCGGAAGAGGTGATGAGGCTGCGGGCGTGCGTCGTGTCGCTGTGGGTGCTCGCCGGGTCGGTGGGTCCGGCGGCCCAGCCGCGGCCGAACATCCTGTGGATCACCAGCGAGGACAACGCGCCGAACCTCGGGGTCTACGGCGATCGCGACGCCGAAGACGCCGAACCTCGACGCCTTGGCCCGCCGCGGCCTCCGCTATCGGTACGTGTGGTCCACCGCCCCGGTCTGCGCGCCGGCGCGGACCGCCATCATCACCGGGATGTATCCGCAGTCGACCGGCGGGGAGCACATGCGCAGCCTGGTGCGCCTGCCGGCGGGCATGCGATTCTTCCCGGCGCTGCTGCGTGAGGCCGGCTACTACACCACCAACAACAGCAAGCAGGACTACAACGTGATGGAAGCCGGCGACGGCCGCTCGCCGCCGATCTGGCGCCAGGGCGGCGGCGCCGCGGCCCTCGACGTGCGGACCGATGGCGTGTGGGACGACTCGTCGCCGACGGCGCACTGGCGCAATCGCCGGCCCGGCCAGCCGTTCTTCGCCGTCTTCAACATCATGGAGACGCACGAGAGCTTCATCCACCGCAAGCCCGCGCCCAAGGTGCACGATCCGGCCACGGTGCGCGTGCCGGCGGCGATGCCCGACATTCCGGAGGTGCGGGCCGACTGGGCGGCGTATCACGACAACATGACGGTGATGGACGAGATCGCCGGCCGGCTGCTCGCCGAGCTCGACGCCGCCGGCGTGGCCGACGACACCATCGTCTTCTATTACGGCGACAACGGGCCGGGCCTGCCGCGCAATAAGCGCTTCGTCTACGACGCCGGCCTGCACGTGCCGCTCATCGTCCACGTGCCGGAGAGGTTCAGAGCACTGGCGCCGCAGGGCTATCGGCCGGGCGGGCCAGAGCGACCGGCTGCTCGGCTTCGTGGACCTCGCGCCGACCGTGCTCAGCCTCGCCGGCCTGCCGGTGCCGGCGCACCTGCAGGGACGGGCGTTCATGGGCCGCGCCGCGACGCCGGCAGCGCCGTTCGTGTTCGGCACGCGCGCGCGAATGGACGAGCGCTACGACCTGCAGCGCGCAGTCCGTGACGGGCGCTACGTCTACATCCGCAACTACATGCCGCACCGCGCCTACGGCCAGTACCTGGCCTACAGCGCACTGATGCCGAGCTGGCAGGCCTGGAAGCGCCTCTACGAGGCGGGCCGGCTCTCGCCGCGGCAGTCGGCGTACTGGGAGGCGAAGCCCGCCGAAGAGCTCTACGACCTCGAGGCCGACGCCGATGAGGTGACGAACCTCGCGGCGCTGCCGGCCCACCGGCCGGCCCTCGAGCGGCTGCGTGCGGCGCTCGACGCGCACACCCGCGATGTGCGCGACCTGGGGTTTCTGCCCGAGTACATGCTGCACCGCGTGCCGGTGGCCTACGAGTACGGGCACGACCCGGTGAAGTACGACCTCGAGGCCATCCGCACGATGGCCAATCGGGCCACCGACGCGGCCGTGCCCCTGGCCCCGGTTCGTGCCGGGCTCACGAGTCCGGACCCGACCGTCCGCTACTGGGCCGCCGTCGGCATGGTCGTGCGCGGCAAGGACGCCGTCGCCGCGACAGCTGCCGAACTCGAGCGGATGCTCACCGACGAGTCGCCGGGTGCCCGCATCGCCGCCGCCGAAGCGCTCGGCCGCTACGGATCGGCCGCGGCGCGCGCGCGCGCCATCGACACGCTGGTGGCGATGTCGGACACGTCGGCGCACGAGGAATACGTGGCCCTGCTGGCGCTGAACGGCCTGGTGCACGTGCCGAGCCTGCCCGCTGAGGTCCGCGCCGCCGTCGCCGCGCTGCCCAAGGGCTCGGCGCGGTCCAACCAGCGCGGCAACGGCATCCAGCAGATGATCGAGCAGATCGCCGAGGGGGTGCACTGACCGCCATGAGACATGCGTCGCTCGCTCTCGCCGGCTGCGGCGCTCGTGCTCGGGGTCGCCACGGGCGCCCAGGGGCCGCCGGCGCCGTCAGCGGACTCGGAATGGCGTGTCTACGGCGGCTCGAACGCCAGCGACCGCTATTCGCCGCTCGACGAGATCACGACGGCGAACGTCGCCCGGCTCGAGGAAGCCTGGCGATTCGACACCGGCGAGAGCGGCGGCTTCCAGGTCAACCCGATCGTCGTGCACGGCGTGATGTACTCGCCGACGCCGAGCCACCGCGTCGTCGCGCTCGATGCCGCCACCGGGAAGCTCGAGTGGACGTTCGACTCGAAGCTCGAGAGCCGCGGCCCCAATCGCGGCGTCGCCTATTGGGAGAGCGGCGACGAGCGGCGGCTGTTCGTGGCCGCCGACCAGTATCTCTACGCCCTCGATGCGGCGACCGGCGTGCCGGTGCCGGGCTTCGGCGACCAGGGGCGCCTCGACCTGCGCGCGCGATCTCGGCCGCGATCCGGCGGCGCAGTCGATCCGGCTGACCACACCCGGCATCGTCTACAAGGACCTGCTCATCATCGGCGGCCGGGCCGGCGAAGGCGCCGGATCCTCGCCCGGCGACATCCGCGCCCTCGACGTCCGCACCGGCGCGCTCAAGTGGTCGTTCCACACGATTCCGCATCCAGGCGAAGAGGGCTACACGACCTGGTCGGAGAACTCGTGGCGGGTGAACGGCGGCGCCAACAACTGGGCCGGTATGGCGCTCGACGAGGCGCGCGGACTCGTCTTCGTGCCCACCGGCTCGGCGGCGCCCGACTTCCACGGCGCCGATCGCATCGGCGACAACCTGTTCGCCAACTGCCTGCTGGCGCTCGACGCCGCGACCGGGAAGAAGGTCTGGCACTTCCAGGCCGTGCATCACGACATCTGGGATCGCGACTTCCCGTCGCCGCCGACGCTCGTGACCATCCGGCGGGAGGGTCGCGCGCATCGACGCGGTGGCGCAGACGACCAAGCACGGCTACGTCTTCGTCCTCGATCGCGAGACCGGCGCGCCGCTCTTCCCGGTGGACGAGAAGCCGTTTGCGGCGAGTACCGTCCCGGGCGAGCGGGCCTCGCGCACCCAGCCGGTGCCGCGTCTTCCCGAGCCGTTCGCCCGACAGACCCTGACCGCCGACCTGCTGACGCGGCGCACGCCCGAGGCCCACGCCTGGGCCGCGGCCGAGCTCGCCAAGATGCACAACGGCGGGCCGTTCACGCCTCTTCAGATCGGCAAGGACACGGTCGTGTTCCCGGGTTTCGACGGCGGCGCGGAATGGGGCGGCAGCGCCTACGACCCGGCCTCGGGGCGGCTGTTCGTCAACGCCAACGACCTGGCCTGGACCGGGGCGCTCGCGCCCGACGACGGCGGCACCGACGGCCGGAGCGTCTACTTGAAGTCATGCGCCAACTGTCACCGCGACGATCGCCGCGGCACGCCGCCGCAGATCCCGGCGCTCACCAACCTCACCGCCTCGGCCGACCAGCTGACCACGGTGATTCGCCAGGGCGTCGGCCGCATGCCCGGCTTCCCGAACCTCTCGCCGGAGGCCGTGCGGGCCCTGGTCGGATATCTGCGTGACGCGCCCGGTCACGGCGAGCAGCCGGCAGCGAAGACGACGGCCCCGGCCACGCCGACCGGCGCGCCTGCGCTTCACCGGCTACAAGAAGTTCCTCGATCCCGACGGCTATCCCGCCGTCGCTCCGCCGTGGGGCACACTGAGTGCGATCGACCTGAACACGGGCGCCTACGCGTGGAAGATCCCCTTGGGCGAGTATCCGGAGCTGGTGGCGCGCGGGATGACCGACACCGGATCGGAGAACTACGGCGGTCCGATCGTCACGGCCGGCGGCGTGCTGTTCATCGGCGCGACCAACTTCGACAAGAAGTTCCGCGCATTCGACGCGGCCACGGGCCGGCTGCTCTGGCAGGTCACGCTGCCCTTCGCGGCCAACACGACGCCGGCTACCTACGAAGCCGACGGCCGTCAGTACGTCATCGTCGCCGCCGGCGGCGGCAAGTCGCGCGAGCCTTCGGGCGGCATGTTCATCGCGTATCGCCTCCGGCGAGACGCACAGAGAGGCAGGTAATCGTGATCACTCGACGCCAGTTCTCCCAATCCGTCGTCGCCGGCGTGGCCCTTCCCGCGCTTACCGGCCGATGGGTCGACGCCTCTCCGGTGGCCGGGGTCCGCCTCGGCGTCCAGACCTACAGCTTCCGCGAGCTGACCAAGCAGGGCACGGCCGAGGCGCTGAACGTCGTCATCGCCTCGATGAAGGCGTGCGGCGTCGACGAGTGCGAGCTGTGGTCGCCGCAGATCGAGCTGGCCCCGCCGGCGGGCCGCGATGCGCCGGCCGCCGCCCAGGCGACGGCGCGCGAGGGGATGCGGACGTGGCGGCTGGCGACGCCGATGTCGTACTACGAGGGCGTCCGTAAGCGCTTCGCCGACGCCGGGATGACCGTCTACGCCTACAACCTCAGCTTCAACGACTCGTTCAGCGACGCCGAGATTGATTGTGGCTTCGAGGCAGCGAAGGCGCTCGGCGCCGAGGTGATCACCGCCTCCACTACGCTTCGCGTCGCCAAGCGGCTGGTGCCGTTCGCCGCCAAGCACAAGGTGCCGGTGGCGATGCACAACCACTCGAACATCACGGACCCGAACGAGTTCGCCACGCCGGCGAGCTTCACGACCGCGCTGGCGCTGTCGCCGCTGTTCCGCATCAATCTCGACATCGGGCACTTCACCGCCGCCGACTTCGATGCACTGGCCTTCCTCGAGGCGCACCACGACCGCATCACCAACCTGCACCTCAAGGACCGCAAGAAGGCGCAGGGCGACAACGTGCCCTGGGGCAGCGGCGACACGCCGATTCGCCAGGTGCTGACCTGGCTGAAGCAGAAGAAATCGCCGGTGCGCGCCTACGTCGAGTACCAGTACCCGGGCACGCGCGGTGCCGTCGCCGAGGTGACGGCCTGCGTCGACTTCGCGAAGCAGGCGCTCACTTCGTGACCCGACGCCTCGGCATGGGCCTGGTCGGCCCCGGATTCGTCGGCGCGCACCACATCGACGCGGTGCGCCGCCTCGGGTTCGTCGACGTCGTGGCGATCGCCGCCAGCACCGAGGCATCGGCGCAGACGAAAGCGCGTTCGCTCGGCGTGGCGAAAGCATACGGCAGCTTTGCGGCGCTCGCCGCCGATCCCGATATCCACGTCGTGCACGTCACGACGCCGAACGCCCTGCACGGCGCCGTCATCGACGCCGCGCTCGCCCACGGCAAGCACGTGGTCTGCGACAAGCCCCTGGCGACGACGCCCGTCGAGGCCAGGCGCCTGCGCGACGCCGCTACCGCCGCCGGCGTCGTGCACGCCGTCACCTTCAACTACCGCGGCAACCCGCTGGTGCAGCAGGCGCGGACGATGGTGGCCGCTGGCGAGATCGGGCCGGTGCACCTCGTGCAGGGCGCCTATCTGCAAGACTGGCTGCTCGAAGACACCGACTATTCGTGGCGGCTCGACCCGGCCCAGGGTGAAAGCTCGGCGATGGCCGACATCGGCTCGCACTGGTGCGACCTGGCCCAGCACGTCTCGGGGCAAAAGATCGAGGCGGTGCTGGCCAACCTCTCCACCGTCGTATCGACCCGGATCAAGCCCGGCGAAGCGACCCAGGCGTTCGCCGCAGGGTCGGGCGCCGGAGCGCGGGTGCCGATCACCAGCGAAGACCTGGGCACGGTGCTGCTCCGCTTCTCGGGTGGGGCAACCGGCGTGTTGACGGTGGGCCAGGTGTGCGCCGGACACAAGAACGACTGCTGGCTGGAAGTGAACGGCCGCGCGGCCTCGATTCGCTGGGCGCAAGAACGGCAGAACGAGCTCTGGATCGGCGCCCGGCGCCGCGGCAACACCGTACTCGCCAAGGATCCGTCGCTCGCCTCACCGGAGGCGCAGCGTTACATGCGTCTGCCCGGCGGTCACCAGGAAGGGTGGGCCGACGCGTTCTTCAACGTGGTCCGCGACATCTACTCCGTCATCGCCGAGCCGGGCACCGCCTCCCGACCACCGGCGTTCGCCAGCTTCGACGATGGCCATGCCTCGGCGTGCGTCGTTGACGCCGTGCTCCGCAGTCACGCTGCGGGCGGCGTGTGGACGCCTTTGACGATCCACGGTTGAGCCGGCGATCGCGCCGCGTCCGTTGGCAGTGAAGCTCGCGGTTATACTGCGGCGACACGACGGACGCCAAGTTGAAGCTCTCGCAGGCGTGCGCGACCCGATCGTTCACGAGGTGACCTCATGGCCAAGGCGAAACGCACGACCCACCGGAGCACGGCGGGCAAGAAGGTGTACGCGGTCCGGGACGCTTCCGGGAAGTTCAAGGACATCCAGACGTACGAGCGGGCACACCGGGCCGACCTGAAGGCGAAGAGCACCGCCGAGAAGACGAAGAAGGCCGCCAAGACAGCCAAGAAGCGATAGTTAGCAGCGCGTGTGCGCGGCGCGCGCTCTTCCGGGTGCCGACCCACCCCAACGTCGGCGGGACGATCCGCACGGGTTATGCAGTTGCGCCGGATGGTCAGCGTTTTCTCCTGAACCTTCCTGTCGAAGGCTCAGCGGTCTCACCTGTTCACGTCATCTTCAACTGGCCGTCGCGAACGACATCGTCCCCGGCATCCGAGCGTTCCACGACGGTGCCGGCGGCATCAGGATCGACGCCGATGGCTGCAGCGAGCAACCCAGATGCCCTGATACAGTGAGCGGCTGCCGCACTGTGGAGCGAAAGAGCGCACATCACCGGCCCAGCAGTCGCCAAACCAGACCCGACGGGCGGCCTTGCTGCTCCTCGGTCTTGGTGATCGCGCTCGCGCCGGTGCTTCACGGCGGTCAACCAGCGCGCAGGCCGGCTCCGGCGACCCCGTCCGATTCCCCCGGCCGTCCTCGCCTCGCGCCAACTGCTGGCGGCGCGCCGTCTATCGGTGGGTGACGTCTGTACTGCTCGCCCAATGACGCGTCCGGCGCTGAGCCACGGCGGTTCCGTATCGCCGGCGTCGTACGAGCCGATTGCCGGACCCGATTCGCCTCACCAGCCAACGCCTCGAGGTACGGCTGCACCTCCCGGATCTCCTCGCCCTTACGGCCGCTCCGGGCGATCCGGCCACCGACGCCGTGTCGGCGATCAACATCGCGCTCGCCGACCCGGGCGGCGCCGAGGCGTTCGCCCGCGACCTGTCGGCCCGCGTGCCGATGATTGGCGCCCGGGCCAGCCGGAACGCCGACGCCGACGGCAACCCCTTTGTCGTCCTCGGGCGATTCCATCAGGCGATCGCTCTGCTGACCGTCACGACGAGCGCCGTGTTCCTGCTCGCGCTGATGGTGCTGCTCGCCGACGAGCGCCGCCAGGCGGTCGGGGCGCTGCAGACTCATCGGCTTCAGCCGCCGGCGCGTGCTGCTGCAGGTGCTGCTCGAGGGCGCGATCATCGCCGCGGCGGGCGCGGCGTTCGGGGTAGCGCTGGCGGCGGCCAGCCAGGGCGCCTTCAACTGGTTCTTCCAGTGGCGATACGACACCGCGCTGGTCTTCGTGCGCATCACGCCGGCCATCGCCTGGCAGGCGGTGGCGCTCGCCCTGCCGCTCGGGATCGCGGCCAACGTCGTGGCGTCGTGGGCGCTGGTGCGCAGCCACACCCTGACACTGGTGCGGCGATGAGGGCCCTGGCCTTCGCCTGGCGCTCGGTCGACCGCCGCCGCGCCGCGTCGGCGCTCGGCATCCTGGGCATCGCCGCCGCCGGCGCGCTGACCTTCGACATGCTGCTGCTGTCGCGCGGCCTGCTCGTGTCGGTACGCGAGCTGCTCGACTCGTTCGGGTTCGACGTGCGCGTCATGGCATCGGAGGGCTTGCCGCAATCGCGACTGCCGACTCGAGCGGCCGTTCGACACCGCCCGTGCCCTGGCCCAGCTGCCCGAAGTGGCCGCGGTGGTGCCGTTCCGCATCGGCGAGGCCGAGACTGGCGACTGGTCCGACGGACCGACCGCCCGCCACCGTCACGATTTTCGCGATCGGCGGCACCGACCGGCGGGATGTGGACGCGTCCTGCGCGGCGGCGACCTGCCAGCGGCCAGCGACCGGACGACGCCGGCGATGGTTGTCAACGAGGCGACTGGCCGCGCGGCTGGGCGTCGGCACCAGGGGCCGCGGTAGAGTTGCGCGGCCGCTGCGACGGCGGGGCATCGATCCTGCCGCCGGTCGCGGTGCGCATCGCGGGCGTGGTGTCGTTTCCGTTCGATTCGGCTGGCCAGCTCACCGCGGCGGCGCACTTCCCCGTGCTCGATCGCCTGTGCGGAGGCGCGGCCGACAGCGCTGATCTGCTGATGGTGGCGTCGCGCCCGGAGGCCGGGCCCGACGCCGCCGTGGCGGCGATCCGGAAGGCCCGGCCCGACCTCTACGCCTTCTCGAACGACGAGGTGATCGAGCGGTTCGAACAGGTGGGGTTCTCCTACTTCCGGCAGATCTCCGCGGCGCTGTCGGTGGTCACGCTTCGTTCGGCGTCGTGCTGATTGCGGTGCTGCTGACGGTCTCGGTGAATCAGCGGCTCGGCGAGATCGCGGCGCTGCGGGCCATCGGGTTCTCGCGCCGCCGCGCCGCCGCCGACGTGCTGTGGGAGGCGCTGCTGCTCGTCGGCATCGGCGGCGCTGCCTCGGTTCCACTCGGCCTGGCGCTGTCGCTCTGGCTCGACCGGATCCTGCGATCGCTGCCCGGAGTGCCGCTCACCCTGCACTTCTTCGTGTTCGAGCCGCGGGCGCTCGTGGCTCCACGCTCGCGCTGCTGGCCGGCGTGGCGCTGGCTGCGGCGCTCTACCCGGTGTGGCTGGTCAGCCGACTGCCGATCGCCGCCACGCTGCGCCGCGAGTTCGTGTCGTGAGCGCGCGCCGAGCCGCCGCATCGTCGAAGCGCGGGCTGTCGCGCGGATCTTCCCGATGCCGGCCGGGCCGGTGGCGGCCGCTGCGCGACGTGTCACTCGCGATCGACGAGGCGGAGTACGTCGCCATCGCCGGACCGTCGGGCTGCGGCAAGTCAACACTGCTCCACGTGCTCGGCTGCGTGGACACCGCCGACCAGCGGCGAGGTCCGCCTCGAGGGCCGCGACGTCGGATCGCTGTCCGACCGCCAGCGCAGTGCGATCCGCCTGACGCGAAGATCGGGTTCGTGTTCCAGCGCTTCTTCCTGCTGCCGATGCTGAGCGCGCTGGAGAACGTCGAGCTGCCGCAGGCCGAGGCCGGCGTCGCCGCGGGCCGAGCGGCGCGAACGCGCCCGCATGCTCCTCGACTACGTCGGACTCGCCCACCGCGCCGACCATCGGCCCGGCGCAGCTCTCGGGCGGCGAGATGCAGCGGGTCGCCATCGCCCGCGCCCTGGCCAACCGCCCGCGTCTGGTGCTGGCCGACGAGCCCACGGGCGAGCTGGACCAGGCCACCGGCGAGGCTGATCGCCGTGCTCTTCGATCGGCTGCACCGCGACGGCACCGCCGTCGTCGTCGTCACCCACGACCCGTCGATTGCCGCACGAGCCCAACGCGTGCTGCGCATGCGCGACGGCCGGATCGACGACGGGAGGAGCCGCGTGATCGGCCGCCTGGCCGTGCGATCGCTGCTGCTGCACCCGGTGCGCACCGCGGTGCTCGCCGGCGGGTTCGGCCTCGGCATCGCCGTGATGGCCAACCTGCTCGGCGTGGCCGGCGTCGTGCTGGAGCAGTCGCAGTCGCCGGCGCTCGTCGGGGGCGGCGACGTGGTGCTCACCGGCGCCGCCGGCCGGCTGACCAGCGCCCGGTACCTGCTTGTGGGGCGCACTCGGGAGCGCCGGCCTTTGCCGATCGCGTGGCGACGGCGTCGCCCACCCGGCGCGACAGCCTCTACCTGGTGCAGGACGGCGTCGTCACCAGGGTTCGGGCGCGCGGCGGCATCCCGAGCCTGGAGCGCGCGCTGGGCGATCCCGAGACTGCCGCCAGCGCTGCAGTGGCAGGACACGCCGGCCGATACGGCGTGGACGCTCGCCCGATGCCGGCGAAGTGCTGCGCTCGCTCGACCGCTTCCATCCGGTTCCCGACGTGCCGGCGCGGGCTACATCGTGGGCCGAGTGGCTGTACTTCAACGGCCAGACGGGCACGACCCGCTTCTACCTCACGTTCCTCGTCGGGCCGCCTATCGCGCGAACGGCCGGCGTGCCGCCGGCGTGCGCCTGCAGCTCGATCGCGACGGCACGGTCACGACCTACGGCGAGGCGGCCGAGGTCGATCCGGTGGAGGTGCTGGCCGCGGCCCCGGAACTGACGATCGGACGGAGCCGGGTGCGGGTGGATGGCGATCGGTACATCGTGACCTTCGACCTGCGCGACGGCCGGTGCGTCGGCCGCGCGGCGAGATCGTGCTCACTGCGCGGCGCGGGCAGACGCTGCCGCCGTTCGAGATCAGCGGCGCGGCGGATGGGTGTCGGGCTACGTCGTGCCGGTGATGTCGGGCACGCTCGACGGCGCCATCCGCGTGAACGGCGACCGATGCTGCCGCTGGCCGGCGGCACCGGGCTATCACGATCACAACTGGGGATTCTGGGAGGGCGTGCAGTGGCAATGGGGGCAGGTGCAGCACGAGGGCCTGTCGATCCTCTACGGCCGCGTGTTCCCGCCCGCCGACGCCGCCGACCCGAGCCGCGTTGCCGGGCTTCCTGATGGTGCTCGGTCCCGACGGCCCGCTGGGCCAGGCCACGCGGGTCACGATCGCGGAAGCGGGCGATCCAGCGGTCGACCGGCCGCAGCCGGATCATCGTCCGCGGCACGAGCCCGTCGCTCGATCTGACGGCTGGACATGGAGGTCGACAGCGGCGTGCGGACGGCGATGGCCGGCAGCGCCGGCAGGCGGGCCTCGATTTCCTGCAGCTGCGCGGCCGGTATCGCGTGCCGGGACCGCCGGCGATCGGCCCTGGACTTCGTCGCGCCCGGGCGCTGCCGAGACGTTCCGCGGTCGCTGACGGCGCACCGGGTGCCGCGGACCTCGGATTCGAAGCGCCGAGGTATAACACCGCATGTTCCCTCATCCGCTTCCCTGGTACGTCGCCGGGCCGCTCATCGGACTGTCGTGCCCGCGCTGCTGCTGCTCGGCAACAAGCCGTTCGGCATCTCGAGCAACTTCCGGCATCGTGTGCGCGGCGCTGGCGCCTGGCCGCATCGAGTTCTTCGCCACGACTGGAGGCGGCTGGGCGGATGGAACCTGGCGTTCTTGGCCGGCGTGCTTGCGGGCGCCGCTCTGGCGTGGTACCTCGCACCGGTGCCCGCGGTGACGATTTCCCCCGACACCTCGGCGGCGCTCACCCGCTCGGGCTGCAGCGACCTGAGCGGCCTGGCGCCGCGCGAGGTGTTCAGCTGGGCGGCGCTCTTCACCATCGCCAGGGCTTCATCTCGATGGTCGGTCGGCGGGTTCCTGGTCGGGTTCGGCACCGCGTACGCCGGCGGCTGCACGTCGGGCCATGCCATCGCCGGCCTGGCCGACGGGCAGCTCGCGTCGCTGGTGGCGGTGTGCGGGTTCTTCGCCGGCGGACTGGCGGGCACCTACCTGGTGCTGCCGCTCGCTGTTCGGGTGAGCGCGATGCGCTCGTCCCGTACGTCCTCGTCGGCAGCGCCTTCGGCGCCGTCCTCGTCGAGGCCGAGGTGATCTCGTGGTTCCGCATCCAGGAGATGTTCCGGTTCGACGCGATTCCACATGTACGGCATCATTGGGACGGCGGTGGCGACCGCGGCGCTGTCGCTGCTCGTCATCCGCCGGCTGGGTCTGCGTGGCCGCCGACGGCACGCCGCTCGGGCTGGCGCCGAAACAGCTGGGCAGCGGGCGTGCGATATGCGATCGGCGGTGCCCGATGTTCGGAGTCGGCTGGGCCTGACCGGAGCGTGCCCGGGACCGATGGTGGCGTTGGTGGGAGCGGGAGTCCCGGTGATGATCGTGGCGATTGCCAGCGCGCTCGCGGGCACGTGGACCTACGGCTGGCTCCGGCCTCGGCTGCCGCATTGACCGGTTCGGAGAAGCATCGATGATCCTCCAGCAGTTCTACCTGAACTGTCTCGCGCACGCGTCGTACGTCGATCGGCGACGAGGCCGCCGGCCTGGCCGTGGTCGTCGATCCGCAGCGCGACGTCGAGCAGTACCTGGCGTTCGCCCGGGAGCACGGATCTGCGGATCACGCACGTCGTCCTCACCCACCTGCACGCCGACTTCCTCGCCGGCCACCTCGAGCTGCGCGATCGGACCGGCGCGACCATCTGCCTGGGCGCCAAGGCCACGGCCGAGTACGCGTTCCTGCCGCTGAAGGACGGCGACGTCATCGAGGTCGGCCGCGTGCGCCTGAAGGCGCTCGAGACGCCGGGCCACACGCCCGAATCGATCTCCCTGGTGGTCTTCGATCTCGAGCGCAGCGACACCCACCCCCACGCGGTGCTCACCGGCGACACGCTCTTCGTCGGCGACGTCGGGCGTCCCGACCTGCGCGCGTCGCTGGGCTGGTCGGCGTCGTCGCTCGGCAACCTCCTCTACGACTCGCTGCAGCACAAGCTGCTGGCCTTGCCCGACGACAGCCTCGTCTACCCGGCCCACGGCGCCGGGTCGCTGTGCGGTAAGGCCCTGGGCAAGGAAACCTTCACGACCATCGGCGAGCAGCGCCGGTCGAACTACGCGCTCCAGCCGATGAGCCGCGAGGCGTTCGTCGAACTGGTCACCGCCGACCAGCCCGATGCGCCGGCCTACTTCGTCTACGACGCGGTGCTCAACGCCAAGGAGCATCCGACGCTCGACCAGTCGCTCGCCGAGGGCCTCAAGCCGCTGACCCTCGAGCAGGTGCTGGATCGCCAGCGCGACGGCGCGCAGATCCTCGACACCCGCGAGCCGTCGTTGTTCGCCGCCGCCCATTTGAAGGGCAGCCAGAACATCGGCCTCGGCGGACAGTACGCGACCTGGGCGGGCTCGATTCTCGACCCGCACCGTCCGATCGTGATCATCGCCGAAGCCAGCCGCGAGCAGGAATCGGCGATGCGGCTCGGCCGCATCGGCTTCGATCGCGTCGTCGGCTATCTGGCCGACGTCCAGAGCCTCGAATCACGGCCCGACCTGCGGCTGTCGACCGAGCGGCTGAGCCCGGGCGTGGCCGCCGATCGCTTGAAGTCCGACGTCCCGCCGCAGATCGTCGACGTCCGCACCGCGCACGAACACGAGACCAAGTTCATCGGCGGCAGCGTGAATCTGCCGCTCAGCCGACTGTCGCAGCGGGTCGGCGAACTGCCCCGCGACCGCCCGCTCCTGGTGCATTGCGCCGGCGGTTACCGGTCGTCGATTGCCGCGAGCCTTCTGCAGCAAGCAGGTTTTGCCCAGGTCAGCGAACTGGCGGGTGGTATCGCCGCCTGGGAAGCGGCGGGCCTGCCGCTGACGACGGCGGGCAGCTGAGCCAGCGCGAGCCGCAGGGCGGATCGCGACGGAGTGTGCCATGCGGAGGCGAGGTGCGACGGTGAGGTGGGCAGCGACCGCGGTGATTGTGGCGGCCGCCACGTGGATCGGACAGGCCCAATCCAGTTCGGCTCCGGCCTGTACCCCTAGCCGGCTCGATGATGCGGCTCGACGGCCTGCCCGAGGCCAGCGGTCTCGCCGCGAGCCGCGCCACGCCCGGGCGGCTGTGGGCGCACAACGACTCAGGAACGCCGGAGATCTTCGCGCTCGACGCGGCCGGGAAGATGACGGGCCGCGTCTCGCTCGCCGGCACGATGCTCGAAGACTGGGAAGCGATCGCCGCCGCACCATGCGGAACCGGCACCTGTCTGTATGTCGCCGACATCGGCGACAACAACGCCACGCGCCGCGGCATCACCATTTATCGCGTGCCCGAGCCTGTCAAGGCCGCCGGCTCCGCCCAGGCCGACGGGGTCTTCCGGGCCGCGTATCCCGACGGCGCGCACGACGCGGAAACCCTGCTCGCCGCTCCCGACGGCACGCTCTACATCGTGACCAAGGGCGCCACCGGCCCGGTCGCGCTCTATCGCTTTCCGCGCGTGCTGCGCGACGACACGACCATGCGTCTGGAACGCGTGGGCGAACCGCTATCCAAGGGCCGGCTAGCCGTAGAAGCGCGCATCACCGACGGGGCAATTTCCCCAGACGGCACTTGGGTCGTGTTGCGCACGAATGCCCTGCTGCTGTTCTATCGCGCGTCGGAATTCCTTCAAGGTAACTTCCGTGAAGACCACCGCGTGGATCTGAAACAGCTCCGCGAGCCCCAGGGCGAGGCGGTGGCGTTCGGCCCGCCGAATACGGTGTACGTCGCCGGCGAAGGCGGCGGCAAATCGCAGCCCGGGACCTTGGCGATCCTGTCGTGCCCGGACTGACCGTGCGTTCGACTATCGGCTGCGCGGTCGTGAGGGGAGGCGAGCGGCGCCGGCTCACCAGCTGTCGCCGGCCCGCTCCTCGCAGGTGATCGGCGCCGTCGGGTCGAGGCCGTGGCTCGGCCGGCAGCGCCGCACCATCACGCCGTCGTCGTCGCCGGGCGATCGCGTGACGGTGCCGTCGGCGGCCCGCACGTGGCTGGGCCCCCGCCAGCGCTCCCAGCCGAGCCGCTCGTAGAAGCCCCACTCGCCGCTGGAGAGCACGCCCAGTTCGAAGCGCGCGTCGATCACCTCGGCCAGCGCCGTCATCACCGCCGAGCCCAGGCCGAGCCGCTGGTGGGCCGGGGCGACGGCCACGGCTTCGACGTAACCGGCCCGAAAGACCCTGGCGCCGACCGCGATGCGCCGCTCGACCACCGACGCGTGCGCCAGCACCGCGCCGGCCCCTTCGGCCGCAATCACGGCGTGCCAGCCACCGAGCGCGTGCGCCCAGTCGTCGTCGGAGAAGTCGCCGTCGAAGGCCAGGTCGAGCATTTGCCGGATGGCGCCGCGATCGTCGTCGGTCAGCTGCGCGGTCTCGATCACCCTCACGTCGGCCACGGCGTCAATCCTGCCACGGCGGGTTCGGCCAACCGGGCGCACAAGGTGGACCGGAACGCGCAGCGAGCCACACCGACCGGCAGCCCAGCGTTAGAAGGATTCGCCCGCGCCCGACTCAGGCGAACGGGCTCTCGTCGGCGCTCGGCCCGTAAATCGACGGAATCGGCACGTCGAGCTCGCGCAGATAGGCCGAGAGCTGGCCGCGGTGGTGATACCAGTGGTTGAGCATCACCGCGCGCAGGAAGGCCGCGCGCGGCAGGGCCATCAGCTCGCGATCGCCGCGCATCAACCGCCAGGTCTCGGCCATGTCGGCGTCGCTCAACGCCCCGACACGCGCCTTGGCGGTGGCGACGCTCTGGTCGAGCGCCGGCAGCAGCTCGGCTGCCGAGGCCGGCGACGGGTCGGCGCCGAAGGTCGGAATCTGCGCCGGCGACGGCTCGCACGCGAAGCCGGCGACGAGGCCGGGCACCGCCGCCACGTGCAGCGCCAGTTCGCCGAGGGTTCGCGCCTTGGGATGCGGTTTCCACCCCAGGCGATCGTTGGGGACACGCTCGAGCAGGCGGCGCGTGGTCTGCGCCTCCTGGTCGAGCTCCTGCAGCATCGAATCGACGTGACGCATACCAGGACCTCCTAGTGCGACGACCCGGCCGACTCGACCCGCTGCTTCACGCGGTTGAGGACGAGCGGGAACCCCTTCGACAGTTCGTCGCGGTAGCCGTCGGGGAACAGGCCCAGCGCGGTGTGGTGCAGCGTGATCAACGTGCCGCCGTCCTTCGGGGTGAGGCGGTACTGCACGTTGTTGGCAGCCGCGAAGGACATCATCAGTGGGCCGCTGATTTCGAGCAGCGTCGGCTGCTTGATCGCCTGGACGTGGCCCCACAGGTGGCCGTTGCCGTCGCCGAGGTCGCGGAACCAGCGGCCGCCGGGCCGGGCCTCGAGCACCATCGGCATCGGCGCGCCGTTGCGGCCCTGGTTGGCCGGGCCCATCTCCTCGAGCAGGGCCTTGAAGGTGGCCTCGAGCGACGAGCGGACGTGGATCTCCTGGGTGATGTCGAGCGACAGGCTTTCGAGAGCGGGTGCGACTGCAGGCATACGGATCTCCTTCTTCGTCGCGCGACGCGACGGGTTAGTTGCGCTCGGCGCGTGCTTTCACGCGGCCGAGCTGGTGACGCCAGTACCGTTCGAAGGTGGCCGCCCAGGCGTGCACCGGACGGAGGCCGTCGGCGTTGGTGCGATAGAAGGCCTGCCGGCCGTCGCGACGCACCTCGACGAGCCCGACGTCGAGCAATACCCGCAGGTGCTTCGAGACGGACGGCTGGGCCAGGCCGAGCGCTGCTGCGATCTCCCCCACCGGCCGTTCGGTGGCCGCGATCAGGGTGAGGATGTCGCGGCGGCGGGGTTCGGCGATGGCGTTGAAGCTGTCGGTGGTGGTCGCGGCGCGGGCCATGAATCCGATCGTATTCCCATTTGGGAATTTGTCAAGCCCCGCGCCGCGAGCGCAACGACCTGGCGTCAGGGCTCGACGCCGAAGCGCGCGGCATAGGCCGCGTTGAGCGGCTCCCAACCGACCTGTTTCGCTTCGTTCGCGACGATGCGGCCGATCGGCGCGCCGGCGAGCCAGCGCTCGGCCACGTCGAGGCAGATGTGCCAGCCGGCCGCGACCTTCGACAGCCAGCTGCGATCGGCGACGGTATGCGAGAGCGTGAGGCGCGTGCCGGTCGGCGTCGGCGTGAGCTGCCAGCGCAGCAGGTCTTTGTCCCAGGTGTACTCGAGCAGACGAGGAGCGTCGGCGCACCGCACCTCGGCGGACGTCTTTTCGGTGCCGTCGCCGCCGGCCATCACCAGCGTGATCGGGCCGAGCAGGGCCAGACTGCGCGGCGCATCGAAGGGTGCCCACTCGCGCAGCTCCTCGGGATCGGTGAGCGCAGCCCAGACCGCTTCGGGCGGATGGGCGAAATCGCGCACGAACACCAGCGTCCAGCGGCCATCCGCCTCACGCGCGGTAGCCTCGGCGAGCGGGCTCGGGTGGAAGTCTTCGCGGTTGTGTGCGCGGGTCGTCATCGGGTCCTCGCTTTCTTCGCTGCCGCAGCCGCCGCCTTGCGATCGAGATGGCGCTCGAGCGCGCCGAGGCTGTGCCGCCAGCGCTGGCGATACGGCTCGAGCCAACGATCGATCTCGAGGAACGGCTCGGCGCGCAGCTGATACATCCGCCATTGCGCCTGCACGCGGCACTCCACGAGTCCGCCGTCGCGCAGCACGCGCAGGTGCTTGGAGATGGTCGGCTGCGGCAGGCGCAGCGCGCCTTCGAGGTCCTGCACCGAGCGCTCCCGCTCCAGCAGCAGCCCGACGATGGCCAGACGGTTGGGTTCGGCCAGGGTCGCAAACGTAGATTCCATGACAGGTATATGCCGTACTTGGAATACTCAAGTCAACGCGCCGACGGCGGCACCGCTTGACAAGGCCGCGCCAGTCGTGTAATAAACCATATAGTTAATTAACCGATTGGTTCTCTACATGCCCACCGACCACCTCAGCACGACGTTCGCGGCGCTCGCCGATCCGACCCGGCGGGCAATCCTGGCGCGGCTGGCCTCGGGCGAATGCACGGTCACCGAACTGGCCGAGCCGTTCGACATGAGCCTGCCCGCGGTCTCCAAGCATCTGCGGGTGCTCGAGCGCGCCGGCCTCATCGGGCGCAGCCGCGCGGCGCAGTGGCGGCCGTGCCGGCTGCAGGCGGCGCCGCTCAAAGACGTCGCCGACTGGACGGAACGCTACCGCGACGATCTGGGAAGGGCGGCTCGACCGCCTCGGAGAGCTATCTGCAGGAACTGAAGACCAAGGACAAGGAGAAGCCACATGACCGTCACCCGCGGCGCAAATAGCCACACGTTCGAAGTCCGTCACGCCGACCGACACCGAGATCACCATGACGCGTCTCTTCGACGCGCCCCGTCATCTGGTCTTCGAGGCGATGACCAAGCCCGAGCACATCCGGCGGTGGTGGGGCATCCTCGACGACGGCTACTCGGTGCCGGTCTGCGAGATGGACCTGCGCCCCGGCGGCAAGTGGCGCTTCGTCGGCCGCGGCCCCAAGGGCCAGGCGCCCGGACTTCTACGGCGTGTTTCGCGAGGTCGCGCCGCCCGAACGGCTGGTCTACACCGAGATCTTCGCGCCCTTCCCCGACGTGGAGTCGGTCGTGACCACGGTGCTCACCGAGGAAGGCGGCAAGACTCGGATTACCGTCAACTGCGTCTATCCGTCGAAGGACGTGCGCGACATGGTGGTGTCCAGACCGGGATGGAGCGCGGCGCGGCGATCAGCTACGACCGGCTCGAAGACGTGGTCCGCGAGCTGGCAGGCTGATCGGGACCCGGGCGCGACACCCGGCGGTAGGCCGCGGCGCACATGAACGCGCGGCCGATCGCCGGTGTCGTCGCTACGCGGCGTCGACGCGATCGACGCCCTGCCCGGGCGGCTCGCCCAGGAACTCGACCCACGCCCGCTTCATGCACGGGTAGTGCGCGGCCGCCTCGGCCAGCGACAGGAACGCCTGCACGGTCTTGTCGAAGCGGGCCCGCAGCGCCGCGTCGGCCAGGTCGTCGCCGGCGAACGCCTTGTGGGCCATCGACAGCGAGAACATGTCCGGGAAGATGCGCGCGCCGAGGTGCTCGAACGGCACGCGCAGCGCCCACAGGCCGCGGTTGCCGCCGACCAGCGACGGCGAGGCCGACAGCAGCAGGCCGTGGCGCCCGTCGAAGGGCTGCGGCCGGAACCGCGACGTCCAGTCGATCAGGTTCTTGAGCCCGCCCGGCATCGAGCCGTTGTACTCGGGCGAGGCGATGATGAAGGCGTCGCTGGCGGTGAGCCGGCGCTGGAACGCCGCGGCGCCCGTCGGGGATCCCCTGCGCCGCCTCGAGATCGCCGTCGTAGATCGGCACGTCGAACTCGCGCATCGACGCCAGGTCGACGGTCGCGCCGGTGGCCGCCGGCGACCCGGGCGGCCAGCGCGGCGAGCTTGTGGTTCAGCGAGTCGGCGCGGAGCGAGGCCGCGCAGACGAAGACCTTCATGGCGGATGGTGCATGTGGACTGGTCATGCGCTGCCTCTGTCTATGCCCTTGACCGGGTACGGATAGCCCTGGGCCAGCGCCGCGTCGAGCGCCCGGTCGTGGCCGTAGATGTCGTCGACGAAGAACGCCTCGTCCTCGGAGTTCACGTGCACGGTCGCGTAGAAGATCACGACCGTGAGCTTCTCCTTGAGGTTGACCCGCGTCGGCCGCTCGCCCTGCATCGCCGTCTCGATCCGCTCGCGGGTCCACTCGGGCTGATCGCGCAGCACCCACTCGGCGAAGCGCGCCGGGTCCTCCAGCCGGATGCAGCCGTGGCTGAAGTCGCGCCGCGCGCGCGCGAACGCCGCCTGCGCCGGCGTGCCGTGCATGTAGACGTCTTCCGAGTTCGGGAAAGATGAACTTGGCCAGGCCGAGCGAGTTGCGCGGGCCGGGCTTCTGGCGCAGGAACAGCCGGCCCGACAGCACCTTGGCCAGGTTCTCGGGGGTCGGCGGCAGCTCCGACGGCGTCGTCGGCGCCGCTGGCCACGATCTCCATCTGCTGGCTGCGCCAGATACCCGGGTCGCGCTGCGCACGCGGCACGATCTCCTTCACCAGGATGCTGCGCGGCGGATTCCAGTACGGCCGGAAGATGACGTACTCCATCTGCTCGACGAAGATCGGCGTGCGATGGTCGAGCGACTGGCCGACCACGACGTTCATCCGCAGCGGCTCCTCGCCGGTGGTCGGATCGGTGGCCCACATCCGGAAGAGCGCGACGTTGACGAAGACGTTGGGCCGGTCGCTCAGCGTCGGCAGCCAGCGCATCCGCTCCATCGACAGCTCGATCTGGCGGATCGCGACGGCCAGCGACACGTTGAGCGCGCGAATGGTGCCGGGGCCGATGACGCCGTCGGCCTCCAGGCCGTGGCGCCGCTGGAAGCGCTTGACCGCCTCGACGACCGCGCCGCCGTAGATCGGTGGATCGGCCTCGGGAGATCCCGGCACGGCCGGGCAGATCGCCGAACACGCCGCAGCCGCGCCGCCAGCTGTGGCACGCCGGTCCACGTGGTGCCGGGCTCGACCTTGCGCACGCCCGTGCCCAGCGCGGGCACCGCCGGGGGTTCGCCGGCCTTGGCCAGGTCGCGGTAGATCGCCGCCATGCGCCGGGCGCGGCGGTAATGCGTGAACGGCGGCTGCAGCGCTTCGAGGGCGTCGGCCAGGCCGCCGCCCTGGCGCGCGTCGCGCAGCGCCGCCGTCAGATCGAGCTTCTTGGCGGCGATGTCGTAGCCCCACAGCATCGTCGCCGGGTCGACGCGGCCGACGTTCACCGCCTTGAGCATCCGCGCCGCGCCGATGCTGAGCGCCAGGTCGAAGAGCGCGCGCTCGGGGCCGGAGCCGCCACCGGCCTTGAGCGTCTTCCACTGTTCGGCGAGCGTCGCGGCGTCGTAGTCGCGGGGCTCGAGGCCGTGAGCCGTGGCCGCCGCCACGGTGGCCAGCGTGCCCTCGAGCTGCGCGCCGGGCCGGGCGCCGTCGAACCACAGCAGCCGATCGGCTTCGGCGTCGTAGAGCGGCTTCAGCGCCGGGGCCACGTCGGGGATCGAGCTCCACTGCAGGCCGGGATGCGTGGCCGACGTCAGGACCTGGTCGACGGTGGCGGTCACCTCCGCATCGGCGGTGGCGGCCACGGGAGCCGAAGCGGTCTCGGGCGTAGGCGTCGGAACCGTGGGCGGCGTTGGCGGCGGTGCGGGCCTTCCGCACGACGCGGTCGCTAGCGCGAGCAGCACGGCGGTCGAACGGAACGGGGCGCGGCAGGGGGGCATCGTGACCGATTGTCCCGTGGTCCGTGGTCCGGGTCCAGCGGAGTACCTGGTCCGCGGTCGGTTAGGGCGCGTGCCGAGCAGCGGACGAGACCGGCGTCGGCCGGCGTTTGCGGTTCCATCTACTGGCGCTGTTCGCTGCAGCGTAGGACTGAATGTAAGCGCTGGTCCGAAGCCATCGAATCGAGCAAATTTATGCGGATCAAGTCGATTTGCGTGCCGGCTCAACACGATCTAGAGTTCTGAGCACTCTGGAGGTTGGATGCTCGGACGGCGGTGTGTGCGATGCGCGTGGCTGTTGGCGCTGCTGGCGGCGGGACCCGCCACCCTGGCTGCGGCTCAGGTCGCGTCGGGCGTCTTGACCGGCGCGGTCGTGGATCAGGCGGGCGCGGCGGTGCCCGGCGCGACGGTGACCGTCGTGTCGAGGGGCACGAACCAGACGCGGACGACCGTGACCGAAGTGGATGGCCACTTCGTCGCGCCGACGCTTCGTCCCGGCGTCCTACAACCTGCGGATCGAGGTGAGCGGGTTCCGGCCGCTGGTCCGTGAGGGCGTCACGATTGCCACTGGCGAGACGGTGCACGTCGATCTGCAGCTCGAGGTGGGCGGCCGTCAACGAGCGCGTCACCGTGGCGGCGGACGCGCCGCTGCTGCGCGGCGAGCGTCGGGGCTCGGCCACGTCGTCGACAACCGGCGCATCGTGGATCTGCCGCTGAACGGCCGCGGCTTCATGGCGCTGGCGACCCTCGTCCCCGGCGTGGCGATGCCGCCGCCGCCGGCCGCGCCGTTCCCGCGCATCAACGGCGGGCGACCGCGCACCAACGAGTACCTCTTCGACGGCATCTCGGTGCTGCAGCCCGAACCCGGCCAGGTGGCCTACTTCCCCAATATCGACGCCATCCAGGAATTCAAGATCGAGAGCAACAGCCCGCCGGCCGAGTTCGGCCGCTTCAACGGCGGCGTCATCAACCTCACGACCAAGGCGGGCACCAACGCGTTTCACGGCACGGGCTTCGAGTTCCTCCGCGACGAGGACTTGAACGCCCGCAATTTCTTTGCCTCCGGTGTCCCCAAGCCCAAGTACCGGCGCAATCAGTTCGGCGGCGTCGTCGGCGGCCCGATCCGGCGCGACCGCACGTTCTTCTTCGCCGACTACCAGGGGCAGCGGCAGACGATTGGCCGGACCGTCATCTCCACGGTGCCGACCCTGCTGCAGCGCCAGGGCATCTTCACCGAGGCGATCGGCGGCCGGGTGTTCCCGATCTACGACCCGGCCACGACCACCGGCTCGGGCACCAGCGCCACCCGCCAGCCGTTCCCGGGCAATGCCATCCCGGTCGGCCGCTTCGACTCGGCGGCCCGGGCGCTCCTGGAGCGCTACCCGCTGCCGACCGGCGCCGGCACCGCCAACAACTACCGCCGGGTCGCGGACGAGACGGTCGACCAGAATCAATTCAGCGCCCGGCTCGACCAGCGGTTCGGCAGTCGCGATCAGGCCTTCGCGCGTCTGACCCGGTTCAGCGAGACCTTCATCCCCGTGGCCCCGCTGCCCGACGGCAGCGGCGTCACGACCGGGACGCTGGGCCCACAGGACACGACGTCGTACTCGTTCGCGTCGAGCTACTTGCACGAGTTCTCCGACACGGTGGTGAACGAGCTGCGTGTCGGCGACACGCGGCGCACGGTGGGACGCTCGGCGGCGCAACTCGACGGCACGGCGTCGAGCAGCCTGGGCATTCCGGGGATTCCGACCACGGCGCAGTTCCCTTCCACCCTGCCGACCTTCACCATCGGCGGCTATCAGCAGCTCGGGTCCCCGGCCAACACCGCCAGCGACTTCGGCACCAGCGTCACGCAGATCGCCGACACGCTCACCTGGCTGAAGGGCCGACACACGATCAAGGCCGGCGCGGATCTGCGGTGGGAGCGGCTGAACGTCGTGCAGCCGCCCTCGCCCACCGGGTCGTTTGCGTTTTCCCAGCTGTTCACCGACCTCCCCAACGTGACCAACACCGGGACGCCGTTGGCCAGCTTCCTGCTCGGCCAGGTGGCGACCTTCTCGATCGACCTGCAGCAGCAGGAGATCCGCAACCGGGCGTCCTTCCAGGAGTACTTCGTGCAGGACGACTGGCGGGTCAGCGATCGCATCACCGTCAACGCCGGCCTGCGCTATACGCTGAACTTTCCCTCGACCGAGGAGAACGACCAGGTGGGGGTGTTCAACCTCGACACGCAGCAGCTGGAGTTCGCCGGCCGCGACGGACAGCCGCGTCCGGCGCGGCAGCTGCACAAGGACAACTTCGGTCCGCGCCTCGGGGTGGTCGGCCGCGTCACCGACACGACGGTGGCCCGCGTGGGCTACGGCCTGGTGTGGATCGAGATGGCGGGCATCACCACGCCATTCACGACGCCGGTATTCCCCTTCCTGCAAACCGTGTCGCAGCGCACGCTCGACAACCTGACCCCGGCGTTCACGCTGGCCGCCGGCCCGAGCGTGGCGCCGATTCCCCTCACGCCCACCGCCGGGCTCGGGCAGGGGGTCTTCTCGGTGGACCGCGATCTGAGCTCGGGCTACGTGCAGCAGTGGAACGCCTCAGTGCAGCAGGCGCTGGGAGCGAACATCTCGGTCGAGGTGGCCTACATCGGATCGAAGATCACGCGGGTGGGCCTGCCCGACACCAACGTCAACCAGCTCACGGTCGACCAGCTAGCCCAGGGCGCGGCGCTCACCGCGCGCGTGACCAACCCCTATTTCGGCCTCGTCCCGCGCTCGTCATCGCTCGGCGATCCCACCATCACGGTGGCGCAGCTGCAGAAGCCGTATCCGACGTACACGACGGTGAGCCTGTACCGCAACAACGTCGGCACGACGCTCTACAACGGCGCCTACATCAAGCTCGAGCAGCGCCTGACCCACGGCCTCTCGTACCTGGTCAGCTACACCAGGTCGAAGCTCGAGGACGATGCGTCGTCGGTCTTCGACGCGTCGATCCTGACCGGGCCGGTGGCCAACTTTCCCGTGGCCGACAGCTTCAACCGCCAGCTCGAGCGCGACTACTCGACCGGCGACATCCCGCACGTGTTCGTCGCCTCCGCGGTGTGGGACCTGCCGTTCGGGGCTGACCGGCGCTACCGGCCCGGAGGCGTGGTCGGCTGCGCTGGCCAACGACTGGACGATCACCGGCATCGTCACGCTGCAGTCGGGTGTGCCCCTCGCCATTGCCCAGACCACGAACAACAACGGGTTCGCCGGTTTCGGCACCCAGCGTCCGAACATGATCGGCGACCCCGAGCTGCCGTCCGACGAGCGGTCGACGAGCCGCTGGTTCAACACCAGCGCGTTCGCGGCGGCGCCGGCCTTCACCCTGGGCACCAGCACGCGCAATCCCGTGCGCGGTCCGGGCTACCGAAACCTCGACCTGGCGGTGATGCGCCAGGTGCGGCTGACCGCGGGAACGGCGCTGGAGATTCGCGGCGAGGTGTTCAACGCCACCAACACCCCGGCCTTCGGCGCCCCGAACACGACGGTGGGCGCGGCGGCCTTCGGCACGATCACCGTCGGCCGGCGACCCTCGCGTCATCCAGCTCGCCGTGAAGTTACATTTCTGACCGCGGGCGAGCTCAGCACGTCACGAGCCGGCACACGGAGCGCCCCAAAGGCGCCAAGAACGGCCCAGCTAGCGTCGCGGGCCGCTATTGTCGAGGTCGGCGGCGATGAGCCAGCGCCCGTCCGGGCCCATGCGCAGGGCCAGCACGAAGCGGCCACCCGGGCCCGTGCTCTGGGGATAGCGATAGCCGCCGACGATGTAGCCGACGCTGTCCGACACCGAGTAGGCATAGGCGGTGAGCTGCAATGCGCCGCCTGGACCGGTGATGTTCCTGGCGATGGCGGTGCGGCCGCGGGCCAGCGGACTGCCGCTCTGCACGGCGAAGCCATCCTCGGTGAAGAGCGCCGCCAGACGCCCGCCGTCGCCATCGCGCCACGCACTTTCGTAATCGCGCAGCACCCGATCCAGCGCGGGAGGCAGGGTCACAGCTTCAGGCGCCGCTTCTACGGCCGTGCTGCCACCCCCCTGTCGGGCGGCGACGGGAGCAAGGGCGGCCATTACAACGAGGACTACCCCAGGTAAGAGGTGACGCATGGGCTGAGTGTGCCTCGCAATGAGACACACGGCAACCGCATTGCTCCTGGGTAGTTGGTGCTCATGACGACGACGCGACGTGGCAGGCGCTGCGACGCCGAGAACGTGAGGCGAAATTCTCTTGCTTCACGCTTTCTGGTCGTAGACAGTAGCCCCGATCCGCTTCGCCCCTCCCAGCGGACACCCGGTCTGGCTAGACCGCGCCGAAGATCCTGGGAGACGTGTCGATGCAGTCGCTCGTCCTCGTCGTCGGCAACGACGAGACCAAGCGTGACGGAGTGCAGCAGACGCTCGTGTCGAGCGGCTGCCGATGCACATCCACCGCCGTGGACGGAGCGAGCGGGGTGTCGGCGCGGCAGCGGCCCGACGTCGTGGTGGTGGTGGCCGCCGATCCCAATCCGCGGGCCGAGCTCGAGTTCCTGCACCGCCTCAAGCACGATCACGCGCGCGCCGGCATCGTCTTCGTGGCGGCGTCGAGCACCGAGGAGCTGGCGATTGCCGCGCTGAGGGCCGGCGCCCAGCAATACGTGAAAGGCCCGTGGACCTCGCAGGCGCTGTGTTCGGCCGTGGACGACGTGCGGCCGGGCGCCACCGCGCCAGTCGGGCATCAGGACGGGCTGGTCGGCGGCGACGCGCTGGTCGGGCGCAGCGTGGCGATGCGCGATCTGCGTGAACGAATCGCCCGCATCGCGCGGGCGTCGAGCAACGTCCTGATCCTGGGCGAAACCGGCACTGGCAAGGAGCTGGTGGCCGAGCTGCTGCACAGGAACGGCCCACGCGCGGCGCGTCCCTTCGTGTGCATCAACACCGCCGCGATTCCCGATGCCCTGCTCGAAAACGAGCTCTTCGGCCACGAGCGCGGCGCCTTCACCGGCGCCACGGCGGCGCAGGCCGGCAAGCTGGCCGCGGCGCACGGCGGCACCGTCTTCCTCGACGAGATCGGCGATGTCAGCGCCGGCGTGCAGGCCAAGCTGCTGCGGGCCATCGAGAACAAGTCGGTCTACCGGCTGGGCGGCACCCACAGCGTGCAGTTCGACGCGCGGATCATCGCGGCGACCAATGGCGACCTGGAGAAGGCGACGACCGAGGGCCGCTTCCGCCAGGATCTCTACTTCCGGCTGAACGTGGTGCGGGTGGAGATCCCGCCGCTGCGGGCGCGGCCCGACGACATCCCGCTCCTGGTCAGCCACTACCTGGCGCGGTTCAACCGCGAGCTCGGCCGCTCGGTGCGGGCGCTGTCGTCGCGCGCGCTCGAGACGCTCTGCGCCCACCGCTGGCCCGGCAACGTCCGCGAGCTGAAGAACGTGCTCGAGGCGCTGCTCGTCTACCTGTCGCCCGAGACCACCGGCGTCGTCGACGTGCCGCCCGAGGTGATGCGCCAGCTGGCGGTGGCGATGGGCGCGCCGGTTTCGGAGCGCGAGCGCCTGCTCGAGGCGCTGACTGCGACCAACTGGAACAAGAGCCGGGCGGCGCGGCAGCTCAAGTGTTCGCGGATGACGCTCTACCGCAAGATGCAGCTGCACAGCGTGGCGACGAAGCGTTGAACCTCAGAAGCCGTCGATGGCATTGACCGCTGCGAGCGGGGCCGCGAGACCGGCGATGACCCTCACTGCGCCTTCGATGTAGCGGTCGAACGCCTCGACCGCCCTGGCCTCGGCGTTCTCGATCATCCGCGCCTCGAGCGACGTGCCACTGAAGTCGAACGACGCTTTGCAGCGCATGGCACCGTCGCGCTGGTCGAGTTCGAAGTTTCCAACCCGCATCCCGGAATTCACCCAGGTGAAGTACTCGGCGATCGCGGCGCAGCTCGTCGCGCGGCACCTGCATGATCGGGATGACGTAGAAGAGAAACTGCTGGCGCTCACCAAATACCTGGTAGTAGCACTTCGCTTCGTACTCTCCCGGGCGACGCACTTCGAACGCGTCCTTCCCCGGGATTGCAACGAACTCTGCGCCCTTGGACTCCAGAGTACCCGCCGCACGACTTCCTTCGGGGACGGCCCCGGCTCCTGTCGTTCCATGACGTCACCCTCAGACCTTGCCCCACCTTGCCTTGAACTCTTTCTTCCAGGCATTGATAGTCGCATCGATCATTGCTCGGCTGCCCTTCGATTGTCCGCTCGGATCGGGATCGTAGGCGTTGAGGTCGTAGTCGGCGATCGCGGTTCTGAACGCCTTTAGGTCGCCGCTGGCGATTGCCCCCAGCACCTGCTTCTTGGCGGCATTCGCCCGCGATCCCATCGCGCTGTTCGACGGTCCCGGTCCTACCCAGAAATGCGCGGGATCGTTGAACCAGTCGAGGAGGTAGTCACGGGCTGCGTCGTATACCGCTTGCCGGGTCTTGGCGGCGGGCTCATGCGTTCAGCTTCTTCAAGAAGGCGATGGCCTGCTTTACCGGTCTTCCCCTTCAAGTCGGTGAACCAGTTTCTCCCGCGTCGCGGCCCACGAGCTCCTCGTGGCGCCGATGCTCGGCCGGCCCCACGGGGTATTGTTCGCGGATGCTTCTCGCGGAAGCTAGGCCGGCCTTTGTAGTAGCTGTCGTATTCGATCGGCTCGTCGGATTCGTCGATCTCGGCACCGTCCTCGTCGGTACCGGGCTGGCGGTCCAGTCATACGACCAGTGACTGCCCTTCTTTTCGACGGTCATGGACGTGAAGACCGGATGCTTCGCACGCGTCTGGCGCCGCGACCTGTTCGGCCTCGACGCGCGTCAGGCTTCCTTCGGTCAGCTTGGCCTGCTCGAGCGCGTGCAACCCCGCCAGACCGGCCTGAATCTTGGCGGCCTTGCGCGGATCGGCCATCCGGTACTTCCGGCTCCTTCTTGTCCTTCTTCTTGCCCGACCAGGCCCTTGACCAGGTTTCCCGCCGCCTTCACCAGCTTCACGGCGCCGTTGATCACCCAGTCGATCGCCTTGTTGACCGGCGCCTGCGCCTTCTCGATCGTCTTCCTGATCGTCCCGCTGATGTCGCCCAGGCCGAGCAGGCTGGCGAGGAAGCCGATCGCCACCGGGATCGCCTTGGCCAGCGCGTTCTCGACGAACGTCGCCGCCACGCCGATCGAGCCCTTGGCGATCGCCGCCATCGAGTCGATCACGGCGTTGACCAGCGCGAGGATCTGCGACCCGCGATTGATGAAGAACATCACGATGTCGTAGATCGCCTTGCACGCCTTGAAGAAGGCCGACGCCGGGTTGAGCAGGCCGATCACCCAGGTGACGCCGGCGATGATCACCTTCTCCTTGATGAAGTCGAAGATGGCGTCGAGCACCATCGACTTCAGGTCGGCCGAGCTTCTCCTTGATGAACCGCCACAGGCCGGGGATGCCCTCGGTGACGATCACCTTGAACACTTCGGCCGCCTGCTCGAGCGCCGCGACGACCGGCTCGCCGACGATCGCCACGGCCCGGGCGCGGAAGTTGGCGTAGGTCAGGCCGAGCACCTGCAGCACGATGCTGACGATGCCCTTGCAGATCGAAGCGTGTCGGGCAGCACCAGGCCGGCGCCGGCCAGCGCGCCGAACAGCCAGTCCATCAGCCCCTTCTTGCAGGTGGGCGCCGATGTTGCCCATGAAGTTCTTCAGGCCGAGCATCACGCCCGCGACCAGGTTGCCGAGGAACCCGATCGGGTCGGAGATGATGTCGGCGATCGACCCCGGCCGCCTTGGCCAGGATGCTGAGCAGCATGTCCTTGAAGGCGATGATCTTCTTGATCAGCCCGACGGTGGCGTCGTAGACGCGCTGCCACAGCGACTTGTTGGCCTCGCGGAGCTCCTCCTCCATCGGCCGACATGCGCTCGTAGGAGGCCTTGTACTGCTCAGCCAGCTTGTCGATCAGCGCGTCGCGGCGCTGAGTCGATCTCGGTTTCGAGCGCGTCGAAGTCGGCGCCGACGGCGTCGCTGGCGCCTCCTTGCCGAACGCCATGCACGCTGCTCGTCGAGCCCCTTGACGAAGGTGTCGACCTGCGTGCGCCCTGCCGTCACGCAGTCCTTGGCCGCCTTGAGCTTGGCGTCGACGCAGTCGGCGACCGCGTCGATCGCCTGGTCGACGCGGCGCAGGTACGCCTGGCGCGCCGTGGCCAGCGAGTCCTCGATCAGCTCTTCCCAGTCGTCGCCCCACGTGGTCAGCCACGTGCCGACGCCGCCCTTGGCGTCCTCGAACACCTGCTCGTAGATCGACTCGGCGTCCTTCAGGCCGTCTTCGAAGATGCGGCCGGCATCCGCGTCCATCGCCGCGAGGATGCTCGTCGACCAGCGCCTTGGTCGTGGTCTTGATGCCGGTGATGGTGTCGGTGATGCGCTTGCGCTCGGCCGCGTTCTTGGTCTGCGTGGCGGTCTGCTGCTCGACGACCTTGCCGACCTGCGTGCCGCGCACGCCGTGCATGTCGCCGAGGCCCTTCGGCCAGCTCGGCCTGCGCCTTGCCGTGGGCCTTCTGCCTGGACGCCCGCTTCCTGCTTGCGGTACTTCGCCTCGGCCTTGGCCTCGTGCTTCTCGGCGGTGGATCGCGCCTCGAGGGTCGGGCCGAACGCCGGGTCGTTGCCCTTCTCGAGCTGCTCCTTGGTGACGCCGGCCTCGGCCATCGCGTTGTCGGTCGGGCGCGCGATCCTCGGAGTAGTCGAGCTGCTCGGGCGGCAGCGGTTCCGGCACCACCGACGCGCCCGACACCGGCGCCGGCGCCTTGCCCATCGGCTCGGGCGCCAGCTCGACGTCCGGCGGCGCGGGCTGCGTGTCGGGCGAGACCTCGGTCTTGGCCGCGTCCTTCATCGGCCCGGCGGCGGCGTCCTTCTGGGTGGTCAGCTCGCCGCGCAGGGCGCCGCTCGCGTCGGCCGCGCCCTGCTTCATCATCCGGTCGGCAGCGCTCTCGGTCTTCGGCGCTGGCGTCGTGGCGTTCTGCGATCGCCGTCTGCAGTGCCGTCTTGAAGGCATCGCGGCGCACCTTGTCGGCTTCGGCGGCGTCCATGCCCTTGACCGTCGCCGCGGCAGCGCCTCGCTCCTTCTCGGTAGCGGGCGAGATCGCCGCCGCCTCGGCCGAGCCGACCGGGATCGACGGCGACGTCGAGTGCGCGCGGGCGCCCTTGGCCCGCTGCTTCACGCCGCCGGCCGCCGGGGCGATGGCCTCGCGGGCGGATGGCGCCTTCTTCTTGACCGGCGCCTCGCCTTCCTTGCCGCCGTCCTTGCCCGCCTTGCCCTCGCCGCCCGGCGTCTCCTTGCCGCCCTTGGCGTCGGCCGCGCCCTCGCCCTTGTCGCCAGCGGGCGCGGCGGCCGGTTCCTTCGCCTGGCCGTCCGGCGCGGCCTTGTCCTGCGGTGCGGCGGTGTCGGGGGCCTCGGCCGGCGCCTCCGTCGGCATGTCGGCCACCGGTGCACCCACCGCGGCCGGACCGCGCGCCATCATCTCGGGCGTGCCGCGCATCGCGCCGGGCAAGGTGGGCGCGGCGGCGCCGCCGGCGCCGCGGCGGCACGAGCGAGAGCACCGAGGCGCTGCCGCTCACGGCCTTGGCACCGGTCGAGACCAGACCGAGACCCGCCGCCGCAGCGGCCGGCGTCGGCGTCAGCGCGCGCGCCGTCCCCATCCCGCTCGCGGGCGCGGCCTTGGCCGGGGGCGCGGCGCCCGCCGCGGCCGGGGCGCGCCTCGAGCCCGCCAGGATCGTGGCCGCCACCTGCGGACTCGGCAGTCGCGAGGTCACGGTCGCGACCGCGGCCGGCCGAGCTGGTGCGCGCCGCCAGCGGCGCCGGTCCCATCCGCGGCGCCGGCGGCTTGACGTCGAGTGCGCGCGAGCGGTCGCGGACCGGCACGGCGTGCTACCCCTCCATCGCGGCGGCGTTGAGATCGGGCGGCGCCACCACGTCGCGCATCGCCCAGTCGTAGTAGCGGCCGAAGTCGCCCTGCGTCACCGGACGCGCGGTCTTCTGGTACTCGCGCGCGATGCTGGCGATGAGGTGCCGCAGCGACACGCTGGTCGAGCCGGCGTCGAGCGCGCGGAAGCAGGCGTCGAGCACGACGTTGCGGATGTTGCCGCCGGTGAGCTCGAAGCGCAGCGCGATGTCGTCGAGGTCGGCGGGCGTGACGTCGAGGTGCGCCTCGCCCGGCAGCAGGCGCGCCCAGAACAGCCGTCGCGACGCCGCGTCGGGCACCGGGAACTCGACGACCACGTGGATGCGGCGCTGGAAGGCGTCGTCGATGTTCTGGCGCAGGTTGGTGGCGAGGATGACCACGCCCGAGTAGTCCTCGATGCGCTGCAGCAGGTAGTTCACCTCGAGGTTGGCCCAGCGGTCGCGCGCTTCCCGCACCTCGCCGCGCCGGCCGAACATCGAGTCGGCCTCGTCGAAGAACAGCATGCAGTTGGCGCGCTCGGCGTCGGCGAAGACCTTGCTCAGGTTCTTCTCGGTCTCGCCGACCCACTTCGACGTCAGGGCCGCCAGATCGACCCGGTAGAGATCCACCTGCTGCTCGCTGGCCAGCACCTCGGCGGCGATCGTCTTGCCGGTGCCGGAGCCGCCGACGAACATCGCCGTCACGCCGCGGCCCAGCCGCAGGTGCGGTCCCAGACCCATGGCCCCGTGCACGCGCAGGTGATTGCGGATGCGGCCCTGCAGCTCGGCCAGCGCGCGCTTGTTGGCCGGGGGCAGCACGACGTCGTGCTCGAGCGTGAGCCGGGTGCGGGGCTCGATGCGCTGGGCGAACGCCACCAGGCGCGTCGCCGACAGCCGCCGGCAGGCCACGAAGAGATCGTCGGCGCCGAGCGACGGCGCAAACGGATCGCGGCGCCGCGCCAGCGCTCGCGCCGCCTGGGCGGCGTCGCGGATCTGCGAGTCGGTCAGCTGGAAGGCCGAGGCCAGGTCGCGGACGATCGTGCGGGGCTCGGGCAGCTGCCGCTCCTGCGCCAGCTGCACGCTCCACAGGCGCTCGCGCATCGCCACGGTTGGCGCCGGCAGGCGGAACGAGAGCCAGTCGGCGGCGGTGCGGGAGTCCTCGACCGCCGGGGCGCCGGCTTCGAGGGCGGCCGGATGGGGGTGATCGGCCAGCCGCTCGAGCAGGTACGCCAGCCGCCCGCCGGCGTCGCCTTCCTCCATGAGCATCGACACGTGGGTGACGAGCGTCATCGCCGGCACGAGACGGGCCTCGCGCAGCGCCGCGTCGACGACGATCGGCCAGGCGACGCCCGAGGCCAGCGCGCGCTGGACGTCGACCACCAGCAGGCCCTGGTCGAAGCCGGCGGCCACCGCGGCGCACGCCCGTTCGGCGAGCCCCGGATCGGGCCCCAGGAACTCCAGCCGCAGGCGCGATGCCGCCGGCCGGTCGAGCGCGCGCAGGCTCGGCAGCAGCTCCAGCCGGTTGGCCACGTCGCCCGGCAGCGGCAGGTCGCGCAGCGCCGTCCGGCCGGGATGCCAGCGCGCCACGCCGCTCAACCGGGCGTCGAGCAGGTCGCGGCCGTTGAGGAACTGCACGACCCGCTCGTCGGCCACCACGGTGCGCGCACCGAACGGCTCGTCCTCGGTCAGCAGCGTAATCAGCCGGTTGCGAGCCAGGCGCTCGCGAGGCCCGAACACCGCCTGCGCGTCGTCCAGATCCTCGGCGCGCCGCGCCAGCAGCTCCGCCAGGAACGCGACCGTGGCGTAGGCCCGCGCCGGATCGGCCTGCAAGACGCCGTACCACCGGCGATAGGTGGAGTGCAGCGCCGGCAGGGCGGCGAGCAGCAGCCCGTCGCGTTCCGCAGCGGTGAGTCCGAACTCGCGCACCAGCCGCGCCACCCGCAGGTCGGGCCCAGCTCCGGTGGCCGCGACCGCGGCGTCAATGGCGCCGCGACGGGCGTCGACCCAGCGCAGGATCTCGTCGATGGCCGGCGTCGTCGCAAAGCGCGCGGCCACCGATTGGGCCTCGTCGGTGGCGATGCGATCGAGCTGGGCGTCGGGAATGTGCCAGTAGCGTTCGCGCTGGTCCTCGGGGCAGGCGTCCTTGAAGCGGAGCAGATGCGCGCGCACCAGGCCCTCCACGCGGTGCAGCTCGTCGCGCAGGTGCTCGCTGTTGGAGGAGTAGGCGCCTGATGACATCGTGGAGGTGGAGGCGGCAGCCATCGCCATGGCGTCACGCCGTTGGACGCCGCCGCACGGTGAACGAGACGGCGCGGCCGTCGCGCCACGGCACCGCCGCGATCGGCTGCAGGTACCCGGCCATCTGCAGCACCACGTCGAGTGGCGCGGGGTCGAGCGTCACGGCGATGTGCGAATCCGATACGCGAACGGCGCCGCCGCGGCGCAGGCACCGGGCCAGCAGGAACCCGGCGCTCGCCTCCTTCAGGCCCGGCAGCCAACGCGCCCACGACCGCAGCAGCGTGCGCGCGATTTCGTCGAGCGTCGCGGCCACGCTCGGCGACCAGAGCTGCGAGCCGGCTGGTGCGTCCGCGGACGATTCGCCGGTGCCCGCCGCTTCGATCCCGGAGAGCCCCTGGTCGCGCAGCCGTGCGCGCAGCGCCTCGGCGAGTGCGGTCAACCGCGGCGCCGCTTCGTCGAGCACCGACGGCGCGGTGGCTTCTCGGGAGGCGGCGCCGGTCCAGTCGTGCGCCGGGCCATCGAGCGGCCACTCGAGCCGCAGCCACGACACGGCCAGGCCGGCGAGCAACGCGCCGAGCGGCACGCCGTGCGCGGTGGCCAGCCCCGGCAGGCCGCCGTCGAGCACGGCGCGGCTGAGCAGGTAGAGGCTGGCCCCGGCGGTCGGCTCACCCTCATCGCGCATCGCCGTGGACCGCTCGACGAGCGCGCGGATCAGCGTCTCAGCGGCGTCGGACCGGGCGGCACCTATCGGTCGCGACGCCCGCTGCCGGTCGCGGCCCGGCGCCGGCGGCGTGTCCGTTGCCCGCTCGGTCCCTTGGTCCCGTACCGGGTCTGTTCCGACCGCAACCGCTGTATCCACGCTCCGACGGTGATCGCGAGGGCGGCACGCAGATCGGCAACCGGGACCGCCTCGTGCGCCTGGAGCTGCGCCGCGGCGATGAGCCGGACGACGACAACGTCGATGTCCTCATCTGGGCCGACGGCGACATGGCCGGCCATCACCTGCTGCGCAATGCGACCGAGAATGAGCGCCAGCGCATCAGGAGGTCGGACCGCGGAGGCGCCGAGGTCACGCCCATCCTCGCCGCCGATGCGCTCGAGCAGCCAGGGCCCGTCGAGCCAGTCGAGCGGCCCGCGCACATGCTGCTCGACCGCCGCGCGATCGAACGCCGCGCGCGCGACGCCCCTGGCCCGCAGCATCTCGGCGGCAGTCTCGACGCACGACCACACGAACGCCGACAGCCGCCGGCGGTCGGTCCATTCCGGCGCCGCCGGGCGGTCGTGCCGCGTCAACGCCTGGACCAGCGTTCGCCGATCCCCGTCGCCGAGCGTCCAGCCGAGCCGCGTCAGGAGGTCGAGGGCGGTGGCCACGAGCACCGCCACGTCCGGGGCCGCCGATGACGAGGCGCGCGCGCCGCCGCCGATCGCTAGGAGGCGGCCGGCGCCGATCCGCGCCAGCAGATCGTCGAGGCGTCCGCGGCGGGCGAGCCGGCCGAGCACGGCCGCCATCTCGTCGGCGTGCGCGGCCAGGGCCGCGTCGATGGTGGCGGCGGCATCCGCCTGTCGAAATCGGCGGAAGGCGCCGAAGTACCAGCCGGCCTTCGGCCCGACCATCCAGCTCGTCGACGATGAAGGCGCACAGGAAGTCGGCCTGATCGGCGAAGCGCACGACGTCGTCGGACGGCTGCGCCAGCGCCGCGGCCAGCGCCGCCGCCGACACCTCGCTCATCCGGTCGACGACCGGTCGATCGAGCTGCCACGCCGCGTCGTCGAGCACGGCGTGGGCGTGCAGCTCGCGCACCACGTAGACGTCGCGCCCGTCGCCGATGGTCGCCGACAGCCGCGCGTCCAGGGCGTCGCCGAGCTGCTGCTCGAGGGCCCGCGTCAAGGCGGGCAGCCGCGCCGCCAGCATCGGGTCGACGCTGCGCGTGCGGTAGCGCACCTCGAGGCTGCCGATTCGCCCGTCCACGGGAGCCTCGCTATCCGGCGGCGATGCCGGCCTGGACCATGCCCGTCAGCAGCGCCGCCACTTCCTCGGTCACCGTGCGCGTGCGGACGTCGTCGCAGGTGATGGTGCCCTCGATGCGGACGTCGCCGAGGATGCGGACCAGCGGGCGGGGCGTGCCGCTGCTCACCGGGAAGCTCACTTCGAGCGCCGGGTTGAACTGGCCGTCCTTGGTGACCCCGAGCACCAGCGTGCGGTCGCCGTCGTTGAGCGATCCGACGTCGATGCGCAGCTCGTCGCCACCCGCCGCCTTGATGCGATACATCGCCGGGTGACCGCCGGTATCGGGCGATTGTCCCTGCGGGATCGCGCCCGGGAACTGCAGCGACGTGCCATCGAGCACCAGGTTGCCGTGCACCGTCGTGTTGCCGAGGATCTGGGTGCCGTCGGCCTCGATGGCGATGGTCGGTTCGAGCGCCGGATCGCCGACTGCCGGCTCGTCGTTGGGCGGCACGAAGACGGCAAACGCGCGATCGGGGCCGGCGCTGTAGGTCACCGTGGTGTCGCCGAAGGCGCGCGCGTCCGCGGCGCTCGGGTGGTGGCCGAGCTCGATGCGGGCGGCGTTGCCGGGATGGTCGATGACGGCGGCCGTGAGCCCGACGAACACGCGGTCGGCGACGTCGAGATGGAACACCGGCGGGCCCGACGCCGGCAGCTCCATGATGATGCGGCCCAGGTAGACGGGCCAGCGCCGCCGCGGGTCGTCGGGGGTGTCGAGCGCCGGCGGCTCGAACGCCTCCGCCGGCACGCCGGGCGGATGCGCCGGATCGGGGCGCGCCCCACCGCGCGTGAAGACGAGCTGCGCCAGTTCGGTGGCCCGATACTTCCGCCGCGGATCGGCGGCACCGCACTCCACCGGCGCGAGCCGGTCGTCCGACAGCTCGAGCTGGTACTCGAGCCACACGTCGAGCCGCGAAGTGGCGTAGCGGTCGAAGTCGGCGCGGCCGATCACCCGGTAGTCGACCAGCAGCAGCTCGCGCCCATAGCCGTCGATGGCGAGCCCGGGCGTCACGCCGACCTGGCCATCGGGGCGGGCCACCAGCTCGAGCCCGGTGACGATGCCCCACGAGTGGTGCGACAGGTTGTGGCGCCGGCGCATCTGCACGTGGTACGCCTGCTCGTCGCGGAGCTCGGCCAGGCGGATGTGCTGCCGGTCGAAGTAGTTGACGCGGATGGCGGGCGCGGCGCTCATGCCAGACTCCTCGTGTCAGTCGACGACGGCGACCGGGCCCGATTGGGCCACGACCACGCCGGTCGTCGTGCCTTGCTTGAACAGCAGCGCGACGCGGATCTCGACCGAATCGGCGCGATGGCGGAAGGTCGACGCCGGAATCGCGATCGCACCGTCGTTGGCCGGCAACACGATGCCGCTCAAGCGGCGGAAGACCAGGTCGCCCCGGCCAGGGGTGAATCCGCTCACCACCTCGATGCAGCGCTTGAGCACCAGGTTCGACGGCTTCGAGTTGGACCCAGGTTCGGTAGTCGATGTTCAGGTTGTAGGTGAACGTCGCGCCGCGCTGCAGGGGCGTCGGCGCCACCGTCGAGACGTTGGCCCCGACGATCGGCAACACCGCCCCGCTCTGATGCAGGCCGCCCATGTAGGCCAGCGCCATCAGCTCGGGGAAGAGCGGATCGTCGCGGCCGATCGCGGGCAGGTAGAGCGCGCCCTCGACCCGCAGCGACTCGTCGGCCTCGTCGCCGAGCAACTGGAGGCCACGGCCGCCGTCCATCTGCAGGGCGCCGACCCAGGTGCCGTCGGCGGCGCGGGTGCCGATCGCCAGCCGCGACGACGAGTCGGTCGGGTCGTCCTTGCCTCCCGAGATCCGCAGGGCGGTACGCGGCACCGGCGCCTCGGGCGGAGAGACGGTGAGCGCGTGCAGTTCGCGCGTGTTGGGATCGGGGACCACCTCGAGGCCGGGCCGCCACTGCACCACCGGGGCCTCGGCGCCCTGATCCTGGCGGTAGCGCTCGATGTCGCCGCACGTGGGCGCGGCGATCGCCGGCGCGACGGCGCTCGGGCGCTCGAGCCGCAAGCGGCCGTCGTAGGGCGCCAGCTCGATTGAGAACGCGGTCAGTGGTGGCCCTTCGACCACCGCTTTGGCGCGCGAGCGGCGGACCACCGGCTCGACCACCGCGGGCACCAGCCGCGCCACCGTGTCGAGCTGCAACTGGATCGGCCGCACCCCGAACAGCAGCGTGCCGAGGTTCGGGTGCAGCCGATCGACGGTCGTCGTGGTCAGCGGCGTTGGCGCCGGTCCATCGCCGCCCTGGTCGAGCACCAGCGCGCTGGTCACCTTGCCCGCCCGGGTGATCTCGCCGTCGACGCGCAGCCGGCGGCCGATGCCGGCGGGCATGGCGGTGTCGAAGATCGCCACCTTCTTGGCGGCAAAGGCCACCTGGTTGGCGGCCCGCGGGCCGGTCAGCACGAAGCGCCGCCAGACGTGGACGTCGCCGTCGCGGTCGATGCCAATGCGTCGATCGAGCGCCGGCGGCGGCCCCGAGCGGGTCGAGACCAGGAAATGGTAGAGGTCTTCGCGGTCGCGCAGGCCCAGTTGCGCCGCCGCAGCGCCGGACGGCGCGCGCAGCAGCGATGCCCGATGCCGCACGTAGCGCGTGTCGCGCGTGTCGACCAGCGGCGCCTCGGGGTCGTTCGAGCACCCGGTCCCGATCCGCGCCAGCCGCACTGGCCAGGGCGGCCGGCGTGGCCCGCGACCATCCCCGTGCGCCAGGCCCAGGCCGCCGGTCGGCAGCGGCGCTTCCGCCGCGCGCTCGACGACCGCGATCACGTAGCGCTGGCGCACCCGAGGGGCCGGGTCGTCCTGGCACTCTCGCCCCGGCGGCTGCTGTTCAGGGGTATCGCAGTAGTAGAGCAGCACCGACCAGCACTTTTCGAAATCGTCGACGGCGAGCGGCACCCGGTCGAGGACCAGGATCTCGCGGCCGTAGCCGTCGATGGCGATGCCGGGCCACAGCATCAGGTCGGCCGGCGTGGTGCCGGTCACGTGCAACCCGCGCACCACGCCCCAGTCGTGCGGCCCCAGGTGGTGGCGCGCCGCCGCGGCCAGGCGGTAGTCCTGCTCGGCCCGCAAGTCGGGCGTCGTCAGCCGCTGCCGCTCGCGATAGTCGACGCGCGTGACGCTCATGAATTCACGGTGAAGCCGGCCACCCGTTCCACGCCGTACGGGTCGAGGACGAGGTGGGCCTGCAGGTTGCGCTGTGCGGCCGCGGCGAAGCGGAGGCCCTTGCTCAAGTGGGCAAAGGCATCGGCCTCGGAGAGCGTGCCCTTGGCCAGGCTGATGCCGTGCCGCTCCATCGTGATCGACGCCTGATCGCGCGGCAGCCAGTAGAAGCGCCGCAGATCGAGCTCGTCGAGCCTGGGCACCTCGCAGTGGTCGTTCGTCAGCAGACGCCGGTGCGGCGCGCTCTCGTCGATGAACAACACCGAGCAGGTCGGCCGCAGGTCGGCGGATCGGCGCAGGTAGACCCGCGCCAGCGGCACGCCGGTATCGGGCCGGCAGCTCCAGCAGTCGCAGTCGAGCTGCTGCAGGAACCAGTCGTAGAGCAGCCAGAACCGCAGCCGCGTGAGCACGTCGGTGACGTCCTTGTTGCCGCGGCCGCTGGCCCCCTCGAGGTCGACGAGGCAGCACAGCAGGTCGTCCAGGAAGCAGAACCTGGCCGGCGGATGCTTCCGCAGGTAGTCGCGCACGGCGCGGGCCCCGCCCTGCAGCGCCTCGGCGATGTCGCGCAGCCGTCTCGGCCAGCGCGGCCTTGAACAGCGTGTCGCGGTCGCGGTCGGGGGGCGGCAGGCCCGGCTTGAGATTCACCAGTTCGGCGTGCACGCAGGGGCGTTCGAGGACCCGCGCGTACTCGCAGCCGACGTCGTCGCCGCATCGCCCGGAGAGGGCCCGCTGTCCGTGGCTGAGATCTTCGTGGTAGCGCAGCGACAGGTCGACGGCAAAGACGCCGTCCTTCAGGCGATCCCAGCAGGCCTTGGCGCCGGTTCGCCCGGGCTGCGGCCGTGACGGATCGGGCTTGGTGGCGCCGGGCGCGCCGGGTTTCGGCGGCGCGCACGGGTCGTCCTCCGGTCGGCAGACGTCGCCGAGATCCACGGGCAGCGGCTCGCAGACCACCAGGTCGTTGCCGCAGCAATCCACCGCGTAGCCCGGATTCACGTAGACGACCGGACCGTCGGCGGGATCGCAGCATCCGGCCCGGCCGCCGTGCGGCGCGCAGCTGACGTGCAGGCCGCAGGCGATGCCCCAGCCGTCGCGATACCGCGACAGCGACAACCGCCGCCGCGTCCACTCGACCACGGCGGTCAGATCGGCGTCGGTGAGCAGCTGGCCGCAGAAGAAGTTCGGGCGGACCAGGCACTCCAGGTCACAGCAGCGGGTCTCGCAGCCGCACCGTCCGCCGCAGCCGCAGCCACAATCGTGGGTGGTCGTGGCGGGCGAGGGCGCCACCGGCGTGTGCACGCTCATGACTCATACTCCTGCGCGTCGGCGCTCTTCTCGGCCTCGGTGTCCTTCATCAACCGGTCGTAGTCGTCGTCGTCGACGACGTGGAACCAGCTTTCGAACGTGCCGCCGGCGATGCCGTTGCCGGTCGGCAGCGTGCCGGCCAGGTGATCGCCGTCGACCGGCTGGCGCCGGCAGTCGAGGATGAAATCGCAGCGCAGCGTCACGTGGATGATGTGGCTGCGATAGGTGGCCGGCTTGCGGATCTCGTAAATGGCGGTGCGGCCATCGGCGCTCAGGTACGGCGCCCGCCCGTACTCGACGAAGTCGAGATCCTCCATCTGCCGCTCGTCGTGCTGTTCGCCGTACTGCACGACGAACGTGCGCTCGTTGATGCCGCGCGGACCCGGCCGCTTGGGGTGCTCCGACGGCCGCAGCGCGCGATCGAAGCGGATCTTCAGCGCCTTCAGCCCGCTCACCTTCATCAAGCCGCCGTGGGTCCAGTTGATGCCGCAGATGTGGGTGAGGTGCTCGCGCGCCTGCGCCACCGAGCGCCGGCCGCTGCGATCGATGCGGCAGGTCGTGCCGAACTCGTCGCGGTCGGCGACGTCGATGACGGCCAGCGCGACCCAGTGCCCCGGCGGGCAGTCGGGGTCGAGGCAGCAGCGCTCGGGATGCTTGTCGCAGTCGTGGGGCGAGGGCTCGCCGTGGGCGACGTCGCGTTCCGGGTCACAGCCCGTCGGCGCATCCCACCCCCACTGCTCCAGGTCGTCCTTCGCGACCCAGTGCCACTCCAGCGCGTAGCCCTCGCGCACGCGGCCGTACTCCATCGCCGCGGTGCTGCAGGCGTCGGGGCTGTAGAGCACCGGCACCTTCTCGACCAGCGTCTCGCGGTAGCCGAGCGCCAGCACCAGCACATAGCCGCGGTCGGGCTCCTTGCCGCCGTCGCGCTTGGGCCGGTCGTCCCAGGGGATGGGCGGGGTGACCACGTCGCACGGCACGACGATCTCCCGCCCGCAGCAGTCGAGCGCCAGCCCGCAGCGCACGATCACGCGGTCGGGCCGGCACTCGGGGGTCGGGTGCGGTTCCACGGCGAGGCCGCACGCCACTCCCCAGCCGTGGAGCACACGGTTGTGGAGATGACGGAACGACCGGTGATACGCGTCGCCGTCGTGGAAGTCGCGCGCCGTCATATGGCGGCCCGTGAAGTACCGGATCCGTTCGAGCGCCAGCGGCTGGCAGCCGTCCGTTCCGGTGTCGTCGCACTTCATGACATCCCTCCGTTATGCAAGCGCCACCCCGGCCCGCGATCCCGGCCGCGATCCACCCAACGTCGAATCGATGCCCAGTCCGCTGCCGGTCGTGCGCCCGGACGCCGCCGGATCGGCGGCACAGGAGACGCGCCACGGCGCGTTGTCGCCGCCAATCACGCTGTCGAGGCCGAGCGTGGACTGGCCGCCGATCCGGAAGCGCGGCTCGACCAGCACCAGCGAGAAGCTGGTGTGCGCCGGCCGCTGCAGATCGATGGCCCGCTGCAGCAGGGCCTGCGCCGCCGGCGAGGGCACCCACGCCGCCGGCACGTAGACGCGGAACGCGTGCGCGTAGTGCCGGAACACGTCTTCCTCGGGGTCGCCGATCGACACCAGCGCGATCTCGCCTTCGCGGTCGAACACGCCGACCTGGAAGCGCCGCTCGACCGAGGGACTCCACAACGCCTGCGGCGCCACCCGGGTCGACTCGCCCGGCGGCTGCACGATCAGGTGCCGGCGTTCCACGAAGCGCTCGACGATGCCGGGCAGGCCGGACTTCTCGATGAGCTCGACGTCGAGCCCGCTGAGCACCGCCAGGTGGACCCGCACCCACGTGCGCAGCCCGGCGACGGTGCCCCAGTGGCGCCACAGATCGGGCAGGGCCTGGAGCAGCTGGCGATGCTGGTCGGCGGTCAAGGAGCCGTCGAGCTGCAGATCGAGCCAGTTGGCCAGGTACGGCAGCGCCTCGGCCGGCACCGCGCGCGGATCGAGATAGCGCTCGAAGGACTCGAGCTCGGCTTCCAGCCCGGTCCACGTCGCCTGGGCGATGGCGAGATACCGGTCGAGAAAGCTGCGCTGCTCGTCAGGCTGCGCGTAGATGGCCGGCAGGTACTGCAGCCACGACTCGCGCGGGAAGCGGACGCGGAGGCTGGCGACGATCGGCACGCGCGTGCCGTCGCTGACCAGCTCGATGAGACATTGCAGGTAGCGGCCGTTGGGACTGGCGACCAGCACCTGCGTCGGCGGATGCGGCCGCTCGGCCGCCGGCTGGGCTTCTCCGGCCAGCGTCACCGGCTGGCTCCACGACCCCAGGGCGCTCAGGGCCTCGAACGGCGGCAGCTCCCCGGCGGCAGGCACCGACGCCGTCGTGCGGGTGCGGACCGTGACCGTCGCTCCTGGCGGCAGCGCCGCCAGCGTCAGGTCGAGCACGTCCCACTGGCAGTCGAAGACGCTGCTGTCGAGCCACTCGCTGACCCACAGCCCGTGCCGCTCGTACGCCGGCTCGGGCCAGCGCGGTGACCCCACCGGTTCGACGAGCACGCCGTCTCGCGTCAGGCGCACGGCCGGCGGTGGAGTCTCCACCGGCTCGGTTCGCGACGGCGCGAAGTGGGCGCTCGCCTCGCGCCTGGACAGCTCGCCGACGAGCCGACCGCCCTGGTCGGCGCGATCGACGATCGGCCCGCCGTCCCACAGCAGCAGGCAGCCCGTGCCGTCGGTGGCGATGCGCGTCCAGCGCCGTGGGTGCGCGGCGGGGGCGGACAGGCGCCGGCGCATCGCGCCATCGCCCAGCCGATGTTCGTAGACCTGCTGGTGCCGCGCGTCGAGCACCAACATCCGGCCATCGAGCGCCACCGCGTCGGCGGGCCGCCAGGCCTCGGGGGCATCAGCGGGCACGCCCTGACCGGCGGCGTCGTAGGGACCGAACCGGTGGCGGATCCGTCCGTCTTTCAGGTGCACGCGGACGACCCGCGCCTCCCGGTCGACCACGTAGCGCGTGTCGCCGAGCCACCACGAGGGTTCGCCAGCGGCCGGCGGCCGGCGGAGGCCGCACGGATCGAGCAGCCGATCGGTGGCCACGAGGTGGCCGTGTTCGTCCGACCGTACGGCGGGCGGGGCGAAACGGTCGCGCACCTGCGCCGGGTGCCGCACGCGGCCCATCGGCTTGGCCGGGCGATCCGGCGGTGGGGCCTCGAACACGTCCAGTCCGTGCGGATCGGAGCGCGCGTCGCGCAGGTAGAGGCGTCCCGAGCTATCGACCGCGATCCGGTCCCAGCGACCAGCCCGATACGGCGCCCGCACGACCAGGCGCGGCGACGCCAGCCCGGGGTGATCCGTGTAGACGCGACCGCGCGCCCGGTCCAGCCAATACACGCCGTCGGCGCCAGCCGCCACGTCCACCGGGTCGTCGACGCCGTGAATCCGCAGCAGCGCCAGCGTCTCGAGGTCGAAGACCTGCACGCGATGTGCCTCGGGATCGGCGACGTAGAGCCACGACCGGAAGAGCGCGATGTTGGCGGCGCGGCGGAAGCGTCGCGGTTCACGATGCGCGCCGGACGGCAGCGGCGGCGTCAGCCCGTCGAGTCCGACCTCGGCCAGCGGCGACGAGGCAACGCGCACCGGGTCGTAGCGCAGCACGCGATCGCCGGCGCTCGACAGCGTGAGCGACGACATCGCCCCACACGGCGACGCCGCGCGGCAGGGTGAGGCGGCCGAGGCTGTCATCGGCGGCGTCGAGGCCCCAGACGACGTTGGGCAAGCGGGGCCAGCGTCAGGCCGTCGCGGTCGTTGGCGACGACGGCGCCCTCGGGGCCGACCGGATCCCGGCGCGGATCGAGCGTGCGCCAGGGATATCCGCCGCCGAGCAGCCACGACTGCGCGCTCATGATCCGAACCGATCCTGGTCGGGCCGCACGACGATGACGTGCGCGCCGGGATAGACGATGGCGTCGGGGGGCACTTCGATCGGCCGGCCGGTGGCGTGCGGCAGGCCGTTCACGTAGACGAGCAGGTCCTCGACCGAACGCACCTGGCCGCCGGGCTCGCCGTAGAGGGTCGCGTAGAGGGCCGCCGGCGAGACGTTCTCGCCGAACTGGCGGGTCCGCGGGCTGAGGAAGGTGTCGACGCGCCGCCGCGCCGCCTGCGCCACCGCATCGAAGGCGGCATCGGGCGCCGCGAACAGCCGCGCTTCGATCCGCACCTCGATGAACGCCGGGCCGCTGACGTAGACCTCCGAGGTGATGAGCCGCACGCCGTCGAGCGCCTGGCAGACCGACCGGATCAGCTCCGCCGACGGGTGCGGCGGCATCGCCTCGGAATCGGCGACGACCACGACCGTGACGGCGCCGGGCACCTCGACGCCGGGGAAGTCGGGATGGCGGCCGCCCAGCGCGCGCGCCTTCTGCACGCCGTCGATGGCGGTGGCGAAGGTCGCGAAGTCCTTCTCGGTGACGGCGCGGCCGGCCCGCCGCACCTCGCTCGGCGCCCGCTTGAGGAACGCCGCGATGTCTTCTTCGTCCGCTCCGCCGGTGGCGGCGCGGGGGTTGGTCACCTTCTCGATGCCCGCCATCTGCGAGATCAGCGTCTTGACCGCGCCCGCCTCGACGTCGTTGCCGGCGGCGCCGCCGCCGTGGCGCCATCTCGGCCGCCACGATGGTCTCGCCCGGCCGGCGGAATCCGTCCGTGGGCGCCGTCGCCGAAGGTGATGGTCCCGGCCGCGCCGTCGAGCACGAAGTGGGTCGTGTCCTTGGCCGAGGCGTAGAAGTCGTCGCGCCGCGTCCACGGTGTGGCGCGGCCGGTGGCGTCGCGGCTCTCGATCACCAGCGAGTCGGGCTCGACCGGGCGGGCCGGGAACGTGAAGCGCTGGTCGGCGCGGCCGTCGCTGGTCCCCAGCACGCTGCTCGGTCTCGGTCTGCAGGTTCACGGCGTCGACGGCGTTGGGCAGCAGGTGCTCGAGCCGCGGCGCCCGGCCGGCCGGGTAGCGGTTCTCGTCGAGCCTGACCCGCAGCCAGTAGCGCGGCTCGGGAATCAGCGCCTGCAGCAGCGGATCGACGCCGGCCTCGATCTGCTGCGGCCCCTCGACGTCGATGTAGCCGTCGCGGGTGAAGGCGGCGGTCTCGTCGTTGAACAGGTTGAGCCGCTCCCAGACGTCCTGGCCCTTGCGCGGCCGGTACTCCCAGACCAGGTCGACCGGCGCGATCAGCGTGCGCTGCTGCTCGCCGGCGCGCTGCGGCTCGCCGGCGGTGACGCTGGCCGGGCGCAGCGCGAGGAAGCGCATCTTGCCCGGGAACGGCGTCAGGTTGCCGGGCACCGGCTTGAAGCCCAGGTGCAGCGCGCTGCCGATCGCCGGGTTGCGGCCGAGCGGGTAGAACGGCTGCGTCGGTGGTGCGATCGATGGCGACGATGCCGCCATCGCCGAAGACCACCACGTCGGCCAGCGGCGCGGCGATGACGTCGAGGGCCTGCGTCGTCTCGAAGACCACCGGCTTGCCCGCCGCCTGGGCGCCGAAGCGCGAGCCGGCGGCGATCGTCGCCGGCGGCTCGGTCGGTCTTGGGCGTGAACGCCAGGCGCACCGTGGCCGCGCCGCGGCGCCGCTCAGCTGCAGCCCCAGCAGCTGGGCGAACTTGAGGTAGTTCTTGCGCGGCACGTCGTTCATCCGGTGCAGCGTCATCTCGGCCAGCCAGGCGAACAGCTGCAGCAGCGTGATGCCGGGATCGCTGTCGTTGTAGTTGGTCCACTGCGGGTTGTAGACGCGGGATCCGCGACCGCAGCTCGCGGTAGATCTCCTCGAACGGTCGGTCGAACGTCGGCTCCTTCAGCTCGAGCGGCATGCCGGGCTCCTATCGCTGCACGCCTTCTTGCAGGAAGAAGGGATAGACGAGGTTGAAGAAGGCGTTGTTGGCGCGCACGCGGTAGTCGATCCGGATGAGCAGCATGTGCTTCTGCTCGGGCGGCGAGTCGACGCGCACGTCGAGCACGTCGATGCGCGGCTCCCAGCGGACCAGCGCTTCGCGCACCCGCGCCTGGACGCGGCCGTGCAGCTGCGCGGTGTTCGGCTCCATCACCAGCTCCCAGATGCCGCAGCCGAACTCGGGCCGCATGACGCGCTCGCCGGGGCTGGTGCCGAGGACGATCTGGATCGCCTCCTCGATGGCGTCTTCGCCGGCGACGAAGCGGATCCGTCCCGTCGCGGTCGGCGACGACCGGAAAGGCCCAGCCGCGGCCCAGGAAGCGCGACATCGACGTCAGCCACCGATGAGCACCTGTCCCGACGGCGACCACGGTGCCGACCGGCAGGTCCACCGGGTCGTTGCACGTGCGCGCGCGATCGCCGGCCCGCGCCGCCGGCTGGCCGTTGATCGTGCACCGTCAGGCTGCCGGTGGTGATCGTCGCGCGGTTGGTCGGCGGCATCGACGAACGTGCCGCCGATCGGGATGTGCGGCGGCGTGTTGGTGGCGGTGCTGTTCACCGTCGCCGCCGGCGACGCCGCCGATGGTCACGTCGGCGCTGACGCCGCCGTCGATGACGCCGGTGAACGGGTGCGGCACCGGCACCGGCGAGGTCGGTCCCGGCGGCTGGATCAGGTGCATGTCGATGCGCCACGATGCGATCGCCCTGGCGCGCTGCGGGTTGTCCCATCGACATCTCCTCAGTTGATGGCCACGGTCGCGCCCTTGACGGTCAGCGACCGCGCCGCCGTCGAGCGTCATCGACGTCTTGGCGCTTGATCTCGACCTGCGTTGGCGTCGATCGAGACCTTGCCCGGCCGGCGCCGAGATGGCGACGTCGCCGCTCGAGCAGGTGATCTCGATCTTGCGGCCCGACACGTCGATGACCAGCTTGTGGTCGCCGCCCTTGCCGATGATCTCGATGCGCTCGGCGCCGGCGGTGTCGTCGAACTTCAGCAGGTGGCCGGAGCGCGAGCGGAAGAACCGCCAGTTGTTGTCGGTCGGCGTTGCCGTCGTCCTCGGGCGGCGGATCGACCTTGCTCCACAGCGCGCCGACGACGTACGGTGCGCCGCGGATCGCCCTGCTCGCAGGCGACCAGCACCTCGTCGTCGACCTCGGGCCGGAAGAACAGCCCGCGGTCGCTTGCCGCCCATCGGCGTGGCCAGGCGCGACCAGTCGCTGACCTCGTCGTTCAGGTGCGGCAGCTTGACGCGCACCCGGCCGAGCCGCTCCGGGATCGTCGAGATCGGCGACGATGCCGATGACGATGCCGTTCTCGCGCTGCATGGCTCAGACCTCTTCGCGGCGGCACTCGAACTGGGTCGTGTAGCCGCTGTCGCCGATGGTGTGGGTGGTCGAGACGACGAAGTAGCGGCCGCTGAAGCGGTCGCCGACGCCGTCGATCTCGAGCACGGTGCCGGCGCGGATGTCGGGCAGGCCGGGCACCGAGCCGGTGGCCTTGACCATCTCCTTGGCGATGCCCTCGAGGATCTCGATCGCCAGCTTGCGCGCCTCGCTCGAGGCTCTCGACCGGCTTGGTGGCGACGATCTCGGCCTTCTGCTCGATCGACTTCTCGATCGCGTCCTGGCCGCCGCGGGCGCCGACGCCCTTGATCTTCAGCTCCTCGCGGGTGGCGGTGTAGGTGATCGGCTTCCTTGCTGCAGCGCGTCCCAGCCGCGCACGGTCACCTTGCCCACCTGGTTGGCGGTGGTCAGCTCGGGCTGGAACTCGATCAGCGACTTGCCGTAGGTGAGGCGGTAGGTCGGCGTGGTGCACCGTGGTCGACGGCTTGTAGACGATGACGGTCTCGGCTCGACTGCCCTTCCTTGCGCTCCTCGACGACCAGGTCGTAGCCGACCCGCCGCGCCCGCTCCATCAGGAAGATGATGTCGTACTGGTTGTCCTGGATCAGGTAGTTGAAGCGTCGGCTCGTCGGTGGAGGCATGGCGTCTCGATCGTTGACCTTGAGCCGTGCGGCGATCTGCTCGGCGATCTGGCTGTCGGTCATGGTCGACGTAGGTGCGGCTCTCCTGCTGGGTGCGGAAGCGGTGCAGGATGTTGAGGCCGCTGACCGCGAGCGTCGAGCCGCCGCCCGACGGGAACGACGGCCGCAGCGAGGTGATCTCGCCGGTCAGCATCGGCCGCAGCGCGCCCTGGTAGCCCATGTGCAGCTCGACGCGCTCGCCGGGGTCGAAGAGCCGCTGGTCGCTGTACTTGAAGGCGCGCGTCTCGGCGTCCCAGTTGTTGATGGCGATCTCGAAGCTGTCGATGTCCTGGACGCTGTCCTTGTAGGTGACCGAGAGGATGTCGCGCACCACGTCCTGGCCGGCCGGCCGGCCGGCCAGGCGCACCTCGAAGGCCGGGACGTAGAAGTCCTGGCCCTCGTAGATCGGCATGGCGGCGGAGGCGGTCACGCTCATGGCCGGCGTCCCTTCCGATCGAGGACGTCGATGGCCGGGATCGCCAGCTCGACGCCCGGCGGCAGCCGGCGCAGGTCGGCGAGCACGCCGGCGGTTCGGCTCGTGGTCGGCGATCAGGCGCCACTGGCTGGCGTCGCCGTACTCCTCGAAGGCGATCCGCGCCAGCGTGTCGCGGCTGCGCACGACCCGGCGCTTGGTGTGGTCGGCCGACTGCAGGTTGAGCTCCTTCAGCTGCTCCTCGAGCGTCTTGTACTCCTTGAACGACAGCGTCAGCGTGGCCCGCACCGGGATGCCGCTCGGGTTGAAGAGCGTGAACTTCTGCTGCACGTTGTCGACGATGGCGCGGAACGACAGGCCCTGGCCCCAGATGAAGCGGATCCGCGGCGGCGCGTGCGTCTTGGGCTGGATGCGGCCGAGCTGCGCCGACCGGATCCGACAGCGTGCGCACGTCCTGCACGGTGTCGTCGGTACAGCCCGAAGCGGGTCGTGTCGAAGAACAGCTCGAGGGCGAGCGTCTGGGTCTGGCCGCGGACGAACTGCAGGATCGGCGAGTCGATGCCGGGGATGGCGATCTCGGCGATCTGCGCGCCCTTGGCGATGCGTGTACTCGGGCGGGTTGAACTGCACCTGGATCGACGGCGGGCAGGTTGGGTCCGCGGTCGCGCGCGTCCACTTCGATGATGGCCGGCACCGGCATCTCAGCACCCCGCGTCGAGCGGCTTGCGACGCCTGCCGCGTGAGCGTGGTGGCGGCGCGGGCGCGCTGCGCGTCGCGGGCGCGCTCGTCGAGCCGCGCGATGACCAGGCTGACCAGCTTCTCGATCTCGCGCCGGCGTCAGCTGCCAGATCCCGTCGCGGATCGAGACGTCGCTGGTCATCTTCTCGATGTGCACCGGCATGGCTCTACCTCTTGCGCAGCAGCCCCTGATGGGCCAGTTCGAGGGTCTCGATCGCCAGGTTGTTCTGCTCGGCCGACGAGCTCGGGCCCGATCCACTTCACCGGAAACGCGTCGACGAGCTGGAACTCGATGAGGTCGTCGCTGCCCGACGGGTCGTGGACGAGGATCGATGCAGTTGCGCGACTTGAAGTCGGCCGGTGCGCGATGGCGTCGATACCAGTCCCACAGCACCTTGTTGACGATGCCGCGCTTCAAGCGTGACGTTGCTCTGCTTGGAGCGGCCGGGGAGCCGCCAGGTGTGGGTTTGCAGCCCGCCCTCGGCGTACTCCTGCACTTCGGTCTCCGACTGCAGGCCGGTGCAGTCCGAGAAGCCGCCGGGCGGCAGGTCCTCGAAGGTCACGGTGAAGCGGAACGACGGCGCCGGGTCGAGGCGGGCGCCGGTCTTAGACATCCTGGGCCCCCCGTCTCCTCGACCTGGATGCCGCTGCGCGTCACGCCGATGCGCACGACGACGAACTCGGCCGGATAGGGCGGCTGCACGCCGACGACGCAGGTCACGCGGCCCTCGTCGGTGCTCGTACGGCGGGTTGGTGGTCTCGTCGCAGCGCACGAAGTAGGCCTCCTCGGAGGTCGCGCCGTCGAGCATGCCCTGCGCGGTAGAGCCGCTCGAGGAAGCCGCGCACGGCGCGGTCGATGTGCCGCCACAGCTGCGGGTTGTTGGGCTCGAAGACGGCCCACTGCATCTGCTCGTCGAGCGCCTCCTCGATCATCGTGAACAGCCGGCGGACGTTGACGTAGCGCCAGCGGTAGTCGGGGCTGAGCGTGCGGGCGCCGAGCACCAGCACGCCGCGGCCGGGGACGGCGCGGATGGCGTTGATCGCCGCGTCGTTGAGCTCGGCCGTGGGCGGCGTCGTCGAGCGGCTCGCGCAGCGTCGCAGACGCCCTCGAGCACCTCGTTGGCGGGCGGCTTGTGCACGCCGCGCAGCCGGTCGATGCGGGCGAACATGCCGGCCACGTGGCCCGACGGCGGCACGAGCCGGACCAGGCCGCTCGATCGCGAGCGGGTCGCGCACCGACGATCCACGGGTGGTAGACGCGCCGCGAAGCTCGTCGTTCGGGCAGCCGCTGCGCGGTGGCGCGATCGCGGCGTCGCTGGCCGCTGGCGGCAGGTCGAGGATGCGCCATGCGGTCGCCGCGGCGCAGGCAGCTGTTGACGAGCGCCGATCTGGGCGTCGTGGATCTGCGTCGTCGCCGAAGCCGGCGGCACGCCGGAGCGCGCCAGCTCCGGCGCCGGCGCCCACAGATCGGGAACGGCGACGAACGAGACGCCGTCGACGCGCTCGAGCGCGGCGACGCCCGCAGGCGCGACGTCGCCGTCGGGATCGCCGATGAGGTGGTCGATCGTCAGCGTCGCCCGAGCCGTCGGCGCCGCCCGCCAGCCGTGACAGCGGCGTGCGGCGCGCCGCTCAGCGTCACGCAGCGGTCCGAGCGACGCTGTCGGCGCTCGACCAGCCGAGCGATGGCGCTCTCCTGAATCTCCGGCAGCTCCGCGTCGGCGCACGCCGCAGCAGGTTGGGGCGCGCCGTCGGGCTCGGGCGGCGGCGCGCGGATCGAAGTCGAGGACGCTGGGCGCGGCCGGTCCGGCGCCGTGCGCCACGACGCCGGCGATCGCGGTCGCGCGCCCCAGCGCGGCCTCGATCTCGATCGCGTTGCCCCAGCGCGCCCGTCGCTCGTCGCCTCGAGCGACGACCGGCGCGCCGGCCCGGCAATGAGCCAGCGCGGACGCGCGCGGCGGGCGCCGCGTCGGGTCGGCCGCCCGCACCACCCAGCAGGTGCGGCCGCCGTTCGCGAAGAAGCCGGTCACCGCGTAGGCGAGGTAGCCGTCGCGAGTCGAGCCGCCGAAGGTGCTGAAGAACTGCTGGTCAGCTCTCGATCTTCACCGGCGTCGTGCAGCGGCCCCCGCTCGGCGAGGCCGACGAAGCCGGCCACGTCGGTGCGGCCGACGACCGAGCTGCTGCGGCGCTCTGCGTCGAGCCACTCGACGTAGACGCCGGGGGTGCTGATAGGCGGTGGCGCATGGCTCGCGCTAGGTCTGGAGCGCGAGCCCCTCGACGCAGATCTCCATCTCCTCGATGGCGATGTCGTTGTTCTTGGCGTTGAAGGCCGGGCCGGCCCACTTCGACGGCCAGCCCTCGCTGAACTCCCAGGTCAGCGCCGGCTTGCGCGCCTCGTCGAGCAGCGTGATGGTGCCGCCCTTGCGCTGCGTCTTGCCGTCCATCACCGTCTTGCGCCACTCCCACAGGTCCTTGCCGTCGGGCGTGTAGCCGCGCTTGAGGCTGATGTTGGTGTACTTGCGCTTGCCCGGGAGCTTGCGGACGGTGATGTCCTCGCTGCCCTCGCGGTACTCGATGATGTCGGTCTCGGTGGCCAGGCCGCCGATCTCCGAGAACCCGGCCCGCATGTTCTCGACGGTGACGATGAAGTTGAACGACGCCAGCGGATCGTTCCTGCTGCCAGCGGCTGGCCATGGCGTCCTCCTTACGGCTCGGCCTCGAGCGTCTTCTGCGAGATGCGGAAGATGACGAACTCGGCCGGCTTCACCGGCGCGACGCCGATGAGGCAGATCAGCCGGCCGTTGTCGAAGTCGTCCTGGGTCATCGTGGTGCGGTCGCACTTCACGAAGAACGCCTCGTCCTGCGTCGTGCCCATCAGCGCGCCGTTGCGCCACACGGTGCGCAGGAAGTTGGTGATCGAGGTGCGGACCGCGATCCAGGTCGGCTCGGAGTTGGGCTCGAACACCGCCCACTGCGTGCCGCGGTCGATCGACTGCTCGATGAAGATGAACAGCCGCCGGACGTTGACGTACTTCCACATCGCGTCCGACGACATCGTGCGCGCGCCCCAGACGCGGATGTCGCGGCCGTCGGAGCGGAAGTCGCGGATGACGTTGACGCCGCGCGGGTTGAGGATGTCGTGCTCGCGCTTGGTGAGCGTGTGCGACGAGCGGCTTGCGGCCGCCGTTCAGGTCGCGGCTGAGATGCCGCGGACCACCTCGTTGGCCGGCGCCTTGTGCACGCCGCGCTCGATGTCGGTGCGGGCGTAGATGCCGGCCACGTGGCCGGTCGGCGGCACCAGCCGGTGCCCGTCCGGCGTGTGCGGCGCGATCACCCGGAGCCACGGGTAGTAGAACGCGCCGTAGGTGCTGTCGCGCAGCGGCCGGACTGCCTGCAGGTCGGCCGCTGTCGGTCGTGCTCGCTCAGGATCGCGAAGCGGTCCTTCGTGCCTTCGCAGGCGTCGAGCAGCGTCGTCGCCCAGGTGCGTTGACGGCGACCTCGTCCGGAATCGCCATCAGCGAGATGTCGCGGATCGTCGAGCAGGCCCGCGAGGCCGCGTGCGCTTCTCGGGTTCGACGGTGGCGTCGTCGAGATAGTCGGTCGCGTCGCCGCCGCGACGTAGGTGCCGCCGGCCAGCGCGCCGGCGGTGAACGGCGACCGGGGTCGTCGGCGCGCCCGGGCAGCCGATGACGTCGATCAGCTGCGAGCGCGCCGTTGATCGACCGTCGTGCGCGAAGTTCGCGTCGCGTCGGATCGGCCGACAGGTTGTCGAAGTCCTCGAAGGCGTCGGGCTCGCGGCGGTTCGGGTTCGGCGAGCTGCGTCGGATCGGTCGGATCGACGAACGGCGTCGGGACACGTCGCGGTAGTAGAGCACGCGGATCCGGAACCACTGCGCGACCGGCTGAGTCGGCCGGCGGCAGAGTCGCGACGACCGACGCCTGGCTCGACCGCAGCGCGGATGTTGTTGCCCCAGGTCGCCCTGGCCCGATCGCCGCGACGACCGTCGGGCCCGGCGCGCCCGGCAGGTTGGCGTCGCGCCGACCGGCGGCGTCGGCCCGATCGACGCGGGCGACGAACAGCCGCTGCCCGCCGTTGTCGAAGAAGCCCGCGGACCGCGTAGGGCAGGTAGTGGTTCGCCGCGTTGATCGGCGGCCGGTCGATGTAGCCGCCGAACCAGCGCTGGTAGTCCGGCCAGCTGGTGACCAGGCGTCGGCCGCGTCGGTCCGCGCTCGGTCTCGCCGACGAAGCCGGCGGTGCTGGTGCTCACGCCCTCGATCGGGCGCGGGCCGGTGTTGACTTCTTCGACGTAGACGCCAGGCGCAAGATACTCGGGCATTGTCGGTCTCCTGCCTCACGGGAACTGCATCGTCGGGACCACGACCGTCGCGAACCGCCGCACCGGGACGCCCACGGCGCTCGCCGTGGTCGCCGTCGGGCAGCGTGGCCGTCACGGTCACGCCGGCCACATCGGCCTGGTTGAGATCGAAGTAGAGGAACCACACGCCGTCGGCCCGGGTGACGCTCTGCCGCGCGTTCACGGTGGTGGTGATCGGGACGCCGGCCAGCGGACGGCCGCCGGGGCCGGTCACCTGGCCGCGCAGCGCCGTGTTCTTCAGCGCGTTCTCGGCCGCGAACTCGACCGTGAGCGGCACGTCGGTGAAGACACCCGGGGCGTAGGTGACCCGCGTCGTCACGACCGCGGTCAGCGGCGGGGTCGGCGGGTTGGTGACCGGCAGCGATTCGGCGGCGGCGTTGATGTAGCGGCGGCCCGGCAACACCAGCGCCCAGTCGCCAGTGGCGCTGCTCTCGGTGACCATGAACGGCCAGGCGCCGAGCGCCGGCAGCTCGGGCGGATTCAGGATCGGCAGGTTCAGCGCCTCGACGCGGCGTCCGGCCAGCGGCGCGCCGTTCTCGCTGAAGAGCGCGCCACGGATGAGCGTCGGCCCGAGCTGGAACCGGCTGGTCGTGCCGTCGGGCAGCGGGTAGCTCGCGGCCGGGAGCAGCGCCAGCGTGTCGGGCTGACCGACGCCGTCGAGGGGCACGCGCACCTGTCCGGGCGCCGGCGGCCACACCAGCGTGAAGACCAGCGGCCGGTAGTAGTCGCCGCGCACCTCCACCGAGTAGGTGCCGGGCGCCAGCGGCAGCGGCGGCCCGGGCGGGCCCGCGGTCCACGTCCCTTCGGTCGAGAGAAACCCACCGGCGTGACGCGTGGTGTGCAGCAGTCGCGGTGGGGTGAAGGTGCGGGCGAGCGGGGCCGTCTGGGCCACGACGCGGCATTCCACGGTGCCGGCCAACGGCGGGAACGCCCCGGCCGTGCGCAGCGCGCGCACCAGGGCGTCGGTCACGCTGATGCCGACCCGCGTCGCGTGCGTCGTCTGCTGGAACACGGGTCCGGCGGCCACGACTACGCCTCCACCTCGGCGAAGTCGGTGCGCCGCTCGACGACGCGGCCACCGGCGAGGCGGCGCTCCGAGTCGACCTGCACGGCTCGCACCTCGTAACAGACCGACAGCCGGTAGGGCTGCTGCATCGCCTCCCACACCTGCGCGATCTCGTCGACGGTGCGCGGCGCCAGGCTGAGATGCAGCTCGTGCGCGGCCTCCGGCGCCTGCCGGTTGGGCATGTAGAGCTGGCTCTGGTCGTGGAGCACCTGCATCGCCCGGCCGAGCACGCGCTGGTCGGCCAGCTGATCGCTGGCCCCGCCGGCGTCCTGGATCGACGGCGTCAGCAGGTAGAAGAGGTTGAGCGAGAGCGGCGGATAGAACTGCAGGTCGTCCACGGCCGGCGGTCCCGCCGCGGTGCGGCGGATGAACGGCTGGTTGCGCAGGTGCTCGTTGGGCAGCACCTGGTACAGCCACAGCGAGAGCTGCCGCACCACGCCCTGCGGCAGCGCCACCTGCCCCGGGTTGGCGAGCACGATGTTCTGCTCGCTGGTCACCAGCTGGTTGGTGACCAGGTCGGCGCGCAGCCCGAGCCACAGCGCGTGGCGCAGGGTCTCGCTGACTTCGCCGATCACCAGGTGGCTCATGCGTCGTGTCTCGGTGGCTCGTCGCCCGGCTCGATCGGGCCGTACGCGTCGGCGTAGCGGAGCAGGCTCGTGCCCAGTTGCCGGAACAGCTCCCGGGCATTGAGCGGGTTGGCGATCACGCGGAAGTAGACAGTGCGCATCTCGCCCGTCACCTCGTCACGTCCGCAGTCGACGATGAACTCGAACGCGTTGTGGCCGACGACGAACGACTCAGCGAACCATCGGCCGACCACGGGTGGGGTCTTGCCCCGTTCGTCCTCACCGTGCGTCACGCCCTGGATCCTGCGGGGGCGGGCACTTGGCGTCGGGCCCGCAGCAGCCGTGCGCGGCGATTTCGTTCAGGATGTCGATGCGCCGGGCGGTCTCGGCGTCGGCCGCGGCCTTCTCCAGCGTCTCGGCCAGCGTGGTGGCCTGCGTCAGCTCGCTGGCCTTGAGCTTCTCGTCGGCCTCGGCGTCGTTGAACGCCGCCAGCGTGCGGTGGCTGTTCTCGGCGTAGCAGTCGGGGTGCCAGCAGTCGACGAAGGCGCCGACGTTGAGATCGGGATCCCAGCACCCGCCGCAGTTCTTGATCAGCCGCTCCAGCTCGTAGAGATAGAAGTAGGCCTGGCACTGATCCTTGCTGGGATCGACCTTGCCCTTGAGCTCGGCGAGCTCGGTCTTGAGGGCGGTCATGCGCGTTCTGCAGATCGGTGGTCACGAAGTCGTAGTTCTTCTTCGCCCACGCGAGCTTGGCGGTGGCCTGCGTGTGGGCGCGCTCGGCGTGGCGGGCGATCAGCCGGGCACGCTCGGCTTCGCGCTTCGCCCTGGCGATGCGCTCATCCACCTTGTCGATGGCCTTGCAGACGCAGCGCTTCTGGTGCTCCTTCAGCTCGAGCTGGCAGCGAACGGTGGGGATGAAGCAGTCGATCTCGCTCCGCGCCACCTCGATCGAGCGGTAGAACGCCTTGTAGTCGGTTTCCTTCTGCGCCTGCTCGCCGACCAGCGCCTTGAGCTTGTCGATCCGCGCCGCGAGGTCGTCGACCTCGAGCTTGGCCGGCTCGAGGCCGCGCAGCACCTTCTGGCTCTTGAGGAGGCGCGCCTGCAGCTGGGCCAGCTGATCGGTCGGCTTCGACACCGGGCCGCAGTCGTCGTCCGTGGGCGGCGGCTCGGGCTGGTCGTCGGGTTCCTCTTCAGGCGGTACCGGCGGCAGCTCGGCGCAAGGATCCGGCGGGTCGAACTTCGGCGGGCACGGGCAGGGCTTTTTCGGCGGACAGTCCTCGGGCGGCGGACACGGCGGCTTGCAGTCGCTGGGCTTCGGATCCTCGCAAGGGTCCTTGGGCGGCTCCTTGTACGGATCCTCTGCGACGGCTCCTTCTGCGGCGGCTGCGATGGCTGACCGGGGTGCTGTTGTCGTGGAGACTGTGATTCGCTCATAGGACCGGTGGCTCCCACACACACGGACACGGCGCGCCCAGACGGCATCGCCAACCGGCAGGGACACTGCACTCGACGGGCCACCTGGTGATCGGCGCGCGCCCCGGCCCTCAAGCCACGGCGCGACAACGAGATGGCGCGCACTGGCGGCGCCGCGTCCGGTGCCGGGCACGGCGCCGACGTGACACGTGGTGTGACACTTGCGCCGGCGACACCAGGCACGGAGGCGACGAATCCGGCCGGGTTCCGCCCGCGATCGCTGCCTCGTCGGCGGATGTGACACCAGTGGACGATCTGTGACGGTCAGCCGGCGGCGTCTCGCCGGCTCACGTCGGGGCCATGCGAGTGCGAGCTGACCGCACCGGGCGGCCGCTCCGACGGCCGTGCGAACCGCGGCGAGAGGCGGTATCGTAGGGCGCCATGCGCACCTTCCTCCTCGCCCTCGTGCTCGTCCGCCGCGCTCGTGCCGGCCCCGGTCCACGCTCAGCTCGTCGCCGCCAAGGACGGTCCGGTCGCCTACGGCCATCACCACCTCAACGTCTCCGACCTGGCGGCCCACCGCAAGTTCTGGGTGGAGGGCCTCGGCGGGACGCCGGTCGTCATCGGCACCTCCAAGGCCGAGCGCATCAAGTTCCGCAACGTGCTGGTGTTCTTCACCGAGCAGAAGCCCACCGGCAGCACCCGGGGCACGGTCGTCAATCACGTCGGCTTCGAGGTGCCCAACCTGCGGGCGGCGATCGACAAGCTGAAGGCGGCCGGCTTCCCGATGGCCACGGCCGGGGAAGCGCCGCCGACGATGCCGGTCAAGGACGACATCGCGACCAACGCCACCGGCGGGAAGCTGGCGTTCGTCCTCGGGCCCGACGAGACGAAGGTCGAGCTGATCGAGAACACAGCCGTGCCGGGTATCGTCATGCACCACATCCACTGGGCCGCGCCCGACGTCGCGGCGATGAAGGCGTGGTACGTGCAGATGTTCGGCGCCAAGCCGGGCATGCGCGGCACCTTCGAGGCCGGCGACCTCCCCGGCGTGAACCTGACCTTCGGCGCCGCCGCCGGCGCCGCCGTCGTGCCGACCAAGGGCCGCGCCCTCGATCACATCGGGTTCGAGGTCCGGAATCTCGAGCAGATGGTGAAGGACCTCGAGGCCAAGGGCGTGAAGTTCGATCGGCCGTACACCAAGGTGCCGGCGCTCGGCATCGCGATCGCGTTCCTCACCGATCCGTGGGGCACCTACATCGAGCTGACCGAGGGCCTGGCCGCCGTGCAGTAGGCGCCGACCGGCGGCGGTCAGCACACGCGCGGCAGGTAGTGCGGCAGCATCCGCCGCCACCACGGCCAGTCGTGGTTCACGTCGTGGCCCCAGAACTCGAGCAGGTGCGGGATCTGCCGCGACGCGAGCAGGTCGGCGAACGCCTGTGAGGCCTGGGGCGCTTCGTACGCGCCCCGGCCGCTCACCAGCACGATGCGGCAGGCCGTGCGCAGCAGGTGCAGCGGCTCGCCGACAGCTCGCGCAGGTACCACGCCGGGTTGTTGAAGTAGCAGTCGGTGTCGCTGTAGCCCTTCAGGTAGTCGGGCTCGAGATCGTAGAAGCCGCTCATGCCGATCAGGCCGTCGAAGAGATCCGGCCGGCGGCACAGGCTGTTGGCGGCGTGGAAGGCGCCGAAGCTCGCGCCGGTCGTGGCGATGCGCACCCCGGGATCGCCGCAGGCGTGGCGGATGTAGGGCACGACCTCGTCCTCGACGTAGCGCGCGTAGAGCGCCTGGCGGCGGCCCTGCTCGGATACCGGCACCGCCGAGTCCATCCACGCGTACTGGTTGATGCTGTCGATCGAGAAGACGCGCACCTGTCCGGCCTGGATCGCCGGCTCGATGGCCTTCACCAGGTAGAAGCGCTCGTTCTCCAGGAAGTCGGCGGCGGCCGTGGGGAACAGCAGGAGCGGCCGGCCGCGATTGCCGTAGGTGACGATCGGCATGTGCAGATCGAGCGCCGGGCTGTGCCAGCCGTCGATCCGGCGCGGCACGGAGGGGTCGAGGTAGGTCACGGGAGAGACTTTAACAGACGCATCCCTGATGCAAGGGGCAGCAGCGAAATCGGCTGACCTGCTACTTTGTCAGCCGACTCACTGGATTCCGCCATGAAGACACGTCGAAAGATTATCGTTTTCATCGCGACGAGCGCCGACGGGTATATCGCGAGGCCGGACGGCGACATCGAATGGCTCAATCGGCGGCCGCGCACGGTCGACTACGGCATGCGCGAGTTCTACCCGACCATCGACACGATTCTCTGGGGACGCAAGACCTACGACTGGGTCGTCAGCTACTACAAGAAGAAGGGCAAGACCAAAGGCCTCTTCGACACGAGGCTCACCAACTATGTGTTCTCGCGCACGCCGCCGAAACGACGGTGCCGGGCGTGACGTTCGTCTCAGAGCCAGTGAAGGCCTTTGCGCGGCGGCTGCGGGCGACCCCCGGCAAACAGATCTGGATGATGGGCGGCGGAGAACTGATCGCCTCATTCCTGGACGCTGGCGAGATCGATGCGTTCGACATTCACATGATTCCGGTGCTCATCGGCGAGGGGATTCCCCTCGTGGCGCCGCGTCATCGAGACGTCCCGCTTCGCCTGCGATCATCCAAGAAATACCCTGACGGTGTCGTTCGACTGCGCTACGACGTCCCACCGTTACGATCCTGACCTGCCGAACCATCTTTCATGTCGCTCTCCTCGGCCACAACAATCCAATGGAAATACCATGACTGACAAGAACGTCTGGTTCGTGACCGGTGCCGGCCGTGGCATGGGCGTTGACATCGTGAAGGCGGCGCTCGCCGCAGGCCACGCCGTCGTCGCGACCGGCCGCAACACCGACGCCGTGGCCAAGGCGCTCGGCGACGCCGACCGACTTGCTCGTCGTCAAGCTCGACGTCACCCGCCCCGAGGACGCCAAGGCGGCCGTGGCCGCCGCCGTCGAGCGGTTCGGCCGCATCGACGTCCTCGTCAACAACGCCGGCAACTTCTACGCCGGGTTCTTCGAGGAACTCTCCCCCGAGGACTTCCGGGCCCAGGTCGAGACCAACCTGTTCGGCCCGGTGAACGTCACCCGTGCCGTGCTTCCCGTCATGCGTGCCCAGCGCCGCGGACTCGTCGTGACGATCTCCTCGACCGCCGGCATTTCCGGGCAGGCGTTCGTCTCGGCCTACGCCGCGGCGAAGTTCGGCGTCGAGGGGTGGATCGAGTCGCTGACCCCCGAGGTCGCGCCGTTCGGCATCCGCACCATGCTCGTGGAGCCCGGCTTCTTCCGCACCGAGCTGCTCACCGACGAGTCGACGAAGTGGCCCGAGCCCTCGATCGACGACTACGCCGAGAAGACCCGCGAGACCGTCGCCGCCTGGAAGAAAATGAGCGGCTTGCAAGGCGGCGACCCCGCCAAGCTCGCCAAGGCGCTGGTCCAGCTCGCGAGCCAGGCCGAGCCCCGCTGCGCTGGCCCGCCGGCGCCGACGCCGTCGAGACCTTCGAGAAGAAGGCCCGGGAGTTGCTCGCCCAGGCCAACGCCCACCGGGAGCTGTCCTCGTCGCTCGCGCACGACGACGCCAAGTAGTGGTGTGCTTCTGAAGAGGGTTGGTCGGCATCCCAACGGGGCGCAAACGGGCTATCTCGGCGGCCACCGCCAACACCAGCTCTTCGCCGAGCGGTGGACCGACGATTTGCAGCCCCACCGGCAGCCCGCGCGCGTCGAGCCCGGCGGGGACGGCGGCCACCGGCAGCCCGGTCATGCTCCACACGAACGTCGGGGCGATCCAGTCGACGTAGGTGGCCATCGGGCGACCGGCCACCGTCTGCGGGTAGCTCTCGGTCACCGGGAACGGCGGCACCGCCATGCACGGGGTGACCACGCAGTCCACGCCGGCGAACAGATCGCGGCACAGCGTCCACAGCCGGCCGCGCGTCTGTTCCGCCTCGGCAATCTGCTCGACCGTGGTCTCGAGCCCGGCGCGGACGTTGTTGGACACGTTGGGTCCGAAGCGTTCGCGCTGCCCGAGCAGCGCGTGGAGCTGGGTCACGAACCACAGTCCGCGCACCACCAGGAAGGCCGGGCGCACGAACGCCAGGTCGAGGCCGTGCTCTTCGACGACGGCACCGGCATCGCCGAGGGCGAAAGCCGCGTCGCGGCAGATCCGCTCGATGTCGGCGTCGATGCCGATGCCGGCCGGGTCGGGCGCATAGGCGACGCGCAGACCACGGGCGAGGCCCGGCCGCCGCCGCGGCCGCGAAGTCGCGCCCCTGGACCGACGAGCCGAGCGGCGCGTCGAACCCGGCGCCCGCCATCGCCTGCAGCATCAGCGCGACGTCGCCCGGCGTGCGCGCCATCGGCCCGCTGACCTGCAGCGTGTCCCACGTCCAGCCATTCGGCGCCGTCGGCACCAGGCCCGACCGACGGGCGCAGACCGGCCACGCCGCAGAACGACGCCGGGATGCGCAGCGATCCGCCGAGGTCGGTGCCCTCGGCCAGCGCGATCATCCCGGTGGCCAGCGCCACGGCGCCGCCGCCGGTCGATCCGCCGGCGCTCTTCGACGGATCCCAGGGGTTGCGGCGTGGCGCCGAAGACCTGGTTGAAGGTGTTGCCACCGGCGGCGAACTCCGGGCAGTTGGTCTTGCCGACGATGATCGCGCCGGCGCGCCTGCAGCCGCGTGACCACGGCCGCGTCCTCGGTCGGCACGTGCTCGGCGAAGAGCGGCGACCCGTAGGTGGTGCGCACGCCGGCCACCGGCGTGACGTCCTTGATGCCGACCGGCAGCCCGCACAGCAGGCCCGGCGCTTCGCCACGCGCCAGCGCCTCGTCCACCGCCCGGGCTTCGTCGTCGGCGCGGTCGTTGAAGGTCACGATCGCATTCAGCGCCGGGTTGACGCGCGCGATCCGCTCGCGGGTCGCCTGCAGCACCTCGCGCGCCGACACCTGGCGCGTGGCGACGAGGTCGCGGATCTCGGTGGCGGGACGATCGACGAGCGACATCGGCGCCGGCCCGGTCAGGGCTTCCACTCGCCGGTGAAGGCGACCGCGCGCGCGAACGCCGCCTCGCCGCCGCGGAACTTCCACGGGAAGATGCCGAGAATCAGCCGCTTGTTCTGCAGCTCCGGCGCGTCGATGTCGCCGCCCATGTTCTCGATGTGCATGCAGTTGCTGGGGAACAGCGCGTTGTGGGTGAGCTGGTAGGCCGAGTCGGGGAACAGCCGCGCCACGCCCTCGGGGCCGCCGAACTTCGCCTCGCACGCGGCGCGCACGCGGTCGCAGTGGCCCTGCGCGCCCTTGCCGAGGAAGCGGCCGATCGGCAGGTTCATCGGGTGGTCGGTCGAGATGCAGTCCACGCCCCAGATGTGGATGCCCTTCTCGAGCAGCCACGGCACCAGGTCGGGATGCGCGCCCGGGATGCCGGTGGATGTAGCGCTCTTCGTCGGGCGTCGTGCCGAACTGCCCGAACCGATGCCAGCCGGTGTGCAGGAACAGCAGGTCGCCCTGCTTCACCTCGACCCGGTCCTCGATCATCTTCGGCGTGTAGAGGTCGAAGTCGTCCATCGCGTCGCGACAGATCGACCAGCGCGCCGGGCCCGCACAGCCACTCCACCGGGATCTCGTCGATGGTCATCCCGGCGGTGACGAAGTGCCGCGGGGCATCGAGGTGCGTGCCCATGTGGTTCGAGGTCATGATGTACTGCGCGTTGACGCCGTGCTCGGCCTTGCGCTTGATGTACTTGACCTCGAACGGCGGGTAGAACGGCCAGAAGGAGCACTCCTGGTTGAGCGGCTGCGACAGGTCGTAGATCTTCATGCGAGTCTCCGGCGCAGGCGGCACGCGACGGTCGCCGCGCCGCATGAGCACGAGTACACGACCGCCGAGACGAGGGCGGCCGAGAACCAGGCGCCGTCGAACAGGAAGCGCAGCGCCGGCACGGCCAGGCCGACCAGCGCGGCGACGATCCCGCGCGGCCAGCGGCGACTCATCGCCGCCGGATTGATGCCGCCGTGGTAGGCGTAGCGCGCCGTCGCGGCGATACAGGTCGTCGACGGCGAGCTCGCCGCGCCGCACCACGACGTAGTCGGCCAGCAGCACGCCGCCGACGGCGCCGAGCAGCCCGGAATAGGTGATGAGCCAGGTCTGGTAGCGATCGAGCAGCGCCCACGGCAGGATCAGCGATGCCGAGGGCCCCGGCGATGAGCCCACCCAGCGCGGAAGGTGATCCGGTCGGGCGCAAGGTTCGAGAAGCTGTTGGCCGGGCGCGACGATGTTGGCGGCGATGTTCGTCGTCAGCGTGGCGACCAGCAGCGCCGCCGTCGCCACCACGCCCAGCACCGGGCTGCCCGACTGCGGCCGTGAGCCGCGCCAGCAGGTCCACGGGGTTCCAGATCGCCTCGCCGAAGACGCACGACCGTGGCGCCCGGTCACGGCCACGCCGATGAAGGCGATGAACGGCATCGTGGTGAGCAGCCCGAGCGCCTGTCCCACTGCCTGATCGCGCTGGCTACGGGCGTAGCGGGTGAAGTCGGGGATGTTGAGCGAGAGCGTGGCCCAGTAGCCGACCATCGCGGTGACCCAGGGCAGGAACGTCCGCGAACGTTGCCGCACCAGCGCTTCCCGGCGCTGCGCCGATCCGCGCCCGCGAGCATCGCGCCCACGCCGCCTGCGGCCGAGGCGCCCCACCACAGCAGCGCCAGGCAGCAGCGCGATGCAGGAACGGCGCCGACACCGTCTCGAGCCACTTGATGCTCTCGGTGCCGGCCCAGACGAAATACAGGTTGATCACCCAGAACACCGCGAAGCTCACGAACTCGGCGACGGTGTGGCCCATGAACCGCCAGTCGCCGCCCAGCGCCAGGAAGCCCGGCCAGGCGACGCCGACGAGCGCGTGGATCGCGAGGCCGCCGACCCAGGTCTGGATGCCGAACCAGCCGCACGCCACCACCGCCCGCAGCAGCGACGGCACGTGAGTGCCGCGGGTGCCGAAGGCCGCGCGCGCGAAGACCGGGAACGGGATGCCGTAGCGGGTGCCGGCGTGGGCGTTGATGACCATCGGCACGAGCACGATGGCGTTGCCGAGGAAGACGGCCAGCAGGCTGGTGCGCCAGCCGAGGCCGGCGCCGATCATCGCCGACGGCCAGCATGTAGCTGGGGATGCACACGCTCATCCCCACCCACAGCGACGCGATGTGCCACAGGTTCCAGGTGCGGCGATCGAGCGGCGTCGGCGCCAGATCGGCGTTGGTCAGCGACGACGCCATGGCCATCAGGCGGGCCGGCTTGCCCGCGCGGCGGCGCGGGTCGAGCACCCGCGCGCACGAGTCCCGCGGCGAGATGACGGCGAAAGGCGCTCGACGCGTGGAGGTCGGACCACGGCGCCGCGTCGAGGCGTCCGGCGGCCTCGCCGGCCGCCCGCACCCGGTCGGGCGTCGGCGCGCTCGCCGACGACCACGCGCTCGGCCTCGACGGCACGGATCGGGCGCTCGTGCAGGCTGAGGAGGGCGACGACCGCGCGTGGCGACGTGGCCGCGGGCGTCGAGCGTCACGACCGCGGCGGCCCCGGCCAGGGCGAAGTCGCCGTGGCGGCGCGACACCTCGTCGAACGCCCAGCCGCTGCCCGGTGCCATCGCCGGGATGGTCACGTCGACGACGAGCTCGTCGGGCGCAAGGCGGTCGCGAACAGGCCGACGAAGAACGCCGACGCCGGCACCGCCCGGACAGCCGGCCTGGCTCTCACGCCGATCGAGGCGTCGAGCGCCAGCATCACGGCCGGGAGCTCGGCCGCCGGGTCGGCGTGGGCCAGGCTGCCGCCCAGCGTGCCGCGCGTGCGGATCGGCGGATGCGCGACGAAGGGCATCGTCTCGGCGACCAGCGGCGCCAGCCGCGCGACGATCGGACTCTGCTCGAGCGCGCGGTGGCGGGTCATGCCGCCGATGCGCAGCCCGCCGTCGACGACCTCGGCGCCGGCGAGCGTGGCGATGCGGTTCAGATCGACCAGCACCGACGGCCGGGCCAGCCGGAAGTTCATCGCCGGCACCAGGCTCTGGCCGCCGGCGAGTGGCTTGGCCTCGCCGCCGTGCTCGGCGAGCAGGGCGAGGGCCTCCTCGAGCGTGTCGGGCCGGTGATAGAGGAACGGCGCGGGCTTCACGGCGTCGCCCGCCCGGCCTGCATCAGCTCGAACAGGCGGTTCGGGCTGAGCGGAATCTCGCGGATCTCCACCGTGCCGCCGAGGGCGTCCTCGACCGCTTGCGCGAACGCCGCGCCGGTGGCGATGCACCCGGCCTCGCCCACGCCCTTGAGCCCGGCCGGGTTGCCCGGCGACGGCGTCTCGCGATGCGCCATCTCCACGTCGGGCACGTCGGTGGCGAGCGGCAGCAGGTAGTCCATGAACGACGCCGTTGGTGAGCTGCCCCTCGTCGTCGAACACCAGCTGCTCGTAGAAGGCGTTGCCGATGCCGTGCGCGACCCCGCCCTGAATCTGCCCCTCGACGATCATCGGGTTGATGAGATGTCCGCAGTCGTGCACGACGACGTAGCGCTTGATCCGCACCAGCGCCGTGGCCGGGTCGACCTCGACGATCATCGCGTGCACGCCGTTGGCGGTGCTGCCGCGGTCGGGACCGAAATAGGCGGTGGCCTCGAGGCCCGGCTCGACGCCCGCGGTCACCGCCCCACGGAGCGGATTGGCCTGGCTGGCCAGTTGGCCGAAGGCGACGGTCCGACTGGGGTCGCCGATGACCCGCACCTGGCCGCCGCTGAGCTCGAGCTGATCCCTGGGCGCCTGCAGCACGCGGACGGCGACATCGAGAATCTTCTCGCGGACGGCGAGCGCGGCGCCGCGGCAGGCCGTGCCGGCCACGACGGCACCGCGGCTGGCGAACGTGCCGGTGCCCCAGTTGAACTCGCGCGTGTCGCCGGTGACGACGCGCACCGTCTCGACCTCCACGCCGAGGGCATCGGCCACGATCTGCGCGAAGGCGGTGAAGTGGCCCTGCCCCTGGGTGCCCACGCCGGTGGCGACGCGCACCAGCCCGCTCGGCTCGACGGTGACGCGGGCGCCTTCGTAGGGGCCGATGCCGGTGCCCTCCACGTAGTTGACGATGCCGATGCCGACGTGGCGGCCCTCGGCCCGGTGGCGCGGCTGTTCCTCGGCGATGAACTGCTCGTAGCCAATCATCTCGGCCGCCTGCTCGAGCGCCGGCAGGTAATCGCCGCTGTCGTAGGTGAGCGAGGTGAAGTCCTGGAAGACGATGCCGTGGTCGTGCGGGAAGTCCTCGGGCGCGAGCAGGTTGCGGCGGCGGATCTCGACCCGGTCGATCCCCAGCTCGCGCGCCGCCAGGTCGAGCAGCCGCTCCATCACGAAGACGCCGTGCTGGCGGCCGGCGCCGCGCACCGGCGTGACGATCGGCGTGGTCGTGAAGACGGCGGTGAACTCGGAGTCGTAGGCCGGCACGCGGTAGACGCCCAGCAGCGTGCACTGCGAGTTGATCGGCACGGTGAGGCCGTACGGGTCGTAGGCGCCGGTGTCGTGCAGGAAGACGTCCTTCACCCCGAGGATGCGGCCGTCGCGCGTCAGCGCCATCTCCGCGTCGTGCACCTGGCCGCGCTCCTGGGTCGTGGCGACGAAGTTCTCGAGCCGGTCCTCGGTCCACTTCACCGGCCGGCCCAGCGCCCGCGCCGCCCACGGCACGAGCATCTCCTCCGGGTAGAACATCATGATCTTCGGGCCGAACCCGCCGCCGACGAACGGCGCCACCACCCGGACCTGCGATTCGGCCAGGCCGAGCATGCGGGCCAGGCCGTTTCTGATCGGAATCGGGGCCTGGGTCGTGTCCCAGATCGTCAGCTCCTCGCTCTGCGCGTTCCACGACGCCGCCACCGCGCGGTTCTCGATCGCGGCCGCGGCGCCGCGGTCGTAGAGGAAGCGGCGGCGGATGACGACGTCGGCCGCGGCCTGGGCGCCGGCGTAGTCGCCCTTGCGCTGGTGGACGTGGGCGGCGAGATTCGACGCCAGGTGCTCGTGGAGCCGCGCGGCGTCGGGTGCCAGCGCCGCCTCGAGGTCGACGACGGCCGGCAGCGGCTCGAGGTCGACGACGATGTCGGCGAGCGCGTCCTCGGCGAGGTAGCGGCTCTCGGCCACCACCATCGCCAGCGGCTCGCCGACGTGCCGCACCTTGTCCTTGGCGAGCGGCACCTGCGTGCACGCGTGGAAGACCATGCCGGGCACCGGCGGCGGCGGCACCAGCAGCGGACCCGCCTGCCAGTAGTCGCCGAGGTCGGCGGCGGTGTAGACGGCGACCACGCCCGGCCGGGTGCGGGCCGCGGTGGCGTCCACCGAGCGCAGGCGGCCGTGCGCGTGGTCGCTGCGCAGGAACGCCACGTGCAGCATGCCCGGCAGCCGTACGTCGTCGACGAACAGCGCCCGACCGGTGAGCAGTCGGGCGTCTTCGTTGCGGACGACGCGGCTACCGACGTACGCCGCCATGAGCCAGGGTGACAGCACGCACGATGTTGGCGTAGCCGGTGCAGCGGCACAGGTGCCCGGCGAGCGCCTCGCGGATCTCGGGCTCGGTGGGCGCGGGGTGGTCGCGGAGAAAGGCGACCATGCTCATCAGGATGCCGGGCGTGCAGAAGCCGCACTGCAGGCCGTGCGCGTCGCGAAACGCGGCCTGCAGCGGGTGCAGGGCGCCGTCGCCCGGCGAGGCCAGCCCCTCGACGGTCGTCACCGACGTGCCGTCGGCCTGCGCGGCGAACATCAGGCACGCGCGTACCGGCTCGTCGTCCACCAGCACCGTGCAGGCGCCGCACACGCCGTGTTCGCAGCCGACGTGGGTGCCGGTCAGGCCGAGATCCTGCCGCAGGAAGTCGCTGAGGAGGAGGCGGGGCTCGACCTCGGCGGCATGCGCGGTGCCGTTGACGGTGACGGCGACGCGAACGCGATCCGACACCGCGCCACTAGAACAGAGCGCGGATCGAAGGTCAAGCCTCGACCGGCCCGTACTCCTTCAGCTTGCGGTAGAGCGTCGCCACGCCGATGCCGAGCGTGGCCGCCGCCTTGGCCCGGTTGCCGTCCGAGGCGTGCAGCACGGCCAGGATGTGCTTGCGTTCGACCTCGGCGAGCGAGCACGGGCTGCCGGTCTCGGGGGCGGCAATCGCCCGCACTTCGTCGGGGAGATCCTCGACGTCGATGCGGTCCTTGGTCGCCAGCACCGAGGCCCGCTCGACCACGTTTTCGAGCTCGCGCACGTTCCCCGGCCAGTCGTGGCGCAGCAGCAGATGCGCCGCCGAGGGTGAGAACGACAGGCCCTTGCGGCCGGTGCGATCGGCCGCGGCGGCCAGAAACGTGCGCGCCAGCGCCAGGATGTCGTCGCGACGCTCACGCAGCGGCGGCACGTGGATCTCGACGACGCGCAGCCGGTAATAGAGGTCCTGGCGAAAGCGCGCGGCGCGGATCTCCTCGACCAGGTCGCGGTTGGTGGCGGCGAGCACGCGCACGTTGACGGCCCGCCCCTTGTTCTCGCCGACGCGGCGCACCTCGCGCTCCTGGAGCACGCGCAGCAGCTTGACCTGCATCGCCGGCGGCACCTCGCCGATCTCGTCGAGGAGCAGGGTGCCGTTGTTGGCCGCTTCGAACAGGCCGGGCCGATCCTGGGTGGCGCCGGTGAACGACCCGCGGGCATGGCCGAAGAGCTCCGATTCGAGCAGGGTCTCGGGCACCGCGCCGCAGTTGATGGCCACGAAGGGTCCGGCGGTGCGGGTGGACTCGTCGTGAATCACGCGGGCGATGCGCTCCTTGCCGACGCCGCTCTCGCCGGTGATGAGCACCGTCGTGTCGACCTGGGCGACGCGGCGCGCCAGATCGAGGACGCGAGCCATCGCCGCGCTGTGGGTACCGAGCCCCGAGGTCTCACGCACGTCGGCGGCGGCCTCGGGGCCCAAGGCCTGGCGGCGCGTGCGCAGCGTGCGCTCGACCCGCTTCAGCTGCTCGGTGACCTGCGCCAGCGCCGACTCCATGCACGCCTTCTTGTAGAACGGCAGATGATCGGCGAAGGCCTCGCCCCACTCGTCGATCGGCCGGCCGACCACGCGGCACACCGCGTCGCCCTTGCCGCGGCACCGCTCCTCCAGGCAGTAGATGTCCTTGCCGTGGGCGCGCGAGAGATAGCCGCTGGCAAAGCCAGTGAGGGTCCAGCACACGGCCTCCTCGGCCCGCCCGATGTGCAGCAGGTGCTGCTCGGCCTCGTAGCTGTCCTGCCAGATCGAGAGCGCAATCGGCTTGGGGCCGTGGCCCGGATCCCAGGTGGCCGGCTCGACGCGGACTTGGCCCTGCAGGGTGTGCAGCCAGCCCCCGGCGCGCTTCCAGTCGTCTTCGCTGTCCCACGGGAAGCCGTGCTCGAGCGAGTCGGCGGTGCGCCAGCCGTGGGCGTAGCCGAAACGGGTCAGCACCGCACGGGCGGCGGTGAGCCCGAGCGTGTCGATCAGCTCGCGCCGCAGCAGGCCCATGGCCACCGCGTCGAGCAGCAGCGCGCGCTCGTTGGCGAAGCGGATCACCCCGCCCTTGGGGTCGAACTGGAGCAGCTCGCGGAGGTCGAGATCGGTCGCGCGCATGGTGTCTATTTGAATCGTTTTGATAGTAGTGACTATCAATTCGATTGTCAAATAGACAGTACTTCAGCTGTAAGTCGTTGACCTGACGTGTTTTCGACGTGGCACTTCGGTTGCTCTATGACAGGCAACGCCCGACGGTCGGGCGAGCGTTCAGGAGAGAACAAGACATGGCCACGGAACGTTGGGAAATCGACAGCAGCCACTCGGGCATCCACTTCTCGGTCCGCCACCTGGTGATCGCCAAGGTGCGCGGCCAGTTCAGCCGCTGGAGCGGCGCCGTCGTCGTCCCGGACGGCGACTTCGCCAGGGCCACGGTCGAGGCGGTGATCGACCCGTCCAGCATCGAGACCGGCGTGGCCGACCGCGACGCGCACCTGAAGTCGCCGGACTTCTTCGACGTCGCGCAGTTCCCCGAGGTGATCTTCAAGGCCTCGCGCGTGGAACCGGCCGGCGACGACCTGCGCCTGGTCGGTCAGCTCACGATCAAGGGCATCACGCGTGAGATCGCCCTCGACGTCGAGCAGCTCGGTCAGCTGAAGGACCCGTGGGGCAACCAGCGCGTGGCCTTCTCGGCCAAGACGGCCATCGACCGCAAGGACTTCGGACTGGCCTGGAACCAGGTGCTCGAGACCGGCGGGCTGGCCGTGGGCGAACGCGTGACGCTCGAGATCGAGATCGAGGCCGTGCGTCAGGCCGGCGCGAAAGTGGCGTAGCGGCAGCGTCAGGCGGCGGAGGTCGGAGCCGGATGCCGCTCCTCCCGACTTCGGTTGCCATTTCGGCCGGACCGGTCGCGTTATCGTGGGGGATGCCGTCCATCGCGTCGGGGCACGTCACGGCGTTCTTCCTGTTCGATGTCGCCGAAGGCGTGGATCTGACCGCGGTGCGGTCCCGGCTCGGCAGCGCCGGCCAGAGTGCCCGGCTGGCGCCCCGCCCGGCCATCCCGCCCTACGTCAAGTACCAGGAGCCGCCGGTGCAGGTCGAGGCCGACGCCCTCGGCACGACCGCGATCGAGGGCTGGCAGGGGCGTTTCAAGATCTTCGACTACGGCGTGGTCTCGCTGTCGTTGTCGCGCCCGTTTCACGGGTCGTGGGCCGACCTGCTCGCGCTTGCGCAGCAGTTGACCGCCGAGCCGCTCGACGCGCAGGCCGAGGCCTGTTGTCGCCACGCCGTCGAGCAGTTGCGGAGTGCGTTGCACGAGCCGCGCGCGTCGTACCTGTCGGAAGACTACTTCGTCTACGCGGTGACCGCGCTCGACCAGCCGACGACGGCCGACGCGCTCCTGGCCGGGCACGGCGACGAGATCGCGCGTTTGCTGCGTGGCGAGACCGAACTGCTGAGCGCGCAGGAGCGTGACGAGGTGCTGCGCCACCGGCTCTCCTACCTGGCCTCGGACCTGGTCGTGCCGTCGTGGAACGGCGCCTTCGTCTACGACACCGAATCCGGCGTCGCCGGCGCGCTCGAGATCCTGGAGTTCGCCAACTCGCAGCTGTTGCAGTTCCGCTATTACGACCACCTGCTGGACGAGAAGCTGAAGCGGATCTACGCCCGGCTCCAGGTCACGCACTGGTACGAGCCGTGGATTGGCCGCCGCTACACCGCGGCCGCGCGCGAGCTCCACGGGGTCTTCATCGACGTGAACGAGCTGACCGACCGGACCGAGAACGCCCTCAAGCTCGTCGGCGACGTCTACGCGGCGCGACTGCTCGGGCTGGCGGCGGCCCGGCTCGGCCTCGGGGCGTGGAAGGACGCGGTCCGCGACAAGCTCAAGACCCTCGACGACATCTACCGGTTCGCCGTCGACCAGACCGCGATGGACCGCGGCGAGATCCTCGAGGTGGCGATCGTCCTCATCCTCGTCTTCGAGCTGGTGCTGTTCTTCATGGGCATCATGACGTAGCCAGGGCCTGCAGCGCGTACCAGACGCCGAACACGAGGCTGGCCACACCGAGGGCTGGCGCCAGGCGTTCGAGCCGTACGACGAGCGGTCCCCGCACCAGGGCGTAGCCCACGGCGGCGGACACGACGGCCATCGACACGGCGGTCGCGGCGGCGAACAGCACCACGCCGGCCACGGCCGCGGCGCGATCGGCGATCGAGGCCACCAGCAGGATGCCCACGCCGGCCGACCCGCCGATGCCGTGCACCAGGCCGATGCCGAACGCCGCGGCGGGCGATCGTCCGAGCGCCTCGGCGTGACGATGCGGATGCGCCGCGGGATGACCGGCGGCCGGTGCGTGCTCGTGGACGTGCGGGTGGGTGTGACGCACGTCGCCGTGCCGGTGCGGGTGGGCGTGAAAGTAGCCGCGACGCCAGCGCTGCAGCAGCCGCATGGCCAAGACCACCGTCAACAGGCCGACCAGCACCTCGGCACCGCGGCCGACCGCCGGCGGCAGACGCGCCCCGAACAGCACGACCGGCAGGCCGCACAGGAACAGCGTGGTCGCGTGCCCGAGCCCCCAGCACAGGCCGAGAGTGCCCGCCTGGCGGCCGCCGCGACGGTCGTCGGTCAGGATGAGCGCCGAGACCGCCGTCAGGTGGTCGGGATCGGTGGCGTGGCGCACGCCGAGGAGCACCGCGACGACCAGGCCGAGGGCTGCCCCGCCGCCCAGTCCCGTGATCCATCCGTCAAGCACGGGCCGACTCCCGACGCGTCAGGGCCCGGCCGGCGATGAAGCGCAGCCAGGCGTCCATCCCCACGCCGCTCTTCGCCGACACCTCGAAGATCGGCATGCCGGGGCGGACGCGATGGATGTTGCGGCGCAGCGCGTCGATGTCGCAGCCGGCGGCCTCGGCCATGTCGCGTCTTGGTCACGACGGCGACGTCGGCGGTGTTGAAGATGGTCGGGTACTTGAGCGGCTTGTCCTCGCCCTCGGTGACCGACAGCAGCACCAGGCGCAGCGTCTCGCCGAGGTCGTAGGAGGCGGGACAGACCAGGTTGCCGACGTTCTCGATGAACAGGATGTCGAGCTCGGCCAGCGGCCAGTCGACCAGCGCGCGTTCGACCATCTCGGCCTCGAGGTGGCACACCGTGCCGGTGACGATCTGTTTCACCGGCGCGCCGCTGCGGGCCAGACGGGCGGCGTCGTTCTCGGTCGCCAGGTCGCCGACCAGCGCCGCGACCCGGCAGCGTCGGGACCAGCGCCGTCAGCGTCCGCTCGAGGAACGCCGTCTTGCCCGACCCCGGGCTCGACACCAGGCTGACGACGAAGACGCCGGCCCGGCCGAACCTGGCGCGCAGCTCGCGCGCCTGCAGGTCGTTCTTCTTGAGGAGGTGCTGGCGGACCTCGACCAGCCGGGGCGTGGTCATCACTCGAGCTCCAGTGCCGTCAGTTCCAGCTCACGGCCACTGACGACTGCGGCCGACGGCGTCCCGCACACGTCGCACGAGAACCACTCGTCGCCGTGCGTCGGCCGATCCTGCTGACAGACGGCGCAGTGGATGACCACCGGGACCTCGTCGATGACCAGGGCGGTGCCCTCGAGCGGCGTGCCCGCCGCACGCCATCTCGAACGCCGACAGCAGCGCCGCCTTGACGACGCCGGAGAGCACGCCGAGCCGCACATGCGTCGCCAGCACGCGCGCGTTGCGCGCTCGGCTTCCTCGGCGGCCATCTCGACCAGCGACACGCGATGGACAGCTCGTGCACCTCAGCCTCGCCGACCCGGCGCCAGCGCGGCCAGCGCCGCCTGGCCCAGGCTGATGCCGCCGTCGTTGGGCGGCACGACGTGGTTGGTCCACAGGCGAAGGCCGCCCGGCGCCGCACGCCTGCAGATCGTCAGCAGCAGGTGATTCTGGAACACGCCGCCCGAGAGCGCCGCGGTGGCGATGCGGTTCGCCCGGGCGAGCACGACGAGCGCCGCGTTGACGCCGTGGGCGATCCCGGCGTGCGCGGCCCGGGCGATCTCGGCCGGCGGATCCCCGGCCAGCCGCCGCGCGATGACGTCCTCGAGCAGCGGCCGGAAGTCGAGCTCGCCGTCTCGGAACGGGAACGGACAGACGTCGTCGACCGGGGCGCCGGCGGCGAGATGCTCGAGCCAGATGGCGGCCTGCCCTTCGAAGGTGGTCGGCCGGGTGAAGCCGACCAGCGCCGCCACCGCGTCGAACAGCCGCCCCATCGAGGTGCTCATCGCCACCCGCACGCCGGCCCGCGAGCAGCGCCGACGCCTGCGAGTAGCGCTGGGGGAACTCGAACGGCGCGGCCGTCAGGTCGGGCAGCGTCGTCGAGCTGCTCGAGGAAGCCCGCCGCCGCCTGCACCGGATGCCGGGCGGCCGCGTCGCCGCCGGCCATGCGCACCGGCCGCAGGTGCGCGACCCGCGTCGAAGCCGGCGCGCACGCTGCCGACGAAGAACTCGCCGCCCCAGATGCGTGCCGTCGTCGCCGTAGCCGGTGCCGTCGAAGCTCGCGCCGAGCACCGGGATGTCCCACTCGCCGCGCTCGGCGAGCACCGACGCGACGTGGGCCCGATGGTGCTGCACGACCGGGACGGTCACGCGCGTCGAGGCGTTCGGCCCACGCGGTCGAGCGATAGCCCGGATGGGCGTCGCGGACGACCAGCACGTCGCTGCCACGCCACGCCGTACAGCCGCATCAGGTCGTGGATCGTCGCCTCGAACGACGCGAGCGTCCGGGCGTCGTCGAGGTCGCCGATGTGCTGGCTCATGAACGCCTGGCCGTCGACGACCAGCGTGACGCTGTTCTTGAGGTCGGCGCCGAGCGCCAGCACCGGCCGGGTCGACCGGCAGCGTCGCCACCGCGCCCGGCGCGTAGCCCCGGGCGCGCCGCAGGATCGTCGGCCCGAGCGGACCGATCCGCACCACCGAGTCGTCCACCCGCCGCGCGATCGGACGCTCGCCGACGAGGAAGGCGTCGGCGAGGCCCGACAGCCGGCCAGCGCGTCGTCGTCCTGGTAGCGCGATCGGCTCGCTGGAGCGGTTGGCGCTGGTCATGACGAGCAGCGGCGGCGCGCCGCGCGGCGAACAGCAGATGGTGCAGCGGCGTGTACGGCAGCATCACGCCGAGCTCGCGGTTGTCGGGCGCGACGCTCGGGCAGCATCGACCGCGGCCGGCGCCAGGACGATCGGGACGGGCGACCGACTGCAGGTGCATGGCCGCAGCTCTGACAGATGCACGACCAGCTGCCGCGCGGCATCGAGGTCCCGCGCCATGCAGCGCGAAGGGCTGTTCCTTGCGGAACTTGCGCGTCGCGCAGCGCGCCGCACCGCGGCGGCGTTCCGTCGCGTCGCACGCCAGGTGATAGCCGCCGAGGCCCTTGACGGCGACGATGCGCGCCGTGCGCGACGCAGCGTGGCCGCGAGCCGCGATCGGATCGGCGCCGTCCGATCCCTGCGTCCAGCCCGTCGGCGGCGCGCAGCGACGATAGCCGGCCCGCAGGCGGGGCACGCGACCGGCTGGGCATGGAACCGCCGGTCGGCGGGATCGTGATACTCGCCGGTCGCACGTCGGCCAGAGGCGCCACGGCCGCATCGTCGTGCGCGCCCGGTCGTAGGGCAGGTCCTGGATGATCGAGTAGCGGGGCCCGCAGTCGGTGCAGTTGATGTAGGGGTAGCCGGCGCGCCGGTCGGCGGGGTCGAACAGCTCGCGCAGGCAGCGCGTCGCACACGGCCAGATCGGGCGAGACGCGCACGGTGGGCCGATGCGGTCCCGGCGCTGGCGCGAATGGTGAAGTCGCTGAAGCCCGTGCAGCGCGGCCGGCTCGACGTCGACCGCGGCGATGTCGGCGGCGGGCGGCGGATGGTCGCGCAGATCGCGCAGGAACGCGTGCAGCGCCGGCTCGGCGCCCTCGAGGTGGATCTCGACGCCGTCGCTCGCCGTTGAGCACCCAGCCGGTCAGCGTGTTGGCGCGGGCGAGGCGGAACACGAACGGGCGGAACCCGACGCCCTGCACGACGCCGCGGACGCGGACGTCGACAGGCCGCCGCGCTCATCGACGCCTCCGACTCACGGCCGACCCAGGATGCAGCCGCGGCCCTGCCAGCCGACCTGCACGACCCGGCCGTCCTCGACCAGGACCGGCACGGCGCGCTGCGCCGGCCAGCGCGCGCAGCCGCGCCAGCGCCTCGGCGTCGGCCTCGACGTCGTACTCGACGAACGTCCGCCGCTTCCACTCCAGCCATTCGCGCATGTCGCGGGTGAAGGGGCACGTCGCGGTGCCGAACAGCTCGAGGTCAGGCATGGCGCCAGCGCCTCCAGCAGCTCGCGGATGACGTGGTAGACCGAGGCCTGCACCTCCTGGATGCGCGGGATGTAGTCGGAGCGCACGACGATGCGACCGGTCGGCCAGGCCGCGGCGGCCGATCTCGCCGCCGTCGTAGCCGAGCAGCGCGACGGTCAGGAGGCCGCGCTTGCGCGCCTCCTCGAGCGCCGCGATGACGTTGCGCGAGCCGCCGCTGGTCGAGATCGCGACGGCGACGTCGTCGGGCTGCGCGTGGGCGATGAGCTGGCGGAGGAAGACCACGTCGTTGCCGACGTCGTTGGCGATGGCGGTGATCGTGGCCGGCTCCATGCGACAGCGAGATCGCCGGCATCGGCCGGTAGCCCGTCGGGCGGGGCGACGCAGTCGATCGCCCAGTCGTTGGCGTCGGTGGCCGAGCCGCCGTTGCCGAAGAGGATCAGCTTGCCGCCGCGCTGCAGCCGCTCGTGCGATGGCCGGCGCCGCGTCGGCGATGCGCCGCGGCTTCGCTGCGCGGCGACCTCGTCGCGCAGCGCGTTCGACGTCGGCCGCCTTCATGAGGATCGAGCGCGGCCACGTCGCTCTCGAGATCGGCGCGCTGGCTGGCCGTCGCGGCCGAGGAACGGGTAGAGGAAGCCCGGCCGGCCCGGCGTCGTGCCCGAGCTCGCGGTGCTCGAAGAAGACGTGCACCGTCTCCCAGAGCGTGTGGTACAGGATCTCGATCAGCTCCTGGTGCACGAAGGTCGGCGCCTCGAGCCGGCCGACCGCGTAGTCGCCGTCGGTGCCGGGCAGCGCGAAGGTCATCGCGCCGCGCCGGCCGGCCGCGGTCGAGCGCCGCCGTGCACCGCGGCGTCGCCGCCGGGCGGGCCGAAGCCCATCACCATGTCGTCGGGCCGGCAGATCGCGTCGAGCCAGGGGCCGAACGCCGACGACAGGTCGAGCGCCGGCAGCGCCCGCTTGCCGACGATCACGGATGCACGAACTCCACCGACACGTGCTGCGCGTCGGTGGCGCAGCGCGCCCTCGCCGAACGCCAGCAGGCGGCCGCCGCGGAGGAACCGCTCGGCCATCTCGCCGGCAGGCGCCGGCCAGCCGCAGCGCCTCGCGGGCGAAGAACGCGCGCGACAGCGTCGTTGCGGCGACGCAGCCGCTGCCGCGACGGTGTCGGTGAGCGAGCACGGCGCCGATGCATGACCGTGGCTCGACGGTCAGCAGATCCGCGGCAGGGGGTCGCCGACCAGCATGTCGACGACGCGGCTGCCGCCGTAGTTGGTCTCGACGAGCACCGTGCCGCGCGGCTGACTCGCGGATCTCGCCGATGTCGGCGGCGCACTGCGCCGCCCGGCGCGGCGCGCAGCGCGGCCAGCGCCCGGTCGGCGAGGTCGGGGGCGACGACGGCGAGGAACTGGCCTTCGTTGGCGATGTGCAGCGGGTCGAGGCCGAGCAGCTCGCAGGCGCCGCGCACCCCGTCGCGCACCGGCACGCGCTCCTCGGCCAGGTGCGATCGCCAGACCGCAGTCGCGCGCCAGCTCGTTGAGCGCCGTGGCGACGCCGCCGCGGGTCGGGTCGCGCATCCAGCGGACGCCGGGCGCCGGCCGCGGCGACGAGCGCCTCGACCAGCGGCAGCACCGACCGCGTGTCGGAGCGGAGGTCGGCCTCGAGGTCGAGCTCGCCGCGCGCGAGCAGGATCGTGATGCCGTGATCGCCGATCGGGCCCGACAGCAGCACGCGGTCCCCGGGCCGGACCGGTCGCGGCGCCGAGCGACACGCCCGGCAGCGGCTCGCCGATGCCGGTGGTGGTGATGTACATCCGGTCGGCCTTGCCGTGCTCGACGACCTTGGTGTCGCCGCCCAGCGATCGGCACCCCGGCGCGCGCGCGGCGGCAGCCATGGCGCGCACCTCGGCCTCGAGCACCTCGGTGGGCAGCCCCGCCTCGAGCACGAACGTCACCAGCAGGCCGACCGGCCGCGCGCCCGACACCGCGAGGTCGTTGACGGTGCCGTTGACCGCCAGCTCGCCGATCGAGCCGCCCGGGAAACCGCAGCGGCGTCACCACGAAGCTGTCGGTGGTGATCGCCAGTCGCGCGCCGCCGACGTCGACGCGCGGCGGCGTCGCCGAGCGGTTCGCGGCGTCGCCCGCCATCAGCAGCGGCGCGAACAGCCCTTCGACCAGGCGGCGGCTGGCCTTGCCGCCGGCGCCGTGCGCCATCTCGATCTGCGGATCGCGGAACCGCGACCGTCGCCGCCGGCGCCGTGGCTACGCGGACGCTGGTGACGCCGATCAGCCATCTCGCCTCCGCCGCGGTCTTGCGATGCTCGTAGTTGTAGTAGGCGGCGCACGAGCCTTCCGACGACACCATCAGCGCGCCGACCGGCTGCTCCGGCGTGCACTCCTTGCCGAACAGCTTGCAGTGCGCCGGCTTCAGCACGCCCTTCAGCACCTCGCCGCACTGCGCCGCCTTGGGGTCGGTCACCCGCACGCCCGGCACGGTGAACACGCCGCTCGGCGTCCCACTCGGCGTACGCGTCGCTGAGCCGCAGCGCCGACTGCGAGATGAAGCCCAGGCCGCGCCACTCGAAGTACGGGCGCAGCTCGAACACCTCGGCCATCGCCGCGAGCGCCGGCGCGGTTGCCCTCCCACGGCACGACGCGGTCGTACTGGTTCTCGACCTCGCGCCCGGCCGCCGCCGAGCTGCCGCAGCAGCATCACGATCGACTGCAGCAGGTCGAGCGGCTCGAATCCGGACACGACGATCGGCTTGCCCCTCGTCGCGGGCGATCCACTCGTAGGGCCGGCAGCCGATCACGGTCGAGACGTGGCCCGGGACCGATGAAGGCGTCGAGCCGCATGTCGGGCGAGTCGAGGATGGCGCGGATCGCCGGGATGATCGTGACGTGGTTGCAGAACACCGAGAAGTTGCGCGATGCCCAGCGCCCGGGCCCGCATCAGGGTGAGCGGCCGTGGACGGCGCCGTCGTCTCGAAGCCGATCGCGAAGAACATGACGTGCCGGTCGGGATTGCGTCTGGGCCAGCTTGAGCGCGTCGAGCGGCGAGTAGACGATGCGCACGTCCAGCCGCGCGCCTTGTGCTCCAGCGGGCTGCCCTTGGTGCCCGGCACCCGCATCATGTCGCCGAAGGCGGTGAAGATCACCGCCGGGTCCTCGGCCATGCGCCAGGCCGTCGTCGATCCGGCCCATCGGCAGCACGCAGACCGGACAGCCCGGGCCGTGGATCAGCTCGATGTTCGCCGGCAGCAGGTCCTTCAGGCCGAAGCGGTAGATGGCGTGGGTGTGCCCGCCGCACACCTCCATGAGCCGGTAGTGCCGGCCGGGTCGGCCAGCCGGCGGATCTCGTCGGCCGCCTTGCGTGATGAGCGCGCGGGTCGCGGAACTCGTCGACGAACTTCATGGCCCGTCTCCTGACCCGCGGTCGAGTAGCCGTCGAACTCGTCGAGCGCGGCCTCGTCCTCGCCGAGCAGCGCCAGCATGCGCATCTGCTCCTGCGCCTGGGCCTCGCTGATCTTGCTCATCGCGAAGCCGACGTGGATGAGCACCCAGTCGCCGACCGGCACGTCCTGTCCCTCGAGCAGGCCGATGTCCACCCGCCGCCGGACGCCGCTCACATCCACCGTCGCCAGGTCGCGACCGGCCGGGATGGAACTCGACGATCTTTCCGGGAATCGCCAGGCACATGTCCGTGCTGCCTCACGCCGGCTGGTTGACGCGCGCCACGATGTCGAACGACAGGTCGATCTCGTCCTTCAGCTTCAGCGTCCCGCCGGCGACCGACACCGGCTTGATGCCGAAGTCGCTCTGGCGGATCGCCGCACTGCGCCGTTGGCGCGTGAGCCTGTCGCCCATGACGTTGACCAGCGCCTCGATGCGTTCCGGCGCGTGACACGCCGTGCAGCGTCAGCGTCGCCGGTGACGCGACGCTGGAACGAGCCGGCGCCGGGCGCCGCGCCCGTCACCTCGGTGCTGACGAAGGTGATCGCCGGGTAGCGCGTCGACCTCGAGCACCTCGGTTCTGCATGATCGCGCTCGATCTCGCGCGCGGTCCGCTGCCTTGACGTCGTCGCCGACGGCCAGCGCCGCACGTCTTGATCGATCAGCTCCATCGCCGCGCCGGCCGGCCGTCCGTCGGGCGAGCGATCACCTGCCCGCTGAAGTCGCGGACGACGATCGTCGGGACTGTGGCCCAGCGCCGACAGCAGCCCGCTGGCGTAGACCTTCGAGCCGCGACCCGGCTCAGCGCTCGGGTCGATCTCGTAGCGCACGCCGTCCTACATCGACCGCAGCTTCAGGTAGCGCTCGAAGTCGGGCAGCGCGCCCTCGACGAGGTCGCCGAGGTTGACGTTGCCCAGGTAGCGCCGCACCTGCGGGTTCGACAGGATCAGGCCGGCGCCGAGCAGCATCAGCGCCGCTCCGCCGAACATGAACATCAGGTCTCGTCCGTCGTTGCGTCGTTGTTCAGATGTCCGAGCGCTCCATGGCACCTCTCCTGCTTGGCGTTGAGGCTCGCACCAGCTCCTTCGATGATCTCGGTACGGCTTCACGCGCACCGCGGCCTCGACCGGCTCGCTCAGGCCCATGTGCCCCTCGTGCTCGGGCCCGAACGTCTCCGGCTCGCAGCCGACCAGCACGATGCGGCCAGGCGCGCCGCCCAGCGCTGCGCCAGGCGGAGCACGTTCATCGGGTTCGATCGCCGTGCGGTCGGCGCAGGCGCTGCGGCGCGTCGTCGCCGTCGGCCGGCGCAGCTCCGGCTCGATCACGTAGAGCGTGCCGGGCGCCCGCCGCGGGCGGTACGCGTCGACCAGGATCGTGCAGGTCGGCGCCGTCGACCAGCGCGTACGCGAGGTCGAAGCCGCGGATGCCGAAGTCCATCGACGCGTCACGCCTCGGGCGCCGCGGCGCGATCGGCCAGGCGCCGCACCACCTCGACGCCGAACCCGTCGTCGCCGAGGAAGATGTTGCCGATGCCGGCGACGAGCACGGTCGGCGGTCGCGGCTCGCGGCGTGCGGCGGTCATGCAGCGGCTCGACCTCGTCGGCCGCGAAGAAGAAGCGGTGGCCCGGCTGGCGCAGCAGGCCGAGGTCGCGGCCGGGTCGTCGTCGACGACCACGGCCAGGTGGACTCGGCCCTCGAAGTCCTGCTCGATCGCCTCGACCGTGGCGATCTTGCCCGCCGAGCGCCAGGTCGAAGATGTCGCCGCCGGCGCGCGGCCGCAGCCGCACCCGGTCGCCCGGCCGCAGCACGGCGCCCGCCGATCGCGCAGCGACGTCGAGCCGGCGGCGGTCCTCGAGCGCGTCGAACTCCCATTCGTTCATGGCGCTCCTCCTCCGCGGTCGCGCGGACCGCGCATCGACGCCGTGCAGCCGCATCATCTGCTCGCGCGCAGCGCCTCGGTGCGCTCGAGCAGCTGCCGCGCGCGCGCGTCGGCGCGCCGCATCTCGTCCTTCTCCTCGTCGGTCAGCGTCAGGATGCGCAGCGTGAGGATCTCGTCGATCTCGGTGCCGTCGAAGAGGTCGCCGGGGCTCTCGGCGCGACCTGCGGGTAGTCGTAGAGGATGATCGGCGAGGCCAGCATGGTGTCGCGCTGCCCGGCTCGCCGACCAGCACCGGCCAGACGCCGACGTTGCGGCAGCCCGGCCACGGCCGTGCGCCACTCGTCCGGCGGATCGAGCAGCGAGACGAACTCGCCGCCGGCGACCGTCAGGATGGCGTGGGTCGAGACGAGCGCGACCGGCAGCAGCGTCGTCGTGCGCCAGCGACTGCGCCGGGTCGAGCGGCGTGAGTGTTGCGACACCGACACCGTCACCCGGATAGCCGTCGGCGGACAGCGGCACGCGCCGACCACGCTCGCCGTCGACCCGTGAGGCCGTCGAACCGCGAACGGCGTCTGCCGGGCACGCGGGACGGTCGGACCAGCGGCCGTCCAGGGTCGTCGGCGGCAGCGACGACGACTGCGCTCGCGTCGCGCCTCGAGCCAGCGGCTCGCTGCCACGGCGGCCGCCGTCTCGTCGTGCCGGCGTGCGCGTGAGCTGGAGAAACCGCGACCGCACGTCGACAGCACCGCGTCGGGCATCGCCCTGCACCAGGCACTCGGTCTGCAGCTGCCAGAGCGTCGCCGCGTCCGTCGCGCGCGACGGCGGCCTCGGGGCAGAGCACGCCGAAGGTGAAGCGCTGGCGGTTCTTCACCGACGACGGGCGGTAGGGATACAGCATGTACCCCTCGTAGAGCACCGCGTTGGCGACGCGCTCGACGCGCGGCGCGGTTCATCGCGGCGCCTCCCGTCGGCGCCGGCGAGCAGGTCGCTCGAGGGCCTCGCTCCCAGGTCGGCATGCCGTGCTCGCACTCTTGTAGCGATACAGCCGGTCGAACACGTCGCGGCGCAGCCGCAGCCAGGCGCTGTTCGGGTAGTAGTGATCCATCATCTCGCGCCAGACCGGCACCGGCAGCCGGAAGCGCGCCTCCTTGCTCCCACGGGATCGGCGCCACCTGCAGCGCGCCGCTCGGCGTCCTCGTAGAACACCGTGCCGCTGAACAGGAACGTCAGCGGCACCTCGCCGTCGTCGAGGCCGTGGAAGTACTTCGTCGCCGCGACGTTGAAGTCGAACGTGCAGGGCACCGGCAGGTCGACGACGTCGCGCCCGCGAACGCGCGGCACCACGCGCTGCGTGCGTCCAGAGCATCGTGCGCAGCGTCTGGCCCCAGCGCTCCGGCTCGCCGAACAGGTCGAGCAGCCGCGCCTGCTCCTCGGCGGCGTAGCGCCGGCGCGTCGGCTCGATGCGGATCTGGCAGCGCAGCGCGACGGAGTGGATCGGCCTCGTCGGCCGGCGCGTTCGTCGACGCGCAGCTTGAACGCCAGCAGCGGCGCCGCCGCGAACGGCGACGGCCTCGACGCCCTCGACGCGGAAGCTCAGGTCAGGCACGGGCCACGCTCCGCTCGCGTCGGCGCGCGCCTCAGATCGGCGAAGAAGCGGTCGATCTCCTCCCACACCTCCGTGCCGCCCGACAAGCCCGCGCCAGGGCGTGCGGATCAGCCCGACCAGCCGGAAGCACTCGTCGATCGGCACGACGAAGTAGCGCTCGGCGCGCCGTCGCGCGCGCCGACGCGGTTGACCAGCAGCGCCTCGACGTCGGGCTCCAGTCGCGTCGAGCACCGGGTTGCCGGCGACGATCTCGTCCCACGCCTCGAGCGGCAGCAGCGACTCGGTCGCGCCGGCCGGGCTCGGGTAGACGGCGACCATCTGCCCGGCCGGCGTGCTGTGGAAGAAGAACGCCAGGTTGATCGGGATCTGCAGCGCGTCCCACTGCGCGTCGGTGCAGGCGGAAGTCGGTCAGCACGCGCGATCCGTCGCGCGGCACGCGCCGGTAGCGCGCGCCCGGCCTGCCCGCGAACAGGACGCGCGCACGGCGTCGCAGGCGCAGAGCAGCTGGCGCGTCGGCCGGCTCAGCAGGTGCGGATGCGTGCGGCGGGCCGAGCTCGCGGCCGCACAGCTCGCACCGCTCGACCGGCGGCGCGGCGCCGGCGGACGCGCAGCTGCCGCGAGCGGCGTCGGACGGTCCGCGTCGGTCGTGCCGGCTCGCTCAGTCCCGACTCGTCGGCCGCTGCCGCACGGCGTCGACGCACTCGGCGGTGACGTCGCGCCGCCGGTCCCATCGTCGCGGTCGCAGCGACGCCGAGCCGGGCATCGCGCCACGGCACTGCTCGGCACGCTCGTCGACCTCGAGGCCGGCACGTCGGGCGCCGCCTCGTAGATCGCCTGCTCGATCGCGTGCTGCGAGCGTCTCGCCGACGACGGGCAGCCGTGCCACGCTGCGCATCAGCCGCAGCCGGACGACGCCGTCCTCGATGCCGAGCAGCTCGACGTCGCCGCCGTGCGACTCGCAGCGACCGGCCGAGCCGCGTCGAGCGCCGCGCGCACCCGGGTCTCGAGGTCCACCGGGTGCAGGCCGTGCAGCAGCAGCAGGCTGGCGACCAGCTCGTCGCGGCGCGAAGCCGATCGAGCGAGCCCGGCCGCGCCGTCGCCGGCCGCGCCGGCACGATCTCGAGCATCCGCTCCAGCCCGGCGCCGTGCAGCTCCAGGAGCGCCTGCGACCAGCTCCTGCGCGTCGCCGCGCGCACGCTCGGGTCGGCGCGTGCGCTCGACCGTCGCTGACCAGCGCCTCGACCCGCTGCAATCGCCGCTGCACGTCCTCGAGATCGCGTGTCACGCATCGGCCTCCCTGCGCCGTGGCCGATCGCTCAGCCGGCTGCGGTTCGACGCCGAACATCGGCGAGTGGCGCGTCTCGAGCACCTTGCCGTTGCCGAGGTACATGTGGACGCCGCACGGCAGGCACGGATCGAAGCTGCGCACCGTCGCGCATGATGTCGATGCCCTTGAAGTTGTCCGGGCCGTTCTCCTCGAAGATCGGCGTGTTCTGCACCGCGTCCTCGTAGGGGCCGGGCGTGCCGTAGACGTCGCGCGGGCTGGCGTTCCACGGCGTCGGCGGATACGGGTGGTAGTTGGCGATCTTGCCGTCGCGGATCACCACGTGGTGCGACAGCACGCCGCGCACCGCCTCGTGGAAGCCGCAGCCGATCGCCTCGTCGGGCACCTTGAACTCGGTCCAGGTCTTGGTCCGGCCGGCGTGCAGCTCCTGCGAGCGCCTGCTCGACGAAGTAGCAGCGCGCGCGGCCGCCGCGTAGGCCTGGAAGTAGGTCCGCGCCCGGTCGCGCTCGATGGCGTTGCTCCACTTCGGGATCTTCCACTCGAACTCGACCTCGGGCAGCGTCGCCGTCTTCGGCAGGTAGATCTTGACGCTCGTGCCCGGTCGCCTTGACGTAGCCGATGTCGACCATGCCGGCCAGCGCCGTCGCCCAGAACCGCGCGAGCGGCCCGCCGCCGGTGTCGAGCGCCAGGTGATCGCCGGTGCGCTTGTCGAACCAGCGCGGCGACATCACCCAGGTGTACTTGCCGTCGAAGTCGCGCTTCTGCGGCCTGCGGCATGCGTCGTCTGGTTCCACGGATGCCGCTGGTCGACCGGGTTGCCGAGCGGATCGGTCTTGACGAACGTCTCGCCGTCCTGCCCAGTCGTCGTAGAACGAGCTGCCGAGCAGGATGCGGATGCCGAGGTTGATGTCGACCAGGTCGGTGCGTGACCAGCTCGCCGTCGACGACGACGCCCGGGCGTGACGAACATCGCGTCGGCCCCAGTCGCGTCATGTTCTTGTAGGTGTAGTCGCAGACGTCGGGGTCGTTGAACGAGCCCCAGCAGCCGAGCAGGACGCGCCGCTGGCCGACCTCCTCGTAGCCGGGCAGCGCCTCGTAGAAGAAGTCGAACAGGTCGTCGTGCAGCGGCACGACCTTCTTCATGAACTCGACGTACTTCATCAGCCGCACGAGGTAGTCGGTGAAGAGCTGCACGCGTCGGCACGGTGCCGACGCCGCCCGGGATAGAGCGTCGACGGGTGGACGTGCCGGCCTTCCATCAGGCAGAACATCTCGCGGGTGAAGCGGCTCATCTGCAGCGCCTCGCGGTAGAACGCGCCGGTGAACGGGTTGAGCGCCCGCATGATGTCGGCGATGGTGCGGTAGCCGTGCAGGTCGCGCGTGCGGCGCCGCGGTCTTCTCGGCCTTGGCCCAGACGCCGGGATTGGTCTCCTTGACCATCTGCTCGCAGAAGTCGACGCCGACCAGGTTGTCCTGGAAGAGGTTGTGGTCGAACATGTACTCGGCGGCCTCGCCGAGGTTGATGATCCACTCGGCGATGCGCCGGCGGCTGGACGCCGAAGGCCATGTTCTGCGCGTAGGCCGCGCAGGTGGCGTGGTTGTCGCCGCAGATGCCGCAGATGCGGCTGGTGATGAAGTGGGCGTCGCGCGGGTCCTTGCCCTTCATGAAGATGCTGTAGCCGCGGAAGATCGACGAGGTGCTGTGGCACTCGGCGACCTGGCGGTTGGCGAAGTCGATCTTGGTGTAGATGCCCGAGGCTGCCGACGATCCGCGTGATCGGATCCCAGTACATCTCGACCAGGTTCCGGCCCTTGGTCGGGCGTCTCGGTCGCGGTCGTCGGTCGACGGTGCTCATCGGCGTTGCTCCTCTGCCGTCAGATAGGCCTGGGGTGGTAACCGGTGGTCAGCTCGGGCCGCGGATGGCGCCACTTCGGCTCCTTGTTCAGCGTCGCGTTGGTGAACGAGCGCAGCGCGCGTGATCGGCCGTGCCGTAGACGCTGACGCTGGCGGTCGAGAGCCGCGCGCCGGGCGGCTCGTCCATGAACGGCATGAACTTGTCGGGGAAGCCCGGCATGGTGCAGCCGATGCAGATGCCGCCGACGTTGGGGCAGCCGCCGATGCCGGCCATCCAGCCGCGCTTGCGGCACGTTGCAGTTGACCACCGGCCCCCAGCAGCCGAGCTTGACGATGCACTTCGGCGAGCCGTACTCGGTGGCGAAGTCGCCCTGCTCGTAGTAGCCGGCGCGGTCGCAGCCCTCGTGCACCGTCTTGCCGAACAGCCAGGTCGGCCGCAGCTGCTCGTCGAGCGGGATCATCGGCGCGAGGCCCGGCGACCTGGTACAGCAGGTAGAGCAGCGTCTCCATGAAGTTGTCGGGCTGCACCGGACAGCCGGGCACGTTGACGATCGGGATGCCGGCCTTCGACTGCCAGTCCCAGCCGAGGTAGTCGGCCAGGCCCATGCAGCCGGTCGGGATTGCCCGCCATCGCGTGGATGCCGCCGTAGGTCGCGCAGGTGCCGATGGCCACGACGGCCAGCGCCTTCGGGCGCCAGCCGGTCGATCCACTCGTTGGTCGTGATCGGCTGGCCGGTCGTCGGCGTCGGTGCCGAGCGCCGCCCAGTAGCCTTCGCTCTTGATCTTCTCGTTGGGGATCGAGCCCTCGACGACGAGCACGAACGGATCGAGCTCGCCCTGCCTCGGCCTGGTACCAGAACTTCAGGAAGTCGTCGCCGTTCTCGTAGGCGAGCACCGGGTTGTGCAGGTGGACCTTGCGGCAGGCCGGGGATCGCGCCGAGGAGGACGTCCTCGATGCTCGGCTGCGTGGCGGCGGTGATCGAGACCGAGTCGCCGTCGCAGCCAGGCCGGCGGTGATCCAGAGGACGTGGACCTCGGCGACGGCTGGCGCCTTCTGCGTGACCCGGCCGTAGGGACTTGTCGTCGGCCATGGTCGCTCCTCTTCCGAGCGCTCGGGCGTCGAGCGAACGGCTGCGCGCACGGCGTGGACGGCGCGGTGACGTCGGCGAGACCCGCCGATCATTGGCGAAGACGGGACGGCCGGCAATCGGCGGACGCCGGATTCTCGGCTACGGGGATCGCCTCGAACGGGCATCGGGGAATCCCCGATGGACGAGCCGGCGAAAGTCGGCGGTCAGCTGGCCGGTCTCGTCTCGACGCACCACTCGATCGGCGTGCTGCACCAGCTCGCGCGCGGTGCTGCAGCGCCGAGCTTTTCCTTGATGTGCGCCTGGTACGACTCGACCGTCTTGACGCTCAGGTGCAGCTCTCGGCGATCTGGCGGGTGCCGTGGCCGTCGCCGATCAGCCGGAACACCTCGAGCTCGCGATCGCTCAGGCTCGGCGAGCGGCGAGTCGCCGGCGGCGGGCGCGCGCCACGGCATCTGGCCGCAGCAGCCGGCTCGCCATCCGGTCGCTCACGTAGATCTCGCCGGCGAGGATCCGGCGCAGCGCCACCAGCACCTGCTCGGTCGCCTCCTGCTTCATGATGTAGCCGTTGGCGCCCGGCGCGCAGCGCCCGCTCGGCGTAGAGCGACTCGTCGTGCATCGAGAGGATCAGCACGGCAGCGGCGACTGGCGGGCGCGGAGCTTCTTGACAGCTCGAGCCCGTCGGGCCCGTGGAGCGACATGTCGACGACGACGACGTCGGGCCTCAGCGCGTCGATCGCCGTCGAGCGCGGTGGCGGCCTCCTCGGCCTCGCCGCAGACGTCAGGTCGGGCTCCTGGTTGATGAGCAGCGCCAGGCCCTGCCGCACGATCGGGTGGTCGTCGACGACGAAGACGCGGTGCTTGCTCGATCGCCGCTCCGTCGCCGTCATCGGGTCTCGCGTGACCGCGTGGAAACGTGCACGTCACGACCGTGCTGCCGCAGCCGTGCCGCGTCGATCTCGAGCGTGCCGCCGATCATGTTGGCGCGATAGCTCATGATGTGCAGGCCCATGCCCGGCATGGCGCCGTCGCCGACTGCCGGGAAGCCCGACGCCGTTGTCGCTGATCGTCAGGCGGCCGGTCGCTGCCCGGCGCGCAAGGTCGATCAGCGATCTCGTCGCGCGCGCCATGTTGATGGCGTTGTTCACGGCTTCCTGCGCGATGCGAAACAGGTGCGTCGCGGCGCCGACGTCGTGCGACGCTCGATCGGGTCGTCGCACGTCGAAGCGGCAGGAGATGTGGAACAGGTCCTCGACCTCGGCGGCCAGCGCTGCGAGCGCCGACATGAGGCCGTGCGGCGCCGACGACGACCGGCAGCAGGCCGCGCGACAGCTCGCGCGTCATCTCGATCGCCTCGTTGACCAGCTGCACGATCTTGCGCGCCTCGGCGCGCTCCGGGCAGCGCGCTGCTCGGCCAGCTTCTGCTGCAGCACCTTGCTCATGAACGCGATGCCGGTCAGGTGCTGGCCGAGCCCGTCGTGCAGATCCTGGCCGATCCGCCGCTGCTCGCGCTCGCTGATGTCGAGCACGGCGCGCTTCGAGCCGCTTGCGCTCGGTGACGTCGATGCCGGTGGCGATGATGTACGCCGACGCGCCGCCCGGCGTCGCGCAGCACGGTGCTGCGACCAGGCGATCAGCCGGTGGCGTCCGTCGCGCGTCGTCCAGTCGGCTCTCGTAGCTCGCCGGCGTGCCGCCCGCCAGCAGCTCGCGTCGAACAGCGCTCGCGAACCGCGTCGCGCTCGGCCGGTCGCGGAAACAGATCCCAGATGTAGCGGCCGCGCACCTCGTCGAACGTGCAGCCCGGTCGTCTCGCTCGCAGGCCCGGTTGAAGCGGACGATGCGTCCGGCGGGATCGAGCACCACCACCAGCGCGCCGACGGTGTCGAGGATCGCCGAGACGAAGTTGCGCTCCTCCTCGAGCGCCGTCTCCGCCTGCTTCAGGTCGGTGATGTCGAACGCCACGCCGTGGATGAACCAGGGCTGCCCGTCGTCGCGCCGGACGATCTTCGCTTCGCAGTGGAACCAGACGACGCGGCCGTCGCGCGCGATGACGCGATAGACCGAGCGCAGCGGCTCGCCCGTGAGCAGCAGTCGCGGCGGCCTCGCCCGCTCCAGCGCGCCTTGTCGTCGGGATGGATCTGCTCGATACCAGCGGACCGGATCTTCCAGCCATTCCTGCTGCGAGAAGCCCAGCGTCGCCTCGATGTGCGGGCTGACGTAGGCCTTCGCCGATGCCCTCGTCGAGATACGCCATGAAGACGATGGCCGGCAGCTGCTCGACGAGCGTGCGGTAGCGATCGTCGACGGTCGGCAGCGTGTCGCGTCGCGTGCCGTCGGCGGCGCTGCGGCGCCGAACGCTCGGCGCCAGCGCGTGCAGCACGCTCTCGGCCTCGCGCGGCGACAGCGGAAGCAGAGCGGCTCGACGGCCATCGATCGCGTCGCTGTCGCAGATCCGGGCGCGTCGGCCGCGGCGTCGGTCGCGCCGGCGCGGCGCTGCGCCGCGACGCCGGCTCGTCGATTGAGCGAGTCCTGGGTGAACCGGCGCAGCGCGCGCATCGCCGTGCCGTAGGTCATCACGGCTTGCAGACGACAGCAGCGAGCCCGGCGGCTGATCCATGAACGGCTGGAACTTGTCGGGAAACCCGGGCATGGTGCAGCCGATGCAGATGCCGCCGACGTTGGGGCAGCCGCCGATGCCGCCCATCCAGCCGCGCTTGCCGACGTTGCATTGCACGACCGGCCCCCAGCAGCCCAGCTTGACGATGCAGAGCGGCGAGCCGTAGCTCGTCGGCGAAGTCGGCCTGCTCGTAGTAGCCGCCGCGGTCGCAGCCCTCGTGCACGGTCTGCGCCGAACAGCCAGGTCGGGCGCAGCGCGTCGTCGAGCGGAATCATCGGCGCGCGGCCGGCGAGCTGACGCAGGCAGGTAGAGCAGCGTCTCGGTCAGGTTGTCGGGCTGCGTCGGGCAGCCCGGCACGCAGACGAGCGGAACGCCGGCCGGCGACTTCCAGCTCCAGCCGAGGTAGTCGGGCAGCCCCATGCAGCCGGTCGGGTTCCCCTCCATCGCGTGGATGCCGCCGTAGGCGGCGCACGTGCCGACGGCCACGACCGCCCACGCCCGCGGGGCGAGCCGATCGATCCAGTCGCAGGTCGTGATCGGCTGCCCGGTCGCGGCATCGGTGCCGAACGTGGCCCAGTAGCCCTCCGCCTTGTTGGTCTCGTCGGGGATCGAGCCTTCGACCACGAGGATGAACGGCGTCGATCTCGCCGCGGGCGGCGCGATGGAACGGTCGACGAACTCGTCGCCGTTCTCGTAGGCGAAGACCGGATTGTGGATGCGCAGCGGCGGGACGCCCGGCAAGCGCTCCGGCACGCAGATCTTCGAGGCTCGGCTGCGTCGCCGCCGTCAGGGCGATCGACTCGCCGTCGCAGCCGAGCCCGGCGGTCAGCCAGAGGACGTCGAGACCGTCTCGAGGGCGCCAATCGGCAAAAACGGATTGGTCTGCATCCGGACTCCAAACGCCCGGCTACTCTACTCCCGACCCAGTTCGGGACCAACCCGGCGGTGTTCTGGGGGCGCAGCGTCTGCTTCAGCACGCGCACGCGGATCCTGGCGGTCAAGCTCGATCACGCCCGGCCGTGCCGCCAGCGCCCTGAAGACGATCAGGTGTCCGGCGAACGCGGCCAGGACCAGCACCGCCGGCAACCATACGTACGGCGGATCGGCGACCCAGGTATTGAGGGCGTCGTCGCCGAACGCGCGGAACATCGGCGTCGACAGCACGGCCACGACGACGACGTTCAACACCAGGCCGAGACCCAGGAGGTTCCAGGCGGCGACCAGCTTGCGGCCGCCGACGCCGCGGGCCACCAGGGGCGCCACGACGAGGGCGGTGATGCCGGTTAGGATGTCGAAGTTGCGCCCGGTGTAACTCATCTGTTCTGGCATCACGCCGCGCTCGGCCATGGCGTGCATGGCCAGTTCGAGCGGCAGCCGGAACGCCTGCACAGCGACCAGCGCCCACAACGGCACTGCGCGTGCCAGCCGCCCGCCGAACGGCGTCGCTGCCAGCAGCACCGCCAGCACGCCGACGACGACCATCAGCATCGCGAACGGCGGCGGGGTGCGGTCCCACTGGCGCAGCACGCCGCTCGCGGCGATCTGCCAGGTGACGGCGAGCCACCCGGCCGTCGCCAGGCCGGCAAGGTTGGCGGCCCGCCGCGCCGCCCCCGGTCCGTCGCCGCGCCAGGCCCACCACGTGCCCCAGACGACCAGTACGCCAACGGCGAGCGGCAGCGCCACGAACGCAGCGTGGACCGGATCGAACGTCATCGCGACCTCGATTATTCCGCAAACCGCCGACAGCGCCGGACAGGCGGTTGAAGTGGCCGCCGGCTCGGCGCATCATCGCCATCGCCGTGCCGTCTGTGCCGTCGTCGCGTCGTGGCCCTTTTCGAGTCGCGCTCGCCCGCATTCCCGGGAAGGGCGGGTGGACCTACGTCAAGGTGCCCAAGAAGCTCACGCCGCCGATCACGCGGGCCTGGGCACGCACGCCGATCCGCGCCCAGCTCGACGGGGTGGCCTGGGAGACGAGCATCTGGCGCAGCAAGGAACGGATCGGGGTTCCTGCCGGTACCCAAGCGCATCCGCGGCGACAAGGAAGCGGGCGTCCGCGTGACGGTGGTCTTCGAGTTCGATGACGATTGACGCCATCAGCGCCGCTACGGCGCGGCCGAAGCCCTGAACCAGCCGCGGACGATCCGCCCGCACACCCTCAGCCCGGCACGCTCGAGGGTGCGACGCGACGCCATGTTGTCGGCCCGGCACCGCGCCGCGGGCACGTGCCCGGCCTCATCGCATCGTTGCTTCAGGGCCTGCACCAGGTAGGCACCGTAGCCGCGACGGCGATACGACGGCTCCACCTCCATGTGGAGGTCGGCAAAGGGAGGGTTGTAGTGGAACAGCAGCCCGCCCGTCGCCACGATGGCGCCGTCGCGCTCGAGACCCCAATCGCCCACCGGCTCGTGGCGATGCGGGAAAACGCCGGCCTTCTCGGCCGGTCGAATCGGCCTGAGCGAGACGTCAGGCGCAGTGAGACTGGTGTCGACGCCGCTTCGAACAACACGGTCTCGCTCGTGACGAGAGCGGCGTGGGCATCGAGCATCTCGCTGAGCAGCGGGTCGTTGGTCTGGGCCTCGATGGCATGGGCGCCACTCATCTCGACGAGCCGGGTGAAGAGCGCGTCAGCCAGGGGCCGCGCCGACGGCACGAGGTAGAGTTCCTTCACGAGTTCTCGGGGCTCGCCCGGGGCGCCACCAACCGCGCCGTAGCCGACGTCGCGGCCGTCGATTTGCAGGCGAAAGAGCTCGGTGAACCGGCGCGCGTGCCACGAGTCGTGGACGATCTGGCAGCCCATCTCCTGGCGATAGACCTCGCGCATCGCGGCGATGTCGGCCAGCGTTGCCGCGATCACGTCGATCCGGCTGGTCACCCCTCCATCCGGCACGGCAGGCCGAGCACGCGCCCGTAGCGCGCCGCCTGCGCCGCTAGCGCCGTGCGTTCCGTCGCGGTCGGCCGGCCGTAGAACTTGAGGGTCACGCCGGCAGAACTCGGGCCGAGCGTCCGCCGCCAGCTCCCGGCGACCCGTCCCCCCAGGACGATGTGATGCGGATACTCGAGACTGGTGAAGATACCGAGATTACGGCTGCGCACCGGATCGATCACCGCGCCGCGGTCCCTGTAGGCGATCAGGTACTCGTCGTAGTTCGGCAGCAGGTAGTGGGCATCGGGCGCCAGGTCGAGGGCCGGGGGCTCGCGCAGCACCAGGTCGGCCGGCACCGTCGGCGGCGCCGGCACGGGCGTCCTTCACGGTGAGGCCCGACCACCACGCGAAGTCGTGCACGGTGGCCGGCCCGTGGCTCTGGAAGTAGCGCCGGGCGAGCTCGGCCAGCGCCTCGTCGCGAGGCAGGACGCGGGCCCGCGGCGCGCGTTCGGCGACCAGCGCGTAGGTGAACTGCTTGCCGCGTCGCGGCCCGCTGCAGATCACGGCCTCGAGCTCGGCGGCCATCACGAGGTAGGCGAGCCGCTGGCCGGCGGCGGCGATCCGCCCGGCGCCGAGCGCCGCCGCCAGTTCGTCGCGCGTCAGAGTGCGCCCGCCGCCGAGCGCGCGTTCCATCAGGCCGGTGGCTCTGGCCGAGGTGCGGCCGTCGATCTCGAGCTTCTTCGCATGGTAGCGCGTTGAGCGCCAGGACGCGCGGCCCGGTCAGCGCCTGCATCCAGCGGATGTCCTCGGGCGTCACGAAGTGCCACGTCGGTCGCAGCACGTGGGTGCGCAGCAGACGGCCCTCCGCGAAGGCGCGTTCGATGGCCGCCGCGGTCGCCGTCGCGCATCCGCAGGGCCAGCCCCCAGACGGCGCCGGCAAAGTCCTGCGCCTGCACGGCACCGAGCCACGAGACGACGTCGTGCGGGCGGCGCAACGTGGTGTCGATGAGACGCTGGTGGCGAAGGCGGGTGACGAGCATCACGCGGAGCCGGCAGTATACGGAACCGGCGCGACGGGCGGCCGGGTTCCTCCTCCCCGGGGCCGGGTGCCGCTGCGTTATGCTGAGCCGTCGTGACCGACGTCGCAGACGACGACCTGTCGGCGGTGGCGCTGATGGCGCGCCAGGAGGCTTCGGGCCTCGAGGCGTTGTACGACCGCTACTCCACGGCCGTCTACTCGCTGGCGCTGCGCATCGTGCGCGACACCTCGGACGCCGAGGACGTCGCTCAGGAGGTCTTCGCCCAGGCCTGGACGCAGGCGGCGCGCTATGACACCGCGCGCGGCGCGGTGCCGGCGTGGCTGCTCATGATGGCGCGGTCTCGCGCCCTCGACCGGCTGCGACGGCGGCGCGCGGCGCTCAAGCCGGGGCCGGCCGACGACGCCCTCGCCGACATCCCGGATCCCGCCCCGAGCGTAGAGACTACAGCGGCTGCCGACGAGCAGGCGCGGACGGCGCGAGCCGCGGTGGCGGGCCTGCCGGCGAGCGAGCGTGCCGCGTTGGAGCTGGCCTACTTCGAGGGACTGACGCACGTCGAGATCGCGGCCCGCACGGCCACGCCCCTCGGCACGGTGAAAACACGTATCCGCATGGCCTTGCGGCGGGTGCGCGAGACGATGGCGGCGCCTCAGACGGCCGCGGACCGGCAGCCATGACGCACGACGACGCACGAGACATCCTGCCGCTGCAGGCGCTGGGGGTGCTCGAGGGAGCCGAACGCGCGGCCCTCGAGGCGCACCTGGTCGACTGCGCCTCGTGTCGAGATGCGCTGGCCGACGAGGTGCGCGCCGTGGACGCGCTGGCCCACGTGCCCGAACAGGTGCGGCCGCGGCCCGAGCTCAAGGCCCGTGTGCTCGAGGTGGCGACGGCGCGCGGCCAGGTCGTGACGTTCCCGGCGCGGCCGCAGCCCGAGCCGCCGCGGGCGGCGCGTTTCTGGTACGCGCCCTGGCTGGTGGCCGCGGCGGCGGCGGCCGTGGCCGTGGCGACGAGCGTGGGCCTGGTCCGGGCCCGGGCCGAACTGGCGGACCTGCGCGCCGAGATCGTGGCGGTGGAATCGCGGCTGGCGGACGCCGACCTGCGCACGCAGCGGGCGACGACCGAAGCGCGCGCGCAACAGCAGGCGCTGGACGTGCTGGCCTCGCCCGATCTCGGTACGCACGACCCTCGACGGCGTCCCGCCGGCTGCCGGGGCGCGCGCCCAGGCGCTGCTCAGCCCGTCGCAAGGCACGCTGGTGCTGAGCGCCACCGGACTGCCGGCGCCGCCACCGGGACGCGTCTACCAGCTGTGGGCGATCATCGGCGGCCAGGCGGTGAGCGCCGGCGTCTTCACGCCGGGCGCCGACGGCCTCAGCCGCGTCATCACCACGGTGGCCTTCAACGGCCCACCCGCGGCGCTCGCCGTGACGCTGGAACCCGAAGGCGGCGTGCCCCAGCCGACCGGGCCGAAGTACCTGGTCGGCGTCCCGGCCAACTGACGCCCGCCTTGCGTCCGCTTCCGCGGCTCGCGCAGTGATCAACCTTGACAGAACTCACACTTAGAGCTGCCGGGGAGGCAGAGCTAAAGCTCTGCCCTACATGTGTCGAGCGGTCGTAGGGCAGCTCTTTAGAGCTGCCGGGGAGGCAGAGCCAAAGCTCTGCCCTACATGTGTCGAGCGGTCGTAGGGCAGCTCTTTAGAGCTGCCTGGGTACTCAGGACACAAGTCGACTCTGATGAGCCGTCTGAAGGACGGCGCATGGCGACAGGGCGCGCAGTCAGCAGGTCCGGGCGCGGGCCAGCAACAGGTCGCGCTCGCGGAGGTTGCCGGTCATCGCCGCCGCGCGCTCGAACTCGGCGCGCGCTTCGCCGCGGCGATCGAGACGCAGCAGCAGGTCGGCGCGCACGGCCGGCACCAGATGGTAGTCACGCAGCGCCGGCTCGGCCGCGAGCGCCTCGACCAGCGCCAGCCCGTCCGCCGGCCCCTCGGCCATCGCCACGGCCACGGCCCGGTTGAGTGCCACCACCGGCGAGGGCCACACGCGGGCGAGCGCGTCGTAGAGCGACGCGATGCGCCGCCAGTCGGTGGCCGCGACCGTCGGCGACACGGCGTGGCAGGCGGCGATCTCGGCCTGCAGCAGGTAGGCGCCGGCGTTGCCGTCAAGCGCGCGCGCCCGGGCGATGGCCGCCAGCCCGCGGCGGATGAGCAGCCGGTCCCAGCGGGCGCGGTTCTGATCCTCGAGCCGCACCGGCGCGCCGGCCTGCGTCGACACGCGCGTTGAGGCGCGACGCCTGCAGCTCCATCAGCCCGACCAGCCCGTGCACCTCGGCTTCGCCGGGCATCAGCTCGGCCAGCACGCGCCCGAGCCGCACGGCCTCATCGCACAACGCCGGGCGCAGCCAGTCGTCGCCGGCGGCGGCGGCATAGCCTTCGTTGAACACCAGATAGATCACTTCGAGCACCGAGGCCAGGCGGGCGTTGCGATCGGCACCGTGCGGCACCTCGAATGGCACGCCCGACGCCGACAGCGCCCGCTTGGCGCGGACGATGCGCTGGGCCATCGTCGGCTCGGGCACCAGGAACGCGCGGGCGATCTCCTGTGTCGTCAGCCCGCACAGCAGCTTCAGCGTCAACGCGGTGCGGCCTTCGGGCGACAGCACCGGGTGACAGGCGACGAAGACCAGCCGCAGCAGGTCGTCGTCGATGTCGTCGTCGAGCGCGGCCTCGGGCGGCGGCTGCGCGTCGGCGATCTCATAGGCGACCTGATCGTGCTTGCGATCGGCCATGGCGCGGTGCCGCACGCCGTCGATGGCCCGCCGCTTGGCGGTGGTCATCAGCCACGCGCCGGGATTGCGTGGCATCCCCTCGGCCGGCCATTGCTCGAGCGCCGCCACCAGGGCGTCGTGCGCCATGTCCTCGGCGAGGCCGACGTCGCGCACGATCCGGACGAGCGCGGCGACGATCCTGGCCGATTCCATCCGCCACACCGCGTCGATCGCCGGACGAAGATCGGGAGCCGTCACGCCCCCGATCACATCACTCGGCGTCGGCCTGGGGCAAGCCGGCGCCTCGCCGCCTACTTCTTCGGCTGCCGCTCGGTCTGCGCCCGCAAGCGCTCTTCCCGCGCTCGCTCCTCCGGCGGCAGCGCATCGCCGAAGTCATCCGCGTCGAACACCTGACGCAGTTCGATCTCCCCTTCCTCGCCGCTCGGGTTCGGGCAGCGCTTCATCCACTCGATGGCCTCTGCCTTCGAGCGCACCTGCAGCAGCCAGTAGCCGGCGACGAGCTCCTTGGTTTCGGTGAACGGCCCGTCGACGACCGTCCGCTTGTCGCCCTTGAACTTCACCCGCGCGCCCTTCGAGCTGGGGTGCAGCCCTTCGCCGGCCAGCATCACGCCGGCCTTGACCAGTTCCTCGTTGAAGTTGCCCATCGCCTTGAACAGCTCGGGCGACGGCATCACGCCGGCTTCGGACTCCTTGGTCGCCTTGACGATTGCCATGAAACGCATCGCAGTCTCCTCCGGGGGCGGCGCGGGTCCTGAGCCTGGATGGCTCAGCCGGTTCCGCCCCTTCACCAGCACGTCGAGCGACGGGGGACGGAATCGACAGCGCTGAGGGAATTATCTCAGCGTTCCATGGCTGAGCTCATGGCGACGCGGTCGGTTGCAGACCGGCGGCACGCTTCGCCGTCCGCCGCCGCTGCCGCTCGAGCCACATCACGCCGCCGGTGACGGCCAGCGTCCCCGGCGCCAGGCCGGCGAGCACCCACAGCAGCTCGACCACGTAGCCGGTCACCCAGCCCAGCCGCTCACCGAAGTAGCCGAAGTGCAGCGGATCGAGCAGGTTGTAGAGATACTCGGGCCACGGCGCCCGGCGCGCGTCGATCACCCGGTGGACGACGCCGGTGCCGGCGTGCACGGCGTACTCGCTGGCGCCCTCGGCGATGAACACGCTCGGGTGATCGCCGCGGACGAGGATCGGCCCTTCGATCGGCACCTCGATCGACGTCGGGCGGAAGCGCGGATCGCGCGCCGTCACCCGGGCTACGGCCCCTCCTGGCGTCAGCGGCTCGGCCAGCGGCGGCGCCGGGGCGAAGATCGCCGGCGACCGCGGCGCCGGCGGCCATACCCGGTAGTAGAGGTTCTCGAGCCCGAGCACCGCGCCGGTCACGCCGAAGAGCAGGTTGAAGGCCAGTGCCCACAGGCCGACGGCCTTGTGGAGATCCATGTGTAAGACGCGCCGGCCGTGGCCACGACGCACGCGGACGAGCGACCGCAGCCACTCACGGTAGATCCACAGGCTGGTGACGACCGAGAGCACGAGGGTCACGCCGAACACCCCGACGAACACCCGTCCCCAGAACCCCATGAGCAGCCGCACGTGCAGTTGGCGGAGGAAGTAGGCGACGTTGAAGGTGTAGCCGTCCATCACGTCGTCGCGGCGGATCCCGGCCGTCGCCGGGTCAATCTGGAGGAAGCGTGTGGTCCGGCCCTCGTAGACGAACGCGGTGTGTGCCCAGCGTGGCCCGATCTGCGGGTGGACCGCAAAGCGCCGCTCGGGGTGGCGGGCACGAATCGCTGCCGCCACCTCGTCGAGCGGACGCACGCCCAGGGCGGGGTCGGCGCGCACGGCCGGGTTCAGCAGCCACTCAATCTCGTCGTTGAAGACGACGAGCGACCCGCTCCAGGCGATGAGGAGCATGCAGGCGCCGGTGACGATGCCGAGCCACGAATGCAGGCGGAAGAAGGCCGCGCGCGTCATCGCGCTCCGATCATCGCCGCGATCGCCTGTCGGTCAACCCCACGACGACGAACGGGCGACCGCCGGACCTTGACCAGGCCCGACGGCCGCCCGCATGGGACGCTACGGAACGACGACCGTCACCTCGTTCGACGGCGGGCTGGCTCCCAAGGCGTTGACGGCGCCGATCCGCACGAAGTACGTGCCGCTCGGCACACCGGGGACGTTGAGGGACGTAACGGTTAGCCCCGGCACGATCGCGATCGGCGTGCCGCCCGGACTGAGCGCGGCGACCAACGTGTAGGAGGTCGGCGCTCCGCCGGCGCCCGGCGCCCACGACAGTCCGACGTTGTTGCCGATCACGGTTGGCGCGTTCAGCGTCGGCGCTCCGGGTGGGGTCGGGCCGGCGACCACCAACTGCACTTCGTTGGTCGGTTGCGCGCTGAGGCCGCCGGCGTTACGAGCGTGGATGCGCGCGTACCAGATGCCCGGCGGAATGGGACCGATGAGGGCGCTGGTCGGCGACGCCGGCAGCGGCAGAGTCGCCAGGGGCGTCGCGAACCCCGGCGTCTGTCCGCCGATCAGCACGTAGTCGCCCACTGGTCCGCCGCTCGTCGGCGCCGTCCAGGTGAACACGGCTGAGTTTGCGTTGACGAAGACCTGTAGATTGGTAGGATTGCCGGGCGGCGGCCCCACCGAGGGCACGGTGATGTTGACGACGTTGGACTCCGGTCCGAGTCCGGCGGCGTTGCCGGCGCGCATCGTCAAGGAATAGACGTTATTCGGCGCGGCGACCGGCCCGAACGCCGTGACCAGAGGCAGATTGAAGGTGGTCACAATCGGACCGCCCGGCGTGGATCGGACCGACGAGCTGGTAGCCGAGCGGCGCGCCGCCAGTGGCGGGTGGCACCCACGTCATCGACACCAAGTTGCCGTTGACATTCACGGCGAAACCAGTCGGCGCACCTGGGACGCCACCGCCACCGCCGCCGCCGAGCAAGGCGACCCGCGCGGCGTTGACGTTGATCAGCGGATGCGGGGCGCCGCCGCCGGTGCGCGTGTCGTTGATGGTCGTGCCGGTCGACTGCAGCGCGGCCAGCGCCGCGGTCACGGTCGCGCCCGGCACCGCCTGCTTCAGGATCGCCCAGGCGCCGGCTACGTGCGGCGCGGCCATCGACGTTCCCTGCAAATTGGCGAAGGTGTTCCCCGGCACCGACGAGTCGATGCTGCTGCCGGGTGCGTAGAGCGAAAGAAACGGCGCGTTGTTGCTGAAGCTCGAGACCGCGAGCGCGTCGGTGATCGAGCCGACGCTGACTGCCGAGGAGATGCACGCAGGCGCCCCCATCGAGATCTTGAAGCCGCTGTTGCCCGACGAGGCCACGACTGCGATGCCCAGCGACCGCAGGTTGTCGATGGCGGCCTTGCGGCCGTTGCTCTGGTTGGCCGCGTCGCAGGAGGCCTGATCGAAGAAGCTCCCGCCGCCGAGGCTCATGTTGACCGAGGCAATCGGGATAGTGGCTGCGAGCGCCGCAATGCGGTTGAGCGCCAGCACCTGATCCGTCTGGAAGGAAGCGGTGCAGGGGGCAGGATCGGGAGTGCAGTCGTCAGGATTGTCAAAACGCGTGAACACCTGCATGGCCAGCAACGACGCCCCCGGCGCGACGCCGTTGGCGCCGCCTGGCCCGTTGGCCCCGGCCGCGATGCCGGCGACGTGCGTCCCGTGGCCACAATCGGAGGCCACCGTGCACGGCACGCCGCTGCCGACGGCGGTCGAGGTGAGCCCACCGCCAGGGCAGGTGCCGGTGCCGAAGCCGGCCCCGCCGGCGTTCACGTAGCACGCTTCGGAGACGACCTTGCCGGTGAGGAAGCTGTGGGTCTTCTCGATGCCGGTGTCGATGATGGCCACGGCCCGTCCGGCCCCGGTGTGACCGGCGGCCCACGCCGCGGGCGCGTTGGTGATCGGCACGCTCGACGCCAGGTCGGCCCGATCGAGGCCGTTCTCCTCGATGCTGACCACGCCGCGCATCGTCGCCAGCGCCTCCAGTGACTCGCGGGTGACGCGGGCGGCGAAGAACGGCAGGATCTCGAGGCTGCTGCCGAGGACGGCGCCGGCGTCAGCCGCCCGGCCCATCACGTCGGCGAGCACGCGCGCGATCGCGTCGCGCTGACTGGCCACGGCATCGGCGCCCGGCAGGTCGCCCTCCGGAACGAACGTCGCGTCGACGCCGACGATGATGCTCACCGCATCTCCGGCGGCGGCCCTATCAGCGACCCGCTGTGGAACATCGACGCGCGTCTGCGTGCGCGGCGACACCGTGCCCATTGCAAGGGCGAGGATCAGGATGACGAACGTCGACAGTTTCTGCTTCACGAAGGGCTCCCCAGGTGGAAATGCGTGATCGGTTACCCGCGCCCCTCACATCTCGAGTGGCGCGGACCGGCCGGGGGAGGCCGGCCAAAGGGAGGTTATCCTGATCCGGCCTCGATGTGTTCCCAAATTGACAGTCTCCCTCGCGTCCGCTTCGCGCCCTCGCCGACCGGCTATCTGCACGTGGGCGGCGCCCGCACGGCGCTGTTCAACTGGTTGTTCGCCCGCCGCCTGGGCGGGGTGTTCGTGCTGCGCATCGAGGACACCGACGTCGAGCGGTCGTCGGCCGACATGGTCACCGGCATCCTCGACGGCCTGCAGTGGCTCGGTCTCGACTGGGACGAAGGCCCCGGCGTGGGCGGCCCGCATGCGCCGTATTTCCAGTCGGAACGGCTGAGCCGGTACCGGGAGGCCGCGCACGAACTGGCGGCGGCCGGGCGGGCCTACTACGATTTCGGCGGTCCGAACCGGCGCGGCGATCGCCAGGCCGAGGACGACGGATCGTACGAGCGGGCCTACGACCGCGATGCGGCCCTGGCCGTGCCTACCGATGAGGTGCAGCGACGCGTGGCGGCCGGCGAGCCGCATGCGATTCGCTTTCTGGTGCCGCCCGGCGAGACGACGTTTGCCGACCTGGTGCACGGCCCGGTGCGCTTCGACCGCGCGCACATCGAAGACTTCGTCGTGCTCCGCTCCGACGGCCATCCCACCTATCACCTGTCGGTGGTCGTCGACGACATCGACATGGCGATCACGCACGTGGTCCGCGGCGACGATCACATCTCCAACACCCCCAAGCAGGTGCTGCTCTACGAGGCCTTCGGCGCCGCCGTGCCGGCGTTCGCGCACGTGCCGCTGATCATGGGCCCCGACAAGAAGCGGCTCAGCAAGCGCCACGGCGCCACCTCGGTGATGGAGTACGAGCGGCAGGGCTACCTGCCCGAGGCGCTGGTCAACTTCCTGGCGCTGCTCGGCTGGTCGCCGGGCGGCGACGACGAGCTCTTCACGATCGACGAGCTGGTCGCGCGCTTCTCACTCGAGGGGATCAGCACCGGCAACGCGGTGTTCAACACCGAGAAGCTCGACTGGTTCAACCATCAATATCTGGGACGGCTGTCCGACGCGGCCCTGACCGCCCGGCTGCGGCCGTGGTTCGAGCGCGCCGGGCTGTGGCACGAAGACCTCGGCGGCGGGCGCCAGGCGTGGTTCGCCGAGGTGCTGGCGCTGCTGCGCCCCCGCTGCAAGCGGCTCGGCGAGTTCGTGGAGGGCGCGCAACCGTTCCTCGTGGCGCCGAGCAGCTACGACCCGGAGGGCGCGGCCAGGCATCTGGCGGCGCCGGGGCTGCGGACCCACCTCGAAGCGCTGCGCGGCGCCTTTGCCGATCTGCCGAGCCTCGACGAGGGCGAGCTCGAGCGGACCCTGCGGCTGGTGGCCGATACGCGGGGGGTCAAGGCCGGCGTGCTCATCCACGCCACCCGGCTGGCGATGACCGGACGGACGGTGAGCCCGGGGTTGTTCGAGATGCTGCGGCTGCTTGGCCGGCCCGACGTGCTGGCGCGCCTCGACCGTCTGACGGCGTCGCTGGCCTGACCTGGGGCCAACACGCGAAGTGCTGGTCCCAGCAAGAGGATGGTCGTGGCGGTCGCGCTCCGGCCGCATTCGCCGGCCGTTCAGGACGTGACGCCGCTGGCGAATTTGGGAACTCACGGCCCTCGGGCAACTGGCGCGCTTCGTGCAGTCCTCAATCACGTCGCGGACGGCGCGAATGACGTCACCGCGAACAGCAACTGGCCTCCCCCAGGTTCAGCGCGTCCCCGGGCATTCCGGCGCGCGCTGGAAACACGAACGCCGCGTGCGCGCAGCACGCGGCGTTTCGTGTCTTAGCCCCAGGCCTCACAGCGCGTCCGGTGGCGACGCGTGCTCAGCCCGCGAGCGCAGCGGCAGCTCCGGTAGCCAGGCGTTGAGCAGGACCGACGTGGCCATCACCACCGCCGCCAGGTCGAAGATCCGCTGCATGCCGGCGGCGAGGCTCGACCGCACCGCCGAGGCGACGGCGGCGTCCATCGGCGGCAGGGGCGCCGACGCGCCCATCTCCGCCCCGCTGCGGTTCATCGTCAGCGGGTTGTCGACGATCGCACGCACCTGCGGCGGCGTGTCGGCGGCAGCGCCGACGCCAGCCGCTGGTGGTAGATGCCCAGGAGCAGCGTGCCGAACACGGCCACGCCGATGGTGCTGCCGATCGAGCGGAAGAACTGGCTGGTGGCCGTCGCCGCCCCGAGCTGGGCGCGCGGCGCCGCGTTCTGCACCGCCAGCGCGTAGACCGGCTGGGACGCGCCGAAGCCGAAGCCGCACACGACCAGGCACCACAGAATCGTCGTCGCCGTGCCCGACGGGCCGAGCCGCGCCAGCAGCGCCATCCCCACCGTGGCCATCACCGCGCCGCCGACGGCGAGGAACTTGTAGCGGCCGGTCCGCGACACGATCTGGCCCGAGGCGACGCTGGCCAGGATCATCGCGAAGATCATCGGCACGAAGAGCGTGCCCGAGGCCGCCGCCGACATGCCGAGCACCCCCTGCAGGTAGAGCGGCAGGTAGACGAACATCCCGAACATCGACATGCCGAGCACGAACACGCCGGCCGAGGCGAGCGCGATCGTGCGGATGCCGAAGAGCGAGAGCGGCATCAGCGGCTCGACGGCGCGGCGTTCGGCCCACAGGAAGGCGACCAGCGACCCGAGCGCCAGCGCGAGCAGCAGCAGCACCGCCGGGTCGGTCCATCCGGCCGCGGTCACCCGGCTGAGCGCGAGCAGGAGCGGCACGATCCAGCCCGAGAGCGTCACCAGGCCGAGCCAGTCGATGGTCCGGCTGCTGCCGTGCGGGCGCACGAACGGGAAGGTGCGGTACAGCACGGCGAAGGCGACGATGCCGAGCGGGGCGTTGACGTAGAACGCCCAGCGCCACGACAGGTGATCGGTGATCCAGCCTCCGGCCAGCGGCCCGACGATCGACGCCAGTCCGAACACCGCGCCGAACATGCCCTGGTAGCGTCCACGCTCAACCGGCGAGAACAGATCGCCGATGATGGTGAAGGTCAGGCCCATCACCGCGCCGCCGCCGATGCCCTGCAGGCCGCGGAACAGGATCAGCTGGTTCATGCCGTCGAGCGGCAGCGGGATGTTGCCGGCCGCGCCGCACAGCCACGACGACACGACGAAGATCGTGAGCGCGATGAGGTACAGCCACTTGCGCCCGTAGAGGTCCGAGAGCTTGGCGAAGACCGGCACCGAGATGGTCGAGGTCAGCAGATACGCCGTGGTCACCCACGGATAGCGGTCGAAGCCGTTCAGGACGGCGACCACGCGCGGCATGGCGGTGCCGACGATGGTCTGATCCATGGCCGCCAGCAGCAGCGTGAGCATGAGCCCCCCGAGGGTGGCCGTGCGCTGCCGGGCGTCGAGATGCGCGTAGCTGGTGACCTCGGCCCGGGCAACGGGCGCAAAGGACGGCGAGGCGGACATGCGGGCTGCCTCGCATCATATCCCGCCTCCGGCGCCGCGTCAGGCACTGGCGGCCGCGTTCCGTCAACCGGCGGCCACTCGCGCTAGAATGACCGGCCGCTCGCCTGGCCGACCGGACTAACCATGGCAACAGGAACAGGGGTCACCTTCTCCGGCCTCGATTGGGCCGTCGTCGCGCTCTATTTCGCGGTGATCGCCGGCATCGCCATCTGGGTCGCCCTGCAGAAGGAGAAGGACACCGAGGACTACTTCCTCGCCAGTCGGAACGCCGGCTGGTTCCTCATCGGCTCCTCGATCTTCGCGTCCAACATCGGCGCCGAGCACCTGGTCGGCCTGGCCGGCACCGGCGCCGAGCTCGGGCATGGCGTTCGCGCACTGGGAGCTGCATTCGTACCTCTGCGTCGTGCTGGGCTGGGTGTTCGCGCCGTTCTACCTGCGCTCGGGCATCTTCACGACGCCGGAGTTCCTGGAGAAGCGCTACACGCCGGCCACGCGCACCGTGCTGTCGCTCATCTTCATGGTCTCCTACGTCCTGACCAAGGCCTCGGTGACCATCTACGCCGGCGCGATCGCGATCTCGACCATCCTCGGCTACCAGCCCGGCGCGACGATCGATCTGCCGCTGCTCGGGGCCACCGACTACTTCTGGTTCTCGGCCTTCGCCCTGGTCGTCGTGACCGGGGCCTACACCGTGACCGGCGGCATGAAGGCGGTGCTGTGGACCGAGGGCATGCAGACGCCGCTGATGCTGATCGGCTCGCTCATCATCCTGGTGCGGGGCCTCGCCGAAGTCGGCGGCCTGGAGGGGCTGCGCGCCGCCAATCCCGACACCATCCATCTCTGGCGCCCGCTGTCGACGACGCCGCAGACGATGGGCTTCCCCGGCTTCCTGTTCGACCCGAGCGAGACGCCGTGGCTCGGCGTCATGCTGGCCTCGCCCATCATCGGCCTGTGGTACTGGTGCACCGACCAGTACATCGTCCAGCGCGTCCTGACCGCGAAGAACGTCAAGGAGGCACGCCGCGGCACGCTGTGGGCCGGCTATCTCAAGCTCTTCCCGATCTTCATCTTCCTCGTGCCCGGCATGATCGCGGTCGCGCTGAAGCAGCAGGGCGTCGCCGGCTTCGCAGAGATGGCGCGGCCCGACGAGGCGTTTCCACGGCTCGTCTCCTACCTGTTGCCGGAAGGCCTGCGCGGGCTGGTGCTGGCCGGCATGCTCGCGGCGCTGATGAGCTCGCTGGCCTCGCTCTTCAACTCCACGGCGACGCTCTTCACCGTCGACTTCTACAAGCGCCTGCGTCCCCAGGTCGGCGAAGCGCATCTGGTCAACGTCGGCCGTGTCGCCACGGTGGCGGTGGTCGGCGCCGGCATGGCGTGGATCCCGTTCCTGCAGTCGCTGGGCTCCGGCTCGCTCTACGGCTACCTGCAGCTGGTCCAGTCGCTGCTCGCGCCGTCGATCGCCGCCGTCTTCATGCTCGGCATCTTCTCGCGGCGCGTCTCGCCGATGTCCGGACTGGTCGGCATCTCGGCCGGCTTCGTCGTCGGCATGGTTCGCCTGGCGCTGATCGTCGCCAGCGATGCCGGGCTGGATCTGGGCGGACCGCTCGGCGTCCTGGCCGACGTCAACTGGCTCTACTTCAGCTTCCTGCTGTTCGTCTTCACCTGCGCGCTGATCGTCGTCGTCAGCCTGGTCACGCCGGCGGCCCCGCCCGAGAAGGTGGCCGGCCTCACCTTCGGGACGATCACGCCGGAGCAGCGGGCGCGTGAGCGGGACGACTACGGCTTCTGGGAGATCGCCCACTCGATCGTGATCCTGGCCATCATCGCCGGCGTCTACATCGCGTTCTGGTGACGCCCGGGCCCGGCCACGCCTCGGGCCGTCCGGTTCAGACGTAGCGGCCGACGATGTTCTCGAGGTACTCCTGGCGGCCTGACCTGGGCTGCGGGTCGACGGCGTCCGCGATCGCCGCATCGGCGATGGCGGCGAGCGTGGCGCCCTCGGCGAAGAAGGCCTGGCCACGCGGGCCGTTCCAGCCGGCGTAGCGCTCGTCGACGAACCGGTCGACGCGCCCGTCCTTGGCCAGCGCCTCCACGCCGAGGAGCGCGCGCGCCAGCTGGTCGAGCCCGCCGACGTGCGCGTACACCAGGTCGATCGGGTCGCTCGACTGGCGGCGGACCTTGGCGTCGAAGTTGAAGCCGCCCCGTCCGAGCCCGCCGCCCTGCACGATGCGGCGCATCGTCAGCAGCAGGTCGAGCGGATCGTTGTGGAACTGATCGGTGTCCCAGCCGTTCTGCGGATCGCCGCGGTTGATGTCGATCGACCCGAGGATGCCGAGCGCCGCCGCCATCGCCACCTCGTGCTCGAACGAATGACCGGCCAGCGTGGCGTGGTTGGCTTCGATGTTGACCTTGACGTCCCGCTCGAGCCCGAACCTGACCAGGAAGCCGTACACCGTCTGCGTGTCGAAGTCGTACTGGTGCTTGGTCGGCTCGTGCGGCTTCGGCTCGATCAGGATCGGGCCGGTGAAGCCGATCTTGTGCTTGTGGTCGACGACCAGCGACAGGAAGCGGCCCATCTGGTCGAGCTCGCGCTTGAGATCGGTGTTCAGCAGCGTGTCGTAGCCTTCGCGACCGCCCCACATCACGTAGTTCTCGCCGCCCAGGCGCTGGGTGGCTTCGAGGCACTGGCGGACCTGCGCGGCGCAGAACGCCACCACGTCCGGATCGGGATTGGTGCTGGCGCCGGCCCGGTAGCGCGGGTGCGAGAACATGTTCGCCGTGCCCCAGAGCGGCTTCACGCCGGTCTCGGCCTGCTTCTGCTCGAGCCGGTCGACGGCTTCGGCGAAGTGGGCGGTGTGTTCGCGAAGCGTGCCGGCCGGCTGCATCACGTCGACGTCGTGGAAGCAATAGAACGGCGTGCCGAGCTTCCGGAAGAACGCGAACGCCGCGTCCATCTTGGCGAAGGCGGCCTGGCGCGACGTGGGGTTGGCCAGCCACGGACGGCCGAACGTGTTCTGGCCGAACATGTCCGAGCCGTCCCAGCAGAAGGAGTGCCAGTAACAGACCGCCGGGCGCAGCCAGTCTGCCATCCGCCGCCCGAGCACCACGCTGATCCTGGTCGTAGTAGCGGAAGGCGAGCGGGTTGGTCGAGTCCTTCCCCGCGAAGCGCACCTCGCCGATGCCGCTGAAGTAGTCCGCCATCGCTCCGCTGTCGCCGTCGGCCATGTCACTCTCCTCGAAACCGCGCCCGTAGATCGTGGTACAGGCGCGCGAACCGATCCCGCTTGCCAGCGAGACACTCGATGTCGCGATCGTCGGGCTCGATCACGGCGCGCACCGGGGGCGCGCACGCAGACGTCGGCGATGGCCTCATGGCCGACGCCGAGCCGGGCCAGCCGGGCCGCGCCCAACGCCGGGCCCACCTCCGAGCTGTCGCGATAGACCAGCGGACGCCGCAGCGCCGCCGCCAGCACCCGGCCCCACCACGCCGAGCGCGCGCCGCCGCCGATGACCGAGATCGGCCCGATGGCGGCGCCCGCCTGCGTCAGCGCGTCCAGGCCGTCGGCGAAGCCGAACGCCACGCCTTCCAGCACGGCCTGACCGATGGCCGCGGCGTCGCTGTCGTGGTCGAGACCGAACAGCACACCACGCGCCTGTGGGTCGTTGTGCGGCGTCCGTTCGCCCGACAGGTACGGCAGGAAGATTTCGGGCCCGTCGAGCCGGCCACGGGCCTCGACCTTCGCCAGCAGCGCGCCGGCGTCCGGGCGCGCCCGTGAGGCGTCGCGGCCCACTCGACGCAGCTCGCCGCCGACAGCATCACCGACATCTGGTGCCAGCGGCCCGGCAAGGCGTGGCAGAAGGCGTGCACCGCCCGGTCGGGATTGGGCAGGAACGCGTCGCCGGCGACGAACAGCACGCCGGAGGTGCCAAGCGAGAGCAGCGCGTCGCCCCGCTCGATGACGCCGACGCCGACCGCGCCGGCCGCGTTATCGCCGCCGCCGGCCACCATCGGCACACGGGCCATGCCCCACGCGTCGGCCACCTCGGCGCGCAGCCGGCCGGTCGGCTCGGGGCCCTCGTAGAGCGTGGGCATGTGCGCCTCGCTGAGGCCGGTCGTCGCCAGCATCGCCGGCGACCATTCGCGCCTGGCGACGTCGACCCAGAGCGTCCCGGCGGCATCCGAGAGATCGCTGGCCTTGTCGCCGGTCATGCGCAGCCGCACGTAGTCCTTCGGCAGCAGCACCGTGCGCACCGCCGCGAACACCTCGGGTTCGTGGGTGCGCACCCACGCCAGCTTCGGCGCCGTGAAGCCGGGCATCGCCAGGTTGCCGGTGATCCGCCGGCTGCTGCGGCTCGGCGGCCTCGATCGCCCGGCATTCGACGTCGCTGCGGACGTCGTTCCAGAGGATGGCCGGGCGCAACACCCGGTCGGAAGCGTCGAGCAGGGTGGCGCCGTGCATCTGGCCCGACAGGCCGACGCCGCGGACGGCGGCGACGGCCCTTCGCCGGCAGCGAGGCGACGGCGCGATCGGCGGCCTGCCCACCAATCGGCCGGGTTCTGCTCGGACCAGCCCGGCCGCGGCCGCGAGATGGGCAGCGGCGCGCTGGCCTGGTCGGCCACCGCGCCGGAGTCGTCCACCAGCACGGCCTTCACGCTCGACGTGCCGATGTCGATTCCGAGATACACGGCGCCCCTCCCGGAGAACCTTACCCGACCCGCCCACGGACGTGGGGATGTATGCTCACGGCTGGCGTGCGCCTCGGCCGTCGATCCGGCTGGTTCCGCCGCCTGGCGTGCGTCGGGTCGTCTGACGACCGACCGCGTGTCGTCACCCACCGCGAGGAGGAAGCGATGCCCCTGCTGACACCGGATCCGACGTTCTACCCTTCGCCAGCGATGGCGGCGCAATCGCCACCGGAGAAGCACGGCTATCTGGCCCTCATCAACCCGCTGAAGCAGGGCCGCAGCGATGCGATTGGGGTCGTCGACCTCGATCCGAACTCGAAGAGCTACGGACGTCTCGTCGGTCAGACGGACATGCCGAACGCCGGTGACGAGCTGCACCACTTCGGCTGGAACGCGTGCAGTTCCTGCCTGTGCCCGTACGCGCCGCATCCGCACATGGAGCGGCGGTACCTGGTCGTGCCCGGCATCAACTCCTCGCGGATTCACATCCTCGACACCAAGCCCGATCCCCGGCGCCCGGCGATCGTGAAGGTGATCGAGGCCGACACGCTGGCCAAGCGCACGGGCTATGCCGCCCCGCACACGGTTCACTGCGGGCCGGACGGCATCTTCTTGAGCGCGCTCGGTGCGCCCGGCGGCGACGGCCCGGGCGGCACGTTCATCATGGACCCCGAGACCTTCGAGGTGCGCGGTCGCTGGGAGATCGACCGCGGGCCGCAGCAACTGGCGTATGACGTCTGGTGGCACCTCGGACTCGACACCATGGTGACCAGCACCTGGGGCACGCCCAACATGGTGAAGGACGGCGTGAATCCCGACCTGCTGCTGGGCGGCAAGTACGGGCACACGCTGCACGTCTGGGATCTGCGCCGCCGGCGGCACGTGCAGGAGCTCGACCTGGGCGCCGAGCAGCAGATGACCCTCGAGTTGCGCCCGGCGCACGACCCGACCCGCGCCTATGGGTTCGTCGGCGTGGTGGTGTCGCTCAAAGACCTGTCGTCGTCGATCTGGCTGTGGCACCGCGAGGGCGGCCAGAACGGCTCGGGCAAATGGGCCATCAAGAAGGTCATCGAGATTCCCGCCGAGCCCGCCGATCCGGCGAACCTGCCGCCCATCCTTCAGGGATTCAAGGCCGTGGCGCCGCTGGTGACCGACATCAACCTGTCGATCGACGACCGGTACCTGTACGTCTCGTGCTGGGGTACGGGCGAGTTCATCCAGTACGACGTCACCGACCCGTTCAACCCGAAGAAGGTCAGCTCCTTCCGCTTGGGCGGCATCGTCGGCCGCGCGGCACATCCGAGCCAACCAGGGCAGCCCTTGAACGGCGGCCCGCAGATGCTCGAGATCAGCCGCGACGGCAAGCGCATCTACTTCACCAACGGCCTCTACACGCCCTGGGACGACCAGTTCTACCCGGACGGCGTCCGTGGCTGGATGGCCAAGGTCGACGTCCGGCCCGGCGGCGGCATGGAGTTGGATCGTGGATTCTTCCTGGAGACCGAGGGCATGCGCACGCACCAGGTGCGCCTGGAAGGCGGCGACGCGTCCTCGGACTCCTACTGCTACGCGTGAACGGGGCACGGGTCGCGCATGGAATGGAGTGCGATGTTGGCGCTCGGCGCCTTCCACGGGATCAATCCCGGGATGGGATGGCTCTTCGCCGTGGCGCTGGGGATGCAACAGCGGAGCGCGCGCGGCGTGTGGCGCGCGCTCCCCCCATCGCGCTCGGTCACGCGGCGGCGGTCGGCGCTGTCGTTCTCGTGGCCACGGTGGCCGGAATCGTCGTTCCCGTCTCGGTGCTGAAGGCCATCACCGCGACGGTGCTGATCACGTTCGGGTGCTATCGGCTGTGGCGACATCGGCACCCGCGGTTCGGCGGGATGCAGGTCGGCTTCCTGCGATCTGACGGCCTGGTCGTTTCTCATGGCGTCGGCACACGGCGCCGGCTTCATGGTGCTGCCCTGGGTGATGCCGATGCCGGCCGACGTCGCGGCGACCGCCGGCGAGCACGCGTCCCACGCCATGGCAGTCGGCGCCGGCGCGCCGTGGGTCGGCGCGATGGCGGTCGGCGCGCACACGCTGGCGTATCTCGTCGTGATGACGCTCGCCGCCTGGGTCGTGTATCGCAAGCTGGGGCTCGCCTTCCTGCGCACCGCGTGGTTCAACCTGGATTGGGTGTGGGCCGGCGCGCTGGTGGTGACGGGCGCGGCAGTGCTGCTGCGCTGACGCGCCCTGGTACTCGACGCCGGGCTCCCCTGCGATTGGGGTCGAGCGATCACTTGGCGGCGTTGGCCCCTCGCACGCGCATCCTGACGGCGTACAACCCCGTGCTGGCCGTGATGAAGAGCGTGCGCCGGTCCTTGCCGCCGAAGCTGACGTTCGCGGTCCACTCCTCGTCCGGAATCGGGATCTGCTCGACCGGCCGGCCGGTGCTGTCGAACACCGAGACGCCATTGCCCGTCAGGTAAATATTTCCCTCGTCGTCGAGCGTCAGGCCGTCCGAGCCCTGTGCGACGACGAGCGTCTTGCCGGTGAGGCGCCCGTCGGCCGCGATGTCGAACCGGTAGGTCTTCGCGGCGCCGATGTCGGCCACGTAGAGCGTCTTTCCGTCGGGCGTACCGATGATGCCGTTGGGCTTCTGCAAATCGTCGGTCACGCGCACCAGGTTCCGGCGATCGGCTGGCAGGAAGTAGACGTGCTGGCCGTCCTGCGGCATCGTGTCGTGCGTCCACCATGACCGTTTGTAGAACGGGTCGGTGAAGTAGAGCGCGCCGTCGGGCCGTACCCAGACGTCGTTCGGCCCGTTGAGCGCCTTCCCGTCGTACTCGCCGAGGAGGACGTCGACCCTGCCGTCAGGGGCGATGGACCAGAGCGCGTTCTTCTCGTCGGCGCAGGCAATCAGGTTGCCCGCGGAGTCGACATACATGCCGTTGGCGCGGCCGGCCGGTTGCAGAAACGTGGACAGCGTGCCCGCCACACTCCACTTCAGGATCCGGTCGTTGGGCTGGTCGGTGAAGAAGAGGTTGCCCTCCACGTCGCAGGTCGGTCCCTCGGTGAACGTGAAGCCGCCCGCCAGCTTCTCCACCCTGGCGCCGGGCGCGATGACACGACGCTGGCCGGGCGACACTACAGCGCACGCACCTGGAAGACGTGAGATTGCCACGGCCCGAGATCGACATAGAGGCCGCCGTCGCGCATCTCGTCCCCACCGCGGTCGTAGCTGTCGCCGGACAGCGCATCGGCAAGTCGCCAGGTGGCGCCTCTGAGCGCGTCCCACGGCACCTCGACCCGGCCCTGGGCCGGTGCCGGCCCGAAGTTCACGACGACCAGCGCGCGCTCGTCGTCCTTGACCCAGCACCAGGTGAGGATATTCTGGCAGCTCTGGTTGTCGGGCCAGCCACTGCGCTCGCACAGGCGCCACTCGCCGTTGCGGAAGAGGTCGCGATTGGTCGCGTTCAGACAGGCGCCCGTAGAAGCGACGAGATCGTGATCGACTGGCTCCGTCGGGCGGCGCGCCAGGAACACCGGCAGCCTCACGCGCCATCCCTCGAACTGTCCCTCGTGCAGCAGCCTGGCGCCGGGCAGCGTGAGAATCGCCACGGCCGCGGCGCGACCCTTTCCATCGGGCAACGCCGCCGCGGCTCGGGGCTCGTCGTGGTTCTCGATGAACCGGACCATGCGCTCCTGGTAGCGACGGTCGGCCAGGAGGTGCAGCCGCACGTTCTCGGCCGGCCCGTGCTCCATCCGGTCGTAGAGTTTCTTGTCGTAGCAGAAGTCGAATCCCTGCTGCTGCAGTTCCCACTCCAGGTCCCAGTAGGCCTCGGCGATGAACTTGAACGCCGGATGGCGACTCCTGGTCGCCGGAATCACCGTCGTCCAGTAGTCGTCGACCGGTCTGGATCCGGCACGGCCCCCCCACGTCCGTTCGAAGATGTCGTTCAGCATGAGCATGGCCATGTCGCAGCGGATGCCGTCGCACTGTTCGGCGATCTGCGCGATCGTGTCGATCGCCGCCTGCCGGAGCCCGGGGTGAAAGGCGTTGAGTTGGAGCACGTCCGGCCACGCCGGGAAGTACGGATCCCTGCCACATGCGAACACCGTCCCGGCCACCTCGATGAAGGACGGCCGGGGCGGTGCTGGCCTCGTCAGCGCTTCCCTGCACGAGGTAGTCGGGATGGTCGCTGGTCCAGGGATGGTCCGGCGCCACGTGGTTGGGAACGAAGTCGAGGATCAGCCGAAGTCCGCGTTGGCGGAGCTCGTGCCGGGCGGTGGCGAGTCCCGTCGGCCCGCCCAGGTGCTCGTCGACGACGTAGCGGCGCACGCAGTAGGCCGACCCGACGTTGTCCGGCGGCGAGAAGTCGGGCAGCGCCCTCCGGAAATCCGCGAGGAGCCCGGCGTTTCGTGTCGAGACGGCAATCCCCGCCGGGCTCCGTTCCCACACGCCCATGAACCAGACGGCGTCGAAGCCCCCGGCGGCGATCGCCTCCCACTCCGCTGCCGGGACCGTGGCGAGATCCACCGGCCGCCGGTGTTTGCGGCTCAGATCGGTCAGCCAGGCCCAGGTGTTCACCTCGTAGATGACAGGGTGCCTGGGCCAGGTCTTCATCGCTGCGCCCTCGCGGCCGCAGGCGCGCCCTGGGTCGCTGCGGCATCTCGGGCACGCGGCTCGAAGGCGGCCTGCTTGCCCACTTCCAGCGCGCGCACGGGATCCAGGACGCCGTACAGCTCGATCAGCTTGGCGACGAGCCCGGTCCAGCCGGTCTGATGACTGGCGCCCAGCCCGGCGCCGTTGTCGGCGTGGAAGTACTCGTAGAAGAGGATGTGGTCGCGCCAGTGCGGATCGGTCTGGAACTTCTCGCTGCCGCCGTAGACCGGGCGCCGGCCCTGATCGTCGCGGGTGAAGGTGCTGACGAGCCGGTCGGCGATCTCCCTGCTCACCTCGAACAGGTTCATCATCCGGCCCGACCCGGTGGGGCATTCGATTTTGAAGTTGTCGCCGTAGTAGAGGTAGAAGTTCTGCAGCGCCCGGATGATCAGCCCGTTCACCGGCATCCAGACCGGGCCCCGCCAGTTGGAGTTGCCGCCGAACATGCCGGTGTTCGACTCGGCCGGCAGGTAGTCGACCCGGTACTCCTGGCCGTTCACGTGGAAGACGTACGGGTGTCGCTCGTGGAACTTCGAGATCGAGCGGATGCCGTGCGGGCCCAGGAACTCGTTCTCGTCGAGCAGCCTGGTGAGAATCCGGCGGAGCCGCTCCGGATTGACGAGGGCCAGGATCCCCCGCTCGTTCACGCCGAGATGCCCCGGGCCGGTCGGGTGGATCGTCTTGGTCAGCTCGGGCATCCGGCGCATGCGCTCCATGATGTGGCCCACGGCGCTCGGGACACGCTCGCGCTGCGCCTTCTCGATCACCGTGGTGGCGCACAGCGGGAGGAGCCCGACCAGGGACCGCACCTTGAGCCGCGTGGCGCTGCCGTCGGGCAGCCGCAGGATGTCGTAGTAGAACCCGTCCTCCTCGTCCCACATGCCGTCGTCGCCGGGGCGGTTCATCGCCGCGGCGATGTAGTAGAAGTGCTCGACGAACTTGAAGACCATGTCCTCGTAGGTCGGGTCGTGGCCGGCCAGCTCGACCGCCATCTCCAGCATGTTCTGGCTGAAGAGGGCCATCCAGGCCGTGCCGTCCGCCTGCTCGAGGTGGCCGCCGGTGGGCAGCGGGGCGCTGCGGTCGAAGACGCCGATGTTGTCGAGGCCGAGGAAGCCGCCCTCGAACACGTTCTTGCCGAAGCGGTCCTTGCGGTTGACCCACCAGGTGAAGTTCAGCAGCAGCTTGTTGAACGCCGACTTGAGGAAGTCCACGTCCGCTTCGCCCCGCCGGGCCTGCTCGGTGCGATGGAGGAACAGCGTCGCAAAGGCGTGCACGGGCGGATTCACGTCGCTGAAGTTCCACTCGTACGCCGGCATCTGGCCGTTGGGGTGCAGGTAGGAGCCGCGCAGCATCAGGTTCATCTGGTCCTTGGCGAAGTCGGGGTCGACGATCGACAGCGGCAGCGCGTGGAAGGCCAGGTCCCAGGCCGCGTACCACGGGTACTCCCACTTGTCGGGCATCGAGATGATGTCGTCGTTCAACATGTGGAACCACTCCGAGTTCCGGGCATTGCGATAGCCCTTGTGGAGCGGGTTCGAGTTGTGCTCGTCCAGCCAGTTGTCGCCGTCGAAGAAGAAGTACTGCTTGCTCCACAGCATGCCGGCGAGCGCCTGGCGCATCACGTTGGCCGCGTCGTCACCGACCGAGGGCGGGGTCACCGAGGCGTAGAACTCATCGGCTTCGCGACGCCGGTCGGCGAAGACGTCGTCGAAGTGCTTGCCGAAGGGTTGGGCGGCGTGGCCCGCCGACGCGCCGGAGAGGCGCAGGCGGATGACGGCGGTCTGTCCGGCTGGCGACCGTGACCTGGTAGTGCGCCGCGACCTTGGTGCCCTGCTTGCCGGGGTTCACCGCGCCCTGGCGGCCATGCACCACGCAGTCGTTGATGCCGTCCTTGACGTAGGGGCTCTCGTTCTTCTGTCCGGGAAAGAGCCGCTCGTGGTTCGTTTCGTTCTCGGTGAAGAGCAGCGGCACGTCGCCTTCGCACGACAGGACGAACTCGCCGAGCGCCGGATGCGCCGCCGCCACCGCACTCGACGCCTGACGGCGCCTTGACCTGCCGGAGGATGGGCTTCTGGGTGGCGCGATTGGACTCGGCAATCCACGCCGACCAGTCGTTGCGGAACCACAGCGTCGGCAGCAGGTGCAGGTCGGCCGCCTCCGGTCCGCGGTTGGCCACGGTGATCTTGACGAGGATGTCGTCGGCACCGCCCTTGGCGTACTCCACGAACACGTCGAAGTAGCGGTCGTCGTTGAACACGCCGGTGTCGAGCAGCTCGTATTCGAACTCGTCCCGGGTCCGCCGGCCGTTGGTCTGCACCAGATCGGCGTAGGGAAAGGCCGCCTGCGGGTACTTGTAGAGGTACTTCATGTACGAGTGGGTCGGCGTGCTGTCGAGGTAGAAGTAGTACTCCTTGACGTCCTCGCCGTGGTTCCCCTCGCTGTTGGTCAATCCGAAGAGCCGCTCCTTGAGGATCGGATCCTTCCCGTTCCACAGCGCCAGCGCGAAGCAGAGGCGCTGCTTGTCGTCGGAGATGCCGGCCAGGCCGTCTTCGCCCCAGCGGTAGGCGCGTGAACGGGCATGGTCGTGGGTGAAGAAATTCCACGCGTCGCCGTTCTCGCTGTAGTCCTCGCGGACCGTTCCCCACTGGCGCTCGCTGAGGTAGGGTCCCCACTTCTTCCAGTCGACCTTGTGCTCACGAGCCTCGTCGAGTCGGATGTGTTCAGCTGTCTTCATGGCTTCCTGCCTGTCGTCGTAGGGGGGGTTCAGGCCGAGACGCGGGCTGACTCGCCAGCGCGCTCTTTGCCATCTGTCAATCATAGTGGGACGCCAGTTCCCTGGACGCATCGACCTTCCCCCACAGCAGAGCTCCGATGAGCAACATCGCGGCCATCGGGATGAACGGCGCGTCGTAGCTGCCGGAGCGGTCGACGATGTAGCCGTAGGCCACCGACCCGACGAGGCCGCCGACCTGCGCGGTCATGTTCATCAAGCCGACCATCGCCCCGGCCCGTGGGCCGCCGATGTCCAGGCAGACGCCGAACACGCCGGACTGCTGGAACGTGATGGCCCCATACGTCAGGGTCAGGAACACCACGGTGAGCACCTGATGGGACGTCAGCATCGCGGCGACCGTGAAGGCCGCCGCGGCGGTGAGCGCCGTGGCGCCAATCACCCGCCGGCCGCGCTTGGCGCCGAGCCGCCGCACCAGCGCGTCGCTGGCGGCGCCGCCGGCGAGGTTCGCGCAGGCGGCGACCACGAACGGCAGCGCCGAGAGCAGCAGGGTGGCCTCACTGAATCCGCGGCCGCGGACCAGGAACGTGTGAAACCACGTCTGGAAGAAGTTGTAGACGTAGATGTAGCAGAACGCCACGCCGAGCATCGCCCACACCGTGGTCGACTGGTACGCCAGGTGCCACGGAAAGGCATGGCTGACCGGCGGCGAGGCGCCGCTGGGGCCGCTGGCGGCGGCCCCGGGCCGCATCTCTTCGGGCGAATCGCGGAACCACGCGTACCAGACCGCCGACCAGATCAGGCCGGCCACGGCGAACACGTAGAACGACATCCGCCAGCCGTAGCGCATCTGGATCGGGAGCACCAGCAACGGCGCGATGGCGCCGCCCACCTGGCTGGCCATCAGGTTCACGCCCGACATCGTGGCGCGTTGCCGCGGCGGGAACCAGCGCGCCACCACCACTGAGGAATTCGGAAACGCCCCGGCTTCGCCGGCTCCGAACAGGAACCGGATGACGAGCAGCGGATAGTAGCTGGTCACCGCGCCGGTCAGCGCGGTGAACGCCGACCACCACACCACGATCCGCGTCAGCACGCGGCGCGGGCCGAGGCGGTCGCCCATCATGCCGGTCGGGATCTCGAAGAGGCAATAGGCGAGGGTGAACATGCCCGTCACCCATCCCCAGCCGATCGGGTCGATGCCCAGCTCCTCCTGCATGCGCGGTCCCGCCACCGAGATGCAGACGCGATCGAGATAGGTGATGGCGAACAGCAGCATGAGCAGACCGACGACGCCGCGACGGTCGCTCGACGCACTGGGCATGGGGGCGGATTGTGTCACGGCTGTGCCGTGCGCACCGGGCGAATTACTCCGCGGCGATCGCCGCCACGGTCTTGTCGACCAGGCGCTGGAACGCGTCGATCGTCACTTCGAGGTCGGCTTCGGGCGTGTCCTCTTCCTTGCAGTGCGACAGGCCGTTGGTGGAGGTGGCGAACATCATCACCGCCGGCATGACCCGGCCCATCTCGACCGCGTCGTGGAGCGGCCCCGACGGCAGCCGCGGGGCGTGCCCGGTCGCCTCCTGCACGGCCTCGGCGCACAGATCGACGAGACGCGGATCGAACCGGCACGGATCGATGCGCCAGACGTGCCGCCACTCCACCGACACGCCGTTGGCCGCGGCGGCGCGCGACGCCGCGTCGCGCGCGTCGGCCAGGGCCTGCTTGCAGCGTGTCGATCTCGAGCGCGCGCTGGTCGAGGGCGATCTCGCACACGCCCGGCACCGCGGTCACGATCCCCGGCTCGACCGCCACGGTGCCGACGGTGCACACCATGCCGACGGCGGGCGTCGAGTAGCGACGGGCGATCTCGCGACAGGCGAGCGCCGTCTCGGCGGCGGCGAGGAACGCGTCCCGCCGCATCGCAATCGGCGTGGAACCCGAGTGCGCGGCCTGGCCGACGAAGCGCAGGACGTGGCGCTCGACGCCGTAGGTGCCGATCACCGCGCCGGTGGAGCGGCCCATCGCTTCGAGCACCGGCCCCTGCTCGATGTGGAGCTCGAGGTAGGCGCGCGGCTGACGCCGGTCGAGCGCGCGGCGGGCCTCGGGCATGCGGTCCAGCTCGACGCCGTTCTCGGCCAGCGCGTCGACCAGCCGCACGCCCTTGCGATCGACCAGGCCGCGCACGCTGTCGGGCACGAGGCTCCCGCTCGCGCCCGACGATCCCAGCAGGCTGCGCGAGAAGCGCGCGCCCTCCTCGTCGGCGAAGTCCACGACCGCCAGCGTCACCGGCGGCGTGGTGCCCTTGATAGCGGCGCAGCGCCTCGACGCCGGCGAGGACGCCGAGCGGACCGTCCAGCCAGCCGCCGTTGGGCACCGAGTCGAGATGGCCGCCGATGACGACGGTCTGCGGCCGCGCGCCGGGCAGCGTGATCCAGTTGTTGCCGGCGGCGTCGGCTTCGGCGCGCAGCCCCTCGGCGGCCAGCAGGTCGTCGAGCCAGCGGCGGGCGTCGCGCCATACCGGACCCCACGCGACACGCTGGGCGCCGTGGGCGTCGCTGGTCCGCGCCGCCAGGGCGCGGAGATGGCCGATGACCTCGCGTGCGCTCACTGGGATCTCCTCGCGCGGTGCCGTCCACGGCCCGCGATGGTGCCGTGGTGTACGACGCTTCTCGCCGTTGACACGGCACCGGCACGCATCATAATCGTCATCCGGTTTCGCCACGACCTGTGCTCACGCGGAAGACGCCGATGCCGTCCACAAGCGCGCATCCCTGGGGAGACACGTCCATGAAGACCACAACGGCTTGGGTCGCCTGCATGACAGCCGCCATGCTGACGGCGATGTCGGCCAGCGCGCAGCAGCCGGTGCCGACGACGAATGCGTTGGTGCCGGCGATGCCGAGGGAGACCACCCGCACCGGCAAACACGTCAACCGCGTCATCGACCTGTGGCTCAAGGGTCAGCCGGTCTATTACGCGCAGATCAGCGGCGGCGGCTATGACAAGGGCAAGGAGATGGCGGCGACCAAGGCCGACTACATCACCTATGAAATGGAGCACGGCCCGCTCGACTTCAAGGAGCTGCGGGAATTCATGCGCGGACTGATCGACGCGGGCCCGACCCGCACCGGCCACAAGACCCCGGCGGTGATCGTCACCTTGCCCATCTCCGGCACCACCGACGCCTTGCGCGCCAACGCCTGGATGATCCAGCAGGCCCTGGCCGCCGGCGTGCACGGCATCCTGCTGTGCAACGCCGAAAGCCCGGAGGCCGCCCGCCTGATGATCGAAGCCGCGCGCTATCCCTTCGCCCCGCACGTCGACGGCCTGGCGCAGGGCACCCGCGGCAACGGCTCGCAGGGCTACGCGTCAACCGTATGGGGCGTGTCCCCCCAGGAATACATGCGCATCGCCGAACCCTGGCCGATGAACCCGGATGGCGAATTGCTGTTCGGCCTGAAGATCGAGAACCCGCGCGCCGACGCCAACGTCGAGACGTCGGTCCGGGTGCCGGGAATCGCCTTCGCGGAATGGGGTCCCGGCGATCACGGCTTCTACCTCATGGGCCGCCCCGGCACCTATCAGGGCGGCGGCGAAACGTCACCGCAAATGGCGGCGGTGCGGCGCCGTGTGCTCGATGCCACCAAGGCGGCGGGCATCAAGTTCCTCAATGCCTGCACCGAGGACACCGTGATCGACCAGATCAAGGACGGGACGATGATCTGCACCGGCGGCGACACGCCGGCCGCGGACAAGGGCCGGGCCTTCACCAAGCGCAGCGATCCCTGGTGAACTGAGGCGCTGGGAACGTCGCGCCTCAGGTCGCGGACTGCTCGTACCAGCTGAGGACACGCAGCGCCCGCAGCGTGTTCCAGCGGCTGGGCCGACCGTCGCCGTCCTCGAGCGCGAAGTGGACCTGGCCGGGATGCGTGTTCTCCAGCAGCCAGGTGCCATCCGGCTGCCGCTTGGATCGGAGCAATTCGATCGCTTCGTCCATCCGCGAGTCCGGCGTGTCCCCGACCGAGCGGAAGTAGTCCAGGGCACGCAGCACGTCGTAGTGCCAGCGGGTCGGAAACGAGAACTGCAGCCAGGCCGGGTTGACGACCTCGCCGGTGCTCTTGCGGCGGAACAGCTTTCGTTCGAGGAGGTACTCCTCACCCCGGCGCCGAGCCGCGATGACTTCCGACGAGCCACCGGTGGCGCGCTCGTGCGCCAGCAGTCCTTCCAGGACGTTGATGGTGGTCGCGAACGACGAGCGGACGGAGCCGCTCTCCGCCTCGCAGTTCCACCCGCCGTCCTCGAGCTGTTCACCAAGCAGGCGGGCGACGATTCCGTCGACATCCAGATCGAAGTAGGTGCCCAGCGTGACCGTCCTGCCGTTGATGCACGGCTCGACCTCGCCACTGAAGAACGGCTGGCCGGCGTGCTCCCAACGGCAGTGGTCATTGACCTGCGCCACCGCCCGACGGACCCGGTCATTGCCGGCTCGATCCCGAAATCATGCAGGAGCTGGAGTGTTGGCAGCGTGGAGGTCCAGGGCTGGCCCTGCGTACTGGTCGGACTCGTCGAAGAACCGCCCCGGGAAGCACGCGCCTCCTGCCCACTGGCCGTCGTCGCCCTGCAAGGCGAGCAGCCTGGCACCCCAGCCCTCGGTGGCCACCCGCGCGCGCTCCGCCGCGACGACTTCGGCCGGCGCGCGGACGAGGTCGCGCAGCACCTGCCAGCGGATGGCGGGGTCCGAATCGAGCAGCCAGTCCAGGACAGTCAAGACCCCTCACGTTGCTCGGCGTCCCGACGGACGCGCCAGGCTTGCCACAGATGACGCCGTTCATGCGCCGCCAGCACGTGCAGCCCCGTGGCGAGACTGAAACGGAGCCCGGTGATGAACGGGTTTGGAAACAGCACGCCAGCCAGGTCGATGTCGGCATACTCCCGCAGAAACGTCACGACGTCGCGCTGCGAGGCCACGAACCCTTCCATCGCGTCGCCGAGCGGCGGCGACGGCCGCGGGCGAATCTTGCCCGGCGCCTTCATCCTGCGGAGCTTCCTCACGGGCGGCTCGAGCGATCGGACGAACCACCCGCCGATGACGCCAGGCCGCACTGGTCCGCGCCGCCGCCGACCTTCTGCCAGCGCGCGCGCTGCCGCCGGCCGCATCGCCTGTAGATAGACTCGATTGCTGGTTGCCAGGTGATCGAGACACTCGGCCACGCTCCACGAGCCTGGATGAGCGCGCCACGTCCCGTGTGCTTCGCTCAAGCCGTTCACGAGTGCGCGCGCGTCGTGCTCGGTCGCTTCGAACGCCCGCTCCAGCGCTGCGATGTCGTCACCGGGCTCCGCCATATCTCCACCTTAGGGTATAAAAGACGTACCGGGCAATACTAGTCGTCCACCCGAGACACACTGATGATCCTGCCGCTCGCGCTCCTTCTTTTCGCCAGTCCCGCACAGCCGTCCGCGGCGGCCACTGCGCCTTGGTTGGGTCGAGCCGCGGAGCTGGCGCTCACCTGTGTTCACCAGGAGTATCCCAACAAAATCGCCCACGTGCTGAACGGCGACGCCGACGTGAGGGCGCCGCACGAGCTGACGCCCGCGTTCTACGGGTGCTACGACTGGCATTCGTCCGTGCACGGCCACTGGCTCCTGGCGCGCGTTGCGCGCCTCCACGGAGACGCGCCGTTTGCCGGCCGCGCGCGAGCGGCACTCGACACGAGCCTTACTGCGGCGAATATCGCCGCCGAAGTGCGCTACCTGAATGGAGCGGGCCGTGTCTCCTTCGAGAGACCGTACGGGCTGGCGTGGCTTCTCCAACTCCATGCCGAGCTGCACGAATGGGCGACAGAGCGGCCGGCTGACGGAGACGTTCGGAAGTGGGCGCAGACGCTCGAGCCGTTGACCAGTGCCGCGATCGCGCGGATCGCCGACTGGCTGCCGAAGCTGACGGCGCCGATTCGGATCGGCGAGCACTCGCAAACGGCTTTTTCGTTCGGAATGATGCTCGACGGGGCGCGTGCGACGGGCGAGAAGGAACTGGAGGCGCTCCTGCTGTCGCGTTCGCGCGATTTCTATTTGAAGGATCGCACGTGCCCGCTCGCCTACGAGCCGTCCGGCGAAGACTTCCTGTCACCCTGCGTGGCCGAGGCCGATCTGATGCGGCGCGTGCTGCCGGCGACGGAGTTCACGCGCTGGCTGCGCGACTTCCTGCCGTCGTTGCCGACCGACGGTCAAGGCGGCTGGCTCGCGCCCGGCGTGGTGACCGACCCCACCGATCCCAAGCTCGGGCATCTCTACGGACTGAATCTCTCGAGGGCGTGGATGCTCCGGGCCATCGCGCAGAGCCTCCCGGCGTCCGATCCGCGCAGCGCGGCACTCGAGGCCGCAGCGCGGATTCACAGCACCGCCGGAATGACCGGCGTCATGGGGGAGCACTACGAAGGTGGCCACTGGCTGGGCACGTTCGCCGTCTACCTCGAATCCGGCCGTGGTCTGCCCGCGAGACGGTAGCGTCGCGCCGAGGCGCGTCGGTGCCTCCGGGTTAGACTCGCCGTTTGCGACACTCCGAGGGAGGAGCCATGTCGACACCCGACCCGATGCCATCGGCCGAAATTGTCTTCGACACGCTGTTCGCGTATCAGAAGTCAGCCGCGTTGAAGACCGCGATCGATCTCGAGCTGTTCACGGCGATCGCTGACGGCGCGCACACGGTGGCGGCCATCGCGACACGCACCAACGTGTCTGAACGCGGCGCGCGGATCCTGTGCGACTACCTCACGGTCAACCGGCTGCTCGCCAAGTCCGACAGCACCTACCAGCTGGTGCCCGAGTCGGCCGCGTTCCTCAGCAAACGGTCGCCGGCGTATCTCGGCACGGTCGCCAATTTTCTCCTCCGCCCCGAGCTCAAGAACAACTTCGAGAATCTGACCGAAGCCGTTCGTCGTGGCGGTGTCGGCCCGCACGACAACAACATCGTCTCGACCGAGAACCCGCTGTGGGTCGAGTTCGCGCGGTCGATGATGCCGATGATGATACCGGCGGCGCACGCCATCGCCGACCGGCTCGCCTCGAGCGTGCCAATCAGGGTCCTCGACATCGCCGCCGGTCACGGGGCGTTCGGCATCGCCGTGGCGCAGCGGAGTCCGAAGGCGGAGATCGTCGCGCTCGACTGGAAGCCAGTCCTGGGTCTCGCCGAGGAGCATGCGAAGGCGGCCGGCGTGCACGACCGCTATCGGACCATTGCCGGTGACGCATTCAGCGTCGATTACGGGTCCGGCTACGACATCGTCCTGGTGACGAACTTCCTGCACCACTTCGATGCGCCGACAAATACCAACATGCTCAAGAAGGTTCACACGGCGCTGAAGCCTGGCGGACGCGTCGCCGTGCTCGAGTTCATGCCCAACCCCGATCGCGTGTCGCCGCCGATGCCCGCCGGGTTCAGCCTGACCATGCTCGCCGAAACCGCGGGCGGCGATGCGTTTACGTTCGCGGAGCTGCGCGGGCAGTTGGAGGACGCCGGGTTCCATGACGTGGAAGCCCACGGGCTACCGACGCCGCAGACACTCTTGATCGCGCGAAAGTAGTCGGGTTCACCTGGCCCGCGCCGGGGTGATGGCCAGCAACCCTGCCTCCACGAGCACGGGCGGGCGACGCAGCCGCGTCGACTGTTCCCACGCGTGGGCGATGCCCAGCAGATCGCCGTCCCGCCAGGGACGGGCCGAGAACTCGAGCCCGAAGGGCAGCCCGCTCGCGTAGAAGCCGGCGGGCACCACGACGGCCGGGACGCCGATCATGTTCACCCAGCTGGTGGCGGAATGCGGTCCCTCGCTCAGCCGGCCGTCCTGTGGCATCGACTCGTCGGGCGGCGGCATCTGGATCGCCGGGTAGACGTAGCCATCGAGCTGCAGGCGATCGAGCGGCTCGAGATACGCGGCCAGGGTGGCGCGCTGCGGGCCGTGGTAATCGCGCTCGGCCGCCGGATCGGCGTCGAGCCGACGCTGATCGATCCGCACGCCGCCCATCAGCCGGAAAAAGTCCTCGGTGCCAATCGCCGATGTGAACAGGGGCTGTCCGGCCGCCTTTTCATACTCCGCGGCCGAGTGATAGCCGGGCGGGCCGAAGCGGGCCAGGAAGCGGTCGGTGCCGTCGCGCATGTAGGCGTAGGTGGCGACGCGGCTCGCGGTGCGGGCGAACGCCACCGGCAGGATCGTGTCGTCGACCACCACGGTGGCGCCGGCGGCGCGCAGGGCCTCCACGGCCTTCATGAACATCTCGCGGGTCTCGGGCCGCAGCGCCATGTCCGCCGCCCGGCGCAGCTGCTCGGCCGCGGCGGCCGGCACGGCGGCCGGGATGCCGTGGAACGGCACGCCGTCGCCGGCCAGGACGAACGCCGGGACGCCGAAGCGCTTGCCCTTCAGCGCATCGGCCTTCAGGAACGCCGTGTCGGGGGCGGGTTGTGCCCGTGCCGCCGACCCGACGGTGCGCGCGTCGAGCGGGTCCTCGCCGGCCATGACGGCCAGCGCGATGGCGGCATCCGCCGTCGTTCGCGCGATCGGGCCGGTGTTGTCGAGGAGCCAATCGAGCGGCGCGATGCCGGCGATGCTCACCAGGCCGCGCGTGGGATACACGCCGACCAGGGCACTCGTCGCCGCCGGCATCCGAATCGAGTTGCCGGTGTCGGTGCCGTTGCCGAGCACGGCCATGTTGGCGGCGACGGCCGTGACCGTGCCGCCAGACGACCCACCGGGCGAGAACCGCACGTCGTAGGCATTGCCGGTGCGGCCGAACGAGCTGCTGCGGTTGGTGTCGCTGTTGGCGAAGTCGGGCATGTTGGTGTGCCCGAGGACGATGGCGCCGGCGGCCTTGAACTTCGCCACCACCGTGGCGTCCTCGGCGGCGACGAGCTCGACGCCCGGACGCGTGAACCCGGCCCACCCGGCCGTGGTGACGCGGCCCTTGATGCTGGTGTTGGCCTTGACGACGATCGGCACGCCCCAGAGCGGCCCGCGCGCCGCGCCAGTGGCGGCGTCCTGCCGGGCGGCCTCGGCCAGCGCCTCGTCGCGGAACAGCGTTTCGATCGCGCCGTAGACGCCGTTGTAGCGATCGATGCGGGCGAGGTGCCACTGCACGACCTGGGTCACCGTGTAGGTCTTCGCGTCGTACAACGCGTGCAGCTTGGCGATGGTGACATCGAGCAGATCGCGATCGATGTCGACGCCGGCCGCGGCGGCGGCCGGCACCGGCGCGGCGCTGCAGCCGGCGAGGGCGATGAGAACAGGGAAGGCGAGGAGTGCCGGGAAGACACGACGACAGGGCATCCGCAGAGGATAGCCCCGTCGCCGGGCCGTGTCGTCGGTTCTTAGTGCCGCGTCCTCGGGCTGCTCACTGCTGCTGGGTGGCTACCGCGACGGTCGCCGACTGCTCGGCCGGTTTGAACTCGTAGACGAACTGCTTGAACTCCGGGTGCAGGAAATCCAACCCGTACTTGAAGCGCTTCATCTCCGTGAACGCCTGTTTCCCGGTCAGGCCGTCGTTGGTCATGCGATAGACGGCCGTCATGACGCCGGTGCGATGCCGGCCGCCGACGCAGTGCACGTAGACGGGCTGGTGCTCGGCCGCGTTCACAATCGACAGAAACAGCTGCTGTTGCTCAGCCGTGGGCGGCTCATGCGTGGTCATCGGGATGTGGACATAGCGCATGCCGCGGCTTTCGACCGCGCGCTGCTCGGCCGCGTCAAGATCCTCGTCGCCGATCAGGTTGATCACCGTCTTGACGCCAAGCGACGCCAGGGCGGCATAGTCGTCACCGTCGGGCTGGGCGCCGCGGAAGTAGGTGGCGTTCACGCGGGCGAAGTTGTCGATGTCGACGGCGGCCGAGAGGTCGGCCGTCTGGGCGCCGGCGGCGGCGGTGAGAAACAGGTAGGCGGCGGGAGCGACAAGGATTCCCTGCAGACGGAGTGTGCGCATCGTGCGTCCTTCCCGGTTGGCAATTGAACGGGTGCCATAGGTTTGGACGCCGGACGTCGCAAGATGGTTGACGGCCGCGCCGGAACGGAGGCCCGCCCCCGAGTCATTGGCGGTTCGTAGCCTCGAGCGCCGCCAGCCGCGCCGCCAGTGCCGCCACGCGGGCTTCGAGCTCGTCGTTCCTGCCCTTGAGCTCCTTGATTGCCTGGATCGCCAGCAACGGCAACTGGCTGTAGTTCACCGCCTTGAAGCCGTCCGCGCCGGTGGCCACCAGCTCGGGCAGCACCTGCTCAACCTCCTGGGCGAGGAGCCCGGCTTCCCGAATCGGGGCCGAACCCACGGCCGGGGAACGCGTCCGCGCGCCATGAGAACCCGACCGGCCGCAGCGACGCCACCCGGTCGAGCACGTCCCCGAAGGGTCGGACGTCGCGCTTGAAGCGCTCGTCCGAGGCACACGTGCCGACGATCGTGCCGCCATTGCGGTTCTTGACGCAGCCGCTCGTTCCACCGACGCCGATGCGAATGTCGCCACGGATGTCGAGGAGGTCATCCGGCCGCTGTTCGCCGATGCCGATGCCGACGAACCCATTGTTTTCAATGACCATCCTCGTGGTCGAAAAGGTGGCGCCGATCCCCGTCGTGTCGAACAGCATCCTGGTGCCATTGGCCGTCGGGGTCCAGTCCTCGGCGGCCTGGAAGGTGATCTGGGCCGTTGGCCAGTTGAACGCCTGGCCAGTATGGCCGCCGCCCCCGAATCGCGTGATGCTGTCCCCGAACCGCGTCGCGGTCGGCGCCGCGGCCGCACCGCGGTAGCCGCGGCCGAAGAAGAACCCGCCGCCGAAGGTCGTCGAGGCGAAATAGCCGCCCGCATGTGGATAGCTGATGTGCGGGGCCGGTCGCGGATCGCCCGGCTCGGCGCCGTTGAGCACAAACGAACCGCTGCCGCCGAAGTTGTCGTTCCAGGTGCCGCTAAGCGTCGTCAGGTTGATCGTCGCTCCGAGCTGCGCCGCGCCGCCGCCGCTCCCCATCATCGAGATGCCGAGGCTGGCCGAACCGTTCGGATTGAGTGTGGCCACGCCTGTGGCTGTAGAACGCACCTCGGCGCCGCAGCCGTCGTCGAAGCCGTCCAGCGTGAATACCTGCCCGGTCACCGTGACCGTGAGGGTCAGGCGGTTGCAGTAAGGCTGCTGTTGCCAGGTGAAGGTGCCCAGCGGCTCCGCCGCGGCCGCCGCGGGCAGCAGCGTCACGACGGTGAAAACGACCGCGCGCGCGGTGAGACCCATGACCATCGACGCGTCCTCCCTGGACCCGGCTCTGCCATTCCCGGTTTGCTGTGGCTACCCTTTCACGCCAGAGGCGCCGGCGCTCGATCGGTTCAGCGCGGAAACCCATATCCCGCCCTCACCGGGTGGCGGGCCTCCGAGAGTTGACAAGCCCAAGGCGACATGCATAGCATGTGCAGAAAATTTATAACTTATGAAATCATCTCTCCGAGTCGGCACTCGTCAGCGGACCCGACGCGCCATCCTCGAGGCCATGGCCGACGTCATCCTGGAAGCAGACGGGATCGGCTTTTCGGTTCAGGCGGTGGCTGACCGGGCCGGGGTGACTCACCGCACCATCTACAACCACTTCCCGACGCGCGAGGCGCTCTGCGACGCGTTCTCGGACTATGTGGACGAGTTGTTGGCGGAGAGCAGCGGGACGCCCGAGCCCACCTGGTCGCTGGCGTCGCTCCCGCTACTCGTGGAGGACCTGTATCGGGCGCTGGCGCTGCGCGACCGACACGCCCGCGCCTACGTGATGCTGATGATTGGGAACCGCCGGCCGATGACGGCCTGGCGCAATCGGTCGCTGATGGCCGAAAAGCTCATTGCGCGCGAGCAGTCCGGACGAACACCAGTCACGCCGCGGCAGGTGACCGCGGCCATTCGGATGTTCGTCTCGACGATGGGTTGGCATCTGCTGACCGAGCAGTGCGGACTGTCCACCGAGGAGGCGGCCGCAGCCAGCGCCTGGGCAACCCGCACGCTGCTCGATGCCGCCATCGGCACGCGCGCCGCCAGCGCCAGCCGTCGTCCCCTCGTTCACAAGGAGGCACCAATGCGACACGACGTCGCCGAAATTAGGGTCCCGCCAATGTCCAGCCTGCTCGCACTCGATGCCGCCACTGACGCCGGGGCTTGCGGGCACAAGGCGGCGGCCCTCGCTATGTTGCGAAACCTCGGGTTCGATGTACCCGACGGCTTCGTGATTCCGGCCGGCGTCCAGGCGACTCGTGACGATATCGCTGCGGCGCTCGCTCGACTCGGTGAGGGGCCGGTCGCCGTCCGCTCATCCGGCCTGGCCGAGGATCTGCCCGACGCGTCGTTCGCCGGGCAATACGACACGGTGCTGAACGTGCGGGGTGCCGAGGCCGTGCTGGATGCCGCAGCGGCCTGCGTGAAGTCGGCACATGACGGGCGCATCGCGAGCTACGGCTATGCAGTTCGCCCGATGGCGGTTCTCGTGCAGCAGATGGTCGAGGCCGAGGCGGCGGGCGTTGCGTTCTCGGCCAATCCGCTCACCGGCAACCGTGACGAGGTGCGCGTGAGTGCCACGCGGGGTCTCGCAGACAAGCTCGTGAGCGGCGCCGTCGACGCCGACGAATGGCTCGTCACCCACGAGCAGGCAACGGCGATCGCGCAGCCACAGAAGGCCATCGGGCCAGAAGTCGCCCGGCGCGTGGCCGCGCTCGCGCGGAAAGCTGAAGCGGCTCGCCTCGCGCCACAGGACGTCGAGTGGGCGGTCGCGGGCGATCGGCTGTGGCTGCTGCAGTCTCGGCCGATTACGGCCCTGCCGATCGCCCCTGACATCGAAGCGCCGAAAGGCTCGTGGCAGAAGGATGCCGCCCACTTCGCCGAGCCGCTGTCCCCCTTCGCAACCAGTACCAGTTTCACGGCGCGGACGAGTTCCTCGCCGATGCCATCGCGACGTGGGGGCTGCTACCCGACAGCATGCAATTCAGGGTGATTGGCCACGAACCCTATATCCACGTCGAACCTGATGACGGGGGCAAGAACCCGCCACCATGGTGGCTGCTCGGTCTCGTGGTTCGTGTCGTCCCCTCGATGCGCCGCAAGCTGCGGGCGGCCGCCCTGGCGGTTGGTGCGGGAAAGCTCGAGTCGGTGCCGGCCGAATGGGTCTCCAACCACCGGCCTCGTCTGCGGCGCGAGATCGAACAGCACGCCGCAGTGGACCTCGCCGCCTTGGACGACGCGGCGCTATTCCGGCACCTCGAGGACCTGAAAGCCTTTTATGCCCGGTGTCTGCAGCTGCATTTCACTCTGTTCATACCTCACACAGTGGGCCTCTACGAGCTGGCGGTCGCGTGCGAAGAACTGCTCGGGTGGGACCTGCAGAGAGACCATCGGGTTGCTGCAGGGACTGTCGAACACCTCGACGGCGTCGACCGACGAACTCGCTGCGCTCGCTCGTCGCGCCGGCCAGCGGCCCGCGACACGACAACTGCTGGAGGCCAGAACGCCGGACATCCTGCAGCGACTGGACGACATCGATCCTCCAGTGGCGGAGGAACTCCGTCACTACCTTCAATTCTGGGGGCTGCGTCCGATTGGTCCAGAGGCGGGCTGTCCGACCGTGGCGGATCAACCGCAGCTGGTGGCGGATTTGATCGCCGATCTCCTGAGCGACGACGGGCAGCGCGACCTGTCGGCGGCCAGAGTGGCACTCGTGGAGGAGGCGCGAACGCAGCTGACTGGGTCCGCCAGGCAACGGTTCGATGCGGCGCTTGCCTACGCCGAACGCGTGTATCCGCTTCGGGAGGACAACGTGCTCCTCACCGATCAGCTTCCGACGGGCCTCCTTCGACGCGTCGCCCTCGAAGCGGGGCGGAGACTGGTCAGCCTTGGGGCTACTGGGGCGTGCTGAGGAGGCGGTGATGCTCACCGCAGACGAGTTACACGAGGCCTTCGAACCCGCCTCGACGTCCGTCGCATCGTGTCCCGCCGCAAGGCCGAGCACGCGTGGGTGCGAGCGAACCCCGGACCGATGACCTACGGCCCTGAGCCGGGAAAGGCGCCTGACCTGCGCGGGCTCCCCGTGCCGGCGCGTCGGATCAACCGCGCCATCCTGTGGAGGATGGAGCATGAGCTGACCGCGCCGCCCAAGGCGAACGGGAGCTCAATCGTGGGCATTGGCGTGTCGTCCGGCGTCTACCGGGGGCGGGTCAGAGTGATTCGAACAGCCGACCAGCTGCACACGCTGCGCGCGGGCGAGGTGCTGGTGTGTCAGACGACGTCGGCCGCCTGGACGATGGTGTTTCGACGGGCCGGTGCGGTCGTCGCCGACACCGGCAGCGTGCTGTCGCACACGGCGATTGTCGCCCGCGAGTTCGCACTTCCGGCCGTCGTGGCGGCGGCGAACGCCACGTCCAGCCTGGTGGATGGAGACGAGGTGACGGTCGATGGGACCCGCGGCGTGGTGACCCGTTGTTGACGCGGCCTGATGCGGGGGCGAATCGGGCTCAGAGGTAACTGAGCGCCCGCGAGCGTGTCCGGGACTTGAGATCGCCGTACCACCGGCACGCCGGGTAGAGCAGCGCGAGCACCGCGATCGTCCACAGGTACACGCCGGGTAGACCGAATCCCCAGCCGGCGGGAAGCGCCGCCGAGGCCGGCCGATCGAAGGGACTCGTCAGCAGCCACGTGGCGTCGCCGTACCGCGCCAGCGAGAGGCCCAGCGCGATGGCATGGATCACCGGAACGTGCACGAGGTAGAAGAACATCGGCACGCGTCCAATCGTGACCAGGCCACGCCAGACAGGACGATCCGCCCTCACGACGCCGAGCCAGATGAGGGCGGGCCCGACCGTGGCCAGCGTCATGAGCAGCGACAACGGATGTTTGGTGAGCAGGAAGAACGACATCACCGAGTGCGCCACGTCCTGCTGGGGCGCCCACAGCACCGGGTCGCCGTAGACATTGAATGTGCGCAGGGCCACGAAGGCGGCCGTCAGCGCCGCGCCCAGCCGCACCATGGCTCGGCGTCGCTCCGGCGCGGACCAGCCGAGGATCTCGCCGAATCCGTAGCCGGCGGCCATCAATCCGAAGAGCGGCAGCGGCGGGAAGTTCACGACGAAGACGACGTCAGGCGCGATCGTGAGCTCGCGCCCCCGTTCGTACAGCAGTGCCCAGAGCCAGTGGCCGCCGGACGCGGCGCTCAGCATCGGGCCGAACAGGTTGTGCAGCGCCACGACGGCGATGCCGATGCCGCCGACGACGCGTGACGGCAGCCACACCAGCGGCGCCAGCCCGACCATCGACACGCCGATCGCCCACAGGATCTGCGGGCTCGTGTGCCGGTAGTCGAAGTTGAAGTACCAACCCCACCGCACGGCCGTCATCTCGAGCGCGACGAGCACCAGGCCGCGCGTCGCGAGCAGCCATGCGGCCTCGCGCGGTGTGCGCCGGCGCGTCATCAGAAACGCGCCGACACCGGCCAGGAAGAGGAAGAGCGGTGTGCAGTCCTGCGAGGTCCAGCGCGTGAAGAACAGCGCCGGATACGTCCGTGCCAGGTCGGTGGGCGCGAACGAGACGTCGGTCAGAAACGTCCGCGTGTGGTCGAGCGCCATGAGCGCCATGATGGCGCCGCGGCCGAGATCGACGAGGTCGATCCGCGATGCGTGACTGGTGCGCTGATCGGCAGAGGACTCCACGGACGCGCGGGCGGACTCTACCGTTTGCCGACGTCGAAGGAGATGCCTTGAGCCACGCGAAACTGCTCCGAACCGTAACGGCCAAAGGACTTGAACCACCGGGCATCGGTTCGCAAAGCCAGCTTTTCGTTCATTGGCATCTTCAGGCCGCCTCCAGCGTTCACTGTCAGGGCCACGCTCGACACGGTGCCGATCGGAGGACCGTTGGAGGTGTAAACGGGCGCGCCGTATTGCGCGAGCCCAACTCCCCCGACGACATACGGTGCCGCTTTGCCGACGCGCGGAAGGAAATACAGGAGACTGACGTTTGTACTCAGCGCGTGGATGTCGCCTTCGCCACGATGATATGCAACATCTGTTTCGATACTGAGCGTCGAGGTGACAGGGAACGTGACGGCGGCGCCGACGGGAGATGCCCCGGCCGAACCAATCGCCACATACGGCGTGACTTCGACGGGTTTTGCGTCCTGCGCCCCCGCTGGCAATGCTTCAAGGGAGAACGCGATGAGTGCGAAGACAGCAGATTTGTGAGCCCGCATGACCCCTCCTCAGCCGCTCGACTGCGGCCGCTGGACACTTTAGACGGCCAAAAGCTCTTAACAGCCGTCACGGCTCTGAACGTCGTTCGGACTTGCCTGGGCCGGACGTTCCGAACCTGATCAACGCCGCAGGGGTCCTGCTGGTCAACGCGGACCGCTCGCGAAGGCTTGCTCCAGGGTCATCTGCCACTCGACGTTCGCCGCCTCGATCACGAAGTAGGCCCACCGCGGCTCATCAGCGACGTTCACGGTAGCCGACGAGATCCCGTGCGCATCCACGATCGTCTGGAGCGGACGCCCCGACGCGGTGCTGTGCAGCGTCACGGTCAGGCGTCCGGCGCCGGCGGACGTCTCGCTCGTCGTCTGCCAGCGCAGACGCATCGGAGTGGTCGAGACCTCGAACGACTCGGTCTGTTGGCTGAGACGCCCCGACCAGGTGCCGATCTCGCGCCACGTGATCTCTGCCGCTGCCGGCCGTTGCGCCACGTCGCTTGGCCGATCGCCCTGGCAGGCGCTCGCAAACGCTGCCACGACGATGGCCACACCTGCGGCGACCGCCCGAGGCACTGTCTGCATCTCAGCGCGGTCGTGGCGGCTCGCAGGCGAAGTTGCTCGCCTCGTCGGTGCTGCCCTGGCCGCGATAGCGCGCGACCTGTGGATACGAGCAAAGAGGCCTCGTGCGCCTGACGCCGCCTGCCAGAGGGCGACTGGCCACCAGCTGCTCGGGCGCCTTCCCACTCTCAACCCACGTGTCAATCGCCTCGAGCGCGTCGATCTGGAACGTCCCTTCGCCGCCGGAGCAATGGTCGACGCCGGGCGCCATGAAGAGCCGCATCGAGTCATTGGCCCGCTCGGCTCCGATCGTCGCCCGGACCTTGTCGTAGTAGTCGATGGTGCTCTGCGCCGGGATCAGTCCGTCCGTCCAGCCGTGCCAGAGCAGCAGCTTTCCGCGGCGGGGACGAAGGCGGAGAGATTCGGATCGGTCGCGTCGATGCCCGCGGTGTCGAGCGACCGCGCGAGCGCCAGATCCTTGTCCAGGTCGAGCTGTGCTGGACTCCATGTCGCATCGCGAATGACCAGGTCGCGCCAGTAGTTTGCCGCGATCGGGAAAACGCCCGGCGCATACGCGCCCCACTGCAGCTCTCCCGCCGGAGCGGGTCCCGGAAAAATCCGTTCACCGCTGCGGGGATTGACGACGCCGGCGTAGATCGAGCGCGCAGCCTCCACCTGGGGGGGCGTCAGACACGCCGATGAGTTGCCGGGCGTGCACGCGAGCGTCCCCGGATCGAACGTGCAGCTGCGCGGATCCTCGACGACGCGGTCAGTGACGCCATCGCGGGCGTCGCAGGCCGCAATCGCGGCCCCTTTGAGCAGCGCCAGCTGCGACCGCCCCAGCCCCGCGGTGGGATTCGTGATCACTTGCTGCACCTTTGCCCCGTACGCCATCAGCGAAACCCAGTTGTTGGCGGGTGCGCCGGCGGAAATGCCGTCGAAATCATCCGGGAAGCGCTGTGCCGCCTTGAGCCCCTGCCTTCCACCGGACGAGCAGCCGACCCAATAGGATCGGCGCGGGGGCACGGAGTAATGCGCCGTGACCAGTGTCTTGGACTTCACGGTCATCTCGCGCACGGCGCGCCAGGCGAAATCAACGAGCTTCTCGGGATGTCCGACCGCGAAGCTGGCGTCGGCCTGGTCACCTTCGTGGCCCGTGTCGGAGCCGGCCACCGCATAGCCTCGGCGCAGAGGCTCGGCCATTGCGAAGTAGAAAATCATGCCGGCGAAACCGCCGTTCCCGACGGCGACGAACTTGCCGTTCCACCCCTGGGCGGGCATCCACACTTCGAACTTGATCGCCGAGTCCGCCGTTGGCGACGCGGTCGCTGCCACGCGGCAGAACGCCGGCAGTGTCGTGTAGTCGACCGACACCGGCGGCCCCGGCGGCAGCGGGGGCGCGACAAACGCGCCGGCCTCGACACGCTCCGCCTTCGTGATCTTCGCGTCCGGCAGCGTAACGGCCGCCAGCGTTTCGCACGGCGCCGGCTTGCTCTGCGTGGCAGTCGTTTGCGCCGCCGATACGCGAGTAACCGTGGGGTGATGTGCGCTCAGCAGCGCTATGAGCACGGTCCCGCCAAGAGCGAACGACGAAGGCGACTGCGGCATGGAACGCTCCGGGCGAAGTATATCCAGCCACGTAACGCATTCCTATCGCGGAGGCAGAATCCGCTCGCGACGAGCCTGAACCGCGTCACTGGTGCCCCGGCAGTCTGAGGGCGAGCCTTTCCGTACCGGGCGCCCATGGACTCACCGTGACGATGCCATCCACGATCCCATCGCTCGTCCGTCGAAAGCGGAACGTGGAACCGCTGGCCGGAATGTAATAGCGTCCATCCGCGATCGGATAGAACTCGTTCTCATCGCGAAAGAGATGGCCGTCGACCATAGCGACCACGATCGGATCGGATGGGTCACCATACGACCCCAGAACGGCGTCGGGTGTCTCGAACGAAGCGGCGAGTGGTGGCGGTGGCCGGAGGATGGCGGCGACCTCGCGGCCCACCAGCAGGTTCTTCACTTGTTCGCGAACCTGCCAGTTGGCCGCGGATCGCAGGTTGCTCAGGAAGACGAAGGTCACGTCCTCAGCCGGTAGCAGGTCGACCGAGGCCTCGTAGCCATCCGTCCGTCCGTACCAACTTCGCCACGCCTGGTCGCCGCTCTCGGCGGTTCGGGTCTTTCCGGCAGGTCCGAAGACCCCCTGCCGCGACGCACGAACGAACCGGAAAAGGTCTTCGGCGGTCGCGTAGACCGAGCCTGCGCCGGTGAGAAATCCCAGATGCTTGAACGGGGCGCTGGCAACCACGACGGCGCCTGCGCTGGCCCCCAACCGATGCGGGAGCGCGCGCTGCGGCATCAACTGCTGACCGGTTTCACCGGATGCCGTCGCCATCGAGGCTGGCCGAAAGATCCGATCGCGAAGAACTGCGTCGAACGGCTTCCCCTCGATCAGCTCAATGACCCTGGCCAGGCAGCTGAAGCCCGCGCTGCTGTACAGGTCCTGCGTGCCGGGCTCGAAGAGCAGTCCCTTGGCCCGAACGCGTTCGACGATGTCCGACGGATGGAGCGGCACAGTCTCCTCCATCGCGTTGGTCACGCGATGGGGCACTCCCGAGCGGTGGTCGACCAGGTGACGAATCGTCACCAGCCCACCCTTCGGACCTGCAGGAAACGATCCGAGATACCGGCTGACCGGAGCGTCGAGATCCAGGCGGCCCTCAGCCGCGAGCATCTCGACCAACGTCTCGGTCATTGGTTTGGTGATGGACCCGATGCCGAATCGAGTCGCTGGAGTGGCCGGTGCCTGCAACTCCCAGCTGGCGAAACCGTAGGCACGATGGAGAAGGATGCGATCGCCGCGGGCAACGAGAATGACTCCGCTCAAGAGTCCCGCTTTGGCTTCCCCAGTCGCGAGCGAGTCGATGCGAGTCAGGAGGGCGGCTTCGGAGTTGTTCTGCGCGACCGCGGTCGCGCCAGGGTCCTGAGACGCAACCGCGGCTGATGAGAGGTAGAGCGCGAGTGGGAATGCGCGCACCAAACGGCCCATGGGGAGGTCTCCCGAGGCTGAAGGGCGAAGTCCCTGACGACGAACGGGCAGTTAGATGCTAGAAGACACCGCAGGGTTGGAACGAGACGATTCCTCCCTTGGTTGGCGTCATTCGACGCGCACTAACTTGAGTGTGAACGGATTGGCGAACGGGCCACTCTGGTTTCGCTGTTGAGTCAATGACAGCGTGTCGCCATCCAGTTTGTACGAGTAGGTGATGAACACTCCTGGACCCATCACCGCGGGGTTCTTCGCGGCGATCGGCCGCATCGTGATGAGACCGCCGGGTGTCACCTCGTATGTCCCGGCCTCCCCGACGAACGGTCCCCACACGGCCCGTAAGTCGTCGGCGCTCGCCTTGGCCACGTCCGCGAGAAGCGGTCGCGGCCCATCCGCCTGAACTTCGACTCGGCTGTAGTGTCTGGCGGTGATGATGGTCAGGTTGGGTCGCTCGGCGAATGCGATCGTGCGGGCTCCAGGGCCCGTGATCGCCGCTTCCACAACCCGCCACACGCCTTCAACCGACCCTGCGCGTGGACTGCTGTGCTGACCCTTGGCTGGACAGCAATCCTACGCTCAGCGCTGCGAACAGCAATCGCTTCACGAGGCACCTCCTCAAGCTGAGTGTCGCACGTGTTCCTCCAGAACCTGGCGATGTGCTTGCGAAGGTTCTGCCGGAGGTGCAGAATGCTCGGCACGCACGCCCCGACCTCGGGCGGCCGGTCGTGGCGCAGGATCAGATGACGGTTCAGAAAAAGGACACGCCCATGCTTCGAGTCAGTCTCTCAATCATCCTGCTCGCGGGGTGGACGGTCGCCACTCCCGTGGCGCGCTCGGCCGCTGACGACCAGATGCAGACATTGACGATCAAGGGCTCGGTGACCTACGAGGCCGGCGCGTCGCTGCCTCCCGGCAGCCGCGCGGTCATCGAGCTGCGCCATCTGCCGGCGCTCCCAGACGCTCCGGCGGCCGCCGATCATCGGATCGATCTCGAGGGCAAGCAGTCGCCAGTGTCGTTCGAGATCACCTTGGAACGCTACAAACTCCTCGGGAGCGCGACGTACTTCGTGCGCGGTGCCATCGTCTCCGAGAACCGCGCGATCTGGACCGCAGACGACATCAAGATTGACGTGACCCAGTCCACCGTGGACGTGAAAGAGATCACGCTGAGGCCGGTAAAGGCGGGCGCGCCGGTGATGGACACCGTGCCGCGATGACGGTCGCGCTGGCATAGCATCTATCCCGTCCGAACTGAACTGCAGGGTTAGGCACGCAGGCCCTACGGCGCCTCCGCATAGGCCGACCGTGCCGCGGCGGCAATGCCGTTGGCGCGCGGCCAGCTCGGATGCTTCGCCTGGAGCTCTTTCTGCACTCGTGCGGCCGTGTCGTCTGCCGATGTCCCCGCCGCCTTCAGTTCCGCCGCTCGTGTGCGGATGGCCTCCATGAACTCGCGGCACGTGGCAATCAGCGACGCGCCGCCGACCGCACCATGCGACGGCACGACGACGGCCGGCTTCAGCGCATCGAAGCGATCGAAGGCCGCCAGCCAGGCGCGCATGCTGGCCGCGGCACCGGCCGCCACGAACGAATTGTTCATCACCACATCGCCGGAGAACAGGACGCGATCTTCTTCGACGAAGAACACCGTATCGCCGCGCGTGTGCGCTGGTCCGACTTCCATGAACTGCACGTGGACGCCACCGAGGTCGAGGCGATACGTGCCGTCGAACGTGACGTTGGCGTTGCGCTGTGTGGCGCCGGCCAACAAGTCGGCGGTGGCCGGCGAGCGCTTCGCGAACGTGGCGATCAGCTGCGCGCCGCCAGCGGCGTATCGGCTTCCTGGGTGTTCGAGTTGACGTAGGTGGCGGAGGGCGGGAACGCCAGTATTCCAGTCGTGTGCTCGGCGTGGAAGTGCGTCGAGGCCACGAACAGCGTTCGGCCGGCGGCTACCTTGGCCACCTCGCGCAGGACCGTCTCGCCGTTGCGGCGGCCGAGGCCCGGGTCGATGACCAGCACACCGCGCGAGCCGGCGATGATGCCGACGTTCGGCACGAGGCCGACGTCGCCGTCGGGGATGACCCACGTGTGCCGTGCGACCGAGAGGGTGGCGCCTTCCTTCACGAGCGGATCGGCTGGCGGCGACTGTGGCCTGGCCGGCGTGGCCAGGGCAATGGACGCGGCCAGCGTGGCCACGCCAAGCGCGAGTGCAACGGGGGAGCGATCGGACGAAGGAACGCGCGAATGGATGAGTGCAGCGTCGTTGTGCCGCATGGATGGCTCCGGCGCGGCACGTTACCACAGCGACGGAGCAGCGAAAGGGTGAGGCCGCTATACTTCGTAGTGCGCATCGTCGGAACGGATGACCTTGGTAGAGTCCAACGGAAACTGACATGACACGACTTGCCATCGCCTTCGTGGTCGCCGGCCTTGCGACGATTACTGCGCCCGTCCTGGCCCAGACCCCGCCGGCCCCTGCGCCTGCCCGGGTGCGCCCGACGTTCGAGAAGTTCACGGTGGAAGGGCAGCCCGTCGACCGCCGCCCGCCAGAGCTCGACACCGATCATCCGGTCTTTCCCGGCCAGACCCATGCGCCGTATCACAAGACGGTGGACGTCGAGGTCACGACCATCGCCAGCGGACTCGACGTGCCGTGGGCCGTGGAGCTGCTGCCGAGTGGCCGCTTCCTCATCACCGAGAAGGCCGGCCGGCTGCGGATCCTGGACAAGGACGGGTCCCCGCTGCACACGATCACGGCGAACATGCCGCCGGTGTACTTCCGCGGCCAGGCGGGCCTGCTCGACGTGGCGCTCGACAAGAACTTCGCCAGCAACCATCGCATCTTCTTCGTCTACTTGCGGAACATCGACGCCGCGACCTGCGCCCACGCGGTCGACAGCGCAATCCTGGACGAGGACGCTGGCGCGATCTCGAACGTCACCACCATCTTCCAGGCCGCTCCGTTCACCAATCGCGCGGTGTCGCAGTCGGGCTCCCGCATCGCCGTCGATCCGAAGGACGGCAATCTCTTCGTCGCGGTGGGCGATCGCTCAACCGGCGATCCACTCCCGTTGCAGGCGCAGCACCTGGACACCTATCTGGGCAAGGTGATTCACATCACGCCCGAGGGCAAGCCGGCGCCCGGCAATCCGTCGCTGGGCCTGCCGGGCACGTGGTCCATGGGTCATCGGACGCCGCAGGGGCTGACCTTCGCGCCCGACGGCCGGCTGTGGGAAGTGGAGCACGGCCCGCGGGGTGGTGACGAGCTGAACATCATCGAGAAGGGCAAGAACTACGGCTGGCCGGTGATCGTGCACGGCATCAACTACCCGGGTACGAAGATCGGCGACGCGATTGTGGAGAAGCCCGGCATGGAGCAGCCGCGCTACTACTGGGACCCGGTGATCGCTCCGTCGGCCCTGGCCTTCTACAGGGGCAATCTGTTCCCGCAGTGGAAGTCGAGTGCCCTGGTCGGCGCGCTGGCGGGTCAGGCCCTGTTCCGGCTCGAACTCAGCAAGGACGACAAGGTGATCAACGAGGAGCCGCTGCTGTTGGACCTGGGCGCGCGCATCCGCGACGTCCAGGTGTTTTCCGACGGCGCGGTCTACGTGCTCACCGAAGGCGCCAACGGCAAGCTGCTGAAGGTGACGCCCAAGTCGGCGACGAGCAGCCGGTAACGGCGTCGGCAATCGTTCGGCGGTGGTGCGGCATCCGATGCAGCGTTGGCGGCGACAACATGATCGCAGACAGCCCGGTGTACCGACCCGATCCGGATCGAGCGGCGCGAACGCACGCCGGCAGCGTGGTGGCCTTCGACGCCATGCTGCGACGCTCGCGCGAGGCCCCCGACGCCTTCTGGGCCGAAATCGCCGCCGAACTGGACTGGATCAGACCGTGGGAGACGGTGCGCGAAGGGCACTTCCCGCACTTCAAGTACTTCGTGGGCGGCATCAGCAATCCGACCCTCAGCCTGCTCGACCGCCATCTCTCGCGCGGCGACGACAATCGCCTCGCCCTGATCTGGGAGGGTGAAGACGGGCAGACGCGCTTCTACACCTACCGCATGCTCGCGCTGGAAGTGAACCGCTGCGCCAACGTGCTCAAGCGCCTCGGGGTGGCCAAAGGCGACGCAGTCGGCATCTTCACGCCCAACCTGGCCGAGGCGATCGTGGCGGTGCTGGCCTGCCTGCGCATCGGCGCGTTGTTCAATACGGTGTTCTCGGGATTCTCGGCCCGGTCGCTGCGCGATCGGCTGGAGGCCTACGAGCCGAAGGTCGTCATCACGGCCGACGGCGCCTGCCGGCGGGGGCAGGTCGTGCCGCTCAAAGCCACCGTGGACGAGGCGATCGAAAAGTTGGCCAGTGTCGAGGCCGTCGTCGTCATCCGCCGCACCGGCACGGCGGTACCGATGCGCGAGGGCCGCGATCACTGGTGGCAGGACCTGATGGCCGGCGCCTCGTCCGTGTGTCCTCCGGAACCGATGGAGGCGAACGAGCCTGGCATCGTGTTCTACACCAGCGGCACGACCGGCAAGCCGAAGGGCATCGTCCACTCCGGCATCGCCTTCGTAGTGAACAACTACCTCTATGCCAGGTACCACCTCGACCTGCACCCGTGGGACGTGCTCTGGTGCACGGCCGATATCGGCTGGCTCACCCTTCACATCTGGGGCATCGTCGGGGCGCTGTCGAACGGGATCACGACCATCGTCTACGAGGGCGCCTTGGACTACCCGACGCCCGACCGCTTCTACCAGCTCGTCGACCGCTATCAGGTGACGAAGCTCTTCACGGCCCCGACGGCACTCCGGATGTTGATGCGCCACGGCGAAGCGCTGATGGCTCCGTTCGAACTGACGTCGCTCGACGTCGTCGCCGTCGTCGGCGAACCGTTGAATCCCGAGGCCTGGCACTGGACCTACGAGAAGCTCGGGCGCAAGCGCATCTATCTCAACAACACGTGGGGCCAGACCGAGCTGGCCGGCTGCCCGCTGTCCGGGGCCGCCTGGCTGACGCCGATGAAGCCAGGGTCGTGCGGTCCGGAGTTCTTCGGCGCCTCGCTCGACATCGTGGACGACGCCGGCCGGCCGGTGGGCACAAACGTCTCCGGCAATCTCGTGATCCGTCGAGCCGTTCCCGATGATGCTCCGCGGTCTGTGGAGGGAGCCCGAACGGCACATCAAGAGCTATTACTCACAGGTGGCCGGATGCTACTTCACGAACGACGCGGCGGTGCGCGACGCCGACGGGCACTTCTGGGTCACTGGCCGCGTGGACGACATCATCAACGTGGCGGGGCACCGCCTGAGCACGATGGAAATGGAGAGCGCCATCATGGAATGCGCCGGCGTCGCCGAGGTGGCCGTGGTCGGCATGCCGGATGCCGTGAAGGGCACGGTGCCGACGGCGTTCGTCACCCTCAAATCCGGGCACGCCGCGTCGCCGGCCCTGGAGCAGGCGATTCGCGATCGGATCACCGCCAACATCAGCAAGATCGCGCTCCCGGAGCGCGTGTTCTTCACCGATACGATGCCGAAGACACCGAGCGGGAAGATCATGCGCCGGCTGCTGAAGGAGATCGTGACGACCGGCGAGGTGGGCTCCGACGTCACGGCTCTCGAGGATCAATCCGCCATCGATCGTCTGAAGGCGCTCGTGCAGGCCGGCGCGAATCGCCCGTCGGGCCCGCGGTGAGCGTTCACATCCCGCGGTGAGGGCGCGAACGGTGGAGGACTGCCGACCGTGCCCTGCGGAGCAGCCAGGAGCGAGCGTAGCGAGTGAAGTGGCTGGGTGTCTGGGACGAACTTCGCAACTGGCTCGTGACGTCCGACGCGCGGGGCCCGCGCGTGCTGCCGAGCCCGGCTGTTCGGTCAGGCGCACCGTCGTGCCGCGCGGACGGCGCGACGTCCCTTCGATCGCCGGCCGCCGCGCAGGCGCGCCTGACGCCTATGGCACGCCAGACGGAGGCTTTCTGATCTGTTCGGAGGTCGTGACGGCGAAGATGCGCACGTCGGTGTACGTCGCCTTGCTGACGCCAAATTCGCCCGGTGTCCGGTATGTCTCTTCCATGCGGCCGGGGATCCGCACTGATACCCGCGGATGCTGCAGGAGTCGACGGTCGTCGTGACCGACGAATACACGTCTCCCAGGATCACCTCGCTTCGCACGAGCACACCGGTGCCCGGTTCTATCCATATTCGGCCTCGTCCGGGAGTGTCCCGTCCTGAGGCGCTACGCACGGACGTTGGCGTGCCGACCTCTTCGAAGCGCAACCGGTTGACCCGCTGCCCTGCCAGAGTCACGTCCTTTGGCGACGACAGCGTCACGCGCTCTGGCGGCGCGACCAGGTAGGAGAAGATCAGGTCGGGCACGTTCGTCGTGCGCGGCACACGCCCGAGATTGAATCTGGCGCTTTCCGCAGCGATCGTTCGCATGGCGTCGATCGATCCCGGAGCGTTGGACTCGAGCAGCCCAAGCAGGCGGTGCTGGCGATCGCGCACTGGCCGGCCGTCGACTTCGTAGACGTCACGGAACCACACCGGCTCGCCGCTTCCAGGCGGGTGAAGCATCAGCACGTCGGACCGCAGGACGACGGAACGAGGCGTCGTTCGCCGTCCCGAGATGCTTTGCTCGTAGTGCTCGTGCGCGACGACCGACGTCACGGTGGCCAGGTACTGCCTCGCGTACGCCCGCAGCCGTTGCAGCTGCGCGGGATCGGGGCCCTCCCTTGGCTGCGCCACGAGTCCTCCGCCCGCATGCACAGACAGCAGGGCCACGAGCAGTACCGGCGGCGCGATGGAGCTCGAGTGTCGTCTCGATGCCGGCATGCACGCAACCTCCGGTGTCGATCCTACTCCTGTGTGACGCTCACCGAAAACTGCCCATCTCTGCTCGATGAAGAATGACCGCCCTCTGCCACGGCAGGACCGTCGCCGCGATCTACGACTTCATTCGATTCTCACGGTCCGCTCACGGTTCAGTGAAGACTTTCCGGCAGGGCCTCGGTCACAGTGGACAGATGAACCCCATTGTCGGGAGTCCCGGGAAGTCATTTGCTCTCATCGCCCTCGCCCTCGCCTTCGGGGCGATGGGCATCTATGTCGCCGACGCTGACGATGCGCCTGGCGCCGCGGTCATCGGCCTGCTGTTCATGCTCGCCGCGGTCGTGCTCGGCGTGAAAGCCGCGCGGAACCGGCTGCCAGCGTGGGCCGCCCGCACCGCGCTTGCCGTCGGCGCCCTCATTGCGACCTTCGCCGCATTTCTGACCCATGCGACGGTTGTGGCAGCGCCTCTCTTCGCGCAGCCGCAGGACGTGCCGTCGGTCGTCGAGCCAGCGCCCTCTCCGCAGTGGGCGGCGGAGGCCGACCGCGCTCGGCAGCTGGTCCGGGCAGCGATCTCCGAGCAAAACCTGCCTGGACTTTCGATCGCAGTTGGCGCCGGCGGCGACATCGTCTGGGCCGAAGGGTTCGGCTGGAGGGACGTCGAAACGCGCGCGCCCGTCACCCCGAACACGCGATTCAACATCGGCACGGCAGCGTCCGTGGTCACCGCGACCGCCGTTGCGCCGCTCGGGCTGATCAACACCGGCGCTGACTCGGCAGCGGACTGGAGCCCGGAGCATATCGGCGAGCCGGAGGAAGACTTCCCGCTTTTCAGGATCATCCGCGACGTCATCCTCAGGCCGGTCGGCATCGGCCGCGCGCAGCCATTGCCGGGCGAGCGCGCGACGTTTTTCGTCCCGAGATCCAAGGACGATCCACGGCGTGGAAGGCGGCTGATGTATATGCGTGACCTGGCGTGCTGCGCCGGCGCCATGGCGTTCTACTCCACGCCTTCAGACCTCGTGCGTTTCGGCTTGGCCAACGGCGGCAGCGTCAACGGCGAGCTGGCGGGCGGGATGGTGACGTCGATGATGACGCTACGCGACAGCGGCGTCGTCGTCGTGGTGATGTCGAACATCGCGCATACGAACACGTCTGCGCTCGCCCTGAGAGTCGGGGACGCGTTCGCGGAACTGGCGCGATGAGGCCCCCCCGAATCTTGGAATTCGGGCCTTATGCCGCCAGCGCCAATCCGGCGACTCAAGCGCCAGGAGATCGTGCAAAAGGGATACATTGGCCGTCATGCACCACCTCAGATTCGCGATGTTCGGGGTCTTCGGGCTGGGTCTCCTGAACGTAGCAGCCGCTCAGCAGCCGGCCCAGCTCGTGATCGCAAACGTGCGTGTGTTCACCGGCGCGCGCGTCATTGAGCGTGCGACCATCACCGTCGCCGACGGCAAGATCCTCAGCATCGAAGCGACCCCGCCGGCACACGCCACCGTCACGATCGATGGCACAGGGAAGACCGCCCTGCCCGGTCTGATCGACGCTCATGTCCACGTGCTCCAGGGCATCACCGAGGCGGACACTCGGGCGTTCATCGATGGCGCGCTGAAGGAGAGGCTGCAGGCCTTCCTGCGACACGGCCTGACGACGGTGAAGTCGGCAAGTGATCCCACCGACCTCATTCTTCGCGTACGACAGGATCTCAGAGACGGAACGCTTGCCGGGCCTCGCCTCTTGGTGGTGGGACCATCATTCACCGCTCGCGGCGGTCACCCCGCCAGCACGATCTGCCGCGGGGACGCCTGGTGCCGTGCTAACCGGGCGGCGGAAGTCGATTCGGAGGAGCAGGCCCGCCGCGAGGTCCGCCGGCTCGCCCAGAGCGCGGTTGACGCGATCAAGGTGGTGTATTCAAGTGGAGAGCCGGAGTTCAAGAGTTCCTTCCCGAAGCTGAGGTTGGAGATCGTGAAGGCCATCGTCGAAGAAGCTCGGTCGGTGGGCCTCCCAGTCACCGCCCACGTCACGGACGAGTCGTTGACGTTGGAGGTGCTGGCCGCCGGCGTTTCCAGTGTGGAGCACGGCCCCAACGCACCGCTGGATTCCGACGCGCTGGCCCGCGCCCTCAAGAGCCCCGAGCGCTCGTTGGTCCCGACCCTCGCCACGCTCGCCGCAAGGGCGACTCCGTCGCTGCAATTGCGATCACAGACGATCGCAGAACTTCACAAGGCGGGTGTCCGAATCGTGGTCGGCACCGATACGCGGCTCCAAATGCCGCCTGGGCTGTCGACCATCCAAGAGGTCGAGCTCCTGGTCAAGGCGGGATTGTCTCCCGAAGCGGCACTCCAGGCCGCCACGTCCGTCGCTGCACGGCATCTCGGGTTGGAGAAAGAGATCGGTACGCTCGAGACCGGCATGAGCGCAGACATCCTTCTCGTTCGGGGAGATCCGCTCAGGAGTATCCCAGACCTTCATCAGGTCGATGCTGTCGTCCAGACGGGCAGGATCGTTTTTCAGCCGCACCCCTAGGGACGAAACTCGCAACTCGCTGATCAGGGCGGCCTGACGGCCGTCGGCCAACTCTACACAAGGCGACCAGTGAGGAGTGATGCTCCGCCGCGAGCAACTACTTCTTCGCCGGCGGCTGCCAAAGAAGGCAATAGCCGTGGCCGGCGCGGCCACGCCGGATTACAGCTGAAACACCAGGAAGGTACCGCGGAGGTTGGCGTTGCTCGCGGGCTTCGTCATGGTTGCACGGTGACCAAAGGCGTACACGAACTTCGGGTTCGCGACAAAACACGCCGCGCGCCAACCGCTGAAGCGCCCGAGGGCGCGGCCCATGTCGGCGTAGAGCGCGAGCAGCTGCTCTTCGCCGTGCTCCCCGCCGATGCGCACGCCATACGGCGGGTTGAAGCAGAAGACACCAGGCTGCATGTTGCGCACCGCAGGCAGCAGGCGCTCGATGTCGTCCGGCGTCAGCCCTCGAACGTCCTGTTGCGCGATGACGATGGAGTGGTCGTACGCGGCACCGGTCAGAGCCGCGGCGCGCAGGTTGCCCACCATCGCGGGAATACACTCGGCGTCAGCGTCGAGCGCGACGATGTTTGCCACGGTCCCGGGGAACAGGTCGGGCGTTTCGTTCGGCAGACCCCTGAACGCGGCGAGATGGCGCAGCGGGAGATCCGCCGGGTGACGAATGGCAGCGCCCACCGCGAGGCCGGCCGCCTCGATCGGAATCGTGGCGCTTCCAGCCATCGGATCGACGAGCGGCTCGGTTCGCGCGTCCCAGCGCGACAGCATGATCAACTGCGCCGCGAGCGTCTCGCGCAGCGGCGCGAGCCCGGCGGCCACGCGCGCGCCACGTCGATGACGCGCGCCGCCGCCCACGTCGATGCCCACCACTGTACGCCGCGCGTCAGACGTTCCCGCGCGTCGCGCGACGAACACGACGTCCGGGGCGTCGCCATCGACGTCGGATGCGACGCCTCGCGACGCCAGGGCCTCGACGAGCGCGTTCTTGACGACGCCACGAAGCTGAAGCGGCGACGCTTCGAAGTCGGACGACGAACCGACCTCCACCGAGAAGCGGAGGTGCTTGCCGTCCGGGAGCCTGTCGTCCGACGAGAGCGCGGGCAGTAGGTCGGCGAAGAGCGGCTCGAGGCGCACGGCCGGACTCGAGCACAGAATCCCAGGAGATTCGCGACGACGTGCGGTGATGGCACGCCGCGACCCACGCAACGCGCGCGTCGAAGGGGTAGAGCAGGGTCTCTTCCCCCTCGCGCTTCGGCGTATCGAGGCGCACGTCGAACGGCGAGCGCATCACGAGGCGCTTGAGCTCGGCCTCCATGACCCGGTTAGCGCCGCCGGAACCGGTCAGGCGCAGGTCGTTGCAACGCTGCGCGTTCACGCGTCGCACTCGTGTTTCATCTCGAGCAGGGCCCGGGTCAGCACGAACCCCTTGGCGTCGGGGACCCACTTCCGGCTCGGAAACCCAACGGTGCTGATCCGCTACTTGTTGCTCGTCTGTGGCCGGGCCTTGGCCTGCTTCTCCCTAGCCTGCTGATCCTGTTTCTTCGACTGCTGCTGCTTGCTCTTTTCCTTGTCTTTCTTGCCGCCCTTGTCTCCCATGGTCTCTCCTTTCGGTCATTATGGCCCCGCAGGGCGACGCCCGCGCGCGCATTCAAGAAAGGGATTGCCGAGCGGCAACCAGACGACGAGCCAAAGGGTGGCTACGGATAGGTCGCCACTACGCGACTTATCGCGACCTATTTCGGAGAGCCGTTCGCAGACTGGCTTGGGCTCGAACTTCGAACTTGCTGCGCAGCACCGCAACCAGATGCGGAAGAAGAGGGCTCTAGCTGTCTTTGCTAAACACGTTGTTCATCCGGAGCGCTCTGCGAAGAATGGAGTTTCCACACAGCCAGTTCCCTCAGAGGAGGCCCCGGATGAAGCTTCATCGTAATGCGAAGAGCACCCCGTCGACCCGCGTGATCATGGTGCGCCGCGTCCTGCATGAGGGCTGGAGCTATGCCGATGCCGCCGACGGCTTTGCGGTCAGCGTGCGGACGGTCGCGAAGTGGGTGCGCCGGTTCCGCGACGGCGGGGCTGGCCGCGCTCGAGGACGGCTCGTCCCGGCCCGCGGCAGCCGCCGCATCAGACGCCGGCCGAGACGGTCACCCTCATTCGCAGCTGCGCGAGACGTCGGGCTGCCGGCGTGGCGGATCAGCGCGGGCGCTGGGGGTCCCGCCCTCGACGGTCGGGGCGTGGCTGCGCCGGCTGGGCCTGAACCGGCCGCCGGTGGTCGCGCGCCCGCCGGTGCAGCGCTACGAGTGGCCGCGCCCCGGCGACCTGATCCACCTGGACATCAAGCCGCTCGGCCGATTTCGGCAGATCGGGCACCGCATCCACGGCGATCCCCGCCGGTCGTCGCCCGGTGCCGGCTGGGAGTACGTGCACGTCGCCGTCGATGATCACGCGCGGGTCGCTTACGTCGAGATGCTGGCCGCGCAGGACGGCACCCACTGCGCCGCGTTTCTCCAGCGCGCGGTCACCTGGTTTGCGGCGCGTGGGATCGCGTGCCGTCGTCTGCTGACCGACAACGGCAGCGGCTACGTCTCCCGCGCCTTCCGCGACGCGTGTGCCCGCCTCGGCCTGGACCATCGCCGGACGCGGCCGTACACGCCTCGCACGAATGGCAAGGCTGAGCGGTTCATCCAGACGCTGCTGCGCGAGTGGGCCTACGCGCAGCCCTATGCGACCTCGCGGCGCGTCGTCACGCGCTGCGACCGTGGCTGCGGTACTACAACCGCCTCCGGCCGCACGCCAGCCTGCGCTATCAGCCGCCCGATCACTCGACTGCAGAGCGCCGCGTGATGAACAACGTGTTTGACTTCAACATCTAGCGCGACGGCGTTCGAGCGGACCAGACAGGTCGGCCGTCTACTGCAATTGTGGCCACCCACTGCGGATCGAGCAGCATCTTGTGACTGCGAGCGGGCGAGAGCTGATCCTCTGGGAACAGTTCGCGAATCCGTACGAACACCAGGCGTCCCTCTTCCAATCCGACGAACCGCATCCCGCCAAACCCAACTCGAGCGTGACCGCCGGTATCGTCGGCGACGATGATTTGATCCGTGGGCAGAGACACTCTCAGGCCGCGTGGAAAAACGACACACGTGCCCGCCGGCCCATTCCGAATGATCGGGAGCTGCGAGACGAGTTCCTGTTCGCGATAGAGGGAGGTATGAGGCGCGAACTCAATCAACAGGGGGACGTCTTCCATGTCATCTCTGAGGGTGCGATTCGAACCTCAATAGCGGGGTACGGACGGATCCACGAGCTGGGACCAGGCGTCGATGCCACCCCGCACGTTGTACAGATTCTGGAAGCCTTCACGCAGAAAGTACTCGGCGGCGGACTGGCTGCGGATGCCGTGGTGGCACTGAAACACGACGGTCATGTTGCGATCGAGGCCGAGCAGGTAGCGGTGACCATCCGCGTCGAGAACGCGTGAGCCCTCGATCTTCGCGATGGCGCGTTCTTCCTCCGTACGGACATCGACGAGCTCGAACGGGCGACCGCTCTCGATCATCGCTTTGAGCTCCGGCGCAGACAGTTGCCGGACTCCCGGCGGCTGGTTCGGATTGTAGACGATGAATCCGGAGCCGTCTGGTCCCGTGACGACGTCGACGGACGGGCCGTCGGCTCGTTGCGCGCTCGGCGGGTCGAGCAGGATGGTCATGGCGCCACAGTCGACGGCAATGTCGCTCTCGGTGCGGGCATCAAAGCGGAGCTCGTATTCGAAACGGTCGCTGATGGAAATCGTATGGATCTCGCCGGCCGCAACGGCAGCATCTTCGATTGCCCGTCTCGCCGCGTCGCTCGGCGGATAATCGGATCTTCATCGCTCGGTCTCCCTCTCAGACGCACGCATGATCCTGATCCTGACTTCGCGACGGCTTTCGGTCACTTCGCCACGCCCCGCCAACGGATAATCCTCATCATCAGCGAGCTTCAGGGTTCCGGGTAGAAACGGTGGCACACTCGTGGACGATGCCGTCGATGAACAACCCCGTGCCCCGTACGGGCGCTAATCCGTCGAAGGCGTCTCCCAAGGATAACCTGGCTCGGTTGTCAGGCGGGCATCATCGACCGGCATGCCGACCGTGAAGTGGTACAGGCTCTGGAACGCGTGCCCGTGTAGCCCGAGCACGTCGTGCACGGGATCATCGTAGAAACACCCAATCCCGGTTGCGCGCGTGCCGGCGGCTTCGGCTTCAGATAGAGCGCCTGTCCCACCATGCCCGTCTCCCAGAACAAGTGGCGATAGAACGACGGACCGAACGTCTGCAGGCTCGCGTCGAAGTCGGCGAGCATCCCGAGGCTGAAGAAACCGTCAGCCGCGATGTCCTGATCGCAGCTGAGGCGAGCCGCGAGCGAGCGGGCATCGCCGCGTGCCAGGCATCGGAGCGGCAGTCCATCGTCGGCGACTTCCCACAGAAACTCAGGCCGGCAGGCGGCTCGCAGCCGGTCGAACGCCTGCGGATCGCGCATCAACAGGTACAACCCCGGCGTGAACTGCTCGACGCGGTGGACGAAGATGGCGAGATGAACGCGCGGCGTCCACCACACACTGTTCCACGGTGTTCTCGCGCCAGGCAGGACGCGCGACAGCATGTCGACGAGTGTCGCGCGGTCGATCGTCGAGCGGCCGTCGAAGGCGACCGCGCTGCGACGCTGCAGCAGTAGCGCACGCGCATCGATCTGACGATTGCGCCGGGCACGTCGATCGTGATCGGTCACGGAGGCTGTAGGCACACTCGACCGCCCCGGATCTTCAGTGGCCTGTGCGACCTCGTCGATGAAGGACCACTCGATGTGGTCCTCGCTCAGCTGAATCGCGTGGCCCGACCACTGGCCACCTGGGATGCCGTCGACGAGCTGTCTCACGGTTTCTGGGGGCAATCGGGCGAGTGCGCGGCGGCTATCGCCATGATGCAGCCGGGCTCTTCGCGTTCGGCCTCGGTGAAATCCTCGTCGCGATCGATGCCGGTCACCGCCGCGATCGCACGGTGTGACCACGCCGGCAGCAGGACGGCACGCCACCCGACGAGCGCGGCGGCGACCGACACGGCCGCTATCGCGTGACCGAGATCGTGCTGGCAGTAGCGGAACGCCCGCTCGCCGTATTTCCACGCTTCGCGCCAATGAATCGACGTGAGCGCGACCAGCAGTCGTCCTGGCGTCCGCGAACGCCCGCGCCACACGCCCTCGTCGAAGACGCAGCGCAGTTCGATCGCATGACGATCCGCCGCGTAGTGGTAGACCGCCGGCGGATCGGCGAGGCCCGGCAGCGCGCCGCAGATGACATAAGCCTCTGTTGGATGGAGGTTGCCGCTGGAAGGATTCACCCGGAGCGACCACCGCGAAGCGCCGAAGCGCTTCCACGCAGAGAGCCCCAGCGCATGCCTGAGCATGTCGCCGAGGGCCGGGGCGCTCAAGGGTTCGGCGGCCAGGTCGATCTCGATGCCTCATCGAACGTCCCGCGGCCACGCGCGTAGCCGTCTGCTGCACACCAGGCATCGGTAGCGCGGGAAGCCGGCGTATCGGCAAACCCACGAAAGGGTCGCGGCTGCGACGCCCAGTCGAGGTATCCGAGCGATCGTGCGAACGCGTGGAAGTGATGCTTCGTCTCGTCGTGATCGCGGGACACGGTCGCGAGCGACGCCTGACGCGACTCGCGCTCGGTGAGTTGTGTCGGTCGCGACACTTCGATCTCATCATACCGTTCGTACAGGGGGTCTCGTGGCAATTGCTCGCCGTGCGAATTCGGCAGGACTGGGCGGGCCAATCGTCGGCTGTCGGCGGCGCTGGTTCCGAAAACGTTTGCGATCTACCTCGACCAACGCCATCGTCGCTTCAAGGAGCACCTGGCGGAGCGAGCCGGCCCACCGCATTCCATCGGCGGCATCGAGTGGCGCGAAGCGTTTGCTGCTGCGCGCGTGGCAAACCGGTCTGCGCTGTTAACCGACAGGCTGAATGCAGACGGTCGCTCAGCCAACAGAAACCAGCTTGGTCAACGCTCGCGCTACACTCTACGGCATGTCGATAGAGTCCAAAGACGACATCCCGGAGCTCGTCGGCGGCACCAGAACCATGCATGAGTGCGACGAATCTCCACCGCCTCTTCTGCGGAGGGGATCGCGCAATTCAACCGCAGCGAGTACTCGAGCAGCACGAAACATTGGAGCTGCTGTGGCGGCTGAGCAGCGCGAGGTACGCCGCCTCTATCAAGGCATCCTGCAGATCGGCGTCGCGTTTCACCATCTTCGGCGCCGGAATTACCACGGGACGGTGTACATGTTGACGCGCGGCGCCCGCTACCTGGCACCGTTCTCGCCGCGATGTCAGGGCGTCGACGTCGAGAGGCTCTTGAGCGATGCCGCGGCTGCGCTGAGGGAAGTCGAGCGGCTTGGACCAGATCGGCTAGGGGATTTCGACTGGCAACTGGCCCCGATTGTCCGCCTGAGCTCTTAATAGAGCCCTAGGAATCTCAATGAATTCCGAAGCTTGTGGAATCCTGGTCGACTCAAGTGGAACGAGCGGGTTCTCACGCACTACATCGTCTACATCCGACTGCACGATCGTCCAGGTAGCCGATCCTCTGTGCCTGCCGCGCACTCAGAGGCCGCTCTCTTTACGGCCAATCGTCAGTAAACCCTGGGCGA
>CAWAYR010000024.1:0-397685 GCA_963786365.1 uncultured Acidobacteriota bacterium
GAGCGCCTGGTTTGCAACCAGGAGGTCACCGGTTCGAGCCCGGTATTCTCCACCAAGGATTCGGCCTTGAGGCGTTCGCGCCGCGGGGCCACGCTGTTTGACAACTGAATATCCTGCAATCGGTAGTTCTTTGACCACACACACGCAGTGTGCGAGTGCTTACTTGGTCAAGCTACTAAGGGCGTACGGTGAATGCCTTGGCGCCAACAGTCGATGAAGGACGCGGTAAGCTGCGATAAGCCTCGGTGAGCTGCAAACAAGCTTTGACCCGGGGATTTCCGAATGGGGAAACCCGCTTCGGGTAATACCGGAGCATCCTGCGCTGAATACATAGGTGCAGGAAGGCAACTCAGGGAAGTGAACCATCTCAGTACCTGAAGGAATAGAAAACAACAGTGATTCCGCTAGTAGCGGCGAGCGAACGCGGAACAGCCCAAACCAGGGGGCATGCTCTCTGGGGTTGTAGGGCCTGTCTGGCCGCAAGGCCGGCGAGTTACCAACCGGATCGTTAGTCGAAGTCCTCTGGAAAGTGGAACCATAGAAGGTGACAGTCCTGTAGACGAAAACGACTCCGGCTCGCTGGGCAGGTACCTGAGTACCGCGGGACACGAGAAATCCCGTGGGAACCCGCCGGGACCATCCGGCAAGGCTAAATACTCGTTGGCGACCGATAGTGAACCAGTACCGTGAGGGAAAGGTGAAAAGCACCCCTGTGAGGGGAGTGAAATCGTACCTGAAACCGTATGCCTACAAGCAGTGGGAGGGCTATGCCCGGGTAACCGGGAATGCCTGACCGCGTGCCTTTTGCATAATGAGCCGGCTAGTTATTCTCAGTGGCGAGGTTAAGCGACAAGCGAGCCGTAGCGAAAGCGAGTCCGAATGGGGCGTTCAGTCGCTGGGAATAGACGCGAAGCGGGATGATCTACCCTTGGCCAGGGTGAAGCGCGGGTAACACCGCGTGGAGGCCCGAACCAGTGTTGGTTGAAAACAGCTTGGATGAGCTGAGGGTAGGGGTGAAAGGCTAATCAAATTCCGTGATTGCCCGTTCTCCTCGAAATGCCTTTAGGGGCAGCCTCGGAGGGTCGGCGACGGTGGTAGAGACATGATTGGACTAGGGGGCTTACCAGCTTACTGAATCCAACCAAACTTCGAATGCCGTCGACACGTACTCCGGGAGTGAGACTGTGGGGGCTAAGCTTCATAGTCGAGAGGGAAACAGCCCAGACGACCGGCTAAGGTCCCAAACTTAGTGCTAAGTGGTAAAGGATCTGAAGACGCTCAGACAACCAGGAGGTTGGCTTAGAAGCAGCCATCCTTTAAAGAAAGCGTAATAGCTCACTGGTCAAGCGGCTTTGGGCCGACAATATAACGGGGCTCAAGCACTAGACCGAAGCCGTCGAACATCGGATTTTGCGAGGTCCGGGGTTGGTAGAGGAGCGTTCCCAACGCAGCGAAGTCAGACCGTAAGGACTGGTGGAGGGTTGGGAAGTGACCCTGCCGGCATAAGTAGCGAGAAGGGAAGTGAGAATCTTCCCCGCCGTAAGCCTAAGGTTTCCTGAGGTAGGTTCGTCCGCTCAGGGTTAGTCGGGAGCTAACGCGAGGCCGAAAGGCGTAGCGGATGCACATCCGGTTAATATTCCGGAACTACCTAGAAGTCGTTATCACGATGGGGGGACGCAGGAAGCTATGCGGGCCTGGTGGTGGATATCCAGGTTCAGGCATGTAGGGAGCCCAGACAGGCAAATCCGTTTGGGTGTTGACTGAGGTGCCATGGCGAGAACCGCAAGGTTCGCAAAGCCGCAGACGCTACGCTGCCGAGAAAAGCCTCTAAGGAGACTTCTGGGTACCCGTACCGCAAACCGACACAGGTAGGCGAGGAGAAAATCCTCAGGCGCAAGTGAGAACACTCGTTTAGGAACTCGGCAAAATTGCCCCGTAACTTCGGGAGAAGGGGTGCTCCGTTACCGTCAGTGTCCACGCGGCACGAAGCGGGAGGGAGTTGCAGTTAAGAGGCCCAAGCGACTGTTTACTAAAAACACAGGGCTCTGCTAAGTCGAAAACGACGTATAGGGTCTGACGCCTGCCCGGTGCCGGAAGGTTAAAAGGAGGGGTTAGCGCAAGCGAAGCTCTGAATTGAAGCCCCGGTAAACGGCGGCCGTAACTATAACGGTCCTAAGGTAGCGAAATTCCTTGTCGGGTAAGTTCCGACCTGCACGAATGGCGTAACGATTTGGGCGCTGTCTCAACGAGTGACACTGCGAATTTGTGGTACCGGTGAAGACGCCGGTTGCCCGTCACAAGACGAAAAGACCCCGTGCACCTTTACTACACCTTAGTAGTGAACGCTGGCGTCGTATGCGCAGGATAGGTGGGAGGCTTTGAACCCAGGCTTTCGGGCTTGGGGGAGCCAACGGTGAGATACCACCCTTACGACTCCGGTGTTCTAACTGCAGCCCGTCATCCGGGCTCAGGACACTGCTAGGCGGGTAGTTTGACTGGGGCGGTCGCCTCCTAAACGGTAACGGAGGCGCGCGAAGGTTCGCTCAGGCTGTTTGGAAATCAGCCGTAGAGTGCAAAAGCACAAGCGAGCTTGACTGCGAGACAGACAAGTCGAGCAGGTGGGAAACCAGGCTTTAGTGATCCGGTGGTTCCGCATGGAAGGGCCATCGCTCAACGGATAAAAGGTACGCCGGGGATAACAGGCTGATCCTAGCCAAGAGTTCACATCGACGCTAGGGTTTGGCACCTCGATGTCGGCTCATCGCATCCTGGAGCTGTAGCAGGTTCCAAGGGTCCGGCTGTTCGCCGGTTAAAGCGGTACGTGAGCTGGGTTTAGAACGTCGCGAGACAGTTCGGTCTCTATCTGTGATGGGCGCAGGAAATTTGAGTGGGGCTGACCTTAGTACGAGAGGACCGGGTTGGACGGACCTCTAGTGTACCGGTTATCGCGCCAGCGGTAGCGCCGGGTAGCTAAGTCCGGAAGGGAGAAACGCTGAATGCATCTAAGCGTGAAACCCTCCACAAGATGAGATTTCCCTGGACGTAAGTCCCTGAAGGCTCCTGGTAGACTACCAGGTTGATAGGTCGGGTGTGGAAGCGTAGCGATACGTTAAGCTGACCGATACTAATTAGCCGTGAGGCTTGACCATATTCACTCGCCCGCTGCGGGTGTGTGGTCAAAGAACGATCGATTGCAGGATATTCAGAGCTCTTTACAGAGATGATCTGGGACGACCGATTCGAGGCGTCGCCGGCCGATATCGGGCCTGTCGCGCCGCAGCTCGCATCGCGAGCGGAAGCGGAACCCCAGACACCAAGTTTCCCGGTGGCCATAGGAGCAGGGTCACACCCGTTCCCATTCCGAACACGGAAGTTAAGTCTGCTACCGCCGATGGTACTGCGTGCGTAGGTGCGTGGGAGAGTAGGTCGCTGCCGGGGATATATCAGAGGAAGGCCCGATGCCAGGTGCATCGGGCCTTTTTTCTTTTCCGGTATCCTGACCGGCCCGGGGGATGCCGCCATGCCGAGCCTCGCCGCGCTCCATCCGCAGATCGTGCATTTCGTCGTCGCCCTGATCATCGTCGGGGTGCTGTCCGCTGGGCGTCGCTGGTGTGGCGGGCCGCCTGGCTGGCGCCGGCGGCGACCGCGCTGGTGGCCCTCGGTGCCGTCGCCAGCCTGGTGGCCGTGCGTTCGGGCCCGGATGCCCACGGTCCGGTCGAACGGGTGCCGGGCGCGCGGCCGGCCGTGGTGGCCCACGAGACCTGGGGTGAGCGCGCCCGCAACGTGTTCCTGCTGCTGCTGGCGGTCGAGGCCGTGGCGGCGGCGCTGGCCCCGGCAGCGCCCGCGCGCCCGCGAAGCCCGCGATCGCCGCGGCCGGCGTCGGTCTGCTGGCGGTGGCCGTCCTGTATCGGACGGCCGATCTCGGCGGCCAGCTCGTCTACGGTTACGGCGGCGGCGTCGGCATCCGGTCGGGCGATCCCGCAGGACGTGGGCCGGGTCTTCGTCGCCGGCGCCTTCCATCAGGCGGCCGTCGACCGCGCCGCCGGCCGCCCGCTCGACGCCGCGCGGATCATCGACGTCGCGGCGACGCGGTTCCCCGACCATATCGAGCTGCAGCTCGACCCAGGTCGAGGCCACGCTCGTCGATCGCGGCGACCCGCAATCGGCGCTCAACCGCCTCGGCGCACTCAGCATCCCTCAGGCCGACGACCGCGCGCGGGTCTCCGCCGGCCTGCTGCGGGCCCAGGCCCTCGCTGGCCATGAACGACGTCTCGGCCGCCCGCCAGGTGCTCGAGACGCTGCGGACCGAGTTCCCGGCCAACGCCCAGATCCAGCAGCGGCTCGCCGAGCTCACCCGCCCGTGATGGCGAGCGGCGCCCGAGCGGGCCGAGGCGATGACGCCGGCGAAGCCGCCCCAGCAGCCCCGCCACGCCCAGCCCCACCCTCGTGACGGCGCGTCCGCGCCGTCGCGCCTGCTAGGATTTCCGCGTGCCCGAGCTCCCCGACATCGAGCTCTATCTGCACGCACTGCGGCCGCGCCTGCTCGACCAGGTGATCACCGGCGTCCGCATGGCGACGCCGTTCCTGGTGCGCACCATCGACCCTCCGGTCACCGCGATGACCGGCCGCACGGTCACGGCACTGCGCCGCGTCGGCAAGCGCATCGTCATCGACGCCGACGGCGTCGCCGTGGTCGTCCACCTGATGATCGCCGGCCGCTTCCGCTGGTTGCCGCCTGGCGCGCGCCCATCCCGAAGCGGATCGGCCTGGCGGCGATCGACCTCGCCACCGGCACGCTGGTCCTGACCGAGGCTGGCTCGACCCGGCGGGCGTCGCTCCACATGGCGCTCGGGGCCGACGGCATCGCCGCCCTCGATCCCGGCGGCCTCGAGCCGCTCGACGCTGACCTGGCGTCGTTCGCCGCCCGGCTCGTCGTCGGAGCGGCACACGCTCAAGCGGGCGCTCACCGATCCGTCGCTCTTCAGCGGCATCGGCAACGCCTACTCCGACGAGATTCTCCATCGCGCCGGGCTGTCGCCGATGCGGATGTCGGACACGCTGCCGGCGACCGACGTGGCCCGGCTGTTCGCGGCCACCCGGGCCACGCTGACCGAATGGCGCGACGCCCTGATTGCGGACGTCGGTGACGGCTTCCCCGAACGGGTCACGGCATTCCGGCCCGGGATGCGCGTCCACGGCCGGTTCGGCCAGCCCTGTCCGGTCTGCCGCACGCCGGTGCAGCGGATCCGCTATGCGTCGAACGAGGCCAACTATTGCCCGACCTGCCAGACCGAGGGCCGACTGCTGGCCGATCGCGGATTGTCACGGCTGCTGAAGGGCGACTGGCCGCGCACCCTCGACGAGCTCGAGCGCCGCAAACGCGAGCGACGCTGACTCGCCACTAGCGCTCGCGGCCCGGCTTTGGTCTGCGCCAGTCGTCGACGTCGTGGGTCGCCCGCACCAGCCGTCCGACGTCGAAACCGGCACGGCGCGCCAGCGCCAGCGCGTGGGCGAGCGCCGCCTCGTCGAGCGCGACCGTGCGCGAGACCACCGACAGGCGTTCGGTGGTCGTGCTCGCCGACGACGAACCAGCTGAGCTCCGGGTCGTGTCCCAGCACCCAGAAGTCTCCCCACGACGCCCGGCAGCCAGCCGAACACCGCCGGCGCGAAACGAGCCCGCCACCGGCCATCGTCGCCCTCGGCCCGCAGCCGGCCGGTGCGCACCTCGAGACCCGACGCCGTCCGACACCGGCTGCGCAGCGTCGGCCTCGGTCGCCGAGCGGGCCGCCAGTCGAACATCGTGCCGGTCGAGCAGCGGCGCTGCCCCCAGAGTCCCGAAGGACGGCGACCTCGTACCAGGTGCCGTCGAAGCGCGGCAGCGGGGCGATCGGCGCCGGCTGCGCGAGCGCCGGGATTCCCCCGCCGCTGCCCACGGCGAGCGCGATCGCCGCGGCCATCGCCGCGCGGCGCACTCCCTCAGCCCTCAACGGTCAGCTCCACGAGCTCGCCGACCGCCGACTGACTCGGGGCGTCGTCCGGCACCAGCGCTTCGCCGCCGAGCAAGCGATCGGTCACGTAGTCGAGCGCCGGGTCGTCGGCTGCGGGCCAGCAGCGCCTCGAGCGGCGAGCGCACAGACCGGCGCTTCCTCGCGCTGCTGCATCGACGGCCAGGAGCCGTCGTCGCGGCGGCGGGCGTAGCGGCACCAGAACCCGACGTGCCAGCGCAGGAACTCGCGCACTCGTGTCCGGCCGTGGTCGTCATCGCCCCAGTGCTCCAGCGCCAGCGCGACGTAGCGGCGATAGAGGGCGAGCGCGGGCCTCGCCGTCGAGATCGAGATAGCCGATGGCGGCCTCGCGGAACAGCCACGGCTTGATGAGCACGCCGCGGGCCGACATCACCGCCGCGCAGCCCGACCGGGCTCGCGCCGCCGCGATCTCGTGCGGGAACAGCAGGTCGCCGTTGCCGACGACCGGCACCGATACGGCGGCCACGACCTCTCCGATGGCGTCCCAGTCGGCGGCCAGCCGGTAGCGGGCGTTGCGCGTGCGGCCGTGGACGGTGATGGCGTCGGCGCCGCCGTCGACCGCGGCCCTGGCCTGGTCGAGGATAGTTGCGGTCGTCGTCGTTCCAGCCGAGGCGGATCTTGGCGGTGATCGGCACGCGCTGCGACGCCGCGCTTCATCGCTTCGACGATCCGCCGGATGCGTCCGGGCTGGCGTCCGAGCGACGCCCCCAGCCCTTTGCGCGTGAAGTGATCGATCGGACAGCCGAAGTTGACGTCGACCAGATCGGCGCCGCGCGACTCGACCAGACCGGCCGCCCACCCCATCTCCTCGGGATTCGTGCCGGCCAGCTGCACGCCGAAGAACGGCTCGTCGGGCGGCCCGCCGGATCAGCGCGAACTCGCCGCGGCGCTTCTGCTTCAGCCGGCGCGCCACGGTCATCTCGCTCATCGTGACCCGGGCGCCGAGCTCGACGCACAGCCGCCGGTAGGGCAGGTTCGAGCCCTTGGTCATCGGCGCCATCACGACGGCGCCAGCGAGCGTTTCGGCCAGCGACATCGCGCCCATCCTATCAGCCGCGCGCCGACCGGCGGTCTCCGGGCCGCGTGCTACGCTCGCCCGCATGGTCCGCCAGCCGCGCTCGTCGGAGTCGCGCTGCTCGTGGCGCCTGGATGTGCGCCCAGACTGCCCGCGGGCAGAGTGGCGCGCACCGGTGCCGGCGCCGGCACGCTGTCGCCCGGGCGGAGGCCGCCGCCGGGCACCTGGTGTGGCGGGTGTCGAAGGGCCCGCGCACCGTCGCCTTCCTGGTCGGCTCGGTGCACGTGCTCACCAAGGCGGCGTATCCCCTGCCGCCGGTGTTCGACACGGTGTTCGCGCAGTCGTCCACGCTGGTCGAGGAAGTCGATCTCGGCGCGTCGGGCGATGTCGCGGCGATTCTGCCGTCGGCGGCGGGCGCGATGTTCACCGACGGCCAGACGCTGCGAACGGTGCTCGACCCGGCGACGTTCACGCAGGTCGAAGCCAAGGTCGCGGCGACCGGCGATGCCGATGGCGCTGGTCGAACGCATGAAGCCGTGGCTGGTCTCGATGCTGCTGGTCGTGCCGGAGCTCACCCGGGCCGGCTTCGACCCGGCACAAGGGCTCGACCGGCATTACTACGACCGGGCCAGGGCGGCGAATCGACCGGTGCGCGGGCCTGGAGACGGCGGCCTACCAGGTGGAGCGGCTCAACGGCCTGCCGTTGCCGGTGCAGGTCGAGATGCTGAAGGCCACGCTCGACGACGTCGAGGCCCAGGTGCAGTCGGTGGAGACGATCGTCACGGCGTGGCGCACCGGCGATCTGGCAACACTCGACCGGCTGCTGCTGCAGTCGTTCCGCGAGTCGCCGGCGATCTACCAGCGGCTGCTCGTCGAGCGCAACCGCGACTGGGTCCCGAAGATCGCGCAGTGCGAAGCCGAGCCGACGCCGTGTCTGGTCGTCGTCGGCGGCGCGCACCTGCTCGGCCCCGACGGCCTGGTCGCGCTGCTCGGCGCCGCGGGGTTCACCCTCGAGCAGATGTGACCGGCGCGGGCCGGCTCGGGCGCGTCGCCCGCCGGCGCACCCGTTCGACGTCGGCGGCGCACGTAGCAGCCGTCGAGGTGGTCGTTCACCAGGCCCATCGCCTGCATGAACGCGTAGACGGTCGTCGGTCCGACGAACGTCCAGCCGCGCTTCTTCAGGTCCTTCGACAACGCGACGGACGTCGCCGTCGTCGGCATCGCCCGCAGCGCCGCCCAGGTCACCGCGACGGGCCGGTCGGCGGCCGCCGGCTCCCACGACCAGGCGTAGGCCGCCAGCGAGCCGAACTCGTCGCTGCAGCTCGAGCATCCGGCGGGCGTTGTTGATCGTCGAGTCGATCTTGCCGCGATGGCGGACGATGCCGGCGTCCTTCAGCAGCCGCGTGACGTCGCGGGCGCCGTAGCGGGCCACGCGGCGCCGGGTCGAAGCCGTCGAACACCTCGCGGAACCGCTCGCGCTTGCGGAGGATCGTGATCCAGCTGAGCCCCGACTGGAAGCCTTCGAGGCAGATCTTCTCGAACAGCCGCCGGTCGTCGAGCATCGGCCGGCCCCACTCCTCGTCGTGATAGCTGACGTAGAGCGGATCGTCGCCGCACCAGGCGCAGCGGCGCCGGCCGCGTCCGGCGTCGATCAGTCCGTCGCCGCTCATGCCGTCGCGTCGTTTACCGCGCCGCGCCGCGATCCGGCTCCTCGCTCTCGAGCGCGGCCCGCGCCACCTGCAGCTGCTTGCGCGGCTGCCCGTCGACCTCGGGGAAGGCGCGGATCGATCGACTCGATCGCCTCGATCACCGCCGAGGCGACCACCAGTCGCGTGAACCACTTGCGGTCGGCCGGCACGACGTACCACGGCGCGCCAGGGGTCGCCGTGTGCTTGATCGCGTCCTCGTAGGCGTCGAGATAGTCGTCGAAGTGCTCGCGCTCGTGGACGTCGGCCAGCGAGAACTTCCAGTTCTTCTCCGGCTCGTCGAGGCGGGCGAGGAAGCGCTGCTTCTGTTCGTCCTTGGAGACATACAGGAAGAACTTGCGGATGACCACGCCTTGCCGGCTCAGATAGCGCTCGTAACGCGACGACGTCCTCGAAGCGCTCGTCCCAGATCTTCTTGCTGACCAGTCATCGGGCAGCTGCTGGCGCGCCAGGATCTCGGGGTGCACCCGGGCGACCAGCATCTCCTCGTAGTACGAGCGGTTGAAGATGCCGATGTGGCCGCGCCGCGGCAGCTTGACGCGTCGTGCGCCACAGGAAGTCGTGATCGAGCTCTTCGGCCGACGGCGCCTTGAACGCGTGCACCTCGCAGCCCTGCGGGTTGAGGCCGCGACATCACGTGCTTGATCGTGCCGTCCTTGCCGGCCGCGTCGAGCGCCTGGAACACCAGCAGCACCGACCACCGATCCTGGGCGTAGAGGCGCTCCTGCAGGTCGGCCAGCACCTTGACGCTCTGCGCGAGCAGCTCGTCGCTCTCGCTCCTTGAGCCCTCGAGGCCGCCGTCGTCGTCGGGATCGAAGTGCTTGAGCGAGAACGCCTTGCCGCGTCGACGCGGTAGTGGCGCGTACAGCGGTGGCGAGCAGCGCGGCGTCTTGGTCGGACATCGGAGCCGGATCATACCGACGCCGGACGGCCGCGCAGTGGACGCCAGGCGCTGCCGCCGCCCGGCCCGGGAGCGAGGATGGCGAGCACGATCAGCCGCCCGGTCGCCGGTATTCCGCACGCCGTGCGGCACGTCGGCGGGCGCGACCAGCAGGTCGCCGGCGCGCATCGGCTGCGCTTCGCCTTCGAGCAGGAACTGCCCTTCGCCGGCGATCACGTGGTAGACCTTGTCCATGCCGGCATGCGCATGCAGCGCGTGCGCCTGGCCCGGCTCGAAGGCGTTCACCCCGACCAGCAGGCGCGGCGACGCGAAGAGCGTCGACTTGCCCATGCCGCCAGGCGTGAACACGGCGTGGGCCTCCGGGCCTGATGACGGTGGGATGGGCCGGCATGCACGGCTCTCCTCGATGCGGCGTCGGTCCGCGGACAGGCACCGCGCCGGGCCGGACGAGATGGCGTAGTGTAGCGGGCTGCGGACGAGGCGCAGGGAGTGGAACGCGGTGTCCACCGGCGGGTTTCCCGCGACGCGGTTCTCGATCGTCGGCCGGCTGGCGGCCGACGATCCCGACGTGCGGGCGCGCGCCCTCGAGGCGTTCGCGGCGGCCTACTGGGTCCCGGTCTCGCGCTATATCCGCTTCAAGTGGCGGCTCGACACCGAGCACGCCGCCGACCTGACCCAGGAGTTCTTCGCCCGCACGCTCGAGAGCCAGGCGCTGCGCGCGGTTCGACCCGTCCCGGGCCCGCTTCCGAACCTACGTGCGCCTGCTGGTCGACGGCTTCGTGTCGAACGCGCGCAAGTCCGAGGGCCGATTGAAGCGGGGCGGCGGAGCCGCGAGGTGGTGCCGCTCGAGGAGACGCTGCCGGACGGCGCAGGTGCGATCGCACGAGCCGCCGGTCGTCGAGGATCACGACGAGGTGTTCTATCGCGAGTGGGTGCGTGCGCTCTTCGAAGGGCGCCGTCGACGACCTGCGGCACCGAGGCGCGGGCCCGCGGCCGCGAGGTGCAGTTCGAGGTCTTCCGCCGCTACGACCTCGCCGATCTGCGCGGCGAAGTCCAGCCCACCTACGCCGATCTGGCCGCCGCCCTCGGCCTCACCGTGGCCACGGTCACCAATCACCTGGCGGCCATGCGCCGGTCGCTGCGCGCGCGGGTGCTCGACCGGTTGCGCGAGCTACCGCGCAGCGAAGAGGAATTCGAGGCCGAGGCCAAGCGCCTGCTCGGGACCCGGACCGGTGAACGATGACCACGCTCGACGACGGCGCCGTCGCCCGGCTGCGCGCCGTCGCCGACGTGCCCGACCTCGGCGATCGCTACGAGGTGCGCGAGCCGATCGGGCACGGCGGATCGAGCGTCGTCTACGCCGCCTACGACCGCACTCTGGTCGCGCGAGGTGGCGGTGAAGGTGGCCGACGCCTACGGCGCGGATGCGGCGGCGATGCAGCGGCTGACCCGCGAGGCCCGTATCCTGGCCGCGCTCGAGCATCCGGGCATCGTGCCGGTGCACGACACCGGCGTCACCCCCGACGGTCGCGCGTTCTACGTGATGACCTTGGTCCGCGGCGCCGGGCTGGCCGACACGGCCGCCGGGGCGTCGCTCCAGGAGCGCGTCGCCCTCTTCCTCAAGGTTGGCGACGCGGTGGCGTTCGCCCACGCCCACGGCGTCGTCCACCGCGACTTGAAGCCCCAGAACGTCATGGTCGGCCCCTTCGGCGAGGTGCTGGTGCTCGACTGGGGGGTCGCCGCCGTGGCCCATGAGCCGACCGGCGCGGCGCCGCCGGTCGTGGTCGGCACCCCGGGGTTCATGCCGCCGGAACAGGCGGCCGGGGCAGCCCACGTCGATCGGCGCGCCGACGTCTTCGCGCTCGGGGCGCTGCTCCAGGGGCTGCTCGGCGAGGCGCCGCCGCGGTCGCTGGCCGCCATCGTCGAGCGGGCCCGGGCGACGCGGCCCGAAGACCGCTATGAAAGCGTCGAGGCGCTCCAGGCCGACGTGCGCCGCTATCTCGACGGCCTGGCGGTGTCGGCCTACGCCGAGCCGCTGACCGAGCGAGTCATCCGGGTGGTCGACCGCTACCGGGTGCCCATCGTGTCTGGTCGCGGCCTACATGATCATGCGCCTGGCGCTCATCTACTGGAGTTCGTAGCCGCGTACAGGGCGCGGCGGCGCCGACGGTGAATGGACGGATCACGGGAGGCATGGCATGAAGAAGCCGGTGTTCGGGATGGTGCTGGGCGGTGTGCTGGGAGCCTTGGACGGCCTGTCGGCGATGTTCTCGGCGCCCGAGACGCGGCCGGCGATCATCGGCATCGTGATCGGCTCCACGGTCAAGGGCATCCTCGCGGGACTCATCATCGGCTACGTCGCGACGCGCACGCGCTCGCTGGCCGTCGGCGTCACCGTGGGGTTGGCCGTCGGCCTCGCCCTGGCCTACCTGGTGACGCTCGGCGAGCCGTACTTCTGGGAGATCATGCTGCCCGGCGGCATCGTCGGGCTGATCGTCGGCTATGCGACGTTCGTCTACGGCGGACCGGCCAGCGCACGATCCACGGCGCAACCCGGTCAGTAGGTCCAGGTGCGCAGGCCGATGAGGCCCCAGGCCGCGAGGAAGGTCGCCAGCCCGACATGGGCGGCCGCGGCCAGCGTCGCCAGCGTCGCGTAGGTGACGCCGGGACGCCCGAACCAGTCCCCACGCGCAGCCGGCCACCGCCAGGAACGCCGAGTACCGGGTAGGCCAGGGTGCTGCCGTACACGACCATGCGCTCGCAGCGACGCGGTGCTCAACTCCGTGGCCGGCGCGCCGGCGAGGGCCCAGATGCCGCACCCAACGTCAGGGCCGCCGCCCACCACACGACGCCGAGTCCGGCGAAGGTCGTCGGCCGCTCACCCCGACGGCGCAGCCACAGCCAACGCCCAAGGGCGACCAGCGGCGCCAGCACGCGCGATGGCCACCGCGACGGCCAAGGCGCCGCGCAGCGTCACGACGGGCCAGCGATCGGCGCGTTCAGCGTAGAGCCCGGCCCGGTCAGCACCGGTCGGCCTTCCTCGTCCTCGGTGAACGCCAGCGACGCGTCGATCTCGCGCGCTCGCCGAAACAGCGTGTCCTCCACCGCCACCAGCGGCTCGGCGCCGCCGAAGTCGCGGGCCAGCACCAGGTGGTCGCCGTCGAGTCGCACCGTGTGTCCGGCCCGGACGAACTGGAGCGGCTGCAGGATGCCGTTTCGCGGGCTCAGATCGCGGTAGTAGCCCTCGTAGCGGCGGAGCACCTCTGGCGCGACCACGCGCGACGGCTTCGCCGGCGGCTCGACGTCGCGCTTCAGATAGCGAATCGCCAGCGACGAGAGCCGGGTCAGTGCCGCCGGACGCGTGCGTCGAGTTGATCAGCACCACGTAGCCGACGTCGCGGGTCGGCGAGTAGCCGTAGGTCGAGAGGAAGCCGTCGATGCCGCCGTTGTGGCCGAGGACGTGGTAGGGAAACGTGATCGTGCTGGCGATGCCCAGTCCGTAGCCCGGCGCGCACGCCGGCGCGACTGGCCAGGGTCGTGCGCGGCCACTCCATGTTGGAGAGGTATTCGGGGTCGACGACGTAGCCGCCGCCGCGTTCGCCCCAGCCGAGCAGCGCCTGCACGAAGTGGGCGAGTTCGCCGGCCGAGGTGTGGAGCGCCCCGGCCGGCCGCAGGTAGATGCGGCGGCGGGTCGACCGGCGGCCCGGTGGCCGCGGCGTAGCCCTGCGCCAGCGCGCTGTCGGCCTCGGGGGCGAGGCGGAACGAGCTGGTCGGCATCTCGAGCGGCGTGAAGATCCGCTGCTCGATGAACTCGTCGTACGGCATGCCCGAGACCTTCTCGACGACCAGGCCGGCCACCGCGTACCCGGGATTGGCGTAACTCATGCGCGTGCCGGGCCGCCACCGCACGCGGCGCGACGCCGGGTTGCGCATCAGCACCTGTTCGAGTGGCAGGTCGGGTGCGTCGTCGAGGACGTAGATCTCGTTGAAGTGCATGTCGTCGAAGCCGGCCGTGTGCTCGAGCAGCTGCCGCACCGTGACCGGCGCCGCCTCCGCCCACGGATTTTCGATCGCCACGTCGGGCACCAGGTCGGAGAGCCTGGCGTCGAGGTCGAGCTTGCCGTCCTCGTAGAGCTGCACCAGCGCCAGGGCGACGAAACTCTTGCTGATCGATCCGGCGCGGAAGTGCGTGTCGGCGGTGACCGGCACGCGCCGATCGCGATCGGCCCAGCCCACGCCGCCAGCCCACTCGGTGCCGTTGACGTTGACGAGCGCGATGCCCGCGCCCGGGACGCCGGTCTCCTCGAGCACCGCGGCGACCGCCGCCTTGAACGCGTCGAGTGTCTGCGGCGTGGGATCCTCGACCGGGGTCGGCACCGACTGCGCGGCCGCCGATGAGGCCGCCAAGGACGACGGTGCAGGCAACGAGCCACGAATCGCATCGCGACATCTTACCGGCTCGCTCCGCTGCGTCCCGCCCGTTGCCCCGCCCGGACGTGCGCGAGCCCCAGCCCCGCTAGCCCCCGTTATACTGCCGTCGCTCCATGGCGTTCTTCGTCGTTCGCAAGAAGGTGCACTGGTCGGATGGCGACGCCGCCGGCATCGCCTGGTTTCCGAACTACTTCGGGTGGTTCGAGGACGTCGAGGAGGAGCTCTTCGCCGCGGCGCTGGGCCAGTCGCGCCAATCGCTGCTCGACGGCGAGCGCTTCGGGATGCCGCGGGTCGAGGCGCACATCCGCTACGAGGCACCGGTGCGGATCGGCACGCTGCTTGCGCATCGGCATCGACACCACCCTGGAGAACCCGCGGCGTCTGCGCCACGCCTTCGAGATGACCCGCGACGACGACGGCGGTGCGCGTCGCGCATGGCTTCGTGCGCGTCGCCTGCGTCGATCTCGTCGACTTCATGCCCCTCGATCTGCCCGAGGTCGTGGTGCAGTTCGTCGACCGCATCCAGGCGCTGGCCGTCGCCCAGGCCGAAGGCCGCCACGAGGTGCCCTGGACGTGACGGCCCGCAAGCGTCCTGCCAGACCGCCTCGCGAATCCCCTCCCGCTGCCCCGAGGAGTCCCGCGCCCCGAGCCCCGCGCCCCGAGCCCCGAGAGCCCCGCAGAGGGTGGCACGGCTGGGACGACTACGCGCCGTTCTACGACTGGGAGAACGCCCGCACCCTCGGCCGGCGCGACGTGCCGTTCTGGCTGCGGATGACCGGCGCCGTCCGTGGCCCGGTGCTGGAGTCGGGCTGCGGGACCGGCCGGGTGACGATGCCGCTCGCCCACGAAGGCGTGCACGTCGTCGGCGTCGATCGGTCGGCCGAGATGCTGGCGCGGGCCCGCCGGCGGGTGCGCCGGCAGCGGCGCGGCGTCCGGCCCGACCTGGTGCGCGGCGACATCCGCCACCTGCCCGTTCCCCGATCGGGCGTTCCAGATGGTGATGGCGCCCTACGGCATCCTGCAGTCGCTGCTGTCGGAGCGCGACCTGAAGGCGACCCTCGCCGACGTGGCCCGGGTGGTCGAGCCCGCCGGCATCTTCGGCCTGGAGCTGGTGGCCGACCTGCCGTCGTGGGGCGAGTACCGCAAGCGGGTCAGCCTGCGCGGCCGGCGAACCCCGGGCGGCGCCCGGATCACCCTGGTCGAGTCGGTGCGCCAGGACCGAGCGAAGGGGCTCACGATCTTCGACCAGGAGTTCGTCGAGCGGCGCGGTCGCGCGACCCGCCGTCACGCGTTCGCGCTGACCTTCCGCACGCTGTCGGTGCCGCAGATGTCGCGCCGGCTCGCCGCGGCCGGCTTCGCGGTCGAGGCCGTGCTCGGCGACTATCAGGGCGGGCCGTGGGATCCCCGGGCCGACGTGTGGATCATCCTCGCTCGGAAGGTTTGATAGACTGAAGGGTCATTTTTTCGGGTCGTTCCCGTCTGGAGCACCGCCATGTCCGGCCATTCCAAGTGGCACACGATCAAGCACAAGAAGGGCGCGCTCGACGCCAAGCGCGGCAAGCTGTTCACGCGCCTCATCAAGGAAATGACCGTCGCCGCCCGCAACGGCGGCGGCGACATCAACATGAACCCGCGGCTGCGCACCGTGGTCACCGAAGCCAAGGCCGCCAACATGCCGGCCGAGAACATCAAGCGGGCGATTCAGCGCGGCACCGGTGAGCTGCCCGGCGTCACCTACGAAGAGATCAACTACGAGGGCTACGGCCCGGGCGGCGCGGCGATCATCATCGAGACGATGACCGACAACAAGAACCGGACCGTCGGCGAGATCCGCCACATGCTCGCCAAGTACAACGGCAACCTCGGCGCGGAGAATTCGGTCGCCTGGATGTTCTCGAAGAAGGGCTACATGGTCATCGAGAAGCCCGGTGTCGACGAGGAGAAGCTGCTCAACACCGTGCTCGAGGCCGGCGCCGACGACCTGCGCGACGACGGCGACAACTGGGAAGTGATCACCGAGCCGGCGGTCTTCGAGGCGGTGAAAGAGGCGGTCAAGGGCCTCGGCATCGAGCCGGTCACCGCCAAGGTGTCGATGCTGCCGCAGAACTACATCAAGCTCGAGGGCAAGGAAGCCACGCAGATGCTCGGCTGATGGAGGCGGTGGAGGACCACGACGACGTGCAGAACGTGTGGTCGAACTTCGACATCGAGGAGAAGGAGATCGAGGCCTCGCTCGCGTGAGGGTCTTCGGCATCGACCCCGGCTCCGAGCGCACCGGCTACGGCTGCGTCGAAACCGACGGTCGGCGCCACCGGCTGGTGATCTGCGGCGCCATCAGCACGACCGGCAGCGCCGATTTCGCGGCGCGGCTGGCCGTGATCCACGACGCGCTCGCCGTCCACCTGCGCGAGTGCCGGCCGGACGCCGTCGCCATCGAGAGCCTGTTCCACGCCGTCAACGTCCGCAGCGCGCTGAAGCTCGGGCACGCCCGCGGCGTGGCGATGCTGGCCGCGGTCGAGGCCGGCGTGCCGGTGGTCGAGTACTCGCCGTCGGAGATCAAACGGGCCGTGGTCGGCTACGGGCGCGCCGAAAAGGGTCAGGTGCAGCAGATGATCAAGCTGCTGCTCGGGCTCGACCGGGCGCCGTCGCCGCACGACGCCGCCGACGCGCTCGCCGTGGCGCTCTGCCACGTGCACCGGATGCCCGGCCTGGTCGGCACCGCCGCGGCGGTGCGCCGCTCGCCATCGCCGACCAGCTGGCGCGCGTACCGTCCAGCGGCGGCGTCGGGCCGGCCGCCGGCGCGTCGCGGGAGCACGCGCCCGTGATCGCGTGGCTGCGCGGGCGCCTGATCGAGAAGGCGCCCACCCGGGTGATCCTCGACGTGCACGGCGTGGGCTACGACGTGGCGGTGCCGGTCTCGACGTTCTATGCGATCGGCGACCCCGGCGCCGAGGTGACGCTGCGCATCCACACCCACGTCCGCGAGGATGCCCTGGCGCTCTTCGGCTTCCTCACCGCCTTCGAGCTGACGGTGTTCGAGCGGCTGATCGCCACCAGCGGGATCGGCCCCAAGCTGGCGCTCGCGGTGCTGTCGGGAATCGAGGCTGCCGACCTCGTGCACGCCGTGCAGCGCGGCGACGTGGCGCGTCTCACCCGCATTCCCGGCGTCGGCAAGAAAACCGCCGAGCGCATCTGCCTCGAGCTGAAGGATCGGCTCCCGGTGGTCGAGCCCGATGGCCAGGCGGCGCGCGCCGCCGCCCGCCGACGCGTTGCGTGACGACCTCGTGTCGGCGCTCGTGAATCTCGGCTACCATCGCTCAGCCGTGGACAAAGTGCTCGATCGACAGCTCAGCGACGACGATCCGCCGCCGTTCGATGCGGCGCTGCGCTCGGCGTTGAAGGACCTGGCGCGGTCATGAGCGACGGCCGGCTGGTGTCGGCCGCCAAGGCCGACGACGACGCGCAGTACGAGGCCGGGCTGCGCCCGCGCCGGCTCGACGACTACATCGGCCAGGAGCGCGTGCGCGAGAACCTGATCGTGTCGATCGAGGCGGCGAAGCGGCGCGGCGAGGCGCTCGACCACATCCTGCTCTACGGCCCGCCGGGGTTGGGCAAGACCACGCTGGCCTACGTCATCGCCCACGAGATGGGCGCGGCGATCCGCACCACCGCCGGCCCGGTCATCGAGAAGCCGGGCGACCTGGCCGGCATGCTCTCCGGCCTGCAGACGCGCGAGGTGCTGTTCATCGACGAGATCCACCGCCTGCCGGCGACGATCGAGGAGATTCTCTATCCGGCGATGGAGGACTTCGAGCTCGACATCGTCATCGGCCAGGGCCCCGGGGCCCGGTCGGTGAAGGTGCCGGTCGAGCGCTTCACCCTGGTCGGGGCGACGACGCGTGCCGGTCTGCTCACCTCGCCGCTGCGCGCCCGCTTCGGCATCGTGCACCGGCTCGACTTCTACACCGTGGCGGACATCGACGAGATCGTCCGCCGCTCGGCCCGCATCCTCGCCACGCCGATCGACCCGGAGGCGTCGCAAGAGATCGCCCGTCGATCGCGCGGCACCCCGCGCGTGGCCAACCGGCTGCTGCACCGGGTCCGCGACTACGCGCAGGTCCGCGCCGACGGCGTCGTCACGGTGGAGGTGGCGCAGGCCGCCCTGCGACTGCTCGAGGTCGACGATCGCGGCTTCGACGAGATCGACCGTCGCCTGCTCGGCACCATCATCGACAAGTTCGGCGGCGGGCCGGTCGGCGTGAACACCCTGGCGGCGGCGCTCAGCGAGGAGCCCGACGCCATCGAGGACATCCACGAGCCCTTCCTGATCCAGGAAGGGTTCCTCGATCGCACGCCCCGCGGCCGCGTGGCCACGGCGCGGGCCTACGAGTACCTCGGGCGCCAGGCGCCAGGGAGAGGACTGTTTTGACGGCTTCCATCGCCACTCTGGCCGGGACGGCGCGGATCGCGCGCGCCGAGATCAAGAGTCTCGCCACCTACGTGCCGCCGCGCGTGCTGACCAACCACGATCTCGAGAAGATGGTCGACACGACCGACGAGTGGATCCTGCAGCGGACCGGCATCCGCGAACGCCACATCGTCGATCCCGGCGTCGGCACCTCCGATCTGGCGAAGGAAGCCGCGGTCGAGGCCATCCGCCGCGCCGGTCTGACGCCCGACGACATCGACCTCATCATCGTCGGCACCGTCACGCCCGACATGCTGTTCCCGAGCACCGCCTGTCTGCTGCAGCACAAGATCGGGGCGTCGCGGGCCTGGGGCTTCGACGTGAGCGCCGCGTGCTCGGCCTTCGCCTACTCGCTGACCGTCGGCAGCCAGCTGATCGCCGCCGGCTCGGCCAGGTACACGCTCATCGTCGGCGCCGACGTGATGTCGAGCATCCTCGACTACACCGACCGCACGACCTGTGTGCTGTTCGGCGACGGCGCCGGGGCCGTCGTGCTCGGGGCGTCGGCGGACAACGCCGCGGGCGTGATCGACTTCGACCACGAGATCGACGGCAGCGGCGGCGCCGCGCTGTGCATGCCGGCGGGCGGCAGCCTGCGGCCGGCCTCGCACGAGACGGTGGACCAGCGCTTGCACTTCGTGAAGCAGGAAGGCCAGACCGTGTTCAAGTTCGCCGTGCGGCGGACCGGTGACCTGTGCGATCGCCTGCTTCAGCGCAACGGCGTGACCGCCGCCGACATCGATCTGTTCGTGTCGCACCAGGCCAACCGCCGCATCATCGAAGCCGTCGCCGACCGCATCGGCGTCGATCGCTCGAAGGTGATCATCAACATCGAACGCTTCGGCAACACCACGGCCGGAACGATACCCCTGGCCTTGAACGACGCGGTCGAGGACGGGCGTCTCAAGAAGGGCGATCTCGTTCTCGTTGCCTCGGTTGGCGCCGGCTTCACCGTGGGGGCGATCCTGCTGCGCTGGGCATACTGACCGGCGACCGGTGTGCCAATTTCTGACATCGCGGAGCCCGAATCGCCGCCGATTCGTCGGTCCAAGTCTCACGATTCCAACGAGTTACGGGTGCCAGATCGCCGCCGGTCGCCGCCCCGGCGCCGCTGTGTCAGTTCGAGACGCACCCGTAAGTCGTTGCGAGGGCGAGAGTTGCCATTGAACACCGGCCTGGGTCGGGACCGGGTGTTCAACAACGGCGCAGGGCGCGCCGCGCCATGGAGCCATCGGCCAGCAGATAGTTAAGCCGTCTTGTTTTCTCTCGTTTAGCCAGCTCAGTAGGCGATCCTGGCCGGCCCTGGATCGTCCCTTGCTCGTGTCTCTCGCGTCGTGGACAAGATCTTCCGCAACGCAGCGCACCGCCGGCCCGAAGCCGGCGTGGCACCCCAGCCGGCCACCACCCCGTCGCGGTCGTGGCGCGAAGCGTTGCCGGTTCTGACCGGCGCCACCTGCACGCTGCGTGAGCCGGTGGTGGCCGACGCCGCCGCGTTGCTGATGGCCCTCGGGCCGCACGACCTGCGAGACCTGGCGCCCCTCAGCGCTACACCGACGATCGCCGGCGTCGAAGCCCTCATCGCCACCGTGCACGAGCATCGGGAAGCCGGCACCGCCGCGTGCTGGGCGATCGTGCCCAGGGACGCCGAATCGCCGGTCGGTCTGGTGGTCGTCCGCGCCCTCGACCACGCGTTCACCATGGTCGGCTTCAGCGCCGTCGTGGCCGCCGAGTTCCGCGGCTCCGGCCTGTTCCAGGAGGCGGCCCGCGCGCTGCTCGACGGGCTGTTCGGCTCGCTCGGCGTGCACCGCGTCGAAGTGCGCGTCGACGTGCGCAACGCCCGCGCCAACGGCGCGCTTCGCAAGCTCGGCGCCGCGCAAGAGGGCGTGCTGCGCCACGCCGAATACCGCGACGGCGCTTACCGCGACCACGTGCTGTGGGCGATGGTCGCCGGCGACTGGACCACGCACCGCGATCTGGAGCCTCCGCGCGTTCACTGAGTCGCGACGACATCACCGTCCGTTTCCGGCCCGGGCATTTCCAGGGGTGCCCGGGCCGTTTTTCTTCCACCGCCCGCCGCGCGCAGGACACTAGGATCGACCGGCCCGTGTCCGCTGTCCGGCTCCGCGTCTCCGACTTCGACTTCGACCTGCCACCCGAGCTCATCGCGCAGGAGCCACCGCCCGATCGCGGCGCGTCGCGGCTGCTGCATCTCGACCGCGCCACCGGCGCGCCTGGCCGACCGGCGATTCGCCGACCTGCCGGCGCTGCTCGCGGCCGGACGACCTCCTCGTGCTGAACGACACGCGGGTGTTCCCGGCGCGGCTGCTCGGCACGCGCCTGCCCGGCGGCGGCGCCGTCGAGTGCCTGCTCGTGCGCCGGCTCGAGGACGCCACCGACGTCGCGCCGCACACCGAGACCTGGGTCGCGCTCGTGCATCCCGGACAGCGCCTTCGTCCTGGCACCGAGCTGGTCTTCGACGGCCCGTCCGGCGTGCTCCACGGCCGCGTGCTCGACCGCCACTTCCACGGCCGGCGAACGGTCCGGCTGTGGACGGCCAGCGGCTCGGCGGTACGCGACGCGGTGCACGAGCGCGGGCACGTGCCGCTGCCGCCGTACATCCGCCGGCCCGACTCTGGCGACGATCGCGAGCGCTATCAGACGGTCTACGCGCAGCGTGAAGGCTCGATTGCCGCCCCGACGGCCGGGCTGCACTTCACGCCGGCGATCCTGGCGGCGCTCGCCGCCGCCGGCATCGAGACCGCGACCATCACCCTGCACGTCGGCTACGGCACGTTCCAGCCGGTGCGGGCCGAGCTCGTCGCCGACCATCGGATGGAGACCGAGGAGTACGAGGTCGGCGCCGCCGCGGCCGACGCGCTGACCCGCGCGCACGCCGCCGGCCGGCGCATCGTGGCGGTCGGGACGACCACGACGCGGACCCTGGAGTCGTTGGCCGTCGATGCGGACGGGCGGGTGCCGGCTGGCCGCGGCGCGACGGCGCTCTTCATCGCGCCCGGGCACGCCTTCCGCCTGGTGGGCGGGATGATCACGAACTTCCACGTGCCACGGTCGTCGCTGTTGATGCTCGTCTCGGCGTTCGCCGGACTCGAGCCGATCCGGCAGGCGTACAGCCACGCCGTGGCGACGCGCTACCGGTTCTACAGTTACGGCGACGCCATGCTGATTCTTTAGGCAGGGGCTAGGGGCTAGCGGCTAGCGGCTAGGACTCCGGCGAAGTCGGCTCACGGCCGTGGCGCCGTCACGCCGCTCGCGTGATCGGCTAGCACGCCGGTCGCTAGCCGCGAGCGTCCCGTGGTCTAGCCGCAGCCCCTAGCCGCTAGCCGCTATTCTCGTGTCCATGAAACTGGGCTACGAGGAGTTCGATCTCTCGGGTGTCGTGCGCTATCCGCTGGCGTCGCGGCCGAGCAAGGTGCGGCGCGAGCATTTCGCCGCGCCGCACGTCCCGGGAGCGACCGTCGCCGAGTTCGTGGCGCGCCTGCCCAAGCTGCTCGCCGCCAGCGAGTTCGCCGCGGTCGTCGACGCGATCGTCGCAGCGCACGCCGCCGGGGCGCCGATCGTGTGGGGTCTGGGCGCCCACGTGATCAAGGCCGGCCTGTCGCCGGTGCTCATCGACCTCATGGAGCGCGGCCTGATATCGGCGATGGCGCTCAATGGCGCCGGCGTCATCCACGACGTCGAGATCGCGCTGGTCGGCGCCACCTCTGAGGACGTCGACGCGGCCCTGGGGCCCGGGCGCTTCGGCATGGCCGAGGAAACGGCCACCGGCATCAACGACGCGGTGGCCAGCGGCGTTGCCCGCGGCGACGGCCTGGCGCAGTCGGTGGCGACCTGGCTCGCGGCCCAGGCCCCGCCGCACGCCGCGGTCAGTCTGCTGTGCAGCGCGGTGCGGCTCGAGGTGCCGGTCACCGCGCACGTCGCCGTCGGCACCGACATCGTGCACATGCACCCCGACGCACCCGGTGCGGCCATCGGCGAGGCGAGCCTGCGCGACTTCCGCTACCTGGCGTCGTGGGTCGCCCGCCTCGGCGGCGGGGTCTACCTCAATTGCGGCTCGGCGGTCGTCTTGCCCGAGGTGTTCCTGAAGGCGGTCGCCGTGGCCCGCAACCAGGGACACGACCTGACCGGCTTGACCACCGTCGACCTCGACTTCCGGCAGCAGTACCGCCCGCACACCAACGTCGTGCGCCGGCCGACGGCGGGGCACGGCCGCGGTGTCCATCTGACCGGGCACCACGAGACTCATGATCCCGCTGCTGGCGGCCGCCCTCGTCGAGCGCACGGCCGAGGTGATAAAGTAACGGGTTCCTGCCGGAGTAGCTCAGCCGGTTAGAGCATGCGTCTCATAAGCGCAGGGTCGGCGGTTCGAGTCCGCCCTCCGGCACCAGCCTTCGCTCACGCTTCGGCAGAACGGTTCGAAGCGTGAGCTTCGGCTTGGCAGGCCAGCCTCAGCCCGGGTGGCAAGGTGGACACCGTTGACGCCGGCCTTTCGCTCTCTGCCGGCAGGGCCGAAGCGTGAGCTTCGGCTCGAGGGACGGCGGAAGCTGTGGCGCCAGGCGCGGAGCGCGAAGGCGGACCATGACCAATCTCGCCGCGCGGGTTCGCCGGTTCGTCGGCCGCCACGGCTGTGGAGGCCAGGCGCCCGCGTCGTCGTGGCCGTGTCGGGCGGCGGCGATTCGGTGGCGCTGGTCCACCTGCTGGCCGAACTCGCCGACGCCGGCCACCTCGTGCTGGCGGGCCTCGCGCACCTCAATCATCAGCTGCGCCCCGACGCCGCGCGCGACGAGGAGTTCTGCCACGCGCTGGCCGGTGCGGTCGGCGTGCCGTTCGACGCCGCCCGCGTCGACGTCGCCGCCGTCGCTGCCACCGCCCGCTCGTCGCCGGAGGTGGCCGCACGCCAGGTGCGCTACGCCTTCTTCGACGAGGTGCGGACGCGCCGCGCCGCCGCCGCCGTGGCCGTCGCGCACACCCGCGACGATCAGGCCGAGACCGTGCTGCTGCGCTTGTTGCGCGGCGCCGGCACGCGCGGCCTGCGCGGCGCGTTGCCGTCGCGCGGCGGCGTGGTGCGGCCGTTGCTGACCTGCGGCCGCGACGAGCTGCGCGCCTACCTGCGGGCCCGCGGCGCGGCCTGGGTGGAGGACGAGACCAACGCCGACACGGCGATCCTCCGCAACCGCATCCGCCATGACCTGCTGCCCCGGCTCGTTCGCGACTACCAGCCCGGCGCGCCGCGGATCCTGGCGCGCACGGCCGAGCTGGCCCACGACGACGACGCCTACCTGAGCGCTGTCGCCGACACCGCGGCGGCCGCGGTCACGTCCAAGAAAACAGGGGGCGTCTGCCTCGACGTGCCGGGCGGTGCTGGCGTTGCCGCCGGCAATCGGCCGGCGGGTCGTGCAGCGCACGCTCGAGGCGGCGGGCGCGGCGCGCGGCGTGCGGCTCGCCGACGTCGACCGGATCTTCGCGTTGTGCCGGACCGCGCAGGCGGCTCCGCGTACAGGTGGCGGGCGTCGGCGTGGAACGTTTTTCCGCTGACGCTGTCTTATTGAGGAGGGGGGCGGAGCCGCCGGCGAGCGGATCCCGCCCCGAACGTTGTAGGTTCCCGGCGAGGTGGATCTGCCCGAATGCGGCGCAGGATGGCGCTTGCGCGCGGAGGGGCCGATAAAGAGGAGAACCGCCGAGGAACCTTCAAGCCACCGGATCCTGCTCGACGCCGCCCTGGGCCACGGCCCGTTCACGGTCAGGGGGCGCCAGCCTGGTGACCGTCTTCGGCCGCTGGGACTGGGAGGATCCAAATCCTTGCAGGACCTGTTCGTGGACCGCAAAGTGCCCAGGTCCGAGCGCGACCTGACCCCGGTGGTGGTCGATGGCGGGGGGCGGATCGTGTGGGTGGTCGGGCTGGCGCTCGACGAGGGTGCGGCGGCCGGCGAGGGCTCGGACGACGTGGTAGTCTTGAATCTTGAACGGCCGGACGGCTCCGGCCCGGAGGCGGCGTGAACTCGACCGTAAAAAGCCTCGTTTTCTGGTCCATCCTGTTCGTCGTCGGGCTGCTCGTGTGGAACTTCTCCTCACGACTGCAGCGTAACGAGAACCGGGTCGCGTTCAGCGAGTTCGTGTCCTGGGTGGACGCCGGGCAGGTCCAGCGCGTCGAGATCGTCGGCAACGACATCACCGGCGTGACCAAGGGCCTGGAGAACTTCCGCACCTACGCCCCGTTCCAGTACGAAGGTCTGGCGAACCGGCTCATCGAGCGCGGCGTCAGCGTCGAGAGCAAGGCGCCGACCGAGTCGCCGTGGGCGGCCATCCTCTATTCCTGGGCGCCGATCCTCCTGATGATCGGCTTCTGGATCTTCTTCATGCGCCAGGTGCAGAGCGGCGGCAACAAGGCGCTGTCGTTCGGCAAGAGCAAGGCGAAGCTGTCCTCGTCGGCGCAGAAGAAGGTCACGTTCCGCGACGTCGCCGGTGTGGACGAGGCCAAGGACGAGCTCCAGGAGATCATCGAGTTCCTGAAGGAGCCGCAGAAGTTCCAGAAGCTCGGCGGCCGCATTCCCAAGGGCGTGCTGCTGATGGGCCCTCCGGGCACCGGCAAGACCCTGATGGCCAGGGCCGTTGCCGGTGAAGCGAACGTCCCGTTCTTCTCGATCAGCGGGTCGGACTTCGTCGAGATGTTCGTCGGCGTCGGCGCCAGCCGCGTCCGCGATCTGTTCGAACAGGGCAAGAAGAACGCGCCCTGCATCGTCTTCATCGACGAGATCGACGCCGTCGGCCGGCACCGCGGCGCCGGCCTGGGCGGCGGACACGACGAGCGCGAGCAGACGCTGAACCAGCTGCTGGTGGAGATGGACGGCTTCGAGTCGAACGAGGGCGTGATCCTGGTGGCCGCCACCAATCGCCCCGACGTGCTCGACCCGGCGCTGCTGCGCCCGGGCCGCTTCGATCGACGCATCGTCGTCAACCGGCCCGACGTGAAGGGCCGCGAGGGCATCCTCCAGGTCCACACCAAGAAGATCCCGATGGCCGACGACGTCGACATCAAGGTGCTGGCCCGCGGCTCGGCCGGCTTCGCCGGCGCCGACCTGGCCAACCTGGTCAACGAGGCGGCCCTGAACGCCGCGCGCCAGAACAAGAAGGCCGTGGCGATGGTCGACTTCGAGTTCGCCAAGGACAAGGTGCTCATGGGCGCCGAGCGGCGCTCGATGATCGTCACCGAGGAAGAGAAGCGGGTCACCGCCGTGCACGAGGCCGGCCACGCCCTGCTGGCCGTGCTGCTGCCGCAGGCCGACGCGCTGCACAAGGTCACGATCATCCCGCGCGGGATGGCGCTCGGCCTCACCACGCAGCTGCCGCTCGACGAGAAGCACAACTACTCGAAGGTCTACCTGATGGATCGCATCGCGATCCTGCTCGGCGGCCGCATCGCCGAGGAGATCACCACCGGCGACATCACCACCGGCGCCGGCAACGACCTCGAGCGGGCCACCGAGATGGCCCGCAAGATGGTCTGCGAGTGGGGCATGAGCGAGGCGATGGGCCCGCTCACCTTCGGCAAGAAGGAAGAGCAGATCTTCCTCGGCCGCGAGATCGCCCAGCAGCAGGACTACAGCGGCGTCACCGCCGAGCGCATCGACCAGGAAGTGAAGCGCATCGTCAGCGAGAACTACGACAAGGCGACGACGCTGCTTGGTGAGCACAAGCACCACCTGCTGGCGATTGCCGACGCGCTGCTGGCCCGCGAGTCGCTCGACGGCGAGCAGGTGAAGCGCATCGTCGACGGCCTGCCGATCGACGACCCGGCCGCCGCCGCTCCGCCGCCGCCACCGGCCGACGATACCCGCGAGCGTCCGCGCGAACGCGAGCGCGCCCCGCTGCTGCCGATCGCCCCCAAGCCGCTGGCCCAGGAGTGATCGCGGCGCCGCGCGCCGGGTTCGCCCTCTCGTTGCCGGGCGGGCGTCCGCCGCTCGTGCTCGGCCGGCGCACGCTCGTCATGGGCGTGCTGAACGTCACCCCCGACTCGTTCTCCGACGGCGGGCGAGCCCTCGATCCCGGCCCAGGCCCTCGACCTCGCCCTCGCGATGGAGGCGGCCGGCGCCGACCTCATCGACGTCGGCGCCGAGTCGACCCGCCCCGGCGCCGCCCCGCTCACCGGCCGGCAGGAACGGGCCCGGCTGATGCCGGTGCTGCGGCATGCTGCACCGGGTGCGCGTGCCGCTGTCGATCGACACGACCAAGGCGGAAGTGGCGCGGTTCGGACTCGACGAGGGCGTGAGCCTGCTCAACGACATCAGCGGGCTGCAGTACGACCTGGGCGTCGGCGACATCGCCGCCGTGCGTGGCGCCCCGCTGGTGCTGATGCACATGCGCGGCCGCCCGGTCGACATGTACGCGCACGCCCACTACGACCAGGTCGCCGTCGACGTGGCGCGCGACCTCACCCGCGCGGTCGAACGGGCGGTGAGCCGAGGGGTCCCGTGGGATCAGCTCGTCGTCGACCCCGGACTCGGTTTCGCCAAGCGTGCCGAGCACAGCGCTGCGGCGCTGGCCGGCGTCGCGACGCTGGCCGCGCTCGGGCGTCCGGTGCTCGTCGGCCCGTCGCGCAAGTCGTTCCTGGCCGCGGCCGCCGGCGGCGCCCCGGCCGCCGGCCGCGACTGGCCGACCGCCGCCGCGGTCACCGCCGCGGTCCTGGCCGGCGCCCACATCGTGCGCGTCCACGCCGTCGCCGGAGATGGTGCAGGTGGTGCGTGCCGCGGATATGATTCGGGAGCACGGCGACGGAACCAGGGAGGGCGGCGCGGCGAGTTCGTCGTGATGTCCACGGCGAATCAACCGCTCGCCCCGCCCTTCGACCGGCTCAGGGCGGCCTGAGCGCGTCGAAGGCCGAGACCTGGGCCCCCGAGCCCCGCCCTGACCATGTCCTGGCTCGATTCCCTGCTGGCGCGGCCGACCCGTCACCGGATGGGATCTGCTCGACATCGCGATCGTCGCCCTGGTCGTCTATGAGGTGCTCAAGCTCATTCGCGGCACGCGCGCATCGCAGATGGCGGTGGCCATCGGCGCGATCGTCGCGTTGTTCTACGGCTCGCGGGCGCTCGGGCTCGAGACCGTCACCTGGCTGATCCGCAACGTCGTCGGCTACGTCGTCTTCGCCGCCATCGTGCTGCTGCAGACCGACATCCGGCGAGCGCTGGTGCACTTCGGGCGCGGCCCGTTCTTCAGGTATCTGCGCCGCGTCGAGCCCGACGACGACGTGGTCGAGGAGTTGGCCGTGGCGCTCGAGACGCTGGCGGCCAAGCAGATCGGCGCGCTGGTCGTCGTCGAGCGCCACATCGGCCTGCGCAACCACATCGAGAGCGGAATCCCGATCGACGCCGTGCTGACCTACGACCTGCTGGTCAGCCTGTTCCAGCCGACCTCGCCGCTCCACGACGGCGCGGTGATCGTCCAGGGCGATCGCATCGCCGCCGCGGCCTGCTTCCTGCCGCTCAGCGCCAATCCCCGCCTCACCCGCGACCTGGGCTCCCGGCATCGGGCCGCCCTCGGCGTGACCGAGGAGAACGACGCCGTCGCGCTCGTCGTCTCGGAGGAGACCGGGAGCATCTCGGTGGTGCTCGACGGGCGGATCGAACGCGGCCTCACGCCCGAGGCCCTGCGCGCCCGGCTCCGCGAGCTGGTCAAGCGGACGCAGCACCGGACCGAACGCCGGATGGCTGCGGCGACGATGGACTGACCCGGCCATGGCCCTCTTTCCCATCCGCCACGTCGGGTTGAAGCTGCTGTCGATTGCGGTGGCGGCGCTGCTCTGGCTCGTCGTCGCCGGCGACCCGATCGTCGAACGCACGTTGCGGGTCGGCCTGGAGCTGCAGCGCACCCCCGACGACCTCGAGCTGGTCGGATCGGTGCCCGACACCGTGTCGGTGCGGCTCCGCGGCCCGGCCAGTCAGCTTTCCGGTCTGGGCCCCGGTGACCTCTCGGTGATCGTCGACCTCGACAGCGCGCGGCCCGGCCGCCGGCTGTTCACGCTGACGTCGAACCTGGTCACGGCGCCCTATGGCCTCGAGGTGATGCAGATCGCTCCGGCCTCGCTGACGTTGTCCTTCGAGGGGCGGGCGACGCGGTTGCTGCCGGTGCGGCCCCAGATCGAAGGGACCCCGGTGCCCGGTCACAGCGTGACCAACGTGTCGGTGACGCCCTCGCAGGTGAGCGTCGAGGGCCCCGAAAGCGCCGTCGGCGGGATGAGCGAGGTGCCGACGGAACCGGTCTCGGTGGAGCGGGCGACGACGCTGGTGCGCGAAGCGGTGGCGCTCGAGCTGCCGGACTCCGGCGTGCGTCTGGCGGCGGCGTCGGCACGGCCGTCGTCACCGTGACCGTCTCGGCCGACACCACCGAGCACACGGTGACGGCCGTGCCCATCGCGGTGCGCGGTGCCACCGGCGTGGCGCCGTGCCGGCGACGGCGGCGGTCACCGTGCAGGGCGCGTCCAACGTCGTCCAGGCACTGACGCCGGCCGACATCCTGCTCTTCATCGACGCGCTCGATCGGCCCGGGTGCGCGCGAGTGGACGGTCCGGGCCGAGTCGTCGCCGCGCTTTGTGGTGCGATCGATCACGCCGGCTACCGTGACAGGTTGAGCGCGCCGCCGGCGAAGCGGTGACCGCGGCGCAGCGACTGGGGGACAGGTGAAGCTGTTCGGAACCGACGGAATTCGCGGCGAGGCCGGCGTCGCGCCGCTCGACCACCAGACCATCGCCCGGGTCGGCGCCGCCCTCATCCGCGTGCACGGCGGCGCGGGACGGCGCGTGCTCATCGGCCGCGACACCCGCGAGTCGGGGGCCTGGATCGAGGGCGCGTTGACCCGCGGGCTGTCGAGTGCCGGGCGCCGACGTCGGCAGCGTCGGCGTCGTGCCGACACCGGCGGTCGCCTACCTGACCAAGGCCGACGGCTTCGATCTCGGCGTCGTCATCTCGGCGTCGCACAACCCCTACCGTGACAACGGCATCAAGGTCTTCTCCGGCGCCGGCGAGAAGTTCACCGAAGCCGAGGAACGCGCCGTCGAAGCCATGGTCGACGACGGCTCGTGGTCGGTCGCCGGGGCGGAGACGCCGGCGCGGCCGCGGCCCGAATCTGGTCCCCCACTACCTCGATCACCTGCGGCGTGTGCTCGCCGACGCCGGCCCGCTCGGCGGCGCACGCATCGTCGTCGACTGCGCCAACGGCGCCACCAGCGCGATCGCGCCGGCCCTGTTCCGCGGCCTCGGGTTTCGACGGTCGAGGCGATTGGCGTGACGCCCGACGGCAGCAACATCAACCTCGGCTGCGGCTCGACGGCCATGGAGGCGCTGCAGGCCCGGGTGCCGGCCAGCGGCGCGCGTCTCGGCGTGGCCTTCGACGGCGACGGCGACCGCGCGCTCTTCGTCGATGACCGCGGCCGGCGGGTCGACGGCGATGCGGTGATGCTCATCTGCGCCGAGCAGCTGCACCGCGAGGGGCGTCTCGCCGGCGACGCGCTGGTGGCGACGGTGATGAGCAACATCGGCCTCGAGCTGGCGTTGCGGGACCGCGGGCTGGCCCTCATCCGCTGCCCGGTCGGCGACAAGTACGTCATGGAGGAGATGCTGAAGCGCGGGCTGTCGCTCGGCGGCGAGCAGTCGGGCCACGTGATCTTCGCCGAACACCTGTTCACCGGCGACGGTATGGCCACCGCCCTGCACGTGCTGCGCACGATGGCGGCCACCGGCCGCGAGCTCGCCGACCTGGCGGCGGCGCTCACCACCTATCCGCAGGTGCTGCTGAACGTGCGGGTGCGCGAGCGGGTGAGCATCGACACCGTTCCGGCGATCGCCAGCGCGATGCGCGACGGTCGAGTCGCGGCTCGACGGCCACGGCCGGCTGCTGGTGCGCTACTCGGGCACCGAGCCGCTCCTGCGGATCATGCTCGAGGGCCGCGACCAGGCCGAGATCCAGGCCTGGGCCGAGGAGATCGCCGCCGCCGTCCGCACTCACCTGGGGTGAGCGTTGCGGCGCGCCAGCTGCGGGCCGGGTGATACGCTTCCCTGGTCGGCCGGCTCGCGTGGCGATCCCTCGATCCCTCGTCCCCGGCTGCCCATGGGCCCCTGCGCTGATGGTTCGTCTGTCGGTCAACGTCAACAAGGTCGCGACACTGCGCAACTCGCGCGGCGGCCACGTGCCCTCGCTCGTCGAGGCCGTCGGTGTGGTGCTCGACGCCGGCGCCCGCGGCATCACCGTGCACCCGCGGGCCGACGAGCGGCACATCACGGCGCGCGACGTCCGCGACCTGGCGTCGCTGCTGGCGCCGGTCCGCGGCACGGTGGAGTTCAACATCGAGGGCGATCCGCGGCCCGACCTGCTGGCGCTGGTGCACGAGGTGCGACCGCACCAGTGCACGCTGGTCCCGGTGAAGGCCGGCGAGATCACCAGCCAGGCCGGCTGGCCGCCCGACACGCCGCGGGCGGCGTTGGCCGCCGCGATTGGCGAGCTGCAGGCCGGCGGGCGTGCGAGTGAGCCTCTTCGTCGACCCCGATCCCGCCGCCGTCAGCCTGGGCCGGCGACCTCGGCGCCGACCGCGTCGAGATCTACACCGAGCCGTTCGCCCGCGCCTTCGAGCGCGGCGGCGCGGCTGCCGCCGCCGGCTTCGCCGCATGTGCTGCCGCGGCGCAGGAAGCGCACACGCGCTCGGCCTCGGCGTCAACGCCGGTCACGACCTCGACCTGGCCAACCTGCCGCTGTTCCGCACGCTGCCGCACCTGGCCGAGGTGTCCATCGGCCACGCCCTGATCAGCCACGCGCTCTTCGTCGGGCTCGACACCGCGGTGCGCGAGTTCCTGGCGGCGGTCGAGGTCGACGGATGAGGCGGCGGATCGCGCTGGCGCTGCTGGCCTCGGCCATCGCCGCGCCAGGCAGCGCCGGCGCGGCCGAACAGGCGGTGCAGCTGCGGGCCGCGGATGGCACGGCGCTGGTGGCGACGTTCTACCCGCGCCGCCGGCGGACCCGCGCCCGCCGTCGTCCTGGTGCCCATGCTCACGCGCACCCGCGAGGACTGGCGCCCGTTCGCCGAGCGGCTGCAGACCGCCGGGGCGACATCCCTGGCGCTCGACCTGCGGGGCCACGGCGGCTCGTCCGGGTCGGCGGCGCCGTCGGCAGCGATGGGCCTCGACGTCCAGGCGGCGGTCGCGTGGCTCGCCGCCCGGAGCGACGTTCGCCCGGCGCGATCGCCATCGTCGGCGCCTCGTTCGGAGCCACGGCGGCGGTGCTCGCGGCGGGGGAGGTGCCGGCAGTGAGGGCGGTGGCGGTGCTCTCGCCCTCCGCCGACTACCGCGGCGTGCGGCTCGACGGCGGGTTACGCAAATACGGCTCCCGGCCGCTGCTGCTGGTCGCCAGCACCGAGGATCCCTACGCGCTGCGGACTGCCCGCGCCCTCACCGAAGACGAGGCGCCGGGCCGGCAGCTGCGGCTGTCGACGGTGCCGGCGCACGGGTCCCGCCTGCTCGATCGCGATCCCGAGGTCGTCGGCGGCGCTGGTGGACTGGCTGCGACAGACGTTGTTATTCTGATCCACGCGCGTTTCCGCCGACCCTTCAACATGCGCGCCGACTCCATCGCCTTCGCTCTGTCCGGCATCCTCTTCGGCGTCATCGTCGGGTGGATCCTGGGCAGCCAGCAGGCCGTCCACGCCGACCGCCGCGGCCGCCGCGCCACCTCCCGCGGCCGCGACGGCCCCGGCCGAGGGCCGGCCGCCGGCGCCGCCGCTCGACGAGGCACGGCTGAAGACGCTCGTCGCCGCCGCCGGCAGCGAGCCTGCCAATCCCGCGCCGCGCGTGCAGCTGGGCAACCTCTACTTCGACGCCGAACGCTATACCGACGCGGTGCAGTGGTACGAGGACGCCCTGCGGCTGAACCCCAAGGACGCCAACGTCTCCACCGACCTCGGCGTGGCGTACTACTACACGAACGAGCCCGACAAGGCGATCGGGCAGTTCGAGCAGTCGCTCGAGATCGACCCGGCCCACACCAAGACGATGTTGAACATGGGCATCGTGAAGGCCTTCGGCAAGCAGGACCTGGCCGGCGCCAGCGCCGCCTGGCAGCAGGTGATCGCCACCGCGCCCGATGAGCCCCGAGGCGCAGGCGGCCCGCAAGGCCCTCGAGGGCCTGAAGCAGGCGCATCCCGGCGGCGGACCGTCCGGAGGCTGACGGTGGTCGCTGCGCTTCTTCCTGCTGGTGGTGATGGTGCTGTCTGGCCATCCGCGCCTTCGGGCGGCTGTTCGCCGGCGTGGCCCAGGGCGACGCGGGCTCCCGGCGCCGGTGCGGCGCGCGCGTCGGGGCCGCTGCCCGTCAAGATGACCCAGGATCCGGTGTGCGGCACCTTCGTCGTGCCCGGCAAGGCGCTCAGCCTCAGCGCCGGCGGCGCGACCCACTGGTTCTGCTCCGAGCGCTGCCGGGCGGAGTACGCGGCCCGGTCATGAGCGGCGCCGAACAGCAGGCCCGGGCCGACATCGTCGAGGTCGGCCGCCGGCTCTGGCACCAGGGCTTCGTCGCGTCCAACGACGGCAACATCAGCGTCCGGCTCGGCGAGGACCGCGTGCTCACCACCCCCAAGAGCGTCTCGAAGGGGTTCATGACCGCCGAGATGATGGTCGTCACCGACCTCTCCGGGCGCAAGGTCTCGGGCGAGCGCGACGCCTCCTCCGAGCTGAAGATGCACCTCGAGGTCTATCACCAGCGGCCCGACGTCGGCGCCGTGGTCCACGCCCACCCCGCCACCGCCACCGGCTTCGCGGTCGCCGGTGTGCCGCTGACCCGCGCGGTACTGGCCGAAGTGATCACGACCCTCGGCGGCATTCCGATTGCGGAGTACGCCACCCCGTCGACGGCCGAACTGCCGGCCGCGATCCGCGAATACATCAAGTCCCACGACGGGCTGCTGCTCGCCAACCACGGCGCCCTGGCGGTGGCCGCCGATCTCTTCACCGCCTACCACCGCATGGAGACAATCGAGCACTTCGCCAAGATCAGCCTCGTCGCCCGCCTGCTCGGCCGCGAACACCTGCTCTCGCGCGAAGAGGTGACGCGCCTGCAGGGCCTGCGCGGGATGTACGGCATCGCGTCGCCGGCGCCGATCTGCGCCGATGGCAGCGCCGAGGCCGACTGCCAGATCGTCGATGCGCCGTCGTCGCCGCACCAGCGGCTGGTGCCCGACACGCCGACGCTGCCGCCCGCGGCCCCCGAACGGAGCGGCACGGGCGCCGAGATTCGGCTAACATACGGCGAACTGACGGCGCTCATCGACGAGGCCGTTCGCGGCGTAAGGTAGGCGTCCGGGCCCAGCGGCCTGAGGCGGAGGCATCGAATGGGCGAAGCGCTCGGCATGGTCGAGACGAAGGGGCTGGTCGCAATGATCGAAGCGGCCGACGCCATGGTGAAGGCCGCCAAGGTCACGCTCGTCGGGTGGGAGAAGATCGGCGCGGGCTACGTCACCGCCATCGTGCGCGGCGATGTCGCCGCCGTGAAGGCCGCCACCGACGCCGGAGCCGCCGCGGCCCGCCGCGTCGGCGAGCTCGTGTCGGTGCACGTGATTCCCCGTCCGCACGCCAACCTCGAGGACGTGCTGCCGATCGGCAAGGCGAAAAGCTAGCGAGGCTCCGCCTCCAAGGACGCATGCGGCTCCACCTCGCTAGCGGCAGTGTTGTTTGGCCCCGCCTCCGGCGGGGCGTCTAGCTGTCTCAGCGGGCCGCCATGCTCCTCGCCAAGATCCTCGGCACCGTGGTGGCCACGCGGAAGGATCCGCGGCTCGTCAGCACCAAGCTCCTGATTGCCCGGGCAGTCGATCCGCAGGGCCAGGCCGAGGGCAACCATCTCGTGGCGGTCGATACGGTGGACGCCGGCGTCGGCGAGACCGTGCTGATCGTCAGCGGCAGCTCGGCGCGGATGGCGTCGGGCATGAAGGACTGTCCCGTGGACGCGGTGATCGTCGGCATCGTCGACCACGTGGACGTCGCAGGCTAGCGATGCAGATTGGCCGCGTGATCGGCGACGTCGTCGCCTCCCGCAAGGACCCGGCGCTCGCCGGCATCCCGCTGCTGCTGGTGCAGCCGCTGGCGGCCGACGGCCAGCCGGTCGGTCGGGTGCTGGTGGCCGTCGACAGCGTCGGGGCCGGCGTCGGCGAATCGGTGTTCTTCGTCCGCGGCAAGGAAGCGTCGTTCCCGTTCCACCCGGCGGAGCCGGCCGCGGACGCCGGCATCGTCGGCATCCTGGATCAGTGGACGGTCGGCGAATGATCCTCGGCCGCGTCGTCGGGCAGGCGGTGAGCACGCGCAAGCGCCCTCAGTTCGAGGGCGCGAAGCTGCTCCTCGTGCAGCCCGAGACGCCCGACGGGACCCCGGTCGGCGCGACGCTGCTGGCGGTAGACTCGGTCGGAGCCGGCGTCAGCGAGCGCGTGCTCGTGGTGCTCGAAGGACGTGCCGCCGGCGAGGCGCTCGGCCGGAAGCTCGCGCCGGTGGACGCCGCGATCATCGGCATCGTCGACCACGTGGACGTGACCGGGTAGGGCAGCGATGGACGAACAACAGCTGCGTGGACTGGTGCGCGAGGCCATCGCACGCCATCTCGGGCCGTCGCCGGCGGCCCCGGCTCCCGCCGCTGTCAGTGCCGTCCCGGCCGCCGCGATCGCCGTCGCGCAATTCCACCTCCCGCGCCCCCCCGGCGAGGTCGACTGCGTGATCGAGCCGTCGGTCACCTGCACCCACTGCGGCCACTGCCTCTGTTACGGCCACTGACTGGCACGTCGCGCCTGCCATCGCCATGCCCACGATCCTCGTGACCCGCCGTCTGCCGTCGGCCGTGCTCGCCCGCCTCGACGCGGTCGGCCAGGTCGACCTGCACACCGCCGCCGCGGCGATGGCGCCCGACGAGCTGCGCACACGGGCCCGGGGCGTGAGCGCGATCGTCTGCCTGCTCACTGACACAATTGATGCCGCGCTGCTCGACGCGGCCGGGCCGTCACTGAAGGTCGTGGCCAACGTTGCCGTCGGCTACAACAACATCGACGTCGCCGCCTGCCGCACGCGCGGCATCGTCGTCACGAACACGCCCGATGTGCTCACGAACGCCTGCGCCGATTTCACCTGGGCGCTCATCCTGGCAGTGACGCGCCGGCTCGGCGAAGGGGAGCGCGAACTCCGTGCCGGACGCTGGACGGGCTGGGCGCTCGACCACCTGCTCGGCATGGAGCTGCGCGGCAAGCAGCTCGGGCTCGTCGGCATGGGCCGTATCAGTCGCGCGGTCGCTGCGAAGGCACCGGCGTTCGGCATGTCGGTCGTCTATACCGATCCAGTCGTCAGCGACGTGCCCGGTGCCACTGCGATGCCGCTCGACCGCCTGCTCTCGGTCTCCGACATCGTCTCGCTGCACGTGAACCTGACCCGTGAGACGACGCACCTGATCGATCGCAAGGCCCTGGCGAAGATGCGCCGCGCCGCTTACCTCATCAACACCTCGCGCGGCCCGGTCGTCGACGAAGCGGCGCTCGCCTGGGCGCTCAGGGAACGGCTGATCGCCGGCGCCGCCCTCGACGTCTACGAAAAAGAGCCGGTCGTGCATCCCGATCTGCTCGGGCTCGAGAACGTGCTCCTCATTCCGCACCTCGCCAGCGCGACCACCGAGACACGGACCGCGATGGCCGACCTGGCCGTCGCCAACGTGCTGGCAGTACTCGAGGGGCAGCCGCCGGTCACTCCGGTGCCATGAGCGCCGCGACCGTCGTCGCCGCCCGGCCGCGCGCTCGCCGCGCGGGCGGCGCCGGCCGGCCCGACCCGGCGTTGGTCGAGCGCGTCCTCAGGACTCTGGCCCGGGAGATCGACGGGATGGAGCTGCCGGCGATCGAGAAGATCTCGGAGTCGCAGCAGGAAGACCCGTTTCAGGTGCTGATCGCCACGCTGCTGTCGGCGCGCACGCAGGACGCGACGACCCTGGCGGCCTCGACCCGCCTGTTCGCCCGGGCGCGCACACCGCGCACGCTGGCCGCGCTGCCGGTCAAGGAGATCGAGCGGCTGATCTACCCGGTGAGCTTCTACCGCAACAAGGCCCGCCACGTGAAGGCGGCGTGCCAGCGGTTGCTGGCCGCCTACGGGAGCCGTGTGCCGTCAGCCCTCGAGGAGCTCGTGACCTTGCCGGGCGTCGGACGGAAGACCGCGACGCTGGTGCTGATCCTGGCGTTCCAGAGCCGTCGGCACGTGTGCGTGGACACGCACGTGCACCGCATCTCCAACCGCCTCGGGTGGGTGCAGACGAAGACGCCGGAGCAGACCGAGCAAGCGCTCTATGCCGCCACCGACGCACGGTGGTGGCCGTTTCTCAACCTCTACCTGGTCACCTGGGGTCAAAATACCTGCCGCCCGGTGTACCCTCGGTGTGGAGATTGTGCCATCGCGGCCGACTGCCCCCGCCTCGGCGTGACCAGGGTCGGCCACTCGAGAAAAGGAGCGTTCTGATGTTCACCGGTATGCGCCGGCTCGCGCTGAGCCTCGTCCTCGTCGCCCTGGTCTCCGCGCCCGCCCGGGCGCAGGCCCCGGCGCCCGCCGCGCCGGCCGGCCCGGTGGTCGTCGTGGAGACGTCGAGGGGGGTCTTCGAGTTCGAGACGTTCCCGACCGAAGCGCCCCGGACCGTGGCGCGGATCCTCGAGCTGGTGAAGGCGCGCTTCTACAACGGCATGCGCATCCACCGAGTCGTGCCCGGGTTCGTCATCCAGATGGGCGATCCGCAGACCCGTGACATGACCAAGAAGGATCGCTGGGGCACGGGCGGCAGCGGCAAACCGATCGGCGTCGCCGAGATCTCCAAGAACCGGCTGCACGTGAAGGGTGCCGTGGCGATGGCGCATGCTGGCGATCCGGCCAAGGCCGACAGCCAGTTCTACGTCACCTTGGCGGCAACGCCGCGGCTGAACGGCCAGTACACCGTGTTCGGCCGGGTCATCAGCGGCATGGACATCGTCGAGAAGACGGTGGCCGAAGACCGCATCGTGCGGATGACGGTCAAGTAGCCGGGTCGTCGATCCAGGGAAACCGGGCGACGAGATCGGGAGGCAGGGGCTCGGACACGGGCTGCCCGAGCTGCCGTCGCAACTGCACCGCATTGGCCACGCCCTGCGCCGAGAAGTGGTTGTTGAAGAAGAGATACGCCTTCTTCAACGTCGCGCCGGCCGTGGTCGCCGCCGCTGCCGCGGCGAAGGGCCGCAGCTCGCGGTCGGTATAGAGGTAGTTGTAGCGGTCTTCGGCCGCTGCATGACGCCACCACTCGGCGGCGTTGCGGCCGTGGAAGCGCATGTAGGCCAGCGCCTCCGCCGGGTCGCTCGGCGCCGGGCGCCCGCGGCGCTCCATCGCTGCCGGATCGAGAACTCGAACTTCGGCTCGTCGATCAGCACCCAGGCCGCGCCGTACGCCGCCAGCAGCCCCGCCGTCTCCGCTTCCTGATCGCTCCAGGTCCGGTGGCGCAGCTCGACCGCCAGCCCGTACTCGGCGAAGGTGCGCAGCAGCCAGCCCAGGTAGTCGATGGCCTCCGGCGTCGCCGTGAAGCTGGGCGGGAACTGCACCAGCAGCGGCCCCAGCTTGCCGGCGGTCGCCAGCGGCTCGATGCCGGCCCGGAACTCGTCGACGTCCGCCTGCCGTACGGTGCCGGTCTGGTCGAGCCAGGCGGCGTCGCGCCTCGGGCGCGGCCTCGGCGGCCGTCTCCCGGAACATCGCCGGGTGGGTGAACTTCTGATAGAGCTTGACCGCGAACTCGAAGCCCGGGGGCGTGCGCTCGGCCCATCTTGCGGTGACCGACGCCCGCGGCTGCCCGTAGAAGGTCGAATTCACTTCCACCACGTCGAACCAGCGCGCGTAGAACGTCGAGCTCGTCGAAGCCGCGGGCCCGCGCGCCCTTGGCCGGGTAGAAGACGCCGTTCCACGTGCCCCGGCCGCCGGGATAGCTCCACCCCGACGTGCCGACGCGAATGCTCATGAGCGGGTCGGCGTGCCCGTCAGCCCCGGGCCCCGGACCCCGGGCCCCGGCTCGTTCCGGCGTAGGCCGCCTTGTCGAAGCCGAAGGTCACCTGCGACCCGCGCACGAGGATGGGCCGCCGGATCAGGTTGGGCTGCGCCATCATCAGGTCGATCGCCTCCTTCTTGCTCTTCGGCAGCGGCCGCGTCTTGAACACCGGGCTGCGCGTGCTCACGAAGCGGAGGAAGTCGTCGGCGGCGACGTGCTGTTCCAGGAACGCCCGCGTCGGCGGCGCCTTGTTGATGTCCCGTTCCTCGACCTCGACGCCGAGCTCAGCCAGATAACTTCTGGCGTTCTTGCAGGTGGTTCAAGTCGGTTTGGTGTAGAAGACGCTGCTCATCCGGAGTCCTCGCTCCGCAGTACAATAATCGATTGCGGCTGCTCCGACCGCTGCCCCGATGCTGACCGTCAACGAGATCTTCCACTCGATTCAGGGCGAGTCGAGCTACGCCGGCCGGCCCTGTGTCTTCGTGCGCCTCACCGCCTGCGACCTGCGCTGCGTGTGGTGCGACAGCCCCTACGCCTTCCACGAAGGCACCAAGCGACGGGTCGACGACGTGGCGGCCGAGGTGCGGGCCTTCGGCTGCCCGCTGGTGGAGGTGACCGGTGGCGAGCCGCTCCTCCAGAAGGACGTCTACCCGCTGATGGCGGCGCTGCACGAGGCCGGCCTCCAGGTGCTGATCGAGACCGGGGGGCATCGCAGCATCGCCGACCTGCCGGCCTACGTCACCGCGATCATGGACGTGAAGTGCCCGGGCAGCGGGGAAGCCGACCAGCACGACGCCGGCAACTTCGCCCGCCTGCGTCGGCACGACGAGGTGAAGTTCGTGGTCCGCGACCGCGCCGACTACGACTATGCCAAGGCCATCCTCGTCGGCGAGGATCTGGCCGGCCGTGTCGCCGCCGTACACTTCTCGCCGGTCCACGGCGTGCTCGACCCCAGGACGCTCTCGGAATGGGTGCTCGCCGATCGACTGCCGGCGCGCGTGCAGCTCCAGGTGCACAAGTACATCTGGGGCGCCGACGTCCGCGGGGTCTAGGATCCCCGACTCGCCGCTCGGTCGAGCCTCAGTCGCTGACCCGATTGCGTCCGGCTTCTTTGGCCCGGAACAGCGCCTCGTCGGCGCGCCGGACCAGGGCCTCGAACATCTCGCCAGTCCTGATGCCGGACACACCGATTGAGACGGTGCAGGACGGCATCCCGTCCCGCGGCGTCGCCGCGAGCTGCCGGAGCCGTTCGGCGACGTCCCGGGCCGCATGTTCGTCGATGTCGCCGAGGAGCGCCGCGAACTCCTCGCCGCCGAAGCGGGCGAGCAGGTCGCCCGGCCGCAGGCCGGCGGTGAGCGCCGCACCGATGCGTTTGAGGACCACGTCGCCGACCGCGTGGCCGTGCGCGTCATTCAGCGCCTTGAACCGATCCACGTCGACCATGAGCAGCACGCCCGGACGCCCCTCCCGCTGCAGTCGCGCCGCCTGGAGGGGGAACATCGTGTCGAACCAGCGCCGGTTGTGGAGCGTGGTCAGGCTGTCGACCATCGACAGCCGCTCGTAGTGCCGGCGGGCGCCGCTCGACTCGGCCAGGACCGCATGGTCGTGGCGCACTCGTCCGGCCAGCACCCGCAGCAGGTTGCGGGCGAATGTCGCGCTCGAGTCGATGAGCGTCCAGACGTGGTCGTGCGAGAGCTCGACGATCGTGGTCGCCGACGCGGCGACGACGTCGGCCGACACCGGTTGGCCGTCGATGAGCGAGAGCTCGCCCACGCACTCGCCCGGGCCGAGGCTGACGTGCGGCGAGTCCGCTCCCGGCAGCAGCACCTCGACGAGCCCGTCGACGACGATGAAGAGCGAGGTGTTCACGGCCCCGGTCACCAGCAGGCGCTCGGCCGGCGCCAGGGTACGGACGACGCCCCGGTCGGCGACCTCGCCCCGGACCCGCGGGGGCAGCTTCGAGAACAGCGGCGCGGCCGCCAGCAGGTCGGCGAGCTGTGGCGGCGGACTGGACGGCTGAGGAGACGACACGGAGGAGGCGGGTCGATCATAACGGCAGGACGAGCGCCGGTCAGCGACCCGTAACGGCCGCTGGCTACGGATCCTTCTGGACCCGGAACGGATACCGGTCGACGACCCGGGCGTCGCCCTCCCACAGGGTGAGCAGGTAAGCGCCCGTGGACAAGGCGTGAGAGGGCAGCGTGACCATCCCCCGGGCGCCGTCGGCCGCGGCCGGGGCGACATCGACGCGCCAGCGCCGGGCGTCGTCAGGAGCCGCGATTGGCGCAACCTCGGCCGTGAGGTGGTCGATCTCGCCGAGGTCGCCGGTCAGTCGCAGACCCACCTGCGCCGCGCTCCGGGAGAAGGTGAGCACTGGCGGCTCCGCCGTGCCGGCGACCGGAGCCAGCGTCAGCGTGACCTCGGGCGCGATGCCGACCGGCGCGCCCGCCGGCTCCGACGAACACCCGGCAGCGACGACCCCGACGCCCAGCGCGATCACGACCCGGAGGAGTCGCATCCATCGATTCTAGCCAAGGCCCGCCGCGTCGGGATGACCGACAATAGGGGGCCATGCCTCGTGCCGTCGTCCTGCTCAGCGGAGGGCTCGACTCCTACACCGCCGCCGCCGTCGCCAAGCGGGACGGCTTCGAGCTCTTCGCCCTCACCGTGCGCTACGGCCAGCGTCACGCCGAGGAGATCGCGGCGTCGCGGCGCGTGGCCGCGGCGGTGGGCGTGAGCCAGCACCTCGAGCTCGACGTCGACCTGTCGCGCCTGGGCGGGTCGGCGCTCACCGCCGACATCGACGTGCCGAAGGATCAGCCGCTCGACGTCGGGACGATTCCGGTCACCTACGTGCCGGCGCGCAACACCGTGTTCCTCTCGCTGGCGTTGGGCTGGGCCGAGGTCCTGGGGGCGCACGACCTGGTCATCGGCGTGAACGCGCTCGACTACTCCGGCTATCCCGACTGCCGCCCGGAGTTCATCCGGGCCTTCGAGACCCTGGCCAACCTGGCGACGAAGGCGGGGGTGGAAGGCCGGACCTGGCGGGTGCGCGCGCCGCTGCTCGACCTGTCGAAGGCCGACATCGTCCGGCTCGGCACGTCGCTCGGCCTCGACTACAGCCTCACGCACAGCTGCTACGACCCCGATCCGCACGGGCGTTCCTGCGGCCACTGCGACAGCTGCCGGCTCCGGGAGGCCGGGCTTTCGCGAGGCCGGCGTGCTCGACCCGCTCGCCTCTCCGTTCGCGTCTTCATGACCGACCGCCTCTACTACTCCGACGCCTACCTGCAGACGTTCTCGGCCTCCGTCACCGCCTGTGCCCCGGCCGACGACCGCTTCGCGGTGACGTCTCGACGTCACCGCGTTCTATCCCACGTCCGGCGGTCAGCCGCACGACGTCGGCGTCCTGGGCGGACGTGCGGTCGTCGACGTCGTCGACCACGACGACGGCCGGCTGGTGCACCTCGTTGGACGGCCCGCTCGACGTCGGCGCGCAGGTGCAGGGCGACATCGACTGGCCGCGCCGTTTCGACCACATGCAGCAGCACACCGGCCAGCACGTGCTGTCGGCGGCCTTCGACCGGGTGTGCCAGGCGCGGACCGAGAGCTTCCACCTGGGCACGACGACGGCGACCATCGACCTGCATCGCGCGGTCACGCCAGCCGAGATCGCCGCCGCGGAGGCCGAGGCCAACCGCGTCGTCTGGGAGGATCGTGCGGTTCAGGTCCGGTTCGTCTCCGCCGAAGAGGCAGCCGCGCTGCCGCTGCGCAAGGACAGCGGACGCACCGGCACGCTGCGCCTCATCGAGGTGGCGGACTTCGATCTGTCGGCGTGCGGCGGCACACACGTCGCCCGCACCGGCGGCATCGGCGTCATCGCCGTCACCGGCTGGGAGAAGTTCAAGGGCGGCACGCGGGTCGAATTCCAGTGTGGCGGCCGGGCTCTGGCGCGGATGCGGGAATGGCGTGATGCGCTGGCGGCGACCAACCGTCTGCTGTCGGTCTCGCCGATCGAGCTCGCGCCGGCCATCGAGCGGCTGCAGGGTGAGAACAAGGCCCTGGCGCGGACGGCGCGCGGCTTCCAGGAGCAGCTGGCGACCCACGTGGCCGCGGAGCTGGTGGCATCCGGCGAGCGCGTGAACGGCCGCATCCTGGTCGCGCGGGCGATGGATGGCTGGGACGCCGCCGGGTCTGAAGGCGATCGCCGCCGGAGTGGCGACGCATCCGGGTGCGGCCGCCGCGATGTTCTCGACGGCGACGCCGGCGCTGGTCGTGATCGCGCGCGCGCCGGCGACGTCGCCGTCGATGCGTCGCCGTGCTGAAGGCGCTGGTCGCGAAGTTCGGCGGCAAGGGCGGCGGCAAGCCCGACCTGGCGCAAGGCGGCGGGCTCATCGGCGACGTCGATGGGATCGTCGCCGCCGCCCGAGGCGTTGCTGGCCGGCGGAAGCGTGCCCTAGCCCTAGCCCTCAGCCTCTAGCGTGGCGCCATCCTCAGCGCGCCGTCGAGCCGAATCACCTCGCCGTTCAGCATCTCGTTCTCGATGATGTGCCGCGCCAGCGCGCCGTACTCGGCCGGCCGGCCGAGGCGTGACGGGAACGGCACCTGCTGGCCGAGCGACACCCGCGCCGCCTCGGGCAGCGCCGCCAGCAGCGGCGTGTCGAAGATGCCGGGCGCGATGGTGACCACGCGGATGCCGATCGGCGCGAACTCGCGCGCGACCGGCAGCGTCAGCGCGACGATGCCGCCCTTCGAGGCGGCGTAGGCCGGCTGGCCAATCTGGCCGTCGTAGGCGGCAATCGACGCCGTGTTCACGATCACGCCGCGTTCGCCGCTCGCCTCGGGCGCGTTCTTCGCCATCGCCGCCGCGGCCAGGCGGATGACGTTGAAGGTGCCGGTCAGGTTGATGCGGATCGTCTTCTCGAAGAGATCGAGCGCGTGCGGGCCGTTCTTGCCGAGCACCTTGGCCGCTGGACCGATGCCGGCCGCGTTGACGACGCCGTGCAGGCCGCCGAGGTTGGCGACGGCCTCGTCGACGGCGGCTTGCACCTCGGCCTCGCTGGTGACGTCGGCCTTGACGAAGACGGCGCGATCGCCGAGCGTCTGCGCTGCGGCGTGTCCGACCTCGGCGTTGACGTCGAGCAGCACGACGCGGCCGCCGGCGCCGAGAATCGCTTCCGCCGCCGCGCGTCCCAGCCCCGACGCGCCGCCCGTGGTGATGAACGTCTTGCCCTCGATCCGCATCGACTCTCGCTCCGATTGGTGTGGTAACGCGACCGAGCGGCAGCTGGCGATGCGTGGACAGCGTGACACGAGCTCGCAGCCCGCGCCCTGGCCGCGAGCCCGCAACTCGAGCATATACAATCGTGTGATGGCCGCGGAACGTCGCGGCCGGACAGGGCAGAGCAGCGGATGACTCTCACGATCGGATCTTCATCGACGGCGACTGGCGGCCGTCCTCTGGCCGCGACGCGATCGACGTCGTGTCGTCGTCCACCGAGCAGGTCGTCGGCCGCGTGCCCCGTGGTACCGCCGGCGACGTCGATGCCGCGGCCGCGGCCGCCCGTCGCGCCTTCGAAGGCGCGTGGGGCGCGACCAGCGTGGAGGAGCGGGCCGCGTGGCTCGAGCAGCTCGGCGCGGCGTTGAAGAGGCGCGTGCCCGACATCGCCGACGGCCATCGCCCACGAAGTCGGCACCGCGCTCGGCTACGCCACCAAGGTCCAGGCCGAGTTCCCGGTGTCGATGCTCGCCGCCAACGCGAAGTTCGTGCGCGCCGCCCGCCTCGAAGAGGAGCTGGGCAACTCGCTGGTCGTGAAGGAGCCGGTCGGCGTCGTCGGCTGCATCACGCCGTGGAACTACCCGTTGCACCAAGTCGTCTGCAAGGTTGCGCCGGCGCTGGCGGCCGGCTGCACGGTGGTCGCTGAAGCCGGCCGAGCTGGCGCCGCTCAGCGCCTTCCATCCTCGCCGAGGCGCGCACGCGAAGTCGGCCTGCCGGCCGGCGTGCTGAACGTCGTGTCGGGGCCAGGGCCGCGTGGTCGGCGAGGCGATCTCGTCGCCATCCCGGCCATCGACATGGTGAGCTTCACCGGGTCGCAGGCGGCCGGGCAGCCGCGTGGCCGCCGTCGCCGGCGCCGACATCAAGAAGGTGTGCCTCGAGCTGGGCGGCAAGTCGGCGTTGGTCGTGCTCGACGACGCGCCGTTCGAGAAGGCGATTCCCGCCGGCGTCAACCACTGCATGCAGAACTCCGGACAGACCTGCTCGGCGTGGACGCGCATGCTGGTGCCACGCGCGCGCCAGGGCGAGGCGATCGAGCTGGCGGTGGCCCAGCTCGCCAAGCTCACCCTCGGCGATCCGTTCGACGGCACGACGCAGACTCGGGCCGCTGGTGTCGGCGGCGCAACGCGACTCGGTGCTCGGCTACATCGCCAAGGGCCAGGCGGAGGGGGCACGCGCTCGTCGCCGGCGGCGGCCGTCCGGCCGCGTTCCCATCGGGTTCTACGTCGAGCCGACGATCTTCGCCGACGTCGACAACCGGATGACGATCGCGCAGGAGGAGATTTTCGGGCCGGTGCTGGCGATCGTGCCGTACGACAGCGGAGGACGACGCCGTGCGGATCGCCAACGACTCGCCCTACGGCCTGTCCGGCGGCGTGTGGGCCGGCGACGCCCGAGCGGGCGATGAGCGTCGCCCGGCGGCTGCGCACCGGCCAGGTGGACATCAACGGCGGGCGGTTCAATCCGCTGGCGCCGTTCGGCGGCTACAAGAAGTCGGGGCTCGGCCGCGAGATCGGCCCGCTGGCCCTGGATGAGTTCTTCACCCTCAAGGCGATCCAGCGCTAGGCGCGACATGTTCGCCGCCCTCGCTGGACTCACTGCCGGGTTCTTCCACGTGCTGGCCGGCCCGGATCATCTGGCCGCCGTCGCGCCGCTGGCGGCTGAGCGTCGGAGCGCGCAGCGTGGCGATCGGGCTTGACCTGGGGCATCGGGCATACCGCCGGGGTCGTCACGGTCGGGCTGTTGCTGCTGGCGTTTCGCGAGCTGCTGCCGGTGCACGCGCTGTCGGCGTGGAGCGAGCGCCTGGTCGGGCTCGCGCTCGATCGGTCGTCGGCGTATGGGGGCTGTGGCGCGCCCGCTAGGCGCACGAACATGCACCACGCCGCGGTCGGCGCCTCGTTCGGCATGGGCACGCTGCACGGGCTGGCGGGCAGCTCGCACCTGTTCGGTGTGCTGCCGACGCTGGCGTTCGTGTCGCGAGCCGATGCCGGCTGGTATCTCGCCGGGTTCGGTGCCGGCGCTATCGCCGCGATGACGGGTTCGCCGCGCTCATCGGCGCGGTCGCGATCCTGTCGGGAGCACTCGTAGGGCACGGTGCGCCGCACGCTGCTCTACACCTCGTCGGTGGCGGCGATGGTCGTCGGCGGTGCGTGGCTGCTGACATGACCCGCCCGCTGCGATGTTGCCCGGCGTGCTGGCGTCGGCGGCGGTCATGTTCGCCGGGTTCGAACTGGCCGAGTGCTCGGCCGGGCCTGCTCGCCGCCCGCGGGCTGACGGGCGCGAGTCCCATCTCCGGCGTGCCGGTCGCGATCGTCATCGGCCTGCTGCTGCGCAACCTGCTGCCGCTGCCGCAGGACCCTGGGCCCCGGCCTGAAGTTCTGCACGACCACGATCCTCCGGCTCGGCATCGTCCTCGTCGGCATCAAGCTCAGCGTGATCGAGATGGCGCGCCTGGGGCTGGCCGGGGTGCCGGTGGTGATCGCGGCGATCGTCACCGGGCTGCTGTTCGTCACCTGGTTCAACAGGCGACTCGGCCTGCCGCCGCGGCTGGGCACGCTCATCGCCGCCGGCACGAGCATCTGCGGCGTCACCGCCATCGTCTCCACCGCCCCGGCCATCGACGCCGACGAACGCGAGGTCGCTTACGCCGTGGCCAACGTCGTGGCCTTCGGGCTGTTCGGCATGCTGGTCTATCCCTACCTGGCGCATGCTCTGCTGCCCGGCTCGGCGGCCATCGGCCTGTTCCTCGGCACGGCCGTCCACGACACGTCGCAGGTCGTCGGCGCGGCGCTCACCTACCGCCAGATTTACGCCGACGACGCCGTGCTGCGCGTGGCGACGGTCACCAAGCTGACCCGCAACCTGTTCCTGGCGGCGGTCATACCGGTGCTGACCTGGATGCACCGCGCCGCAGCGCGCAGGCGGCCGCGCCTGGTCGCGCGCCGGCCGACGTCGTGGCGATCGCTCGTGCCGACCTTCGTCCTCGGCTTCGTGGCGATGGCGCTGGTGCGATCGGTCGGCGATGCGATGCTCGGCCGCGGCGGGCTCGCGCTGGGCCTCTGGGGCCGTCAGGGCTGGGCGGCGCTGTCGGCGCTCGTCGGCGACACCATCGGTGCGCGGTGGCTGCTCGGCACCGCCATGGCCGCGGTCGGTCTCAACACCAACTTCGCGGTGTTCAAGGGCGTGGGCCTCAAGCCCTTCGCCGTCGGCCTGGCCGGCGCGCTGGTCGTCGGGGCGGTGGGCTTCGTGATGGCGACGCTGCTCGGCGGCCTCGTGACGCTGTAGCGGCCAGCGACCGGCGCCGCGCCGGACCCGCCGATCAGCCGACGGGTGGGCCGCCCTCCGGGCCGAAATCGCTGCTGAACATCAAGTGATCGAGGAGCCACCGCCCGTTGACCGCGCGGAGGATGAAGATGAACTTGCCGCGATCTCGTCGCGCCTGGCCTTCCGCTGGCTTCATGTTCAAGCGGTAGTCGCCGGTGGCAAACGCCAGCGCGCCCGATCCGGACACGGTCTCGGCGTCGAGACCCAAGTCGGTGGCGCCGGCGGCGAAGCGGCGCACGTAGTACTCGCGAATGCCTTCCCTATTCTTCACCGCGGAGGCGTTGGGAGGCATCACCGACCCGCCATCGGTGAAGAGCTGCGACAGCTTCGCCGCGTCCTTGGCGTTGTAGAGCGTCGTGAATTCACCGATGAGTTGGTTGATGGCTTCGGTTTCCGGCTGTCCGAACGGCCGTGGGCCAGGAGACGAACAGGCCACGGCGCCAACGGAGAACACGACCGCCAGCAGTAGTGAAGGTGCGCGCATGAGTCGACCTCCCAGGTCGAACATCATACCGCCACGGCTGTTGCCGTCGCCGGCACGACGCCGCTCACCGGGGCGACAGTGCGACCATCGCCAGCAGCATCTCGTCCACGCGCGCGTCGATCTCGGCCGGGCGGACGTCGAAGCCGTTGCTCAGGAACGCAAAGGCCAGGGTCTCGCTTGCCGTCGTGTCCACGAAGCCGGCCAGCGACCGCACGTTCGACATCGATCCGGTCTTGGCGCGCACGCGGCCTTCGCCGGCCGTGCCGGTCAGGCGATCGGCCAGCGAGCCGCTGCGCCCGGCTTCGGGCAAGGCCGAGGCTCAGCGCGTCGCGCAGATGCGGCCGCTCCCAGGCCGCGGTCAGTGTCGCGATCAGCGCGTCGGCCGACAGGTAGTCGTTGCGAGACAGGCCCGAGCCGTCGCGGGTCGTGTAGCTGTCGGCGGCCACGCCGAGCCCGGTCAGCGTCTCGCGCAGCACCGCCAGCGCGTCGCGTGCCGTCGCCGTCGGCGTTGCGATCGAGCGCCAGGAGCAGCGCTTCGGCGTACTCGTTGCGGCTCCACTTGAGCGTCACGTCGGCGAGCTCGGAGAGCGGCGGCGACTGGTCGACGAGCAGCAGCCGGCCCTCGGCCGCCCGCGGCCGATCGCTCAGGTCGTCGATGTCGGCAGCGGCGCCGTCGACGACGATGCCGTGCCGCTGCAGCGTCGCGCGCAGCTCGTCGGTGAAGAACAGCGTCGGGTTGGCCACGGCGGTGATGGCCGTGACCGGGGCGCCGCCGAGCGGCACCTGGCCGTCGACGTCGAGGAAGCGCGTCCCGGGCTCGCGCGCCAGGGCCAGGCTCGCCGAGCTGCCCTCGGGCCCGGTGACGGCGCGGTTGATCACGAGCAGCCCGTGGTTCGAGGGCGACAGATACAGCACGGCCGGCGCGCCGGGCGTCGCTCCGGGGCCGATGGTGACGCTCACCTCGCCTTCGTGGTACTGCAGCGCGGCATAGGCGGCGCCGTAGCCTTCGACCAGGTCGTCCCACGCCCAGCCGACGCCCCACCCGGGCTGTTCGATGGCGCTGTCGTCGCCGACGACGTGGCCGGCGATGTGATGGATGTCCTGGGCCTTCAACGCGCGAGCCCAGTCGTCGAAGGCCGAGGCGCGGGCCGGGTGGCGCGGGTTGATCGACGGATCGCCGCCGCCCACGACCAGCAGGTCGCCGCGCAGCGTGCCGCCGACGACCGGCCCCATCGCCACCAGCCGCGTCTCGAAGCGGTAGCCCCAGCCGAGCCGCTCGGCGGCCGCCACCGCCGTCAGCACCTTCATCGTCGACGCCGGCACCAGCCAGGTGGCGCCGTTGCGGCGGTACAGCGTCTCGCCCGAGGTGAGCGACCGCACGACGAGCGCCGCCTGGGCGCGGGTGAAGGCCGGGTGGGCGAACACCGCGTCGAGGGTCGCGGCGAGCCTGTCGGCCCGCGACGGCCGCCGGGGCCGCCGGCGCCGGTGCCGTCACGGCCGCAGGCGGCGTGGCCACCGGAGGCGCCGGCGAAGACCGCACCGTCGCACACGCCGAGTCGAGCAGAACTCCGAGCGCGAGCGCCCAGAGTCCTGCCCGCCTCACGGCTTCTTCTCGGGCGGGCGCCGGCCGCCGGTGGCGTGGCCGGTGTCGACGCGGGCGGGGCAGGCGGAGCGATCACCGCGTCGAGGGCCTTCAACACCTCGTCGAACGGCGACGCCTCCATCGTGGCCACGCCGCCCTCGTCGGCGCGCGTCGCGACCATCGTCGTGCCCTGACGCGCGAAGGCGACCTCCTCGCGCGACTGCTCGTCGAACCGCGCCGCCACCTTCAGCACCGGCGCCGCCCCGGCCGCGGGCTTGGCCGCGAAGGTCGTGGCCCGCAGGCCGGCGACCTTGGTGATCAGGTCGTCGGCCTTGCCGGCCTCGGCATCGCGGGTGGCGAAGGCGCCCTCGCCGGCCACGGTGACCGTCCATTTCTCGGCGGCGTTCTCGCCCTCGCCCTTCACCTTGGCCAGGGTCACCGTCTGGGCGCCGCGCGTCAGCACCACGTCCTTGGCCGAGAAGCCGCGGAAGTCGAAGACCTCCCGGCGCCGGTAGTCGTCGGCGGCCTTCTGCATGTCGGTGGTCATCGACTCGTCGACGGTGAAGACCATCGCGCGCGACAGATCGCGGGCGAACGTCTTGCCGGCGACGGTCGTGCCCAGCACCAGCGTCGCGGCGCTGCTGCCGGTCTTGACCACAACGGTGGCGACCGGCTTGTCGAGGCCGTACATCACCGGGTCCTTGACCTCGGGGGCGGCGATCGCCGCCATCATCGTCGTCGACAGCTTGGTGAGCAGCCCCTCGATGGCGCCGTAGTCGCCGCGGGCGTTCGACGGCGCGGTGATGCGCCAGGTCGAGTCGGCGCGGGTCATTGCCGCCGTGCCCTTGGCGTTGGTGATCTCGAGGCCGTCGGCTTTGTCGCGCTCGAAGCGCAGCACCCGCTTGTCGCGCAGGTCGAAGGAGCTGCGCGCCAGCGTGTTCTCGGTGAAGGTGGCGACGAGGAACACGCGCGCGCCGTCGTCCTTCACGGCGTACATGTCCCCGGCGGTCGGGGTCTGATCGCCGAGCCGGACCCGCCCGGACACGCCGCCCGCGGCCTTGAAGGCGACGTCGGCCTTGGGCTCGGCCAGGCCGAACTCGGCCAGATTGCCGGCGTTGGGCTCGACCTCGCGGTTCTCCTCGAGGTTGGCGATGCCGTTGACCAGGGCCGAGACCTCGTTCTGGTCGACGTCGGTGGCGATCGGCTCGACCAGCTTCCAGACGCCGTCGGTCTTGCGGAGGAGTGACGTCTCGCCCTTGGCGGTGACGCGGATCTCCTCGATGGCGTCGGCCTCCACGGCGAAGACCTTGGCCTTGGCCTCGGTCGCCGGCCGTTCGGAGTCGACGAAGTAGATGTAGGCGCCGAGGCCGGCGGCGGCCACGACCAGCGCCAGTGTGGACCAGACGCCGCGCATGCGTTCCTACCTCCTACGCCACCAGGTATAGACGCCGGTGCCGAAGATCAGGGCCGGGATGAGGAAGATCGAGAGCAGCGAGACCCGGTTCAACTGATCGGCGGTCATCGTCAGCCGGCGATCCTCGGGCGCCCGCGGGCGCACCGCGATCAGGCCTTCCTGCTGTGCCAGCCAGTTGACCGCGTTCATGAACAGGTCGCGGTTGCCCTGGATGCCGAGCCCGAAATTGGCGGCGAAGTCCGAGTCGCCGACGACCACGACCCGGGTTTCCGGCGTCGGCGGCGCGGCCTGACCTTCGGCGGGGGCGGTGGCGCGGGAGCGCTGGTCGCCGCCGCCGACACCGCCGCGCCGAGGGCAATCGGCCCCGGCCGGTCGCCCTTGGCGGGGTCGAGCGAGACCTGCTGGCCGCTGGTGAGACCGGCGAGATCCTTCTCCGCCCAGCTCTGCGCGCTGGTCTCGACGAAGGCCTGCGCGGTGCGGCCGTTGACGCCCTCGGCCGGCGCGCGTGACCGAGCGCGCCATCGGGAACGCCGTCATCAGGTTGAAGCGTTCGGTGATCGGGTGACCTGGGTAGTTGGCCGCGACCGGCACCGAGGCGTCGCCGCCGAACATCTGGCCGACGCCCGAGGCGTCGACGACCACGTCCTCGCCGACCTGGATGCCCCATTCGTTGACCAGGCCGAGCAGGTTGGTGAGCGGCGGCGTGCCGGGCTTGTCGGGCGGATCGAGCATCACCAGGAGCTTGCCGCCCTTGGCCAGGTAGGTCGTGAGCGCGTCGATCTCCGGCGGGAAGAAGTCGGTGCGCGGGCCGGCGACGATGACCAGCGTGGCGCCATCGGGCACGGTCGGCGACTGCGCCAGCACCAGCTTCTCGCTGGCGTAGTTGTCGCTGGTCAGCGACTGCGCCACCGCGCTGTAGCCGGTGCGCTCGCTGTTGGTCGGATCCTTCTCGCCGTGGCCGGCGGTGAAGTAGACCTTGCGCTCCTGGCCGGTGGTCGCCTTGATGAAGGCGTTGGCGATGTCCTGCTCCTCGAGGTTGGTGATGCGCTCGACGCGGCCCTTGTACTCGAGCACCATCGTGCCGGCGGTCTGGACGTTGGCGGCCTTGGCCCGCGCCGGCTGGCGGTCGAGGTCGACGTAGTCGACCGACAGCTGCTTGCTCTGGTAGGTGTACTCCTCGAGCCGGTCGCGGAACCGATCGAACTGCGCCGCCTGATCGAAGACGGTGAGCTTGGCCGGGGAGTCGAGCCCCTGCAGCACCTTGAGGGTCTGCTCCGACAGGCTGAACACCTGGTTGGCGGTCAGGTCCCAGCGCTTGTTCTGGCGCACCCCCAGGTAGTTGAGCCCGGCCAGCAGCGCGAGCACGGCGGCGATGCTCACCACCGAGAGCGCGCCGAGCTTGGCCTGGCGCGCGTTGTGGCCCTGCTGCGACTCGCGCCACTGGGCCACCAGATAGACGAGGATGGTGGCGAGGCCGGCCCAGGCGATGTAGCGCCGGTATTCCTCCCACTCCGGTTTCACGTACCACAGGCCCAGCGCCACGACCACCAGGGCCGTGCCCAGCCATCCCAGGATTGCCGCAATCTTGGTCGCCATCAGCCCCGCCACCGTTCGCTGTCCACGGACTTGGCCGTGAGGAAGAGCCCGAACACGATGAAGCTCACGTAGTAGACCAGGTGCTTGGTGTCGATGATCCCGCGCGCGAAATCGTCGAGGTGATCGGTGATCGACAGGTGGGTCACGATCGCCTGGCCGGTCGGGCCGAGCGACTGGCCGATCCAGTTGATCACCCACAGCATCAGGAAGACCGCGAAGGTGACCATGCCGGCGACGATCTGGTTCTTGGTCAGGCTCGAGATCAGCAGCCCGGCCGAGATGAAGCAGGCGCCCATCAGCAGCAGTCCGAGGTAGCCGGTGGCGACCGGCTTCCACTCCGGGTCGCCGTACCAGAACAGCACGCCGATGTGGATGAAGGTGACGGCCAGCATCACCGCGTAGAGGGTCAGCGCGCCGAAGAACTTGCCGAGGATGATCTGCAGGTCGGTGAGCGGCGAGGTCAGCAGCAGTTCGATCGTGCCCGAGCGCTTCTCCTCGGCGTAGGTGCGCATCGTGATCATCGGCATCACGAACAGCACGATGACGCTGACGTTCATGAACACCGGCCCGATCAGCATCTGGTTGATGTTCATCGTCATGCCGCTGCCCATCGCCACCTGCATGCTCTGCCGTTCGAAGTACCAGAGCAGCGTGTAGAAGAAGTAGCCGAACAGCAGCGCGAAGAACCCGATCACCACGTAGGCGATGGGCGAGGCGAAGTAGGCCTGCAGCTCCTTGCGGGCGATGGTGACGACGTTACGCATCGACGGCCTCCGTGGTCGGCGCCGCGGCGGCCTGATCGGCGCCGCCGGCGTCCTCGGTGGTGAGGCTGAGGAAGATGTCTTCGAGGCTCATGCGCATCGGCCGCAGCTCGAGCAGCCCCCAGCCGCGCGAGACCACCGCCGCCGCCAGATCGCGGCGCACGTCGCGGCCGCGCTCGCTGTCGACCTCGATGGTGACGAGGCCGCCGTCGCCGCGGGTGCCCTGAGCACGGGTCACGCCGGCGACGCCGGCCAGCGTCGCGGCGACGTCGGCGTCGGGGGCGTGCACCTGCAGGAACATCGTCTCGCTGCCGCGCAGCCGCGCCGTCAGGTTGTCGGGCGTGTCGACCGCCACGACCTTGCCCTTGTTGATGATGACCACGCGCTGGCAGGTCTGCGAGACCTCGGGCAGGATGTGCGTGCTCAGCACCACGGTGTGGCTGCCGCCCAGTTCCTTGATCAGCTGCCGCGACTCGATGATCTGCTTCGGGTCGAGCCCGGCGGTCGGCTCGTCGAGGACCAGCACGTCGGGGTTGTGGATGAGCGCCTGGGCCAGACCGACGCGCTGCCGGTAGCCCTTCGACAGCTTGCCGCAGTGGCGCGACGCCATGTCGGCGATGTGCGTGCGCTTCATCACCTCGTCGACCCGGCTGCGCACTTCACGCGACGGCACGCCTTTTATGCGCGCCACGAACGTGACGTAGTCGCGCACGGTCATGTCGGGGTAGAGCGGCGGGGTCTCGGGCAGGTAGCCGGTGCGCTTCTTGGCCTCGATCGGCGCCGCGAACACGTCGTAGCCGGCGACCGTGACTGTGCCGTCACTCGCCGGCATATAGCCCGTGATGACACGCATCGTCGTGGTCTTGCCCGCGCCGTTGGGGCCGAGGAAGCCGAGGATCTCGCCCGACCCTACACTGAAGCTGACGTCGTCGACGGCCGTGAACGGGCCGTAACGTTTGGTGAGGTGGTGCACCTCGATCACGGTTGTTCTCCCGCGCGTGTGGCTTTGCAGTCAACTGTCATCGCTGTAAGCTTTAGGACGCTCGCAGTCGAGTCACGACAGCCCTTCATCCTAGTCGAACGGCCGAGGCCCGGGCAAGGCCGTGAGGAGCCGTGTGAGGAAGAGCGTTCGCCGAATCGTCAACCGTGTGGCCGTCGCGCTCGTCCTCGTCGTCATCGCCGCCCTCGGGGCCGGCTGGTGGTGGGTGCGCAGCTCGATCCCGTCTTTGGACGCCGAATGGCGGCTCCCTGGTCTGCGCAGCCCGGTCGAGATCGTCTCCGACGGTCACGGCGTGCCGCACGTCTACGCCCGCGACGTCGAGGACGCGTGGTTCACGGCCGGTGCCCTGCACGCCCGCGACCGGCTGTGGCAGATGGAGCTCTACCGCCGCGCCGCCTATGGGCGGCTGGCCGAAGTGCTGGGTGAGCCGGGGCTGCCGATCGATCGGCGCATGCTCACGCTGCGCATCCGGGCCGCGGCCGCCGCCGAGTGGTCGCGGCTCGGCGCGCCGGCTCGCGCGGCGCTGCAGCGCTACGCCGAAGGGGTGAACGCCGCGATCGACGGCCTCGGCCGGCGTGGCCGGCCGCTCGAGTTCCAGCTGCTCGGGCTCACGGCGGCGCCGTGGACGCCCGAAGACTCGCTCGCCATCGGACGCCTGCTGGCCTACCGGCTGGCGGAGAACCACGAGGCCGAGCTGGTGCGCCATGCCCTGACCCGGGTGGTCGGCGCCGCCGAGGCGGATCGGCTCGCCGGCCGGTATCCCGACGACCGGCCCGACCGTGCTCGGGGACATCGCGCCGCCGGCGCCGCCGCCTGCTCTCGATAGTGCCGACGACGACGCCGGCCCCGGCCCCGGCGCCCGGGACCGCGCCGGCCGTGCCGCACGTGGCCCGGCGCGAGTCGCCAGCGTTTCCCCGACGCGTTGGCGTGGCTCGATCCCGCGGCGCCGCGCGGCAACAGCAACGCCTGGGTCGTCTCAGGTCGCCGCACCGCCACCGGGCGTCCGATCCTGGCCAACGATCCGCACCTGCTCATCGAGCTGCCGTCGGTCTGGTACGAGATGCACCTGGTGGCCGCCGGCCTCGACGTGCAGGGCGTCTCGGTGCCCGGCACTCCGTTCATCGCCATCGGCCACAACGCCCGCATCGCCTGGGGCTTCACCAACACCGGCGCCGACGTGCAGGACTTCGTCGTCGAGCGCATCGACACCGCCGGCCGGCGGGTGCAGACCGGCGCCGGCTGGGAGCCGGTGCAGGTCGAGGACGTGCCGATTCCGGTGCGTGGCCGCGCCGAACCGGCGCCGTTCCAGATCTGGCGCACGCCCTCCGGCGTGGTGTTCGCCGACGAGAGCCTCGAGTGGGAGACGCCGCCGGCGTGGCTGGCCCCAGACGCCCCACGTCAGGGCGAGCAGCGCGCCCTGGTGCTGAAGTGGTCGGGCTTCGAGAGCGGCGGGTTCGCCGACGCGTTCGAGGCGGTGGACCGCGCCGGCAACTGGGCCGAATTCCAGGCCGCGCTCAACCGGCTGTCGGCGCTGTCGCAGAACGCGGTCTACGCCGACGTCGAGGGCAACATCGGCTACCTGATGACCGGTCAGGTCCCGGTGCGCGTGCGCAGCGACGGCACCCGCCCCGGCAGCGCGGCCGAGGTCGAATGGTCCGGCACGGTCGCGGGCGCCGCTCTGCCGCGGACCCTGAACCCCGAGCGCGGCTACCTCGTGACGTCGAACAATCCGGTCGCGCGCGGCGACGTGCCGTTCATCACGCGCGACTGGGCGGCGCCGTTCCGAGCCGCCCGGGTCGGCAGCGTGCTCGGCGAGGCGGCGTCGCTCGACGTGGCCGGCGCGGCGGCGCTGCAGGGGGATCGGCGGAGCGCGGCCGCCGCCGAGGTGCTCGGCGGCGTCGCTGCGGCGCTGACCGCGGCGGGACGCTCCGGCGCCGACCCGGCGGCGCTCGGCGTGCTCGAGCGGCTCGGGCGCTGGGACCGCGAGGTCGGGAACGGCGAAGACGTGACCCTCTATCAGCTCTTCGAGGATCGCCTGTGGCACCGCGCCTTCAACGACGACTTTCCCGACGACCTCTTCTATCGGTTCTATCAGTGGGCGGGCGCCGAGCGCGCCGCCGGGCTGCACGCCATCGTCGGCGACACCGGCGGCCGCTGGTGGGACGACATCGCGACGGTCGAACGCCGCGAATCGCGCGACGAGATCTTTCTGCTGGCGGCCGACGACGCCGCCCGGGCGTTCGCCTTGCTGCCCTCCGGCCGGCGAGGCTGGGACCAGGTGCACGCCGCCACGTTCGCGCATCCCCTGGCGGCCGGGGGACGCGTGCTGGCGTGGCTCTTCAATCGCGGCCCGGTGCCGGTGACCGGTGACGGCACCACCGTGATGCGCATCAGCCATCGCCGCATGGCCGGCTTCGGCGCCTGGGAGCACCCCTCGTGGCGTCAGGTGTTCGACGTCGGCGCCTGGGACAACTCGAAGGTCGTGTTGCCTGCCGGCCAATCGGGGCATCCGCTGAGCGGCCAGTACTTCGACCAGAACGAACTGTGGCGGGCCGGGCAGTACCGGACCCTGGCCTACTCGCGCGGCGCCGTGGACGGCCAGGCGGCGCACCGGCAGGTGGCCACGCCGTAGGGCGGGGCTCGAGGCCGGGTCCGGGGTTCGGCAAGTGCATGCGATGCACTCGCCCGTCCGGCTGGTGCGCTCGTCCCGCCGCACCTAGTCCGCCGTTCCGCCACCGGTCCCCCGGGACCCGAGTCCCGAGCCCTGAGCCCCGCCGTGGTAGTCTGAACGTATGAGCAGACGCTCAGATGTTCGTCCCGCCCGCTCCGTCGCCGCGCCGTCCACCGCCGCGGCGCCCCCGGCCTCGACGCTCGAAGCCTGCGACGTCTTCCACATCGACCCGGCGCGCGTCGCGCACCTGCGCGGGGTGCTCATCGCCGAGCCGTCGGTCGAGGCGCTGGCCGAGACGTTCCGCGTGCTCGGCAATCCGACCCGGGTGCGCCTGCTCGACGCGCTGTCGCACGGCGAGCTGTGCGTCTGCGATCTGGCGACGCTGCTGGGGTTGAGCGAGTCGGCCACCTCGCACCAGCTGCGGCTGCTGCGCACGCTGCGCCTGGTGCGGGCGCGGCGCGCCGGACGCATGGTCTTCTACGCCCTCGACGACCGCCATATCGTGACGCTCTTCAAGCAGGGGCTGCGGCACGTCGAGGAGGCCGAGGCCGCCCGGCCGGGCCGACGGCTCGCATGACGACCGCGCCGGCGACGGTCGCGTGCGGCAAGTGCGCGGTCCACGTCGAGTCGGTGTTCCGCGTCGCCGGGATGTGCTGCGCGGAGGAGGTGTCGATCCTCGAACGACGCCTGCGTCCGCTGGCCGGGATGGACACGCTGTCGGCCGACATCGTCGGCCAGAAGCTGCATGTCGCGTACGACGCCGCGGTGCTCGACACCGCCGCGCATCGTCGACGCCGTCGCCGAGACCGGAATGCGCGCCTGGCTCGAACACGAGACGCCGATCGAGGCGCCGGCCTCGGATCGCGACTCGCCGCGACTCGCCGCGGCGGCCGTCGCGATCGGCGCCGGGCTGCTGGTGCAGGAGCTGGCGACGGACGGCCGCCTCGCCGTCGCGCTCTTCGCGCTGGCGATCGCCTTGGCCGGCGTCCAGCCGCTGCGCAAGGCCTGGCTGTCGATCCGCCGGCGCTCGCTCGACATCCACGTGCTGATGGTGGTCGCGGTCGCCGGCGCGATGGCGATCGGCGAATGGGCCGAAGCGGCGACCGTCGTCTGCCTCTTCGCGGTCTCGCAGTGGCTCGAAGTGCGGACCATGGAACGCGCCCGCGCAGGCGATCCGCGCGGTGATGACCCTGGCGCCGACCGAGGCGCGCGTCAAGCACGGCCGACACGAGCAGAAGGTGCCGGTCGAACACGTGCCCCTCGACGCCGTCGTGGTCGTGCGTCCCGGCGAGAAGATCCCGCTCGACGGCGTCGTCGCGTCGGGCCAGTCCGACGTCAACCAGGCGCCGATCACCGGCGAGTCGCTGCCGATCGAGCGCGGCCCTGGCGACGAAGTCTTCGCCGGCACGATCAACGGGCGCGGCGCGCTCGACGTGCGGGTGACCCGCGCGGTCCGCGACACCACGCTCGCCCGGATCGTGCACCTGGTGGAGACCGCGCAGGCGCAGCGGGCGCCCGCCCAGCTGTTCATCGACCGGTTCGCGCGCTGGTACACGCCGGCGGTGGTCGCGGTGGCCGGCGCGGTCTTCGTGGTGCCGGTCGCGCTGGGGCTGCCGGCCGGCGACTGGGGCTACCGCGCGCTGGTGCTGCTGGTCGTCGCGTGCCCGTGCGCGCTGGTGATCTCGACCCCGGTGTCGATCGTCGCCGCGCTCGCCACCGCGGCCCGGCACGGCGTGCTCATCAAGGGCGGCGCGCATCTCGAACGGCTGGCCGGGGTCCGGGCGATGGCCTTCGACAAGACCGGCACGCTCACTCACGGCGCGCTGGCGGTCGTCGCCGTCGACGAGCTGATACCCGGCGCGCTCGACCGGGCGCTGGCCGCCGCCGCCGCGGTCGAGTCCCGGTCCGAGCATCCGATTGCCCGGGCGGTCGTCGCCGAGGCCGAGCGGCGCGGCGTCGCCATCGGCGTCGCGAGCGACGTCCGGGCGCTGCCGGGACGCGGCGCCGAAGGCCGCTGCGGCGGCGTCGCGCGTGCTCGTCGGCAACGCGGCGCTGATGCGCGAGCGCGCCCGCTGGTCGGCCGAAGCGGCGGCCGCTGCCGACCGGCTCGCGGCCGCGGGCCGCAGCGCCGTGCACGTGGCCCTCGACGGCGAGATTGCGATTGCGATCGGCGTGGCCGATCGGGCGCGCGACGTCGCCGCCGACGTGATGCGGCTCCTGCGCGAGCAAGGCGTGACCCAGATCGCGATGCTCACCGGCGATGCCGCGGAGCCGGCGCGGGCCGTGGCCGCGGCCGCCGGGGTGGCCGACGTGCGGGCCGGACTGATGCCGGCCGACAAGATGGCGGCGATCGCCGATCTGCGCCGCGCCCACGGCCCGGTGGCGATGGTCGGCGACGGCGTGAACGACGCGCCGGCCCTGGCCGCCGCCGACGTCGGCATCGCGATGGGGGCGATCGGATCGGCGGCTGCGCTCGAGAGCGCCGACATCGCCCTGATGTCCGACGACCTGCCGAAGATTCCCTACGCGGTGCGGCTCAGCCGGGCGACGCTCGCCAACATCCGCACCAACGTCGCCCTGTCGATCGGGTTGAAGGTCGCCGTGCTCGTCCTGGCCGCGATCGGTGTGTCGACGCTGTGGATGGCAGTGCTCGCCGATACCGGCGCGTCGATGATCGTCGTCGCCAACGCGATGCGGTTACTGCGGCATCAGTAGCGCTGGCGGCTAGCGGCTAGCGGCTAGGCCAACGATTCACGTCACGCGGGCGAAGCCCTTGCGAGCCCATCGCGGCATGCACCGGCAGCTCGACGCGGTTGCAGCCGCTAGCCGCCTAGCCGCTACATGCGCCGGCGGCGCTACGTTGGGGTGTCGGTGCCGCTGGCGCTTCGTCCCGCCGCCGCGGCTGGAAGAAGTGCGAGTCGACGAACTCGTCGATGGCGGCCTGGTCGGCGGGATCGACGCGGTCGAACTGCAGGCCCATGCCGGCCCGCGGATCGCTCCAGCGCACGTGGGCGTCGATGTCGAAATCCTTCTTCGATCCCGGCAGGCGGAAGCGCAGCCGCACCTTGGTCATCGGCTCGAGCGGGCTGGTCGTGCGGATGGCGATGCCGCCGCGCGAGATGTTGAGCGAGAGCGCGGCGGCGATGGTGGCGCCGACGTGGTAGGCGGCCGGGATGCCGAGCACCACCCGCGGGCTGCCGCGGCGGTTGAAGTTGTCGGGGAACAGGTGCGGCGCCAGCGACGGCAGGATGTGCTGCACCGCGCTGTACTCGTTGACGTAGCCGGCGACGCCGAGCGCCGCCAGCTCGCGCACCTCGTCGGCGCTCGACACCGTGCCGCTGAACGCCAGAATCGGCAGCCGGCCCTCGTCGAGCTTGCGCACCGTGCGGATCAGATTCGGCCCCGGCGCAGTGGGGCAGGCGCAGGTCGACCACCAGCAGGTCGAGGTGATCGAGGTCGGCGCGCACCCGCGCGAAGAGCTCGGCGGCGCTGCGGACGGCGATGGCCCGATGGCCGGCGCTCTCGACCGCCGTGCGAAACCGATCGCGGACCGACGCGCTGTCATCGGCGATGACCACACACTTCGACGTCGTCGGGTTGGCGGACATATACGGGAATCGGCGGGGCGTTCGTTGCAGAATAGATCAGGTTCCCCCTATAATTCGATGACTTCTTGGTGACGCTGCGGGCGGCTCCGTGCGAGGGAGCGCAGCCTCGTGTCACCCCCGTCCGCAGGAGTGGTCCGCATGTCCGCGTATTGTCCCGAGTGCGACGCCGAGATCGACATCGACAGTGCCGACGCCGAAATCGGCGATGAGCTCAGCTGCTCGGAGTGCGGATCGCTGCTCCGCGTGGCCAACGACGCCCCGCTCGAACTCGAGTTCGCCGATGACGACGACGTCGACGACGACGACGACGACGAGGACGACGACAAGGAAGAGGCCGAGGACGACGCCGTCGACGACGACGACGACGACGAAGAAACGGAAGACGAGGACTGAGTCCTCGGCCCGGCCCATGACCGCCGCTCCCGCCGTCGTGTCCGCAGGCGCCAAGGCGGATCGCCTCGACGCCCTGCTCCGGGAGCTGGGCTCGGTCGTGGTCGCGTTCAGCGGCGGGGTCGACAGCGCCTTCCTGGCGGTGACCGCGGCGCGGGTGCTCGGTCCGCGCGCACTGGCGGTGACCGGCGACAGCCCCAGCTATCCCGACAGCCATCGCCAGCTGGCGCACCAGGTGGCGCGCGCGTTCAGCCTCAGTCACGAGGTCGTCGCGACCAGCGAGTTGCTGCGCGAGGGCTATCGCCTGAACGCCGGCGACCGCTGCTACCACTGCAAGACCGAGCTCTACGGCACGCTCTCGGCGCTGGCCCGCGACCGCGACTTCGCCGCCGTGGTCGACGGCACCAACGCCGACGATCGCGGCGACTATCGTCCCGGCCGCCGGGCGGCGCGCGAATTCGGCGTGCGCAGCCCGCTCGACGAGCTCGGCTTCACCAAGGACGACATCCGCGTGCTGGCCCGGGCCGCCGACATCCCGGTGTGGGACGAGCCGGCGTCGGCGTGCCTGTCGTCGCGGATTCCGCACCACACCGAGGTCACGGCCGACAAGCTGCAGCAGATCGAGCGGGCGGAGAGCGCCGTGCGCGCCCTCGGGTTCCGCGTGTTCCGGGTGCGCCACCACGATCGCCTGGCGCGGCTCGAGGTCGGCGCCGACGAACTGGCGCGGGCCCAGGAGCCGGCGATGGCCGACCGGATCACGGCGGTGCTGCGCGACGCCGGCTACGACGACGTCGCCCTCGACCCGCGCGGCTACCGCCAGGGCAGCCTGAACGCGCCGCTGTTCCTGCGGCCGGTGTCGTGAGCGGCGGGCCGCGGGTGTCGCGTCTCGCGGCCGCGGCCACCCTGGTCGTGCTCGGCGTGGCCGCCGGGCACATCGGCTGCGCTGCCGACGACGCTCGAGGACATCGACTCGGTGAACTTCGCGCTCGGCGTGCGCGACTTCGACCCGGCGCAGCACCGGCCGCATCCACCCGGGCTATCCGGCCTACATCGCCGTCGGCAAAGCGGCCACGGCCGCGACCGCCGCGCTGTGGCCCGACGGCCGCGCCGACCGCGTCGAAGCGCGCGCGCTCGCGGCCGTCTCGCTGGTCGGTGCCGTGCTGCTCCTGTGGTGGACGCCGCGGGCGCTCAGCGCGCTGGCCCTCGACGGCGGCGATCGCCGGGGGCGGCCGGCGCTGTCACGCCGGGCGCTGCTGGCCACCCTGCTCGCGGCGACGACGCCGCTCACCTGGTACATGACCTCGCGCCCGATGAGCGACGTGCCTGGCCTGGCGGCCGCGATGGCCGCGCTGGTCTGCCTGAGTCTGGCGTGGTGGCGGCAACGGCCGGGACCGGACGGAGACCGGCGGCTCGAGCCGGCGGTCATGGCGGCGTCGGGCCGCGCAATCGTCCTGGGCGCGCTCCTGGCCGGCTTCTCGGTGGGCTTCCGGTCGCAGACGCTGTGGATCACGGCGCCGCTGCTGCTGCTGGTGCTGGCCGACCGCATCGGCCGCGGCGTGGCCGGGGCGCTGCTCGGATCGTCGATCGCGTTTGCCGCCGGTGCCCTGGCCTGGGGCGTGCCGCTGCTGGTGGCCAGCGGCGGCCTCCAGGCGTATCTCGCCGCGCTCGGCAGCCAGGCCGGCGAGGACTTCGCCGGCGTCGAGATGCTGTATCTCAATCCCAGCCCGCGGCTGGCCGCGTTCACGCTCCTGCGGACGTTCGTCTGGCCGTGGGACAGCGTGCCGCTGGCGAGCGCGGTCCTGGTGCTGGCGGCTATCGGCGGCCTGGTGCTCCTCGTCCGCGAGCGGCGCACGCTGGTGGCGATTACCGCCATCGCCGCGCCGTACCTGGCGTTCCATCTGGCGTTCCAGGACACGACCTTCGCGCGCTACGCCCTGCCCGTGGTGTGGCCGGTCGCGTTCCTCGCGGCCGTGGCGCTCGACGCCGCCGGACGCGCCGGCGTCGTGGCCGGTCTGGCCATCGCCGCCTGGAGCCTGAGCGTGGCCGTGCCGCAGCTCTCGGCCTACGTCGCCGCGGGCAGTCCGACGGCCCGGCTCTTCGACCGCGTCACCGCCGCGGCGGCGGCCACCACGCCGGCGCCAGTCGTGGCCATGCACCAGTCCCTGCTCCGCCCGCTCGAGGCCGAACCGCGGCCGGTCGGGGACCGGCTGCCGTCGCCACCGCGGCGCGAATGGCTCGAGCTGGCGCGCCACTGGCAGTCGGGCGCCGGCGGACCGGTGTGGTTCCTGGCCGATCCGCGCCGCACCGACCTGGCCCTGGTCGATCCCCAGGCGCGTGCGCGACGTGGAGCGCTTCGACTGGGGCCTGTCGAGCATGTCGCTCATCGGCGGGATGCGGCCGGCCGACGTCCAGTGGTATCGGCTCGGCGAGCCCGGCTGGTTCGCCACCGAAGGGTGGAGCCTGACGCCGGAGACGGCCGGGATGGCCCGGCTGATGGGCCGCGGGCCGCACCTGGCGCCGATTCATGCGTTCGTACGCCGGCGTGCCGAGGCCGCGCGTCTGCTCGTCGGCGGCCGGCATCTGGGCGCCGACGGCGATCCGGCCGCGACCTTCACGGTGGCGCTCGACGGGCGGCCGCTCGACTCGTGGTCCCAGCCGCCGGGCTTTTTCGTGCGCTCGGTGCCGGTGCCGGCCGGTGCCCTCGGCGGCGCCGCCGGGTACGCCGACCTCACCGTCGCCTCGACCGCGGCCGTGGGCGCCGCGCCGGTGGCCACGGCCATCGAGCAGTTCGACCTCCAGTCGCCCGGCGTCACGATGTGGGCCTTCGGCCGCGGCTTCCACGAGCTCGAGCTCGACAACCAGCGCGGGCGCGCCTGGCGCTGGATGAGCGAGGAGGCCGTGATCGAGATACCCCAGACGGCGGGGGACGTCACGCTCGTGCTCGAGGGCGAGTCGCCGCTCACGTATTTCGACGGGCCATCGACGCTCGAGGTGTGGAGCGGTGAGGCCCGGCTCGCCAGCGTCGCCCTCTCCGCCGACTTCGTGGTGCGCCTCGGCGTCTACGCCTCGCGGCTCCAGGCCGGCGGCGGCACCCTGCGCCTCACCACGACGCAGACTTTCGCGCCGGCCGAGCGGAGCGGCTCGCCGGATCGCCGGCGGCTGGGCCTGCGGCTGTTCGCCGTGGCGCTGCAGCCCGGGTTGCCGGCCCGCTGACACTTGCGAGAAAACTGGCGCAATTCCTCCGGTTGTCGTTGACAGACTGTGCAGTTCCGTTTACTCTCCGTGGCGTCGTACTTCCCAGGCGACGCCCAGCAGGTTTTTCTACACGGTCCGGTGGTGTGTGTGGTGTTCGGAGCGTGAGCTGCCGATATCTCTCTCAGCACGGACTGTCAGCCCGCAGGAGACACATGATGCGTTTGCCCACACGACAGGCAGGGATCGTGACGATCCTCTGCTTCACGATCGCGCTGACCGCCGCCTGTGGCAAGAAGGCCCCGGAGTTGCCGCCGCCGCCCCCGCCGGCGCCGCCGGTCGTGCCGCCGCCGCCACCACCGCCTCCGCCGCCACCTCCGCCGCCGCCGGCGCCGCCGCGGGTGCTGAGCGAGGACGAGATCTGGGCCGCGAAGTCGGTCGATCAGTTGAACAAGGAAGGCGTGCTCGCCGACGTGTTCTTCGACCTCGACCTCTACGGCATCCGCGAGGACGGCCGTGCACCGCTGCAGAGGAACGCCGACTACCTGAAGCGGTGGCCGTCACTGCGTATCACCGTCGAAGGCCACTGCGACGAGCGGGGCACGGCGGAATACAACCTGAGCCTCGGCGAACGCCGGTCCAACGCCGTGAAGGGCTATCTGGTGAGCCTCGGCGTCGCCCGCCGATCGGATCGTCGTCATCAGCAAGGGCAAGGAGACGCCCTTCTGCTCCGAGAGCAGCGAGAGCTGCTGGCAGCAGAATCGCCGCGGCCACTTCGTCATCACCGCGAAGTAGACCCGCCGGCGTCGCGACACCAACCGGGGTCGGCCACATGGCCGGCCCCGGCGTTTTTCTGTACGGCGCGACCGCGCCGGCGAACGCGGCTACACGGTGAGCTGGGCGGCGATCTGGGCGGCCGCCGCGCGCGGGTCGGGTGCGCCGGTGATCGGCCGGCCGATGACCAGATAGGTGGCGCCGGCCAGCATCGCCTCGGCCGCGCCCATCGTTCGTGCCTGGTCGTCGCTGCCGGCCTCGGCCGCGGCGCGGATGCCAGGCGTGACGATGGCGAACGCGCCACACGCCTCGCGGATCGCCGCCGTCTCGAGCGGCGAGGCGACGACGCCGTCGAGGCCCGAGCCCTGCGCCAGCCGGGCCAGGTGCAGCACCTGGTCCATCACCGTCCGCGAGACGCCGATGTCGGCGAGGGCTGAAGCGTCCAGGCTCGTCAGCACGGTGACGCCGATGACCAGCGGCCGGGGCACGCCCAGCCTGGCGGCGGCGGTCTCGGCGGCGTCGGCCGCCGCGCGCATCATCGCGCTGCCACCCGAGCAGTGCACGTTGACCATCCAGGCGCCGGTGGCCACGGCCGAGGTCACGGCCCCGGCCACGGTGTTGGGGATGTCGTGGAACTTCAGGTCGAGGAACACCTTGTCGCCGCGCTCGGCCAGGGCGCGGACGATCGACGGCCCCTCGGCCGTGAACAGCTGCTTGCCGATCTTGAAGCCGCCGACGGCGCCGCGCAGCTGGTCGGCCAGCGCCAGGGCGCGCGCAGCGCTCGGCACGTCGAGCGCGACGAGGATGGGGTTCATGCGTGCGCCTGGACCGGCTTCGCCGTGTCGACGGCGCCGACCAGGTCCTGGAGACGGGCGACCTGGTGCCGGTGCATGTAGTCGGTCAGGCCGTCGAGCAGCTTCGGCCAGATGAACGGGTCGACGAAGTTGGCCGTGCCCGACCTGCACGGCGTTGGCGCCGGCGAGCATGAACTCGAGCACGTCGCGGGCGTCCATGATGCCGCCCATGCCGATGATCGGGATCTTCACCTCCTGCCGGCACTCGTAGACCATGCGGATGGCGATCGGCCGGATCGCCGGACCGCTCAGCCCGCCGACGCCGTTGGACAGCTTGGGCGCGCGCTGTTCGACGTCGATGGCCATGGCCAGGAACGTGTTGACGAGCGAGATGGCGTCGGCGCCGGCGTCCTCGGCGGCGCGGGCGAACGACGCCGGCGAGGTGACGTTGGGGGTGAGCTTGGGGATCACCGGCAGGCGCGTCACCTTGCGGACCGCGCTGACGACGTTGTAGGTGCCGTCGAGGCTGCAGCCGAACTGGATGCCGCCCTCCTTGATGTTCGGGCAGGAGATGTTCAGCTCGAGCGCCGCCACGCCCTCGGCGTCGGAGAGGATGCGCGCCAGCTCCACGTACTCGTCGAGCGTCGAGCCGCAGATGTTGACGACGTTGCGGGCGCCGAGCTCGCGCAGGCGCGGCAGCTTCTCGGCGATGAAGCGGTGCACGCCGATGCCCTGCAGGCCGATGGCGTTCAGCATCCCCGACGGCGTCTCGACGATGCGCTCGGGCGGGTGGCCCTGCCGTTCGGCCAGGAACAGGCCCTTGCTCACGACGCCGCCGAGCGTCGACAGATCGACGACGTCCTCGTACTCGAGGCCGTAGCCGAAGCAGCCGCTCGCCGCCATCAGCGGGTTGGGCAGCGCGTAGGTGCCGATCGTCAGTGACAGATCCAGGGCCATCGTCAGTCCCACGCCACCGCGGCGCCGTCGAACACCGGCCCGCCGATGCACGAGCGCACGTAGCGGGTCTGGCCGTCGTCGTGCTTCACCGGCACGACGCAGCTGTAGCAGCCGCCGAGCCCGCAGCCCATCGTGCGCTCCATCGACACCTCGCTCGGCTGGCCGTAGCGCGCCGCCAGCGTGGCCACCGCGGCCAGCATCGGCTCGGGGCCGCAGGCGTAGATCGATCGTCAGGGCCGGGCCGTCGAGGGCCTGGAGCGACGCCTCGAGCGGACCGGTGACCCGGCCCTTGGCGCCGACACTGCCGTCCTCGGTGCTGAGGACGAGGTCGATGCCGAGCCGGTCGAAGAACTCCAGGTAGTACAGCTCCTCGCCGGTGCGGGCGCCGTAGAAGAGCGTGGTCGGCACGTCGAGGGCGACCAGCGCCTCGGCCAGCGTGGCGAACGGCGCCAGGCCGACGCCGCCGGCCACCATCCAGGCCGCGCCGCTGGCGGGCGGATTGAACGGCAGGCCGAGCGGGCCGAGGCACGACACCTCGTCGCCGGCTTCGAGGTCGTAGAGCAGGCCGGTGGTGCGTCCGGCCCGCTTGTTGAGGATGCTGATCGCCCGGACCGTGCCGAGGTCGTCGCGCAGCACCTCGAAGACCGAGAACGGCCGCCGCAGCATCGGGTCGCTGCTGGTCGTGGTCTTCAGCATCACGAACTGCCCGGGCTCGGTCAGGGCGCCCACCTGCGGCGCTTCGAGGGTGAGCACGTTGTAGTCGCGCGACAACCTGACGTTGGAAATCACGGCGGCGCGCACGTCCACGGGCGGCCATCTCGACGAATTTTATAGCGGCTAGCGGCTAGGGGCTAGCGGCTAGCCAGTCACGCTGTCCCCGGCCAGGAGCGTCGTTGGGGTCTAGCCGCCAGCCGCTAGCCGCTAGCCGCGGTGCGAGCCGAAGGATCGGGGCTCGCGCCCGGGGCGTCATACTGAAGGCCGTCCGCCCGCCGCCTGCCAAGCTCACATGACCGCCTGCCCGCATCGCGCTCACGCTGTTCCTGCTCGGCTCGCCGCTGGCCGCGCAGGTGACACCGGAGCCAGCGGGAACCGTCGCCGGCATCGTGCGCGACGTCGCGACCAAGGCGCCGGTGGCGGGCGCGAGCGTCGAGATCGCCGGCCGTCGGACGACCACCGACGCCGAGGGTCGCTTCAGCCTGGCGTCGCCGCCCGGACGGGTCGAGGTCCGCGTGCAGGCGCCAGGAAGTCTTCCACACGAGGTCGGTCGTGCAGGTCGTCACCGCCGGGACGACCTCGGTCGAGCTCGAGATCCCGACCCAGCCAGCGTTCGCTGAGACGGTGGACGTCGTCGGCGCCGCCCCGGCCGCCGCGCCGGCCACGCAAGAGGTGGCCCCGGTGCAGGTGCTGCGCACGCCCGGCGCGCTCGACAACGTGTTCCGCACACTGCAGACGCTGCCCGGGGTGAACGCCACCGAGGAGTTCGGCAGCCGGCTGGCCGTGCGCGGTGGCTCGCCCGATCAGAACCTCACGATGATGGACGGCGTCGAGGTCCACGATCCGTACCGGCTGTTCGGCCTGACCAGCGCCTTCAATCCCGAGATCATCCAGCGCTTCGAGCTGTCGACCGGCGGCTTCAGCGCCAAGTACGGCGACCGGCTGTCGTCGCTGCTGGTGGTCGAGAACCGCGACGGAAGCCGTGCCGAGCGCTTCGCCGGCTCGGCCGTCTCTCAGCATCACCGACGCCAACGTCGTGTTCGAGGGGGCGCTGCCCGGCGGGGCGGCGGGGTCGTGGCTGGTCACCGGCCGGCGCACCTACTACGACCTCGTCGCCGAGCGGATCACCGACAACCAGTTTCCCGGCTTCGCGGACCTGCAGGCCAAGGCCGTGTGGGAGCCGGCGTCGGGACGGAAGCTGACGCTGTTCGGTTTGCGCAGCCGCCAGTCGGCGGCGCTGGAGATCGACGAGGACGACGCCCGTGGCGAGTTCCAGGACGACACCGAGAACGACCTGGCGTGGGCCCGATTCGACGCGACGGTTGGCGCCCGGGGGCAGTCGCACACCGTGGTCGGCTACTCCGATACCCGATCCGCCTTCGGCGTCGACGCCGCGTTCGAGACCACCAGCCGCCGGTCGAACGCGCCGGAGGAGGACAGCTACGGCGTGGCCGACGTCGTCTTCGAGCGCGGCGCTGTCGGTCAGGGACGTCGCCGTGCGCCAGGAACTGGCCTGGGCGCTCGGCGCCCACGTTGTCGAGACGGGCGGCGAGCTGCACCGGCTCACCACCGCGCTTCGACTTGACGATCGACGGCGACCGGAATCCCCAGGCCGTCAACGGATCGAGTGCCCAGGGCGGCGCCGGCCTGCCCGACCAGCTCCTCTCGTCGCGTTCGTCGACCCGCTGCGGCGCGTGGCTCGTCGACACCTGGCAGCTGCATCCGCGCCTGTCGCTGCAGGCCGGGCTGCGGTTCGACCACAGCGGCCTCGGGGCCGAGGGCCTGCTGTCGCCGCGTCTGTCGCTGACCGCCGGCCTCGACGCCCGCACCCGGCTGCGCCTGGCCGCGGGCCGCTACACCCAGAGCCCCGGCTACGAGAAGACGGCGCAGAGCGACTACGTGCTCGACCTGACCAGCGCCGCTGCCGGCCGGTTGCGGAGCGAGCGGGCGGTGCTGGCGTCGGCGGGCGTCGAGCATGCGCTCGGTGGCGGGGTCGAGGTGCGCCTCGACGGCTACTCAAGCGCTTCACCGAGGCGCTGATCGGACAGCTCGAATCCCCGGCCGATCGTCTGGCCCGGATCGCCCGCTACGACTTCCCAGCGCGATCTGGCCTCGAGCATCCCGACCGAACCGCTCATCACCACCGTGCCCACCAACGACGGCCGTGGGCGCGCCTACGGCTTCGACGTGTTCATGTCGCGTCCGCAGGCGCCCGCTGACGCCCGCCTTCGGGCTGGGCCAGCTACACCTGGGGCCGGGCCGAACGCGAGGCCTACGGGCGGCGCTATCCGTTCGAGTACGACCGGCGACACGCGTTCACGGCGGTCACGTCGCTCGCTCTGACCACGCGCTGGGAACTGGCGGCGACGACGCGGGTGGCGTCGGGCTTCCCGCGGACCGCGCCGCTCGGGGTGGTCGTCGCCGGCGTCGAGGACACGGCCGACGGCGACGGCGACGGCGTCACCGACGAGATCCTGCCCGATCGCGACGGCGCCGGCCGTCTCGTCTACACGGTGGACTTCGGCGGCGTCGGCAACCTCAACGGGGCCCGCCTGCCGGTGTTCGCCCGCGTCGACCTCCGGGTCACCTGGCGTCCGCGCGGCGCCGCCGGACGATGGGAGCTCTACGCCGAGGTCATCAACGTGTTCGACCGGCAGAACGCCGGGGCCTACGAGCCGCGTCTCGAGTACGACCCGACGTCGGATCGCCCGCGGATCGTCGAGGAGCGTGACCAGGCGATTCCACGCCTGCCGACATTGGGGGTACGCTTCAGGTTCTGATGCGCTACCTGCGCGTGCTGACCAACTCCGCGATCGCCGGCGCGCTGATGGCGGGCTACCTGCTCGTCGCCACGCTGCATCTGAATCCGTCGTTCCCGCTCGGCCTCACCGAGGTCGGGCCGCTGGCGATCGCCCTCGGGCTGGCCTACGGCGCCAACGCGCTGGTGGCGTTCTATGCGCTCATCGTGCTGCGTCAGGTGGTCGCAGTGCAGGTGCTGTCGCCCGGCTGGTTGAGCGTGCGCGTGCTGGCGTGGACGTCGACGATCGCCGCCGCCGCCGGGGCCGCGGTGCTGTGGCTGAACGTCGGCGGCTTCGCGCCGTTCCTGGCGCCCGAGACCGCGCGGCGCATGACGCTGGCGGCGATTGCCGTGGCGATCTGCGGCGGTGTCTGCCTGATCGTCGCACTGGCGCACATCGGACGACGGGGCACGGCGCCGAGTGGCGTGCTGCTGGTGACGACGATGGCCAGCTCGCTGCTCGTGCCGCTGATGCTGCGCGGTCCGGCGCCGCCCGCCCTCGAGGTGGTCGACGTCCGGCCGTCGGCGACCATCGGCGACGTGCCCGGTGGCCGCGTGGTGCTCGTCGCCATCGACGGCGCCTCGCTCGACCACATCTCGCTGGCCGTGGCCGAAGGCCGATTGCCGAACTTCGGCCGCGTGCTCGACAGCGGCGTGGCCACTCACCTGTCGACGCTGCGCCCGACGCAGGCCGAGCCGATCTGGACCACCGTGGCGACCGGCCGGCTGCCGCAGACCAGCGGCGTGCGCTCGGCGGCGCGCTACCGGGCGCGCGCCGACGGGCCGGCGCTCGACGTCCTGCCCGACTACATGTTCGCGCAGGCGCTGGTGCGCTACGGGTTCCTGCGCGAAGAGCCGCACGTCCCGGAGGATCTCGCCGCCAAGCCGATCTGGGAGATCCTCGGCGAGCGCGGCCTGCGCGTCGGGCTGGTGGGATGGCCGTTGACCCATCCGGCGCCGTCGATCCGCGGCTACGTCGTCAGCGACGTGCTGCACCGGGTCGACGACGCCCGTCTCGCCCTCGAAGGCGCCGCCGCCGTGACGCCGATCAGCATGTGGGCGCCAATCGCCGCCGCGCGCGGCGTCAGCCTCGGCCCCGACCCGCACGACGTACTCGCCAAGGCCGACGCCCTGCCGCACGCCTCGGACGTCGACGTCCGCGCCGACCCCTCCCCGGTCCAGGCCGACAGCCTGCACCTGCGGATCTTCGAGGTGCTGGAGTCGTCGGCCCGCACGTCGCGGTTCGTCGCGCTGCGGCTGCCGGGCCTCGATGCCGTGGCGCACTATTACCTGCGCTACGCCGAGCCCGAGGCGTTCGGCGACGTCAGCGACGACGAGCGGCGCCGCTTCGGCATGGTGCTCGACGGCTACTACGGCGTGCTCGACGCGATGGTCGGGCGGCTCTACGCCACGCTCGGCCCCGACGACCTGGTCCTGATCGTGTCGAGCCATGGCATGGAGCCGCTGACGCCGCCCAAGCGCCTGCTCGAACGGCTGGTCGGCGACCCGATCGTCAGCGGCACCCACGAGCGGGCGCCCGACGGCTTCGTCATGGCGATCGGCGCGGCGGTGCGCGCCGCCCGCCCCGATCGCGGCTCGGTGGCCGACGTCGCGCCGACCATCCTCTACTTCCTGGGCCTGCCCATCGGCCGCGACATGGACGGCACCGCCCGCACCGACTTCTTCGCGCCGTCGTTCACGGCGACGCGGCCGGTGGCGTTCATTCCGAGCTACGGGCGCTAGAGCGCCGGTAGCTCGGGACCAGGGATCCGGGGCTAGGGGCTACGGGACGATGCACGCTGTCGCACGGTGACTGACGTCCAGCCGCGGCGGCGCTCGCTGCCTGCCGCAAAGGCCAGCGTCAGTTTAGTTTGACGTTCTTCCCCGAGCCCCGAGCCCCGAGCCCCGTCCAGGAGCGGAGCGAGCGAGGGTATACTGGCTCGCGACTCTTTAATTGCGGGCCTGTGAGCTCGCGAAGAGGTAGACATGCTCAGCCGAACTCCCGCCCGGGGCGCCTCCTGCGCCCGTTCCCGCCTGCGCCGTCTGCGTGACAGCGCGACCTCCGACACGCGTTCTCCCGGTCCCTGAGTCCCGGGCCCCGAGCCCCAGCGCGGTCGCCGACCGAGCGCAGCGAGGAGGCGACATGCCGGTGGTGATGGACGCCGACCGCATCTCGCGCGCGCTGGTGCGCATCGCTCACGAGATCGTCGAGCGCAACCGCGGCGTCGAGCAGCTCGCCGTCATCGGCGTGCGCTCGCGGGGCGTGCCGCTGGCCAAGCGGATTGCCGCCGCGCTCAAGAACATCTCCGGTGACGACGTGCCGGTCGGCGCCCTCGACATCACGCTCTATCGCGACGACCTGATGCGCCAGGCGATCGGGCCCCAGCCGATCGTGCGCCGCACCGAGATTCCGTTCTCGATCGACGACCGCACCATCGTCCTGGTCGACGACGTGCTGTTCACCGGCCGCACCACCCGCGCCGCGCTCGACGCGCTGATCGACTTCGGCCGCCCGCGCGCCATCCAGCTGGTGGTGCTGGTCGACCGCGGCCACCGTGAGCTGCCGATCAAGGCCGACTACGTCGGCAAGAACATCCCGACCTCGCGCCGCGAGAGCGTCCACGTGCGGGTCACCGACATCGACGGTCAGGACGAAGTGACCGTGGAAAGCGAAGCGTGATCGTGGAGGCTCCCGCCCGCGAGGTGGCGGCGCCGGCCACCGCGCTCCGTCACAAGGACCTGCTCGGCATCGCCGAGCTCACGCCCGAGGAGATCCTGCTCGTCCTCGACACCACCGAGGCGATGAAGGAGGTCTCGCAGCGCGCCATCAAGAAGGTGCCGGCGCTGCGCGGCCGGACCGTCGTCAATCTCTTCTTCGAGCCGTCGACGCGCACCCGCACCTCGTTCGAGATTGCCGAGAAGCGGCTCAGCGCCGACACGCTCGGCGTGGCGATCGCCAGCTCCAGCGTGGTCAAGGGCGAGACCCTGGTCGACACCGCCCGCAACATCGAGGCGATGGGGCCGAGCATGATCGTGCTGCGGCATCCGTCCTCGGGCGCCGCGCACCTGCTGGCGCGGGTCTGCAAGTCGCCGATCATCAACGCCGGCGACGGACTGCACGAGCATCCGACCCAGGCCCTGCTCGACGCCTTCACGATTCGCGAGCGCAAGGGCCGGATCGCCGGACTGAAGGTGGCGATCGTCGGCGACCTGCTCCACAGCCGGGTGTTGCGCAGCAACGTGCTGCTGCTCACCAAGCTGGGCGCCGAGGTCTGGGTGTGCGGCCCGCCGACGCTGGTGCCGATGGGGCTGGACCGGCTCGGCGTGCGCGTCACCTCGTCGGTGGACGAAGCGGTCGACGGCGCCGACGTCGTGATGATGCTGCGCATCCAGCTCGAGCGGATGGAGGGCGGCTTCTTTCCGTCGCTGCGCGAGTACTTCTTCGTCTTCGGGATGACCGAGGCCCGGCTGGCCCGCGCCCAGCCGGACGTGATCGTGATGCATCCCGGTCCGATCAACCGCGGCGTGGAGATCGCGAGCGAGGTGGCCGACGGCCCCTACTCGGTGATCCTCGACCAGGTGGCCAACGGCGTGGCTGCGCGGATGGCGGTCCTCTACCTTCTCGCCGGCGGCGGAGCGGAACATGAAGCGGTTGTTTAAGGGCGGCCGGGTCGTCGACCCGGCCAACGGCCTCGACGGCGCGTTCGACGTGCTCGTCGACGGCGGCGTCATCGCCCGCGTCGGCCGCGACCTGCCGGCCAGTCTCGCCGACGGCGGCGAGGTGGTGGCGCTGTCGCCGGCCCTGGTCGTCTGTCCCGGGTTCATCGACATGCACGTGCACCTGCGCGAGCCCGGGCAGGAGCACAAGGAGACGGTCGCCACCGGCGTGGCGTCGGCCGTCGCCGGCGGCTTCACCGCCGTGGCGTGCATGCCCAACACGCGCCCGGTCAACGACAACGCCGGCGTGACCGACCTGATTCTCAGGAAGGCGGCCGACGCCGGCCTGGCGCGGGTCTATCCGATCGGCGCCGTCTCGCGCGGGCAGCAGGGCGAACAGCTGGCCGACATCGCCGAGCTGAAGCACGCCGGCTGCGTCGCCATCAGCGACGACGGCCATCCGGTCTCGACCGCGCTGCTCGCCCGCCGCGCCATGGAATACGCCGGCATGTTCGGCATGCCGCTGATCGAACACTGTGAGGATCCGTCGCTCAAGGGCGAGGGCGTGGCGCACGAAGGCCCGGTGGCGGCGTCGCTCGGGCTGAAGGGCATTCCCGGTATCGCCGAGGCGATCACCGCCGGGCGCGACATCCTCATCGCCGAGATGGTCGGCGGCCACGTCCACGTCGCCCACATGAGCGCGTGGACGACGCTCGAGGCGGTGCGCCAGGGCAAGAGCCGCGGCGTGCAGGTGACCTGCGAGGTGGCGCCGCATCACTTCACGCTGACCGACGAGCGGCTGGCGGCGCCGGTGCCCTACGACACCGACACCAAGATGAACCCGCCGCTACGCGAGGCCAAGGATCGCGACGCGATGCTGCGCGGCATCGCCGACGGCAGCGTCGACGTCATCGCCACCGACCATGCACCGCACCACGCCGACGAGAAGAACGTCGAGTTCGACCGCGCGCCCTTCGGCATCGTCGGCCTGGAGACGGCGATTCCGATTGCGCTCGAGACGCTGGTCCACGCCGGCGTCATCCGGCTGCCCCGTCTGGTCGAGTTGATGTCGGTCAACCCGGCACGCATCCTGCAGGGTGCCCGGTGGCAGCCTCACCGCCGGTGCCGCCGCCGACATCACCATCCTGGCGCCCGACCTGGCGGTGACCATCGACCGCGCGACGCTGGTCAGCAAGTCGAAGAACACGCCGTACCACGGCTGGAGCTTCCGCGGCGGGGTCGCCGCGACGCTGGTCGGTGGCCGGGTCGTCTATCGCAACGCCGCCGCGGCGCTGCCGCTGACGGCGGAGGTGCGGTGATGAACAGCCGTCTCGACGACATCCGCGCCCGCGCGGTCCAGGACCTGCGGCGCTTCGAGGTGGTGATGGAAGGGCACTTCGACTACGGCAACGGCTATCACGGCCGCTTGTACCTGAACCCGCACCAGCTGTTCCGCTTTCCGTCGACGATCTGGCGCGTGGCCCAGGACCTGATCGACGTGCTGCCGCCCGGGATCGCCGAGCGGGTCACGGTCGTGGCCGGGCCGGTCACCGGCGGCGCGCTGCTGGCGCACACGATCGCCGGGCTGCTCGACGGCCGGCGGCCGCTCACCCGCGAGCCGTACTCGTTCGCGCCGATTCACCACCACGGGCCGGGCGGCGCCGAGGCGCTGTCGACGTTCTACGCGCGGGTCGTGACCGGCGCGAACGTGCTGCTGGTGGACGACGTCCGCAACACCGGCCAGACCTTCCAGCACTGTGCCGACCTCATCGCCGCGGCCGGCGGTACGGTGGTGTGCACGGCGCAGATCGTCGACCGCGGCGAGGCCGTGGTCACGCTGCCGGTGCCCAACGTGACGCTGGTCGAATACCCGGCGCCTGAGAACTACGCCGCCGGCGCCTGCCCGTTGTGCGCGCAAGGGCTGCCGGTCACGGCGTTCTGATCGGCCCCGTCGGCCGGCTACTTCTTGCGCGCGGCGGTGAAGGTGCCGTTCATTTGGCCGCCGGCGATGGCGACGGTGCCTTTCATGGTGTCCTTCTCGACCGTGCCCTTGTAGACGCTGTCGACCGTCTGCCCCTGCGCGTCCGCCGAGAACGAGAACTCGATCGCGGCGCCCTTGACCGTGCCCTTGAGGTTGGCGCTCCCGAACGTTCCGACGTACGTGCCGGTCAGCGTCTCGCCGTCCTGCTTGAAGCTCATCGCCGGCGTACCTGAGCCCTGGTCGGTCTGGACGTTGAACGTCCAGTCCCCGGTGACGTTGACGGTCTGCGCGGTGACCACCGCGGCGAACGCCCCCGCGACGACCAGCAGTGCCACCGCCATTGCCTGACGACCTGCCTTTGGTAACTGCATCTGGTTTCTGCCTCCGGCTGAACAGTATGACCCAATGTCTCGCGATGTAACCACCGGCTGGAATTCGCCCGCCTATGGGGGCCTGGCCCCCGAGAGCTATTCCAGCGCCGCCAGGAGCGCGTCGACGTCCCGCCGGTCGTTGTAGACATGCGGCGCGACGCGGATGGCGCTGCCGCGCAGCGACACGTACACCTTACGAGCGCGGAGCCGCTCGCCGATCGCGGTGATATCGGTGCCGGCGGGGGCGCGCAAGCCGAACAGGTGCGCGCCGCGATAGGCGTCGTCCTCCACCGTGTAGCCCATCGCCCGCACACGGTCGAAGAGCGGCGCGGTCAGCGTCGCGCAGTAGTCCTGGACCCGCGCCGGCTGCCATTCGAGCACCTGCTCCAGCGCCGCAATCGCCATCGGCATCAGCGCGAAATTGGTCCGCTCACCGACGTCGTAGCGAATGGCGCCGGGCTGGTAATCGTCGCGGTAGTTCACGAGCTCCTTGAAGTTCTCGCTGCCGGCGCGGCCGATCCACGTCTCTTCGAGCGGCTCGCCGCCGTCGAAGCGCGGCCCGAGATACGCGAACCCCATCGAGTACGGCCCCATCAGCCACTTGTAGGTGGCGACGACGAGCGCGTCGGGCTGGATCCGGGCGACGTCGAACGGCATCGCGCCGACCGACTGCGTGCCGTCGACGACCAGGGCCGCCCCGACCTCGCGCGCCCGCGCGCCGATGGCTTCGAGATCGAAGCGGGTGCCGTCGGTCCAGTGCACGTGGCCGATGGCCACGATCGCGGTGCGTGCGTCGATCGCCTCGAGCACGCGGCTGTTCCATCCGCGCCCGCGGCCGCTCGACGACGTCGGGTGGTGGCACCACCCGCATCTCGACGTCGCGGGCCGAGGCCAGCTTGCGCCAGGCGTGCACGTTCGCCGGGAACTGCTCGTGCGTGACGACGATGTTCTGACCGCGGCGTGGCCGGCAGGTTGCGGGCGGCGATCGCCAGCCCGTAGGACGCCGCCGGGATGATCGCGATGCGCGAGGCATCGCCGGCGTTCACGAGTCGCGCGAACAACCCGCGTGCCGTCGCTGCCTCGGTGAAGAAGGCGTCCTGCGTAATCTGCGCCGGCACCCGCTTGCGGGCCACGCCGGCGACGCCGGCGGCCTCGACCGCTGCCGAGATCGGCGACATGTAGGCGCAGTTCAGGTAGTGCTCGTCGTCTGGCAGGTTGAAGCACGACTTCTGGCACGGGAGCATCGGGCCAGTGTACTAGAGCGACAGGCGCGACTAGTCCCGCACGTACCCCAGCTTCGCACTGCGCTTCGCCCCTTCGGCATGCGCCTGGTCCGAGAGCGCGTGCACGCCGGTCGCGTCGATCCAGCGGTTGTAGAAGTTGAACAGCGCGCACACGGTGATGGCGAAGTAGATGCTCTCGTCGGTCCAGCCCAGCTCACGCAGCGGCGTCAGGTCCTCCGGGGCGATGCGCGGCGAGTCGTGGTTGACCTTGTCGATGAACCGGAAGAGCGCCTTGTGCCGCTCGTCGAGCGCGGACGACTCGACGTCGCGGAGCACGCCCTCGACCAGCGCGGCATCCTCGAGCAATTCCGCCGCAACTGCGGCGTGGGACTTGATTCAAAACGGACAGTGGTTCCGGGCCGACGTGTAGGCGGCGATCAGCTCGCGCACGCCGGGGCTGAGCGGCGCCGGGCCGCGCAGGATCTCCTGGGTGAAGCGCGCCAGGTGCGTCGTGGCCTGCGGCAGGTAGGCGAACAGGTGCCAGATCTGCGGGTACTCGACACCGCGGGCCTGCATCGCCCGAATCGCGGTCGTGTAGGGGCCCGGGGCGTTGTCGTGTTCGACGCCGGGCAGGAACAGGGGATCCATCGGCACGCGTGCGGACTCCTCGTCGCGGAGCGTAGCACGACCCGCGACCGGGCCTCTGTGCCACAATTCCGCGCTGTCGACATGATCGTGCTGCTCTTCGGGGCCACGGGATCGGCCGGCGGCAGCGTGCTGCGCGCCTGCCTCGACGCGGCCGAGGTCACCGAGGTGCGCGCCCTCATCCGTCGTGTGCCGCCGGTGACCGACCCGAAGCTGCGGGCGATCGTCCACCGCGACTTCGCCGACTATCAAGGAGCCGAGGCGACCTTTGCCGGCGTCGACGCCTGCTTCTACTGCCTCGGCAAGTCGGTGCAACAGGTGTCGGGCGAGCCGGAGTACCGTGTCATCACTCACGACTACGCGCTGGCGGCCGCCGGCGCGTTGATGGCCGGCAGCCCCGGTGCCGTGTTCCAGTTCATCAGCGGCAGCGGCGCGCACTTGACCAGCCGCTTCATGTGGGCGCGGGTCAAGGCCGAAACCGAACGCGACCTCATGGCGCTGTGCGGCGCCGTGTGCTGGCGTCCGGCCGCCATCGACGGCGTGGCCTCGGCCAGCGAGCCGGCCCTCTACCGCTGGATGCGGCCGGCGTTCCGCCTGTTGCGGCCCATCCGCCGGCTCTACGTGCACGGCGAAGACATCGGCCGGGCGATGCTGCAGGCCACCAGCGACGGCGTGCGGAACCAGATCATCGAGAACGCCCCGCTGCGCGACCTCGCCGACCGCTGGCGCGCGGCGCACGCTGATGTCGCCCCCGGGTAGGATCACCAGGATGACCCGCCAGCCGCCGTTTCGAATGTCGATGGCCCTGGCTGGGTTGTGCCTGGCCGCGGCACTGGCCGTCCGCGTGGCCGGACAGACGCCGGTGCCGTTCCCCGGCCTGCTCGACGAGCATCCGGCAATCCAGTACGGGTTGCGGCCGCCGACCGACAAGGTCACGCGGCTGAACGCGGCGCTCGCCGACGGCACCCGCACGCTCGTTCGCGAGCCGGGCGTCGGCTACTTGCGCGCCGTCCTGGCCGCGCTCGACATCCCGGAGGAGTCGCAGCTGCTGGTCTTTTCCAAGAGCGGGATCCAACGCGAGCTCACCAGCCCCAGCAACCCCCGGGCGCTCTACTTCAACCCGTCGGTGGTGGTGGGTTACGTCGCCGGCGCCCCGGTGATCGAGGTGGCCGCGCAAGACCCGCAGCAGGGCACCATCTTCTACACGCTCGACCAGGGCATCAGTGAGACCCCCAGATTCGTGCGCGGCAACGTCTGCCTGACCTGTCACATCTCGGCCAGCACCCTCGACGTGCCTGGGCCGATCGATCGCAGCAACCGCGTCGGCGACGATGGCCAGCTGCTGCAGCGGGCCGGACCGTCGGTGACGGTGAATCACCAGACGCCGCACACGCAGCGTTGGGGCGGCTGGTTCGTGACCAGCACCGTCAGCACGCCGCCGTATCAACCGCTGGGACATCTGGGCAACCTGACGGTTGCCGCGTACGGGTCGGACGGCGGCCCGGCGATCGTGTCGAACCACGCCCTGGTTCGCTGGCTCGACAGCGCTCCGGAATCGCGCGGCTACCTGTCGTCGACGAGCGACCTGGCGGCGCTGCTGGTCTTCGACCACCAGATGCACGCGATGAACCTCCTGACGCGGCTCAATTGGGAGTGGCGGGTCGCGGTATCGGACGGGCGCGCCCGCGTCACCGACGACACGTTCCGTAGCCGCCTCGACGAGCTCGCTGACTACCTGCTCTTCGTCGGTGAGGCGACGCCGGTGGTCGAAGTCACGCCGCGGCCCGGATTCGCCGCGCGCCTCGCCGCCGCCGCGCCGAGGGATTCGCGCGGGCGCTCGCTGGCCGAACTCGACCTGGTCACCCGCCTGATGCGCTACCCGGTGAGCTACATGGTCTACTCGGACGCGTTCGACGGGCTGGCGCCGGAAGTGAAGGCCGCAATCTATCAACGGCTGTTCACGCGCCTGGGGCGGCGCGACCGCACGGCCGGCTACGCGCACCTCGCGACGCGAGAGGCGTTCGCGGCCGCCGAGATCCTCCGCGAGACCAAGACCGATCTGCCGGCCGAGCTGCGCGGTCGCCGGGCATCTGGCCCGGGCCGGCCGTGACCGACCCGGCGGCCATCCGTCGGGCGACGGTGGACGACATCGCCGTCGTCGCCCGGCACCGGGCGGCCATGTTCCTCGAGATGGGCCAGCTGCACCGGAGCGGCGTGGCGCCGATGGTCGAGGAGACCATGACCTACCTCCGCGACGCCATGCCGCGCGGCGAGTACGTGGGCTGGCTGGCGTGCACCGCCGATCGGCGGGTCGTCGCCGGCGCCGGGGCCCAGTGCCGCCGGGTGCTGCCGTTTGCCCGACCCGGCCTGACCGGCGCGGCCGCCGTCGGCTTCGGCCGGCAGGCCATCGTGCTCAACGTCTACACCGAGCCGGCGTTTCGGCGCCACGGGCTGGCCCGGGCGTTGATGCACGATCTGCTCGACTGGGCGCGGTCGTCGGGGCTCGAGAGCCTGGTGCTGCATGCCACCCCCGACGGGCGGCCGCTCTACGAGGCGCTCGGCTTCGCACCGACCAACGAGATGCGGTTCATGGGCGAGCTGCGCCAGTGGGTGCGCCCGGTGCCGCCGGCCTGATCCGGCCCGGACGGCCGGTCGCGGCGGCACCATCGGCGATGCATCGGCGTGTGATAATGCGCGGCTGATGACGCCCCTGTTCCGTGCGGCCCTGGTCCCCGTCGTCGCCGTCGTCGTGCTGGCGCCCGGTGCGGCCGCTGCGCAGACGCCGGCCGCGAACCTGCCGCTGGTCTGGGTGCTGGCCACCGGCGGCACGATCTCGGGCAAGGGCGCGACCTCGACCAGCCTGGCCGACTACAAGTCCGGCGCCCTGCGCGGCGAGGATCTCGTGGCCGCGGTGCCCGAGATCGCCCAGGTGGCGCGGGTGCAGGTCGAGCAGATCGCCAACATCAGCAGCACCGACATCACCACGGCGCACTGGCTCACCCTGGCCAAACGCATCAACGCCATCTTCGACGCCGACCCGGCGGTGGCCGGCGTCGTCGTGACCCACGGCACCAACACGCTCGAAGAGACCGCCTACTTCCTCAACCTCACCGTGAAGCACGACCGGCCGGTCGTGGTCGTGGGCTCGATGCGCCCGGCGTCGGCGATCAGCGCCGACGGGCCCTTGAACCTGCTGAACGCCGTGCGTACGGCGGCGTCCAAGGACGCGGTCGGCAAAGGCACCCTGGTGGTGCTGAACGACGAGGTCAACGCCGCCCGCGACGCCACCAAGACCAACACCTACCGCGTCGAGACATTCCGCTCGGGCGAGCTCGGCCTGCTCGGCTACGTCGACGCCGACAAGGTCGCGCTCTACCGGGCGCCGCTGCGGCGCCACACGACGCGTTCCGAGTTCGACGTCCGGGCGCTCGCGAACCTGCCCGCCGTCGACATCCTGTATTCGTACGTCGAGCCCAGCACCGCGCTGGTGGCGGCGCTGACCGCCGGCGGCGTGCAGGGCATCGTCGTGGCCGGGACCGGCGCCGGTGGCATGTCGACGCGTGAACGGGATGCGTTCAAGCCGCTGCTCTCGGGGCCGGAGGCGACGCGGCCGGTCGTCGTCCGCTCGAACCGCACCGGCAACGGCCGGGTGCTGCCCCAGGCCGAGTCCGACGTGCTGGGCATGGTGCCCGGCGACAACCTCTCGCCGCAGAAAGCGCGCGTTTTGCTGATGCTCGCGCTGACCAAGACGCGCGACCTGGCGGAGATCCGGCGGATGTTCGCCGAGTACTGAACCGAGGCCAGCGACATGATCCAGGCACACCACTACGTGCTCGCCGTGCCCGACCTGGACCGCTCCGCCGCGTTCTACCGTGATGTCCTCGGCTTCACCGTGCATGCCATGGACGACCCGGGGTGGCGGCTGTTCGTCAAGGACGAGTGCCGCATCATGGCCGGCGCCTGCCCCGACGCCATGCCGGCGCGGGCCCTCGGCGATCACTCCTACTTCGGCTATCTGGTGGTCGACGACGCCGACGCCTACCATGCCCGGGCGGTCGCCGCCGGCGGCGAGGTGACCAAGTCGCTGCGGGACGAACCATGGGGCATGCGCGAGTTCGGGCTGCGGACCGTGGACGGCCATCGGCTGATGATTGGCAGCCCGCTCGACGCGGCGTGAACCCGCGATGCACTTGCAGGCGCGACTGTTCCCGCGGGGGGCGGCCAGCCAGCGGCTGATCGACGCGGCGCTGCCGCCCGGGCGACGGCAGGTGACGAGCAGCCGCGTCGCCGTGCCGCTCCAGGACGTCGCCGCCCTGCTCGACGCCGGCGACGCCGCCGACGGCTTCGGCGTCAACGGCGAAGCGGTCTTCGCGGCCCGGGATCTCGCGGCGGTGACGCATTTCGAGCTGGTCTGCCGCAAGGTGCTGGCCGAGGCGCGCCGTGACAGCGACGCCAACCTGGCACTGACCCGGGCGACGCCGCTGGTTGACGCCGGCGGGCACGCGCCGATCCGGCTGGTTGCCGGCCTCACCCTGAGCCGCGCCGCGCTGGCGCCCAACGCCGTCGGCGCCATCGGCGACTGGACCAACGAATACGCGGTCGGGTCGGCGGTGGCGGCGGCGCTCGCCGCCGCGGGCGTGACCGGCTATGCACTGGTACCGTTGTCGAAGGGCGCATCCGGCTCCAGCCACGACGACATCCGGCAGATCGTCAGCGACCAGATCCTGCCGCCGGCAATCCTCGACGTGTCGGTCGAACGTATCTCCAGTCCACATCCCGAGGAGGACGGCCACCGTCGGCACCTGGGATGTCTGGCCTACGACGAGGCCTCGCTGCACGATCGCGCCGACATCAACCGCACGGCTGAGCCGTGGGCCGGCTGGCACGGATGGCCGGCGTGGGTGGTCAGCCGGCGGGCCGTGGAGGTGCTGCGCACGTCCCAGGTGCGAGGCTGGCACTATCGGCCGGTGCTCATCCGGGAACGTCCGCTCTACGGACGATACCTGGCCGACTGGCACACGCTCGCGGCGGCCGTGGCGGCCACGACGCGCAGCCGGTTCGAGGGCGGCCGATGGTGACGGGCCGTCCCGGCCGATATACTCGCTGCTGAGCCGCCGCCGACATGCGATTGCGACCCCGTGCCCATCGAAACGCCTGACATCCTGCCCGGCATCTACGCCGGCTTCGTCTCGGTCGTGCTCCTGATCCTCGTCACCGCGGTGTTCGTCGGCGCGGAGACGACGGCCCAGGGCACGCTCGCCGCAGGCGCCCTCGGTTCGGGCGGCCTCGGCTTCTTCAGTGTCAGCCGGGCGCTGGCCTCGCCGGTGCGCGGCACGCTGCAGTTCACGCGGCCGTGGCTGTGGTTCACGGCGTTTGCGGCCGTCGGGCTCTACGACGGGCGCTACCAGCCGCTGCTGGCGTCGGCGGTGCTCACGGTCGCGATGTCCGCCTGTCATCTCGCTGGCGGCGCCGTCGCCTGGTGGCGCCGCCGCTCCTGACGGAGGGGGTCCGAATGCGACCCGGCCCCGGCGCTTTCATCGGCCTCGCCGCCGTTGCCACGGCCGCGCTGTCGGGCCTGCTCGTCGTGCAGCGATCCGCCACCCATGTCGTGGCCGCGGGCTTCTGGTACGACGACGTCAGCTACGAGGTCCCGGGCCTGGCGGCGTATGGCGGGCCGCTCGATGACGGCGAACGCGGCGTCATCCGCGAGGTGTCGCGACGCGAGCTGCAGCAGGCGTTCGCGGGTCTGCGCCTCGAGGTCACCAGCGAGCCGCGCGCCCACTACCGCGTGCGCGTCACCCAACAATTCGGCGAACACCGCCTCCGTCCCTTCGGCGTCGCCGAATCGAGGGTGTTCGGGCCCCTGGGCGGTGACGGCGCCGTGAGCTTCAGCGCGCTCGCCTCCATGGCCGTCGCGTTCGCGCCCGCCGGCACCACCCGGGGGGCCGTCGTCGAGGCCATCGGCCGCGGCATCGGCCGCGTCGCCGCCCACGAACTGGCGCACCAGATCCTGCCCGACCGCAACGTCCACGCCAGCACCGACGAGGCGAGCTACGACTTCGCCGACGTCAACCGCCAGTCACATTTCTACGGCGCGATCCGCTGGGATCTGGCCGGCCCGTGGCTGCGCGCCGCCCTCGGGGAACGGCCGCCGGTCGTCGCCGGACGATAGCGACCGCCCGGTCGATCCGATAGGATGCGCGCATGCGTCGCTCGATTCTCGACCAGCGGCTCGATCAGTTGCCCGTGCGGATGGAGCAGCACGAGCTGCTGGTCGGCTCGCGGTTCGTCACCTACGGCGTGCTCGTGCCCAAGACGCCGGCGCCGGCGGCCGGCCACCCGATGATCGTCGCGCTGCACTTCGGCACGCCGGAGGGACCCGGGCTGTCGCCGTACTTCGGCCTCGGCTACGTCGGCCAGCTCGTGCTCCCGGCGCTGCAGGATCTGAACGCGGTGATCATCGCTCCCGACGCGCCCGAGGCCGGCTGGGCGCACCCCGGATCGGAAGAAGCGGTGCTGGCGGTCGTCGCCGACGTCAAGAAGCGCGTCGCCATCGACGGCCAGCGCACGCTCGTCACCGGCTTCAGCATGGGCGGCTCGGGGGCGTGGTTCTTCGCGCAGACCCATCCGGAGCTGTTCCGCGCCGCCATTCCCATGGCGGCGGCGCCGCGCGCCGAGGGCGACGACCCGGCGACCGCGACGGTCGCCCCGGTGAAGATGCCGGTCTACGCCATCCACAGCCGCGCCGATCGCACCGTGCCCCTCGACCGCGTCGAACGCGGCGTCAAGGCGCTGCAGGCCCAGGGCGGCAACGTGACCCTGACGCTCATCGACGACATCCCCCACAGCATGATCCCCGGGTTCATCGAACCGCTGGCGGCGGCGATGCCGTGGGTCACACAGGTCTGGGCACGGTAGACGCCGGCCGGCGGCCCGCGGAGGGTTCGTGTCCGACTATCAACGTATTCGCGCGCTGTTTCCCGATCACCTGGGCCTGGCGCGTGGCAAGTACCTGCCCGCCCATCTCGCCCACAAGGGCACCCGGCACTGCCTGTCGGTCTTCGCCCTGAACTTCGACCGCACGATGGTGCCGGCGCCGGGCGCGAAGATGCTCGAGGGCCTGCCCGACTGCGACCTCGTGCTCGCGATGAACGAGGTCCGCCCGTCGTGGGAGGCCGCGACCGGCGTGGTCATCGGCGATCTGTTCTTCCGCGGTGCGCCGCTGGCGATCGCGCCGCGCCACGTCCTGCGCAAGGCCGTCGACGACTGGAAGGCCCTGGGCTATACCGTCAAGGTCGGCATCGAGCTGGAAGCGTTCGTGATGCAGCCCGATGGCCGCGGCGGCTGGACGGAATGGGACACGCCCACCGCCTACGTCTACGGCACCGGGCCGGCCGTGGATCCCGTCGGACTGCTCGACGACGTGATGCGCACCGCGGCCGCGTGCCGACTGCCGATCGAGTCGATCAATTCCGAGTACGACACGCCACAGTTCGAGCTGACGCTGGTCTACGCGCGAGGCGATCGCGGCCGTCGACGACGCCTTCCTGTTCAAGCTGATGGCGCGCGAGCTGGCGGCCCGGCGCGGCCTGCTGCTCACCTTCATCGGCAAGCCGTTCGCCGACCGCGGCGGCAGCGGCTTCCACGTGAATCTGTCGCTGCACGACGCCCAGGGCGTGAACGCCTGCACGATCCGTCGGCCGGGGACGGACTCTCGACGCTGGCCAGGCAGTGCATCGCCGGCATGCTGGCGCACTTCGAATCGACCGCCGGCATCTGCGCGCCGACGGTCAACGCCTACAAGCGGCTCAAGCCGGCGCAGCTGGCCGGCTACTGGGCCAACTGGGGCTACGACCACCGCGGTGTCTCGGTGCGGGTGCCGGGCGAGCGCGGCGCCGGCACGCGGCTCGAGCACCGGATGTCGGACGGCGCGGCCAATCCGTATCTGGCGACCGCCGCCGTTCTCCAGGCGGCCCGGCTCGGCGTGGTGCACCAACTGGTGCCGCCGGCGCCCGAGGAACAGGACTGCCTCACGTCGCAGAGCACGACCCGGCACGTCCCGGAGAACCTGTCGCTGGCCCTCGACGCGCTCGAAGCCGACACCGCGCTGGTCGAGGCCATCGGCCCCGAGGTCGTGGCGCAGTTCGCCGCCGTCAAGCGCGCGGAGTGGAGCCGGTTCGCCGCCGCCGTCACCGACTGGGAACTGAAGACCTACCTGCCGTTTCTCTGAGGCCGCCCTCCGCATGGCCGCCGACGACCGGCACGCCGACATCCTCGACCCCGACGTCTACGTCCGGGGCGTGCCGCACGCGACCTTCACGCGTCTTCGCGACCAGGACCCGGTGAGCTGGTGGCCCGAGGCCGACGGCCCGGGCCTGTGGGCCGTCACCCGCTACGACGATGTCGTCGCAGTGAGCCGGCAGTCTCAGGTGTTCTCGTCGGCCTCGGGCATCCGCATCGAGGACATGCGACCCGACGAGCTGGCGGCTCGCCGGACGATGATGGAGCTCGATCCACCGGCGCACACGACCTACCGCCGCCTGGTGCAGCCGCCGTTCTCGTTTCGTGAGGTGGCCTCCTACGAACAGGCGCTGCGGCTGATGGCCCGCGCGCTCATCGAGGACGCGCGGCGGCACACGAGCTTCGACTTCGTCGACGTGCTGGCGCGGCAGCTGCCGATGCGCGTGCTCGGGCAAGCTGCTGGGCGTGCCCGACGCCGATGGCCCGTGGCTGGTGGGCCGCGGCGACGCGCTCATCGGCAACGCCGATCCCGACTTCACCGACACCCCGGTCGGCGTCGCCGACACCGATGCCGTACCGGCTGATGCCGTTCCGCAGCCCGGTCAGCCTCGAGCTGTTCGAGTACGCGGCGGAACAGGCCCGCCAGCGGCGCGAACGCCCCACCGACGACGTGATTCTCGCTGCTCCTCAGGCCGACGCGCGAGGGCGCGCCGCTCACCGACGACGAGTTCAAGAACTTCTTCACGCTGCTGGTGGCGGCCGGCAACGACACCACCCGCTATTCGATCGCCGCCGGCATGCTCGCGCTGCTGGAGCGGCCGACCGAGCTCGCCCGGCTGCGCGACGCTCCCGGGCTGATCGCGACGGCCGTCGAGGAGATGCTGCGCTGGGGCACCGTCACGATGCACTTCCGCCGCACCGCCGTTCACGACACCGAGCTCGGCGGCACGGCGATCAAGGCCGGGGACAAGGTGCTCGTCTGGTTCATCGCCGGCGACTTCGACGAGCGGCGCTTCCCGCGGCCGTTCGAGTTCGACGTCGGTCGCACCCCGAACGAGCATCTCGCCTTCGGCCTGCGGAGCCCGCACAAGTGTCTCGGCGAGCACCTGGCGCGGCTCGAGATGCGCGTGCTGTTCGAGGAGCTGCTGCCGGCGCTGGCCGACGTCCGCCTCGACGGCCCGGTGGCGCGGCTGCGATCGAACTTCGTCGCCGGCATCAAGCGCCTGCCGGTCGCGGTCGTCTGGGCGTAGTCACGACCCCGCGGTCACCGGGCACGGCGGCGCGAATTCGATTGCCGGCGAGGCCGTGGCACCTCTAGAGTCTCCTCGGCGTGCGAGGCGAGGCACAGGACGTGGCCGGCCGTCCGGCCTTGAAACGTGCGCTCGGCGCGCGGTCGCTGGTCGTGTTCGGCCTGGCCTACGTGGCGCCGATCAGCGTGTTCACGACCTACGGCGTGGCGTCGGCCACCTCCGACGGGCAGCTCGCGCTGTCGTATCTGGTCGCCACGATGGCGATGCTGCTGACCGCGCTGTCCTACGCCAGCCTGGCCGGCTGGTATCCCGAGGCCGGCTCGGTGCACACCTACGCGGCCAAGGCGCTGCACCCGTCGGTCGGCTTTCTCGCCGGCTGGGCGATCGCGCTCGACTACGTGATGATCCCGGTGGTCAATTTCATGATCGCCGGCATCTTCGGATCGTCGCTCGTGCCGACCGTGCCGGCGTGGGTGTGGATGACCGGCTGGCTCGTCCTCGTCACCGCGCTGAACGCGCTCGGCATCGAGACGACCGACCGCTCGGCGCGGGTCGTCCTGGCCATGGAAATCGTCGCGCTGCTGGTCTTCATCGGCGTCGCCTCGTGGCTGGGGCGCGGCCCGGTCGGCAATCCGGTGGCCACCGGCTGGACGCCGGTCTTCGCCGCCGCGTCGATCGTCGCGATTTCGTTTCTCGGCTTCGACGCCGTGACGACGCTGTCGGAAGAGGCACTGGCGCCGGAGCGCGACGTGCCCCGCGCCGTGGTCCTGACCTGTGTGGTGGCCGGCGCGCTCTTCATTCGTGGTGTGCGCGACGGCCTACCGCGCGCATCCAGTCGCGACGTTCGACGACGCCGAGGCCGCGGGATTCACCGTGGCCGCGGCGATCGGCGGCCCGGCGCTGGCGGCGCTGATCGCCGTCGGGGAGCTGGTCGGCTCCTTCGCCTCGGCGCTGGCCGGACAAGCCGGCGCCGCCCGCCTCCTCTTCGGCATCAGCCGCGCGACCGGGCTGGGCCACGGCCTGCTCGACCGCGTGCACGCGACGCGACGGGTGCCGACCGGCGCCGTCGCCACGCTGGCCGTCGCCGGCGGCCTCGCCTTCGTCCTCACGCTGGAGCAGGTGGTGTCGCTCATCAACTTCGGCGCGCTCACCGGCTTCCTGACGGTCCACGCGGCGGTGCTGCGCGAAGGCCTGGCGCGTCATCCGCGCCGCACGGCGCGGGTCTGGGTGCAGTTCGTGGCGCTGCCGGTGATCGGCGCCGGCGTCATCGCGACACTGCTGTGGAATCTGTCGCCAACGGCGCTGGTGGTCGGCGGCTCGTGGCTGGCGCTGGGGGCCGTCGTGCTAACGTTTCGCGGACCCTCATGGCGACCCTGAACTGCGCCGGGCGCGTCGTGTCCGGGGATCACTTCATCGCCGACCGGCGCGTCGCCTCGAGTCGGACGCTGGCGGTGGCGAGTCCGATCGACGGCACGCCGCTCGGCGAGATCGCCGCCGGCGACGCCGCGACGGCGGCCGCGGCCGTCGCCGCCGCCGCCCGGGCGTTTCCGGCGTGGGCGGCGCTCGGGCCGGCGGGACGCGGCCCGATCCTGCGGCGACTCGCCGCCCTCATCGAGCGCGACGTCGAGTCGCTGGCCCAGGTCGAGACCACCAACAACGGGTCGCTGCTCGAGGCCGGTCGTCTGCGGGTGATGGCGCGCGCCGCCGCCAACATCCGCTTCTTCGCCGACCTCGCCGAGACCCTGACGGCGCCGGAGTGGGACACTGCTGCCGCCAACGCCCACAACCGCGTGCGCTACGACCCGGCCGGTCCGACGGCGCTCATCACGCCGTGGAATGCGCCGCTGATGCTGGCCTGCTGGAAGGTCGGCCCGGCGCTCGCCGCCGGCAACACCGTCGTGTTGAAGCCCGCCGAGTGGACGCCGATCACGGCGTCGATGCTCGCCGACCTGGCCCTCGAAGCCGGCGTGCCGGCCGGGGTGCTCAACGTCGTGCAGGGGCTGGGTCCTGAGGCCGGCGCGGCTCTGGTCGCGAGTCGCCAGGTGCGCCGCATCTCGTTCACCGGCTCGCCGGCGACGGCTCGCGCCATCGGCGCCGCGGCGGCGGCGAACCTCACGCCGGTGAGCTTCGAACTGGGCGGAAAGTCGCCGCTCATCGTCTGTGACGACGCCGATCTGGAGCTGGCGGTCGACACGGCCGCCGGGCAGTACGACAACGCCGGGCAAGTCTGCCTGGCCGGCACGCGCCTGCTCGTGCAGCGGTCGATTCACGCCGAGTTCTCACGACGCCTCCTGGCCAGGATCGCGGCGATCCGGCTCGGCGATCCCCGCGACCCCGGCACCCAGGTCGGGCCGCTGATCCATCCCCGGCACCTCGACCGCGTCGCCGGGTACGTCGCGCGGGCCGTGGCCGCGGGGGCCCGCCCGGCGTGCGGCGGACGGGTGTCGCCGGCTCTGGGCGGCCTCTACTACGAGCCGACGCTGCTCGTCGACGTGCCAGAGGGCGCCGAGATCCTGCGTGAAGAGGTCTTCGGGCCGGTGCTCACGCTCCAGACCTTCGCCGCCGACGCCGAGGCGGTCGCCATGGCCAACAGCACCGAGTACGGCCTCGCCGGCGTCGTCTTCACACGCGACCGGGCACGAGCCGAGCGTCTCTCGGACGCGCTGGTCGCCGGAACGGTGTGGGTCAACTGCTTCTTCGTGCGCGATCTGGCGGCGCCGTTCGGTGGCTCGCGCCAGTCGGGGATCGGCCGGGAGGGCGGGCACTGGAGCTTCGACTTCTACTGCGACGTCAAGAACGTGGTGCACCGCAACGGAACGTTCACCGAGGGAGTCTGAACGATGTCGCGACCGTATCCGAGGGGATACACGGGCCCGTTGTCACCCGATGGCAGCGCCGCGCTCGTGCCGGCGCCGCCCTGGCACTACTGCGGCGACTTCCTGATCGTCGAGTACCACACCGATCCGGAGGCGGTGATCGCGCTCCTGCCCAAGGAGCTCGAGCCGGCCGCCGATCCGGGAGCCGTGGCCGCCATCTTCGCCGACTGGCAGTGCTGCTCGACCGGCGGCGCCGAGCTGCTCGATCCGGTGCAGGGGCAGTACAAGGAGTTCTTCCTGGTGGTCGGCTGCACCTTCAACGGGCAGCCGGCGAGCCGCTGCGTCTACATCTGGGTGGACAAGGACTTCGCGATGTATCGCGGCTGGATTCAGGGGTTCCCCAAGAAGCTCGGCTCGGTGCACATGACCCGGACGTATGCGGTGGGGAAGGCCACGCCGCGGCTGGAGCCGGGCGCGAGATTCGGCGCCACCTGCACCGCCGGCAGCCGCGAGATCGCGCGCGCGGTCGTGACCCTGCGCGGCGTGTCGACGCACGGGCCGACGGTCAACGCGCCGCCGATGCACAACACGCGACACTTTCCCGCCTACGATGGCCTCGTGCCCGACGTGTTCGAGCTGGTGCGCGCCGGCGGCCAGGACCGCGAAGTGACCGACATGTGGGAGGGCGACGCCGAGCTCACCTTGGGGAGCCACACCATCGAGCCACTGCAGGCCATCGCGCCGCGCACGATCGGCAAGGGCTTCCGCTTCACGTTCGCCTACACCGTGCACGGCGGAACGGTGCTGATGCCGCACGACAAGGCGGCGCACCGATGACCCGCGCCCGCATCTGGCACGACGGCCAGCTGGTCGACGCCGTGCTCGACGGCGACCACTGGCGGCTCAGCGGCGGCGGCCGCGTCGCCGTCGCCGGCGCCGTCTACGGGCCGCCGGTCGTGGCGCGGCAGATCATCGCGACGCACCTCACCTATCGCAGCCGCTGCGACGAGTACCGGATGGCGGCGCCGCCGCAATACCCGTCGTACTTCCTGAAGCCGCTCGGCTCGGTCTCGCATCACGGCGCGCCGGTGGCCCGGCCCCGCGGGTGTCAGTTCCTGAACTACGAGGGCGAGCTGGCCGTGGTGATCGGGCGCACGTGCTCGAACATCGCGGTCGAACGCGCGCTGGAGTTCGTGCGCGGCTACACCGTGGCCGACGACTTCGGCGTGCACGACTTCCGCCACGCCGATCGCGGCTCGATGTTCCGCGTGAAGGGCCAGGACGGCTTCTGTCCGCTCGGGCCGGTGCTGGTCGACGCCGCCGACCTCGATCCGACGGACCTGTGGCTGCGCACCTACGTCAACGGCGCGCTGGTGCAGGAAGCGCACACCGGCACCGACCTGATCTTCAGCGTCGCCTATCAGATCGCCGACATCTCGCGTCTGGTCACGCTCGAGGCCGGCGACGTGCTGCTGACCGGCACGCCGGCCCACAGCCGCCCGGTGCAGCCCGGCGACGTCGTGGCGGTGTCGATCAGCGGGATCGGACGGCTCGAGAACACGGTCGTCGAGCTCGAGCGGGAGCTGCAGCCGGTCGGCGATCCGCCGCGGATCACCGAGCAGACCCTGCACGTGGCGCTGGCGATTCCGGAGAGCGAGGCGCGCGCTCGCGTCACGCAGGCCGCCACGTGCCACCGTGGAGGGGCGGCGATGACCGCCGCGCGGCTGGTCGGCGGACTGCACCATGCCGTGCTGCGCGTCGCCTCGCTCGAAGAGGCGGTCGGGCGCTGGACGACGCTGCTCGGCCTGCACGGTGAGGCGGTCGACCGCGAGACCGTGGTCTTGCGCTGCACCTATGAGGACTACGCGCTGGTGTTGAAGGCCTCAGCCGAGCCGGCGGGACTCGACGCCGTGTGCTACGAGCTGGCACCGGGCGTGACGCTGGCCGAGGCGGCGCGGGCGATCGTCGCCCGCGGCGGCGTGGTGTCGCCGATCACGGTGCCGCTTCGCGGCGACGGGCTCGCGACCGACGACCCGGACGGCAACCGCGTGCAGCTGATCCCGCGCCTGCGGCCCGACGACACGCGTCCGGCCGAGGTGCGCCACTCGGCGCGCATCCCCGGCTGGCATCCGCGAAAGTTCGGCCACGTGAACTACCTCACCGCCGACGTGCCGCGCCAGGTCCGCTGGCACACCGAGGTGCTCGGCTTCGCGGTCACCGACTGGATTGGCGACGAGGGGGTGTGGCTGCACGTCAACCACGACCATCACGTCCTGGCCTTCCTCGACAAGGGCACGGCGCACATCCACCACCTCGCGTTCGAGCTGGTCGATTGGGGCGAGATGCGGGTGGCCCTCGACCATCTGGCGCAGCATCGCCGCCACATCGTGTGGGGGCCGGGCCGCCACGGCATGGCGCGCAACCTCTTCAGTTACTTCCGCATGCGTGAGGAGGATCTGTTCGTCGAGCTGTTCGCCGATCTGGAACAGCTGGCCGAAGACCACGTGCCGCGCCACTTCCCCGACGATCCGCACTCGTCGAACACCTGGGGCATCCTGCCGCCCCGTACCTACTTCCGCTTCGACCAGGCGGCGATCGACGCCGAGGAGTCGCAGGCATACGCCTACGGCCAATCGGCGCCCACCCAGCCCTGACACAGCGAGCGGCGGGCCCCGGCGCGCCGCGATACGAGGACAGGTTCGAGCATGACCCCTGAGGAGTTCCGCAAGTACGGCCACGCCGTCATCGACTGGATCGCCGACTACCGCGCCCGTGTCCACGAGCGCCCGGTGATGGCGCCGACCGAGCCCGGGGCGATCAAGGCGACCTTGCCGGCGGCGCCGCCGCTCGATCCCGAGCCGTTCGACGCCGTGCTCCGCGACCTCGACGCCGTCGTCATGCCGGGCATCACCAACTGGCAGCACCCGCATTTCTACGGCTACTTCCCCAGCAACGGCACGCTCGGGAGCGTGCTCGGGGACTACGTGAGCACCGGTCTCGGCGTGATCGGACTCGCCTGGCAGTCGAGTCCTGCCCTCACCGAAGTGGAGGAGGTGGTCACCGACTGGCTGCGGCAGATGACCGGTCTGTCGGACGCGCTGGGAAGGCGTGATCCAGGACACCGCCTCGACCACCACGCTGATCGCGCTGCTCTGCGCCCGCGAGCGCCGCACCGAGTACGGGCTGGCGCGCGGCGGGCTGCAGGCCGAGGCGAAGCCGCTGGTCGTCTACGCCTCGGCCCACGCCCACAGCTCGGTGGACAAGGCGGCGCTGCTGGCCGGTTTCGGCAAGGACAACATCCGCCACGTCGCCTTCGACGAGCGCTACGGCATGCGCGCCGACGCGCTGGCCCAGGCGATCGCCGACGATCGCGCGGCTGGCCGGGTGCCGTGCGCGGTCGTGGCGACGACCGGCACGACGACGACGACCGCGCTCGACCCGGTGGCCGAGATCGCGCGGGTGCTGGCCGGGACCGGCATCTGGCTGCACGTCGACGCGGCGATGGCCGGATCGGCGATGGTGCTGCCCGAGTGCCGGTGGATGTGGGAGGGCGTCGAGGCCGCCGACTCGCTGGTGCTCAACCCGCACAAGTGGCTCGGCGCGGCGTTCGACTGCTCGGTCTACTACGTGCGCGACGCGCAGCACCTGGTGCGCGTGATGTCGACCAATCCCAGCTACCTCCAGAGCGCCGCCGACGGCCGGGTCAAGAACTACCGCGACTGGGGCATCCCGCTCGGCCGGCGGTTCCGCGCGCTGAAGCTCTGGTTCCTGATCCGCGAGCAGGGGGTGCGCGGCTTGCAGGCGCGTCTGCGGCGCGACCTCGAGAACGCCCGCTGGCTGGCGGCGCAGGTGGCGGCGACGCCGCAGTGGCGGGTGCTGGCACCGGTCCCGCTGCAGACCGTCTGCCTGCGCCACGAGCCGCCCGATGTGGCCGGCGAGGCCCTGGACCGGCACACGCAGACGTGGTGTGATCGCCTGAACCGGTCCGGTGCCGCCTATCTGACGCCGGCCGTGCTCGACGGGCGCTGGATGGTGCGGGTCTCGGTGGGCGCCGAGCAGACCGAACGCGCCCACGTCGAACAACTCTGGACCGCCATGCAACGCGAGGCACGCCGATGACCCCTGCCACCCGGACCCCGAGCAGCTACGCCACGTCCGCCGCCCGTGCCCAGCACGTCGCCCGCGGCGTGGCCGAGACCCATCCGATCTTCGTCGCCCGCGCCGAAGGCACCCGGGTGTGGGACACCGAGGGCACGGAGTACCTCGACTTCATCGGCGGCATCGGCGTGCTGAACACCGGGCATCGCCACCCGCGGGTGATCGCGGCGATCCAGCGTCAGCTCGAGGCCTTCACCCACACCTGCTTCCAGGTGGCCAGCTACGACAGCTACGTCGAGCTGTCGGCGCGGCTGAACGCGCTGGTGGCCGGCGGTCCGAACAAGACGCTGCTCCTGACCACCGGGGTCGAGGCCACCGAGAACGCGCTCAAGATTGCCCGCGCCGCCACCAATCGCCCTGGGGTGATCGCGTTTCACGGCGGCTTCCACGGCCGCACCCTCTTCGGGCTGTCGCTGACCGCGTCGAGCACGGCGTACCGCCAGAACTTCGGCCCGTTCGCGCCGGAGGTGTACCACACGCCCTTTCCGTACGAGTATCGCGGGGTCAGCTCCGCGCAGGCCCTGTCGGCGCTGCACTACCTGTTCGACTCGCGCATCGCGCCGGCGCAGGTGGCGGCGATCATCATCGAGCCGCAGCTCGGCGAGGGCGGCTTCGTGCCGGCGCCGGTGGAGTTCCTGCGCGAGCTGCGCCGGCTCTGCACCGCACACGGCATCGTGCTCGTCGTCGACGAAATCCAGACCGGCTTCGGCCGCACCGGCAAGATGTTCGCCTACGAGCACTACGGCATCGAGCCCGATCTGGTGACGATGGCCAAGAGCATCGGCGGCGGGTTGCCGCTGTCGGCGGTGGTCGGCAAGGCCGCCCTCATGGACGCACCGGCCGTTGGCGGCCTGGGCGGCACCTACGCCGGCAATCCGGTGGCGTGTGCCGCGGCCATGGCCGTGCTCGACGTGTTCGACGACGAGCACGTGCTCGATCAGGCGATGGCGCAGGCCGAGACCACGCGCGCGGCGCTGCTCGCGCTCAAGGCCCGCCACCCGCAGGTCGGCGACGTGCGCGGCCTCGGGGCGATGCAGGCGATCGAGATCGTCCAGCCGGCCGATCGGGCGCCCGACTCGGGCAGCGCCCAGCGCATCGTCGACCTGGCGCGCTCGCGCGGGTTGCTGCTCCTCAAGTCGGGCACCTACAAGAACGTGATTCGTCTGCTGCCGCCGCTGACCACGCCGCCCGCCGAGCTCCAGCGCGGGCTCGATCTGCTGGCCGGCGCCTGTGCCGAGGTGTTCGCATGAGCGCCGACGTTCGACGTCCAGAACCCCGCCACCGGGGCCCGCGTGGAGAGCGTGCCCAACGCCGGCGTGGCCGAGGCGCGCACGGCGGCCCGCCGCAGCATCGACGCGTTTCCGGGCTGGCGCGATCGCACGGCCTACGAGCGCTCGAAGATCCTGCGCGCCTGGAACGACCTGATCCTGCTCGACGAAGCGCGGCTCGCGCGGCTGATGACCGAGGAGATGGGCAAGCCGATCACCGAGTCGCGTGGCGAGGTGAAGTACGCGGCGGCCTTCGTCGAGTGGTATGCCGAAGAGGCCAAGCGCGTCTACGGCGAGACGGTGCCGAGCCAGCAGGCGCACAAGCGCCTGCTGGTGCGTCCGCAGCCGGTCGGCCCGGTCTACGCGGTGACGCCGTGGAACTTCCCGGCGGCGATGGTCACCCGCAAGGCGGCGCCGGCGCTGGCCGCCGGCTGCACCGTGGTCCTCAAGCCGGCCGAACAGTCTCCGCTCACGGCGCTCCGGCTCGAAGAGCTGTGGCGCGAGGCGGGCGGGCCGGCCGACGTGTTCCAGGTGCTGACCACGGTCGACCCGGCGGCCGTCTCGAGCCGTGTTCTTCGACGATCCGGCGATCCGCAAGCTGACCTTCACCGGCAGCACCGAGGTCGGCATCCTGCTGGCGACGCAGGCGGCGAGAACCGTGAAGCGCGTGTCGCTCGAGCTCGGCGGCCATGCGCCGTTCCTGGTCTTCGACGACGCCGACCTCGCCGCCGCGGTCCGTGAGGTCGTCGCCTCCAAGTTCCGCAACACCGGTCAGACCTGCGTGTGCGCCAACCGCATCTACGTGCAGGCCGGCATCTACGACGCGTTCGCCGACGGCCTCGCTGAGGCCGTGCGCGGGCTGCGCGTCGGCGATCCGCTCGACGCCGCCACCAACATCGGCCCGCTCGTGGACCGGGCCGGCCACGACAAGGTGCACGCGCACGTCCAGGACGCCGTGGCCAAGGGGGCCCGCGCCGTGGTCGGCGGCCAGCCGCGCCAGCGGGCTGTTCTTCGATCCGACGGTGCTGGTCGAGGTGGCGCCCGGGATGCGCATCCTCGAAGAGGAGACCTTCGGCCCGATCGCCCCGCTCGTGCGCTTCGACGCCGATGCCGAGGCCGTCGCCCAGGCCAACGGCACCCCGTTCGGCCTGGCGGCCTATCTCTGGACTCGGGACCTGACGAGGGCCTTCCGGGTCTCGGAGGCTCTGGATTTCGGCATCGTCGGCGTGAACGACGGCGTGCCCTCGGCGCCGCAGGCGCCGTTTGGCGGCGTCAAGGCCTCCGGGCTCGGCCGCGAGGGCGGCAAGTGGGGCATCGAGGAGTTCCTCGACCTCAAGTACATCTCGATCGCGCTGGGCTGAGCCCTCCGCCGCTATACTGCCCCCAGTCTTCCAGGGAGGACCGATGCGCCGGACCGCACTCCTACGCGCCCTCGTCGCTTTGGCCATCCTCGCGCTGGCCCCGGTGAGCATGATTGTGGCCACCGAGCGAGCGGCCGCGACCATGACCGCCGCGGCCACCGCGTTCGTCGACTCGCTCAGCACCGAGCAGCGGCACCATGCCGTGTTCCCGTACGCCGACGCCGAGCGGCTGCGGTGGCACTTCATCCCCAACGAGATGTTCCCGCGCAAGGGGGTCTCGTTCCGCACGATGTCGCCGGCGCAGAAGGACAAGGCGCACGCCCTGCTCAAGTCGGGGCTGAGCCAGAAGGGATACCTGACGGCCACGGCGATCATCGACCTCGAGGACACGCTGCGCGCCATCGAGAACAGCCCGCGGTTCGCGCGCTCGCCGCTCGACTACCAGTTCACCGTGTTCGGCACGCCCGGATCGCGCGGCACGTGGGGCTGGCGCGTCGAAGGCCATCACCTGTCGCTGCACTTCGCGGTGGCCAACGGTCGCGTCGCCGCGACCTCACCGACCTTCACCGGCTCCAATCCCGCCACCGTCAAGGACGGCCCGAGGAAGGGCCTGCGGGTGCTGGCGCCGCTCGAGGACGCCGGCCGCGCGGTGGTCGAGGGGCTGACCGCGGAGCAGCGGACGACGGCGATCGTGACCGAGGTCGCCCCGACCGACATCGTGTCGGGCAACAAGAACGACATCGGCCCGCTGGCGCCGGCCGGCCTGGCCGTGGATCGGATGACGCCGGCGCAGCGCGAGGGCGTGATGCGCCTGGTCACGGCCTATACCTCGATGATGGCCGATGACCTGGCGGCGGAGCGTATCGGCCGGCTCACCGCCGCCGGGCTCGACCACATCACCTTCGCATGGGCCGGGCCGACGGCGCTCGGCGCCAAGCACTACTACCGCGTCCAGGGGCCGACGTTCCTCATCGAGTACGACAACACGCAGAACGACGGCAATCACATCCACGCCGTCTGGCGCGACTTCCAGGGCGACTTCGGCCGCGACCTGCTGCGCGAGCACCTCCGCGGGGACCACGCCCGCTAGTCCATTCCACGCCCGCGCGGACGAGCGCGCGCGTCAACGCCTTGCCAAGAGGACCTCCGATGATTGCCCGCCTCCCCCTCGCCCTGTTGATCGTCGCCGCGCTGGCCGCCTGCGCCGCGCCGCCGTCCACCCAGGAGTCGACGCCGGCGCCCACCGCCGACGCTGCCGCCGCGCTGGTTCACGCACGTCGAGTACCTGGCCAACGACGACATGCGCGGCCGCGAAACCGGCAGTCCGGAGCACCGCAAGGCGGCCGATTACGTCGCCGACCAGTTCACGAGGGCCGGCCTCGAGCCGGCCGGCATCGCCGGCTTCATGCAGCCGGTGACGTTCCGTTCGCGCAAGATCGTCGAGGAGAAGAGCAGCCTGGCGCTGGTGCGCCGCGGCAAGGAGACGCCGGTCGTGCTCGGCGACGAGGCGACCTTCAGCATGCGCATCGACGCCGCGCCGCAGGTCGAGGCGCCGCTGGTGTTCGCCGGCCACGGGCTGGCCATCCCGGAGCTGGACCACGACGACTTCGCCGGCCTCGACCTCAAGGGCAAGGTGGTGGTGCACGTGTCGGGCAGCCCGAGGAACGTGCCCGGCGCGCTCAGCGCCCACTATCAGTCGGCGGCCGAGCGCTGGAACGCCTTGAAGGCGCGCGGCGCCATCGGCACCATCACCATCCCCAACCCCAAGGCCATGGACGTGCCGTGGGAGCGCTCGGCGCCCAACCGGCTCAACGCCTCGATGGCGCTGGCCGACGCCAGCACCGACGACACCGCCGGCGCGCAGGTGTCGATCGCCTTCAACCCGGCGCGGGCCGAGAAGCTGTTCGAGGGCTCGGGCCACACCCTGGCCGAGATGCTCAAGATCGCCGACGAAGGCAAGGCCTTGCCGCACTTCCCGCTGCCGACGTCGATGAAGGCCACGGTCACCGTCGACTCGCAGGCCGTGGAGTCGCAGAACGTCGTCGGCGTGGTGAAGGGCAGCGACCCGGCGCTGGCCGACGAGTACGTGGTGCTCTCGGCCCACCTCGATCACGTCGGCGTCGGCGCGGCGATCAACGGCGACAGCATCTACAACGGCGCCATGGACAACGCGTCGGGCATCGCCACGCTGATCGAATCCGCCAAGGTCGTGGCGGCGGCGCGGCCGAAGCGCTCGGTGCTGTTCGTGGCGGTGACGGCGGAAGAGAAGGGGCTGCTCGGCTCGCGCTATTTCTCGCTGCACCCGACCGTGCCCAAAGCCAATCTGGTGGCCAACATCAACATGGACATGTTCCTGCCGCTGTTCCCGATGAAGTCGGTGATGGTGCTGGGGCTCGACGAGTCGGAGCTGGGCGACGACATCCGCGCCGTGGCCCAGGGGCTGGGCGTGACCGTGCAGCCGGATCCGGAGCCGCAGCGCAATCGCTTCATCCGCAGCGACCAGTACAGCTTCATCCGCGAGGGCGTGCCGGCGCTGGCGATGAAGGTCGGCTACGAGGCCGGCTCGCCCGAGGCCAAGATCGCCGCCGACTGGACCCGCGAGCGCTACCACGGCCCGGGCGACGACCTGGCGCAGCCGATCGACCGTACTGCCGCCGTGCTCTTCACCGACCTGACCGGCAAGCTGTGCGTCCAGGTGGCCAATCGGGCGGCGCGGCCGGAGTGGAAGGCCGAGAGCTTCTTCCGGCGGTTCGCCAAGCCGGCGCTCGACACGACGCACTAGGCCAGTCGATGCCGTCGCGACTGCGCCCGACCCTGCGCCTGGGCGCCCTGCTGTGCGCGGGGCTGGCCGTGCCGATCGCCGGACAGACGCCGCGGACGCACCGGCTCGAGGCCACGCCGTCGACGGTGGCCTACGGCTATTACTGGAGCGAGGCCACTCCGGCGCTCAAGATCGCCTCGGGCGACATCGTCGACGTCGACACGCTGCTCACCAATTCGCCGGCCGGGCTGGAGAAGGCCGGCGTGCCGCCCGAGAAGGTGCAGGCGTCGCTGCGCCGCATCGTGACCGAGGTGACGGGGGAGCGCCGCGGCCCCGGCGGCCACATCCTCACCGGCCCGGTGTTCGTCGAGGGCGCGCTGCCCGGCGACGTGCTCGAGGTGAAGGTGCTGTCGATCGAGCTGCCGCTCGACTACGGCTACAACGGCTGCGCCGGCTTCCTGCCCGAGAACTGCGACCGCAACGTCGGCCAGAAGATCGTCGCGCTGAACCGCGAGGCGATGACCGCGGAGTTCTTCCCCGGCATCGTCATCCCCTTGAAGCCGTTCTTCGGCAGCATGGGCGTCGCGCCGCCGCCCGAAGTCGGGCGCGTGAGCAGCAACCCGCCGAGCCGCTTCGCCGGCAACATGGACAACAAGGAGCTGATCGCTGGCTCCACGCTCTACATCCCGGTGTTCGTGCCGGGCGCGCTGTTCGCCGTGGGCGACGGGCACGCGGCGCAGGGCGATGGGGAAGTCGATCAGACCGCGATCGAGACGTCCTTGCGCGGCCGCCTGCAGCTGACCGTGCGCAAGGGCGAGCGGCTGAACTGGCCGCGCGCCGAGACCGCGACCGACTACATCAGCATGGGTGCCGACCCCGACCTGACCGTGGCGACGCGCATCGCCATCCAGGAGATGGTCGACTTCCTGGCCCGGACCCGCCAACTGACCACCCACCAGGCCTACCAGCTGGTCAGCGTCGCCGGCAACGTTGCCGTCACGCAGCTCGTCGACCGGCCGACGATGGGCGTGCACGTGAAGGTGCCGAAGAGCATCTTCAAGTAGATCTCGTGGCACAATCCGGCAACGCGCGGGCGCAACCGCGCATCTCCCGGAGCCGCACGTGAATCCACCCCTGACACCAGAGAAGATCCTCCAGACCGGTCTGGCCTTCTGGCCCGCCAAGACGTTGCTCAGCGCCATCGAGATGGGGCTGTTCTCCGAGCTGGCGCGCGGTCCGGAGCCCTTTGACGCCATCGTCGGCCGGCTCGGACTGCACCAGCGGTCGGCGCGCGACTTCCTCGACACGCTGGTGGCGCTGGGCTTCCTGCAGCGCACCGGCGATCGCTACGCCAACACGCCCGAGACCGACCTGTTCCTCGACCGCCAGAAGCCGTCGTATATCGGTGGCATCCTCGAGATGGCGAACCATCGCCTCTATCCGTTCTGGGGGCACCTCACCGAGGCGCTGCGCACCGGACAGCCGCAGAACGAAGTGAAGAGCGGTGGTCCGGGCCTGTTCGAAACGATCTATGCCGACCCGGCCCGGCTGAAGCAATTTCTCGCGGCGATGACCGGCATCAGCCACGGCGCCAACCTGACGATCGCGCGCGCCGGATTCTGGAAGGACTACAAGACGTTCGTCGACGTGGGCACCGCCCAGGGCGACCTGGCCGCACAGATCGCCCTCGCCAATCCGCACCTGCGGGGCCTGGGATTCGATCTGCCGGAAGTGGCGCCGATCTTCGAAGCCTATCTGAAGGCGGTGGGTGCCGCCGACCGGGTCACCTTCACGCCCGGAAGCTTCTTCACGCAAGACCTGCCGAAGGCCGACGTGGTGCTGATGGGGCACATCCTGCACGACTGGGATCTGCCTACCAAGCGCATGCTGATCAAGAAGGCCCTCGACGCGGTGCCGGTCGGCGGCGCGCTGGTGGTCTACGAGTCGATCATCGACGACGACCGATCGAAGAACGCCTTCGGGCTGATGATGAGCCTCAACATGCTCATCGAGACGCCGGGTGGCTTCGACTACACCGGCGCCGACTGCTCGGGGTGGATGCGCGAGGCCGGCTTCTCGACGACTCGGGTCGAGCATCTGGTCGGGCCCGACTCGATGGTGATTGGCGTCAAGTAAGCGCTCATCGACCTTGCGGCAGGATTCCTGAATCGCGGCGGCACGTTTCCTGTCGATGGCACTGACGGGATGACCGATCTCGAAACCGCGCTCCTGGAGGCCGCAAGGCGCGGCGACGCGTCAGCCGTGGTCGAGTTCCTGTCCGTGAAGCCGGAGCTCACCAGCGCTGCTGGGGACTACGCCAAGACCGCACTGCACTGGGCGGCGGAAAAAGATCACGCCGATGTTGCCCGGGTGCTGCTCGACGCCGGGGCCGATATCGAGGCGAAGACCTCCTGGGGGGCGACGCCGCTGGCCTGGGCCGCGGTGATGGGCAGCCGCCGTGTCGCCGACGTGCTGCTCGGGCGCGGTGCCTCCGGCTACACCGTGACCGTAGCGGCCGCCCTCGGTCATCACGACCGGGTCGTGGCGATGGTCGAGTCGGGCGACCCGCATCGACCTGTGCTCGACGACGCGCTCCACGGCGCCGCCCGCAACGGGCACGCCCGCGTGGTCGCCTACCTGCTCGGGCGCGGGGCCGACGTGAACGCCCGCGGCTTCTTCGCAGCCTCGGCCCTCCATTGGGCGGCACACAACGGCCATGCTGACATGGTGGCGTTGCTGGTGTCGCGCGGGGCCAATCTCACCCTCGAGGACGAGCAGTTCCACGCCACCGCCGACGCCTGGGCCGAGGAGGGCGGCCATCCGGAGATCGCGGAGCGGCTCCGCTCGAGTCGGGGTCGCAACGGCGACTAGGAGTCGGCGGACCCGAAGCCGTTACTTCGCCACCTCGGTCTTTCGCTTCGCCACGAATGCGGCCCTCAGCGCCGTCACCAACCGCTCGTCCACCAGCCCGGGCGGATTACCGGCATAGGTGAGCTTCTGGTCGGCGCGGAACTTGTCCACAGCGACGACGGTCTCGCCATCGAACTGCGAGTAGTCGCGGGCGAAGTCGGCGGCGGCCTTGCGGCCTTCGGCCTGCATCGTGTCGTATTGCGCCGGGTTGCTCCGCCGCAGGTCCTGCATCTCGCGCGTGTTGGGAATCGTCGGCGTGGCGGGAAACGCCGCCAGCGACGGTCGCCAGTAGCCGAGCGCGTGCAGCATGCGCTTCAGCTCGACGACGTCGGGCCCTTCGATCTGCGAGAAGCTGCGGTAGCCGAGCCGGCGCTGCGTCGTGTAGTAGATGCGCTTCATCTCGCCGACCGGCTCGACGTGCTCGCCGACCTCGATGGCCAGGGTGATGAAGTCGTTGCCGCGACCGGGGTCGTTCGGATCGGCGACACGAATCGCCGCCGACTGCAGGTTGCCCCAGCGGCTGTCGCCGCCTTTGGCCTGGCCGGCTTCGAGCGCCAGGATCATGCGCTCGGCGAGTGGCATGCCGGTGCCTTCCGAGGCTTCGAACGTCGTGGCCACGGCCTCCACCACCTCGGGACCGACCATGATGTTGGCCTGCACGGTGTAGTGCTTCCCCTGGCGGCTGCCGGCCCAGAAGTTGTTGTTCTTGCCGGTGTGGGCAGCGGCGCGGCCCTTCATGTCGATCATCCCGAGCTGGCGCGACTCGCGACCCAGGTCGTCGGCGAGCAGCTGCGTGATGGCGTCCTTCGGGTCGACGCCCTTGGCCATGAGATCCAACCCGCGCTGGCCGTACTCGACCATCGTGGAGGCTTGCGTGCACACCGCGCCGACGCCGGCCCGGGCCCACGGCACCGCGCGACCGACGAACGGGACCCGCGTGGTCACCGCGGCGCCCGCCTGGCCGGTAGCCGGATCGATGGCGCAGAGCGAGAAGGTCGAATACTGCGGGTCGCCGACCTCGTCGACGATGACGCCGTCGGCGGCGCGCCACGGCGATCGGCCGGCCGGCGCGGTGGCGGACTGGGCCAGCGCGGTGACCGGCAGCGTCAGCGCCACGGCCGTGATCGATGCGCGGATGAGATGCGACATGAGGTCTCCTCGACGGTCATTTATACTCCGTCGCTGAGTCTCCATGCCGATGAGCCGCCGCCAGTTCGGAGCCACCGTCGCCGCCGGCGTCGGGGCGTTGGCCGCCCCGAGCGCGGCCGGCCAGGCCACGGTCACCGCCGACGCGGCCCGGGCCCTCTACGCCAAGGCCGTCAGCATCGACGCGCTGGCCAATCCCGGCGCGATGAACGTGCCGTGGCCGCCGCGCGGACCGCTCACCCCGGCCCAACGCGACAACATCGCCAAGAGCGGGCTGACCGCCCTCAACGTCACCGTCAGCGCCGACGACTTCGAAGCCACGGTGCGGAACATCGCGCTGTGGACCGGCGAGGCGGCGAAGTACCCGCAGCTCCTGTCGATCGTGCGCCGGCACGACGACATCGCGCGCGCCCGCAAGGACGGCACGCTCGGCCTGATCCTGGGCTTCCAGAACACCGAGATGATCGAGCGCGACCTCGGCCGGCTCGACACCTTCCGCCAGCTCGGCGTCCTCATCATCCAGCTGACCTACAACACCCGCAATCTGATTGGCGACGGGTGCCTCGAGCCGGGGGATGCCGGGATCAGCGAGTTCGGACGCCAGGCCGTGGCCCGGATGAACGCCCTCGGCATCGCCGTCGACCTCAGCCACTGCGGCACGCGGACGACCGCCACGGCGATCGCGGCCTCGACCAGGCCGCCGCTCATCACCCATTCGCGGCTGCCGCGAGGTCTACCGCCATCCGCGCAGCAAGGAGGACCGCGAGCTGAAGGCGATGGCCGACAAGGGCGGCGTGCTCGGCATCTACCTGATGCCGTTCCTGGGCGGCGCCGACGGCCCCAAGCGGCCCTCGACCGGCGACGCCGTCATCCGCCACATCGAGCACGCCATCACGGTGTGCGGCGTCGATCACGTCGGCATCGGCAGCGACATGAGCGTGTCGCCGATCGAAGAGACGCCCGAGTACCTGAAGGCCGAGCGCGCCTTCGCCGAGGGGCGCGCCCGCAGCGGCAGCCAGGCACCGGACGAGGACCGTCCGCTCTACATCCCCGATCTCAACCAGCCACGGCGGCTCGAAGCCATCGCCGAGCGGCTGGCCGCGAAGGGCCATCCCACCGCGACGATCGAGAAGGTGATCGGCGGCAACTTCCACCGCGTGTTCAAGGACATCTGGAGCGTCTGACCGCCATGCCTCGCTACGTCGCCTTCCTCCGCGCCGTCAACGTCGGCGGCCGCATCGTCAAGATGGACGAGCTGCGCCGGCTACTTCGCCGACCGCCGGGTTCGCCGAGGTCGAGACGTTCATCGCCAGCGGCAACGTGATTTTCGGCACCACGGCCAAGCCCGGCCCGGCGCTCGAGGCCAGAATCGAAGGCGCGTTGAAGAAGGCGCTCGGCTATGACGTGCCGACGTTCGTGCGGTCGCTGGAGGACGTCGTGACCGCCGCTGGGCGCAGTCTGTTTCCGGAGAAGGACGTGGCGGCCGCCGGCGCGCTGCTCGTCGGGCTGCTGAAGCCCCCGGTCGACCCGGCGGCGCAGAAACGCCTCAACGCGATCGATCCGACGCAGCACACCTTCAAGATCGTCGGCAGCGAGCTCTACTGGCTGTGCAAGGTGAAGCAGAGCGAGACCAGGCTCACGCCCGGCCAGATCGAACGCGCCCTCGGCGGCTCCACGACCATGCGGGCAATCAGCAGCATTCGGAAGCTCGCCGCCAAGCACTGCACCGGGTAGCGAGATCGGGCGTGGACAGTTGCTGCGAGCCCTAGCCCCTGGCCCCTGGTCCCGAGCCCCTACGCGGCCGAGCTCTCGTTCTTGCGAAGCTCGGCCAGAATGCCGTCCACCGTCTTCTTGGCGTCGCCGAACAGCATCAGCGTGTTGTCCTTGAAGAACAGCGGGTTCTCGACGCCGGCGTAGCCGCTGGCCATGCCGCGCTTCATCACGATGCAGGTCTTGGCCTTCCACACCTCGAGGACCGGCATGCCGTAGATCGGGCTCGACGGGTCGTCGAGCGCGCCGGGGTTGACGATGTCGTTGGCGCCGATGACCAGCACCGCGTCGGTGTTGGGGAAGTCGTCGTTGATCTCCTCCATCTCGAGGACGATGTCGTAGGGCACCTTGGCTTCGGCGAGCAGCACGTTCATGTGGCCGGGCAGGCGGCCGGCCACCGGATGGATGGCGAAGCGCACGTCACGCCGGCGTCGCGCAGCCGTTTGGTCACTTCGTAGAGCGGATACTGCGCCTGGGCCACGGCCATGCCGTAGCCGGGCACGATGACGACGCTCTTGGCTTCCTGCAGGATGGCCGCCGTCTCGGCCGCGGTCACGCTCTTCACCTCGCCCTGGGGCTCGCCGCTGGCGCTCTTGGCCGGCGCCGCGCCTTCGTCGGCGCCGAAGCCGCCGAAGATCACGCTCAGGAACGAGCGGTTCATCGCCCGGCACATGATGTAGCTGAGGATCGCGCCGCTCGAGCCGACCAGCGCGCCGGTGATGATCGAGCAGGTCGTTGTTCAGCATGAACCCGGCGGCCGCGGCCGCCCAGCCCGAGTAGCTGTTCAGCATCGAGACGACCACCGGCATGTCGGCGCCGCCGATGGCCATCACCAGGTGCACGCCGAGGATGCCGGCGACGAGGGTCGTCCAGAGGAGCGGCGACAGCGTCGGGTGGCCGACGAACTGCCAGGCGAAGAACAGGCAGGCGCCGGCGGCGGACAGGTTCAGCAGGTGCCGGCCGGGCAGCAGCAGCGGCTTGCTGCGGATCACGCCCTGCAGCTTGCCGAAGGCGACGACCGACCCGGTGAAGGTGATGGCGCCGACGAACACGCCGACGAAGGTCTCGATCTGGTGGATCGTCGCCTCGACGCCGGTGTGCACGGCGTTCGGGTCGAGCGTGCCGCCCAGGCCGACGAGCACGGCGGCGGCGCCGACGAAGCTGTGCAGGATCGCGACGAGCTGCGGCATCGACGTCATCTCGACGCGCGCGGCCAGCACCGCGCCGATCGCACTGCCGATGGCCATGGCGCCGGCCAGCGTCGGGTAGCCGCCGACCCGCGGTCCGAATGCGGTGGCGACGGCGGCGATGATCATGCCGACGATGCCGTAGATGTTGCCGCGCGCCGCGGTGGCCTGTGCCGACAGCCCGCTCAGGCTCATGATGAAGAGCAGGCCGGCGACGATGTAGGCGACGGTGACGAGGGATTCGGGCACGATGGACTTCGCCGCCTAACGCCGGAACATCCGCAGCATGCGCTGCGTGACCATGAAGCCGCCGACGACGTTGATCGTGGCGAGGAGGATCGCGGCGGCGCCGAGCATCGCCATGAGCGACCCGGGCGGTCCGCCGACCTGCAGCATGCCGCCGACCACGATGATGCCGCTGATGGCGTTGGTCACGCTCATCAGCGGCGTGTGCAGCGCCGGGGTGACGTTCCAGATCACCTGCCAGCCGATGACGCAGGCGAGCACGAACACCGTGAAGTGCGACAGGAACTCGCCCGGCGCCACCAGGCCCAGGCCGGTGAGCGCGACGGCGGCGACCAGCGCCGCCACCGCCTGCGCGGTGCCCGACGCCGGCGCCGCGGCGCCATGGCCGTGACCCCCGCGGGCTTGTGACGCCGTCGGGGCGGGTGCCGGCTTCGGCGGCGGTGGTGGCGGCGCCTCCTTCTTGGGCGGCGGCCACTTGAGCACGCCGTCGCGGAGCACCAGGGCGCCGCGCACCACCTCGTCGTCTTCGTTGACGGCGAAGTGCTTCATGCCGCCCATGTCGGTGAGCAGGTGGACGAGGTTGTTGCCGTAGAGCTGGCTCGCCGTGGGCGCCAGCCGGCTCGGCAGATCCATGTAGCCGATGATGTGCACGCCGTGGTGCTCGACCACCTGCCCGGGACTGGTCAGCGCGCAGTTGCCGCCGTTCTCGGCCGCCAGGTCGACGATGACCGACCCGCGCTTCATGCTCTTCACCATCTCTTCGGTGATGAGCACCGGCGCCGGCCGGTTGGGGATGAGCGCCGTGGTGACGATGATGTCGACCTCGCGCGCCTGCGCGGCGAACATCGCCATCTCGGCCTCGATGAAGGCCGGGCTCATCTCCTTGGCGTAGCCGCCGCCGCCCTCGCCTTCCTCGTGGACGTCGAGCTCGATGAACTCGGCGCCCATGCTCTTGACCTGGTCCTTGACGGCGGCGCGGGTGTCGAAGGCGCGGACGATGGCGCCCAGGCCGCGGGCGGCGCCGATGGCCGCCAGCCCGGCCACGCCGGCGCCGATCACCAGCACCTTGGCGGCCGGCACCTTGCCGGCGGCGGTCATCTGCCCGGTGAAGAAGCGTCCGTAGAAGCTCGCCGCCTCGATCACGGCCCGGTAGCCGGCGATGTTGGCCATCGACGACAGCGCGTCCATCTTCTGGGCGCGCGTGATGCGCGGCACCTGGTCGATGGCGATGGCGGTGACCTTGCGGGCCGCCATCCGCTCGACCAGCTCCTTGTTCTTGCCGGGCCAGAGGAAGCTGATGAGCACCACTCCGGCCTTCAGGCGATCGACTTCATCGGCGCTCGGCGGCTGCACCTTGAGCAGCACGTCGGCGTCCGACCAGACCGCGGCGACGTCCGCCGTCACCGTGGCGCCCGCTTTGACGTAATCCTCGTCGGCGAAGGCCGCCTTCAACCCGGCATCGGCCTCGACCCGCACGTCGAAGCCCATTCCGACCAGCCGGGTGACCGTCTCGGGCGTGGCCGCCACCCGACGTTCCCCGGGCCAACTCTCTTTCGGAACCGCAAGCACCATTGAACGAGACGCCTTCCTGCTCGAAGTACGCTGTGGCCAGGCGCGCTGGCCTGCTACGATCAGGTCGAACCCGATGCCGCGGCGGGCCGCGGCGCGCCCATTCTATAGGCTCCCGGCGCCAACCGTGGATTTGCTGCCCATGTCACGTCTTCGTTCGTCACCAATCCGGGCCGGCAGTGACGGCCTCGCTGCTTTGGTGCTGTGGCTGTGTTTCGCTGCCGTTGCCGGCGCGCAGTCGGCGGTGGCGCGACCGCCCCAGCCGGCAACGACGAGCGTCGCCGCTGCGCCCGACGGCGCGGCGATCCTGGCGACGATCCAGGTCCTCACCGCCCCGGGCATGGACGGTCGCGCGACCGGCACGCCGGGCAACGCCAAGGCGCGGGCCTGGATTCGCGATCGGTTCATGCGGATTGGCCTGACGCCGATTGCGACCGGCACGTTCGAGGTGCCGTTCACCTTCGCCAACAAGGCGGGCACGGCCATGCACGGCATCAACCTCATCGCGCAGTGCCCGGGCCGTCGCCGCGATCTGCCGGTGCTGGTCGTGTCGGCACACTACGATCATCTCGGCGTCCGCGACGGACAGACCTATCACGGCGCCGACGACAACGCCTCGGGCGTCGCGATGCTGATGGCCGTGGCCGAGCGCTGCGTGGCCGCGCCCTTCGAACGCACCCTGGTCATCGCTGCCTTCGACGCCGAGGAGCAGGGCCTGCAGGGCGCCAAGGCCTTCGTCGCCGCTCCGCCGCTGCCGGGCGGCCGGATTGCCCTCGACCTGAACTTCGACATGGTGAGCCGCAGCGACAAGAAGGAGATTTACGTCGCCGGTCCTGGCCGCTGGCCGGCGTTGCGTACCGCTTCTGGAGGGGCCGGCATCGCGGGCGCCAATCACCGTGAAGTTCGGCCACGACACTGGCGGCGGCCAGGACGACTGGACGCAGCAGTCGGATCACGGCCCGTTCCACACCGCCGGCATTCCCTTCGTCTACCTCGGCGTCGAGGATCACGCCGACTACCACAAGCCGACCGACACGGCCGACAAGATCGACCCACGCTTCCTCGGCGGCGTCGCGGCGTTCGTCCTCGACGTGGTCGGCGCGCTCGATCGTGCCCCGGCCTTCAAGTAGCGTGGGCCTGGAACTCCTGGCGCTCAAGCCCGAGCTCGACCGCCTCTACGACCAGTTCAACCTCACCCATTCCACGCGGGATCCGATCTGGACCGTGCGCCGCTTCGCGACGCGTGACGACCAGGAGATCGTCGCGTTCCTCGCCTCGGCGCTGGCGTTCGGGCGGGTGCAAAGCGTGCTGCAGACCGTGGACGCGGTGCTCGGAGTGATGGAGGGGGCACCGGCGGCGTTCGTGCGCGGCTTCACGCCGGACCAGGCGTCGCGGTTCGACGGCGTCGGCCACCGCTGGATCCGCAGCCGCGACCTGGCGGCGCTGGCGTGGCTCCTGCACCAGATGGTGCGCGACCACGGCTCGATCGAGGGCTTCTTCGCCGCCGGTCAGCCGCCGGGCGATCCCTCCATCGAGGCCGGGCTCGAGTCGTTCTCGAGGCGGGCGATGGCCCTGGACCTGAAGGCGATCTACGGCCGTCGCCGGCCGACCCCGGGTGTCGGTTACTTCTTCTCCCGGCCGTCTTCCGGCGGCGCGTGCAAGCGGCTGAACCTGTTCCTGCGCTGGGTCGCGCGCCACGACGCCGTCGACCTCGGCCTGTGGGGCGCCGTGCGCCCGGCCCAGCTCGTCGTGCCGCTCGACACCCACATCATCCGCGTGGGCCGGTGCCTGGGCGTGACCCGACGGGCCAGCCCGGGCTGGGGCATGGCGATGGACGTGACGACGGCGTTGCGCGGGTTGAATCCCGACGACCCGGTGCGCTACGACTTCTCGATGTGCCACCTGGGCATGATGGGCGCCTGCGGCTTCGGAACCACCCGTACCAGCGCGCAGTGCCCCCTGAACGCGGTGTGCCGGCCGGCGCGGCGGCCGGCGGCGAGACGACGGGCGGCGCGATGAGCGGCGAGTTCCGTATGCGAGCGAAGAAGCCGACCCGGGCGCCCGCGCCCGAGCGCGCGACACCCGACGGCGTCAAGAACTACATCACGCCCGGCGGCCACCGGCGGCTGACCGACGAGCTCGCGCGGCTCTGGAAAGTCGAGCGCCCGGCCATGGTCGCGACGGTCGCGTGGGCGGCGGCCAATGGCGACCGTTCGGAGAACGGGGACTACCTCTACGGCAAGCGGCGACTGCGCGAGATCGATCGCCGCGTCCGCCGCCTGTCCAAGAGCCTCGACAACGCCGTCGTCGTCGACAACGCCGGCAAGACGCACGGCCGCGTCTTCTTCGGCGCCACCGTCTCATTCCGACCGGCGTCCGGCGACGAGCGGGTGGTGACCATCGTCGGCGTCGACGAGCTCGACACTGGCAACGAACGCATCTCCTGGCGCTCGCCCCTGGCGACGGCGCTGCTCAAGGCGAAGGTCGGCGACACCGTGACCCTGCACACGCCGCGCGGCGACGAGTCGCTCGAGATCGTCGATGTCCGCTACGATTCGCTGACCTGACGGGCGCCAGCGTCAACGCGCTCGGAGCGCGTCGACCGCGCGCCGATCCTCGACCGACACGAGCTGCACCTCGTCGCCGACGCGGATGCGGCCTCCCGCCGCCACCGCGGCGTTCAGCGCGAGCCGGCCGTCGAAGCGGCGCACGATCGACTTGAGCACGTCGGGATCCTGGGCCAGGGTGTCTGGGTCGTAGGTCGTCATGACGCACCGCCCGCGCAGATCGGCGAGCGCGATCACGACCTCGCCGATACGCAGCCCGCGACCCTCCCAGCCCCGCTCGTCGAGTCCCGACACGCCGCCGATGACCAGGTTGGGGCGCAGCCGGCGGCCGTCGTGGCCGAAGGCGGTGATGGCGCCGTCGGTGGCGACGAGCAACGGCAGGACGTCGAAGACGCCCTCGGGCGAGGGCACGATCTGCGCGCCCTCGCCGGCGATCGCGGCGACCGCGGCGGCGACGCCGGGGTCGTACCACGGCTGTCCGTCGACCAGGACCGTGCCGTCGTCACCGGTGCGGGCCCGATGTCCGAGCAGGCGCGGGTGGCGTGCGGGCGGTGATGACGCGGCCGCGCCGATCTTCGACGTGCAGCCGCCGATCGCCGTCGAGCCCGCCTCGACCGAGCATGGCCTCGGTCAGCGGCTCCCCGGCCATCGACTTGACCGGATAACGCCAGATCTCTGCGATGTACACGGACTGCCCTCCGGCAGTCGCGCCCGAACGGGCTAGCTGGCTGCCTGCGAGGTTGGATTCCGCGCCAGCACGTGGCGATACGTCGCCAGCGTGCCTTCGACCAGGCGATCGACGCCGAACTCGGCCTCCACCCGGGCCCGCCCGGCGTCGCCCATCCGCTGCCGCGCCGCCGGGTCGTTCAGCATCCGCACGATCGCCTCGGCCAGGGCGTCGGCCCGGCCGGGCGGCACCAGCAGCCCGGTCACGCCGTCCTCGACGGCCTCGGGAATGCCGCCGGCACGGGTGCCGACCACCGGCAGGCCGAGCGCCATCGCGTCGAGCACGGCGGAACCGAGGCCTTCGGTGACCGAGCTCATCACGAACAGCTCGGCGCTGCGGGTCAGGGCGTGGACATCGTCGCGGAAGCCGGCCAGCACGACGTGCTTGTCGAGACCCAGGTCGCGAATCTGGCGGCTGAGCGGCTCGCGCAGGTCGCCCTCGCCGAAGATCACGAGCTGCGCGTCGGGCACTTGACGGCGAACCTGGGCCATCGCCTCGACCAGGAACTTCTGGCCCTTGTGGCCGACCAGCGCGCCGACGTTCACCACCACCGGTGCGCCTTTGGGGAACCAGAAGGTCTGGTGGATGTCCTCGGCCGGCACCTTGACCACCCGCTCGACGTCGATGCCGTCGTGCACGACCGTGATGCGCGAGGCCGGGATGCCGTCGGCGACCAGCACGTCGCGAATCGCCGCCGACGCGGCGATGAAGCGCTCCACCTGCCGGTACTTCCAGCGCGAGAACGAATGACGCTGCAACCGGAAGTCCACCCGGCGCGACGCCACCAGCCGCACGCCGGCCGTGCGCGACCCGAACGACAGCGCCATCGACGCCATCGCGACCCCGTGCGGGTCGTGGGCATGGACGACCTCGGGCCGGTACGACGCGATGATCTTGGAGAGGCGCCAGGCCGAGGCGAGATCGACCTCGGAGCGCGGCGCGAGCGGCACCAGATCGTCGCCCTCGCTCGCCCGACGGTACAGCACGCCCTCCGGGTGGGCGACGAGCACGGCCCGATGGCCGCGCTCGCGCATCCCGAGCACGGTCAGGAGGACCTGGTGCTGTCCGCCGCGCCAGGTGAGGGCGGTGTCGAGGTGGAGTGAGAACACAGCTCCCACAGCTTGGCGAACTTCAGGGCCACGTAGGTGGCGTTCAGGATCGAGATGACGAGCCCGGGCACGCCGTCGCGGATGCCGCCGCGAAGCAGGTAGTTGCGGAGGAACGCCGCCGGCGGGTGCACCGCCAGGTCGAGCCAGCCGGCGCGCCGGCCGTCTTCCCGCATCTGCCGGGCCGCCAGCGTCGTGTAGCGATCCATCGTCTGCAGGTGATGGGACAGGTCGCGATAGGCGCGGTGCTCGAGCTCGCTGCGCAGGTCGGCCACCGGCCCGTCGGCGGTCACCGATTCGTGGACGTGACGACCGGTCCAACGGGCGCGGCGACGGTCGTAGAGGCGGAGCTGGTAGTCGGGGTACCAGTCGGTCGTCCGGATCCACCGGCCGAGGTGGAACGTGACCCGCGGCACGCGGTAGCCGGCGGCGCCCGGCTCGCGTTGCAGCACGCCGCGGATCTCGGTCGGCCAGCTCGGGCGACACCCGTTCGTCGGCGTCGAGCGAGAGGATCCAGTCGTAGCTGGCCTCGGCGGCGGCGTGGTTCTTCTGCGCCACGTAGCCGGGCCACGGCCGCACCGTCACCCGCGGGGTGAACCGCCGGGCGATCTCCACCGTGGCGTCGGTGCTCCCCGAATCGACGACCACGACCTCGTCGGCCCACGCCACCGACTCGAGCGCGGCCGCCAGATTGGCGGCCTCGTCGCGCGTGATCACCGTGACCGACAGCTTCGGCACGGCCGGATTCTATCCGGTATCCGGGCCCCGCCGCCCGGCCGCCGCCGCCTACTGCTGGCGCTGCTGCTGCTGTTGCTGCTGCAGCTGCTGCTGCGAGCCGCTGGTGAAGCCGCCGCCCGGCGACACCGTGATCACATTGGGGGCGCCGTTCAGCGGCGCCACCTTCGACGTCTCGAAGTCGACGACCGACTTGAGGTAGTCGATGAGCGCCTGCAGCTCGTTGTTGCGGGCCTGGTTCAGATCGCGCTGGGCCTGCAGCACGAAGAAGTTCGTGGTCATGCCGGCCTGGAACTTCTTCTCCTCGGCCTCGAGCCGCTTCTCGGCGAGGGCCCGCGACGCCCGCGTCGCCTCCACCCGCTTGCCGTTGGTGGTCACCTGGCGGGCCGCCTCGCGCACCTCGGTGGCGACGCGGATCCGCGATGAGTCGAGCTGCCTGAGTGACTGCTGATTCTGGAGCCGCGCCCGGGCGAGGTTGACGTCCTGGGTGGAGTTGCCCAACGGGATGCCGAGCTGGACGGTGAAGGTCCACGACGGGAACTGGGCGTAGACCACGTCGCCCAGGACGTCCGAGTACGGCCTGGTGACGGTGCCGACGATCGGCCCTGGAAAGCCCTCGCCGCGGACGAACTGATCGCCGCCGATGCCGGTGGCGCCGTAGTCCACCGCCGCTGTCAGGTCGGGCAGCAGCTGGTTGCGCAGGTAGCGGATCGTGACGTCGTTGGCCTCGAGGGTCTTCTGCGCCTCGATGATGTCGGTGCGGGCGTCGAGCGCCTCCAGGACCGATGCCCGAATGTCCACGGCCGTCGGGGTGAAGACCGCGGCGTCTGTCGGCACCAGCCGCACCTGCCATTCGTCCGGGGTGTGTGCGGTGAAAATCAGCGCCCGCAAGGCGTCCTCGGCGCGGGAGATGGACGCCTCGGCGATGATGACGGCTTCTTCGCGCTGGGCGACTTCGGCTTCCGCCTGCACGATGTCGATCGGCGCCATCGTGCCGATCTCGACCCGGGCGCGGTTCTCCTTGAGCGAACGCTGCGCCAGCTCGAGCGACAACCGCTGCACTTCCAGGCTGCTGATCGAGAACACCAGGTCCCAATAGGCGTTCTTCACGAGCCGGGTGGTCACGGCCACCGCCTCGCGCAGCAGGACGTCGGAGATCTCGCGGTTCTTGGTCGACACCTGCAGCGACTGGCGGATGAGGTCGATGCTGCGGTCGCGCAGCAGCGGCAACGTGAAGTTGAAGGTCAGGGTCGAGCCGATCTGCGGCGAGAAGTTGGCGAAGGCGTTGTTGGTGGTCGACCGGTAGTTCTGCCAGCCAACGTTGTAGCTGGATCCGAACCACGGCAGGTTCGACCCGAAGTCGAAGTTGACGATGTTCTGGTTGTTCGAAATGGTCGTCTGGCCGCCCGACAGGAAGCTGTTGGGAGGGTTGTCGTTATAGGCGCCCTGGAACACGGTGTTGAGGCTCGGGGCCCAGAACGCCCGCGCCTGATCGATGCTCGTGTTCTGGATCTCGGGACTGATGCGCACCACCTCGAGGTCGGAGTTCTGCTTGATGGCGAGCTCAACGGCGTCCAGGATGCTCAGACGGCGCTCTGGGTCGGCCGGTGCCGGTGTCTGCGCCTGAACAGCTGGCGGTCCGAAAACGGACAGACCCGCCACCGCCGTCACCAGTGCCACCCGCATGCCGAATCGTCGAATCGCGGACATTTGCTACGTCTCCCGAGTACGCGAAAAGGGGCGGCCCACGCGCCGCCACCGCCGAACCGAGCAAGAACGTTGCCGCCCCGCCCGGCACGAATTCGCCACCAGGATAGACGGCGCGGCCCGGGGAAGGGTTCTGCCGCTCCCGGTCGATATACTACCGGCGGATGACTGATCAGGACGTTTTGCGGATGTTTCGTGAGTCGGGCGCCTTCCTCGAGGGCCACTTCCGGCTCTCCTCCGGGCTCCACAGCCCGGGGTATCTCCAGTGCGCGCTCGTGCTCCAGCACCCGGTGCCCGCCGGAGCGTTGGGCGCCGCGATCGCGGCCGCGACGCGGGCCTGGGCGGCGACGGTGGTCCTGTCGCCGGCGCTCGGGGGCATCGTGATCGGGCAGGAGGTGGGCCGCGCGTTGGGCGTTCGCGCCATCTTCGCCGAGCGCACCGACGGCACGCTGGCGCTGCGCCGCGGCTTCACCCTGGCGCCCACCGACCGCGTGCTGGTGGTGGAGGACGTGCTGACCACGGGCGGATCGACGCGCGAGACCATCGACGTGGCCGCGACGCACGGCGCGACGGTCGTCGGGGCGGCGGCGATCATCGATCGCAGCGGCGGCCGCCACGGCCTGACGGTGCCGTTCGCGGCGTTGTGCCCGATGGACCTGCCGACCTATCCGCCCGACGCCTGCCCGCTCTGCGCTGGCGGCTCACCGGCCGTCAAGCCCGGTTCGCGCACTTAGGAGGAACCGGTGGCCGACCGCGCCCGCACGCTGCGCCTGGTCGTGGCCTACGACGGCGCCGACTTCGCCGGCTGGCAGCGCCAGGCGGGACATCGGACCGTGCAAGGAGAGCTCGAGGCGGTGCTCGCGGCGATCGAAGGGGCGCCGGTGCACGTCGCCGGTGCCGGCCGCACCGACGCCGGGGTACACGCCGCGGCGCAAGTGGCCAGCTGCCGGCTCACGGCGGCCATCGCGCCCGAGCGCCTCGTGCGCGCGTTCAACGCCACGCTGCCGTTTGACGTACGCGTGCTGGCCGCCGACGAGATGCCGGACCGCTTCCACGCCCGGCTGCACGCCCGCGGCAAGACCTACCGCTACTTCGTATGGCACGGGCCGATGGATCATCCGGCGCTGCGCCGCGTGGCGTGGCACGTGCCCCAGCGGTTGTCGGTGCCCGCGATGCAGGAGGCGGCCGCGGCCTTCGTCGGCGAGCACGACTTCGCGGCGTTCCAGGGACAGGGGAGCGTCGTGAAGTCGACGGTGCGGCGGGTGTTCGCCGCGACCCTCGACGCCGACCGCGCGCTGCCCGCGTGGTGCTGGCCCGCCGACGATCGCGGCCGGCTGCTGTGCCTCGAAGTCTCGGGCTCCGGTTTCCTGCGCTACATGGTGCGCGCCATGGCCGGCACCGTCGTGCACGTGGGGAAGGGCCGGATGGGGCCCGAAGACGTGGCCCGCGCGCTGGCCAGCCGCCGGCGATTGGCCGCCGGGCCGACGGCGCCGCGCGCACGGCCTGCACCTGTGGCGCGTGCACTACTCGCCGGAGGGCGCCGGGCAGCTGTAACGTGCTGTAAGATGGCTCTTTGCCCTCTCGACCAACTCCATGGGACTCGAGCAGCTCAGGGTGTGGATTCCCCCCGGCGGCGCCGAAGAGGCGCTAATCCGTCAGGTGATCCCCGAGCGGATCCCGCGCCACGTCGCCATCATCATGGACGGCAACGGGCGCTGGGCGGCCCAGCGCCACCTGCCGCGCGTCGAGGGACATCGCGCCGGCATCGACGCGGTGCGCGACACGGTGGAGACCTCGGCCCGACTCGGGCTCGAGGTGCTCACGCTCTACGCGTTCTCGGTGGAGAACTGGAAGCGGCCGATCACCGAAGTCAGCGTGCTGATGGGCCTGCTGCGGCGCTATCTGCGGCTGGAGCTCGAGACCCTGCTCAGGAACAACATCCGGTTCCACGCCATCGGCCGGCCCGGCGAACTGCCCGGCGACGTCGCCGCCGAACTGCTCGAGGCCGAGGCCCGGACCCGGCACAACACCGGCATGCAGTTCAACATCGCGCTGAACTACGGCGGCCGCGCCGAGATCGTCGACGCCGCGCGGCGCGCGATCGAGGCCGGCGTCTCGCCGTCGTCGCTCGACGAGACGCGCTTCGCCGAGTTCCTCTACACCGCCGGCCAGCCCGACCCCGACCTGCTGATCCGGACCAGCGGCGAGATGCGTGTCAGCAATTTCCTGCTGTGGCAGATCGCCTACGCGGAGATCTGGGTGACCGACACGCTATGGCCCGACTTCCGCTGCCGGCACCTGCTCGAGGCCGTCGTCGCCTATCAGAAACGCGATCGGCGTTACGGCGGCATCGCGTCGGTGCCGATCGCGGCCGGCGCCAAGTAGGCGCCACTGAGACCCTTCCGCCATCCATGACCCGTCTGGTGAGCGGCCTCGCGCTCGCGCTCGGCGCCCTGGCGCTCGTGTGGTGGCTGTCGTCCGTCCAGCTGCTGGTCGTGGCCCTCGTGGTCACGGCGCTGGCCTTCGTCGAGTACGCGCGGCTGGCCCGGGCGGTGGGCGCGATGCTGCCGTTCCTGCCGTCGTTGGCCGCGACCCTGGCCGCCTGCGCCGCCGTGGCGATGCCGTGGATCCCGCTGCCGGCGTTCTTCGGGGTGATGATCGTCGCCGTGGCCGTGTCGCTGATGGCCAGCGGCCAGCACGGCGCGGCGCTGTTCCACGCCGCCGCGGCCGGCATGCTGGCCCCGCTCTACCTCGGGCTGCCCCTCGGCGCCCTGGTCGGCATCCATCAACAGGCCGGTCGTGAAGGCGTGCTCGCCATCGTCGCCACCGTCGCGGCGAGCGACACGTTTCAGTTCTACACCGGGCGCGCGTTCGGACGTCGGCCGCTGGCGCCGACGATCAGCCCGAAGAAGACGATCGAAGGGGCAGTGGGTGGCCTGGTGCTGGCGCCGCTCGCCCTGGTCGCGATGGCCTACTGGTGGCTGCCGCGGCTGCCGCCGCTCGCGGTGTGGCTCGCCGGCCTCGGCATCGTGGTGGCGGGCATCGCCGGCGACCTGTTCGAATCGGCGCTCAAGCGCGCCGCCGGCGTCAAGGACAGCAGCGCGCTCATCCCCGGCCACGGCGGCGTGCTCGATCGCATCGACGCGCTGCTGTTCGCCGCGCCCCTCTTCTACCTCCTCGTGACGCTCGCATGATCCGGGTCGCGATTCTCGGCGCCACCGGGTCGATCGGCACCAGTGCCCTGGCGGTGGCCGACGCCCATCCCGAACGCGTCCGGGTGGTCGGGCTGGCGGCCGGTCAGAACGTGGAGCAGATGGCCGCCGCGCTGCAGCGTCACCATCCCGTGGCGGTGTCGATGTCGTCGGCCGACGCGCTGGCGAAGCTGCGTGCCGCCACCGGCAGCGTGCCGGCCGTGGCCGGGTTCGGCGCCGAGGGCCTGGTGGCCGTCGCCACCCATCCCGAGGTCGACCTCGTGCTCTGTGCGTCGTCGGGCACGGCGGCGCTCGAGGCGGTATTGGCGGCCATCGACGCCGGCAAGACCATCGCCCTGGCCAACAAGGAAGTGCTGGTGATGGCCGGCGGGCTGGTCATGGACCGCGCCCGCGCCCGCGGCGTGCCGATCCTGCCGGTGGACAGCGAGCACAACGCCATCCATCAGTGCCTGCGCGGGCACGACGCCGGTGAGGTCCGTCGGCTGATCCTGACCGCGTCGGGCGGGCCGTTCCGCGGGCGCACCCGGGCCAGCCTCGCCGAGGTGACGCCGGCCGAGGCCCTGCGCCATCCCACCTGGCAGATGGGGCCGAAGATCACCGTCGATTCGGCCACCCTGATGAACAAGGGCCTCGAGGTGATCGAGGCCCACTGGCTCTTCGCGATGCCGGCCGCGCAGATCGACGTCGTGGTGCACCCGCAGTCGATCGTCCATTCGCTGGTCGAGTTCGCCGACGGGTCGATGCTGGCGCAGCTCGGCACCACCGACATGCGGCTGCCGATCCAGTACGCGTTCTCATATCCCGAACGGTGGCCGGCGCCGGTGCCGTTTCTCGATCTGGCACGGGCCGGCACACTGGAGTTCCTCGCGCCCGACTGGGACGAGTTCCCATGCCTGCGCCTCGCCTTCCGGGCGCTCGAGGCCGACCGCAGCCTGCCGATCGTGCTGAATGCATCCAACGAGGTGGCGGTGTCGTCTTTTCTGGAAGAGACCTTGGCGTTCCCGGCCATCGCCGAGGTGATTGCGGCGACGATGGACGCTCACCATCCAGCCCCGGTGGACACCCTGGCGGCGGTACAGGCCGTCGACCGATGGGCGCGGGAGACTGCGCTCGAGCTGGTGCGGGCGGTAGAATTACAGAGAGGATCCCGCTAGATGCAGACGCTGCTCGCGTTCTCGTTCGTGCTCGGCGTGCTCGTATTCGTACACGAGCTCGGTCACTTCCTGCTGGCCCGCTGGCACGGCGTCCGCGTCATCACCTTCTCGCTCGGCTTCGGGCCGAAGCTCCTGTCGTTCAAGCGCGGCGACACCGAGTACTGCCTGAGTGCGATTCCGCTCGGCGGCTACGTGAAGATGGCCGGGGAGAACCCCGAGGACCAGCCGCAGGGCGCCGCCGACGAATTCCTGTCGAAGTCCAAGTGGCAGCGCTTCCAGATCCTGATGGCCGGGCCGGCGATGAACATGATCCTGGCCGTGCTGCTGCTGGCCGTGGTCCTGGCGCAGGGCGACCGGGTGCTGGCGTTCCTCAGCCGCCCGGCCGTGATCGGCGTCGTGCAGGCCGATTCGCCGGCCGAGCGCGGCGGCATGCAGCCCGGCGACGAGGTGGTGCGCATCAACGGCCGCACGGTCGCCAGCTGGGAGGACCTCGAGGTCGGCGTCACCTCGCGCGCCGAGCGCGACGTGGAGTTCGTCGTGCGCCGCGGCGGCGAGGAGCGCACCCTCACCATCCGGCCGACCACCACCAAGGTGTCGGTGCAGTCGGATGCCACCTTCGAGGTCGGCACCATCGGCGTGCTCCCCGACACCTATCCCCTGATCGACGCCGTCAACCCGGGCGATCCGGCCGAGAAGGCCGGCCTGGCCAAGGGCGACGTGATCCTGTCGATCGAGGGCAAGCGCATGGTCTACTCGCGCAACGTGTCCGACGCGTTGAAGACGCGCGCCGGCCAGCCCACCCGGATCCTCGTGCGTCGCGGCGGCGCCGAGGTGCCGATCACCGTGACGCCGGTCCAGCGCGGGGCCAACGCGGTCGTCGGCATCACCCTGGGCAACGAGACGGTCACTTACACGCCCGGCCCGATCGAAGCCCTTGGCCTCAGCGTCAAGCGCAACGTCGCGACCGCGGGTCTCATCCTCATCACGCTGGGCGAGCTCCTCACCGGCGACGCGTCGCCGCGCCAGCTGATGGGCCCGGTCGGCATCGCGCAGCTCTCCGGCGCCTCGGCGCGCGAGGGCTGGGTCGAGCTCTTCGCGTTGATGGCGTCGATCAGCCTGAACCTGGGCCTGTTGAACCTGCTGCCCATTCCCGTGCTCGACGGCGGTCACATGGCCATCATGGGCATGGAGGCGGTGGCGCGGCGCGACTTCTCGCTGGCGGTCAAGGAGAAGATGCTCTTCGCCGGCTTCGTGCTGCTGATGGCGCTGATGGTCACGGTGATCTACAACGACCTGACCCGGGTCGCGTGGATCGAGCGCCTCATGCCCTGGAGGAACTGACGCTCGTAGGGACCAGGGACCAGGACCGGGGGGCGCGCGGCGGCGCTGCCGCGACGCCGACTACGACGTCGGCACGCCCTGCCGCCGCAACACCTTGCCGGGCCGGGCGTTGGTGTGCGTGCCCTCGTCCAGCACCACCTGGCCGTTCACGATCACCGTGTCGATGCCGACGGGATACTGGAACGGCTGCTCGAAGGTGGCCTGGTCGGCCACCGTCGCAGGGTCGAAGATCACGAGGTCGGCCCATTTGCCCGGGGCGATGCTGCCGCGGTCGGGCAGGTTGAGCGCGCCCGCCGGCAGCGACGTCATCTTGCGGATCGCCTCTTCGAGGGAGATGACCTTCTCCTCGCGCACGTACTTGCCGAGCACGCGCGGGAAGGTGCCGAAGTTGCGTGGGTGGGGGACGCCGGCGCGCAGCGGGCCCTCGACGGCCAGCGCCGACCCGTCGGAGCCGACCCCGACCCAGGGCTGGCGCATCGCCAGCTTGACGTCGTCCTCCGACATGATGAAGTAGACGCAGCCGACGCTGCCGCGCGTGTCGCGCAGCAGATCGAACACGAACTCGAACGGATCCTTGCCCGCAGCCTTCGCGGCGTCGGCGACGCGCATGCCCTCGTACTTCGCGTTGGGGTTCTCGGTCGCCGCCGGCAACCCGCGGGTCCGCCCGATCGAGGCGAGCTGCACGTTGGCCCAGGTGCCGGCCGACTGATAGCGGTTGTCCCAGGTCGCGTTGGGGTCTTCCATGTCCCGTTTCACGCGGGCGCGGGTGGCCCGGTCGCTCAGCCGCTCCACCAGCTTGTCGACCCCGCCGTCCATCACCCACTGCGGCAGCGTCGCCGTCAGGCTGGTGCTGCTGGCGACGTACGGGTAGACGTCAGCGGTGACCCGCACGCCGCGGGCGCGGGCGGCCTCGACAATCTCGACGACTTCTTTCATCCGGCCGAAGTTCTGCTGGCCGGTGACCTTGATGTGGAACACGTGCACCGGCAGGCGGGCGCGCTCGCCGATGGCCACGGCTTCCTCGATGCCCTCGCGTAGCCGCTTGCCGTCGTGACGCAGGTGCGAGGCGTAGCGTCCGCCCACGGCCGCAGCCGGCGTGGCGAGCGCGACCAGCTCGTCGAGCGTCGCGTAGGCGTTGGGCGGGTAGATGAGGCCGGTCGAGACGCCGGCCGCGCCCTCCTTCATCGCGGTGCTGACGATGCCCTGCATCTTCACCAGCTCGTCGGCGGTCGGCGGGCGGTTGTCGCCGCCGACGACCAGCTCGCGCACCGTGCCGAGGCCGACGTAGGACAGGAGGTTCACCGAGATGCCCTTGTTCTCGAGCACGGCGAAGTAGCCGCTGAAATCGGTCCACGGCTGATCGGCCGTGGGCGAGGGTTGCGGCGCGATCGAGCCCGATTCGCCGATGACCTCGGTGGTCACGCCCTGGCGGATCTTGCTCTGCGCGTTGCCATCGGTGACCAGCGGCATGTCGGAGTGCGAGTGCGTGTCGATGAAGCCGGGCGCCACGACCCGGCCCTTCGCGTCCACCACGCGGGTCGCCCGACCCGCCGCCGCGGCGGCGCCGGCCGCGTCGAGCACGTCGACGATGCGTCCGTTGGCGACCGCCACCGCACCGTCGCGGGCCGGCGCGCCGGAGCCGTCGATGACGCGGGCATTGGTCACGAGCAGGTCGATCGGCGCCGGCGGCGGCCCCGACCGACCGCAGGCGAGCGCGGCGGCGGTGAACACCGCGCCGGACAGAACGGCGAATCGGCGCGTCAACGGCACGAGGACCTCCCGGGATGAGCGCGTGGACGCGCTCGGCGATGCTACTGGAAATGCGCGCGGATGGCGTCCACGAGCGCCGAAATCGACGGCACCGCCGGCACGATCGCCGGTGTCACGCCGAGCCGGCGCGTCGCCTCGGTGGCGGCGGGCCCGACCGTGGCCACGGTCGTGTGGGTGAGCAGGTCGGCGACCTGTTCCTCGCCGTAGAGCGCCGCGAATCCGCGGACGGCCGCCGCGCTGGTGAAGGTCACGACGTCGATGCGATGCTGCAGGAGCTGGCCGTAGACGTCGATGTCGGGATTGTCCTCGGCGGCCAGGGTGCGGAAGGCCGGGGCCTGACGCACGTCGGCGCCACCCGCAGTGAGGGCGTCGGCCAGGCTGTCGCGGCCGCCCGCCGAGGGCATGAGCACGCGCCGGCCGGCGAGGCCGTCACGCCCGCCCATGGCCGCGACGATGCCGTCGACGCCCTGCGCCCTCGGTGGCCAGCTCGACGCGGAGGCCGAAGCGGGCCAGACGCGCGCTCGTGCCGACACCGGCCGCGCAGATTCGCGGCCCGGTCAGGGCGCGCACGTCGCGCCCGCGGTCGATGAGGCGGTTCATGAAGCCGTCGACGCCGTTCACCGTCGTGAAGACGATCCAGTCGCACTGCGACGCCGTGTCCAGCGCCAGGTCGAGCGCTTCGAAGTCGTCGAGCTCGGCGACGCGCAGGACCGGCACTTCGATCGCCTCGGCGCCCACGGCCTCGAGCAGCTCGACGAGCTCGGCCGCCTGGTGCCGCGACCGCGTCACGAGCACGCGACGGCCGAACAGCGGCCGCTGATCGAACCAGCGAAGGTGCTCGCGCAGGCCGACGACCTTGCCGACGACGAGCGTCAGCGCGCCGTCGAGAGCCGCGCCGTCGAGACGCGCCGCCACCTCGGTCAGCATGCCGACGATCGTCTCCTGGCCGGCGAGGGTGCCGCGGCTGATGAGCGCCGCGCTGTCGTCCTTGGGGCGGCCGTGGGCCAGCAGTTCGTCGACCACACGCCGGAGGTCGGCCTGGCCGCCATAGCAGACGATGGTGCCATCGAGCTTGGCCAACGGCGCCCACGCCACCTTGGAGCGTTCGCCGTTGCCGGGCTCGTGTCCGCGGACGAACGTCAGCGTGTCGCCGCCCCCGGGATAGGTGAGCGGAATGCCGGCGTAGGCCGCGGCCGCGAGGCCGACCGGGCAGCCCGGGGACGACCTCGAAGGGGATGCCCTGCTCGTGCAGGAACAACGCTTCTTCGCCGCCGCGGTCGAAGAGGAACGGATCGCCGTGCTTCAGCCGGGCCACGACCTTGCCCTCGCGGGCCTTTTCGGCGAGCAGGAAGCTGATCGCGTCCTGGTCGGTGTGCTCACGGGCCGGGCGGCCGACGTCGATCCGCTCGGCGTGGCGTGGCGCCAGGTCGAGCACGCGTGGATGCACCGTGCGGTCGTAGATCACCACGTCGGACGCTTCGAGGCACCGCTGTCCCCGCACGGTCACGAGCCCAGGCCCGCCGGGGCCGGTGCCGATCAGATACACCAGCGTTTTCATGTGAGCGTCATTCTATCCGCAGCACTCCGCGAGTCGGCGCTGTTCCGATCTCTTGGATCGATGACCAGGCGACGCGCGCTAGCCCCCGGCCCCGGTGTTCAGCTCGTAGCGCATGATCCCGGCATGCCGCCCGCCGGCGATGCGCTCGAGCGCATAGACGTCGCCAGGCACGGCGGCGCCGTCGTCGAGGGCCTGGTCGATGTCGCGCCGATCGTCGCGGTCGAGCGCCAGCGACGCGGCCGTGGCTGCCGACGCGAGGTGTCGGTCATGTCGCGCGCCGACGATCGCCGCCGCGACGCCGGGCTGCTGTAACACCCAGGCGACGGCCACGGCCCCGACGTCGCACTGCCGGCGCGCCGCGACTCTCGCCAGCGCCGTCAGCACGTGCTGGAATCGGCCCCAGCCGCCGGCCTCGTCGATGATCAGGCGGTATTTCACCAGCGAGCGGTTCTCGAGGCCGTCGCCCGGCGCGGCCGCTCCGAGGTACCGATCCGAGAGGAATCCGCCCGCCACGGTGCCGTAGCAGAGAAGCTGTACCCCGCGCTCCGCGCACAGCGCCCGCATCGCGCCCGCCGGCCGGCGGTCGAGCACCGAGTACTGCACCTGGTGCGCCGCGATCGGCAGCCCGGCGTCGAGCAGCGTCGTCAGCGTCGGGGTGTCGAAGTTGGTGACACCGAGATGGCGGACGCGACCGGCCTGACGCTCGTCGGCGAGCCAGCCCAGCGTGTCGACCACGCCGGGCGCGGCGTAGTCCCACCAGTGGAACTGCACGAGGTCGAGGGCCTCGACGCCGAGCCGCCCGATCGAGCGGGCCACGGCGCGGCACACGTCGTCGCGCGTCAGGCGGCCCAGCTGGCTGCGATCGGGCACGTACTTCGTGTGAATCTGCAGATCCGACGATCGGCCGCGCTGGCGCACGAAGTCGCCGATCAGCGACTCGACGCCGGTGTAGATGTCGGCGCAATCGAAGGTCGTGATGCCGGCCTCGACGAACGCGTGCATGTCGGCGACGGCGGCCGCCCGATCGACCGTCCCGTGGCCGCCGGCCAGCTGCCAGCCGCCTTTGATCACCCGCGAGATCGTGTAGCCGGGGGCGAGCGCGACCCGTGGGGGCGCGGCGCTCACGGCAGCGGCACCGCGGTCACGTCGCCGTGCCTGAACGTGCGCAACGGTCCGCGGGAGATGCGGAAACGCGCACCGCAGTTGGGGTCGGGGCAAGCCACCTCCGCATCCGTGGTCATCCAGTCATGAGCATGGGTCGGACGCTGCTTGGCGGGCAGGAGCGGCAGCAGCGCCGCCAACGCGTAGATCGAGAAGGTGCCGCCGGCCGCCATCACCAGGTTCTCGCCGTGCACGTCGAAGGCGTCGCCCACCCGGTGGCTGCAGACCATCGGCCGATCGCCGGCCACGACCTCGACGTGCAGGTCGTAGAGCTGGAACGTGTCGTCGCGCGCGGTCATCATCGGCTCCCGGCGAATGCGGCGAGTGGCGCGTAGTACTATACGCGCCTCTATTTGGCGGGGCCCGGGGCTCGGGGCTCAGAGCGCACGAGCTCGGGCCGGGGCTCGGGGCTCGGCTTCCGAACCCTGTGTCGCACTCAGGCCCGCGCAGCCCACTCCTGGCGTTCCATGGCGGCGCGGTCGGCGCCGTCGCGCCGCTCGCGCTGTTCCTGGCCGGTGCCGCCTGGCTGGCGGTGCAGGGCGCACCCGACGAACGCGGGTTCTGGCCGGTCCTGCTCGCCGCCCTCGTGCTCGGATGGCTGCTGGCCCGCGACCGCCGCCGCTACGCCGAGGCGGTCGTGCTCGGCATGGCGCAACCGGTCGTGCTGCTGATGATCACCGCATGGCTCCTCGCCGGGGCGCTGAGCAGCGTGCTGGCGTCGAGCGGCTTCGTCGATGCGCTGGTCTGGTGCGCCCGCGCGCTCGACGTGCGCGGTGGCGGTTACGTGGCGGCGGCGTTCCTGGCGTGCGCGGTGGTGTCGACGTCCACCGGCACGAGCTTCGGCACGATCCTCATCTGCGGCCCGCTGCTGTATCCCGCCGCTGCCGGCGCCGGGGTCGCACCCCGGCGCCCTGCTCGGGGCGATTCTCGGCGGCGCGACGTTCGGCGACAGCATCTCGCCGGTGTCCGACACGACGATCGCGTCGGCCGGCACGCAAGGCGCCGACATCGGCGGCACGGTGCGGGCGCGGCTGAAGTACGTCCTGCCGGCCGGGGCCGTGGCCGTGGTCGTGGCCCTGGCGATCGGCGGCATCGCCTCCGATGCCGCGGTCACGGTGTCGTCGGCGGGCAGCCCGCGCGGGCTGCCGATGATTCTCGTGCCGCTGGTCGTCATCGCGATGCTGCTGGCGGAGCGCCATCTGGTCGAGGCTTTGCTCGGCGGGCTGCTGGCGGCCGTCGTCGTCGCGCTGCCACTGGGGCTGCTCGGTCCCGGCCAGCTGCTGCGCGTCGAGACCGGCAGCGTCACGGCCGAGAGCGTGCTCATCGACGGACTGGAGCGCGGCGTCGGGGTGTCGGTCTTCACGCTGTTGATGATGGGACTCGTCTCCGCTCTCGACGCCAGCGGCCTGCTCGGTCGGGTGGCGGCCCGGCGCGGCGCGGCGAGCGGGCCGGCGGGCGTCGAGCTCCGGATCGTCGCCTGGCTCACTGCGGCCGTCGTCCTCACCACCCACAGCGTCGTCGCGATCCTCGCCGTCGGCCCGTATGTGTCCGACGTCGGCGCGCGGGCCGGCATCGGCTCGTATCGGCGCGCCAACCTGCTCGACGTGACGGCCTGCACCTGGCCGTTCCTGCTGCCGTTCTTCCTGCCGACGATTCTCGCCGCCGGCACGACCGCCGACGCTGGGCTGATGCCACGGCTGTCTCCGGCGGTCGCCGGCCTGTACAACGCCTACTCGTGGGCGCTCGTCGGGATGTTGGGGGTGGCGGTCGGACTGGGCTACGGGCGCGGCGAGGGGCCACGCGCGTAACGGGGCCAGGCCCCATTAGCACGAAACCGGCGCACACTCCGTGCCATTGGGGCCAGGCCCCTCAGGACACCGGCGCGAAGTAGCCGCGCTTGGTGCGGGCCGACGTGCCCTGCCTGTGGACCTGGACGTTCAGCCGCCGCCAGGCGCCGTCGCGCCGCTGGTTCGACGGCGCGTAGCCGAGCGTGTACTGGCTCGACAGCTCGTCGGCGATCACGCCGTAGATGCCGGCCAGATCTTCGGCCTTCTGCGGGAAGAAGGACCGGCCACCGGTCTCCTGCGCCAGCTGGCGGAGCACGAACTCGGCCTCGCGGAAGCCCTTCGACAAGCTGGTGTCGCGCGACTGCAGGCCGATCGAATAGATCGCGGTCTCGGAGCGCTTGGCCAGATCGAGCACCTCTTCGAAGTTCACGAGGCTCGAGGTGTCCTCGCCGTCGGAGAGCAGCACGATAGCGCGCCGCCGCACGTCGTCCTCGCTCTTGGCCTTGATCTTGGCCAGCTCCTTCAGCGAGATGTAGATGGCGTTGAAGAGCGAGGTCGAGCCGCCGGCCTGGGTGGCGCGAATCGCGGTCTCGAGGGCCGAGACGTCGGCGGTGAAGTCCGAGAGCACCTCGACCCGCGTGTCGAAGTCCACCACCTGCGCCAGGTCCTGCGGCCGCAGCCGCTTGGCGAAGCCGATCGCGGCGTCCTGGGCGGTGAACATGCGCTGTTCCATGCTGGCGCTGGTGTCGATGAGCAGCGACAGCGCGATCGGCAGGCTGGTCTTGTTGAAGTAGGTGACCTCCTGCTTGGCGCCGTCCTCGAACACACCGAAGTCGCCCTTGGCGAGGTCGGTGACATAGCGGTTCTCGCCGTCGACGACGGTGACGTTGAGCGACACCATCTCGACGGTGGCGCGGAAGATCTGGTCGGCTGGCTTGCGGATGCCTGGCATCTGCTGCGCCTGCAGCAGTCCCGTGGTGCAGGCGACGACCACGGCGAGACCGGGAACGACGTGGCGATGGACTCTCATTGCGGTTGCCCCCGGGCCGCGGTGCCGTAGGCGAGTTGCCCGGGCCGTGCGGCGGCCACCTCGAACGTGTCGGGTGGGATCAGGGTCTGCGGGCGCGCGTAGACCACTCGAAACTGATGGGTGAGCACACGCGCGACGTCGACGAGCGCGTCACCGAAGGTCATCGAGGCGAGGACGTCGCGGCGCAGACCGCCGGTCTCGCGCACGCCGCGGTCGAAGAGCGAGTCGCGTTGCCGGGCCGCGTCGGTGAAGGCGGCGCGGCCGGGGGGATTGAGCACCACCGCGTGCATCGTCGCGCCCGACTGCTTGAGGCGGCCGAGCGGCCGGGTGTAGTGCAGGTTGCTGTGCTCGATGCCCTGCGCGCTCAGCAGCACGATGGCGGCGCGGTCGCCCTCGCGGCGCAGCAGGCCGTCGGACGCTTCGAGCACGGCGTCGAGCAGCGTCACGCCGCTGCCCGGCCGGGCGAAGACGCGCGCGACGCCGGCGGCGAGCTGCGCGGCGTTGGTGGTGTAGTCGGTGACCAGGGTGGGCCGCTCGGCCATGGTCACCAGCGTGACAGGGCCGAGGTCGCCGAGCGCGGCGAGGAAGCGGGTGAGGCCGGTGCGGATATCGGGGATGGCGGGGTCGGCGGCGGCGCTGTTGTCGACCAGCACCGCGATGTGCATCGGCCCGCTGGCCCGGGTCACCCGCAGCACCTCACGGCGCACGCCGTCCTCGCGCACGACCACGTCGGTCGCCGACAGCTCGGTCACCGGCTGGCCGCTGTCGCGGTCGACCACGCTGACAAACGCCACCCGCTCTCGCGCTTGCGCATCGAGCAGCACCGGCCACAGCAGCGCCGTGATGGTGCCTACCGCGAGGAGTCGTCCGGCGAGGTGAGCCATGCGGACCCGGGAGAATCGCAGTATAGTCCCCGGCGGCGGCGAGGGTCCGGCCGGGCGCTGGTGTCGGCGGGCTACACTGGGCGGGTGGCGATGACACCCGATGCCCGGACGCTCCGCACGATTGGCCAGCTCAGCACCATCGGCCTGGCGTTCGTCTTCGCCATCGTGCTCGGCTTCGCCGGCGGCTACTGGATCGACCGCGGATTGGGCACCTCGCCCTGGTTCTCGCTCCTCGGGTTTGCCGTCGGGCTGGCGGCCGGCATCCTCAACGTCGTCCGCACGATGCGTGCGGTGAGCCAGCCGGACCCCCCGCCGGGCGACGCGCCCGGCCCGCCGCCGCGCCACGCGCCGTGATCGCCAGGGGCCGCGACGCGATGCTGGCGCGCCTCGAGCGCGACTCGCTCTGGCTGGGTGGGGCGGGGACGGCGGGTGCGTTCCTGCTCTGGCCCGGCCGCCCCCAACGGGCGCTCGGGGTGTTGGCCGGACTGCTGCTCGTGGCGGTGGCCTATGCCGGAATCCGGGCCGGCGTCGACGCGGCGATTGGCGCCTCGGTGCGTCCGCAGGAGAGTCCGGCGGATCACCGGACACCGTCTCAGAGGCGCGCGGCGGCCCTCGGGGGGTTCGTGAAGTTTTTCACAAGGCATGCTATACTGGCCGTCGGCGCTTACGTTATGATTGCGCGCTTCGAGTTGCATCCGGTGGCGATGCTGGCGGGGGTGACCACGCCGGCGGTCGCCGCGGGAATCGAGTTCGTGCGTATCGTGCGGGCCCGCGGAACGGGATCGCATTCCAGGTCTTCGTAGGAGGCGTGTGTTGAGTACTCGACGGTCAATCCTGTCTGCGTTCCTGATGTTGCTGGTCGCGGGCCTCGTGTCCCCGGTCTACGCCCAGGAGGCTGCTGGCGCCACCGGGACCGCCCTGGTGCAGTGGTCCATCATCACGGCCGGCTTCGCGCTGGCGATCGCCGCCGCCGGCGGCGCCCTCGGCCAGGGCCGCGCGGTGAGCTCGGCCACCGAAGCGATTGCCCGCAACCCGGGTGCGGCCGGCGAGATCCGCGGCGCCCTCATCCTGGGCCTGGTGCTGATCGAGTCGCTGGTCATCTACGTGCTGCTGATCTCGCTGATCCTCTTCTTCCTGAAGCCGTTCGGCGGATAGCGCGCGGCCTCCGGGCCGCCGACCACGAGGTGCAGAGGCAAGCCGTCCCGTACGGCTTGCCTCTTTCCATTTTTCAGCAGCGTTCCTTCCCACCGGCCCCGTCAGGCCCATCGTGAGCCACACCCGCTTCACCCGACTCGACGCGCTCCTGGTGCTCGTGATCGTCGCGTGGGGCACCAATCTGTCGGTGATCAAGGTCGCGCTGCGCGAATTCCCGGCGCAGTCGTTCAACGCCCTGCGCATGGTGATCGCGGCGGCGGCGTTCCTGGCCGTGCTGAGGCGCCGCCCGGCCGGGGAGTCGGCGTCGATCGCCCGCGACGACTGGTGGCGGGTCGTGTTCCTCGGCGTCGTCGGCGGGACGCTGTATCAGTTGTTCTTCCTGCACGGCGTGCCGCGCACCAGCGTGGCCAACGCCGGGCTGATCTTCGGCCTCTCGCCGGTGGTCATCTCGCTGATGTCGGCAGTGGTCGGACACGAGCGCCTGTCGCCAACGCGGTGGCTGGGCGGCGCGCTGTCGGTGGTCGGGCTCTACTTCGTCGTCGGCGCGAGCGCGACGGTCTCGCTGAACTCATTGGCCGGCGACGCGTTCGTGTTCGTCGGGATGCTGTGCTGGGCGGTGTACTCGGTGGCGTCGCGGCCGCTTCTCGGACGCTACTCGCCCACGGTGCTCACCGCCTGGGCGACCGTGGTCGGCGCTGCGCTCTACGTGGCGCTGTCGGTGCCGGCGCTCGTCGCCACTGACTGGGCCGGCATCTCGTGGTGGAGCTGGTTCCTGATGACGGCGTCGTCGGTCGTATGCCTCGTTCTTGCCTACGTCATCTGGTACACCGGCGTGCAGCGGCTCGGCGCGACCAGAACCTCGGCCTACAGCAACCTGACCCCGATTGCCGCGATCGTCGTCGGCTGGTTGTGGCTGGGCGAGCCGATGACGGCGGCCCAGGCCGTGGGCGCAGCCGCCATCCTCGGCGGGGTGTTCCTGACCCGTCTGTCGCCGGTGGTCCTGACCCCCCTCCGAGACGTCTAGCTCGGCAATTTGGCCCCAATTCGGTGATTCACCAGAACATCGCCAAATGTCTCCGAACAGTCGTTCGGTGTCACCGGTTGCGTTCTCATCCCTGGTTCACGTAACCTGCCTCGTTACGCAGGCGTTTCATCCCGGCTGACTCCCGGGTCGCTGCGCCATTGAGGTTGTTGGTTGTGTTCGGCCACGTCTGCGGTTCAGTCGCACGCGCGGCCGTTGAGGATCGGAGAGCAGGACTGGGCAGCGGCCTGACGCCGCTACTTCCCACGCCAGAGGCGGGCACGGTGCGCGGCACCGTGCCTCGCGCCTTGATGCTCGACTCCATCCCACTGCGTGTCCCGTTCGCCGGATAGCAACGTGCGTTCCGCGTCGGTTTGTCGTTGTCGTTGACGTTGTAATCGGTCACGTGGCCGGCCTGCCCACAGGCCGCACCCCACAGGCCATGGAGGATACGAATGAAGCGATGGTTCATCGGGCTGCTGACCGTGGCGCTGGCCACGGCAATCGCCTCGAGCGCGTTGGCGCAGGGCGGTGGCGCGAGCAGCACAGGTACGATCCAGGGACGCGTCACCGATGCGCAGGGCGCAGTGCTGCCGGGCGCGACCGTGACCGCCACCAGCCCCTCGGCGCTGGGTGCGCAGAGCACGGTGACGTCGGAGACCGGCAACTACCGGTTCCCCGCACTGCCCCCGGGCGTCTACACCGTCACCTACGAGCTGGCCGGATTCAACACCGTCCGTCGTGAAGGCATTCAGCTGGCCCTCGGGTTCACCGCCACGCTCAACATCGAGCTGGCCCTGGCCACCCTCCAGGAGACCGTGACCGTCACCGGCGAGTCGCCGGTCATCGACACCACGGCCACCCGCGTGCAGCAGAACTTCAAGGTCGAGGAGCTGCGGTCGATTCCCAATGCCCGCGACATGTGGTCGCTGCTGGCGATCACGCCCGGCGTCCAGATGCAGCGCATCGACGTCGCTGGCAACCGCGCCGGCACCCAGACCACCTATTCGGCCTACGGCCTCACCGGCCAGGTGCGCGTGCTCATCGAGGGCATCAACACCACCGAGGGCACCGGCGGCGCCGGCTTCTACTTCGACTACTCGTCGCTCGAAGAGGTCTTCCTCGGCACCACCGCCCAGACCGCCGAGATGCCCAACCCCGGCGTGCAGAGCCAGTTCATCACCAAGTCGGGCGGCAACCAGTTCAGCGGCGAGGTCTACGGGGACTGGTACAACAACGGACTGCAGTCGTCGAACATGCCCGACAATTACTTCGCGCCGGTGGCGGCGGGCGGCTTCGGCCTGCGCGAGGGCGCCAACGAGATCGACAAGTACTACGACTGGGCGCTGAACGTCGGCGGGCCGATCCTGCAGGACAAGCTGTGGTGGTTCGGCACCTACCGGCAGCAGAAGAACGCCGTGGCCCAGCCGGCCTTCGCCTTCGACAAGACGTTCGACACCAAGCTGTGGAACGCCCTCGGCAAGCTCACCTACCAGCTCAACCAGAACAACAAGATCATCGGCTACTACCAGTGGGGCAACAAGTCGCAGCCGAACCGCCTGCTCGGCTGCACCGGCTGCGCGTCCTACACCTACACCGACCCCGGCCAGACCAATCTGCAGAGCTCGAGCAGCTGGGTCTACAAGGGCGAGTGGAACGGCACGGTCAGCGACAAGCTGTATCTCGAGGCCCGCTACGGCGACTTCGGCTACTACTTCCCGCTGCTGAGCAACGGCGACGAGAACTTCCTGTTCCGCGACACCGGCGCGCTCACCGTGCTGGGCGCCGAGCGCCGCTGGCAGCTCGACCGCGACCGCAAGCAGTTCAACGTGGCGAGCACCTACTTCCTCGACACCTCGGGCGCCGGCACGCATACCCTCAAGGCCGGCATCGAGCTGCTGCGCGAGAAGGGCTGGGAAGGCTACGAGCAGCGCTGGGGCGGCAACCAGGAGACCATCTACGCCAACGGCGTGCCGAGCTCGGTGTCGTTCGGCTTCGCGTCCGCCTCGGGCGAAGTGGGCACCCTCAGCGCCCACGACGACCTGACGTCGATCGCCGCCCTCAACGTCTTCGGCATCTTCCTGAACGACACCTGGAACTGGGGCAAGGTGACGATGAACATCGGCGGCCGCTTCGACAGCTACAAGGGCTGGCTGCCGGAGCAGGCGCAGCTCGGCGCCACCAACGGGCCGTTCACCCTGGCGCCGCAGACCTTCGATGAGGTCGATCAGTACACCTGGAACTCGTTTGCGCCGCGCCTCGGCCTCATCTACGACTTCTCGGGTGAGGGCCGCAGCGTGATCAAGGCCAACTACGGCCTGTTCTGGCACAACCCCGGCGTCACGCTGGGCAGCGACGCCAACCCGAACATCGCCGAGAAGTTCGTCACCTACAACTGGAACGACGCCAACGGCAACCAGCGCTACGACGCCGGCGAAACGGTCGGTGCGCCCACGACCCAGCAGGTGTCGGGCACGATCAGCCTCAACCCCGACGTCAAGCAGCCGTACACGCATGAAGCCGGGATCTTCTTCGAACAGCAGCTCACCGAGACCATCGGCGCCCGCGCCGGTTTCGTCTACAAGACCGAAGACGACCTGACCGGCACGACCTTCCCCGGCCGTCCGGTCTCCGCCTACAGCGTGCCGTTCGCCTTCAGGGCCGCCGGGCCGGATGGCATCCTCAACAACGGCGACGACGACAACATCACGCTGTTCGGCATCCCGACGACGGCGGACATCGGGACGCGGTTCCCCGTGAACCAGGTGGTCGACAACGTCCCCGGCCGCACGTCGACCTACAAGACGATCGAGGCCTCGCTCAGCAAGCGGTTCGCCAACCGCTGGTCGGGGCAGATCGGCTTCGGCTACACGATGTCGAGCGACTTCCCCGAGACCGTGCTCAACAGCTACCCGCGCAACGCCAACCTGCCGGGGCTCGAAGACCGCCACGGCTGGGGCCTCAAGGCCGCCGGCAGCTACGACGCATTCTGGGGCATCCGCATCTCGCCGCTGCTGCGTCACCAGTCGGGCATCAACTTCGCGCGCACGATCGCGGTGCCCGGCACGGCCGGCAACGCCTTCGGGCTCACCTTCCCGGCCTCGACGATCTACGCCGAGGCGGCCGACTTCCGTCGTGAGGACAACATCTGGGTGTTCGACACGCGCCTGGACCGCACCTTCAGCATCACCGAGCGGGTCCGCGTGCGCGGGTTCCTCGACTTCTTCAACATCACCAACAGCCACGCCTCGGAGACCATCGGACGGTCGACGGGCGCGTCGTTCCTGCGGCCGGCGGCCATCCTCGCGCCGTTCACGATTCGCTTGGGCGGCCGGCTGCTCTGGTAACACGGGGCTGGGGCGGGGGGACTACCCCCGTCCCCTTCCTGGCCCCGGCCCCCACGGTTGGACTCCTGTGGGGGAGTCTCTCGAGGCGGAGCGCTCGCCGCGCTAGCGGGCGTTCCGCCTCTTTTTTGTACCGCCCCCACGGGTAGTGTCGGGGCCTGGCCCCAATGGCACGGGTTTGGTGCCAAGGGCGCAGGATATGCTTCCGTGGCATGGAACGCGCGGTCACCTACAACACCTACCTGAAGGTCGATGAGCTGCTGGCGCTGCAGCAGCCCCGCTCCGACGGACCGGAACACGACGAGCTGCTCTTCATCGTCATCCACCAGGTCTACGAGCTGTGGTTCAAGGAAATCCTCCACGAGCTCGACCGTGTCCGTGCGCTGCTCGACACCAACGACGCCGCCCGCGCCCAGCACACCCTCAAGCGCATCCTCACCATCCTCAAGGTCCTGGTCGCGCAGCTCGACATCCTCGAGACGATGACCCCGCTCGAGTTCCAGTCGTTCCGCCAGCGGCTCGAGCAGGCCAGCGGCTTCCAGTCGGATCAGTTCCGCCAGCTCGAGTTCGTGCTCGGCCAGCGCAGCCAGGTCCCGCCGTCGATCGCTTCCCGCCCGGCAGCCGCGCCCGCGCCGCGCTCACCGTGCGCCTGCACGAGCCGTCGTTGTGGCTGTCGTTCCTCCACTACCTCGAACGCGAGGGACATCCCGTGCCGGCCGAGGCGCTGGCGGCCGATCCGGTCGATCCGGTGACGCCGTCGCCGGCCCTGCAGGCGGTGCTGATCCAGGTCTACCGGACCGACGCGAAGAACGCCGGGATGTGCGAGCGGCTCGTCGATCTCGACGAAGGCGTGCAGGAGTGGCGCTATCGCCACATGAAGATGGTCGAGCGGACGATCGGCGTCAAGCCGGGCACCGGCGGCTCGGCCGGCGCCGCCTATCTGCGGACAACGCTGCTGCAGCCGGCGTTCCCGGACCTGTGGGCGATCCGCGCGAACCTGTAATCTGCGGCTGGCGGCTGGCCCGAGCCGCTTACGACATCGGGAAGCGGGAGCGATCTCAGGTGTGGAGCTGCGAGGCCAACCGGCGACCATGACGACGTCTGACGACTACTACGCCACGCGGTTCCGGCCCGACCCGAGGCGCGCCCGGCTGTGGGCCCATCTCACCCGATATCTAGCCCGCTACGTGCCGGACGGCGCAACGGTGCTCGAACTCGGTGCCGGCTACTGTCACTTCATCAACGAAGTGAAGGGCGCCCGGCGCATCGCCGTGGATGTGGGGGACCACCTGGCCGCCTATGCGGCCCCGGGCGTGGAGGCGGTGACGGCGGACGTCAGGGTCTACCTGGCCACGCTGCCCGACGCATCAGTGGACGTCGTGTTCGCGAGCAACTTCCTGGAGCACTTCGGGTGGGAAGACCTCGACGTGATCGGCCGCGACGTCCGGCGCGTGCTCCGGCCCGGCGGCCGATTCCTCATCGTGCAGCCGAATTTCCGGCTGAACCCCGGCCGCTATTTCGACGACTACACGCATCGAGCCATCTTCACCGACGTGTCGCTCAGCGACTGGCTCGAGGCCGGCGGCTTTCGCGTCGTGCGCTGCGTGCCCCGGTTCTTGCCGCTCACGGTGAAGAGCCGACTCGGGTGGCTCACGTTCCTGGTGCCCCTGTACCCTGCGGTCCCCGTGGCGGCCGCTGGCCGGACAGATGTTCGTGCTGGCGGAGCGGCCGCTCTCGGTCGTCCACGCCCCCGGGGCGGAGTCGGCCGGTTAGAATGCCGCAGCCCGCGGCGGTCGCCGCCACGAACGACGAGCGGCAGAGGGCCGCCCCCGGAGGTCGAGCCTTGGAGCACGTCAGCTGCAATCTGTGTGGCTCCACCGACCTGCGCCCCGTGTACTCGATGCCCGACGCGCGATTTCCCACGAGTGAACGGTTTTGGGTCGTCGAATGCCTTCACTGCGGTCTGGGCTTCGTCAACCCCAGACCGGATCCACTCGAGATGGCGGGGTACTACCCCGCCCGAGTACTACGACAGTCTGCTTCCCGCCAACCACCAGCGCCGGTTCCTTCGACAGGCAGAGTACGTAGCGCCGATAGAAGGCCGGGCCGGACGACCGCGATTGCTCGACGTCGGGTGCGCCAACGGCGACTTCCCGCGATTCATGGTGGCGCGCGGCTGGGACGTGACCGGGGTCGAGGTCTCGGCGACGACCAGGCCGATCACCGATTTCCCGGTCTACACGACCGAGTTCTCGGCCGCGCCGCTCGAGCGCTCGTCATTCGAGGCGGTCACGGCCTGGGCGGTGTTGGAGCACGTGCACGACCCCGGCGCGTACCTTCGAGAAAGCGGCAGCAGTGCTGCGCCCGGGTGGTCTGTTCGTGTTCCTGGTGACGAACTTCCGGGCCACGGCGTCGAAGCGGCTCTTCCGGGAAGACGTGCCGCGCCACACCTATTTCTTTTCGGAGCCGGTGATCGGGCGCTACCTCGCCCGCGCCGGTCTGGACCTCCTGCGCGTCGATCACGGTCCGGCCATCTTCGAGATGCGGCCGGTGAACTGGCTGCGCTACTTCCTGCGACATCGGCTATGGGGCCGCGCCATGACCTGGGACGACCTGCCAGAAACCCCCGAGGCCTACTGGGGGCGGATCGGCGCCCGCCGGTCGGCGTGGTCGATGCTCAGCTACGCCGCCACCCATCCGTTCACCACGGTCGATCGCGCGCTGATGCCGCTCTACGAATACGTGACGATCCGCCGGCGCGCCTACGGCATCATCACGTGCGTCGCCAGGAAGACGGTCAGTAGTTCCACCGTCGGCTAGAACGCGATGCGCAAGCACGCCATCGTCGTCGGATCGCTGACGCTGGTCGGTGCGGCGATCGCCTTGCTTCGTGAACAGGCCACGGCGTATGGTTCGGCGCCAGCCCCAGTGTCGATGCTTTCGTGATTGCCTACGCCCTGCCGACCTTCGTCATCAACACGGTCGCGGGCGCCCTGGGTCCCGTGTTCACGCCGATGCTGCTCAGGACCAGGCACGACGATGGCCCGATCGCTGCCGACCGGTTCGCGGCCGACATCCGGACTGCGAACGCGATCGTGGGCACCGTCGTGGCGCTGCTGCTGGCGGCGACCGGGCCATGGCTGCTGCGAGCCCTCGCGCCGGGATTCGACGCCGAGCGCCTGACCATCGCCACACAGTGCCTGTATCTGCTGCTTCCGGCCGTCGTGCTCGGCAACGTGTCGTACTTCTGGGCCGCCCTGCTCAATGCCGATCGCCGGTTCGCCGCCGCCGCTTTCGCTCCCGCGCTGCCGGCGCTTGGCGGTCTGATTGTCCTGGTGCTGTTCGGCACGCGATTCGGCGTGCGCGCCCTGGCGGTCGGTGTCACGCTGGGCACCGCAGCTCAAGCCCTCGGGCTGGCGCTGGCTGCACGCCAGGCGGGGAGGCCGTCTCATTTCCGATGGCCGCAGTGGTCGAACCACCTTGGTGAGTTGGCCGCTCAGTACGCGGCCCTCGTCGTCGGCGCTGTCGTGCTCGGCAGCACCACGCTGGTGAGCCAAAGCATGGCGACATCGGTGTCCCCGGGAGCCGTCGCCCAGCTGAACTTCGCTGCCGTGCCGGTGCTGTTCGTGGTCGGACTCGGCGCCCGCGTCGTGGGTCAGGTCCTGTTACCTCACTTCTCGGCACTCGCCGCCGAGCGGCGATGGCGGGTGCTACGCGACGAGGCCACCCGGTCGCTGCGACTGGTGGCCCTGCTGTCGCTGCCGCCGATCGCCGTCCTCCTGCTCGGGGCCGAGGCAATCGTGCGGCTGCTGTTCGAGCGAGGGGCGTTCGCGCCCGCCGATACGGCGGTCGTCGCCGATCTGCTGCGCTTGCTGGTATTGCAGGTGCCGTGGTACGTGGGCGGGATCGTCGCGGCACGTTTGTTGACGGCGCTGCAGCAAGCGCGCCAGATGCTGGCGATCTGCATCGGCGGTCTGGTACTCACGATGCTGCTGAACGTGGCGCTGCGGCCGGCGTTGGGGATACGCGGCATCGCGCTCGCAATCAGCCTGGTCTACTTCGCGACCTTCCTGGCCGCCTGGTGGCTGGCGCTGCGGAGACTGCGGACACTCGAGGCGACGACGCCTGGCGGCTGATTCCCGAGACCAGATGCCGGACGACTACCAGACCTTGCGCTGAAACAGCATCGAGTCGAAGCCGAGACCGGTCACGGCGGACAAGCTCGTGACCTGGCCGACGAGGGCATCGGGCGAGCCGGTATGCGCGATTTCCACCGTGCCGTTGAAATTCAGCGACTGGTTGACCACGAACGACTTGGCGTTGATGCCGATGGCGGCATTGTTGCCGACCGAGCCGCTGGTCGTGCCGACCATCGTACCCGCGGTGTTGCGCCAGCGCATCGTGTAGCTGACATTCTCGGTCGTCGTGTTCCGCAGCAGCGTGAAGGCGCTGTAGTCGCCGCCTATGAAGAACCAGGACGCCCACAGTGTCGTCTCGACGACTCTCACGTTGAAGGTATGGATACCCGTGCCAACGTCCGTCACCCTGACGAAGTGATTGCCGTCGATCGTGGCGATGAAACAGGCGCGCGAGCCGAGGTTGCTGTCGGGTTCCTGCCCGGTATTGGCGTTCGAAGTGAGAACGGTCGTGCCATTGGCCAGATACACGGTCACACTCGGGTCGTAGTTCTCGTCGGGGTCCTGCGCCCCGGAGATGTGCGCTCCCACTTCCGCGCAGTACGACCGACGGCCCTGAACTGATAGTTCAGCCACTTCTCGGCGTTGGCCGCGTCGTCGATCGTAGCCTGGTAGACGTCGCCGATGTGGACGGCGGTCAGCGACATACCCGACGTCGTCGCCTGGGCGTACCCCGAGTGTCGGCAGAGCCAAAGCCGCCACCATCGTTGCCGTCAGCCCTGCCAGCGTCCTCGTCATCACGATGCTCCTGTGGGGGATTTGGCCGGAACTGAAGGTGGGGTGTCTCGAAGCCGGCGCTATCCTAGCCTGGCGACACAGCGTGATCGACGCCGCCTCGCGCTCACTGCTCGCTCACGTATTAGTCGCGCGGGTTTCCCGGGAACGGCAGCAACAGCGGCTCGTCTTCCTTGCACCACGAGCCGTCGGTGCCACGCAGCCACACCTGCTGCGATTCGCTGTCGACCTGCCCCAGCGGCGAGCCGGGCGTATCGGCTTTCCGCCACACCGTCACCGTGGCTTTGTCCGCGGCCAGCTCCGCCGAGGTGACCTTGAACTCCAGGATCGGAAACCGCACCAGGCGGGTGAGCTTCAAGTACCTCGGGCTTGGGCGTCTTCTGTTTGTATGGCTCACAGTAGAACCCGTACATCTCCGTCAGGTCTCGCCCCTGCCACGCCTTCATGAACGCGGTCACCCGGTCGGCGAGGGCACTGGGAACGGGCGCGGGTTCTGCGGGCAACCCGCGCGCCGTCACCTCGGTGTTCGCCCACAGCCACGCGGCTGTGAGAAGGATGCACGAGAGCCGGATCACCGCCCCGGACCTCCTGGGCCCACGCGCGGTGCTGGTGATGGGCCGCCGCCTGGCGCGACTGCCGGCGCCGCCGGGACGAGTAGCGGCTGGCCCCGCTCGTCCACGAACGGCAGCATCACCATGCCGTCCGATCGAGGCTGGATCGGCGCGACGATCGGCAGTCCGGCCTCGTCCACGAACGGCAGCATCGCCTCGTGGCGTGGTCCTGGCGCGACGATCTCGACCACGGGACGCCCGTCGGCGCCGGCGAATGGCAGCATCGTCGCGCCACCGCGACTCGCCCCCAAACCGCCGTTCAGGAAGATGGACTGCATCCACCCTTCACTGGTCATCGCGCCTGGCGCCGTGGCCGGGCGCTCGTCCGCTGCGGCGTCCGCCACCAGCTTCTCCTGCGCCTTAGCCGCGGCCAGCGTGTCGTCGTCTGGGAGGGGCGGCGTCGAAATCGAGACCGCCTCCATTTCCTTGGCTGCCGTCTGCTCGGTCGCGTCAACCAGGTTCGTCAGCACGGCAGCCGCCTCGCGCGGATTGCCGGCGACGACGCGAATCCTGACGTCGTCGGTCTGCCGGTAGAGGCCGGCGACGACGATGTTGACGCCCGATTCCTGCAGCACGGCGTAGATGGCGCGCTCGATCGGCACGTCGACGACCTCGGTGGTGACGCTCACGCCCTCCACCGCCGGATCGATCCGCAGATCCATCGGGGTCAGAGCGGCCAGCTCCCGGAGGAGTTGGCCGAGCGGCGTCCCCTGAGCGTGCACCGTCACCTGCCCGGCGTCTCCGCGGGTCACCGCCGGGGACTGTGCCCCGGCGGTCTCACCCGCGACGATCGCGGCGGCGATGGCGACTGCGATGCCCCGCGCTCGCATGGCCAACCTACCAGGGCTTGCGCTGGAAGATGGTGGAGTCGAAGTTGAGCCCGGTGGTGGTCGACAGACTGCTCACCTGACCGACCAGGCCCTCTGGCGATGCCGTGTGCACGATCTCGACCGTGCCGTTGATCGTCACGGCGGGGTTGACGAAGGTCTTGGCATTGATGCCGACGCCGCCATTCGGCGGAACGGTGCCGGAAGTGGTGCCGACGATGGTGCCGGCGGCGTTGCGCCAAGTCATCGTGTAGCTGATGGTCGTGGTCGTCGTGTTCTTGAGCAGGGTGAACGCGTTGTAGTCACCACCGATGAAGAACCACGAGGCGAATAGCGTCGTTTCCACCAGGCGCAGGCGGTAGGTGTAGGTGCCGGCGGAGAAGTCGGTCAACCTCACGAAGTGAGAGGTGCCCGTAGAAATGAAACAGAAGCGCGAGCCGAACACCGAGTCGGGTTCGGAAGACGCGTCGTCCGAAGAGCCGAGGAGGGTCGTGCCGTTGGAAGCGAACAGCGCCACGATGGTGTCGTCGGCTTCGTCGCTGTCGCTCGAATGGAATTCGCCCGCTCCCGCTTCAATGCAGTAGGACCGCCCGGCACGCAACTCGAATTGGAACCATTTCTGGGCGTTGAGCCCGTCGTCGATGAACACGGAGTGGAACATGCCAATGTGGGCGGACTGGACGGCCAGGGCCGGCGTCGTTGCCTGGGCAAAGCCGAGCGTGGGCAGGGCGAGCATTGCCGCCAGCGCTACGGCAAAAATTGCGGGTCTCGTAGTCATGCGGAACCTCCTCAAGGTTGTGGTCATGCCAAAGCCGGGGGCTGGGGGTCCCTCGAGGCCGGGCTATCCTAGCATGGCGACGGCTGTGGTGGATTTCCCTCACGCTCGGTCCGCCCGGTGCACCACGGCGTACCGGTGGCTGGCGCTAAGATCCCCAGGTGAAGGATTCCGGGACGCCTCCCGCCGCGGATCGTCGTTCGGATCTGACCGGTCCCGCCTACTGGAACGACGTCTGGCGGGGCTCCCACGCGGCGTCCGCGGCTCCGTTCAGTTACTACTACCGCACGTTGTTGCGCGAACTGCTGGCCCTTTGTGCGCCGGGATCGACCGCCCTCGAACTGGGATGCGGCGGCTCGGTGTGGCTGCCGACGCTCGCGCGTCACGGCGTTGACGCATGGGGCATCGACTACGCCGACGTCGGCATTGCCAAGGTCCGCGGCATCCTGGCCCGGTGGGGCGCACACGCCACGGTGGTGCAGGGCGACCTGTTCAATCCGGCGTTGCTTCCCCCAGGGCATTTCGACCTCGTCTACAGCCTGGGACTGCTGGAGCACTTCGCCGACAGCCGGGGCTATGTCGGCCGGCTGCGCGCCCTGGTCAAGCCTGGAGGCCACGTGCTGACGACCGTGCCCAACCTGGCCGGCCGCTGGGGCCGGGTGCAGGCGGCGCTCGATCGGTCGGTGTTCGAGTCCCACCGGTTGTACTCCCCAACCGAACTCGACCTGGCGCACACGGCGGCCGGGCTCGAGGTCGCGCGACCGGCACGGTCCTTCGGCGGGGATCTGCCGGTTGATCGTCGAGTACGACCCGGTGCTCCGCCGGCTGCCGCGGTGGGCCGCGCGCGGCGTCATGGCCGGGCTCTGGGCTGGTCAGCAGACGCTCGGGTGGTCGATGGCGGTCCTCCCGCACCACGTGAGCAACCCGCCGACGCTGGCCGGCCACATCCTGGGCGTGTATCGCCGGCCGGCGTGATGCCGTTCCGGCGGCGTCACTCGTCGGCGGCCGGCTTCTGGGCGACCATCGTCAGACCCACCACCAGCAGATCGACAATCGGGCGCGCCGCGGGCACTCGTCCCGCGAACCGCACCAGAGGGTAGATGAGGCGGGTGCGGCGCGTGAGACCGGCTGGCGTCCGCACCAGGTCGTAGAGGTCCCAGGTGCGCCTGAACCCGGCGCCTCGCAGCGCCGCATCGAGGCGCGCCCGGCTGAACCAGTGCAGCGCCGGGCACGGCGAGTAGTTGACGATCTGCGGCCGGGTCGACGCAGCGCGGCGGATCCGGTCCTTGAGCCAGCGTGGATACCACGAGTATGGGCCCACGCCGTGGTACTCCATCTGGATCGGGCAGACCACGTTGGTCGTCGCAAAGTAGGCGAGTCCGCCCGGCCGCAGCTTGGCGAACGTGGTGGCGAGGCACGTCTCGTAGTCGTCGACGTGTTCCAGGAGATCCTTCGCGTAGACGATGTCGAAGGCGGCGTCGGGCACCGACGCGCAGGTCACGGCGTCGTCCTGCACGAGCCGGATCGGCAAGCCGGAGCTCCCGCTGCATCTGCGCGTCGAGCACGGCGAGGCTGTCGGCCCATTCATCCACCGCGGTGACGCGCCAGCCCTTGCGGGCCGCCCACACCGCCGTCACGCCCGTACCCGTGCCCAGGTCGAGCACGTCGAACGGCGGCGCCCCCATCCTGCCGGTGGCGGCCAGCAGCAGGAGCTGGCGTTCGTGGCGATCGTCGAGCGCTTCGCGGCGGAAGTCGTCGAGCTGCTGCGCCGGCGTGCTCGTCATCGGGCTGCGGCCCTGCCCTCAGCCGGCCTGCTAGCGTCCCGCCTGAACACGAATTCGTTGCAGCCCATCCGGCCGCCACAGGTGCGCAGCCGCGCCAGCGAGAAGCCCCGGCCGCGCACGAAGTCGAACACCGCTTCCGGCGTGGCGACCTCGAACGGCAGCCCGCCGAGCCAGTCGTGCCAGTCGCGCACCGGTGACATGCCCCGGATGGCACCGGCACTCCGGTAGCGGGTGATCGGGTTGCGGCCGCGCAACACGTCGGCGGCCATGCCGGTCGCGGCAAAGTACGGGAAGAACGCGGCGCACACCGCGGCACGGGCCAGCAGGCCGTGGTTGTAGACCCTCTTCACGCGCCGCCATCCCGCCGAGACCGGCCCCTGGTCGTTGTAGATCGCCACGGCCAGGGTGCCACTGGGCGCCACACAGCGGGCGGCGTTCTCGAGCGCGATCCACAGCTGACCCGTGTGATGCAGCACGCCCCATGAATAGACCACGTCCCAGGCGCCCAGGGCGGCGACGTATCCGTCGTCGAGAATGCTGGCCCGATCGATCGTCCAGCGCGAGTCCGCGGCGAGGAACCGTTGCCGCAGACTCTCGGTGCAGCGCACGCTGTCGGGATCGAAATCGAAGGAATGGACCCGCCGGGCGCCGAGCCGCATCGCCGCGAGGGAGAACAGCCCGCTCCCCGAGCCGATGTCGAGGAAGGAGCGATCGGCCAGCGGGGTCTCGACCAGCGCACTGAGGGAGCGCTCCGCGATCCGAATGCGCTCGTCGTCGAGCTCGGTGAGGAACCGGGACCAGTTGCGTCCGAACGCGAAGCGGGCGCCGGCCTGTCGCTGCGCGTCGAACGCGATCGCGGTGTCGCGAGGAGGCCGGGTGTCCATGCGTGGTCTCGCTCCGGCAGCCGGCAGCACCCGGCGGCCGGTCGCGAACTGCTACGCTATTCTCACATGCCCAGGCTCCGCCTCCTGTTCCTGGTGGGCACATCGGACATCGGCGGCACGGAACGCTTCCTCACGGGACTGGTGACGCGGCTGGATCCCACCCGCTTCGCGAGCGCGATCTGCGTCGTCGGCGCCCGCGGTCCGCTGGCCGGCGACTACAAGCGCGCCGCCGAGCAGCTGTGGCACTTGAGCTGGGACCGGACCAATCTTGGCCGGGTGCTGGTGGACTGGCAGACAGTCCTGCAATCGTGGAAACCCGACGTCGTCACGGTCTTCGGCTTGCGCGCCAACCTGCTGGGACGGTTCGTGAGCGGTGGGGCCCCGGTGATCAACGCGCTGCGCAGCGCCGGGCTCGACGAGAAGGGACGGCTCCTGGCCCGCCGCCTCGACCGGGCCAGCTTCCGTCGCGTGCGCCTCTGCGTGGCCAACTCGCGTGCCGCCCTGGCGAACCATCTGGACGCGGGATTCCCTCCGGAACGGTTCATGTGGATTCCCAACGGCGTCGATGCGGCGCCGTACCGGCTGCCGGTGCGGGCCGTGGTGCGCGAGCGGTTCAATCTCGCCCCGGACGAACCGCTCCTGCTCACCGTCGGCAACCTGATTGCGGTCAAGAACCACACGCTGTTGCTGCGGGTGTCGAAGGCGCTCGGCGACCGCGGCGTGGCGCACCGCCTGTGGATTGCCGGCGAAGGGCCGGAACGCGGCGCCCTGGAGCGCCAGGTCCTCGCGCTGGGCGTGTCGTCCCACGTGCAGCTCCTGGGCGCGGCGCCGGACCTGCTCGACCGCTACGCCGCCGCCGACATCTTCGTGCTGTCGTCGAAGTTCGAGGGCATGCCGAATGCGATTCTCGAGGCGTGCGCCACCGGTCTGCCGATCGTGACCACCGCTGTGGGCGAGGCCCCGGCGATGTGCCAGGGGTGCGGCCTGGTCGTGCCCGAGGGCGACGAGCGCGCGATGACCGACGCGATCGAGCGCCTGATTCGCGACCCCGGTCTGCGTGCCGGGCTCGCCGCCGAGGCCCGGCGCAGCGCCGAGCGCTTCGCGTGGCCGAATGTCGTCGACCAATACAGCCGTGTCTTCGAAGGGGTGGCCGCGAACCTGGCGCCCGAAGAGGTGATTCGCGCCGCGGTCGGGCCGGCGACGGCGCCCGCGCCTCCCAGCGTCACACCGGTACCGACGCCGGTGTCGCCGTCGGTGCGTGCCGTTGCGGTGCCACCGGTCTCGCTGCGGGTCGCGTTCCTGGCGCTCCACGCCCCCGGCCGCAGCCCCGGCCAGCGCTACCGCGTCGAGGCGTTCCTTCCTGCCCTGCGCCGCCGCGGCATCGACGTGCGCTACGACTGGCTGCTCAGCCGCGAAGACCTCCGCGTGTTTTACGGTCGTGAAGCGGCACCCAAGAAGGCGGCGATCGCCGCCAAGGCGGCGATGCGGCGCGTCAAGGGCGTGCTCCACGCCCGCGACGTCGACGTGTTCCTTGTGCAGCGCGAAGCGTTCTTCCTGGGCAATGCCTGGAGCGAATGGCTGGCCAGCCTGCGGGCGCCGGTCGTGCTCGACTTCGACGACGCGATCTGGTTGCCCAACGTCTCCGAGGCCAATCGCGGCTACGCGTGGCTCAAGAACGTGCGGAAGATGCCGGGTATCGCCGAGCTGGCGCGGACGGTGATCGCCGGCAACGAGTACCTCGCGACCTGGGCGCGCCAGGTACTCCCACGCCGTGCACGTCGTGCCGACGTGCATCGACACCGACTGGTTCGCACCGCCGCCCGAGCGCGACGACGACGGGCCCGTGACCATCGGGTGGAGCGGCAGTCCGTCGACCGTGGCGCACCTGCGCACGCTGCTGCCTGTGCTCGAGGGGGTCGTGGCGAAGGTACGGCGACCGCATTCGCCTTCGGGTCATGGGCGATCCGTCGTTCATTCACCTGCCACTCGGCATCCGCGGCGAGCCGTGGTCGCCGGACGCCGAGCTGGCGATGCTGCGCGAGATGCAGATCGGGTTGATGCCGCTGCCCGACGACGAGTGGACGCGTGGCAAGTGCGGCTTGAAGGGCCTGCTCTCGATGTCGATGGGCGCCGCCAGCGTGATGAGCCCGGTCGGGGTCAACACCGAGATCATCCGGCACGGCGAGGACGGATTCCTGCCCTCCACCGACGCCGAATGGGTGGAGACGCTATCGCGATTGATCGAGGATGCGGCGTTGCGCCGGCGTATCGGACGGGCCGGCCGGCAGAGCGTGATCGAGCGCTACTCGGTGACGCGGTGGGAGCGTCGGCTCGCTGAACTCCTGGCCGGCTGACCGCGGCATCAGGTACGCTGCACGAAGATCGGCCAGTGACCCAGAGGAGACCTCGCCCATGTGCGGCATCGCCGGCCGCCTGAACTTCGTGACCGGCGCGCCGGTCGAGGCCGCGGTCGTGGCCCGGATGTGCGACCTCATCGCCCACCGCGGACCCGACGGCGACGGCGTGTACTGCGACGGCCCGGTCGGATTCGGCCACCGGCGGCTGGCCATCATCGACCTCAGCCCGGGCGGCGCCCAGCCGATGCGGACCGCCGACGGCGCGCTGGCCATCACCTTCAACGGCGAGATCTACAACTATCTCGAGCTTGAAGGCGGAGCTCGACCGGCCGCGGGCACGTCTTCCGCACGACCAGCGACACCGAGGTCATCCTGGCGGCCTACCGGGAGTGGGGCGACGGCTGCGTCGACCGCCTCGACGGGATGTTCGCGTTCGCGCTGTGGGACGGCCGCGTCGGCGGCTGTTCGTGGCCCGCGATCGCGTCGGCAAGAAGCCCTTCTGGTACCGCCTCGACGGCGACGGGATCGCCTTTGCGTCCGAGCCCAAGGCGTTTCTGGCCGAGCCCGGCGTTCGAGGCGCGGCCCGACCTGCAGGCGCATCTCCGACTACCTGAGCTGCAGTACGTGCCGTCGCCGCGGTCCGGGTTCGCGGGCGTGCAGCAAACTGCCGCCCGGCCCACACGCTGATCGTCGAGGACGGCCGGGTCTCGCCGTGCAGCGCTACTGGAAGCCTCGTACGGCCGACAGCGTACGGTCTCGGATGACGAGGCCCTCGATGGCCTCACCGCCCATCTGCGCGACGCGGTGCGCAAGCGCCTGATCAGCGACGTGCCGCTGGGGGCGTTCCTGAGCGGTGGCCTCGACTCCGGGCTGGTGGTGTCGTTCATGGCCGAGCTGTCGCCGCGGGTGCGGACGTTTTCCATCGGCTTCACCGAGCAGGAGTACAACGAACTGCCGGCGGCGCGGCTGGTGGCCGACCGCTACGAGACAGAGCACACCGAGTTCGTCGTCCGCCCGCACGCGTTGGAACTGCTGCCGCAGCTGGTCTGGCACTACGGCGAGCCGTACGCCGACTCGTCAGCGCTGCCGACCTACATCCTGTCAGCGCTCACGCGAGGCCATGTGACCGTGGCCCTCAACGGCGACGCCGGCGACGAGAACTTCGCCGGCTACGACCGCTACGTCGCCGGCGAGCTGGCCCGACGACTGGACGCCGTGCCCTGGCCCTTGCGGCGCGCGGCGGCCGCGGCCGCCAGCCTTGCAGGCGGCGCCGGACCTCGCGTCGTGCGCCGGGCGCGCCGGTTCCTGCGCCAGATCGCCGAACCGCCTAACCGTCGCTACGCCGGCTGGATGCTCCACTTCGACCCGAGCAGCGAAGGCGCAGCTCGTCACGCCGGCGTTCCTGGCCGCGGCCACCGAGGATTCGGTGGCCTACCTCGAGCGGGCGTTCGACGCGTCCGATGCCCCGACCCGGCTCGAACGGACCATGGACGTGGACGTCCGGACCTACCTGCCCGAGGACCTCCTGGTCAAGGTGGACATCGCCACGATGGCGCACGGGCTCGAGGGCCGATCGCCGTTCCTCGATCACCACCTGATGGAGTATGCGGCCAGCCTGCCGGCCCGCTTCAAGCTCCGCGGCGGCGAGAAGAAGCACCTGCTGCGCGTGCTGGCCCGGCGCCGCCTGCCGGCGCCGCTGCTGACCTTGCCCAAGAAGGGGTTCGGCGTGCCGATCGATCACTGGTTCGCCCACGAGCTGCTACGAGTTCGCCCATGACGTGCTGCTTGGGGCCACCGCCCGCCAGCGCGGCTACTTCCAGATGCCGTTCATCGAGCGGATGCTCGCGAGCACCGCGCCGGTTGCCCGGTGGCACCCTCAGCTCTGGAACCTGTTGATGTTGGAGCTGTGGTTCCAGATGTTCATCGACACGCGCCCGACAGCGCCGCCGCAACCGCCGGCACCGGTCATGGACGAGAGCCTGGTCGACGTCATCGGGTGAGCCGCGCCGGACGACCGCCGCCTTGCCTGCGTCACCGAACGGGGACGCTACTCAGTTACCGAATTCGGTCGGACCTTGGTCAGCAGGAAAGGGACGCAACACCACGCGTAGATGTACCAGCTGGCCGTGTTGTTGAACTTGTTGATGAACACCGTGAGCACCAGGGCCGCGCAGATGTGCCCCATGGTCATCAGCCAGAACGCCGATCGACGATTTCTCGAGAAGACACCGTAGATGATGCCGGTCATCAGACCGATAGCTGCGGCGTAGACCAACGCGCCGGCCGGCCCGAAGTCACTGACCGGATAGTAGAGAAACGTGTAGGCGTTGAACGAGACATCCTGGCCGCTCGTGAGTCCAAGCGGGACGAACGGCGGAATCCCGGGCGGCATACCCGACACGATGCCGAGGCGCTCCAGGAGCCGGCCGAGCGGATAGATGGCTTGGCGGCCGAAGGTTCTCGGTTGAGGATTGGCCAACAGGACATCCAGGGCGGCGTACGAGGCCGTCGCGTAGAGATAGATGGTCGAGGTCCCGCGCAGGCTGTCCTGGAGTTGCGTAACCCAGGCCGGCGTCGCTTCGACCTCGATGGGCGCGGCGGGCGCACCGGGCGATTGCGGCTGGCCGGTGGCCGTTCTGGCGGTTTTGGCCGCTCGCGACTCGACTTCCAGCGTCGGGATCCGCACTTCGACGTTCAAATTGGTTGGCGTCTTGCCCTGCCACACACCGACCAGCAGAAAGTACGACCCGAGGCTCAAGAGCACCGCGGCCGTCAAGATCGTCAGCTTTGCGAGCGTCAGTCGGGCACCGGCGCTCAGCACGTAGGTGAAATACGTGGTCAGCAGCACGACGAAGAACTGTGTGCGATCAGTGGAGACCCAGTACCAGGGTGCAGACGGCAACCAGCACCCACACCCAGCGCCGGATGGCATGGCCGGTGAGCGCCAATGCCACGGCCAGAATCGGTGTCGCCAGGCACAGGAACTCGAGGGCCAGATAGTTGGATGGCACCGAGCGGTCGGAGAGCGCGATACGAATCCGCCACGGCCGATCGACGAATGCCTCCAAGCCGAGCACCTGCGCGACTGCCGATGCGTACCAGATCAGGCCCAGGCACCCGAGCAGCCCCATGACGATCAGGCACCGCTCGGGAGCGACCGGCGGCATCGGTCGCGGGCCCAGCCGCTGTCCCCAGCGCTGGCCGAGCCCGCTGCAGACGACGAACGCGCCAACGGAAGCGACGATGAGCCCGAAGGTCGAGCCGGCCATGGCCGCGTACGGAATCACATGGAGAAAGAAGAGGCCGAGCGTCGCCGCCCACGTTCCGAGCACGAGGACGGCGGGGTGGAAGTAGTCGCCGGTCAGACGCCGACCCAGCGGCACGGCGGCCATCGCCAGCAGCAACAGAGACAGTGACAGGTAAGCGTTGGCACCAATCACGATGGGTCCATCTCCAGGATGACCAGCCTATACGGTGGCCCCGCCGGCAGCGCAGTCATTCTGTGACGTCCCCGCGCAGGGCGGCAAACTTCGCCCGGATGCCGTGTGGCACCAATCCGAGGCGCCACACCAGGCCCGCCCAGGTGACCGAGCCTGCGGCCACAGAGGCCATCGAGGCCAGCAGTGGCGGCCCGGCGGCCCGGCCAGCGAATTGGACGACGAAGGCCACGACCAGGGCGAGCGCAGTGACCGTGGCGAGACCGCGCGAGTTCTCATTCAGCGTCGGCCCGAGAACCAGCACGCGCGAGACCCGCCCGGCGGCGAGTCCGAGAGCGACCGCGTGAGCGGCCCACAGCGCCGCGGCGGCCGCTGGCATCGTCGGCATGATCGGCAGCAGCGCCAGTCCGACGACGCCGGCGACCGCGAATCCGATCGCCTCCGGCCACGGTTGCCGTGCGGCCCGCGCAATCATCAGGGCAGGAACGAACATCGTCGCCACGCCGTGGGCCAGCAGCAACGCCGCGGTGGCAGTGCCGAGGGTGCCGGCAGCCTCCCCGGCACTGCCGCCGACGATGGCACGGGCGAGATCTCCGGCGACGAGCAGCCCCAGCGCCGTCGCCGGGCACATCAACAGCAGCGTCGCGTCGGTGGCTTGCCGGTGCAACGTCTGCACCCTGGCTGCGTCCCCCTTCGCATACAGCTGCGCGGCGTGCGGCACCAGGGCCGAGAGCAAGGCGCTGACCAGGCTGCGAAAGCCGATGGCGATTCGGGCAGCCAGATCATAGGTTCCGGCGCTGGCCACGCCGAATCGGCTCGCCGCGAGAATCCGGAACGCGTAGTCGGCGGCGAAGGGCGCGAAGGCCGCCGCCTGCAGCGCGGAACCGAACTGGAGCATTTCGGTCACGCCGTCCCGGCGCGGCCACGACAGGAGGCGAACTGACGGCCAGTGTCGTTTGAGCTGGACGGCGCATCCGGCGATCGTCACCAGGAACCCGGAGACATATGCGCCCATCAGCACGTCGAGCTGTCGTTCCCCGGTGCTGGCCAGCCACAGCGCCAGAGCCGTGCCCAGCACCGTTCCAGCCGCCCGCCACGCGTAGCTCGAGACGAATTGTCGCAGGCCGGTCAACGCGCCGCTGACGATCAGCGAGACGAGGACAATCGTGAACGCGACCGGGAGCAGCCGGGCACCGGCCCGCAGCTCGCTCCCGACGGCCGCCTCGACGAACGGGGAACTCCACACGACGAGCTGGCCGAGCGTACCCACGCCGACGACGAACCACATCGCCGCCGCCAGGGTCGCGGTCGCGGCGGCGTGATCACCGCCGACGCGGCTGACGGCGAACCCGCGCTCCACGGCGCCAGGAACGCCAAAATCCACGACCGTCGCGGCAGTGAGCAGGGCGGCCAACAGCGACCAGGAACCGTAGAGCGACGGCCCGAGCGTCCGAAACAAGCCGAACGACAGGGCCAGGGCCGCGACGACGCTGATGACGCGGCCACCGAGCGCGGCCATGGAGTCGCCGGTGACACCGCGTGCCACGGCCTCTCGTCCCGGGCCCGTCATCGCGAGGGCGTCAGCTCAGCGACCAGACCGACTCCGCCGCCGAGGTGACGGAATCCCGCGTTCACGACCCGCTCCGCGGCGACGACCAGGGGATTGACGTCCCACCGCGATGCCGCCGTCGCCGGGACGTTCCCGGGCGCCGGTACCGTCCTCCAATCGAGCCGGGTCACGAAGTCGCGACCGAGACCGAACGTGTGGCACGACGTCGCCTCGAATCCCTCGAGCTGCGCCAGCGTCCGCAGCAATCGTCGATTCCAGTAGGTGAAGTGATCCTCGCAGATCATGCTCCACTCGAGCCCGAAGACGGCGTAGACCAGCGAGGCCACGTTGAGCGTCGTCACCACGACCAGGCCGTCGGGTTTCACCAGTCGGCGCAACCGGCGGACGAACTCTCGAGGCGTCGGGGTGTGTTCGAGCACGTCCCAGCTGGTCACGAGATCAAATGAGGCCCAGGGGAGGCCGTCGAGGGCCTCGAGCGTGCCCTCTGCGACCTCGATCCCGTGCTCCCGGGAACGCGCCGCCGCCGGTGGATTGAGCTCCACGCCGAAGACCTGCCACCCTTGCTCCCGTGCCGCCATCAGGAACTGACCATCGGCGCATCCCACGTCACACAGCCGGTTTCGACCTGCGGTCGGCGCCGGCAGGCTCCGCAGCCGTGATTCGTAGAGCACGCGCTTTCGCGGCAGCCACTCGGCGAAGTGTTCGGCCAGATCGTAGGCGTGCACGTACTTGTGCGCGACGGCCTCCACCGGCGGCGGGAACGTGAAGATCAGCGTGCAGGCCCGGCAGCGCACCAATTGCAGGGACTCCCGCCGGCCGACCAGTGACGCACCGACCTGCAAGCACACCGGGCACGCGGCGTAGTCTGGAGACGCCGGTGGGGCGGTGGCTGGGACGCTGGCTTCGGGAATTGGCATGGCGTGGGGCACGCCCGTCTCCTGTGTAGCCGGTCCCGGCTCGCGTGGCAACATCAGAGAGTGCCCGGTGCCGGTCAATCGACCTGCAGTCCTAGGGTACACTCAGCCGAGCGGCTGGCCGCGTTCGACGCTTCGAGCCCAGCCGCCCGCCGCATGAAAAACGAAGACCGCAAGACGGTCGAGGGTTTCGGCGACGAGTGGGCGCGTTTCGACAACGCGACGTTGTCCTCGGCCGAACGCGCCAGTATTTTCGACCAGTATTTCGCTCACTTCCCGTGGGCCACGCTGTCAACGGCCGCCGAAGGGTTCGATGCAGGATGCGGCTCAGGCCGGTGGGCCGCGGTCGTCGCCGATCGTGTCGGGCGCCTGCACTGTGTGGATGCCAGCAGCACCGCCCTCGACGTGGCCCGGCGCCAGCTGACCGGGAAGCCGAACTGCGAGTTCCACCACGCGTCGGTGTCCAGCCTGCCGTTCGTCCCGGGGTCGATGGACTTCGGCTACAGCCTCGGCGTGCTCCATCACACCCCGGACCCGAGAGGAGCGTTGCAGGCCTGCGTCTCGCCCTCAAGCCCGGAGCGCCGTTCCTCGCTGTATCTCTACTACCGGTTCGACAACCGGCCATTCTGGTTCCGCGCGCTGTGGGCGGCGTCGAACTTGGTGCGGCTCGGCGTGTCGAGGCTCCCATCACGTCTCCGCTTCGTCGTCAGCGACATCGTTGCCACCACGGTCTACTGGCCGCTCGCCCGAATCGCGGCGCTCGGCGAGCGGGTCGGAGCCAGCGTCGACGGCTGGCCGCTTGCCTACTATCGGGCTCGCAGCTTCTATGTGATGCGCAACGACGCCCTCGACCGTCTCGGAACCCGTCTCGAGTGGCGATTCACCCGCGCGGAAATCCGCATCATGATGGAGTCGGCCGGACTCGAACGCATCGTGTTCAACGAGCACGCCCCCTATTGGTGTGCCGTCGGGCACCGGGCCGCGGGCCGCCGCGCCGCCGTGACGGCATGAGCGGCTCCAACCCACACGATGTGATTCGCGTCGTCCGGGTGATCGCCCGCCTCAACATCGGCGGCCCGGCGATCCACGCCACGCTCCTCGCGCGCGGCTCGATCCGGCGCGGTTCTCGACCACGCTGGTGACCGGCACGGAGGACGCCGCCGAGGGCAACTACCTGGCGTTGCACGGCCGCGACGCAGCGGTCGGAGTCATCCCCGACCTCGGTCGCGAGATCCGGCCGCTCCGCGACCTGCGGACCTTGTGGACGCTGATGCGGTTGATTCGCCGCGTGCGGCCCGACATCGTCCACACGCACACCGCCAAGGCCGGCGCCGTCGGCCGCCTGGCCGCGATCCTGTGCGGCGTGCCGGTGATCGTGCACACCTTCCACGGCCACGTGCTGCGCGGGTATTTCTCGCCGGCCAAGACCGCCGTCTACCGCGCCATCGAGCGCCGCCTCGCCACCCGGACCGATCGCCTGCTGACCGTGACCGACCGCGTCCGAGACGAGCTGCTCGAGCTCGGCGTCGGTCGCCCGGAGCAGTACGCCACCGTGCCGCTCGGCTTCGACCTGGGCCCGCTGCTGCAGGCCGAACGGCGGCGCGGCGAGCTGCGGCAGGAGCTGCAGGCGGGTGACGCGCCGCTCATCGGCATCGTCGCCCGACTGGTGCCGATCAAGGCCCATGAAGTGTTCCTGGCGGCGGCCGCGCGGGTCCATGCGGCCGATGCCGCGTGCCCGGTTCCTCATCGTCGGCGACGGGGAGCGGCGGCAGGCGCTCGAGCAGCTGGTCGACGCCCTCGGGCTGCGCACGGCGACGCATTTCCTGGGCTGGCGCGCCGACCTCGACCGGCTCTACGCCGATCTGGACGTCGTCGTCCTGACCTCCCGCAACGAGGGATCGCCGGTCGCGCTGATCGAGGCGATGGCGGCCGGCGTGCCGGTGGTGTCGACCGCCGTCGGCGGCGTGCCCGACGTGGTCGAAGACGGGGCGAGCGGCATTCTCGCGGCGATGGACGACGATGCGGCGCTGGCCGCCGGGGTGCTCGCGGTGCTCGCCGATCGCGATCGGGCGGCGGCCATGGGGCGTCACGGCCGCGCCCGTGTGGTCGCGACCTACTCGGCCGAGCGGCTCGTCGCCGACATCGAGGCGCTGTACACGACGCTGGTGGGATTGTCCTGAAGGGACCGCGCCCCTGCTAGACTCGACGCGATGCGCACCGGCAGCCTGCTGCTGAGCGTCGCCGCCTGCGTGCTCGTCGCCACCACGTGGGTCACGGCCAGCCACGACGTCCAGGTCCCCGCGGGGGACGCGGCGCGCCCGGTGGCGGCTGGCGCACCGGCGGGCGACGGCTACGTCGGCTCGGCGGCGTGCGAGTCGTGCCATCGGGAGGCCTACGCGAAATGGAAGGCCTCGCTCCACGTCCAGATGACGCGGCCGGTGGCCGAGGCGACGCTGCTCGGCGACTTCTCGGGCCGGGCGACGCTCAGCGCCCACGGCCGTGCCTACACCTTCGCGCAGAAGGACGGCCGCCCGATGGTGACGGTGCGTGCCGGCGATCGTCCGGCCGAGTCGTATCGCGTCGACTACACCTTGGGGTCGAAACGCTTCCAGGGCTATCTCTCGACGCTGCCCGACGGCAAGATGTACGTGCTGCCGGTGTTCTGGCACGTGGAGAGCGGCCGCTGGCTCGACTGGAAGGAGACGACGCCCGTCCCCGACGGCGCGCACGACCTGAAGCAGATCTGGAACGTGAACTGCTTCAACTGCCACGCCACCAACCTCGACCGCGGCTACGACCCGGCCGCCAAGGCCTACCGCACCCACTGGACCGAGATGGGCATCGGCTGCGAGGCCTGCCACGGCCCTGGCCGTGAGCACATCGCCCTGACCGAGGCCTGGGCCAAGGATCCGTCGACGATGCCGCGCTACAGCTCGCGCGCCTCCAATCGGCAGCTCTCCGACACGCTCAAGATCTTCTCGCCGCGCTCGGCCGACCCGCGGCGCACGTTCGACAGCTGCGCCTACTGTCACGGCAACAAGCGCAACCTGTTCACCTCGTTCGCGGCCGGCGATCGCTACGAGGACCACGCGCTGCCGTACCTGGTCAGCGAGCCGTTGCCCGAGTTCGACGCGCAGGGCGAGTTCTGGCCGGATGGCCGGCCCAATCGCTTCAATCGTCCGCAGGCGCTGACGCTTTCGGGCTGCTTCAAGGCGGGGGCGGTGACGTGCACCAACTGCCACGTGGCGCACGGCTCGGCCTTCGACTTCTCGCTCAAGCTGAACGTGCACGACGGGCGCGCCGGCGACCAGCTGTGCACGCAGTGCCACCAGTCGCCGCCGGCCACGCCGGTCGAGGGGGCCACGGTGCTCGCCGGCTCGGTTCGGCCGCGCATCACGAGCCGGCCGGCCGATGGTCCCGACAGCCGGATTCCGTGGACCGACGAGCAGATTGCCGCCCACTCGTTCCACCGCGCCGACTCGGACGGCAGCCGGTGCGTGAGCTGTCACATGAGCGACGTCAACTGGCGCCTGCTGATGCGTCGCCGCGATCACACCTTTCAGCCGCCGGTGCCCGAGACCACCGCGGCCTTCGGCGTGCCCAACGCCTGCACCACGTGCCACGACGACAAGCCGCCGGAGTGGGCGGCGCGCCAGATGGACGCGTGGTGGGGCGACGGCGAGCGCCGCGCCAAGAGCGCGCGCGTGGCGACGACGATGTACCAGGCGGGCACCGGCGACGCGACGGCTGTCGCCGGCGCTGGCCGTCATCGCCGTGGATCGCACCCAGGGCGCGGTGCTGCGCGCCAGCGCGTTGGAGTTCATCGGCGGCCTGGCCGGTTCGCGTGCGCTCGACGGCCCGCCGGTCCAGAGCCAGACCTCGACCTCGCGGCTCGGCCCCGGCGCCGGTCCGGTCGGCCCGCGCGCGCCGCTCGACCCGCGGGCGCTCGGTGCGTTGCTCGGTGCGGCGTCCGATCCGGAAGCGATGGTACGGGCGTCGGCGGTCCGCGCCCTCGGGGCCCTCGATTCGCGCGACGAGCGCGTCCTGGCGGTCCTCACCGCGCGACTGGTCGACGACGCGCGTGTCGTCAGGGCGCGCGCCGCCGAGGCGCTGCTCGCCCTGGAGGTCGTGACGGCGCCGGGCCGCGTCGGCGAGGTGCTGACCCGGGCCCAGGACGACCTGGCCGAGAGCCTGCGGTCCTTCCCCGACTCGGCGGCGCAGCAGTCGTCGCTCGCCTGGCTCTACGCACAGCGCGGCCAAGTCGGCGAGGCCGAGGCGGCGGTCGCCGCCGCGATCGCCGTCGACCCGGCGCTGGCCCGCCCGTACGTCATCCGCGGCGTGCTGGCGGCACGGGCCGGGCGCTTCGACGACGCGCTGGTTGCCTGGCGCGCTGCCCGCGAGCGCGATCCGAAGACGCCGAACATCGACCGGATGATCGACGAGGCCCAGCGCCGTGTCGCGCGGCCGGGTCGCTGACCAGGCCTCAACGTCTGGTCCACACCGCCACGACCGTCTTGCCGAGACGCCGAGCCAATAGCGGGTCGATCACCCGCGATGCCGGCACCATGAGGCGATCCCAGGTGCGGATCTGCTGGAGCGTCGGCATCGACTGGCCGAGTAGGTAGCGATTGGCGGCCGAGGCGGAGAGCCCGACGGCGTCCAGATACCACGCCCGGGTGAGCGAAGCTGTCCCTGGGGTGAGCGCAGCGAGTGACCGCGTCGTATACCGCCGGTGATGGCCGATCCGGCGATCGAACGGCGAGTACAACCACTGGTGTGCTGGCGCCAGCACCACCAGTGAGCCGCCAGGCGTGAGCCGGTCGGCCGCGGCGGCTACTTCGGCACGATCGTCGGCGATGTGCTCGAGGACGTCGATGTATATCACCGCGTCGAACCGCGCTGCGGCCGGCAGATCGGCGAGGGTGCCGGTGACGACCGACACCCGTACGCCATGGAGCTGCGACGGCACGTGATCGCGAAGCGTCTGCGCCATTGCCGCGTCGGGCTCGATACTGGTCCACGAGTTCTGGCGCCCGTCAACGAGGTGCAGCGTCGTGGCCCCGAAGCCGGCGCCGACCTCGGCCACGTCACCGCGCAGGTACGGCGCGATCTGCTGCTTGAAGTAGGCCTTCCAGTGGACGGCGTGCTGGAAGAGCGCCAGCTCGTCGCCCTCGTACTGGTACCCGGCCCGGCTCATGCCCGACGAGCTCCTGCGGCCCCGGCTGCCGCTCGTCCCCGGACCACGATCGGCTCCTCGATGTAGTAGCGGAAGTCACGGACCGGCAAAAACGCCTGCGCCGCGCGGCCTTGGAGTGTCCGGAACGCCAGCATCGCCGTCAGGAAGATCAGCTCTCCCAGCAGCACCAAGGCGACGATGACGCCGGCGACGACCGATGTCGCCACGGCCGTGCCGCTCGTGGCCGTGTACCACGCCGCTAAAAGCACTCCGCCCACGAAGAGCGCGGCGCCGACCATGCTGCCGACCAGCAGCCGCACGGCCAGCGCTTCGCTGTGCACCGACATTGCGGATAAACCATGAGCCACCAGCGAGACGAATCGCATCTTGGCTTCGCCGTGAACACGTCGCGCACGCACGGTTTCGATCGACGCCCGGGGCAGCTTGGCGGCGAACACGGCAGCGGCGTAGTGGTTCCACAATTCGGAGACCACGACCAGACGCCGCAGCAGCGGCGCTGGAACGGCGCTGAAGTTGCCGACGCGGACGCGCACACCGGTCAGCAGCCAGTGGACGAAGCGATAACAGGTATAGAGAAGGCGGAAAACTAAACGGTCGACCCGACGTGTCCGCTCCGCGAACACGATCTGCTGGTCGCCGAGGGCGCGGCAGCGATCGAGCAGGCGAGGCACGTCGTGTGGGCTATCCTCACCATCGCCGTCCATCACGACCACCTCGCGGCACGGCACGGCATCGGCGACATACGCCAGTCCGAGGGCGATCGCGCGCTGGTGGCCGAGGTTCCGGCGCAGGGGCAACACCGTCACCGTGTCAATGGTCGTCGGCGTGAAGGAGTCGAACGCGCCGTCGATCGGCTCTGAGGAGCCGTCGTCCACGAGCAGCACAGAGACGACGCCGGCGCGTCCCGCCATCACCGAATCGAGAGTGGTGAGGACCTGCGACACGGCGGTCCAGTCGTTGTAGACCGGGATCAGGATGACGACGTGGTCAGCGCTCACACCAGGGCCATCACGTTGCAGGTGCCTCGACGACACCTACTATAGTGTGTTCGTCATGCGGTCGACGCGCGATCCGCGCTCGTGGCTCGTGGTGGTGCTGGTCCTGGCACCACTGCTGATCTCGGTGGCGCTGGTCGGTCGCTATGGCGTGGACGTGCCAGTCGGCGATCAATGGTCGATCGCGACGATGTTCAGCCGCGGTTGGCAGCTCCCGCCGGTGCGCGAGCTGCTCGCGCAGGCGAACGAGAGCCGTCCCTTCTTCCCCAAGCTATTGTTTGTCACGGTGGCCCAGCTCGGCGAATGGGACGTCCGCCGAGAGATGCTGTTGACGCAGATACTCCTGGCGGGCGTTGCCGCCGGCCTCGTGTATCTGTGGAGCCGTACGATTGGACTGCGCCCCCTGGCGCGGGCTCTGCCGCTCGGCCTAGTGAGCCTGTGGCTGTTCTCACCGACGCAATACGACAATTTCTTTTGGGGCATCCAGCTGATCGTCGACGTGCCCTTCCTCTGCCTCGTCGTCATCCTGGTCGTCGTCGCGGCGGGTACGTCGCTGCCGACCCTGCTGGCGTCGTCCGCGGTGCTGAGCGGAATCGCGATGTTCTGGTACGCCAACGGCATCCTCGTCTGGTTACTGTCGGTGCCCGCCATCGTCTGGACGCATTGGGGGTCGCATCGCCGGCATTGGCGGATGTGGGCGTCGTGGCTCTCAATGTGGGTTGCCTGTGCGTGGATTCGACTTCCACGACCTGGCCGTCGGATCGGTGCCGAGCTCAAGCCGGGTCCTTGCCGCCCCTCGCGACGCGCTCCTAGGGCTGTTAGCCTACGTCGGCGCGGGGCTCAGCGCGAGGACCGACCGGCTGCCGTTGGCGAAGACGAAGTTCGAGATCGCCCTGGTGGCCGGGTGCGCCGTGCTCGTCGGCCTGGCGATTGGTACTTTCGTATCTCATGGGCGGCGCTCGTCGGGCCAGGGTCGGACGGAGCGTGGTTCTGTGGGGCACGGTCGTGGCCTACGGGCTCGTGTCCGGCGTGCTCACCGTGGCCGGCCGGCTCACCTACGGTCCCGACTACATGCTCGCCTCACGATACGTTGCGTTCTCAGCTACCGTATTGATTGGTGCCGTCGCGCTGACGACTCTCGCCGGAAACGAACTTTACTTGGCGTCCGGGCGTCGCGCCCGCGGCGCTGTGATTTTTGTCGCAATCGCCACCGCTGCCGCACTCGCGGGCCTGACCGGGCTGGCTATGGCGCAACGCCGTCGCGGACAGCGTCACCCCGCTGCGTTGCTCTGAATCGGGCGACGCGCTGGCCGGCCACTAGCGTCCGGCAGCAGCTCGCAGTGCGCGGCTCGCCGGCGAACCGCTGTCGGGCCTCGGCGCGCAGCTGCACGGCCCGTTCACGGTCGCCGAGCACCGTCGACAGCCGTACCGCCGTCGCGTATCCCGCCGGCGTCGGCACGGCCCGCACCAGGCGCTCCACCGTGGCCACGGCGTCGTCGCGGCGGTTGGAGGCTCGCTGCAACGTGGCCAGGCTGGTGTACGCACGCAGATCGAAAGGCGCTTCGGCGATGGCGCGCTCGAAGGCCGCGACGGCCTCGGGATGGCGGTCGAGTCTGGCCAGGCAGTCGCCCCGGTACCATTGCAGCCCGTCGAACGGCACCGGGCGGCCGGCGAGTGTCTCGATCACCGCATCGAAGCCGGCGAGCGCCGGCTCGCTCTGGTTCTGGTCGTGCGCCAAGCGCGCGTCCATGAACGCCGCAAACGGCAGATCGGGCCGCGCTTTCTCGGCGAGCGCCGCCTCGGCCCGCGCCTCGTCGGGGTGCTTGCGCGTGGCGGCGATGGCGGCCAGCAGATCGTGTGCGGCCGCCCGGGCGGCGGCAGGCGCGGTTGCCGGCCAGGGTCTCGAGCGCCGCCGTCAGGCGGGCGCTGGCTTTGTCGAATTGTCCGGCCTCGATTTCCACCCGGGCGGCTTCGATGGCCGCCTCCGCATGGCCGGGGCGCAGGACGCTCACCTGGTCGAAGGCGGCGAGCGCTTCGTCGACGCGGCCGAGCCGCGCCGCCGCCAGCCCGATCCGGTACCAGGCGTTGGCGTCGCCAGGGGACGCGGTGACGACCCGGTGATACGCGGTAATTGCCAGAGCGAAGGCCCGAGTCGCGTCGTGGCGCGCGGCGGCGCTGTAGGCGAGCAGCACGACGCTCATGGTCCGCGGATCGGGCCGGTCAACGGTGCCGTCGCTCATCGGCAGGAGCGTGGGCGCCACTTCGCCGAGTGTCGCCAGCGCATCGCGGTCGGCCTCCGAGGCCACGGCCGGCACAGTGTTCGTGACCGACGAGCGGAACGTCCCGTCGGCCGGCTCGACCAGCTCGGCCCATCCGAAGCGCAACGCGCCTGACATCGCCTCGGCGTAGTGGGGGACGTCGGCCGGGCCGTCGCCGTCGCCTTCGAGGAGACCGCGGAAGGAGCGCCCGCGCAGGCTCGACGATCCCGGCGCGCGGACCAGGTCCAGCACCGTCGGCGTGAGGTCGATGTGCTGCAGCGGCGTGTCGACGCGCACGGGCTCGGCGGCCCCGGGCATCTTCACCACGAGCGGCACCTGCATCGCCGCCGCGTCGAGCGAGTAGTCGCGCACGGCATCGCCGGTCGCGTCGGCCGGGCCGCCATTGGTCGACGTCACCACGACCAGGGCCTCGTCGTACCAGCCCTTGCGGCGCAACATGTCGAGCACGGCGCCCACGGCGGCGTCAGCGGCGCCGATGGCCACCGCATCGGCGTCCTCGGTCACCGGGCGGGAGTCGCCGGTGTCGGATGGACCGGGCGTGCCGTTCAGTTGCAGCGCGTAGAAGAACCGGGCCGAGTCCTGGGCGTCGAGCCACTCCGTGGCCGCGCGGGCCGTGGCGGCGCTGTCACGCTCCACCGGCGGCACCAGGGATTCCGTGGGCGGCGCGGGACGCTCGGCGTCGTAGTGGCCGAACCCGGCGCCGAGGCCGGTCTCCGCGCGGAGCAGGAACGTCGAGACGGCGGCCGCCGTGTCGAACCCGCGATCGCCGAGCCGCGAGGCCAGCGTCTGGGCGTCGTCGGCGAGCCGGAAGCCGACGTCGTCGCGCACGCCGTAATCGAAGGGCAGCTGGCCGGTCAGCAACGACGTGTGGGCCGGCAGGCTCGCCGCCGCATGGGCGTAAGCGCGGGTGAAGACCATGCCGCCGGCCGCCAGGCAATCCAGATTGGGCGTCGGCGTGTGGCCGCCGTAGAAGCTCAGGCGGTTGGCGCGGAGCGGGTCGATCGAGATGAGGAGGATGGGCCCGGTGACCGGCGTGGACTCGCGCGCGAAGCGCCAGCCAATGAGCGCCGAGGCGACCACGGCCACGGCGAAAACGCCGACGATGACCAGGACACGGGTACGCCGGGCCCCGGAGGCCGAAACCGGCGGCCCATCGGGCCGCCGGATGGCACTGGGAGACATCGAGAGGGCGTTAGCCCTTCTTGAGCTGTTCGATCAGCGCCTTGGCCTGGGCGGCCTCGGCGGAGTTGGGCTCGACGGCGATCACCTTCTCCATCATTTCGAGCGCGCCGGGCATGTCGGCCTTCTGCAGCTTGCCCAGGCCCATCTTGAAGTACGGCTTGGCCCAGTTGGGGTCGATGTCGATGGCGCGCTGGTACGCCTTCATCGCCTCGTCGGTCTCGCCCTTGGCGAACTTCACCTCGCCGAGGTTGTAGAACACCTCGCGGCTGGCGCTGGTGCTCTGCGCCGCTTCCGACAGCGCCGTCTCGGCCGCCGCGAAGTCGCCCTTCTCGAGGTTGGTCATGCCGATCTCGATCTTGGCGCGTTCGTTGGTGGGATCGGCGGCGAGCAGCTTCTTGTACGAGTCGAGCGCGCCGTCGTAGTCCTTCTTCATGCGCTGCGCCCGGCCGATCTGCATGTGCAGCATCGTGAGGGCCGGCACCTTGACGAGCATGGCCTGGTAGGCCGCGATCGCGCCGTCGTAGTCGTTGGCGGTGAACTTGGCTTCGGCGGCGGCGAGCTCGCCCTGCAACTCCTTGGTGTTCACGCCGGCCAACGCCCCGGCGGGGCCGGTCGCGCCGGCGGCGAGCGTGAACTCCACCGGTGGGTTCGGGGTACCGATCGTGCGGATCGGTACCTGGCCGACCGAGGGCTGGAAGCCCGGCGCCGACGCCGTCAGCTTCCAATTGCCGGCGCGCAGGCCGATGATCGAGAAGCGGCCCTTGTCGTCGGTCGTCGCCGTGAACGACGGCGGCGACGCCGCGGGGTTCTCGGCGACCACGGTGGCGCCCTTCAGTGGCTGGCCCTTGTCGTCTTTCACCAGCCCGCCGATGCGACCCGTCTGGGCCGCCACGGGAAGTGCGCCGAGCAACACGACCACCAGGGCCGCGAGCGACAGCTTCAGACTTTCACGCATCGTAGTGTCTCTCCCTGGAAATCCGGAAAACCTTCCAAGTGTATATGCTAGCAGGCCGTCATGGCCATGCCCACCCGCGCCCGGCTGACTGGGGCCGTCATGGCCCTCCTGTGTATTTGGACGCCGGTGACGGCCGCCTGGGCGCAGCCGGCCCCGCGGCCCGCGGCGGCGGCCCGGCCGCCCGCCGGCATGGACCTGGCCCGGCTGGCCGGAATCGATGAGGTGGTGGAGCGCGCCATCGTCGCCCGGCAGCTGCCCGGGGCCGTGGTCGTGGTCGGGCGCGGCGACACGGTCGTCTACGAGAAGGCGTACGGCCAGCGCGCCGTGGCCCCGGTGGCCGAGGCGATGTCGCTCGACACCATCTTCGACCTCGCGTCGCTGACCAAGGTGGTGGCCACCACGACGGCGGTGATGCAGCTGGTGGAGCAGGGCACCGTGCGCCTCGCCGATCCGGTGGCGTCGTGGGTGCCCGGCTTCGAGCGCTTCGGGAAGGGCGCCATCACCGTCCGCCATCTCCTCACGCACGTCTCGGGCTTGCGCCCCGACGTCGATCTCGGCGAGCCGTGGAAGGGCTACGAGGCGGCCATCGAGTCTGGCGGTCAACGAAGTGCCGACCGCGCCGCCCGGTGAGCGCTTCGTCTACAGCGACATCAACTTCTTCCTCCTCGGCCACATCGTGGCGCGGGCGTCGAGCGAGCCGCTCGAGCAGTACGTCAGCCGGCACGTGTTCGAGCCGCTCGGCATGACCGACACCGGCTTCCAGCCGCCGCTCGAACGCGTCGGCCGGATCGCGCCGACCGAGCGCTGCCGTTTCCTCGACGCGTGGCCGTGCAAGGCGCCCGAGGCCGAGCCGCTGCGCGGCGTCGTGCACGATCCGACGGCGCGACGGATGGGCGGGGTGGCCGGCCACGCCGGTCTCTTCAGCACGGCCCGCGACCTCACGCGCTTCGTGCGGATGCTGCTCGGCGGCGGCGCTCTTGGTCCGCGGCGCGTGCTGTCGCCGCTGACCGTGGCCAAGATGATCACCCCGGCCACCCCCGCCAGCCTGAGCGCGCAGCGCGGCCTCGGGTGGGACGTGGACACGGGCTTCTCGGCCAACCGCGGCGAGCTGATGCCGCTCGGCTCGTTCGGCCACACCGGCTTCACCGGCACGTCGATCTGGGTCGATCCGCGGACGAAGCTGTTCGTGATCTTCCTCTCGAGCCGCCTGCATCCCGACGGCAGCGGCGACGTCACGCCGCTGCGGGCGCGCGTCGCCACCATCGCCGCCGCCGCGCTCAGCGGCGGGCCGGGGCTCGACGACCCGACCAGCCTGCGCACGACCGGCACCGACTTCGGCGCTTCGCCCGACCCGGCCCGGCCCGTGCCCGGTACGCCGACCACGCGCGTGCTCACCGGCATCGACGTGCTCGCCCGCGACGGCTTCGCGCTGCTGCAGGGGCGCAAAGTCGGGCTCATCACCAACCACACCGGGCGCGCCGCCAACGGCACGCCGACCATCGACCTGCTGCACAAGGCGCCGGGGGTGTCGCTGGTCGCGCTCTTCAGCCCCGAGCACGGCATCCGCGGCGTGCTCGACGGAGGACGTGGCGTCGTCGAAGGACGAGGCCACCGGGCTGCCGATTCACTCGCTCTACGGCGAGACGCGACGGCCCACCGACGCGATGCTGCAGGGCATCGACACGCTGGTCCTCGATCTGCAGGACGTCGGCGCGCGTTTCTACACCTACGCGGCGACGATGGGCTACGCGATGGAGGAAGCGGCGAAGCGGAAGATCCGCGTCGTCGTCCTCGATCGGCCCAACCCGATCGGCGGCTGGCAGATCGAGGGGCCGCTGCCCGACGCCGACCTGCTCAGCTTCATCGCCTACATGCCGATGCCGATTCGCCACGGGCTGACGCTGGGCGAGCTGGCGATGCTGTTCAACGCCGAGCGGTCGATCGGCGCCGACCTGACCGTGGTCCGGCTCGAAGGCTGGCGGCGTGACCAGTGGTTCGATCACACCGGGCTGTCGTGGGTCAACCCGTCGCCCAACATCCGCAACCTGACCCAGGCCGCGCTCTATCCCGGGATCGGCGCCATCGAGTACGCCAACGTCTCGGTCGGCCGCGGCACCGATCAGCCGTTCGAGCAGATCGGCGCGCCGTGGATCGACGGTCCACGACTGGCGCAGGCGCTCAACGCCCGGGGCTTGCCCGGCATCCGCTTCTATCCCGTGCAGTTCACCCCGATGTCGAGCGTGCACGCCAATGTGCCCTGCCAGGGCGTGTTCATGGTGGTGACCAACCGGGAGGCGCTGCAGCCGGCGCGCGTCGGCCTCGAGATCGCCGCGGCGCTGTGGCGCCAGCACGGCGACCAGTTCGACAAGAAGACGTCGGAGCGGCTGCTCGGCTCGCGCGCGGATTTCGCCCGCGCCAAAGCCGGTGAGGACCCGGCCGCGATCGCCGCCGGCTGGGCCGGCGCCGAGGCCGGGTGGCGGCGCCTGCGAGCCAAGTACCTGCTCTATCCGTAATCGTCACGGCCGCAGGCTTCCGCGGCCCAGCATCGCGGATTTCCGCGCTGCATGGCGTGAACGTGCCCCGGCGTGGGCGACCACCACCGCGCTCAGCTGGCAGCGCCAAGCTCTAAGCCCTGCCGCCGCGTCAGGGCAGCCGATGCGCGGCGAGGGTCTCGGCGATCGCCGCCGTGGCGACGTCCACGCCGTACGGGCTCCAGTGCGTGTCATCGGGCCAGTAGACCAGCTCGCCCGACGTCAGTCCGCGCTCCGCGGCCGCATGGAACGGGGCACTCAAATCGACCACGACGAGGCCGTCGCGACGGATCTCGCCGGCCAGCATCGGCAAGTACGGGTCGATCGCCCGTCGTAACGCTGGCGTCGATCGGAGGAACGGCTGATAGGCGGTGAACTTGTGCGGCACCAGCAGCACCACGAGGGTGAGCCCGGCCGGCCGGATCTGCTCCTGGACCCAGCGGTAGTAGGCGACGTTGTCGCGCATTCGGGGCGCGGCCCAGACCTCGAAGGGCGGCCGGGCGCCTTCCCAGACCAGCATGTCGGAGGTGCGGAAGAGCATGGGCTGGCCGTTGGCCAGCTCCTCGACGGTGGCGAAGTCGGCGAATGGGTTGCTCAGTAGTCCGCCAGTCTGTACCGTCTTGACCAGCTGGTTGGCGAGGATCCGCGCCGGAAACACGTCGCGCGAGAAGCTGCCCCAGAACCGCGAGTACGCGGTGACGGCGGGCATCGGTGCCGGCGCATCGGCGTCGAGTACCCACCGGCGGCGTCGCGGCCCAGCCGAGGTGCTGGATGACGACGACGCCTGAGGCCGCTCCGAAACCTCGGGCCAGCGTCTTGTATCCGGTGGGCCCGAAGACCATCGGCGCCGTGTTGTAGACGCCGACGCCGAGCCTGGCGGTGAGCTTGGCGCCGAGTGTATCCGTGTCGGTGAGGCCCGCGCCGGCCGCGAACGAGTCGCCCACCAGCAGCACGCGGATGGGCCCGATCCGAGCAGATCGGCGCGGTTGCGGTAGCCCCGTGCATCCGTTGTGAACGCTCGTGACGGTAGACGCGGTAGCGCGGCAGGTTGGCGAGGTTGGCGAGGTCGCCGTAGCAGCGGGGGCAGTCGATCTCGCGATGGGGCTCGAAGACGGCGCCCGGCGGCACCTGTTGACTCGCCGCCTCCCACGGCCGGAAGGTGAGCCAGTCGATCGGCAGCGCCCGCGTGACGCCGTCGGCGGCCAGCGTGGCAACGAGGAGAACGGGCAGGAGGCGAGCGAGCACGATGGGGCGGCGCCGATCAGAACTGGAAGTAGAGGAACGGCGTGGCGTGCCCAGTGTAGAGGACGACGAGACACGCGACGAACAGGCCGGCCATCGCCACCGTGGCCGCCGTTCGCGGATGGTGATCGAAGCTCGAAGGTGTTGGGCGCGAGGTGTGCGATGCCGCCCGCCACCACCAGCAGCCCGAGCAGCGCCGGGCCGTCGAGGAGCGGCTCGCCGCTGGTTGGCGTGAACATCGCGGTGAGCAGTCGTCCCGCCGTGGCCAGGTCCGGCGACCGGAAAAACACCCAGCCGACGACCACCAGCGTGAAGGTGCCGAGGCGCCGCACCGGCAGCGCCGCCGCGTCGAGCCGCGGGCCGGCCATCCGGGTGAGGCAGAGCAGCAGGCCGTGGTAGGCGCCCCAGATGCACGAAGGTCCAGGCGGCGCCGTGCCACAGCCCGCCGAGCAGCATGGTGATCATGCAGGTTCAGGTAGGTGCGCACCGTCCCGCCGCGGCTGCCGCCGAGCGGCACGTAGAGGTAGTCGCGCAGCACCGTCGACAGCGAGATGTGCCAGCGCCGCCAGAAGTCCGACGGGTCCGACCGCCTTGTAGGGCGAGTTGAAATTCTGCGGCAGGCGGAGCCCGAACATCAGCCCGAGGCCGACGGCCATGTCGCTGTAGCCGGAAAAGTCGAAGTAGAGCTGGTAGGTGTAGCCGAGCATCACACAGCCAGGCGTCCGAGCGTGGCCAGCGACAGCGTGCCCGGCAAACACCGGGTCGATGATCGCGCGCGATCGAGTCTGCGATCAGCACCTTTTTGAAGAGGCCGATGGCGAAGAACGACCACGCGGCGGTGAGGTCGACCGCGGCCGCTCGGCCTGGTCGATGTGTTCGAGGTCCTGCTCGATCTGTCGGAAGCGGACGATCGGCCCGGCAACCAGCTGCGCGAACAGCGAGACGTAGGAGGAGAACTCGAACAGGTTGCGGGTGGGCGTGATCACACCGCGGTAGCTGTCAACGATGTAGGTGATGGTGTGGAAGGTGTAGAAGGAGATGCCCACGGGCAGCACGATGTGCAACGGTCGAAAGCGATCGGATGGCCCAGCCAGATCGGACAGCCGCGGTGGCGTTCTGGAGGCCGAAGTCGGCGTACTTGAAGAAGCCGAGCAGCAGCAGGTCGATCGGCGATCGGGACGATCAGGCAGACGCGGCGCGCCGGCCCCGTCCCGCCAGCGGAGCAGACCCAGGCCGGCCAGGTAACTGACCAGCGTGGAGAAGGCCATGGATTGCGCAGAACTTGTAGATCCAGAATCCGTGTAGGGCGGCTCTTCAGAGCCGCCTCAAGGCGAGGCGCGTAAACCTCTGCCCTGCCCTACATACAGTTCGACAGCGCTCTAACGGCTCGCGTGGTCGAGGACCAGCACGATCCACAACAGCGGCAGGTAGATGATCGTCGCGAAGAACAGCCGCCGCGCCGAGGCGTGCGAGCGCGTGGCGGCGAACCCGAACGCCAGCCACAGCACCATCGCGCCGAGCAGCAGTGCCGCGGCGAGGTAGCGTGGACCGGCCAGGCCCAGGGCCGTCGGCAGCAGGCTGACCGGAATCATCGCCGCGGCGTAGAGCGCCGCCTGACGGCCGGTGCTGCGGCCGTCGGGCTCGATCACCGGCAGCAGCGGCATCCCGGCCCGCGCGTAGTCATCGCGATACATCCAGGCGATGGCCAGGAAGTGCGGCATCTGCCACATGAAGACGATGGCGAAGAGCCCCCACCCCGGCAGCGACAGCGTGTTGGTGGCCGCGGCCCAGCCGATCAGCGCCGGCAGCGCTCCGGGGATCGCGCCGACGACGGTCGAGAGCGACGAGCGCAGCTTGAGCGGCGTGTACCAGATCAGGTAGGTGAGCATGGTGACGAGCGCCACCATCGCGGCCAGCGGATTGGTGAAGAGCCACAACTCGACCAGGCCGGCGAGGGTGAGGGCGACGCCGAACCACAGCGCCGGGGCTACGGCGAGGCGGGCATCGGGCAGGGGCCGCCGCCGGGTGCGCCGCATCAGCTTGTCGGTGTCCTTCTCCCAGACCTGATTCAACGCCGAGGCACCGGCCGCGACCAGCGTCGTGCCGACCACCGTGTGGACGAGCTCGGCAAGCGGCGCGCCGGCCCGCCGGCCCACGTAGTAGGCCACCAGCGTGGTCACGACCACGAGCAGATTCAAACGCGGCTTGGTGAGCGCGACGTAGTCCGCGGCCGCTGATGGCGACCGCACGGCCGCGAGGACCTGGCCCGACGTCGTCGCCGAGTGCGTGGGCGCGGGCATCTCGCTCATGTCGTGGGCGCCGTGAAGGTGAGCGACAACGACGCCGTGCCGTGCGCGGTGACGGTCACGGTGCCGGACTGCGTGCCGGCGGCCTCGTGCCACGCTTCCACGGTGTAGCTGCCCGGTGGCAGGTTGGCCAGGGTGAAGGCGCCGTCGGCACCGGTGACCGCGAAATAGGGATGGTTGACGACGCCGATATAGGCGTTCATCCAGGCGTGCACGTCGCACTTCATCGGGACCATCACTTCGGCGGTGGAAAAGGTGTGCGCGTAGTGCATGCCCTGCACCGGCTGGCCCTGGTTGAAGGGCTCGTTCACCGCCGAGTTGGCCCGCACATTGTGCAGGAGCGGGTCCGAATTCCGCACCTCGAGCGGTTGGCCGACACGCACGCCGACGACCCGAGGAACGTACCAGCACCGCTGCTGGTCGAGCACGACCGGCTCCTGGGGCACCGGAAAACTGCGGCCGTCGAGTCCAGCGGTCACGTGGACGAAGACGTTCGCCAACCCGCCCTCAGCGCCGACGACGTAGGTTTCGGTGGCGCGCCGGGCTCCGGGAGCGAACGTCGCGCAGGTCTTGTCGCCGTCCAGACGCACGGTGGCCGCCGGCGGCGGTGTGCCGTCCAGGATCACGCGGCCCCGCACCGTCCCGCTGGTCGCGGGGTCGACGCTGGTGGCCGTGTTCGGCGGCGTCGACGCCGGGCCGCTGCTGCACGCTGCGGCAGCGGCGACGATCCCGATCGTCGCCACGAGTCGGCTCGCGACGCACCGCGCCTGCAGGCTGGCCACGCCGCGATTATCTCCCTGCCGGGGCGGATGTGGGCGCAGTGCCGCCGGCCTCGCGGATCTTGCGGAAGACGCGGTCTTCCATCCAGTGCGGATCCCACCACTCCACCGGATTCACCTGCACGCCGCCGACCAGCATCGTGAAGTGCAGGTGATCGCCGCCGGCCAGGCCGGTGGTGCCGGAGCGGCCGAGGGTCTGGCCCTTGTCGACGGTATCGCCCTCCTTCACCTCCATCGACGACAGGTGCCCGTAGAGCGACTGCACGCCCAGCCCGTGGTCGACGACGATGCAGTTGCCGTAGATGCCGAGGTAGGCGGCGTGCACGACGACGCCGCGATTGGCGGCGGTGACCGGCGCCTGCTGCGTCGAGGCCAGGTCGAAACCGAGATGGGTCTGCTGGTCGACTTCCTTACCCTCGAAGACGTAGGTGCGATGGTCGGCGAACCGCGACTCCACCTGGGTGTTGCCCAGCTGGGTGAACGCCTCCTGCCAGCGCATCTCGGGCGCGGTCTTGGCGGCGAGCGCGGCGATCGCCTGGTTGTTCTGCTGGCGCAAGTCGCGATTGATGACCAGGAATCCGTCGAGCCGGTCGGTCCCGGAACCGGCGGCCAGGCCCAGCGACGGCGTGTTGGCGGCGATGTCCGGCACGACACGGTCGAGGAAGGCGCGGTCGAGGGCGATGCGCGACCGCTGGAACCGCTTCGGGAAGGTCTGGCAATCCATGCGCGCGGTGGCTTCGTTGCCGGCTTCGTCGCGGGCGAACACCACGACCGGCGTGGCCGCGTCCTGATCGAAGGGCAGGGCGAAGAACGCCACCTGCAGCGCCGGGTCGGAGAGGCCGACGGCCTTTCCCGGGAACGCCGTGAACGACTGGTCGCCGACCCGGACGCCGGTCTGGACATCGGACGGCGTGGCCCGCAGCACGACGAACTCCGACCCGCCCAGGTTGAGGAAGTGGTGCGTCGACACGATCGCGACCCGTGGCGGATCGAGGCGCACCTCGAGGTCACGGGTGACGGTGCTGACCGCCTCGCGGTAGCCGAAGAGCACCGGCCGGCCGGCGGTCACGGTGAGCGTGGCCTTGCCGGGCACCAGCGCCGGCTGTGCCGTCTTGCCGATCGGCCGGATGACCCAGAGCCGATCCGACGACGCTTGTTTGACCTCGGCGGCCGGGTCCGCCGCGGCGGTGCCGTCGGGGTCGAGGGCGAAAACCGGGATCGTCTGGTCGCCTTGCGCCAGCGTGGCAGTGAGCCGCGTGAGGCGCCCGGCCGGGGCGTCCACGAACAGCTCGAGCGAACCGGTCTGGCCGACGAACCGGGCCGGGCTCTTGACCTCGATGACCGGGCCGGCCTCGCGCCCGGCCAGGAACCAGGCGACACCGGCGCTGCCGGCGGCAATCACTATCAGCGTCACGAAGGCGCGTCGCAACATCCGCATCGACTGATGATATCCGCGCGTGTGGTGAGGTTGACAGTCCGCGGCGTCGCCGAGTACCGTTGAACGTTCCAGCGACCCGTGCCGGTATCGTCTAGGGGTCAGGACACGTGGTTCTCAGCCACGGGACCGGGGTTCGAATCCCCGTACCGGTACCAGCCTTCGCTGATCCCCATCCGCTCCTGAGCCAGCCCGCAGGCTCGCCGTCACTCCGACCAGATTTTCGGGCGTTCCATCGTCCTCCCCTGATCTCAGTGGCCATCGCCAGATCGGCAAAACAGGCCTGAATTCGCCGTTCTCGCGGGCACGCTCATTGCACTCCTACCGTTAGGTCCCACCGGACCGCGGAGGGAAGGTCAGCTGTGACGAAATTCAAATCGGCTGTGATCGCCGCGCTCATCGCCAGCACGGTCAGTCTCCAACCGGTGCCGGCGCTGGCTCAGGGTCGCGGTCGGGGCCACGACAAACACCACGATCGTCGTGATCGGGACGACGACCGCTACTCCGACTACCGCTACAACGACGGCCGGCGCTACGACGATCGCCGCTACGACGCCGGGCGCTACGATGCGGCGCGCTACTACCGGAACGATCGCAAGTACCAGGCTCGCTATCTCGGCCGCAACGACCGCATCTACCGCGGATCGGACAATCGCTACTACTGCAAACGCGACGACGGCACCACCGGCCTCATCGTCGGCGGCATTTCCGGCGGCGTCCTCGGCGGCGTGATTGCCCCCGGCGGCTCGAAGCCCCTGGGCGCCATCCTCGGTGCCGGCGTCGGCGCGCTCATCGGCCGCGAGATCGACAAGGGCGTCGAGTGCCGCTGACCACGGTCGACACCTCAACATCCATCACACCGGCGCTGGCCCTGACCTAGGCAGCGCCGGTGGGATCCTCGGCACTCCGCTACCCACTCCACCGCTCGATTCCCCGCCTCACCACGTCTGCGCGCTGGCACGCGCTGTGCTCTCCCAATCACGGTCGGACGACGGGGCACCTTCGCTCCTGACCCGGCAGTCAGGGAGACGGACCATGGAAACACTGAACGACGTGTTCGAGCACACGCTGCAGGACATCTACTACGCCGAGCAGGCGCTCACCAAGGCCATCCCCAAGGCCCAGCGTGCCGCCTGTCACCCCGAGCTGAAGGACGCCCTCGCCGCACACCTGGGCGAGACCAAGGACCACGTCAAGACCTTGCAGCGGGTCTTCAAGACCCTGGGCCAGGAGGCCTCCGGCGAGAAGTGCCCGGCCATCGACGGCTTGATCGCCGAGACCGAGAGCGTGATCGAGGACGCCTCGGACGACGCGCTCGACGTCGCGCTCATCGGCTGCTGCCAGGCCATCGAGCACTACGAGATCTCGCGCTACGGTTCGCTGCGCGAGTGGGCCAAGGTGCTCGGCAACACCGAGGCGCACGATCTGCTGAGCAACATCCTCGACCAGGAGAAGGCGGCCAACAACAAGCTGACCCACCTGGCGGTCTCGACGGTCAATCAGACGGCCGAAGCCTAGCCGAACCGGGGGTCACTGCTCCCGCAGCACCCTCACCGGATCCACCCGCGTGGCGCGACGCGCCGGCACGTAGGCGGCAGTGGCCGCGGTGGCCACGAGCACCAACGTGACCGCGCCGAGCGTCACCGGGTCGGTCGGCGTCACGCCGAACAGCAGCCCGCGGACGAAGCGCGACAACGCCAGGGCCCCACCCACACCGAGAGCCACCCCGATCGCCACCGGCACCATGCCGCGGCCCATGACCAGCCACAGCACGCGCTGCGCGCTGGCGCCGAGCGCCATCCGGATCCCGAACTCGGGCGTCTGCTGGGTCACCGTGTAGGACAACACCCCGAAGACGCCGACGATCGCCAGCGCCAGCGCGACGCCGGCGAAGGCGCCGACCAGGACCATCGACGACCGGGTCGGCGCCGTGGCCTGGCCCACGATGTCGTCCATGGTCCGAATCCGGACCAGCGGCACCCCGGGATCGAGCCGGCGCATCAGGTCGCGGACGGCCGGGGCGAGGCCGGCCGGGTCGGTCGAGGTGCGGACGGCGAACGTCAGGTTGGTGATGAGCGGCACCGCCGCATGCGGGGCGTACACGGTTTCGGGGCGCTCCTCGTCGAGCCCGACCTGCTTGACGTCGGCGACTACGCCGACGATCTCGGAGTCGGGGATGACGCGATTGTCGGGCGCGCCCATGTAGATCCGCTTGCCGATCGGATCTTCACCGGGGAAGAAGCGCCGCGCGATCGACTCGCTGACGACGACCACTCGACGCCCCTCGCCGCCGTCGTCAGCCGTGAATGTGCGGCCGCGCCGCACGGGCACACCCATCGCCTCGAAGTAGTTGGCGCGGACGACGCGGTTGGGCACGCCGGGCGGCGTCTGATCGGCCGGCCACGGCCGATCGATGCGATTGAACCACGCGCCGTTGCCGCGTCCGGCCACTGGCAACGTGGTGGTCAGCGTGACGGCCCGTACGCCGGGCAACCGCTCGATCTCGACGGCGGCGCGCTCGAAGAACCCGGCCCGGTCGGCGGCGGTGCGATACGTGGCCGGCGGCAGCGACGTGGCGAAGGTGAGCAGCCGCTCCGGGTCGAACCCCGGCGGGACCTCGAGCAGCGCCGCGAAGCTCCGGGCGAACAGTCCGGCGCCGACCAGCAGCATCACCGCCAGGGCCAGCTGCGAGCTGACCAGCCCGGCTCGCAGTGGCCCGGTGCGTCCGATCACCCGGGTGCCGTCGCGCAACGCCGTGATTGGCGTCCCACCGGCGAGCTGCAACGCCGGGAAGACGCCGATGAGCAGCCCGGCCGCCGCCGACACGAGCGCCGTGAACAGCAGCACCGCGGGGTCGAGGCCGATGCCGCCCAGACGCGGCAGGTCCTGGGGCAGATGCGTCGTGAGCAACCGGAGCAGCCCGGCACCGAGGCCCAGGCCGGCCAGGCCACCGGCGGCAGCGAGCCAGACGCTTTCGGCCAGTACCTGGCGGACGAGCCGGGCGTGCCCGGCCCCGAGGGCCTGGCGCACGGCCATTTCGCGTCGGCGGTTGGCGGCCCGGGCCAGCAGGAGGTTGCCGAGGTTGGCGCAGGCGATGAGCAGCACGAAGCCGGCAGCGCCCATCAGCAGCACCAGACGACCCTCCACGCCGTCGAGGAGGACTTCTTTCAACGGCACGACCGCGGCCACCGCGTTCTGCGTGTATTGCGGGTAGTCGCGACGGATGGCGTCCATCACCGTGTCGAGCTGGGTCTTGGCCTGATCCACGTCCAGGCCGGGCTTCAGCCGGGCGAGGCCAGCCAGGAAGTACTGATCGCGGTTGCCGCGGAACGCCGCATCGAACCGGGCTGGTACCCAGGTACTCGTAGTCGTAGTCGAAGAACGCGAAGTCCGCGGGCATGACGCCGACCACGGTGTGCGGGTCCCCGGTGATGGTCAGCGATTGCCCGACTCCGCTGGTCGGGCCACCGAAGAGCCGCCGCGCCAGGCGCGCGCTGAGCACGACCACGCGCTGCGCCCCCGGGTCGTCGTCGGCAGCGGTGAGGGCCCGGCCCTCCGCCGCCTGGCGGCCCAACACCTCGAACAGCGGGCCGACGCAGATGCCGCCGCGCAGGCGTTCGGCGCCGTCGCCAACGGTGACGATGCGCTCGGTGGGCGAAAATCCGGCGACCGATTCGAACGCCGTCGCCGCCCGCATCCAGTCGTACAGGTTGCCTGGGGTGGTGCTGTCGAGGCTCGTGCCGCCGTCGGTGTAGTGGCCGAGCACCACCAGCCGGTCGGGATCCTCGAACGGCAGCGCCTTCACCATTACGCCGTGCACCACGCTGAAGATCGCGGTGTTGGCGCCGACCGCCAGCGCCACCGTGGCGATGCAGACGGCGGCGAAGCCGGGGCTGCGCCACAGGAGCCGGGTCGCATAGCGGAGATCCTGGGTCAGCGCGGCGAACATGGACGTCCTCCCGGGAGCGGTTGACGTGGCGAGCAGACGGTCGTCGACGGGCCGCCGCGGCGGCGCGCAGCGATGTTCGAGCCAGGCGAAGCGGCCGAGCGAGACGAGCTCACGCGCGGTGACGCGCGACGACGCCCGGCGCACCCTGGCGGCGCTGCGCCTCCTGCACCTGCTCGTCGAAGACCGCCGCCAACTGGGCGCCGAGCCGCGTACGGGTGGGCGACGGCAGCAGGCCGAGCGCGGCGCGGTGAAGGCGGACGGCCAGGTGGCGCACGGTCATGCTTTCCGCGGGGTCAGGCGCTTCTGCCGCGCCATCTTCACCGCCCGCTCGAGGCGGGCGGCTTCGAGCCGGGCAACGTCGAGGCCGGCCGGCCGGATGCCGTAGTAGCGCCGGCGCGGGTCGTCGTCGCCGGGGCGCGACCGTCCGTCGCGCTCTTCGATGAGCCCGGCATCGAGCAGCCGCTTGATCGCGGCGTAGAGCGTGCTCGCCGTCAGGCTGACTTCCTCCGCCGTGCGGCGGCGGATGTCCTGGATGATCGCGTAGCCGTGCAGGTCCTGGTCGCACAGCGACAGCAGAATCTGGAAGACCGGCACGGTGAGAGGCAGGTGGTCCTGCGGCAGACGGCGGCGTGGGTAGTCGGGCATGGTCGGACGCGTTACGGTATACCGTCAAACGGTATAGACGCAACGCGCCACCGAATGGTTGACGCCGCCGGCGCGACGAGCGCCTAGGCCGCGAACCGCAGCGGCACGAAGCGTTCTGGGACGTGGAAGTCGGCGGCCGGCGTGCCGGTCGGCGCGAAGGCGAGGTAGTGCCGCGTCCCGTGCAGCCGGCTGACACGGAAGAGGTTGGCGCGCCAGCAGTCGCCGGGCCGCGGCGTTATCCCAAAGGCGGAAAACGGCACCATCATCACGGCGCGCCACGTCTCCGCCGCGGCGTCGATCGTGGCCGCGGTGCGCATCCCGCTCTGCCAGCGCCAGTCGACGTCGACCCGTGGGCGACGAATGGCCAGGTCGCACCATTGGCCGGTGGGCGCGACCTCGAATTCCTTGTAGCTGTCGGCGTCCGGCTCGCGTGGCGACTGCACGAACGCCTCGCAGACGTCGCGTTCCCAGAGCCCGTGACGTTCGCTGGCCGGGTCGGACGGGCTGTCGACGTCGAGTTCGGTGAACCGGCACTCGAAGCCGACCCAGAGCTGCGTCGGTGTCCACAGGACGCGGGCCGTCGTGTCGAGCTCTGGTGGGGCCGGCGTGCCCTGCCACGACCGATCGAGCGCCACGGCGGGCGTCCGGCGCCACGAGTCGTGGGTGAAGTCGGCGGCCAGCGGCAGCGGATCCGGTGAGAACGACGCGATCAGGTCCATGGATGGCTCACCGACGGGCCGTGGTCGGCCCCCGGCCCTCGGCCAGCTTGCTGACGACGGCGAGCAGCATCGCGTCGAGCGAGGCGACGTCGCGCGTCTCCCGCAGCAGCGGCGGCAGCGAGCGCATGAACGGCTCGGCCGTGTCGTCGACGCGAGAGGCGGCGCCGGTCGTCGGATCCCAGTGGAACACCACGACCGGCGGCTGCGCCGGATCGTCCATCCACGCCTGCAGCAATCCGCGGGTGTGCGGCTCCCACAGATGGGCCGGGCAGCAGTGGATCGACGAGTGCGTGACCACCCGGAGCCGGGCGGTCAGGTCGGTGGCCGTGAAGGGCGGACGCAGCGCGTGTGGCACGGCGAAGTCGAAGCTGCGGCGCGGGGCCCCGGCGAGCACGAGTGTGCCGGCGGGCATCCGCTGCGCCTCCTCCTCGAGGTCGAGCACGATGCGGTGCGAGACCATCGCCCGCACGTCCCACAGCGCCACCTCGCGGCGGAGCTGCGCGGCGTAGACGACCAGCACCGCCGTCGCGAGTGCTACCGCGACCCAGCGCGCGGCGACCGCCTCGCGCCGCCACAGCAACTCCGCCGGCACCGCCAGCAGGATCGCCCAACCGACCGACGCGAGGTACATGTGACGCGGCGACGCATATCCGGCCACCAACGTCGGCGCCATCGACAAGCCGATCCAGACGAGGCCGAAGAAGACCGCGACGCCGATGAGCGAGGCGGCGCGTCGTCCAACCGCCCATGCGCCGTAAAGCATGGCGGCCGCGGCCGCGGCGCGCGACCCAGGTCGCCAGCCGCGCGCCGGCCATCGCCACGCCCGGCTCGCCGTAGACCATCCGCTTGAGGTGCACGGCCACGTCCATCACGAACACGCGCAGCTGCTGGGCGTTGAGCATGCTCTCCCGCGCGACCTCGCCGAATAGCACGTAGCGCAGCGCCAGGTAGGCGACGGTCAGCACGGCGAACGGCAGGTAGGGCCGCAGCCACGCCCAGGTCGGTCGCGGCGGCTGGCGGCGGACGACCAGGTCGTAGGCCACCAGGCACGGGCCGAGGATCACGGTGTTCTGCTTCGAGAGGAGCGCCACCGCGCACCACACCACCGACCAGACGTAGTCGCGGCGCCGGCCGTCGGCGCGCCAGCGCACGAATTGCAGGAACGCCGCCAGGAAGAAGCACGCCGGCATCGAGTCGACGCGTCCGGTGATCCAGGCCACCGATTCGGTCTGCATCGGCAGGAGCGCGAAGAGGAGCGCGGCGAACATGGCCGCCGCCACCTGGAAACCGGCCGCCCGCCTGGCGACGGCGAGGACGAGCAGCGCGTTGCCGGCGTGGAACAGGATGTTGACGACGTGATTCGCCGTCGGCGAGGCGGCGCCGAACCCGGCGGCGATCTGATAGGACAGCGCCGGGAAGGGCCGGATCTCGTCGGGCGTGTAGCCCCAGATGTCCTCCATCCACGTCGTGACGAACCAGCGCGGGAAGTAGGTGGCCGGCTTGCTCGCCAGCAGCGCCACCACGCCGAAGTCGTCCTGCACGAAGTAGTTGTCGAGCGTCGGCAGGTAGGGCACGGCCGCCGCCAGCCCGACCGCCAGCGCCGCCGCCCGCCATGTCATCGCCTGACCCGGTAGCGGAGGATCAGCGCGATCATCGCCACGCCGGTACGCAGCGTGCCTTTCAGGGTGCCGGTGATCTTCGACTCGCCGATGCGCCCGCGGTAGTTGACCGGCACCTCGATCACCCGCAGCCCGCGCCGCAGCGCCAGGATCACCATCTCGGGCAGGAAGTGTGAGCCGCCGACGGTCAGATCGTCGACGATGCGCGCCACCGCGGCCTTGTGGGTGAGGCGCAGCGTGCAGCCGCAGTCGGTCAGCGACGGGCCGCCGTGCAGCACCTGCAGGAACTTGGCGACCGCGAGGTTGCCGACCCGCAGGAACCAGCCCATGTTCGCCTGCGCCCAGATCAGCTCCCGGGTCGTGCGGGTGCCGCACACCATGTCGAAGTCGTCGGCGTAGGCCAGCAGCTTGAGCACGTCGCGGCCGACGAAGGTGCCGTCGGGCTCGGCCAGGATCACCAGATCGCCGGTGGCCTCACGCAGGCCGCGGGTGAGCGCGTGGCCGTAGCCCTGCGCCCCTTCGTGGACCAGGCGGGCGGGGGTGGCGCGGGCCTCGTCGGCGGTGCGATCACGGGAGTTGTTGTCGACGACGATGACGTCGTCGACGACGCCCGGGGCCAGGAACTCCTCGACCGCTTGACGGATGTGGGCTTCTTCGTTGAACGCGGGAAACACCACCGTCACGGTCCGGCCGCCGTACATCGGGTCCCAGGCCTTTCTCGCCGGGCACGCCTCGCCCGCACCGGGCCGCACGATAGCACACGGTCTGCGGCGAAATCGGGGCTATGCTGTCGCGGTCATGCGGACGGCTGTCCTGGCGCCGCCGGTCACCGACACGCTGCTGGATCGCGACGCGTTCGAACGCGCCTGGCACGGGGTGCATGGCGGCGACGTCGCCACGCCCACGCCGGCGACCAGCGCGCACCTGACGATCTCCCGCAACAGCCCCGGCGACTTCCAGGATCGGCAGGTCTACGTCTGGGTCGACGACGAGTCGTGGGGCAAGATCAAATACGGCCATCCGCTGTCGCGTGAGATCGCGCTGGGTCCACATCGCATCCGCGTCAACAACACGCTCTTCAACGACACACTGACGTTCACGGCGCGGCCGGGTGAGCACGTTCGCGTGCGCTGCCACAACGGCATGCCGCGCGCCGGCTGGCTGATGTTGCTGTTTCTCCACGTCACGTATCTGAGCGTGAAGCTCGAGCGGGAAGCCTGAAGGGTTCGTCCACGGCGCCGCGCGTCCTCAGCTGCCGGCGCGGCCAGGCGCGGGCCTCCAGACCGCACGTTCGCGGCGGAGGCCACGCGCCTGTTCCGTTGCTGACGCGGCTAGCGCTGCACGGTGGTCGTGGTGAGCGCCTTCAACGCGGCTTCGAGCGCAGCGATGCGTTCGGTGAGCAGCTCGATCTCGGCGCTGCGGGTCCGGTCGACCACGAAGTTCTCGAAGAAGACTGAGGCGAGCACCCGCTTGTGCGGGCGCCCATCGGCGCCCTGCACGGAGGCGGTCACGGTCGTCCAGTCGATCGGCTCCGCGAGACGCGCGATGATGTAGCTCACGTCGAACGTGCCCGGATCGGCCATGGCATGGCCGGCAACGTCCGACGACAGCAGGTAGGCTCCCGCGGCGACATTCCGGCCCGTGTCGATGACCCACATCTCACCGTTGCCAACGGCCTCGACGAGGTGCGGGTTGACGGATTCGGAGAGGTTGGCGCTGGCGGCGTGCTGACGAGCGAGGTAGGCGCCCATGATTGCGGGGTCGTTCGCCCGCTGGCTCTTCTTGACGCCGTAGAGAATCTCCGACCCGGGATTGTCTTCAAGGCGGCCGTTGTCCCCGGTCAGTGACACCAGCATCCCGCGCTCGATGACTTCATCCGTGCGCGCAAAGTGCGAGCCGGTGAACGCGTTGTACGACACAACACCCGCGGCGACATCGATCGTGCCTACCGTAGTGCTGTTGCGCCGGAACCGCACGAGCGTGCCATCGTCGGGCACTCGGTCGAAGACGGCGACACCTTGAATGCCATTACCGGAGGCTGTGACGGTGAAGTTGCCGCGAAAGCCCGGGGGGTTCAGGGCTGTCCCGGCTTCGATATCGCCGCTCGTGGCCACCAGGAACTTCGAGTCGCTGCCGATCATGAAATTGATCGAGCCGGTCGGCGAGATGTTGTTGATGCGGTACTCGCCGGTGGTGTTGCGGTAGCCCTGGAACTGCCGCAGCGCGCCCGTATGGTCGTAGAACAGCATGCCGGAGTAGGCGGTGGCGCCGCCGCTCAGATTCTGCACGGCGATGCCGGTCTGCGTGCCCCCGGCGTTGGTGAACCGGAGTGGAACACGTCGAGCGGCGTCGTCGTGTTCACGCCAATCAGCCCGCCGGCGTCGTAGAGGCTCGAGTTGATCAGGTCGACGTTGTTGAAGAACTTCCCGATGAAGTTCGCGGTCCCGTTGTTCACCAGCGGCACGGGGTTACCATCCCCGGCGGCTGCGGATCGATCGGCGGTGCTCGGTCGAATCGCTCCGGCGGGCTGCCGGCGTGAGCAGGTAGTCGGCGGCCGGACGCCCGCCGAGGGTGTCGGCGTTGGCCGCCGAGAGCGCGTAGGGCACGGCCGTGAGCAGGCTACGGGCCGCGGCCGGACCGCCAGCTCTCTGGACGCTCAGCCAGCGGGCCGCGCCCCCGGCGAAGAGTTCCACCGGCAGCCCGTCGCTCATGGCGCCAAGGAACACCGAATAGCCGCCGCTGCCGTCGATGGAGAGCGCCTGGGTTTCCTGCCAGAGCAGCGTGCCGCCGGTCTCCTGGTCGTAGATGGAGAATTCCACGAGCTCCGTAGCGCCAACTTGCGTGCCGGTCGTGACCGGCAGCGCGCCGTTCATCCGAATGAGGCGGTCGGTCGACGGTCCTGAACTCTGCGCGAGGGCCGCGGTGGTGATGAGGGTCAGCACCAGGGCCAGGGAATACCTGAGTGGTGTCGGGCGCATACGAGGCTCCTTGGGGGAAGCCGCGCAAACAATACTCAAATCGCCCGCAGCGGACTGCACGACAGCACACGGTTCTGCGGCGAAAATGGGGCGATTCCAGGATCGGCAGGCCTACATCTGGTTCGGCGACGAGTCGTGGGCGCCCGCTGTCCCGACGTGCCCGCAATACCGTGCAGGCGGCGCCGACGACCCGCGACCTAGCAAGACTAATCTCTTGGCCGGCCCGGAAGCGAGACGCCGGTGGCAGTGTCGCGACTCTGAGCAACTCTGAGTCACGACCGCCGAGTTCGCCTCGGATTACGCGAGTGCGCCTCCAGGCCGCCGCGTCGTCGCGCTTCACGGCACCCCGCTTGCTGTCAGCACACCTCACGGAGTTACCGGCGAGGCGGGTCCTGCGGTCGTGTGCCGCGGAGGTGCCGCTCGCCGCCCTGCGAGAGGACGACAGCATGCGTGCAGCCTTCGGCGTTCGGTCGATGTTCGTCGCGGGCGTGATGTTGGCAGCCGTCGCAATGCTGCGCGGTCAGTCACCGCAATCCACCGGCACGTGGGCCGACGCCGGGCTCGGCGGCGCTGTGCCCCGCGGCGGCGCAGCGGTCGCGCTCCCCGACGGGCGCACGCTGATCCTTGGCGGGGCGGCAGCCGACGATACGCCGTCGAGCGCTGCACTGCTGTACGACCCGAGCACCGGGACACTGACTCAGCGCCGGCGCGTTGCTGTTCGCACGCACGGGCCACGCGGCAACCGCGTTGAGCGATGGGCGCATCGTGGTGTCAGGTGGCGTCATCGGCGGGCTCGTGACCGGCGATGTCGAGATCTTCGATGTCGCCGCCGGCACGTCGTCGCTCGCCGCCGTGTTGCCGGAACCGCGCCGCGGACATGCCGCGGCTCGCCTTGCCGGCGACGCGGTGCTGATGGCCGGCGGAAGCGGCGTCGACGGTACCGTGCTGCGCACGGCCGTCGTGCTCGATCCGGCGACCGGGGCCGCCACCGTTCTGGACAGCCAGCTGTCGACGGCGCGCACGGACGCGTCGGCGACGCGGCTCATCGACGGCCGGGTGCTGGTGGCTGGCGGCAGCGACGGCGCCGCCGATTGGCCTCCGCGGAAATCTACGATCCGTTCGCGCAGACTTTCTCGCCGCTCACGACCGCGATGTCGGTGCCGCGTCGCGGTCACGCTGCGATCCTGCTGCCCGACAACGCGTCGGTCCTCGTCGGCGGCGGCACGTCGAACGGCGTCGCCCAGTCCGCTGTGGATCTCTTCCTGCCGGCCGAGTTCCCCGACCCGTTCTCGTACGGCGTCGGCCAGTTCGCGCCGACCGGGGCGATGTCGGCGGCTCGCACTGCTGGCGTGACGACGCCGACCGGCATCGAGGGCTATGCCATCGCCGACGGCGGCGGCGCGTCGAACGCCGAGGTCTACCGTTTTGCGACCATCAGGACCGATAAGGACGACTACGCGCCGGGCGAGCTCGCGCTGATCACCGGCACGGGATGGCAGCCGAATGAAACCGTGCGGCTGACGTTCCAGGAAGATCCGGCGGTGCATGACGACTACGTCATCGACGTCGTCGCCGATCCGCAGGGCAACCTGCGCTGGGACCAGTGGGCGCCGGAATACCACGATCTGGGGGTCCGCTTCTACCTGATGGCGTCGGGCGGCGTGTCAAAGGCACAGACGACGTTCACGGACGCGCTCAAGGTCACGGTCAAGCGCAGAAACCCGAATGCGGCGACCTTCAGAGTTGCCAGCGGTTCGACGACTCCCGTGACGTTCGAGCTGATCAACGCCAACACCGGCGGCGACAAGAATTCGTCCATCAACATCAGTTACTCGCTCACGGTAACGGGTGCCACGGCCACAGGTATTCCGTTGACGGCCTCTGGCATCACGATACCTAGCAACAGCAGCATCTTTCGGACATGGAGTATCGTCGTCCCTACTGGGCCAGCGTCGGCGACCGTCACGTTGTCGGCGACGGTGAACCTCTGCCCGGCGTGTGACGTTGGGACTGACTCCTATACCATCAACGTCGCCGCGCCACCACCATCCGACTCGACGCCACCCGTGATCACACCGAACATTACGGGCACGCTGGGCAACAACGGCTGGTATACGAGCAACGTCGACCTCACCTGGACTGTCACGGACCCCCAGTCGTCAATCTCGTCCTCGACCGGCTGCAGTCCCTCCAGTGTTACGACCGACACTGCCGGCACGACGTTCACGTGCTCGGCGACGAGCGCCGGTGGCACCAGCAACTCGTCGGTCACCATCAAACGCGACGCGTCCAAGCCGAACGCGCCGACTGCCTCGGCCACGCCGCCGCCCAATGGCAGCGGCTGGAACAACACCGACGTCACGGTCGCGTTCGCCTCGGCCGGCGACAACGGCCCGAGCGGGGTCCTGTCGTGCACGCCGTCGAGCACGCTCACCGCCGAGACTGCCGGCACTGCCGTGACCGGCACCTGCACCGACAACGCCGGCAACGTGAGCGACGCCAGTTCCCTCACCGTGAAGATCGACAAGTCCGCCCCGAATGCGCCGATTGCATCGGCCACACCGGCGCCGAACGCCAGCGGCTGGAACAACACCGACGTCACCGTCGCGTTCGCCTCGGCCGGCGACAACGGCCCGAGCGGAGTCCTGTCGTGCACGGCGTCGAGCACGCTCACCGCCGAGACCGCAGGCACCGCGGTCTCCGGCACGTGCACCGACACCGCCGGCAACGTCAGCGGAACCAGCTCGGTCACCGTGAAGATCGACAAGACCGCGCCGAACGCGCCGACTTCCTCGGCGACGCCGGCGCCCAACGCCAGCGGCTGGAACACCACCGATGTCACCGTCGCGTTCGCCTCGGCCGGCGACAACGGCCCGAGCGGCGTGGCCTCCTGCACGGCCAGCCAGTCGTTCACGACCGAGACGAGCGGGACTCTGGTCTCGGGCACCTGCATCGACAACGCCGGCAACACCAGCGCGGCGACCGATGTGACGGTAAAGATTGACAAGACCGCGCCGAACCCGCCCACGGCCACCCGCACTCCACCGGCCAACGCCGCCGGCTGGAACAACAGCGACGTCACGGTGAGCTTCGTGTCGGCGGGCGACGTCGGGCCCAGCGGCGTGGCCTCGTGCACGACGCCGACCACCCTGACCGCGGAAACGGCCGGGACGAACGGTCTCGGGCACCTGCACCGACACCGCCGGCAACGTCAGCGGGACCACCGACGTGACAGTGAAGATCGACAAGACGGCGCCGGACGCGCCGGCGGCGTCGCACTTACCGGCCCCGAACGCGGCGGGCTGGAACAACGCCGACGTCACGGTCTCGTTCACGCCGTCGACCGACGCGCTGAGCGGCATCGCCTCGTGCACGGCGCCGACGACGTTGACGACCGACACCGCGTCGACGGTCGTCTCCGGCACCTGCATTGACAACGCGGGCAACACCAGCGCCAGCACCGACGTCACGGTGAAGCTCGACAAGAGCGCTCCCAACGCGCCCACGGGATTCGAGGACGCCGCCGGCCAACGCCGCCGGCTGGAACAACACCGACGTCACGGTGAGCTTCGTGTCGGCGGGCGACGTTGGGCCCAGCGGCGTGGCTTCGTGCACGGCGCCGACCACCCTGACGGCCGAGACGTTGGTGGGGGGCACGGTGGTCTCCGGGACGTGTACCGACACCGCCGGCAACGTCAGCGGGGCCACCGACGTGACGGTGAAGATCGACAGGACGGCGCCAGACGCGCCGGCGGCGTCACACGTGCCGGCCCCGAACGCGGCGGGCTGGAACAACGCCAACGTCACGGTCTCGTTCACACCGTCGACCGACGCGCTGAGCGGCATCGCCTCGTGCACGGCGCCGACGACCCTGACGACCGACACCGCGTCGACGGTCGTCTCCGGCACCTGCACTGACAACGCCGGCAACACCAGCGCCAGCACCGACGTCACGGTGAAGCTCGACAAGAGCGCTCCGAACGCGCCCACGGGATCGAGGACGCCGCCGGCCAACGCCGCCGGCTGGAACAACACCGACGTCACGGTGAACTTCGCGTCGGCGGGCGACGTCGGGCCCAGCGGCGTGGCTTCGTGCACGGCGCCAAGCACCCTCACCGCGGAAACGGCCGGGACGAACGTCTCGGGTACCTGCACCGACACCGCCGGCAACGTCAGCGGGACCACCGACGTGACGGTGAAGATCGACAAGAGCGGCGCCAAATCCGCCGACGGCATCGCGAACACCGGCGGCGAACGCGGCCGGCTGGAACAACACCGCCGTCACGGTGACGTTCGCCGCGGCCGGCGACCACGGCCCGAGCGGCGTCGCCTCCTGCACGGTCCTGCCGCCGTTCACCGCCGACACGGGCGGCACCCTGGCGTCGGGGACATGCACCGACGCTGCCGGTAACAGCAGCGGTGTCACCAGCCTCACGGTGAAAGTCGACACCGTGCTGCCGACCATGGCGGTCACTGGCGTCGCCAATGGGGAGATCTACATCCTGGGGGCGGTGCCGGCGGCCGCGTGCAGCACGACCGACCCACTGTCGGGCGTCGACGCGGCCGCGACGGTCGCGGTGACCGGCGGCGTGCCTCCGGGCGTCGGCACCTTCACAGCCACGTGCAGCGGCGCGACCGACAAGGCCGGCAACGCGGCGGCGCCGCCGGTGAGTGTCACCTACCAGGTGCAGTTCGCGCCGGCCGGCACGACCTGCCTCGGTGCGCCAGCTCATCAGGTGCTGCAGCCGATCAATGTCGATGGCTCGAGCGTCTTCAAGCAGAAGAGCACCGTGCCGGTGAAGTTCCGTGTCTGCGATGCCAATGGCGTCTCGATCGGCGCCAACGTCGTCGCGGCCTTCAATCTCGTGCAGGTGACCGGCGCCACGGCCACTCCGGTCAACGAGGAGGTCCAGTCGACGACGCCGGACACGGCGTTCCGCTTCGACCCGACCGCGCAGCAGTGGATCTTCAACACCAACACGAAGCCGCTGTCGGCTCCCCTGGCATATCGCTACCGCATTTTGCTGACCGACGAAACGACGATCGAGTACGTGTTCACCCTGAAGTAGCCTGGGCGCACCCGCGGGCCGGCCGGCTTCCTCGCCGCCGGTCCGCGGCCATCGGCCGGGCGCTGCTAGACTCCTCCGGTGCTCGCACGGACGACTCGCTGGGTGCTGGTGGCCGCCTTCACGCTGGCGTCCGCGCTGCTGGCCGGCGTGCTCGGGCAGGCCAGCCTGCTCCAGCAGCTCGAGCTGAAGACCTACGACGCCCGTCTGCGCGCGGTCGCGACCGGCGAGGGCCCGCCGCCGGCGATCGCGCAGGTCCTGATCGACGACCACTCGATCCGGCAGCTGGAGCCGATGGTCGGCCGCTGGCCGTGGCCGCGGATGGTCCACGCGGTGCTGGTCGACTTCCTGGCGCGCGGGCCGGCGACGCTCGTCGTCTACGACGTGCTGTTCAGCGAGGAGGCCAAGGGCACCTCCGAGATCGGCGGCACGACATGGACCGGGGCCGAGAGCGACGACGCGCTCGTCCAGTCGGTGGCCAAGGCCGGCAACGTGATCCTCGCTGCCGAGGCGTCGAGCGAGGGCCTGGTCGATGCCAGCCAGAACGTGCAGCCGGCGCTGGCCGACATCCCGTCACTGCGGGCCCGATGGCCGCTGACCGGCTTCGCCGAGCGGCGGCCGCTCCTGACGCCGCCGTTTCCGGCGCTGGCGCGGGCCGCCCGCGGCATCGGCCATGCGCGCCTCGCCTACGACCCGGATGGTCCGGCCCGCCGCTACGTGCCGTTCGTCGAGGTCGCCGGTCACGTCGTGCCCTCGCTGCCGGTGGCCGCGGCGCTGGCGGTGCGCGGCGTCGGCCCCGACCAGGTGTCGGCGACGCGGGCCGCCCTGAGGCTGGGCCCGGCGCGCGTTCCGTGGGTCGAGCAGGTGGTGCCCGACTACTACGGGCCGGCACAGACGGTGTGGCGCGGGCTGGTGCCGTTCCGCGGGCCGACCATGCGTGCCGATCGCACGCCGACGTTCCCCTCGTATTCCTTCCAGGACGTGTTCCTCGCCGAACAGCAGCTGCTGGCCGGTGAGACACCCCATCTCGACCCGGCGGTGTTCAAGGATCGGATCGTCGTGGTCGGGGTCACGGCCGAGGGCCTCAAGGACATCTTCACGACGCCCTTCGGCGAAGGCAACATGCCCGGCGCCGAGTTCCACGCCAACGTGCTCGACGGCCTGCTCACGAACCGCACCATCGCCCCGGCCGCGCCGTGGCAGCGCGTGTTGACCACCCTGGTGCCGGCGCTGGCGATCGGCGTCGTCGGCGCGCTGGCCGCGCCGTGGGCCACGGCGGCCGCGGCGCTGGCCGCGTCGGCGCTGCTCGCGTGGTACACGACACGAGCCCTCGGCCACGGCGTGTGGCTGCCGCTGGTGGTACCGGTGCTCGCCGTGGTGCTGACGTTCGTCGCCGACCTGGCGTGGAGCTACTTCGTCGAGGGCCGCGAGAAGCGGAGGGTCAAACGGCTGTTTTCGCGCTATGTGTCCAAGGATGTGTATCAGCAGCTGCTCGCCAGCCCCGGCGAGGTCGGCCTGGGCGGCGAGCGTCGCGAGATGACGGTGCTGTTCTCGGACATGCGCGGCTTCACCACGCTGTCGGAGAGCGGCGAGGCGGAAGATCTCGTCCGCCAGCTGAACCAGTACTTCACGCGCATGGTGGCGGTGGTGTTCGCGCACCGCGGCACCGTCGACAAGTTCGTCGGCGACATGGTGATGGCGCTGTTCGGGGCGCCGCTCGACGACCCCGACCATGCCGATCACGCGGTGCAGACGGCGCTGAAGATGGTCGACGAGCTGCAGGACCTGAACCGGCGCTGGGCGGTGGAGGGCCGGGCCGCCCTCGACATCGGCATCGGCATCAACACCGGCGAGATGATTGCCGGGAACATTGGGTCCGATACGATCATGAGCTACACCGTGATCGGCGACAACGTGAACCTGGGGGCCCGGCTCGAGTCGCTCAACAAGGACTACGGCACGCGGATCCTGATCTCCGAGGCGACGCGGCGTCAGTTGAAGGGACACTATGATGTCCGGGCGCTCGGCGAGGTCACGGTGAAGGGCAAGACCCGGCCGGTGGCGATCTTCGAGGTCCGCACCGACGTGAAGAAAGAGGCATCCGCATGAATCGTCGCATCCTCGTCGCCGCGGCCGGGGCCCTGGCCCTGGCGCTGCCGGCGTCGGCTCCGGCCGAACAAATCGGCAAGCTGCAGAGCGCGCTGAAGCGCGTGCAGCAGATCAAGGACGTCGAGATGACCGAGGCCGACGAGGCTCAGCTCGGCGCCGAGGTCAGCACCCGCATCCGGGCCCGCTACGGCGTGGTCCAGGACCAGGCCGCGCACCGCTATGTGTCGCTGGTCGGGATGGCGCTGGTGATGGCCAGCTCGAAGCCGGGGCCGAACTGGAAGTTCATCATCCTCGACACCGACGCGGTCAACGCGTTCGCCGCACCGGGCGGCTTCGTGCACATCACCAAGGGCGCGCTGGCGAATCTGAAGAACGAGTCGGAGCTCGCCGGCGTGCTCGCCCACGAGATCATCCACGTCACCGACAAGCACACCATCCGCGCCATCCAGAAGGGCAAGCTGGTGCAGATGGGCGCCGACGAGACCGTGGCCGGCAACAGCGCGCTCATGAGCAAGCTCGCCGACAAGGCCTACGAGGTGATCGAGAGCGGCTTCGGCCGCGGCGAAGAGCTCGAGAGCGACGAGAAGGGCATCGTGATCGCCAACGCCGTGGGCTACGCGCCGCAGGGCATGAACGGCTTCCTGAACATGCTGGTCGAGCGCAACAAGAGCGGGCAGCCGGCCAAGAACGGCCTGTTCGCCTCGCATCCCGAGACCAAGGAGCGCATCGACAAGATGACCCAGCAGATCGCGTCGGCCAAGCTCACCTCGACGGCCACCGTCGCCGAGCGCTACACCGCGACGATCACCTTCACACCGGTCGCGGCCGCCGAGATCGCCACCATCGAAGCGGGGTCGGCCGGCGCCGCCGGGGCCACCGCCAAGCCGGCCGAGGAGCCGAAGAAGAAGGGCCTGGGCGGTCTCACCGGGGCCTTGAAGCCGAGCGGCGGCGAGCGCAAGTCGGCACAGGTCACCGGCTCGGGCGCGGCCCGCGGCGCCGGCGGCGAAGACCGCCTGGCCAAGGGCGGGTCGAATCCGGCGCTGGTCGCCGTCACCGTGAGTGCCGCGGACCTCGCCGAGTTCAAGAAGGCGGGGGGACTCGAAATAGCAGGGACCAGGGACCGGGGACCGGGGACCAGGGACTGACAGGCGTGCAACTGCCCCTGGTCACGGTCGTCGCGCTGGGCGTGGTGCTGGCGGCGCTCGCCGCCGTGCGCAGCCGGTTCGTGCGCGCGCGGCTGGCGTTCGCGGCCATGCTGCTCGTCGCCGCCGCCGCGCTGGAAGTCGCGGTCGGCCGCGCCTGGGGCGATCCAGTGCTGCTCGCCGGACTGGCGAAGCTGTCGATCGTCGCGGCCGGCGTGCTCGCCGCCGTCTCGCTGGCGTTCAATCCGTGGCGCCAGAATCGCCCCTCCGATCGCGTACCGGCGATCGTGCAGGACGTCATCGTCATCGCGCTCTTCGCGGTGGCGACGACGCTGCTGCTCGACGAGAAGCTGCTCACCACCTCGGCGGTCGGTGCCGTCGTCATCGGGTTCGCGCTGCAGGACACGCTCGGCAACCTCTTTGCCGGCCTCGCCATCCAGATCGAAAAGCCGTTCAGCGTCGGCCACTGGATCCGCGTCGGCGAGCACGAGGGCAAGGTGCAGGAGGTGACGTGGCGCGCCACCAAGCTGCTGACCAAGGCCGGGCAGTTCGTCATCGTGCCCAACAGCGTGATGTCGAAGGACCCGATCCTGAATTACTCCGAGCCCACGGTGCCGACCCGGCTCGAGATCGACATCGGGCTCAGCTACGACGCCGCGCCGAACGACGCCAAGCGCGCGCTGCACGAAGCGCTGGCCAACGCCCCGCTGGTCATGCGTTCGCCCGAACCCGACGTGGTCATCAGCGACTTCGCCGGCTCCTCGGTCAACTACCGCCTCCGCTTCTGGGTCGACGACTACGGCCGCGATGAAGCCGCGCGCGACCAGGTGCGCAGCAATCTCTGGTACACGCTGCGCCGTTACGGCATCGAGATCCCGTATCCGATCCAGGTCGAATACAGCCGCGAGGAGCAGGCCGGCCGCCCGCCGTCGCGGATTCGCTACGTCGCCGATCGGCTGGCCGAGATCGATCTCTTCACCGGGCTCGACGACGTGGATCGGGCCCGGCTCGCCGAGGCGTGTCCCGAGCACCTCTTCGGCGCCGGCGAGCGCATCGTGCGGCAGGGCGACGCCGGACAGTCGATGTTCGTCGTGCTCGACGGGCGCGTGCGGGTCACGCTCGAGCCGTCGGGGCAAGAAGTGGCGGTGACCTCACGCGGCGGTTTCTTCGGCGAGATGTCGATGCTGACCGGTGATCCCCGCACCGCGACGGTCTCGGCGCTCGACGACGCGCTGCTGCTCGAGATCTCGGCCGAGCGCTTCCGCGAACTGGCGGTGATGCGCCACGGGCTGGTGGAACACGTGAGCGAGCTGGTGTCGGCGCGGCGGGCCGGGCTGGCGTCGGCACGGGCGGCCGCCGAGGAAGCGCAGGCGGGCGCGCCGAGCAGGGCGGGGCTGCTCGAGCGGATCAAGAACTACCTCTCGCTCTAGGGGGCTCGGGTCCCGGGGCTCGGGACCGGACCGTCACGCTGTCACGCTACCAGCGCCACGCACCACCACGGCGGCGCTCGCCTTCGTTGTAGCCCTGGTCGTAGCCGCGCTCGAAGCCACGACGGTAGCTGCCCTCGTAGACGCCCTTGGGGCCGTACTCGCGGCGGTAGCCCTGGTCGGCATCGCGGTAGCGGCCGTGCCGGCGGGGGTCGTAACGGTCGCGATCGCGGCCGTCGTCCGCGCCGCGCTTGTAGCCCTCTTCGAATCCGTTGGCGTAGCCGATGTCGTCGGAGACGCCGCCGTAGCCCGAGGGACGCCGCGGTCCCGGCGTTCCGCCGTACCACGGGGTCGGGGCGCGGCGCGCGCCGGCGCCACGGCCGCCGGCCGAGTAGAAGCCGTCGCGGTAGCCGGCGACGAAGCCGGCCCGGTACTGCTGAGTGTAGGCGTCGCGCCGGTTGTCGCGGCTGCTGTAGCCGCGGTCGGCGGCGCGGTAGTCGCGGTGGCGCTGGTATTCGAAGCCGCGGCCGCTCCTGGCGTCGTCGCCGCCGGCCCGTGCGCCGTCGCGGTAACCGCTGTCATAAGCGCCGCCGCCCGAGCCGTCGCGCCGCTGTGCCTCGGCCGGTGCCGCCGCGAGCGCGACCACCGTCAGGGCGGCGAACGTGGCAACCAGAAGCTGTGCACGCATGACCGTCTCCCGTCACAGGCAGCTGACGGAAGAACACACTGCACCAGGCGTGCCAATCCGGATAGGGCGGCCAAGCGGCGACCGGCGAGGCCGATTGGCCCCCGGGACCGCGGCCCTGGGGCCTGGCGAGGGCGGCTACTGCGCTGAAAGGAGGACGCGCTCGCCCGAGGCCGACGTGAAATCGAACAGGACGCCGGGGCCGTAGCGTTCCAGGTCGGCCACCTCCAGGCGCACCCCGTGATCGTCGAGGCCGTTGACGTAGGCGCCGAATTCAATCGGGCCCGACTTCAGGCGGAGCAGCCACATCGGCAGGGCCACGGTGGCCAGGGCGCGTTCGTCGGGATCCCAGGCCAGCACGTGGACCGTTGTCACGGTACCCGGGTTGTTCCGCGTCGCGATGCCCTCGACGTAGCGCGGCTTGCGGTGCTCGTCGAACTCGACGACCGGGCGCACGTCGGCGAAGCGCCGCTTGGCCTGGTCGAAGGCCGCGGCCGCCTCGGTGCTCGCGACGTCGCGCTGGACCGTCGTGTGCTCGCTGAAGTAGGCCACCGAGATGGCGATGGCGCCGATGCCCATGAACACGACCAGCACGGCAATCCCCGCCGCGATCGGCAGCCAACGGCGCTTGGTGGAGGTGGCCATCGTCGATGAATCGCGACGCGGATCAAAGCTCCAGGGCGGTGCCCGCCCCGGTGTCTTCCGCCCGACGGTACACCAGATCGGCCGCGGCCACGTCCTCGACGGCCATGCCGAGGGACTTGAAGATCGTCACCTCGTCGGCCTGACGTCGGCCGGGGACTCGTCCGAGCAGCACCTCGCCCAGCTCGCCGACCACGTGTGACTCGCCGAAGCGGCCTTCGCGGATCCCCTGCACGACGTCGCCGGATTCGACCAAGGCCGCCGCCCGCGAGTCGACCACCAGGCGTCCCCGCGCCACCAGCGCCGGCGCCATCTCCCGCTGGTCGGGACGGCAGGCGCCCACCGAGATGACATGCGCGCCGCTGGACACCCAGGCGTCGTCGACGACCGGCGTCGGCGACGAGGTGACCAGGACGACGATGTCGGCGCCGCGTACGGCCTCCTCGGCCGACGCACACGCCCGGATCGGCGGTGCCACCTTGCCCGCCATGTCGGCGACGAAGCGCTCGCGGCTGCGCGGCTGTGGACTCCACACCCGCACGTCGGCGAGGGCCCGCACCTCGACCAGCGCTTCCAGGTGGCTGCGCGCCTGCACGCCGGTGCCGAGAATCGCCAGGCGGCTGGCCTCGGGCCGAGCCATCGCCTTGGCCGACACCGCCGAGACCGCCGCCGTCCGCGCCTCGGTGATGTAGCGCCCGTCCATCACCGCCATGAGCGCGCCGGTCTCGGGGTCGAAGAGCAGGATCGTCGCCAGGTGCGAGGGCAGCCCCTTGGCCAGGTTCTGTCCGAACACCGTGACCAGCTTCGCCCCCAGTTGCGGCGGCTCCGACACGTAGGCCGGCATGACCCCGAAGAAGGCCTTCTGCGCGCCGACCGACAGCACCGTACGAACGGGCTGCACCACATCGCCGGCCGAGAAGCGCGCCAGCGCCGTTTCCATCGCCTGGATGAGATCGCCGGGCGGCAGAAGGGCGGCGACGTGGTGTTCGGTCAGGAGACGGAAGCGCTGTGACATGGCTAGTGGTCTGTGCGCGCTGAAACAGTACCGATTGCCGGAGCGCGGCGCCCGGATCGCAAGGCGCGAGGAGCGAGCATATTGGCCGATATGTGAGCGATGAGCAACGCCGCGAGGCGGGATGCCCCGCCCGGCAGGCGGTATTGATTCAGCGTGGACAGGCCACTAGGTCCGGGACGTCTGGCGATGGTGGCACATCACGCCAGCGTCCGGCGAGGCCACGCCTCGGCGAGCGCGGCGGCGGCGCGGACCGTGGCCAGGTGGATGGCGACGATGTCGTCCACGTCCGGTGCATATCCGCCGCTCATCACGACCGCGACCGGCACGCCGGCGGCGCGGCAGGCGTCGAAGACGACGGCGTCGCGTGCGGCCAGGCCGGCGATCGTGACCCGCAGGCGCCCGAGGCGATCGCCCTCGTAGGGGTCGGCCCCCGCCAGGTAGAACACGAGGTGCGGGACCTGCGGAGCGAACACCGACGGCAGGTGCTCCGCCAGCGCTGCGAGGTACTCGGTGTCGGTCGCGCCGTCGGGCAGCTCGACGTCGAGATCGCTCGCCTCCTTGCGGAAGGGGTAGTTCTTCGCGCCGTGCATCGAGAAGGTGAACACCGTCGGATCGTCCTGGAAGATGGCGGCCGTGCCGTTGCCCTGGTGCACGTCGCAGTCGACCACTGCGAGCCGCGTGCAGCGGCCCTCGCGCTGCAGCACCCGGGCCGCGACCGCGACGTCGTTGAACACGCAGTAGCCCTCGCCGCGATCGGCGAAGGCGTGATGGGTGCCGCCGGCGAGGTTGACCGACGCCCCATCCTCGAGTGCGGCCCGGGCCGCGGCGATCGTCGCCCCGGCCGACCGGCGCGAGCGTTCCACCATCGCCGGCGACCACGGGAACCCGATGCGGCGAATCATCCCGGCCGGCAGCGTGCCGGCGGCCACCGCGGCGACGTAGTCGGGGGTGTGGGCCAGCGTCAGCGCGTCCCACGAGGCGGCCGGCGCCTCGAGGAGATCGGCGGCGGCGACGACGCCGTCCTCCAGCACGCGCTGCCGCAGCCGCGCGTACTTTTCCATCGGGAACCGGTGCCCCTCGGGCAGCGGCAGCACGAAGTGATCGGAGTAGAACGCGCGCATCGCGATGGCGTTGGACAGCGTAACAGGTGCGACCGTGCTATGACCGCCGCGGTCGGGGCTTGAGCCGCGCGCCTTGGACGGATAAGGTGTCTGCCGTGGCAATGGCCCGCAGCCCGAGGCGCGACCGGGTAGTGATCGACCCGGCGGAGCGCCGGGCGGCGGTGCTGCGCGTGATCCGCGGCGCCCGCCGCCGGCTCGCCCTCACCATCTTCCGCTGCAACGACGCCGACGTGCTCGAGGCCGTCGCGGCCGCCGTCGAGCGCGGTGTCGAAGTCGACGTGCTGCTGACGCGGCGCGCCCGCGGCTGGCGCCGGCGGCTCGATCGCCTGCGGCTGCGGCTGGAGCGGATGGGCGCGCGGGTCACCCGGCACGGCGCGCGGGCGACCAAGCATCATGCGAAGTACGTCGTCGCCGACCGCGGACCGCTACTCGTCGCCTCCTTCAACCTCACCCGCAAGTGCTTCACGCGCACCTGCGACTTCGGGGTGCTCACCTGGGATCCGGGGGCGGTGGCCGACGCCTGGCGGCTCTTCGACGCCGATCTGGCCCACCGCCAGCTGCCGGTGGCCGCGGCCCGGGCCTCGCGGCTGGTGATCGGGCCGGAATCGGCGGCGCCAGCCGTGCGGGCGCTGCTCGCCGACGCCCGCCGCCACATCCGGATCATCGACCACAAGCTCGACGACCCGCGAGTGAAGCGGCTGCTGAAGCGCAAGGCTCGCGACGGCGTGCGGGTCGACCACCTGGCCGCGCGCGTCGTCGGCCGCCACGATGCGCACGGCAAGGTCGCGATCGTCGACGGCCGGGTCGCGCTGGTCGGCAGCCTGGCGCTGTCGGCCACCAGCCTCGGCCTGCGCCGCGAGCTCAGCCTCCTCGTGCACGAACCGTCCGCGGTGCGACGGCTCGCGGCCTTCTTCGACGCCGTCACCGGCTGACGGACGAGCCAAGAATGATTCACCACATCCGCACCATCGACGCCCATACCGCCGGGGAACCCCTGCGGCTGATCGTCGACGGGCTGCCGACGCCCGAGGGCGCGACCATGCTGGCCAAACGCCAGTGGGCGATGAAACACCTCGACCACCTCCGCCGGGCGCTGATGCTCGAGCCGCGCGGCCACGCCGACATGTACGGGGCCTTGCTCACCGAGCCGGTGACCCCGGGCGCTCACGCCGGCGTGCTCTTCATGCACAACGAAGGGTGGAGCACGATGTGCGGCCACGGCGTCATCGCCGTCTCGACCATCGCCGTCGAGCGCGGGCTGATGTGGGACGCCGCCAGCGGCCCCGGGCCGGGCGACGTCGAGATCGTCCTCGATGCGCCGGCCGGGCCGGTGCGCGCAGTGGCTTGCCAGTCGATCAACGAGGGCCGCACCCACGTGCCGCACGTGTCGTTCCGCAACGTGCCGTCGTTCGTGCTCGCCGCCGGCGTGCCGCTGGCGCTTGCCGGCCGTGCCTGCACCGCCGACGTCGCCTTCGGCGGCGCGTTCTATGCCATCGTCGACGCCGAGGCGGCGGGCCTGTCGGTGGACCCGGCCAAGCTCGGCGAGCTCAAACGGGTCGGCATGGCCATCGCCCGCGACGTCGAGCGGCTGGTGAAGGTCGTGCACCCCACCGAGCCGGGGCTGACCGGCATCTACGGGACGATCTTCACCGCTCCGGCGCGGGCCGATGGCGCCCACTTGCGCAACGTGACGGTGTTTGCCGACGCCGAAGTCGACCGGTCGCCCTGCGGCACCGGCACAGCGGCGGTGATGGCCGTGCTCGACGAGATGGGAGTGCTGGGCGGGGACGCGCCCTTCGTGCACGAGAGCATCATCGGCACCTGCTTCAGCGGCCGGGTCGCCGCCCGCACCCGGGTCGGCGATCATGCCGCCATCGTCCCTGAAATCACCGGCAGCGCCTGGATCACCGGCGAACACACGTTCCTGGTCGATGGCGACGACCCGCTGCGAGCCGGATTCAGGATCTGAACCGCACCGTGATCGGGGACTCGATGGCCGGCCGTGTGACACCGGGACGCTCCAGGGGACGGGCCCCGGTGGTCGCCAGCCTCGCTGTCGCACTCGCGCTGGTCGGGGCCTGTGCGCGCACGGCGCCGCCGCCGCCGCCGTCAATGCGCCGTGACGGCGCGCGCGGCCAGCACGTGCTGGTCGTCACCATCGACACCCTCCGGCGCGACCGGCTCGGCGCCTATGGCCATGCCGGCGGCCTGACGCCGGCCCTCGACGGCCTGGCCGCGCGTGGAGTGCGGGCGACGCACGCCTTCTCGCACGTGCCCCAGACGCTGCCCGCACATGCGTCGATCCTCACCGGGCGGACTCCAGTGCGCCACGGCCTGCATCTGAACGGCGCGGCCCGGCTGGCCGCCGACGTGCCGACGCTGGCGACGGTGTTTTCGGCGGCGGGATATCGGACCGGCGCGTTCGTCGGTGCGTTCGTCCTCGACGACCGCTACGGGCTCGGCCGCGGCTTCGACCTCTACGACGATCGACTGCCGCCTGGGAACGGTCAGACTTTTCTCTACGCCGAGCGGCGGGCCGAGGCCGTCGTCCAGGCCGCTGGCGACTGGATCCTCGGGGCCGGACCGTCGCCGTGGCTGGCGTGGGTCCACCTGTTCGATCCACACGCGCCCTACGACGCGCCGCCGCCGGTCGTGGCCGGCCGTCAAGCGTACGATGCCGAGGTGGCGTATACCGACGCGATGCTGGGGCGGCTGCTCGATCGCTTGCGTCAGGGCGGCGTTCTCGATCACACGCTGGTCGTCGTCACCGCCGATCATGGCGAGGCGCTCGGCGACCACGGTGAGCGCACGCACGGGCTGTTCGCCTACGACGCCACCCTCGCCGTCCCGCTGATTTTCAGCGGCCCTGGCGCCGGCGCCGGCGTCATCGACGGCCCGGTCGGCCACGCCGACCTCCTGCCGACGCTGGTGGCCATGGCCGGCGTGCCGGCGCCCTCCGGTATGGACGGACTGCCGCTGACCGATCCCCTGCCCGCCGATCGGTCCATCTACTTCGAAGCGCTCGATGCCAACCTGACGCGTGGATGGGCGCCGCTGTCCGGCGTGGTCACCGCGGCCTGGAAGTACATTCACCTGCCCGAGGCCGAGCTCTACGATCGTGCGCGCGACGGCGCCGAGACCGCCAACCTGGCGGCGCGTGATCCCGAGCGCGTCGCGACCCTCGAACGTGCGCGTGTCGCCTGGGCCAGCCGCGAGGTCGCGGCGGCGCCCGCCGTCGCCGCCGACGCTGATGCGGAACGCCGGCTGCGCGCCCTCGGGTACGTGGCCAGTGCAACGCGCCCGGCCATCGCCGCCGCCCATTCGGCCGGCGACGATCCCAAGCGCCTCGTCGCCTTGCACGAGCGCTTCAACGCCGCGCTCGAGGCGTTCACCGCCGGCCGTGCCGGTGAGGCGTTGACGATGTTGCAGGCGGTGCTGGCCGAGCGGCCGGACTTCACCACGGCGCGCACCAGCGCGGCGACCGTGCTGCTGGCGGGGGGCCGAGCGCGCGAGGCCGTGGCGATCCTGCGGGCCGCTCCGGCCGATGGCCAGGGCGCGGCCGACATCCAGGCCAAGCTCGGCGCGGCGCTTCGCGAGGCCGGCGATCTGCGCGCCGCCGCCGCGGCCCTCGAACGGGCACGGATCCTGGGCGACACCAACCCGGAGCTGGCCAACGACCTCGGCGTCGTCTACGCCCGGCTCGGACGCGCCGAGGACGCCCGTGCCCAGTTCCGGAGCCTGCTCGCGATCGATCCGCAATCGGCCGCGACATGGAACAACCTCGGCGTGCTCGAGCTCTCGGCCGGCCGGCTCGAGGCCGCGGCCGAGGCGTTCCGGCACGCGGTCGCCGCCGACCCGTCGTACGGGGACGCGTGGCAGGGGCTCGGCGCCGCGCTCGCCGACCGGGATCGCGCCGCCGCCGTCGAGGCCTGGCGCCGTGCCGAGCGGCTGCTGCCGCGCGACTACGACCTGCTGTTCAATCTGGCCATGGCGCTCGCCGCCGGCGAGCGTGCGGCCGAGGCCCTGCCGTATGTCGATCGGTTCCTGGCCGAGGCGCCGCCGGCACGCTATGCCGCCGATCTCGCGCGGATGCGCTCGGTGCGCGCGAGGCTGCGTCCGTGACCGGCCGATTCGTCACCGTGACGCTGGCACTGGCGCTGGGAGCGCTGGCGGGATGCCGGTCAGGCACGACGACGCCGGGCCCCGCCACCGCTGGCCCGCCAGAGGCGTTGCGTCATGCCAACGTCCTGCTGATCACGATCGACACGCTGCGCGCCGACCGCGTCGGCGCCTACGGCAGCCGGGCCGGGCTGACCCCGACCCTCGACCGGCTCGCCGCCGAAGGCGTGCGGATCGACCGCGCCTACGCGCACGTGCCGCTGACGCTGCCCTCGCACACCACCCTGATGACCGGCGCGCTGCCGTTCACCAACGGCGTTCGCGACAACGGATCGTTCCGCTTCGACCAACAGCGGCCGACGCTGGCCACGACGCTGAAGGGCGCCGGCTATCGCACCGGCGCGTTCGTCGCGTCGTTCGTGCTCGATGCCCGCTTCGGCCTCAACGCCGGCTTCGACGACTACGACGATCGCAACGGCTCGCGCCCGGCCGGCGGCGACCTGGCCGTGCTCGAGCGCCGGGCCGACGCCATGGTCGACGCCGCCCTGGCCTGGATCGGCCCGGCGTCGGCGGCCGCGTCGCCGTGGTTCGCCTGGCTGCACCTCTACGATCCCCACGATCCCTACGATTCCGCCCGAGCCGTTCAAGTCGCGGCTGGCAGGCGACGCCTACGGCGCCGAAGTTGCCTTTGCCGACGCGCAGGTGGGACGCGCCCTGCAGGCCCTGCGGGATCGCGGCCAGCTCGATCGCACGCTGGTCGTCGTCGCCGCCGATCATGGCGAGTCGCTCGGCGAGCACCAGGAACGGACGCACGGCCTGTTCGTCTACGACGCGACGATGCGGGTGCCGCTGCTGCTGTGGGCGCCGGCGGCGCTGCCGCCGGCCGTGGTGCCCGGCCCGGTCGGCCTGGCCGACGTGATGCCGACGGTGCTCGACCTGGTCGGCGTGACCGCGGTCCCGGGCGACGGGCGCAGCCTGTGGCCGGCGGCACGTGGCCAGGCCCTCGAGGACCGCGACGTCTACCTCGAAGCGCTCAACGCCAACCTGACCCGGCACTGGGCCCCGCTCACCGCGCTGGTCGCCGGCGCGACGAAGTTCATCGACCTGCCCGAGGCCGAGCTCTACGATCTGGCGGCCGACCCGGGCGAGACCCGCAACCTGCACGCCGCGCAGCCGGAGACGGCGGCGCCGGTGGCCCGCCGCTTGTTCGCGCTGCGCGCGCGCGGCCGGCCGGCGGCGCCGTCGGCGGTTGACGCCGAGACGGAGCGCCGGCTGCGTTCGCTCGGCTACCTCGTCACCCCGGCGCCCGCGACCGGTGACGGGCGCGCGTACGGCGCACAGGACGATCCCAAGGCGCTCGTCGGCCTGCACAACGCCCTCGACGACGCGCTCGCCGCGGTGAAGGCGGGGCGAGGGCCCGAGGCCGAGCGCCTGCTGAAGGGCGTGATCGCCGCCCGGCCCGACTTCACCGTCGCCCACGACCGGCTGGCGCAGCTCTATCGCGACAGCGGCCGGTTGCGCCAGGCGGTGGCGACGCTGGAGGCGTCATCGCGCGCCGGCCACGCCGACGCCGCCTCGCTCGCGGCGCTCGGCGGCTACCTGCAGGAGGCCGGCAACCTGGCCCGGGCCGCCGAGGTGCTGGAGGCGGCTCGCGCCCTCAACCCCGCCGAGATGGAGGTCTACGAGAAGCTCGGGATCACCTACACGCGGCTGGGCCGCGCCGAGCAGGCGCACGCGATGTTCGCCCATCTGCTGTCGGTGGCCCCCAATTCGGCGACGACGCTCAACAACCTCGGCTCGCTCTATCTGAGCCAGCGACGCTGGGACGAGGCCGTTCGGACGTTGACCAGGGCCCTGGCCATCGACCCGACGCTGGCCAACGCCCACAACGGCCTCGGCGTGGCCCATGCCCAGCAGGGCGACTTCGACCGGGCGATCGCCGAGTGGCGGGCGGCGCTGGCCCTGCGGCCCGATCTGACCGACGCCCGCGACAACATCGCCCGCGCCGAGCAGCTGAAGCGCCAGAAATAGAACGGGGGCGGTCCACCGAAGTGAACCGCCCCCGCGTGACCGTCTACGGGCAGTCGTCGAGGTCTTCCCTAGCCCCTAGCCCCTGTTCCGGCCGACCTCTAGAACTCCAGCCGGGCGCCGACCATGAACACCCGCGGATCGAGCACCGCGGTCACCCGCTTGTAGCTCGGGCCGAGCGTCAGCGAGAAGTTCGTGACCGCCTCGGAGTTGAGCACGTTGTAGATGTCGAGCATGCCCGACACCTTGAAGCGGCCGACGTCGAAGGCCTTGTCGAGCCGGAAGTTCAGCAGGCTGACGTTGTCGGAGCGATCGTCGCTCAGGTTGTCGCGGAAGAAGGGCGCCTCGAAGTTCGAGAGGTTCAGCCCCGGGGAGGTGTCGCCGTCGGCGACGATCGGCGAGAACGGGAAGCCGCTCTGGTAGCGCCAGTTGGCGGCGAAGCCGATCTGCCACGGGAACGTGTAGCGGCCCAGGAACTGGTAGTGCCACACGGTGGTCTCCTGCCGGTTGGGCACGGACGGGTTCGGCGTGAAGTAGAAGCCGATGCTGGATCGGATCCGCGGACAGCGGGCTCGTGCTGACGGCCTGCGCGTTGTTCGACGCCGACCGGAAATCGTTGCGCCACTGGTAGTCGGCGCTGGTCTGCACGAAGAAGTTGCTGATGCGCTTCTGGTAGGCCACTTCCACCGTGTCGTAGTTGAAGTTGCCGTCCGGGTAGTTGCCGTACAGGCCGTTGGTCTGGTCGGCGATGGCATCGGGCACGTCGAGCAGGGTCAGCACCTCGCCGGTGGCCCCGACGGTCTGGCGCGTCGGCACGTTGACGTTGCCGATCCACGCCTCGATCAGGTTGGTGCCGTAGAACGACGCGAAGTCGTTGTGGTTCTTGCGGACGTAGGTGAAGCGGGCCGACGACTCACCGGGCAGCTGGAACTCGAGCGACCCGCTGATCTCGTCGGTGTACGGCGTCTTGAAGTCGGGATCGACCGGCGTGCTGTCGGCGCCCGACGCGCAGGCGCAGCGTGCCGAGCTCCGACGGCCCGTCGTAGCGCTGGTTGCGGTTCTGGTCGAGGAAGTTGTATTCCGCAATCGACTGGCCGCCCGGATTGATCGCCGAGAAGCCGTCCGCAAGGTTGTTGTAGTAGCGCCCGTAGAACGCCTTCAGCACCACCTGGCCGGTGCCCTTCAGGTCCCAGGTCGCGCCGAGCCGCGGCGCGAAGTTGGTGTTGGAGAGGATCGTCGGCCCCGGTCACCTCCGTACTGACCGGGAAGATCCTGGTGCCGTCGGACAAGACATCAGTGAATACAGGTTTGCGCGTCGCGTCGTCGTATCCGACCCGCTGGTAGTCGAAGCGGAGGCCCACGGTGAAGGTCAGCTTGTTGTTCGGCGCCCAGCGATCCTGGAGGTAGGCGGCGTAGTGCATGTCGGTGTTCGCACCCACCGTCCAGCCGCTGGCATAGTCGGACGCCACGCCGGTATCGACGAATCGGATCCGATCGGGCGCGCAGGTCGTGTCGGCGCAGGGGTAGGAGTAGCGGATGCCGCCCGACGTCCCGTTGTGGCCGTAGCGATACGAGTCGAGGATGCTCTCGAACCCGAACTTGAAGTCGTGGCTGCCGGCCTTCTCGGGCAGGTAGTAGGTGAGCTGGGCCTTGACCTGCGGCTTCTTGCGGTAGGTCGAGAAGGCGTTCCAGCCGGCGCCGGCCACTGCCGTGGTGGCGCGGAACAGCTTCGGGGCGTTGGTCGCCGGGTCGACCTTGACCGCCATCGGCCAATCGAGCGAGAAGTTGCCGACGTTCACGTTGAAGAAGGTGCGATCGGTGAGCACCTTCTGCCACTCGCCCTTGTACATCCGCGAGTAGCTGTCCTGGGCGCGCACGGATTCTTCGGGCAGCAGTGACGAGATGCCGCGCCGCGGCTTCTGCTTCCGGCCCTGCTGGTAGTAGCCGATGACGGTGTCGTTCTGCCCGGGCTTCCAGGTGGCCTTGCCGGTGTAGTTGTCGAAGATGCCGAGGTCCGAGAACTCTTCGGGCTGGCCCGACACCAGCTTGTCGATCTTGAAGTGGTTGTAGGCGCCGTAGAACCACAGCTTGTCGCGCACGATGCGCCCGCCCAGATCGACGTGGCCCTCCCAGAAGAGCAGGTTGGGATTGGCGCACTGCGGAAGGCCGGCGGCGTTGTTCGGGCACTGGTAGCCCTTCTCGGCCATGTCGCGCGGCTCGGCGTTGCTGCCGACGAAGCTGCCCGGCTCGTAGCTGACGTGGTACAGGCCCTTGAACTCGTTGCCGCCGCTCTTGACGGTGGTCACGATGGCGGCGCCGCCGGAATTCATCTCGACGTCGGCGCCGAGGGCGCTGATCGAGACCTCCTCGTTGGCGTAGTAGTCCTCGTAGAACCCGGTGCCGCCGACGCCCTCGGTGTGGTCGATGCCGTCGGAGACGACGCGCGCCTGGTTCTGGATGCCGAAGCTCTCGTAGCCCGACTGCTGGCTCTTGTGGCTGCCGCCGACGTCGAAGCCCTGCATGCGCACGCCCGGCGCTTCGGCGAGAGCGGCCCACACGTCGGTGGAGTTCGGCACCGCGATCAGCTCGTCGCCCTTCAGGCTGGTGCCGATCTTGGTCGTCGAGGCGTCGACCAGCGGCGACGCGCCGGTGACCGTGATGCGCTCGGTCAGGCCGCCGACTTCCAGTTTGGCGTCGAACGAGATCGTCTGTCCGAGGATGACGGCGATGTTGTCGCGGTCGAACGGCTTGAAGCCCGACAACTCGAAGGTCAGCTTGTAAACGCCCGAGGGCATCCCCGGAAACAGGTAGGTGCCATCAGCCTGCGTGACGGTGGTGCGTTGGCCAATCAACGACGGCGACGTGGCCGTGACCGTGACGCCGGGCAACACCGCGCCCTGCGCGTCGGTGACGGTGCCGGCCAAGCGGCCCTGGCCAATCTGCGCGTACGCTGGCGACGCCACGGCGGCGACAGTGCCGCCACGACGACGATCCGTCCAATCCGCGATTTCATATGGAGTCCTCCCAAAGTCAAGGTCGAACAAACCAGAACGTCCGGTAGGTGGAGTCGTCGAGACAAACAATTGGTGACAAGGCAGTGACGCCTGAAGACAGCGCCCTCGTGGCGAATCCTAGCGGGGCTGGGGCGGCCCCTCAAGCCAAAAGTCGAGCTTGAGCCGGGGGGCCGCCGCGAAGGGAGGGACGAGCAGCGGGTCGAGCGGGAGCGGGAATTGCCTAGGGAATCAGCGGGCGATTGGCCGAGGGCCGCGGCTTTACTTGCCCAGGCCGGCCAGCTTGCCGAAGTCGACCTGCCCCGCAAAGTCGTGCAACTGCTTCATGTCTGTGAGCTTGTCGCCCTCGAGCGAGACCAGGAAGCGCTTGGCGACCACCAGGTTCAGCTCGCCCGACTTTCGCCGGTCGTTCCATTTCTCGAAGCCGGGATGGCCGGCCAGCGTCGTCGACTTCTCGTAGCCGTCGTCGGTTTCTTTCTCGTAGCCGGCGGACAGGAACATCGCCCATGGGGCCACCAGCATCTGCTGGAAGGCCGAGTCGACGATCTTCACTTCGATCTGCGCGTCGCCCATGCGGTAGCGCGTCTCGGTCTGGGAGAAGGCGACCGGGGAGGTCATGCGCTCGCCCTTGGGCTTGTCCATGGTCCAGCCGTTCACCGACGGGAACGCGGTCTGCAAATCACGGAAGCTGACCGGATCGGCGGCCTTGCCGCCGGCCGATGCGCCAGCCATGGCCGTGGCCATGCCCTGCATCGCCTTGGCGAACTCGTCCATGCCCTTGGCGGCATCGGTGCCAGCGGCGGCGCCCTGTCTGCGCGGCGGCGGCGCCGGCCTGGGCCATCGCCTCGGTGGCCTTCTCGGTGGCGGCCTTCAGCTCCTCGGCCGCCTTCTCCTCGGGCGACTTCCCGCAGCCGACCGACAGCAGGGCAGTGACGCCGACGACCACGGCAGACGACAGGACGTGACGCATGCGAGGGACCTCCACGACCGCGGCGCGGCCGAATTCGGTGTTCCCGGATGATAGCGCGAGAGTTCCGGCCGGTCCCTCATGGGCCGGCGCGGTCGGTGTGCACTCGCGGGAGCGCCGAGGGCTCACGCCCGAGACCGCGTGTCGCCAGCTGCTCGAGGCACGGCGCCACGCCGCGCTGCACGTCTCCACGTCGCCGTCGCCCGAGCGCCGCGACGGCCGCGCCGCCACGCCGCGCCGCTCTCGCAGTCAGCGCCGCGCCGAAGGCGCCGGCCGATGGCGTCGCCGGCCTCGCGCCACGCCCTCACCCTGGCCGGGCCGCAGTGACTTCGGCGGCCTGACACGATTCGCGACACGCGCTGGCCAATTCGGTCAGCCGCGGCCCGCGATCGGCGGCGCTGCGGCCGCGAAATCCTCAGGAAACGACCGCCGTACGGCCGCGGCGGGCAGCGGCAAGGACTTTGCGATTCCGCCGGCTGTGATGCGTCCCGCCGCCGCACGATTGCTCGCCTTCGCACTGGTCGTCGCCGCTGGGGCCACCGCCCTCGGCCAATCGTCGCCGCCGACGATCGGCGGCGCCTTGCCGCCGCTCTTCCCGGCCGACAACTGGTGGAATCAGGACGTGAGCCAGGCGCCGCTGGCGCCGGAGTCGGCCGCCCTGATCGGCTTCATCAACAACGGCGGCAATCGCCGGCTGCATCCCGACTTCGGCGGCGTCGCCGGACCGAACGAAATCTACGGCATCCCCTACGTCGTCGTGCCCGGCACCCAACCCAAGCGACAGGTGCAGTTCTATTACGACGACGAGAGCGACGGCGTCGGCCAGGCGTTCTACCCGATCCCCGATCAGGCGATCACGCAACCGTACTGGATCGAAGGCGGGGCGCCGGGCAATCAGGCCCCGGGCGGCGACCGCCACATGCTGATCGTCGACCGCGACAACAAGCGCCTCTACGAGCTGTTCGATCTGGGCTGGGACGGCACCAAGTGGACCGCCGGCTCCGGCGCGTATTTCGATCTGCAGGCCAACGGCCGCCGTCCCGACGGCTGGACCTCGGCGGATGCGGCGGGACTGGCGATCCTGCCCGGCCTCGTCAAGTACGACGAGGTCTACGGCGCCGGCGAGATCACCCATGCGCTTCCGCGTCACGGTGCGCGCCACCAACAGCTTCTACGTGTGGCCGGCGTCGCACGTGGCCGGCAGCAACAGCGCGGCGCCGCCCAACGGCACACGGCTGCGGATGAAGGCGTCGAAGGACATCTCCGGTTATCCGCCGGAGATGCAGAAGATCTTCCGCGCGATGAAGAAGTACGGCCTCATCGTCGCCGACAACGGATCGGACATGTACATCGGCGGCGCCTTCGATCCGCGCTGGAACAACGACGTGCTCAACCCGGCGTTCCACAGCCTCCACGCCAACGACTTCGAGGTGGTTCAGCTCGGCTGGCGCGGCACGACCGGGCCGCCGCAACCGCCGTGCACCCTGCCGGCCGCGCCGGCGAATCTGTGGTCGTCGGTCACCGGCTACGGCGTGTCGCTCGGCTGGACGCCGCCCACCGGCGCCCTCGCCGGTCACGTACTCGACGTCGGCTCGGGTCCGGGTCAGACCAACATCGGCTCGCTGCCAATTGCGGCACCCGCGGCCAGCTTCGCCGCGACGGCGCCGGCAGGACGCTACTACGTGCGGGTGCGCGCCGGCTCGGCCTGCGGCGTGGGCGCGGCGTCGAACGAGATCGTGCTCGACGTGCCGTCAGGGTGCGGCGTGCCCACGGCGCCGGGCACCCTGGCCTACTCGCGCATCGCGCGCACCGTCGTCGCTGGCCTGGGGACCGGCGTCGAGTGCCACGACCTACGTCGTGGAGGCCGGCTACAGCCCTGGGGCCGTCAACGCCGCGATCCTCGATGTCGGCGCGTCTCTCTCGATCGGGGGTCCCGTGCCTCCCGCCACCTATTACGTGCGGGTCCGGGGCCGGAACGGCTGCGGGCAGCTGGGGCCGGCGGGCAACGAGATCGTGGTCGTCGTACCTTGATCAGCGGTGGCGGCTAGCGGCTAGCGACCACCGCCGTCACACTGTTCAGGCGGTCACGCTGTCACGCTCTCACGCCGTACACATTGCCACGCTGGCATGCGTCGCCATGAGTCTAGCCGCTAGCCCCTAGCCGCTAGCCGCTGTTCGAGAATCAACGGCGGCGTCCCACTGGCGCACACCGGCGGCGGGGGCGAGGCGTACGACACGCTGATCTCGGCGGGTTCCAGGTGCGGCGCTGGCAGGCCGCTTGCTGATTGGCCGGCCATGTCCCACTTCCTGCGTGACGTGGTCCATGCCGTCCGCGTGCTTGCGTCCCGCCCGGTCCTGACCGCCACCACGGTCGCGACGCTCGCCGTCGGCATCGGCGGGACGAGCACGATGTTCGCCGTCGCCGACAGCCTGCTGTTGCGGCCGTTGCCGGTGCCCGAGGCCGCCCGCCTGGTCCGCGTCTTCGGTGCCAGCGACATCGCCGAGCTGGGCATCACGTCGTACCCGAACCTGCAGGACGTCGCCGACCGGGCCCGCTCCTTCGCGGCGATGACGATTCACCAGCAGACCTTCGCCGCCTACGGCCTCGGCGACGACACGACCAACGCCGCCGTCGAGCTGGTCAGCGGCAGCTACTTCCCGACCTTCCAGGTCGCGACGACGCTCGGCCGCGCCTTGATGCCCGAGGACGATCGGCCCGACGCGGCGCGCGTCACGGTGGTGAGCGACCGTTGGTGGCGCAGCCACCTGGCCGCGGATCCCCAAGTCGTCGGCCGCACCGTGCACCTCAACGGGTCGGTGTTCACGGTGATCGGCGTCGCGCCGTCGAGCTTCCGCGGCAGTTACGACGCACTCGGCACCGATCTGTGGGTGCCGCTCATGACCTACGACGTCGTGCGGCCGCGCGGCCTCGACATCCGGCGGCGCACCTGGGGATGGCTGCAGGCGACTGCCCGGCTCGCGCCCGGGGCGTCGCTCGAGGGCGCCAGCAGCGAAGCGGCGACGATTGCCGCGGCGCTGCGCGCCGAGTATCCGCGCGAGAATCGTGGCCTCGCGTTCACGGTGGTGCCGGCGTCGAGCCTGCCCGAGTCGATGACGCCGGACTTACGCCGTGCTCTCGTCTTCGCCCTGATCGTGGCGGCGCTGGCGCTCCTGGCGGCCTGCGCCAACGTCGCCAATGCCTCGCTGGCGACGGTCAGCGACCGCGGCGCGGAGATCGCCGTCCGCATGGCGCTCGGCGCGTCGCGAGGCGCGATCGCCCGGCAGTGGCTGGCCGAGAGCCTGGTCGCGACGGCGGCCGCCACGCTCCTCGGCCTGTTGCTGGCGGTGTGGCTGCGCGATGGACTGTTCGCGCTCAGGCCGCTGGCCGGCTACGAGAACTTCGCGCCCGCGCTCGACATCGGCTGGCCGGTGTGGGCCTGCGCGGCCGTGCTGATGGCCGTGGCCACCTGCCTGTCGGGGGTCCTGCCCGCCTTTCGCGCGTCGCGCGTCGCGCCGGCACGTCCGCTGCGTGACGGCGCCGCGGCCAACATCGGCGGCAGCCGCGGTCAATGGATCCGCACCGCCCTCGTCTCGGCGCAGGCAGCGGTGGCGCTGGCCCTCGTCGTGCTCGCCGGACTTCTCGGGCAGAGCGTCGCCACGGCGCGGCGCTTCGACGTGGGATTCGACCGCGCCGGGCTGGTGATCGCGAGGGCCAACGTCAGCGCGCTCGGGCACGACGAGGCGCAGAGCTATCAGTACCACGCGGCGACGATGGCGCGGGTGCGGGCGCTGCCCGGAGCCACGCAGGTCACGGCCGCGTCGGTCGTCCCGCTCGGCCCCAACGATGAGCGCCGCGGCGTGACGATCGACGGCTACACCCCGCCCGGCGACGGCGCCCCCCTCTCGATGCCCAACAACGTCGTGTGGCCTGGCTACTTCGAGGTGATGGGCATCCCGCTCGTCGCCGGCCGCACCTTCACGGAGGCCGATGGGCGTCCCGGCGGCCCGCTCGTCGCGATCGTGAACCAGACGATGGCGACCCGGTACTGGCCGTCGGGCGATCCGATTGGCCGCACCATCCGCATGGGCGATCAACGCGCGGAGGTCGTCGGCATCGTCAAGGACATCGTCTACTACACGCTGGGCGAGGCGCCGCTGCCGTATCTCTACCTGGCCTACGGCCCCGGCCAGCCGTATCAGGACGGCCTCACGTTCCACGTCCGCACCAGCCTCGCCCCGGCGGTGATGGCGCGCCAGCTGTCGCGGGAGCTGCGGGCGCAGGATCCGCGCGTCCGCGTCGTCAACGCCATGGGCTATGACGAGCTGCGTGCGGCGGCGCTGTTTCCGGCGCGGGCGATGGGCTGGCTGAGCACCGGCTTCGCGGTCCTCGCCCTGGCGCTGCTGCTCGTCGGCACCTACGGCGTGACGTCGTATGTCGTGGCCGGACGGCGCCGCGAGTTGGCGCTGCGCGTCGCGCTGGGCGCCGCTCCCGACGCACTCCGCGCCGGCGTGGTGCGGCGCGCGCTGCTGTGGGGGGCACCGGGTGCGCTGGCTGGCGCGCTCGTCGCCCTCGGGCTCGCCCAGCTGCTGCGCGGGACCCTGGTCGGCGTGTCGGCTCTCGATCCGTGGTCGCTGGCCGGCGGCGCCGTCGCCGTGCTGATCACCTCGGGCCTGGCCGCCTACGTCCCGGCGCGCCGCGTCGGGCGCCTCGACCTCGCCGCCGAGCTGCGCCAGTGACGCCAGGTCATCGACCGGCGTGGTGACGCCCGATCACCAGCCGATCGCCAGTCCGTCCTTGCGCGGATCCGACCCGCCCAGCAGCGCACCGGTCCGCGGATCGATCAGCACCGCCTGAAAGCCGCCCATGGCGCCGCGGCCGTCGCTGGTCACATGCCCGCGGCGTTCGAGTTCGGCGCGTACGTCGGCGCCGATAGCGCTCTCGAGCGCCAGACCCTCGCTCGTGTGGCGCATCCGAGCGGCGTCTCCAGCCGTCTGCACGTGCATGCCGAAGTCGACGAGGTTGATGACGACCTGCGCGTGCGCCTGTGCCTGGTTGTCGCCGCCCATCACGCCGAACGCCACCCAGGGCTTGCCGTCGCGGACCAGCATCGCCGGTACCAGCGTGTGCAGAGGGCGCTTCCGCGGCCCGATCTGATTCGGATGTCCCGGCGTCAGGGTGAAGCCGGAGCCGCGGTTGTGCAGCGTGATGCCGGTGTCGCCGGCGACGATGCCGGCGCCGAAGCTGCCGAACAACGACTGGATGAACGAGACGACGTTGCCCTGGCCGTCGGCGGCGGCGAGGTAGATGGTGTCGCCGCGGTCGCGGCCAGCGAAGTCGAGCGCCGGGCTCGATGCCCCGGCCAGCACGCCGGCCGCGTAGGTGCCGGCCCTGGCCATGTCGATGTCGCGGCGGCGCCCGGCCGCGTAGTCCTTCGACAGCAGCGTCGCGAGCACGGTCGCGGGGACCGAGGCGCGGTCGGCCAGGTAGGCGCCGCGATCGGCGAACGCGATCTTCTTGGCTTCGCTCACCGCGTGCAGGTGGTCGGCAGAGTTGTGGCCCATGGCCGCGATGTCGAAGCCCTCGAGGATGTTCAGCATCTCGAGCGCGACGACGCCCTGCGTGCTCGGCGGCATCTCGTGCACGTCGACGCCACGGTAGGTCGTGCTGATCGTCGCGACCCAGTCCACCGTGTGCGCGGCGAAGTCCTCGGCGGTGAGCAGGCCGTCGCGCGATCGCATGTCGGCGGCGATGGCCCGGGCGATCGGCCCGGAGTAGAAAGCGTCCTTGCCGCGCTCGGCGATGAGCGCCAGGCTGTCGGCGAGGCGTGGGTTCCTGAAGATCTCGCCCATCACCGGCGGCTTGCCGCCGGGCAGGAAGGTGCGGGCGGCCGCGGGGTCCGCGGCCAGCCGCTCGACGGCGCCGTCCCACTCCGCAGCCATCAGCTCGGCCACCGGGAAGCCGTCGCGCGCGTAGGCGATCGCCGGCGCCAGCGCCTGCGCCATCGACATCGTGCCGAAGCGCGTCAGCAGCGCGTCCCAACCGCTCACCACCCCGGGCACGTCGACGGGCAAGGGGCCGCTGTCGGGTACCTCGGTGAGCCCGCGGCGGGCGAACTCCTCCGGCGTGGCCGCGGCGGCGGCGCGTCCGCTGGCATCGAGGCCGTAGATCTGCTTCGTCGTGGCGTCGTAGACGAGTGCGAAGAGGTCGCCGCCGATGCCGTTCATCGACGGCTCGACCACGGCGAGGACACCGGCGGCCGTCACCGCCGCGTCGATGGCGTTGCCGCCCGACTGCAACACCTTCAATCCCGCGGCCGACGCCAGCGACTGGCTCGTCGCGATCATCCCGTGGCGGCCGACGGCCGGGGACCTGGTGGCGGAGATGTGGCCGAAGGGGCGGTCACCGGGGCGTTGCGCAGCAGTGATGGTCATGACGAGGAAGGGGAGATGAGGAACCTCGAGGCCCGCGTCACGAGTGGCGTCCGCGAGTTGGCGGTCATTGTAGCGGCGGTCGGAGACCGGGCGATACCGCGCGGATCACGGCTCGCGTCGCGTCCGGAATCGGGACGGAGGCGTCCGCCAATGGCACGCCTTAACGTGGGCTTAACATTCGCGTACGCAACGAGTTAACCGCTTGAACCATTTGCCGATCGAGGACGTCCAACCAGGTGGCGGTCGATCGGACGCATCGGGCGGACGCGACTGACGGAAAGGAGTCCCACCCATGTTCCGCGTGCTCGACTGGAATTTTTCCGGCACCGCGGAGCCCGTGGTGGCGAGCCTGTTGCTCGCGACCCTGGTGCTCTCCATCGTCCTCATCTAGTCACAGCCCGCAGACGGGCTCATGAGGACCTGACTACGCCTGGTACGGACCACGACTCGTGGTCTCGTTCCAGGCGGTCGTCTGTACAGCGAAGACTCAGCGGGGCGACGGCGCGGCCGTCGGCGGCTCGGTCGTGGCCGAATAGCTCTTGCGGGCCCGAACGGTGACGCCAGGTCGCTTCACCCGCACGTCGAGCTTGTGGACCTTGCCGTCGAGGGCCTCGGGCACGAAGGCCATCAGGTACTGGCTCCGCAGCTCCTGCGACACGCGGGTGAAGGTCGAGGCCAGCAGGTCGCTCTTCTGCAGCTCGAAGTGGCCGCCGCCGGTCTCTTCCGCAATCTTGCGCAGCGACCGGTCGGGGCGGCTCTGTATCTGGCGCACGCCGTTGAAATAGCTCACCGACAGCCCGATGGTGTAGACCATCACTTCCTCGTCGCGGGCCCGCGACTGCACCTCTCCAAATCGCACCTTGCTGCCGGTGTCGTCGCCGTCGGTGAAGAGGAGAATCACCCGGCGGCCATCCACGCCTTTGAGCGCGTCGAGGCTGAACGCCGCGGCATCCCACAGCCGCGTCGCGTTGCCGAACTGGAGTTCGTCGAGCGCCGAGATCGAGATCGTCGCGGTCGCTCGAGAACTCGCCCGAGATCTGCAGCTTGTCGTTGAAGGCGCCGACCTGCGCCCGGTCCACCGGCAGCAGCCGCAGCAGGAACTGTTCGGCGGCCTGATTGAGCAGCTTCAGGTGCTCGGTCATGCTGGCGCTCGTATCGAGCATCACCACCGCGGTGAACGGCTGCGGCTCGTTCGAGAACGCCGTGATCGTCACCGGCTTGGCGTTGTCGAGGACCTCGAAGTCGGCCTGCTCGAGATCGGGCACCAGGCGGCCCGTGCCATCGATGGCGGTGGCGTAAACCGGGACCGTCCGCACCCCGGACCGGAAGGTGGGCTGTTGTTCCCCGGCCAGCGCGACGACGCTTGCAGCCACGGCGAGAGCGGCGCACAGGGATCGGGTCATGGTGCTCCTGAGCCTATCAGTCCATGCCGCTGTCCGCCAGACGCCGGCACGGGACACCACCACGGCGTCAGGGGGTTCCAGGGCCACGCTGAAGCTCGGCGGTGAGGGCGTTGGCACCGGGCGAGCGACGCGCAGTGAACGCCGGTCTCGCGCCAGCCGCGAAGCTGCGCTCGCGATCGGCGGCGACGACCACCGGCGTCGTCACCGCGCATCCGGTGCCGCGCGGCACGCCGAGCCCCCAGGCTGAGCGGCGTGGCGACCGCGCCGCGTCTGCTCGCGCGCAGTCGAGGACATGATGGAGACACTGCGCTGTCATCGACCAGCCGGCATCGCAATAGATCTGCCATCCGCCAATCGCGGAGATTCAGCCGGTTTGCGCCGCGGATGTCACCCGTGACGGCCATGCCGATGTCCACCACAGGCGTCGCTGCGAGTGACAGCGCGTTACGATTGACAGGTGACGGAGGCCCTCGCCGCCGGGCTGTGCGAGCGCTGTTGCTACCGACGCGACGTCGAGTCGGCGACGTCGCGATTCGTGCTCTGCACACGGGCGTTCAGCGATCCGGCGTTCCCGAAATACCCCCGCCTGCCGGTCGTCCGCTGCGCGGGATACGCGCCCGTGCCCCCGGGGCAGGACGAGAGGGCGAAGGCTCGATGAACCCTCGACGTCAGCGCGGAGGAAGTGCCGCGGAAGCCGCTGCCAGGGTAAGCTGACAGGATGTCGAAGATGCAGTTCGGGTGCGCGCTCACCATCGTCGCGGCGCTCGGGGGCGCGGCGTGCGCCAACGCGCAGAGCGCACAGCCGCCGCCCGTCGCCAGCGGCGATCCGGGCCAGGTCGTGGGCACTGTCGGCGCCAAGACCTTTACGATGGCCGAGGTCGAGGCGCGCTGGCAGAAGGACGATCCGGCCGAACGGGCGCGGGTGACCCAGCTGCTCTACCAGCACCGCCGGCAGAGCCTCGACCAGCTCGTCGGCGACTTCCTGGTCGAGGAGGCGGCGAAGAAGGCCGGCGTTGCCAAGGACGCCTACCTCGACGCCGAGCTCACCAAGCGCCGCGGCGCCATCACCGAGGCCGACATCCAGAAGGTCTACGACGACAATCGCGAGCGCGTCGGCGCGTCCACGGTGAACGACCTGCGCGCGTCGATCACGACGTTCATCACCCGCAACCGCGACGAGCAGAACCTGGCGATCCTGGTCGGCGAGCTCAAGGCCGCGGGTCCCGCGGTGACCGTCGCCCTCGAACCGCCGCGCTACGAGGTGGCGATCGCCGAGCACGATCCGTCACGCGGGCCGGCCGACGCGCCGATCACGATCGTCGAGTTCTCCGAGTACCAGTGCCCGTTCTGCGGCCGGGTCACGCCCACGCTCAAGCAGATCGAAGAGAAATACCCGGGCAAGGTCCGGCTCGTGTTCAAGGACTTCCCGCTGCCCAACCACGCCCAGGCGCCCAAGGCCGCCGAGGCCGCGCACTGCGCCGGCGAGCAGGGCAAGTACTGGCAGCTGCACGATCGGCTGTTCGCCAACCAGCAGCAGCTGCAGGTGCCGGAGCTGAAGGCGCACGCCAAGGCCGTCGGGCTCGATCAGGCCGCCTTCGACCAGTGCCTCGACTCGGGCAAGCACGCCGCCATCGTGCAGACCGACGTCGACCTGGGTTCGGAGATGGGCGTGCAGTCGACGCCGACGCTCTACATCAACGGCCGCGTGGTGACCGGGGCGCAGCCGCTCGGCGTCTTCACGACCATCATCGACGAAGAGCTGGCGCGCCGCGGCGGAAAGTAAGCGCCGCTTCAGACCTGGCCTGCCGGTGCACCGTACCTGACGCCAGCGCGCTCGAGGCAGCTTCTGCTACGCGGTGAGGAGCACGATCTTGCCGCGGGCGCCCGGGGCCATCACGCGGCGATGCGCCTCGGCGGCGTCGGCGAGCGGCAGTTCCTGGCCCACGACCGGCGTCAGGGCGCCGGACGCCAGCGCCGTGCCCACCGCCTCGTAGGCGCGCGGCAGCTCCTCGGCGTTCTGGTTCCAGAACGCCATGCCATGGACGGCAGCTTCCTTGCCCATGATCTTGCGCGGGATCGATCTCGATCCGGCCGCGATTGCCGACCACGACCACGCGCCCGCGCGGCGCCAGCATCGTCAGGTCGTGGTCGAGGTTGACGTTGGCCAGCATCTCGAGGATGACGTCGGGGCCGCGTCCGCCGGTGAGGCTCATGACGCGTTCGACGTGGTGCGGGATCGCGGTGGTCGACGGCGTGGTGGGCGCCCTCGGCGACGACCAGGTCGAGGCCGTCGTCGGTGCCGGCCGAGCCGATCACCGTCAACCCGGCCGCCCGCGCCAGCTGCACGGCGGCCAGGCCCACGGCGCCGCTCGCGCCGTGCACCAGCACCGTGTCGCCGGCCCTGCGGCGCGGCGCGATCGAGCGCACGGAAGGCGGTGACGCACGGCACGTTGCACCGCCGCGCCCTCGCTGAAGCTGACCCGATCGGGCAGCGGCGTGCACCTGGCTCTCGCCGCACAGCACGACCTGGCGATAGGCGCCGTAGGCCTTGTGGTCGGCGGTGCCGCCGATGTAGACGCGGTCGCCGACGGCGACGTCGCTCACGCCCGTCGCCCACGGCCTCGACCACGCCGGCGCCGTCGGCGCCGGGCGAGTAGGGCAGCGGCGGCTTGATCGCGTAGGTGCCCGAGAGCATGTAGGTGTCGAACGGATTCACGCCGGCCGCGTGCAGCCGCACGCGCACCTGCCCCGGCCCCGGCGTCGGATCCGGCAGGTCGTCGAGCTGCAGGACGTCGGGCCCGCCGAATGCGTGCGCGCGGATCGCTTTCATGGGGAGCATTCTAGTCGGGGCTAGGGGCTGGGGCTAGGGCTGGGAAGCACGCGCTGACGCATCGCTGGCCGTCAGCCGCGACAGCGTGCGACAGCGTCCTGCCGGTCCCTAGCCCCTAGCCCCTAGCCGCTGCTACACTGTCCCCATGGATTGGCTCGCCCGTCTCGAGTCGCCCGCCAACGCGCTGGCGGTGCTCACCGCGATGATCACGCCGGCGGTGCTCATCAGCGCCTGCGGCGCGCTCATCTTCTCGACCAGCTCGCGGCTCGGGCGGGTCGTCGACCGGGTGCGGGCGCTGTCGGCCAACTTCGAGCAGCTGGCCAAGAATCCCGAAGCCGACGAGATGGCCGACGATCGCCGCCAGCTGGTGTTCGCCCAGCTCGATCGCCAGACGTCGCGCGCCCGGCTGATCCAGCGGGCGATGGTCGCGTTCTACACCGCGCTCGGCATCTTCGTCGCGACCAGCGTCGCCATCGCGGTGATCGCGGCCGTGGCCCGCGACCTCACCTGGATCGCGGTGGTCCTCGGCGTGCGTCGGCGGCCTGTTCATGCTCTACGGCAGCGTGCTGCTGGTGATCGAGTCGCGGATGGCGATGGGCGCGATCTCCTCCGAGATGGACTTCGTGTGGAAGGTCAGCAAGCGCTACGCCGGCGACGCGCTCGAGCGAGGCGCGCGGCGGGCCGGCCACCTGGCTCGGGCAAGAAGATCGGCTGAGGATCCGATGCCTACCACTGCGCCCCTGGTCGCACTCGGTCGACGACGTCCAGCGCCGGCTCGACGCCGAAGGCTACGTGGCCGACCGCGGCCTGGCGGTGTCGTTGTATCTCGCGCTCACCCTGCGCCGGCCGCTGTTCCTCGAGGGCGAAGCCGGCGTCGGCAAGACCGCGGTGGCGCGCGTGCTCGCCGCCGGCCCTCGGCACCGAGCTGATCCGCCTGCAATGCTACGAGGGGCTCGACGTGCACCACGCGGTGTACGAGTGGGACTACGCCCGTCAGCTGCTCGAGATGCGCCTGCTCGAGGCGGCGCATGCCGTCGATCGGGAGCGCGCGCGTCACGAGCTGTTCAGCGAGGCCTACCTCATCCGCCGGCCGCTGCTGCGGGCGCTGCAAGGCGCCGCCGGCCGGCCGCCGGTGCTGCTGATCGACGAGATCGACCGCGCCGACGAGGAGTTCGAGGGCTACCTGCTGGAGCTGCTCTCCGAGTTCCGGATCACCATTCCGGAGCTCGGCACGATCACCGCCGTCGAGCCGCCGATCGTCGTGCTCACCTCGAACCGCACCCGCGAAGTCCACGACGCGCTCAAGCGGCGCTGCCTCTACCAGTGGATCGACTATCCGAGCTTCGAGAAGGAGCTGGCCATCGTCGCGCGGGCGGTGCCGCGGGCCTCGGCGACGCTCGCCGAGCAGGCGACCGCCGTCGTGCAGGAGCTGCGGACGGCCGAGCTCTACAAGACCCCGGGTGTGTCCGAGACACTCGACTGGGTGGCGGCGCTGGTCGCGCTCGACCGCCAGGCCGTGGAGCTCGACGGCGATCGAGGACACGCTCGGCGTGCTGCTGAAGGCGCGCGAGGACGTCGAGGCGATGCGCGGCGAGCGGCTGTCGGCGCTCTGTCGCCGGCGCCATGCTGCAGGGCGCGCGCCGCGGCCTGACGTGGCCGCGATGTCGGCGCTGGCGGCCAACCTGCTGGCCTTCGGGCGGTTGCTGCGCGCGCTCGGGCTCGATGTCACCGCCAGCCAGTCGCGCGAAGCGCTGACGGCGGTGGCGGCCGTCGGCGTGGCGCGGCGCAGCGACGTCTACCATGCGCTGCGCGGCCACGCTGGTGAGCCGTGCGGCCGACCTGGCGATCTTCGACGCCGCGTTCGACGCCTTCTGGCGCGACCACGGCGCGGCGGCGAGCCGCCGGCCGCGCCGGCGACGCCTACGACACGGGCGGTGGGCAGGCCGAGGTCGCCGGGCCCGAGGTCGACACGCCGGGCACGTCGGGAGCCGAGGGCCCGGACGTCGCGCCGGACGACGCGCGCGGCCGACCGGGACGATCCGCACGTGGAGCGGGGCCGAGACGCTGCGCGACCAGGACTTCGCCGACGTCACGTCGGCCGAGCTCGACCAGATGCGCGCCGCGCTGTCGACGCTCGCCTGGAACCCCGGCGCGCGTCGCACGCGCCGCTGGACGCCCGGGCGCCGGCGCGCGCATCGACCTGCGCCGCGCCTGGCGCGAGAGCGTGCGCAGCGGCGAGTTGCTGCGGCTGCCGACCCGTACCCGGACCACGCGTCCGCGGCCGCTGGTGCTGCTGGCCGACGTGAGCGGGTCGATGGAGCGCTACTCGCGCATGCTGCTGCACTTCGCCTACGCGCTGCAGCGCGCTCGCGGTCGGCGTGGAGGTGTTCCTGTTCTCGACGCGGCTGACGCGCGTGACCCGCGAACTGGCCCGCGGGTCGATCGACGCCGCGGTCACGGCGGTGTCGCGGCGGGTGCCCGACTGGTCGGGCGGCACGCGGATCGGCGAAGCCCTGCGGACGTTCCACGTCCGGTGGGCGCGCTCGGTGCTCAGCCGGCGGCCGGTCGTCCTCGTCGTGTCGGACGGCTGGGACCGCGGCGACCGTTCGCGCTGCGGCAGCAGGTGGCCCGGCTCCAGCGCAGCTGCCACCGGCTGATCTGGCTCAGCCCGCTGCTCGGCACGGCCGACTATCGGCCGCTGACGCGCGGCCTCGTCGCGGCGCTGCCGTTCGTGGACGACTTCCTGCCGGCGCGAACGCTGCGCAACCTGGAGGATCTCGCGCGCCATCTCAACCACCTGCCCGACGAGCGCCCGATGCGCCGGCAGTGGCCGGGGAGGGCCATAATCGTGCCATGACGCTCGACGGCACCTACACCTTCACCGCGCCGCGCACACGTGTCTGGCAACTGCTGATGGATCCCACCGAAATCGCCTCGTGCGTGCCCGGGTGCGAGCGGTTCGAGCCCATCGGTGACGACAAATACCGCGTGCGGCTCACCGCCGGCGTCGCCGCCATCAGCGGCACGTTCGAGGGCACGGTGACGCTCGCCGATCAGGTGGCGCCCGAGTCGTATCGCTGGTGATGGAGGGCAGCGGGGCACCGGGATTCGTCAACGGCGCGGCGGTGATGACCCTGCGTGACCAAGCGGGCTCGACCGTCGTGGACGTGAAGGCGAACGTCGATGTTGGCGGCACCATCGCCCGTGTCGGCCAGCGGCTGCTGGGCAGCGTGTCGAAGATGATGCTGGACCGGTTCTTCGCCTGCATGGCCGGGAGGGTCTAGAGAATTGGGGCTCGGGGCTCGGGGCTCGGGTCCCGGGGGCTCGTGAGGGTCGGCGCGATAGCTCGCCGGGTCGATCCTCGTCGCCAGCCGACGGTCGTCGCCGAGTTGGCCGTTGACTTGGGTCCGACGACCTGACTATCGTCGCACCCTACCAGCTGCGAGGGCCCATGTCCCACGTCACGATGACCGTCAATGGCAAGGTGCGCCGCGCCGACGTCGAACCGCGGCTCCTCCTCGTCCATTTCCTCCGCGAGCACCTGCTGCTCACCGGCGCGCACGTCGGCTGCGACACCAGCCAATGCGGGGCGTGCACGGTGCTCATCGACGGCCGCAGCGTCAAGGCCTGCACCGTCTTCGCGGTGCAGGCCGACGGGGCCGAGATCACGACCATCGAGGGCCTGGCGGCCAAGGACGGGACGCTGCATCCCCTGCAGGAAGGCTTCTGGGCCGAGCACGGCCTGCAGTGCGGCTACTGCACCCCCGGCATGATCATGTCGGCGGCGAACCTGCTCCGCGACAACCCGTCGCCGACCGAGCAGGAGATCCGCGAGGGCATCTCCGGCAACTTGTGCCGCTGCACCGGGTATCAGCACATCGTCAACGCCATCCAGCACGCCGCGGGCAAGAGGTAGCCATGGCCACGACTCCCGTTCTGCCGAAGCTGGTGGGCGAGCGCGTCAAGCGCCGCGAGGATCCGCGCCTGATCCAGGGGCGCGGGACCTACGTCGACGACATCAAGATCGTCGGCATGCAGCACCTGGCCTTCAAGCGCAGCGACATCGCGCATGGCCGCATCCGCTCGATCGACGTCGACCGCCGCCGTGGCGATGGACGGCGTCGAGGCGGTGTTCACCGGCGCCGCAGATCGCCGAGATGCTCGGGCCGATGCCGATTGGCACGCCGTTCCCCTCGCCGCCGCATCGCGCCGTCGCCACCGACGTCGTCCGTTACGCCGGCGAGCCGGTGGCGGTCGTGGTGGCCAGCAACCGCTACACGGCCCGTGACGCCGCCGATGCCATCGTCGTCGACATCGACCCGCTGCCCGCCGTCGTCGATCTCGAGAAGGCGATGACCGGCCAGCCGGTCGTGATCCACCCCGACTTCCCCAACAACCTGGCGGTGGCGCTGGTGCCGAGCGGCACCGGCGTCAGCCCCGACGGCACCGTGGACAACACCGCCGTCGACCAGGCGTTCGCCGCCGCCGAGGTCGTCATCTCGCAGCGCATGATCAACCAGCGCCTGGTGCCGAATGCGATGGAGCCGCGCGGCGTCGTCGCCCACTTCGAGCCCGGCAAGGGGTCGATGACGATCTGGTCGTCGACCCAGAACCCGCACATCCTGCGGACGATGATCGCGGCGATGACCGGCCTGGGCCAGGACCAGGTGCGGGCCATCGCCCCCGAAGTCGGCGGCGGCTTCGGCGCCAAGATCAACATCTACGGCGAGGAGTACGTGGCCGCCGTCGTCACCAAGCAGCTGGGCGTGCCGGTCAAGTGGATCGAGGACCGCTCCGAGGCCTTCGTCGCCACCACGCACGGCCGCGACATCCTCGGCTACATCGACATCGCCGCCAACCGCGACGGCAAGGTGCTGGGGCTGAAGATGCGGCTGATCGCCGACATCGGCGCCTACAACATGCTGCTCACCGCGGCCATCCCGACGCTGACGATGATGATGGCCAACGGCACCTACGACATCCCGGCCATCCGCACCACGCTGACCGAGGTGTTCACCAACAAGACGCCGACCGACGCCTATCGCGGCGCCGGCCGTCCCGAGGCGACCTACTTCGTCGAACGCGCCATGGACATGCTGGCGCGCGAGCTGAAGATGGATCCGGCCGAGCTGCGGCGCCGCAACTTCATCCCGTCGGACAAGTTCCCGTACGCCACGCAGATGGGCGCGGTCTACGACTCCGGGCGACTACGGCAAGGCGCTCGATGCCGCGCTGAAGGCCTGCAACTGGAAGGCCCTGGTCGCCGAACGCGATGCCGCGCGCAAGGACGGGCGCCTCGTCGGCCTCGGCCTGGCGATGTACGTCGAGGTGTGCGGGATCGGGCCGTCGTCGTCGCTGCCGACCGGCGGCTGGGAGCACGGCGCAGGTCACCATCGAGCGCGACGGCCGCATCAGCGCCACCACCGGCGCCTCGCCGCATGGCCAGGGCAACGAGACCACCTTCGCCCAGATGCTCGCCGACCAGTTCAGCGTGCCGCTCGAGCACATCACCATCCTGCACGGCGACACCGGGCGTCGTGAAGCAGGGCATCGGCACCTTCGGCAGCCGCTCGCAGGCGGTCGCCGGCACCGCGCTGCATCTGGCCGGGGGCAAGGTCAAGGCGAAGATGGCCAAGTTCGCCGCGGCGCTGCTCGAGGCGCACGAGGACGACATCGTGTTCGAGAACGGGCGCGATCGGGGTCAAGGGCGCGCCGGCGTCCTCGAAGTCGTTCGCCGAGATCGCCGGCTACGCCTACGTGCCGGTGCCGCTGCCGCCCGGTCTCGAACCCGGCCTGAGCGACGAGGCCTTCTTCGAGCCGGCCAACAACACCTATCCGTTCGGCTGCCACATCTCGATGCTCGAGATCGACCGCGAGACCGGCGAGCCGACGCTGCTGAAGCTGGTGGCGGTCGACGACGCCGGCAACCTGATCAATCCGCTCATCGTCGAGGGCCAGATTCACGGCGGGCTGGCCCAGGGCGTTGGCCAGGCGATGATCGAAGAGGCCGTCTACAGCGACGAGGGGCAGCTGCTCACCGGGTCGTTCATGGACTACGCGATGCCGCGCGCCACCGACTTCCCGCGCTTCGAGCTGCAGGCCACGGTGACGCCGACGCCGGTCAATCCGCTGGGCGCCAAGGGCGTGGGCGAGGCCGGCACGCTCGGCTCGACGCCGTGCATCGTCAACGCCGCCGTCGACGCCCTCGCCGGCTTCGGCGTGAAGCACGTCGACATGATGCTGCGGCCCGAGAAGCTGTGGCGGCTCATCCACGGAGGCCAGGCGTGATCCCGACGACATTCGACTACGCGCGCGCCACGTCGGTCGACGACGCCCTGGCCAGGATCGCGGCCGCCAACGGCGCCGGCAAGTTCATCGCCGGCGGCCACAGCCTGGTGCCGCTGATGAAGCTGCGCCTCAGCGAGCCGCAGCTGCTCATCGACATCAGCCGCATCCCCGACCTGGCCGGCATCAGCGAGCGCGACGGCAAGATCGTCGTCGGCGCCGGCACCGTGCATCGCGATGTGGCGACCTCGACGCTGCTGCGGCAGAAGTGCCCGGTCGTCGCCGAGTGCGCCGAGACGATCGGCGATCCCCAGGTGCGCAACCGCGGCACCATCGGCGGCAGCCTGGCGCACGCCGATCCGTCGGCCGACATGCCGGCGGTGATGGCGGCGCTCGACGCCGAGATCCACCTCAAGGGGCCCAAGGGCTGGCGGGTGGTGAAGGCGCCGGCCTTCTTCCAGGACCTGTTCACCGTGGACATGGCGCCCGACGAGCTCATCGTCAGCGTCCAGTTCGCGCCGGTGAAGTCGGCGGGCTACGCCAAGCTCCACCAGCGCGCGTCGCACTACGCCATCGTCGGCGTGGCCGCGGCGATCGAGGCGCGCGGCGGCACCATCGCGTCGGCGCGCGTCGGGCTCACCGGCGCCACCTCGCACGCGCTCCGCCTGGCCAACGTCGAGCAGGCGCTGGTCGGGAAGCCGCTCTCCGACGCGACGATCGACGCGGCCGCCGGTGTGGCCGGCGACGGCATCGGCGAGGTCAACGCCGACCTCCATGCCAGCGCCGAGTACCGCCGGGCGATGATCCCGGTGTTCACGCGCCGGGCGCTGACGGCGGCGATGGCGCGCGCGTAGGGAGCGCGACGTAGGGCAGCTCTTCAGAGCTGCCGGGAGGCGAGCTAAAGCTCTGCCCCACGTGGAATTGAAGTCCGCTTCAGGCTGGCGGCAGAATCAGCCGGCGTGCGTGGCGAGCTTGGACTGCAGGCACGCGAAGAAGCGGTCGAGCATCATCTTCGACACGCCGCCGATCAGCCGCTGGCCGAGGCGGGCGATCGGGCCGCCGGTCTGCACCGTGCCGGCGACGTCGACGACGGTCGTCGCGCCGTCGGCCCGCAGCCTGATGTCGGAGCTGCCGTTCAGGAACCCCGGCCGCCCCTTGCCCTCGGCCACGAGGCGATACGACGTCGGCGGACCTGGTCGGCGAGCGTGACCGTGCCGTCGTAGCTGCCGGTGATCGCCGCCATCGCCACCTGGAGCCGAACCTGATAGCGGTTCTCGCCATCGGGCTCGAAGCTCTCGCAGCCAGGAATGCATGACGAGATCACCGCCGGGTCCATCAGCAGGGCCCAGACCCGATCGGGTGGCGCGTCGAACGTGTAGGAACCGGTGATGTCCATCGCGGGATTGTAGGGCCACGGCACCCGATCGCGGGCTCCGACGCTGGCGGTCAGAACGTCAGCCGCGCGCCGACCTGCATCTCGCGGCCGTTCTTGGCCCTGAAGATTCCGTCAGACCGTCCGAGGAACGTTCGGGCGGCCCCGAGCCGATGGTAGGGTGCGGCGACGGCATCGACCCGCCGACTCCGAGGGACGCGTGCGATCGAGCCATCTGTCCGGGAGTGCTATCCTGCCGCGGTTTCCCAACTCTGCAGGAGCTCATCCATGTCGCTCACCCGCCGCGCTTTCCTTGCCTCGTCCGCGTCCGCGCTGGCCGTCGGCCTGGCGCCACGGCACACGTCGCCCAGGCGCCGGCGGCGCCGCCCCCGCCCGTCCCGCTTCCAGGACCTGCGTGGCGGCGTCGGCATGTTCATCGCCCAGGGCGGCACCATCGGCTATCTCGTCAACGACGCCGGCGCGTTGGCCATGGACAGCCAGTACCCCCACACCGCGCCGATGTTCCTGGCCGGGCTCAGGGAGCGCGCCCCGCGGGCGTCGAGCTGCTGATCAACACGCACCACCACGCCGATCACACCGGCGGCAACCAGGTGTTCCGGGCCAGTACCAAGCGGATCGTCGCGCCACGTCAACTGCCTGGAGTGGCACCGCAAGGCCGCGGCCGACAGCAAGACCGAGGGCCAGCAGTCGTTCGCCGACACCACCTTCACCGACCAGTGGCGCACCGACTTCGGCGGCGAGACGGTGCAGGCCGCTACTACGGCCGGGATTGGCGACGGACAGTGCAGGGCGCTACTACGGCGCCGGGCCACACCGGCGGCGACGCCGTGATCCATCTTCGAGAAGGCCAACGTCGTGCACATGGGCGACCTGCTGTTCAATCGCGCTCATCCCAACATCGACCGGCCGGCCGGCGCGCAGGTGGCCAACTGGATCGCCGTGCTCGACAAGGTCGCCGCGGCGCACGCCGCCGACACGATCTTCATCGCCGGCCACGCCAAGGACAACACCGTCCAGTGCACGAAGGCCGAGCTGCGCACTTCCGCAACTACCTGACGGCGTCGCTCGACACCGCGCGCAAGGCCGTCGCCGCCGGCCAGTCGAAGGACGAGCTGGTCAAGACGGCGTCGCTGGCGGGCTTCGAGGACACCACCGCGCTGAACGCCCGGCTCACGCAGGGCTTCGTCCTCGGCATCTGCTACGACGAACTGACGGAGAAGAAATAGGCTGAGAGGCACGGGACCGGGGACTAGGGACCGGGCCAGAGACGTCGACGGTCACGCAGTCACACTGTCACACTGTCACGCTGCAAGGACTCTATCGCATGCGCAGGAACAGTCTCTCGATCACGCTGCTCGGCGCTCGTCGCGCTCGTCACCGCGCTGTCGGCGCAGGCGCCGCCGGCGGTCACGCCGGTGTTCACCGCCAACTCACGCGGGACCGGGCCGCTCGATCGGCTGGCCTTCCGGCAGATCGGCCCGGGCGCGCCGTCGGGCGCATCGACGACCTGGCCGTGCTCGAGAGCGACCCGTCGACGTTCTACGTGGCCACCGCCACCGGCGGCGTCCACAAGACCACCAACAACGGCACCACCTTCACGCCGGTGTTCGACCACGAGGGCAGCTCGTCGGTCGGCGACATCGCCATCGCCCCGACCGACGCCGAACCTGGTCTGGGTCGGCACCGGCGAGAACAACAACCGCCAGTCGTCGTCGTGGGGCGACGGCATCTACAAGTCCGACCGACGGCGGCCGTCGTGGAAGAACATGGGGCTGCGCGCCTCGAAGCAGATCGCCCGGGTGATCGTCGATCCGGTGGATTTCAACGTCGTGCACGTCGCGGCGCTCGGCGACCTGTGGGCGGCGGGCGGCGAGCGCGGCGTCTACAAGACCAGCGACGGCGGCCAGAACTGGAAGCGGACGCTGCACGTGGACGACGACACCGGCGCCACCGAGCTGGTGATGGATCCGTCGAACAACAAGGTGCTCTACGCCGCCACCTACCAGCGGCGGCGGGCGCAGTGGGGCATGAACGGCGGCGGCGCCGGCAGCGGCATCTGGAAGTCGATGGACGCCGGCGAGACCTGGACGAAGATCGAGAACGGCATCCCGGCCGGCCCGAAGGGGCGCATCGGGATGGACATCTACCGCGCCAACCCCAACGTGCTCTACGCCCGCGTCGAGCACGCCACCGAGAGCGGCGTCTACCGCACCGACGACGCCGGCGCCACCTGGCGCAAGCTGAGCAGCGTCAACCCGCGGCCGATGTACTTCAGCCAGATCCGCGTCGATCCGCAGACCGACTCGCGCATCTACGTGCTCGGCGTTCAGCTCCACGTGTCCGACGACGGCGGCCGCACCTTCCGCGACGACGGCGCCGCGCGCATCCACGTCGACTTCCACGCCATGTGGATCAACCCGGCCAACCCCAAGCACCTGATCCTCGGCGGCGACGGCGGCGTCAGCCTCTCCTACGATCGCTCGGCGTCCTGGGTCTACCTGCCGAACCTGGTGCTGGCGCAGGCCTATCACGTGGCCTACGACATGCAGTCGCCGTATCACGTCTGCGCCGGGCTGCAGGACAACAACACCTGGTGCGGCCCGAGCGCGGTGCGCACCAACTCGGGCATCGCCAACGACGACTGGTACGTCATCCAGGGCGGCGACGGCTTCCAGCCGCTGATGGACCCGACCGATCCGCGCACCGTCTACGCCGAGTCGCAGGACGGCCGGATGAGCCGCGTCGATCGCACGACCAACGAGCGCACCGTGGTGCGTCCCGAGCCGCTCGAGGCCAAGGAGGGCGACCCGACCCAGTTCCGCTACAACTGGGACACGGCGATGCAGCTCTCGCCGCACGACCCGTCGACCATCTACATCGGCGCGCACATGCTGATGAAGTCCACCGACAAGGGCCGCTCCTACGCCCCGGTCAGCCCCGACCTGTCGACCAACACCAACCGCGAGACGCTGTCGATCATGAGCGTGAACGACAAGGAGGTCCGCGTCGCCAAGAACGACGGCGTGACCGCCTGGGGCACGATCGTCACGCTGGAGGAGTCGGCGCGGCGGGCCGGGGTGATCTGGACCGGCACCGACGACGGCGTGGTCAGCGTGACCCGTGACGCCGGCAAGGCGTGGGCGAACGTGACCGCCAACTTCAGCGGCGTGCCGAAGTGGACCTACGTGGCCGACGTCGTGCCGTCGCAGCACGCCGACGGCACCGCCTATGTCGCCTTCGACGGCCATCGCGGCGGCGACTACGGCACCTACGCCTTCGTGACCACCGACTTCGGCGCTACGACGCGTTCGATCGCCGGCAACCTGCCCAAGGGCGAGGTCGTGCGGACGATTCTCGAAGACCCGAAGAACGCCGACCTGCTGTATCTCGGCACCGAGACCGGGCTGTGGATCTCGCACAACCGCGGCGGTCAGTGGACGCGGCTGAAGGCCAACCTGCCGACGACGCCGATCTACGAGATGAAGGTCCACCCGCGCGACAACGACCTGATCGTGGCCACGCACGCCCGCGGACTGTGGATTCTCGACGACCTCGGCATCATCCAGCAGTGGGCCAAGGCCGAGGCCGCCGACGTGTTCGCGTTCGAGCCCGAGCCGGCGATGGCGTTCAACGCCGCCAACGACAGGATGAAGGGCTTCGAGGGCGACCGGCTGTTCCTCGGGCTGAATCCGGCGCCCGGGGCGACGCTGGCCTACCGGCTGAAGGCCGACGCCAAGGACGTGAGCTGGGTGATCCGGGAGGGCAGCCAGCAGGTGCGCGAGATCTCGGGCGACGAGATGCGCGACCGCAACAAGGCCGGCCTGCAAATCGTGAAGTGGGATCTGCGCGTGCAGCCGCTGCGTCCGTTGCCGCCGCCGCCCGGGGGCGCGCCGGCTGGCGGCGGTGGGGGAGGCGGCGGTTTCGGCGGCGGCGGCAACAACGGGCCGTTCGTGCTGCCCGGTAGCTATCGCGCCACGCTCCGCGTCGACGGCAAGGACGTGCAGACCGTCAACGTCACCGTCCGCGGCGACCCCGAGATCACGATCACCGACGCCGATCGCCGCACGTGGTTCGAGGCCGCCAAGGGCCTGCACGACCTGCAGGGCCAGGCCAACCAGGCCGCCGAGGTGGTGCAGAACGCGAGCGCGCAGCTGACCGTGCTGCAGCAGCAGACGCGCGGCGCCACCGTGCCCGACGGCGCGAAGAAGTCGATGGACACCTTGTCGGCCGACCTCGAGCGGCTGCGCCGCCGCCTCGGTCTGACCGGCGGGGGCTTCGGCGCCAACGCCGAGAACGTCCGCGGCCGCATCGGCCAGCTGAAGGGCGCCGTCATGGGCTCGACCTCGGCGCCGACCACGACCCAGACCGCGCAGATGCGCGAGCTGCGCGCCGCGCTGCCGCGCGTCGTCGACGACGCCAACGCCGCCGGCCGAAAGGTGCCGGAGCTGGTGCGTGAGCTGCTGGCCGCGGGAGTGATCTTCACGCCGGTGAAGTAGCGGTGGCGTCAGCCGCCATCGACCCCGTCGTCCGGGACGTCGCGACGCTCCTGCGCTGCCTGGCGTGCGGGGCGTCGGACTTCGCGGTGGCGTCAGACGCCCTCACCTGTCGCGCCTGTGGCGCCGCCGTCCCGGTGCGCGACGGCATTCCGCAGGTGCGGGCCGCCGACGAGGATCCGGCGATCACGCCGCGAGCGTGAGGCCGTGCGGCAGATGGAAGCCGGCGCGCGCGAGGCGCCGGACGCGTTCTCGACTGCGGAGCTGCTGGCGATCACGGCCCGCTGCTCGCGGCCTTCGCCTCGTTGCCCTACGACGACGGATCGGCGCTTCTACCGCGAGACACGAGTACTTCCGTAACGTGTCGAGCTTCGCCGACGTGTTCGACTACGTCATGGGGGTGGTCGGGCCGTCGTCAGGTGGGCGCGTGCTGGATGTCGGCGCCGACCTCACCTGGTCCACCGCCCGCCTCGCCGCCGCCGGCTGGCGCGCCGTCGGCATCGACATCAACGATCACCTGGTCGCTTCGAGGGTGCTGCGCCGTCGCGGTCCGGCCTATGCCGTCGTGAACATGGACATGCACCTGCCGGCGTGGCGGGCCGGGGCATTCGACCTGATCACCGCGTTCAACGCCCTGCACCACACCCACCGGATCGAGGCCCTGATCGGCACGCTGGTGTCGGCGCTGCGCCCGGGCGGGCGGCTGTGCGTCGTCGAGCCGTACTGGTTCCTGGAACAAGTCCGGCAGGCGTTCGGCGTGTCGCAGATCGAGGCCGGTATCAACGAGAACGTCTATCGCCTCGAGGAGTGGCACCGCTGGTTCGTCCAGGCCGGCCTGGAGCTCCAGACCTTCCTGATCGGCCACTCGTTCAACGCCGTCTACGAGAAGCGCGCCGATGGTGCGGCGCGGACCGTATCGCTGGCCGAGGCCGAAGCCGAGCTCTTCGACGGCCACTATCTCGGCTCGGTCGAGGGGCCCAGCGCGCTGCCCGGCCCGGTTCCGGCCGGGGCGCGGGTCGAAGTGCCGATCCGGGTCGCCAACCGCTCCGTGCGCGGCTGGAGCAGCGACGGCCAGATGCCGGTCCGGCTCAGCTACCACCTCTACCGGCGTCAGGGCGGCGAGCGGACCCTCTTCGCCTACGAGCATCCGCGGACGCCGCTCGGCGGCCACTTGCTGCCGGGCGCCACGCGGACCGTGCGGCTGCCGGTGGAGATGCCGTGTGAACCTGGCACCTACGACGTCGAGATCGACCTGATCCACGAAGACCGGAGCTGGTTTGCCGGCCAGGGCATGTCGCCGTGGAACCTGCAGGTGGAGGTCGGCGCGGATTAGGCGCCGCCTGGACTGCGGGCCAGCAGTGGCACGTCCTGCCGATCGACCAGCGCCAGCATTCCCCGGAGCACTTCCTGGTGCCGCCGGGTGTCGTGCGCCGGACCCAGGGGCGCGCCGAACGGCGCCGTCACCGACAGCGCTCGCGGGGGCGCCAGCTTTCGTGTGACGTCGGGCATCAGCGTTAGTGACACGGTGACGATGCCACGACGTTCGATCTCGGACTGAACCAGACTCACGGTCTGGTGGCACATCGGTCAGACCGGCACCAGCAGCGCCACGTCGACCTGGTCGGCGACCAGGAGGTCCGCCGCGGCGGGCGCCGATTCACGCACCAGCCGCGCCGGGGCCGTGATCGACCCCATGAACGACAGATGCCGCGGTGCCGCGTCGCCGATCGCGCCGGCGCCGACCAGCGCCTTGAGCGAGTCGATCGGGAAGGCCACCTCGATGTCGGCGGCCATCGGGGCGCGGTCGAACGCGTCGCTGCGATGGTAGCTGGCCAGGGCCCGGGCCTCGATCGTCGAGGGGATCGTCCGCCACGACCAGTCGCCACCGCGGACCTGGAGATCGAAGGGCCGGTCGCCGCGGACCACCAGTCCGGCGGTCGTGACCAGCGCCACGCGGCACCGGTCGAGCGGCGCCCTCAGCGCGGCCGGCGCCACCGGGCCGCTGCGCCGCCAGCGGTAGCCGGCGAGGAACAGGCGATACGACAGCGGCAGATCGACGAGACGCATTAGCCGCGGCCATTTGCGCCGTCAGGCGCGCTTGTCGAGGTTCCCCGACCAGAGGTAGTCGTGCGTCTCCTTGACGATCACGCCGTTCAACGCCAGCAGCGAGATCAGGTTCGGCACGGCCATTAAGCCGTTGGCGACGTCCGAGAAACTCCACACCGCCTGGAGCGTGGACACCGAGCCGACCATCACCGCGAGCACCCAGAGGATCCGGTACGGCGTGGTCACGCCGGTGCCGAAGAGGTATTCCGCGGCTTTTTCGCCATAGTAGGCCCAGCCGAGGATGGTGGAGAAGACGAAGGTCAACAACCCGATGGTCAGGACGATCGGCCCGACGGTGGGCAGATCCTCGAAGGCGAACTTGGTCAGCTCGGACCCCGACATGCCCTGCTGTCCAGCCGCCGGAGTTCACCACGACGATGCCGGTCATCGCGCAGACCACCACCGTGTCCCAGAAGGTCCCGGTCGACGATACCAGCGCCTGGCGCACGGGATTCTTGGTCTGCGCGGCGGCGGCCACAATCGGGGCGCTGCCCAGTCCCGACTCGTTCGAGAAGAGGCCGCGGGCGATCCCGAAGCGCATTGCTTGCATGACTCCGGCGCCCAGGAAGCCCCCGACTGCGGCTTGGCCGGTGAACGCGCTCGAGACGATCAGGCTGAGCGTGGCCGGGACGCGCTCGAGGTGCATCGCGATCAGGACGAGGCAGCCGAGGACGTAGAAGACCGCCATGAACGGCACCAGCTTCTCGCACACGCTGGCGATCGAGGTGATGCCGCCGAGGATGACGATGGCCGTGAGCACCGTCATCACCGTGCCGGTGATCCACGGCGAGACGCCGAAGGTCTGCTGCGCCAGTCCGGAGATCGAGTTGGCCTGGGTCATGCATCCGATGCCGAAGGCGGCGACGGCCGTGAGCGCGGCGAACAGTATGCCGAGCGGCTTGCTGCCCAGCCCGCGTTCGAGCGCGTACATCGGGCCGCCGGCCATCATGCCGTTGGGTTGCTTGACGCGGTACTTCACCGCGAGCACCGCTTCGGCGTACTTGGTGGCCACGCCGAACACACCGGTCAGCCACATCCACAACACCGCGCCCGGTCCGCCCGCCGCCACCGCAGTGGCCACGCCGACGATGTTGCCGGTGCCGATGGTGGCGGCCAAAGCGGTAGTGAGCGCGCCGAACTGGCTGACGTCGCCGTCGCCCTCCTTCTCGCGCGAGAACGACAGCTTGATCGCCTGCGGCAGGTAGCGCTGGATGAATTTCAGCCGGACAGTCAGGAACAGGTGCGTGCCGAACAGCAGGATGAGCAGGGGCGGTCCCCACACGAGGTCACTGGCTCGAGCGAGGAACGCTTCGAGGCTCTGCATGGGCGAGCAGTGTACCAGCGTTCGCCCGGGGGCCCGAGGCCGGCGACTATAATCGCCGCGTGTCATTGCTCGCCGGCGCACGGCTTGGTCCCTACGAGATCGTCGCGCTGATCGGCGTGGGAGGAATGGGCGAGGTGTTCCGGGCCCGCGATGCGCGGCTCGGTCGCGACGTGGCGGTCAAAGTGCTGCCGGCAGCGGTGGCCACGCAGCCCGACCGGCTGCGCCGGTTCGCGCAGGAGGCGCGTGCCGCCGCGGCACTCAGCCATCCCAACGTCGTGGCGGTCTACGACGTGCACACCGACGGCGAGACGCCCTACGTCGTCTCGGAACTGCTCGAGGGCGAGACGCTGCGCGAGGCGCTGCAGCGCGGGCCGATGCCGGCGCGGCGCGCCGTCGACATCGCGATGCAGGTCGCGTCAGGGCTGGCCGCGGCGCATCTCAAGGGCATCGTCCACCGCGACGTCAAGCCGGCGAACATCTTCCTCACCGCCGACGGCCGCGCCAAGGTCCTCGACTTCGGTCTCGCCCGCATCGTCGAGGCCGGCGACACCGATCGGGTCTTGACCCGGATCGCCGACGATCCGCCGACGCTGCCGGGCACGGTCATGGGCACGGTCGGCTACATGGCGCCCGAGCAGGTACGCGGCGAGGTCGTCGACACGCGCGCCGACGTGTTCGCCCTGGGCGCCGTGTGCTACGAGATGCTGTCCGGGCGCCGCGCCTTCACCGGCGACACCTCGGTCGAGGTGATGGCGGCGATCGTGCGGTCGGACCCGCCGGAGCTGTCCGCCGAGACGCCGCCGGCGCTGAATCGCGTCATCCGCCGCTGCCTCGAGAAGCAGCCGTCGCAGCGCTTCCAGTCGGCCGCCGACGTCGCGTTCGCGCTCGAGGCGGTGACGGTGGGCACGACGGCGCCGAGCGTGGCGGTGGCCGCACCGGTGGGCGCTCTTTCGAGGCGCTTCGCCGTGCGGCCGGCGACGGCGGCGGCGGTGCTGGCCGGCGTGGTGGTCGGCGCAGCGGCGTTCTGGGCGGTCATGCAGGCCGTCCGTCCGCCACCGGTCCCGGCGGTCACCTACGAGGCCAAGACGTTCGACCGGCTGCCGGTGATGAACGCGCGCTTCATGCCCGACGGGCAGACCATCGTCTACAGCGCGGCCACCCGTGGGCATGCGCCGGCGCTCTTCGTGTCCAGCCCGACCGCCGAGGCGCCGCAGCGCCTCGACCTGGGTGACGTCCACCTGCTGTCGGTGTCGCGGACCGGCGAACTGGCCGTTGTGATGCGCGCGCGCTATCTCGAGCAGCGCCTCTACGCCGGCACCCTGGCGCGCATGACCCTCGGCAGCTCACCGCGGGCGGTGCTGGATGGGGTGCGCCAGGCCGACTGGGGGCCCGACGGCGAGTCACTGGCCATCGTGCACGACCTCGGCGACGGGCGCGATCGCCTGGAATATCCGATCGGCACGGCCCTGCACGAGGTCAGCGGTTACCTGAGCGATCCGCGCGTGTCGCCCGACGGCACCCGCGTCGCCTTCGTCGCCCACCCGTGGCGTTTCGACGATCGCGGCGTCGTGATGGTGGTGGAACGGGGCGGCACTGCCCGTGCCCTCACGCCGGAGCTGTGGTCGATCGAAGGGCTGGCCTGGACCCCCGACGGTGCGACCGTGGTGTTCTCGGGCAACGCCGAAGGCGGTGGCCTCATGCAACCGATGGGCGTGCCAGCCGATGGCGGCGCGCCGCATCGCACGCTGCTCGGCGTGCCCGGCCGGCTGATCGTGCACGACATCGCCCGCGACGGCCGCTGGCTGGCGGTGCGCGAAGATCTGACCTTCGGCGTGCGCGCCCGCGTGCCCGGCACCGACGGTGAACGCGAGCTGTCCTGGCTCGGATCGTCGGGCGCGCGATCGCTCTCCGCCGACGGACGTCACCTGTTGATGGTGGATGTGGGCCTGCGTAGCGGCGCCACCTACGGCATCGTCTTGCGGGCCACCGACGGCTCCGAAACCGTGCGCCTCGGCACCGGCAGCGCCCAGCGCCTGTCGCCGGACGGACGCTGGGCGGCGGCCATCCAGGCCCAACCCGCTGAGGTCGTGCTCTATCCCACCGGCCCCGGCACGCCACGCCGGCTGGCTGGCGGCCGCTTCGACACCATCACCTCGGTGCAGTGGTTCCCCGACGGGCAGCAGGTGTTGGTGTGTGGCAGCGAAAAGGATCGGCAGCCGCGCTGCTTCCGCACCGATCCGGCCGGCGAGACCTTGACGCCCGTGAGCGACGACGCCACGTCGGTGGCGTTGGCGCCCGACGGTCGCACGGTGCTCCTCACCAGCGGCGCCGGCGCCAGCCGCCTCTCGACCCTTGGGGCGCGCGACTCACGCCCGATCACGGCACTCACCGCCGCCGATCGCGTCGTGGGCTGGAGCCGCGACAGCGCCGCCGTCTACGTCCAACGAGGATCGGAGGCGCCGGCCTTGGTTGAGCGCGTGGATCTGGCCACTGGCGCGCGCACGCCCTCCCGCACGCTCGTGCCCACCGGTGTCGACGAGGCCGCCAGCGTCACGGTGGTCGACTGGGTCGGCGATGGCCAGTGGTACGCCTACAACTACACCAATTCACCGTCGGTGCTGTTCGTCGTCACCGGCGTCCAGCCGTAGGCGCAGCGCTACGGCATCAGCAGCCGGATCGGCTGTTTCGGACTGGCCTCGAACGCGTTCAAGGAAAACTTGAAGCCGAACGGCTCGCCGAGGAGATCGGCGGCGTAGGGCGCGTCCGGACCCTGCTGCGCGTAGGACCAGCCGAGGCCGCCCACGAGCAGGCCGCCGCCGTCGCTGACGAATCGCTCGATCCAGCGGCACGTGCCGGGTGGCGAAGTCGGCCGGTGGGTCCCAGTCGCTGGCGTACCACAGCACCGACGCGCACCCGAGGTCGTCTTCGAGGGCGTCGGGCCCGGTGACGACGAAGCGCCAGCCCCGGCGATCGACGAAGCGGCGGACGCCGGTGATCTGGTTCGGGCGCAGGAACGTCCCCGGCCAGAACACGATCGTCGTGCCCTCCGCGCAGCCCTCCGGCACGCCGGTACCGTCGAGCCAGCGCAGCGCGTTCTCGGCAAAGGTCAGGTTGTCGGCGCCCGGCGCCGCGGATCTCGTCGTCGCGGGTCAGGCCGTCGTGGGCATAGACCAGCACGTGCCCGTCGCCGTAGTCGCGGGCGACGATGAACTCGCGCGACTCGGTGCCGGTCGGCGCCCACAGGTTCGGGACGCTCTCGGGCAGCCGTCCGATCGAGAACCACGCCTCGTCGTCGCCGTCGCCCGGCGGCGCGTCGATGCACCCGGGATAGACGCAGACGCTGCCGGCGTTGCCGGTCGACATCCGCAGTTGCAAGGACGAGAACAGGCTGCGCACCGCCCGCTCGCGTTCGAGCAGCGCGCGCGTGGCCGCGGCTTCGGCGCGCTCTTCCTCCTCCTGGGCCCGAGCTGCGGCTTCGGTGGCCGCCTGCTGCTGGGTGCGCGCCTCGGCGGCGCTACGTCGCGCCTGGAGCCCGAAAATCAAACTGGCGACGCCGAGTGCGGCGATGGCGATGGTCACGGCCACGGCCGCCCAGCGGGCCTGCTGCCGGCGCGCGCACGCTCCGCTCGGCGAAGGCCAGTTCCGGCGCGTTCAGCCACGACGCCTTGGCACGGACGAGCGGAGCAAGCATGGCGCTGCGGACCGTGTCGCTCCACAGCAGGCCGCGCCGGACGGCGGTGTCGGTGGCGCGCGACCATTCGAGGGCCGCCAGCGCCAGCTTCTGCCGGGTGACGAGCGGGACGGCGTCGGCGCCGACCTCGTGAATCCAGCCGATGAGCCGGCCCCAGCCGCGGACCAGCGCGTCGTGCGCCGGTTCGGCGTAGCCTTCGCCGTCGGTCTCCTGGCCTTCGACGACGAGGCGGGCCTCGGTCAGCCGCCGCAGCACCTCGTGGACGCGCGCGCGTTCCGCCGGGTCGGCGAACTCCAGTTCGGCGTCGCTGACCCGCCGCTTCGCCAGGCTGCCGGCGCTGCCGCTCACCATCCGCAGCATCAGGCGCTGCATCGAGGCGCGGTGCGCGTCGTCGAGCGCCTCGTACTCGGCGTCGGCGCGGGCGCGAAGCGCGCCGACGACTCCGCCGATGGCCTCGTAGTCGGCCGCGCGTCAGCGCCCGATCGGCCGACTGCCGGGCCAGGTAGCGGACGTACATCTCGCTCAGCGCGAACGACAGGAGCGGCAGGCCGCCGGGGGTGTTGACGACGTCGTCGAGCAGCGTCTCGACCAGTGCCGGCGGGTCGAAGTAGAGGACGCGGGCCGAGGCCGGCTGCTCGATGATTGCCTTCAGGTCGGCCCGGCTCATCACCGGCACGACGAAGCGCGCCTCGGACCACACCGCCGCCAGCGCCGAGCGGTCGAACTGCGGTTCGAAGTCGGTGCGCAGCGTCAGCACGACGGTGACCTGGAGCGGGTGGGCGTCGATGAGGCCGGCCAGCAGCGCCATTACGGTGTCGCGCGCCGATGGCCGCGCGCGCCATGGTGACCAGCTCCTCGCATTGATCCACGACCAGCAGCAGCCGGCGGCCAAAGTGGTCCTCGCACCACGCCGCAACCGCCGCGGCGATCGCCTCCGGCGTGGCGGCGACGGCCGAACCGAGCGTTCCGACCGCCTGGCTCAAGCTTTCGAGCGGCGCCGTGCCCGGCCGCACGGTCGGCAGGACCAGCCAGCGTGAGTCGGTCTCGAGCCGCGGCAGCACGCCGGCCTTCACCAGGCTCGACTTGCCGGTGCCCGAGGCGCCGAGCACGGCCACGAACGGCTTCTGTTCGATGGCCTCCTGCAGGGCCGCGGCTGGCGCGTCGCGGCCGAAGAACAGCGCCGCGTCGGCCTTGTCGTAGGCGGCCAGACCGCGCCACGGGTTGGCGTCGGCGGTGAGCGGCGGCGCCGGCGGCAGCGACACTTCCTTGCCCGGGGCGTGGAACACGAACTCGCCCTTCTCGTGCCGGGCCAGCGGCCACAGCCGCGGCGTCTGGCGCGGCCCCGGCCTCGATCAGCGCCGACTGGAGCCGGTCCTCGATGTAGAGGTAGAGCTCGGTGGCGGTGATCAGGCCGTCGCCGCCGCCCTTCGGCACGATGTCGCCCTGGCCCTCGAGCGCCTCGAAGAGCGCCAAGGCGAACGGCGAATGGGCCCCGTCGCTGTCGCGGCCGCCGAGGCTGCCGGTGCGCAGCCGGTCGAGCGCTTCCTCGTCCTGCGACGCCGAGGTGATGACCTGCCAGGCCGGATCGCGGACGAAGCGCTCGTAGCGCTCCCGATGGATGACCGCCGGCAGCGCCGATGCCGACCGGGTGCCGCTCCAGCGGAAGGCGCCGGAGAAGCACGAGTCGAAGACGACGAGCATGTGCCGGCAGGGCAGGGCGACGATGGCCTCGTGCAGCAGCGGCATCGCCAGGAACGTGCTCTCGTCGGCACGCGAGGCGTCGACCGGCAGCAGGTAGCCGTTCGGCCCGTCGTGCCCGTCGACGGCCACGCCGTGACCGGCGAAGTAGATGAAGACGCGGTCGTCGGGCTCGACCCGCGCCGGCAGTTCTTCCTTGAGCAGGGTCACGATGCGCGCCCGGGTCGCTTCGGCATCGAGCAGCGACAGCACCTCGTAGCCGTGGTGGGTGGCCAGCAGTTCGCCCAGGCGCCGGGCGTCGTTGACCGCCGTGCGCAGCGGCGGCACGCCGTGCGCGTAGCTGTCGATGCCGATGACGGCGGCGATCGATCGACGGAACGGCGGCGCGGTCACCGGGTCGGGCATGGCACGCATGCTCGACGCCCGGTCGGTCGAAGTCAAAGTCTTTCTGTTACACTCGCGCCCGTCGCGGCTATGTTCGGCCGCAGACAGGAGCTCCCAACGATGCCGAAGGACGACAAGCCCAGCGGAATGGCCGGCAAGCGCGGCGCCGCGCCCGCCAAGAAGAAGGCCGCCAAGAAGGCCGCAAAGAAGACAGCCAAGAAGCGCTAGCCGTCAGTCGTCGACCGGCAGCGGATCGAGCGCGATCCGGTGCCATCCGGTGGCCTTCGACAGCGCCAGCGCGCGATAGTGCGCGGCGTCGTCGTCTGGCCACCGTTTCGTCTTCCGCCTGCAGATACGAGCGGTGCAGATCGTCGGGCCGTACCGGCTTGTAGAACAGGCTGGTGCCAAGATGGTTGCGGGTCTGGCTGTGGTGCCAGCGCACCAGCCGCGATCCCACGACCCGGCCGAGCGCCACTGCCGCCGCGGCCACCGGGTCGCCCTTCAAGGCCGCCAGCCGCCCGCACATCGTCGGCACGTCGAGCAGCGCCGGATCGCCGGGCACCTTGGCGCTCTCGGGCGACCCCACGCGTGACGCTTCCAGAGCCTTGGCGCAGGCACGCGCGCGCGCCGGATCCTGCCGCGCCGCCTCGAGCGCCTCGACCACGGCGCTGAGACCCGTCGCCACCTGACCGGCGGCACTGGTGTCGATCAGGGTGTAGGGGACGGCGTCGAACCCCGAGCGATGCGCCGGATCGTCGAGATACGCCGCCAGCGCCTTGGTGAGGCCCAGGCCGGCCTCGTAGGCCGAGGCCTCGGGCGTGAGCGAGGCCATGAACGCCTTCCACGGCCAGGTGCCGACGGCCGGCGCCAGCGCCTGCGTCGCGACGATGAACTCGGTGGAGTCGCGCAGCTGGTAGATGGCCTCGAGACAGTTCATGAAGCAGTCGCGAAACACCACCACCGCGGCCCGGTTCTCGCAGCCCTTGAAGGCGTTGACCAGCGCCGGCAGCCGCAGCGTGTCGTGCAGCGCGTCGCCGGGGACCGAGTCCGAGAAGACGCCGAGCGGCCCGGCGGCGTGGCCGAAGAACGAAATCACGTAGCGATCGGCGGGGCATTCGGCCTGGCCGAAGCGCAGGAACGTCTGCAGCACGTCGGCGTCGGCGGCGTTCGAGATCCTTGGCTTCGCGCTGCAGCACGGACGTCGGTCGTGGCGGAGTCGACGCCGGCGCAGGATGCCGCCCCACAGCGGGTGCCCTTCGGGGTCGATGTCGTCGAAGCCGCGCTCGGCCGGCGGGATCTCGGTGAGCGCGCTGCGATAGATGCCGCGGCGGCGCTTGAAATCGACCTGGGCGGCGACGCTCATGTGCCGGAAGTCGGCGGCGTCGCAGATCGCCTTCAGTTCGCCTTCGGCCGAGGTGTCGAGACGGCTCGACGACGCGGCGTCCTCGGCGATGGTGTAGGCCAGCACGGCCCAGGATTTCTTCGCGGGGGTGGCCATGTTGCCGGGCTATTTCTCGAAGCGCAGTTCGCCGCTCGGGCTGTTCAACTGCAGCAGGCGCTCGTTGATGCGCACGGTGTGGACGCCGACGAGCATGCCGCTGAACTGCGTGTCGAGCGGGGTGCTGGCGCAGGAGGCGCGAGTGCACGCCAGGGGAGGCACGGCGAGCGTGGCCCCGGACAGGGTCGACAAGCCCGTGCAGAGTTGCAGTCGGCCTTGGCATTCAATATTCCGGCGCTGAAGGTCACGTTGAAGCGGCCGGCGTTCAGGTCCTCGTTGTGGACGACGCCGCCACTGGTCATCTGGGACAGACGCCAGGTGCCGTCGAGCTGGTCCGGCGACGTCGGGGCGGTGAGCGAGTCGTTGGAACACGACGCGCCGAGAGCGGCGAAGAGCAGCACCGCGGCGAACCGCCTGCGCACTGCCGTCGCGAGATGGGTCATGGCGAGCCTCCTACTTCTTGGCGTCTTCGGGCTCGGCGGCCGAGAGCAGCGGCATGCCGTCGCCGGCTCCGGCGCCGATCAGCCCGGTCTCGGTGTAGACGCGCAGCTTGTCGCGGGTGTCGATGATGTCGAGGTTGCGCATCGTCAGCTGCCCGATGCGATCCTGCGGCGTGAAGAACGCCTCGCCCTTCTCCATGGTCAGCCGCTCGGGCTTGTAGGTGAGGTTCGGGACTGGTGGTGTCGAGCAGGGAATAGTCGTTGCCGCGGCGCAGCTCGAGCGTGACCTCGCCGGTGATCGCGCGGGCCACCCAGCGCTGCGCGGTCTCGCGCAGCATCATCGACTGCGGGTCGAACCAGCGGCCCTGGTAGAGCAGCCGGCCCAGCCGACGGCCGTGGTTGCGGTACTGCTCGATGGTGTCCTCGTTGTGGATGCCGGTGACCAGCCGCTCGTAGGCCAGGTGCAGCAGCGCCATGCCCGGCGCCTCGTAGATGCCGCGGCTCTTGGCCTCGATGATCCGGTTCTCGATCTGGTCGCACATGCCCAGGCCATGGCGCCCGCCGATGACGTTGGCCTCGGTGAAGAGCGCCAGCGCGTCGGAGAACGTCTGGCCGTTCAGCGCCACCGGCTGGCCGTCCTCGAAGCGGACGCTGACGGTCTCGGCCTTGACCGGCACGTCGTCGCGCCAGAAGGCGGTGCCCATGATCGGCTGGACGATGGTGATGCCCTTGTTGAGGAACTCCAGGTCCTTGGCTTCGTGGGTGGCGCCGAGGATGTTCGAGTCGGTCGAGTAGGCCTTCTCGACGCTCATCTTGTACTCGAACCCGTGGGCGATCATGTACTCCGACATCTCCTTGCGGCCGCCGAGCTCGTCGATGAACTGCTGATCGAGCCACGGCTTGTAGACGCGGAGATTCGGGTTGGCGAGCAGGCCGTAGCGGTAGAACCGCTCGATGTCGTTGCCCTTGAAGGTGCTGCCGTCGCCCCAGACGTCGACGCCGTCTTCCTTCATCGCGACGACCAGCATCGTGCCGGTGACGGCGCGGCCGAGCGGCGTGGTGTTGAAGTAGGTGGCCCCGCCGGTGGAGATGTGGAAGGCGCCGCACTGGATGGCGGCGATGCCCTCGGCGACCAGCTGCGGGCGGCACTCGATCAGCCGCGCCTTCTCGGCGCCGTAGGCCATCGCCTTCTTCGGGATGTCGTCGTAGTCGGTCTCGTCGGGCTGCCCGAGATTGGCGGTGTAGGCGTACGGGATCGCGCCCTTGGCGCGCATCCAGTGCAGCGCGGCGCTGGTGTCGAGTCCGCCCGAGAACGCGATGCCGACCTTCTCGCCGACGGGAAGTGCCTGAAGGATGTTGCCCAAAGTCGCTCCTTGAGCCGTCTATGATACGCCGCGGACCGATGCCAGCGCGAAACGCCCGCCGGTGACCGAATCAGGCCGTCGTCGAGTTTGCCGACGAGCCATCAGAGCACCGGCGGTCGCACGGCCGCCAGCGCGTCCAGGGGACTGCGGGCCGGCGTCCGCAGCTCCTTGACGACGTGGGTGTAGATCATCGTCGTTTCGACGTGGGCGTGACCGAGATACTCCTGAATCTGCCGGATGTCGACGCCAGCGAGCAGCAGGTGCGTCGCGAAGCTGTGCCGCAGCGTGTGCACCGACGCGGGCTTTTGAATCCCCGCAGCCGCCACGGCCGCTTTAACGGCTTTCTGAATCACTGATTCGTGCACGTGGTGCCGGCGCACGACGCCGGCACGCGGATCGGTCGAGAGCGTGGCTCGGAAATACCCAGAACCATCCGAACTCACAGCCGGCGTTCGGGTACTTCCGATCGAGCGCGTTGGGGAGCAGACACCGGCCACACCCGCCCTCCGATCCGACTCGAAGCACGCCCGCACGGCCCGTATCTGCGACTCGAGGGCAGTGCGCGCCACCTCAGCGAGCAGCGTGGAGCGGTCCTTGTCGCCCTTCCCTTGCCTCACGAACACCAAGCCTTGGCCTAGATCGACATCCTTGACCCGCAACTGGCAGCACTCTGACACGCGCAGACCGCCACCATAGATGAGGGCCGCCATCAGCCAGGGGCGGCCGCGTAGCCTGCCGAGCAGCGCGCCCGTTTCCGGTACGCTGAGGACGACGGGTGCCGAGTCCCGCGTTTTGCCCGGATCGTGCGTGACAGGTCCCCTACTTCGAGAAGCAGGACCTCGCGACAGAGAAACAACAGGGGGAAAGCGCTCGGTTCTGTGAGCTCGCTGAGACGCCGCGCACGAGAGCCAGGTGCGTGAGGAAGTCCTGGACGCCGGCCGTGTCAACGCACGGCTCGGAAGCGCCTTGCCGGTCCGAGAGATACGCCAGGAATCGACGACCCCAATCCACGTAGCTGGTCTCGGTTCGATACGAGTAGTGACGAGTTCGAATGCGACGGCGCATCATGTCGAGCGCGGCTAACGGCGCCACCCGGCTGTCAGAGTCCACGGCGGCACCCTGCGCCCGTTCCCAGTCCTGGCGTTGCAGAAAGTTCACGAAGTAGAGTCGGAGCGCGTGCTCAGCTTGGCGTACCTGCCACTCCTGACGCCGCGGGTCGCTCTCGACCCACTCGCAGTAGTCGCGCACCTGATCCGCAAGCGCCCCGTCGGAAGCTGATCGTCCCAAGAACTGACGAACCCAGCGCACGCAGTAGGGCGCGGCCGTCGGCCGCACCAGCCGCGCGCGCAGCAGAAACTCGCCGAACTCCTGGAGTGACGCCTCGATCTCTCGCGAAAGCACAAGTGGACGTGAGCAACGCTTGTGCCGGGTTCGGATTTGCAGCACGCGCCGCCGAATCGTCGCCGCTCGCCGGGCCCCGGGATGGGTCGCCAGCGGCCCATACACTGCGCCGACCTGAATATCGCGCTCGCGGGAATCGTTGGGTTGCTCAGCCGAGACGACCCTGAAGTCGAACGCCAAGAATTGCTTGACCGGCCATCGAACGCCCAGCAGAATCGCGGAACCGTTGAGAGCTGGTAACGACGGAAGATCGCTAGGGGCCGAAACGTCACGGATGGCCGCTGACCAGCTATACGACGTTAGGCGGACAACGGCGAATCTATGTGGCTCGATGACGCCAGAGGACACCTGGTCGACTGGGCAACTCAGCGGTGGGTGCAGTTGACCGGGCGCCAGGTGTATTTCGCGGACTCCCCCTGGCTCGATGGTCCGGCCGGCGAGCCGACAGGGACTGGCGCCACCTTCTTCGACGGCTACGCGGCGGCACATGGTCTGCGCGTTCTCCGTGGTCAAGCCACCGGTCTGGTCCCTGACTTTGAGATCCTACGAAGCGGAGCGTTTGACCCCGGCGCCATTTCGCCAGCGGTCATCGACTTCTACACACAAACCTCCGAATACGATCTGGACGCGTGGTCACAGTGGTGCGGTGCGTTTCGTCCGTTCGGGTGGATGCTCGCGGTGCTCTTCAGCCGTAGGCTGCAACAGCTGAATGTTCCGTTGTCCAATCTGGATACGAGCCGCGGAATGACGAGCGAAGTTCTACCGGTAGTTGAGGCCGCCACGAACCGTTCGGTCTGGACTGCGTGGGTGCGCCAACTCGTGGGCACGGGCAACGTCATCTACGCGGGTGCATACTCCACGTGCACCGTGCCCGACAGTGCCACGCCGTGTGTCCGGGTGGTGTTTCCACTACCCAACGGCAACGCCATGGTGCTGATGCGCCCGGTCGCCCATCACGACGGCTCGCTGACGCTGGTCTCGGCGGGCGGCGCTTTCGGGAGCCCAGGTTTCTACTTCACGGTTCACGCATCAGGCGGTGCCGTGTGGGCCCGTTACGTTCGCGCTCTACGGGAATCTATTCATGTCTACGCGTCGGACGGAACTATCCGCGCTGACCACGTTCTCTCGTTATGGGGCCTCACGTTCCTGCGCTTGCACTACCGGCTTCGAAAGCGAACCGCTGAATCAGACTCAGCCGCCTAACCACGGCTTGCAGCCGACGGCGCGCAGGCGGAGACTGTCTGCGCGCCGCGGCTGAAGCCGAGGCGTTAGACAGCGCGAGCGGAAAGATTGTCGGTCGTTGGCTTCTGCGGGGTGAGCGTTGACCATTGATGTTCGCGATTCCTTGATGACTGCCAGCACGGGCGGGTTGACGCTCGAACGCACAACGCTGCGCTCCGTGAGCCGCCGCCTGATCCCCTTTCTGTTCGTCCTCTACGTGGTCTCGTTCCTCGACCGCGTGAACGTCGGGTTCGCCGCGCTGGAGATGAATCGCGACCTGGGCTTCAGCCCCGCAGTCTACGGCTTCGGCGCCGGTATTTTCTTCATTGGGTACTCATTATTTGAAGTCCCAAGCAACCTGATTTTCGCCCGTGTAGGAGCGAGGCGTTGGATCGCGCGAATCATGATCACCTGGGGGCCGATTGCCGCCGGCATGATGTTCGTCCGCGGACCTCTCAGCTTCTATGTGCTCCGGTTCGTGCTCGGCATTGCGGAGGCTGGCTTCTTCCCCGGCATCATTTTCTATCTCAGCGGATGGTTCCCCGCCGAAGCGCGCGCTCGCGCCATCGCACTATTTATTACCGCCATTCCCGTGTCGGGAATGATCGGTGGGCCCATCTCGGGAGCGCTCCTTGGCCTCGATGGGCGGTTGGGGCTGGCCGGGTGGCAGTGGCTCTTCCTTCTCGAAGGCCTTCCGGCCGTTGTGCTTGGCGTTGCCGTCTTACGCTTTTTGCCCGACGGGCCGGAAGACGCGCCATGGCTGGCGCCCGAACAACGCACCTGGCTCGCCGCGCGCCTCGCCACTCAACGGGACCGATGCGTCAAGCATCATGGCTTCAGCGTCACTCAAGCACTCTCGAGCGGCGTCGTGTGGCAAATGGGCCTCCTTGTATTCCTGAGCGTTTCGTTCGGGCAGTATGCGCTCGGCCTGTGGTTGCCACAAATCGTGCGCGGCTTTTCTGGCTTGAGCAACCTTCAGGTCGGCTTCGTCTCGGCGATACCCAACCTCGTAGCCGTCATTGCGATGGTGATCGTTGCCGCCCACTCCGACCGTACCGGCGAGCGGTGTTTGCATATCGCGTCGGCCTCTGCTGTCGCAGCCTTCGGGTTTCTCGGGTGCGCTCTCGTGCCGTCCCCAGCGCTTTCAGTGATGTTTCTGTCGCTCGCCGCCGCAGGCTGCCTGAGTGCGCACGGGCCCTCTGGCCGCTGCCGTCGAAGTTTCTGACCGGTGCCGCAGCCGCGGGCGGCATCGGGTTGATAAATTCGTTGTCAAACCTGAGTGGCTTCGTTGGTCCTTACGCGATCGGTCTCCTCAACAGCGGGAGTGGCGATTTCCGAAGCGGGTTGCTCTTATTAGCCTGCGTGCCGCTTGCGGGTATGGCTCTCGCGCTACTACTACGACACGTGGTTCCTCAGGGACGCCACATGATTACCAACGCTGTTCGCGGAATGGACATTCGAGCCCAGGCACGATCGGGCCTGTTGGTGGGTCTGACGTGCGGTCTCGCGCCGGACTATCTTCAGGCGAACCTGGTGGTCTAACCGAAACCCCTGGCGTTTGATTTCTTGCGTTTCTGTCACCGCAATCCCAAGCCCTGTCCCCTCCTGGACGTGACGGAACCCGGGGCCTGGGAGCCACGCCATGTTGCCCCCGGAGCTGATGTGCGGATTGACGTGCCGCGTTACCGTGTGTATCAACGGGGTGTGCTCGTCGAGGAGCCAGTGGATATCGTCCGCTGGTGGCGAGACGATCTCGTCGCCTTTCTGCTCGGGTGCTCGCTGAGCTTTGAAGCCGCGATGCAACGCGCGGGTCTTCCCGTGCGCCATCTCGAGGCAGGCTGCAACGTGCCAATGTATCGGACGAATCTGCCGTGCGTGCCTTCTGGAGCGTTTCGGGGGCCGTTGGTCGTCACGATGCGGCCGCTCACGCCGGCGCAGGCGATTGAGGCTGTTGTGATCACGTCGCGCTACCCGCAGGAGCACGGAACTCCGATCTATTTCGGCGACCCCAAGGCAATCGGGATTTCAGATCTCGGCCTACCCTGATTTTGGTGACGCGGTCACGGTGCGAGCCGGTGAGGTGCCAGTGTTCTGGGCGTGCGGGGTAACACCCCAGGCGGTGGTGATGGAGGCGAAACTCGAGTTCGCGATCACTCATAGTCCGGGCTGCATGTTCGTCACTGACCGGCTTGCTGAGGGCATAGGCTGAATCGAGCTTGCATTGGGCCGAAACCGCGCTGTCTAACATCGGCTGCACCCGACGGCGGCCGCGACGCCAGGCTCAATCGAATGGAGCCGACGCGTCCGATGACGTGAGAGCCTCGCGGCTCATTCGTGGTCGTTCGGCAGACTTGAATCAGACACAACCGTTCATGCTGGTTTTCAACCCCTGGCAACGGAATGCCTAACGGACAATCGGGGATCTTCCTCATCGATACAGCTGCGTTGAAGCGGCTGCTTCGCGATGTGCCTGGTACGACACCGATTGGCATGCTCGCAGGCGGTGCCTCTAGTTCCAGGCTTCGACTCGCCGAAGCGGCAGAGGTCTTGCACTTGGTGGAACAAGTTTCCCACGAGCGCATTGCCGTTGAAGAGCAGGATCATTCCTTCTTCATCATTCACGTCAGCGATGAGCCGACCCTGATTTGGATATCAGTCAAACCAGATTCGCCCATATTCGGTGGGCTTGCGCAACAGCAGACTCAATGGAAGCTCGACCACCCGACCAAAGGATCGGCCTGATCAGACGCCGTTCCTGTTCGTTCAACGCGCGGTCATTGCAAATGGCGGCATGGTTGGGAACTGCTGCCCAACAGCGTTTGCAGCCGGCGGCGGCCGAGGCGATGATGAGCCGCCGCGGCTGAAACGCGGACGTTAGGCAGTCGGCACAAGCGGAAACCGCTGAAACCGGCTGGACTGGTCGCCTATGGGTATACGATCGGACTCCTGCGGAGCGCTCCCTGTGAAGCGGAACGATCTCTTGAGTGCGACGTCGTTACTCTCCGTGCTGCTGCTTGCCCTGCACATCTCGCAGGACATCGTCTTCGGCTTCGACCGCGCGGGGCTCAATCATCTCGTCGGCGTCGCGATCCTGCTCGTGGTTGTCTGCGGCGCCTTGCTGCTGCGAGAGCGACCAATCGGCATAGTGATCATGCTACTTGGCGGCGTGATGGCCGCCGGGATGCTGCCCCTCCACATGCGGAATGGATTGCGCCCGGAGTTCCTCGAGAAGAGCGGCGCCCTGCTGTTCATCTGGACTCTCTATGTCCTCGGAGTGAGCGGTGCGTTCTCCGTTATCCTCGCGGTCCAGACGTTGCGAGCTCGGCGGGTCGCTCCGTGACGGACCGGCTTGGTGGTGCAGGCTAGTATTTTTCGCCCTGCCCGGGTCGGCGCGCCACCGCCGGGGCTGGCGTCAGGAGCAGGAAGGACACAATAGGCAGCCGTCGCATAGGCCGCTGCCTAACACGGCATGCAGCCGACGGCGCACGCAGCTGGTGAGCGCCGCGGCTGATGCCGACGTTAGGCCGAGCAACAGCTGGGTTGGCAGTCGCGCGTCGATGGGGAAGAAAAGGGGAGGAAGGAAGGGGAGGAACCGCTCTTGCATTCCTTCGCGAAGGAAAAAGGCAAGCTGAAGCGCCGCAGTTGCGAGGACAAGCTCGAGGAGCTGCATTTCGAGTTGGTCAAGATGCAGTACCGGATCAAGGAGACGGCCAGAAGCTGGTGCTCATCTTCGAAGGCCGAGATGCGGCGGGAAAGGGGGGCGCAGTGAAGTCAATCAGCGAGCCGCTCAAGCCCCGCGGCTCGAGAATTGTCGCCCTGGGCACCCCTTCGACCGAGAGAAGACGCAGTGGTACTTTCAGCGCTACATCGCCGATATCCCGGCCGCCGGCGAGATCGTGTTATTCGACCGTAGCTGGTACAACCGTGCGGGCGTAGAGCATGTGATGGGTTTCTGCACGGACGAGGCGTACAAGGAGTTCATGCGCGCATGTCCCGAGTTCGAACGCATGTTGGTGCGCTCAGGCATCACCCTGTTGAAGTACTGGTTTTCGGTCAGTGACGAGGAACAGGAGCGACGCTTCAAGGAGCGGGCGGGCAACCCGGCGCGGCGATGGAAACTGAGCCCGATGGACCTCGAATCCATGCCCAAATGGGTCGAGTACTCCAAGGCCAAGGACGAGATGTTCCGCCATACGGACATCAAGAAGGCTCGCTGGTGGACCGTCGAGGCCGATGACAAGCGCCGCGCGCGCCTCAACTGCATCGCGCACATTCTGAGTTCGGTCCCGGACCAGGACGCGACCCCGCCGCCGCTGAACTTGCCGAAGCGCCGGCGGCGCAAGGACAAGTACAAACGGCCGCCAATGTCGGCACAACATTTCGTTCCTGACTTGAAGCTATGACGTATGCCGCGTCGGTAGTCGAACGCGGCCTAACAACGCGCTGCACTCGTCGAGCGGCGCCACGGACCTTGGCGCTCGGAGCGATCACCGAAGTATCGTCTACTTATGCGCTCATAGCAGCACCGACGGCGCGCTGGCGGGTGAGCGCGCGGCCGTTAGACGGCCGTACGTTCAAGGACGGCAATAAATGTCAGGAAGATCGTCAACAGGCCGGCGGTAGTCGTCATCGGTCCGCCAGTGGCGTTGATCCTGATGGCGGTGGTGAACGGCACCATCGCCTCCTCGGGCCAGGAGCGGTAGTACCCGCGCTTATGTCCCGCGGAGCTATGGTCGCGCCGAGCCAACGCCTCGTCATCTGCATACACGCCGCCGCGCTGTGTCCGGGAACTCCTCACGGCTGCGCGCCCCGTCGAACGAAGTCGTCGTGACGGTGCCGCAGTAACCGGCTACCCGCTCGGCGCCAGCACCGGAAACAGCCGCGCGAAGTTGCCGCCCAGCACCAGCCGCGACTGCTCGGGCGTGGCTCCGGCGGCGTCGAGGGCGGCCACCTGCGTCGCCAGCAGGCCGGCCTGCCACCCGCGCGGGAAGAACGACGAGTCGGTGCCGAAGAGCAGGCGCTCGGGCCCGAGCACGCCGAGCGCCGTCCGGAACACGTCGGTCAGCGTCAGTCCGGGCGTGTAGCGCATCCAGGCGTTCGAGCTCGAGGTGTCGAGGTGCACGGTGGGGCAGGTCTCGGCGAGCATCAGCGCCTCGCGGAACATCCCGGCGCCGAAGTGGGGAACGATTACCGGCACGCGCGGATGCGCCAGCACCACGGCCTGCAGGTCGAGCGGGTTGCCGAAGCGCATCTCGAACGCGCTCGGCAGGCCGAGCTTCTTGCGCGCGCCCACCGACAGCAGCCCGCAGTGCACGAACACCGCCGTGCCCGGCGAGGCGGCGGCGAGACCGAAGATCCGCGCCACGTCGGGTGAGGTGAGCGGATAGCGGTGCATCGCCGGGAACAGGCGATGCCGCGAAGGCCGTGCGCCATGGCCCAGGCGACGCGATCGAGCGCGTCGTCGCGGGTCGGGTCGAGCATGAAGAAGCCGACGAAGCGGTCGGGATGCGCGGCCACCGCTCCCGCCACCGAGGCCTCGTCGCCGGGCACCGAGGCGATCAGCGCCGCGCGCGCCACGCCGTGGGCGTCGAGCTCGGTCACCCACCGCGCGCCAGTGCCGCGACCGACGGCGCCGGCTCCCATTCGAGCGCCTGCGCCACTTCGCCGCCGCGGTTCTCGGGCGGCAGCCCCTTCTGCGCGCCCAGCGCGTCGAAGAATCCCGGCGAGAAGAAGTGCACGTGTGCGTCACAGATCATCGAAGGCTCCCGTGTCAGCGGTAGTGCGCGATGCGGCGGCTCCACACCCAGGTGAGGATCATCGCCGCACACGATGAGGCCGGTCGACAGGCCAATCCACAGTCCGAGCGACGCCCATCCCGAGCGTGAAGCAGCAGGACGTAGCCGACCGGCAGGCCGAGCAGCCAGTGCCCGACCAGGTTGACCAGCATCGGCGGTGCGGGTGTCGCCGAGCCCGCGCAGCACGCCGGTGGCCACCGCCTGCAGTCCGTCGAAGAGCTGGAACACGGCGGCGATCGAGCAGCAGCGACGCGCCCGAGGGCGAGGACGTCGGGGCCCGGCGAGAACAGCGCCGATGAGGGCGCGCGGCATCGTGACGAACAGCAGCGGCGGTCGCCGCTCATGAACGACGCCGCCGAGGGCGATGGCCGTCCAGCCGGCCCGCGCCGCGCCTTCGGGGTCGCGCGCGCCGACGCGGTTGCCGACGCGCACGGCGCCGGCCGAGGCGACACCCGAGCGGCACCATGAAGGCCGTCGCGGCGATGTTGAGCGCGATCTGGTGCGAGGCGCTCGACACCGGGTCGAGGCGTCCGGCCAGGGCGGTGGCCAGCGCGAAGGCGCCGACCTCGATCGAGATCTGCGACGCCGCCGGGAAGCCCAGACGCCACAGCCGCGCCAGACGGATCGCGCGAGATCCGGCGCGACACCTCGGCCAGCCCGCTGTTGCGCTGACGCGGTCGTAATGGCGGGCGGCCAGCCACAGCACCAGCGAACATGTAGACGCGCGACAGCAGCGTCGCCCACGCCGCGCCGGGCACGCCGAGCGCCGGGATGCCGAGACCGCCGTAGATGAACAGCTGAGTTGGCGCCGGCGTTCACCAGGTTGGCGGTGACCAGCGCGAAGGCCACCGGCGCCACGGCGTGGATGCCCTGCAGGTAGCGGCGCACCGCGGCATAGAGCAGCAGCGGCAGCGTGCTCCACAGCACGACGGCGAAGTAGCCCGCGCAGCAGCGGCATCACCTCGGGATGGAAGCCGAGGTGCGGGGATCGCCAGCAGGACGCCGAGGCACACCAGCGTGATCGGCACGGCCGGCAGCGGCGGCCAGGACCAGGCCGTGGACCAGCCAGCGATGGCAGTCGCGGTGATCACCGGCGCCGTAGGCCTGCGACACCAGCGTGTCGAGGCCGAGCAGCAGGCCCATGCCGAAGATGGCGAAGGCGATGTGCAGCGCGTTGCCGATGCCGGCGGCGCCGATGGCCGCCGGTCCGAGCGGCGCGACCATGATCGTGTCGACGATGCCCATGCTCATCCAGCCGAGCTCGGCCAGGACGACGGGCAGCGGCCAGCCGCAGCATCGGGCCGAGTTCGGACCGGAACGACGAGGACATCGAGGGCGGCAGCGGGAGGTGGCGAATCGTACCATGCCGCCCGACGGCAGCGGCGGCCGGGGTCTGGCACCGATGGCACGAAATGCCGTGCCACGGTGACAGTTCGCTGCGTTTCGTGTCTGTGCCAACTCGGCAGTTCCTGCTAGGCTATGCCGCGCTGCAGGGCGGCGCAGTGCCGACCGTTGACTCGCCGGGACGTGCTTCGAACTTCGTCGCGATCGCTCCGGTCGCGCTGCGGCGCCGCCCGGCGTCGGCCGCGGTCGCAGCCGGCCAGCGCGCCGCGTCGCTCCGACTGGCCGCCGGCGACGCTGCCGGCCGGCATCCGCTCGCGGATCGTCGCCGGCGTCAACGGCATCCCGATGCACGTGCTCGAAGCCGGCTACGAGGGCGGCGGCCGGCCCGGGCTGCTGCTGGTCCACGGCTTTCCCGGAGCTGGCCTACAGCTGGCGCAAGGTGATGCTGCCGCTGGCCGCGGCCGGCTACCACGTGATGGCGCCCGACCAGCGCGGCTACGGCCGCAGCGGCGGCACCGAGGTGCGCTTCGACGACGACCTGGCGCCGTTCTCGACGTTCAATCGCGTCCGCGACATGCTGGCGCTCACCGCGGCGCTCGGCCATCGCTCGCTGGCCGGCGTCGTCGGCCACGACTTCGGATCGCCGGTGGCCGGCTGGTGCGCGCTGACGCGGCCCGACGTGTTCCAGCGCCGTGGTGATGATGAGCGCGCCGTTTGCCGGCACCGCGCGGCTGCCGTTCAATACGGCGAACGCGCCGGCCGCGCCGCCGTCGCCGGCCTACGACATGGACGCCGAGCTCGGCCAGCTCTCGCCGCCGCGCAAGCACTACCAGACCTACTACACGACCCGCGAGGCCAACCCGAACATGTGGCAGGCCGCCGCAGGGGCTGCACGCGTTCCTGCGCGCCTACTACCACGCCAAGAGCGCCGACTGGCCGCAGAACGCGCCGCATCCGCTGGCCGCCAACACCGCCGCGGAGTTCGCGCAAGCTGCCGCGCTACTACGTGATGGACAAGGACAAGGGCATGGCCGAGCAGGTGGCCGCCGACATGCCGACCGCGGCGCGAGATCGCCGCCTGCCGCTGGCTGCCCGACCGCGAGCTGGCGATCTACGCCGCCGAGTACGGCCGCAACGGCTTCCAGGGCGGGCTGCAGTCGTACCGTGTCGGCCGCGTCGCCACGGCTGTCGGCCGAGCTGTCGCTGTTCGCCGGCCGCACCATCGACGTGCCGGCGGCGTTCGTCTCCGGCAAGAGCGACTGGGGCGTCTTCCAGCGCGCCGGCAGCTTCGACGCGATGCAGAAGACGGCGTGCACGAAGTTCTGGGGCGCGCATCTGGTCGAGGGCGCCGGGCACTGGGTGCAGCAGGAGCAGCCCGAGAAGACGGCGGCGCTCATCCTGCAGTTCCTGAAGGAGACGCGCGACTTGACCGCGAGGCCGTCGGGCACGACACGCGCGTCATCAGGCGCGCGTGAGCCGGTATCGAGAGCGGAGGGGACAGCGATGGCGAAGTTCATGGTGAAGGCGTCGTTACACGGCAGACGGCGTCAAGGGCGTAATCAAGGAAGGCGGGTCGGGCCGCGTGGCCGCGGTCACCAAGCTGACCAAGAGTCTGGGCGGCAAGGTCGAGGCGTTCTACTTCGCCTACGGCGAGTGCGATGCCTACCTGATCGTCGACGTGGCCGACGAGGCGACGGCGCTCGGGCTCAGCCTGGCGGTGAACGCGTCCGGGGCGGTCACGCTGCAGCTGGTGCCGCTCATCACGGCGGCGCAGATGGACGCGGCGACCAAGAAGTCGGTGCCGTACAAGGCGCCGGGCGCCTAGCCGGGATCGTGGCGGGACCGGCACAGCGGTTCCGCCGCCAATCTGGCTGACCACTGCCGGCCGCGAGGAGGCGTGATTGACGTCGATGGCCGATCGTCGTGAGCTCCTGAAGTTCCTGGCCGCCAGCCCGCTGTGGCTGGGCATGCCGTCGCTGGCCGAGGCGCTGTCGCAGGCCGCGTCGCAGCCGGCGACAGCCGATGCCGCACTCGCCAGTGCCGCCGACGCCCTCGACGTCTTCGACTTCGCGGCCATGGCGCGCAAGGTGCTGCCGCCGGCGCACTGGGGCTACATGGCCACCGGCGTCGATGCCGAGGAGACGCTCCGCGCCAATCCCGCCGGGTTCTCGCGCTACCAGCTGCGCGTCCGCCGCTTCGTGGACGTGAGCGCATCGACATGTCGATGACGCTGTTCGGCCAGACCTTCGCGTCGCCGATCGCGCTGTGCCCGGTGGGCAGCCAGCGGGCGTTCCATCCCGAGGGCGAGCTGGCGGTGGCGCGGGCGGCGCAGGCCGGCAATCACCTGCAGATCCTGTCGACGCAGTCGTCGACACGCGATCGAGGACGTGGTCAAGGCGCGCGGCACCTCGCTCTGGTATCAGCTCTACACGACCAGCAGCTTCGAGGTGACGACGAAGATCGTGCGGCGGGCCGAGGCTGCGGGCTGCCCGGTGGTGGCGGTGACCGTCGATCTGCCCAACGGACGCAACACCCTGACCGATCTGCGCCAGGCGCGCGTCGACACGCGCCAGTGCGCGAGCTGCCACGGCGCGTCGGGCCGCGGCGCCGATGGCCGCACCGTCGGTCCCAAGCCGATGTTCGAGGGTCTCGACATGACCGGCGTGACGCTCACGTCGGCGACGCTGACCTGGGACTTCGTGAAGCGGCTGAAGGACGTGACCAGGATGCGGGTCGTCATCAAGGGCCTCGAGACGCGCGAGGACGCGGAGCTCGCGGTCAAGAGCGGCGCCGACGGCATCATCGTGTCGAACCACGGCGGGCGCGCCACCGAGACCGGACGTCCGACCATCGACGCGCTGCCCGAGGTGGTCGCCGGCGCTGCCGGGCGCATCCCGGTGCTGCTCGACGGCGGCGTGCGTCGCGGCACCGACGTCTTCAAGGCGCTGGCGCTCGGAGCCACGGCCGTGGGCATCGGCCGGCCGTACATCTGGGGCCTGTCGTCGTTCGGCCAGGACGGCGTCGCCCGCGTGCTGCAGATCCTCGACACGGAGCTGCGCCTCGCCATGGTCGGCTGCGGCACGGTGAAGCTCGCCGACATCACGCCCAAGTTCGTTGATCGACACAAGAATGTAAGTGGTGCCAGGCACTGAACAGTGTTCAGTGCCTGGCACCAGTGGCACGAAATCCGTGCCAATGGTGCCAGACCCCTATGCCAGGGATAGTGGCGGCAACCGGCGTTGCTACCGTGGCGACGTCGGCTTGGCGGTCGCCGCCGCCGCACCCGGCTTGGGCGGCATCGCGTCCTTGGTGAACCGCGGCAGCTTCTCGTCGCGCATCGCCAGGTGATACACCGCCGTCGCGATCGCCATCGCCGACTGCTGCGCGTCGCTCTCGATGATCCGCTCGTAGGTGTCGAGGTTGGTGTGCCACGTGTGCGTGCCGTACTCGATCGGGTCCTGGCCCACGCTGATGCCGGGCAGCCCGATCTCGTTGAACGACGTGTGGTCCGATCCGCCGCGGAAGCGGCTGCGGGTGTTGACGGCGCCCATCACGCCGTTGCCGGCGAAGGGCACGAGCAGCGGCCGCAGCACGTCGGCGGCCGACGGCGGCCCGAACACGGTCATGCCGCGCGCTTTGCCGGTGCCGGAGTCGATGTTGAAGTAGCCGGCGAAGTGCTCGTACTCCGGCTTCGGCGCCTCGAACGTGCCGAAGTGCTGCGCCACATACGCCACCGAGCCGCGCAGCCCCTGCTCCTCGCCGCTCCACAGCGCCAGCCGAATGGTCCGACGCGGCTGGACGCCGATCGCCTGCAGGATGCGGATCGCTTCGAGCATCGTCGCCGAGCCGATGGCGTTGTCGGTGGCGCCGGTGGCGGCGTGCCACGAATCCAGGTGGCCGCCGAGCATCACCACTTCCTGCGCCTTGTCGCCCCCGGGAATCTCGGCGATGACGTTGTGCTGGGTCCGGCCCTCGGGGAAGCGTGCGGTTGACGATCGTCGCCTCGAGCTCGACGACGCGTCCGCTGGCCATCAGCCGCACGATGCGGCCGTAGTCCTCGTTGCGCATCACCACGGTCGGCACGGCCTTGGCCACGTCGAAGGTGCGGTTGTTGAAGGCGCGGATCTGGCCGTGCTCGCGGCCGCCGTCGTTGATGCGCAGCGCCGCGCCCGACGTCGACCAGGAACACGTTCAGCGCCTCGGCCGCCTGATCGGCGGTGAGGACGCCAGCGGCCGGCGTCTGGGGCGGCGGCGGATTGAACCCAGCTGCTGGCGCCCGGCGAAAACTGCGCCCGCGCCTCGTTGTCGTCACGACGCTTGGCCGGCGGGTCGATGCTGACACTGAGCGTGGCCGGCTGGCCGATCATCACGGCGCGGCCCTTGAGGCTGCCGCGCAGGCGCTCGAAGAACTTGTCGAGATCGGCCTGGGTCGGGTTCGCCGGCGGCTCGATGAGCACGGTCGATGCCGGTGATCGTCCCGGTCGTGCCCGGCGTCCACGCCAGCGCTTCGACCACCAGCGAGTCTTTCACCGGCGACACGAGGTGCACCGCCGTCTTGTCGTTGAGCCAGCCGGGATGGCCGAAGTCCCACTCCTCGAGGTGCGCGTTCTTCAGCCCCCAGGCCGTGGCCTGCTGCACCACCCAGTCCTGCGCGCCGCGCAGGTTCGGCGAACCGGTCAGCCGCGGGCCGTAGACGTCGGTGAGCACGCTCAGCGTCCGCATGATCTGCGAGTGCTCGAGCGCCTCGCGGCGAATCTTCCAGACGATGTCTGCGTCCACCTTCTCGGTGGGTGGCCGCGGCGGTGGATCCTGCTCCTGGGCAGAAGCGGCGGGAAGTCCTGGCGCGGTGGCCAGCGCTCCGAGAACGACGGCGGCAAGCAACGTGGTGCGCATGCCGCGGAATATAGCAGCCCGGCCCCCCGTCAGCGGATGCGTGCCGCCTCATGCCGGCCTCCGAGTTCGGCCGCGCCGAAATTTGAACAATCGTTCTACAATCCTTGGGCATGAGTTCGCCTGCCCCGAGCCGGCTGCATCTGGCCCTCACCGTGAACGGCGAGTCGGCCGAGGCTGCGGTCGATCCGACCAAGACCCTGCTCGAGGTGCTGCGCGAGGATCTGCAGCTCACCGGCACCAAGCACGGCTGCGAGCTGGGGGAGTGCGGCGCCTGCGCGGTGCTGCTGGACGGCGAGCCGGTGCTGTCGTGCCTGGTCCTGGCCCCCGAGTGCGGCGGCCGCGAGGTGGTGACGGTGGAGGGGCTGGTCAAGGACGGGCGGCTCGACCCGTTGCAGGAGACCTTCGCCGATCTCGGCGGGTCGCAGTGCGGCTACTGCACGCCGGGCATCCTGATCACCGCCCGGGCGCTGCTCGATCGCGAGCCCAATCCGTCGCGTGAGCTGATCCGCGAGGCGCTGTCGGGCAACCTGTGCCGCTGCACCGGCTACCTGCAGATCATCGAAGCGGTCGAGGCCGCTGCCCGCCTCGCAGGCCATCCGCCCGCTTCGGCGCGGCTCGCCCGGCGGGAGAGCCGTGAGCATCCCGATCAGCCACGGCGGGGTGGTGGGTCGGGCGCGGCGCCGCGTCGACGGCCGCGCCAAGGTCACCGGCCAGACCAAGTTCGCCGACGACCTGCTGCCGCCGCGCACCGTGCACTGCCGGCTGTTGCGCTCGACGGTGCCGCACGGGCGCATCCGCGCCGATCGACGTGTCGCGCGCCCGCGCGATGGACGGCGTGCACCTCGTCCTCACCGGCGACGACTTCCCGATCGCCTACGGCATCCTGCCGGTGAGCCAGGACGAGCATCCGCTGTGCCGGGACCTGGTGCGCTTCGTCGGCGACCCGGTGGCGGCCGTGATCGCCCGCGACGAGCAGACGGCGACCGAGGCCCTCGATCTCATCCGCGTCGACTACGAGGTGCTGCACACCTTCGCCGAGCCCGAGGACAGCCTGCGCACGCCGGAGCCGCGCATCCACGACTACGGCGACGAGGGCAACATCCACAAGAAGGTGTCGCTGCAGTTCGGCGACGTCGACGCCGGCGCTCGCCGGCGCCGACCACGTCTTCGACGACGTCTTCTTCTTCGAGGGCAACACCCACCTGCCGATCGAGCAGCACGCCACCGTGGCGATCAAGGATCCCGACGGCAAGCTGGTCGTCTACTCGAGCACGCAGACGCCGCACTACCTGCACCGCGCGCTGGCCAAGGCGCTGGAGATGCCGGCGGCGCACATCCGCGTCGTCGCCACGCCCAACGGCGGCGGCTTCGGCGGCAAGAGCGATCCGTTCAACCACGAGATCGTCGTGGCGCGCGCGGCGATGATCCTCGATCGGCCGGTGAAGATCTGCCTCGACGCGCGAGGAGGTGTTCCTCTGCCATCGCGGGCGGCACCCGGTGCTGATGCGCTTCCGCACCGGCGTGACCAGCGACGGCACGATCGCCGGGCATGCACCTGCAGACGCTGCTCGACGGCGGCGCCTACGGCTCCTACGGCGTGGCCAGCACCTTCTACACCGGCGCGCTGCAGACGGTGACCTACCAGATCCCGACCTACCGCTTCCAGGGCTGCCGGGTCTTCACCAACAAGCCGCCGTGCGGCCCCAAGCGCGGCCACGGCACGCCGCAGAGCCGCTTCGGCCAGGAAGTGCAGCTCGACAAGATCGCCGAGCGCCTGGCGATCGACCCGGCCGACCTGCGCCTCGAGCATGATCGCGCCGGCGCACTCGCTGACCGCCAACTACCTGCGCGTCGGCACCATCGGCCTGGCCGAGTGCATCCGCCGCGTCGTCGAGCGGTCGGGCTGGCGCGAGAAGCACGGGCAGCTCGCCGCTACGGCCGCGGCTTCGGCCTGGCGTGCTCGTCCTACCTGTCGGGCGCCGGGCTGGCCGATCTACTGGAACGACATGCCGCACTCGGGCGTGCAGCTGAAGCTCGATCGCAGCGGCGGGGTGACCGCGTTCTGCGGCGCCACCGAGATCGGCCAGGGCAGTCGACGACGTGCTGGTGAACTGCGTCGCCGAGGTGCTGGGCATCGACCCGTTCGACATCCGCGCGGTCACCGGCGACACCGATCTCACGCCGGTGGATCTCGGCTCCTACTCCAGCCGCGTCACGCTGATGATGGGCAACGCGGCGATCCAGGCCGCCGAGCGGGCCCGCGACCTGCTGGCCGAGGCGGTGGCGCGCAAGCTCGACGTGCCGAAGGACCGGCTGGTGTTCGCCGAGCGTCGCGTGTTCGACAGCGAGGACCCGGGCCGCGGCGTGTCGTTCGCCGAGGCGGTGTGCCTGGCCGAAGCGGCGTTCGGCACGATCGGCACCACCGGCTCCTACACGCCGGCGAAGAGCGCGGCGCAAGTTCAAGGGCGGCGGCGTCGGGCCGTCGCCGACCTACTCGTACACCGCGGCCGTCGTCGAGGTCGAGGTCGATCCCGAGACCGGCTGGATCACGCGTGCCGCGCGTCTGGATCGCGCACGACATCGGCAAGTCGCTGAACCCGGTGCTGGTGCGCGGCCAGGTCGAGGGCAGCGTCTACATGGGCCTCGGCGAGGCGCTGATGGAGGAGCAGGCGTTCCGGCGGCTGCCGCCGCGCCTGTCGCACGCGCTCGTGCACAAGTTCCCGTCGATGCTCGAGTACAAGAGCCCGACCAGCCTCGACATGCCGGAGATCTACACCGACCTGGTCGAGGATCCCGATCCCGAAGGGCCGTTCGGCGCCAAGGAAGTCGGGCAGGGGCCGCTGCTGCCGATCATGCCGGCGGTGGCCAACGCGGTGTTCGACGCGGTCGGCGTCCGCGTCGACGAGATCCCGGTCACGCCCGAGAAGATCCTGAAGGCGCTCGAGGCGCAAGGCGCAGGGCAAGCCGGCGCGCTACGGCCCGGCGTCGTTCCCCGAGGTCGCCTGGCCCGAGACGCTGCGGGTGGCGCCGCCGTGGGAAGGCGGCGACGGCACGGCCAGCAACGAGCCGGAGCGCAAGCGCGAGCACGCCGCGGCCGAGCGCCGCGATCGGCGGTGCGGTCGATGATGCGGCTGCCGCGCTTCGAGTATCGCGCGCCGCGCGTCGCTGGCCGAGGCGGCGGCGATGCTCGCCGAGGCGCCCGGCCGAGTCGATGCTGGTGGCCGGCGGCACCGACCTGCTGCCCAACATGAAGCGGCGGCAGCAGGTGCCGCGCGTGCTGTCGGCCTGCGCGGCGTGCGCGAGCTGCGCGCGATCGGACGTGAACGGCGTGGCTCGGCATCGGCGCCGGCGTGACCCTGACCGAGCTCGTGCGTCACGACGGCGCTGCGGGCCGCGGCTGCCCGGGCCTGTGGCAGGCCGCCGCGCAGATCGCCACGCCGCACCTGCGCAACATGGGCACGATCGGCGGCAACCTGTGCCTCGACACGCGCTGCACCTACTACGACCAGAGCTACGAGTGGCGCAAGGCCATCGACTTCTGCATGAAGAAGGACGGCGGCATCTGCTGGGTGGCGACGTCGAGCCCGAAGTGCCTGGCGGTGTCGTCGACCGACACGGCGCCGATGCTGCAGGCGCTCGGCGCGCGCGTGCGGCTCGTCTCGGCGGCGGGCGAGCGCTGGGTCGACGTCGGCGGACCTCTACCAGAACGACGGCATCCACTACCTGACGCGGCGTGCCGACGAGATCCTGGCGTCGATCGAGGTGCCGGCCGGAGCCGGGCTGGCGCAGCACCTACTGGAAGCTGCGGCGCCGCGGCGCGTTCGACTTCCCGGTGCTGTCGGTGGCGGCCGCGGTGCGCGTCGGCGCCGACGGCACGGTGCAGACGGCGCGCGTCGTGCTCGGCGCGGTGGCGTCGCGGCCGATGGCCGCGCCCAAGGCCGAGGCGGCGCTCGATCAACCGCACGCTCACCGACGCCGCGATCGCCGACGCCGCCGACGGCGCCTACGAAGTCGCCAAGCCGATGGACAACACCGACTTCGATCTGGTGTGGCGCAAGCGGATGACGCGCGCGCTGGTCGGCTACGCGCTGCGGGAGCTGCGCGGCGACGACATGCGGGAGACGCGCGTTAAGCTGGCCCGGCAGACGCTGACGATCGTGAGCTGAACACCGTTCAGTGCCTGGCACCAGCCGGTGCACTGGTGCCAGGCACCGGATGGTTCACCGCACTGTTCCGTGCAAGGCGTGCCATTGGTGCCAGGCACCGCTACCAGGTGTCGCGGCTGGTGCGTGGCGTGCTACAGGCGAGGCGCCGCAGATTCGGCCACAGTCGCGAATGATGCGCTACGATGCGCGCCATGCGCACCGACCTTGGGCTCGTCACGATCCTTGCGGCAGCCGGGCTGTCCGCCGTCACCCCGGCTCGCGCAGCAAGCCATCGACGTGGCGGTGATAATCGCCCGCGTCGAGGCGCCGCAAGCGCCGAATCGCCAGGGTCTCGACGGGCTGACCCTGGAGCAGGTGATGCGCCGCTTCCGCGTGCCGGGGGCGAGCGTCGCCGTCATCAAGGACTTCCAGATCCACTGGGCCAAGGCCTATGGCGTCGCCGACGTCAGCAGCGGCCGCGCCGTGCAGGCCGACACGCCGTTCCAGGCGGCGTCGATCAGCAAGCCGGTCACGGCGATGGCGGCGATGCGGCTCGCGCAGGACGGCAGGCTCTCGACTCGACGACGACGTCAACCGCCAGTTGAACTCGTGGAAGGTGCCTGAGAGCGACGTCACGACGACGCAGAAGGTCACGGCGCGGTCGCTGATGAGCCACACCTCGGGCGCCGACGACGGCTTCGGGTTCCCCGGCTACGAGCCCTCGGCGCCGCGTCCGAGCGTGGTGCAGATCCTCGAGGGTCAGGCGCCGTCGAACGTCGGGCGCGTGACGTTCGCGCGTCCGCCCTACGCGGCCTACAAGTACTCCGGCGGTGGCGTCACGCTGATGCAGCTGCTGCTCACCGATGTGACCGGCGAGCCGTTCGCCGCGATGATGCGCAGCCGCGTCCTCGACCCGCTCGGCATGACGAGCAGCACTTTCGAGCAGCCGCCCCCGGACGCCTGGACCTCGCGGCTCGCCCACGCGCACAACGGCCAGGGCGCGCACGGCAACGTCGCCGTGGCACGTCTATCCCGAGCAGGCGGCGGCCGGGCTGTGGACCACGCCCAGCGACCTCGCCCGCTTCGCCATCGAGGTGCAGCAGGCCGTGCGCGGGCCGATGGGGAAGGTGCTGTCACAGGCGTCGGCCCGCGAGATGACCTCGCCGGTGGGCTCCGGGCCATTCGCCGTCGGGCTCAGCGATGGAGCAGCGCGGCGAGGGCTGGTACTTCAGCCACGGCGGGTCCGAACTGGGGCTTCCGCTGTTCGCTCGTCGCCCACGTGCGCAAGGGCTACGGCGTGGTCGTGATGACCAACGGCGACGCCGGGGGCGGCGTCATCGCCGAGATCGAGGCCCGCGTGGCCGCCGCCTACGGGTGGGACTCGCTCGACAAGCCGCTTAGCGCTAGTCGCCCGTGGGGCCAGGCCCCAATGGCACGTAACCTGCGCAGCTCGTGCCAAAGGGGCCAGGCCCCTCTAAACTGCGAGCATGCCCACCGTCGAGACCTTCACGCCGCCGGGCACGCCGACGCCGATCGGTCCCTACAGCCACATCGCCAAGGTCGGACCGTCGATCACCATCGGCGGCACCGCCGCCTTCGATCCGGCCACCGGCGCAGCTGGTCGGCACGACGTCGCGACGCAGACGACGCGGATCCTCGAGACGTTCCGCGTGATGCTCGACGCACGTCGGCTCCGACCTCGCCCACGTCGTGCACGTCAACGTGTTCCTCAAGGACATGGCCGACTTCGAGGCGATGAACCGCGCCTACGCGGCGGCGATGGGGGAGCATCGGCCGGCCCGCACGGCCATCGGCGTGCGCGAGCTGCCCAAGCCGGGCGTGCTGCTGACGATGAACCTGACCGCCGTGACCGCGGAGTGACGGACCCGGGTCGACGCTGACCGAGGCTGACTGGCCTGGCGCCGGTCAGGTCGAGCCCGGCGGCTTGGAGTAGGATGACGCGAATATCCCGGACCAAGGAGGAGGCATGACACGCGCGTTACAGGAGCGTGCAATGCGTGAACCGGAGCCTCGTCGTTCTCGTCCTGGCGCATGGCCGTCGCGGCCACGACCGGCACCGCGTCCGGCGCAGCAGGCGATGCCGGCCCACGACGCCCGCACGAGCCGGCGCTCGGCGCGGTCGACTTCCAGAATTCGTGCGCGCCGGCGGTGCAGGCGGAGTTCCAGCGCGGCGTCGCCATGCTGCACTCGTACTGGTTCGGCTACGCCGGCAAGACGTTCCGGGGCGTGCTGGAGAAGGATCCCGGCTGCGCGATGGCCTACTGGGGCATGGCGCTGGACCTGCTGGGCAACTCGCTGTCGGGCCCGCCGTCACGGCAGAACGCCGACGCGGCGTGGAAGATTCTCGAGGACGCGCGGGCCGTGCCGGTCAAGACCGAGCGCGAGCGCGCGTGGCTGAACGCGGTGCGCGCCTACTTCCGCAATCACGCCTCGGTGCCGCTGGCCAAGCGCCTGTCGGACTACAACGACGAGATGCGGAAGATTGCCGTCGATCTACCGCAACGACACCGAGGCCCAGGTGTTCTATGCGCTGACGCTCCAGGCGTCGGCATCGAAGGCCGACCTGACCTACGCCAACCAGCTCGAGTCCGCCGCCATCCTCGAGAAGGTGTTCGCGGCCAACCCGCGGCATCCCGGCGCCACGCACTTCATCATCCACGCCTACGACTACGCGCCGCTGGCCACGCGCGGCATCCCGGCCGCCCGGCGCTACGCCGGCATCGCGCCGGCCGTGCCGCACGCGCGCCACATGCCGGCGCACATCTACTCGATGACCGGGATGTGGGAGGACTCGATCGTCTCCAACCTGTCGGCGATCGAGATCCAGCCGGACTACTACCACGCCGCGGATTTCACCGTGTACGCGTACCTGCAGCTCGCGCAGGACGCCAAGGCCGCCGCGATGGTGGCGAAGGCGACGACGACGCCGGTTCGCGGCGATCGCCCGGTGTCGATGTCCAACTTCACGGCGCTGGCGGCCATGCCGGCCCGGTTCGTGCATCGAGCGGGCCGACTGGAAGGCGGCGGGCGCGCTGCACGGTGACGCCGACCGACTACCCGCAGGCCGACGCGATCACCCGCTTCACGCGCGGCCTGGGCCTGGCCCGAAGCCACGACGTGGCTGGAGCCCGGCGGGAGATCGAGGCGCTGGAGGCGCTGCGCCGGGCGCTGACCGCGTCGGGCGAGGCCTACTGGGCCGATCGCACCGGCGAGCAGATCCTGGCCGTGTCGGCGTGGATCGCCCTGGCCGACGGCGCCAAGGACACGGCGGTCGACCGACGATGCGCCGCGCCGCCGACGGCGAGGACGCGAGCGTCAAGGACATCGCGATGGAGAACCGCCTGTATCCGCTGCGCGAGCTGCTCGGCGACCTGCTGCTCGAGGCGGGGCAGCCACAGGCGGCGATGCGCGAGTATGCGGCCGCCCTGGTCGAACACGCCCAACCGGTATCGCGGGCTCTACGGCGCCGCCGTCGCCGCGCAGGCTGCCGGGGACAAGGCGGCGGCGGCGGAGTACTTCACGAAGCTGGTGGCGTTGGCCAAGAGCGCCGACACCGAGAGGCCGGAACTGGCGCGGGCGCGGGCGTTTCTCGCGGAGCGCTGAATCGAGGAGGCGCCTCGGGGCCACGACGGCCAGGGACGTCTGACGTCGAGCACGGCGGCTGACACCGGCAGATCCTGAGCAGCGCGGATTCTGCGCCGTCTTCAAATGTAACGGGGACAGTCCCCGTTACAATTGGCGGCGACATGCGACACGTTCCCTGACTGCGTCACGTGCGCGTTCCTCGCCCTCGTCGCGGTGCTCGCCGCGCAGCCGCCGTCGGGCAGCGTCGTCGTCGAGAAGAACGTCGAAGCGCGGATGCGCGACGGCGTCGATCCTGCGCGCCGACGTCTATCGGCCGGCGGGCGAGGGCAAGCGGCCCGGCGCTGCTGCAGCGCACGCCGTACTCCAAGAATCCCGAGCAGCCGCGCAGCTAGTTCCACCGGCTCGCCGAGGCCGGCTTCGTCGTCGTCGTGCAGGACACCCGCGGCCGCTACATGTCCGACGGCGTGGCCGTGCCGCACGACGAGGGCGCCGACGGCTACGACACGGTCGAGTGGGTCGCGCAGCTGCCCTACGTGGACGGCCGCGTCGGCATGTTCGGCGGCAGCTACAGCGCCACCACGCAGCTGCTCGCCGCGCCGATGCGTCCGCCGCACCTGGTCGCGCTCTTTCCCTCGGCGTCCTACGCCAGCCGCTACGACATGGTGTTCCAGGGCGGCGCGTTCTATCTCGGCGACGGCCTGAGCTGGAACCTCGGCCAGGCCAAGGACGCGCGCCGCCGCGCGCTCGAGCCGACACGCCGACCGCGATCAGCGAGATCGGCCTGACGCCCGACGAGCGCAAGCAGCTCGACGCCGACTGGTACTGGCGGCTGCCGCTCGGCGCGATGGAAGCGCTCCAGCTGCGGCGCTACTCGCCCGGGCTACTTCGATCTGCTCGCGCACCCGTCGCTACGACCGGTTCTGGGAGACGTTCGACGTCGCCGCGAAGCATCCGCAGTTCGAGGTGCCGGCCTATCACCTCACCGGCTGGTACGACAGCCTGCTGAACGGCACGCTGGCCAATTTCTCCGGACTGCGGGCCAACGCCGGGACCGAGCACGCGCGCCGCAACCAGCGGCTGATCGTCGGCCCGTGGACGCACGCCCGGCCCGGCGCCGAGCACCACGAAAATCGGCGACGTGGACTTCGGTCCGACCGCCGGGTTCGACTCCGAGGCGCTGGTCGATCCGCTGGTTCCGGCACTGGATGGGCGGTGCCCCGGGCACGCCCGCCGCCGACTGGGACGGCCCGCCGGTGCGGCTCTTCGTGATGGGCGAGAACCGGTGGCGCGACGAGCAGGAGTGGCCGCTCGGCCGCGCGCAGCGCACGCAGTTCTACCTGCACAGCGAGCGGGGCGCGACGCGGCCTCGACGGCGACGGCCGGCTCGATCGCACCGCGCCCGCCGTCGGTCCGAGCCTCCCGACACGTTCACCTACGATCCGGCCAAGCCGGTGCCGACCGGGCTGTTCGGCGCCTACTCGCGCATGCCGGTCGATCGCCGCGACATCCAGAAGCGCGCGCGACGTGCTCGTCTACACCTCGGAGCCGCTGACCGCGCCGCTCGAGGTGGTCGGGCCGGTGCAGCTGGTGCTGTCGGTGGCGTCGAGCGCGAAGGACACCGACTTCACCGCCGCGCTGAGCGACGTGCAGCCCGACGGCACGGCGCGAGCGCTGACCGACGGCATCCTGCGGGCCCGCTATCGCAACGGCCGGACGGCGCCGGAGCTGCTGGTGCCCGGACCAGCGCTACGAGCTGCGCATCGACGTCGGCGCGACCAGCAACGTGTTCCTGCCCGGCCATCGCATCCGGCTCGAGGTCTCGAGCAGCAACTTCCCCCGCTACGACCGCAATCCCAACACCGGCGCGCCGTTCGGCACCGACGCCGCGACCGTGGTGGCGCAGCAGACGGTCTTCCACGACAGCACCGCGCGGTCATATCTCGTGCTGCCGGTGATGCCACGATGATCGCTCCGGCGCGAGGCGCTCGACGCTGAGCGCGCTGGCGTGTCGCCGGTGCGGTGATCGCCGGCGTGCTCGGCTCCGGCGCCGCCGTCAGCCTCCGGCCCGCACGCTGCTCGGCTACTCGGCGCCGGCCGCGGCAGCCGAGCTCGACGCTCGAGCAGCGATTCCAGGCCGGAGTGACCGCCGACTCGATGTCGGCGCTGCACCGGCCGCTCACCGAGCGCCCGCATCCGGCGGGCTCCGAAGGCACCCGGCAGGTCGTGGAGTACCTGCAGGACACGCTGGCCGGCTTCGGCCTCGAGGTGCAGACCCACGAGTACCAGGTGCTGCTCGATCGACCGCGCAAGGTCGAGATCACGCTCACCGCGCCGGCCCGACGGGTGCTCAGCGTGCAGGAGCCGGCGATCGCCGGCGACCCGACGTCGTCACATCCCGAGCTCGGGCGGCGGCTACATCGCCTACTCGGCCTCGGGCACGGCCACGCGGTCAGGCGGTGTTCGTCAACTACGGACTGCCGGCCGACTACGCCCAGCTGAACGCGCTCGGCGTCTCGGTGAAGGATCGCATCGCCATCGCCCGCTACGGCCGCAGCCATCGCGCCGTGAAGGTGCACACCGCGCAGGAGCAAGGCGCCCGGGCGCTGGTGCTCTACAGCGATCCGGCCGACGACGGCGCGGCCAAGGGGCCGGTGTGGCCCGACGGCTACTGGCGCGGCCCGGACATGCTGCAGCGCGGCAACGCCAAGCTGAGCTGGTTCTGGCACGGCGATCCGCTCACGCCGGGCGTCGGCGCGACGGCCGACGCCGCTGCGTCTCGATCCGAAGACCGCGCCGACGCTGCCGAAGATTCCGGTCGTGGTCCTCAGCGCCGCGCGAGGCGACCGCACGTGCTCGCGGCGCTCGGCGGACGCCGAGCGGCCGGCGGCGTTCGCGAGCGCCATCGACGGCGCGACGCGGGTCGGGCCGGGCCCGGCGGCCCTGCGCGTCGTGGTCGACATGGACCAGGGCGTGCGCCCGATCTACAACGTGGTCGCGTCGCTGCGCGGGCACGCACACGCCGGAGCGCGCCGATGCTCTTCGGCACGCATCACGACGCGTGGACGTTCGGCGGCGTCGATCCCGGCACCGGCACGACCGCGATGCTCGAGACTGGCCAAGGGCCTCGGCCAGCTGGCCAAGGAGCGGCTGGCGGCCGCAGCGCACGATCTCGCTGGCGTTCTGGGACGCCGAGGAGTTCGGCCTGGTCGGCTCGACCGAGTACGCCGAGGCGCTCAAGGCGCAGCTCCAGGAGCAGCTCGTCATGTACGTGAACATCGACATGTACATGAAGGGCCGCTTCGACCCCGGCGGTGTGCCGTCGCTGCGGGCGTTCGTCGCCGACGTCGTCAAGGACGTCCCGGCCGGCAACAGCAGCGTCTACGACCAGTGGCAGCAGGCCGAATGGACGCGCCTCGCCGCGTCGCGGCGCAGCGGGTCGGTGACCGCGTTCGAGCCCGACCTGAAGCCGCTCGGCAGCGGCGCCGACTTCGTGCCGTTCCAGGATCACCTCGGCGTGCCGACGATGGCGATCGAGTTCATCGGCGACAACGGCTACGGCTACGGCACCTATCACTCCAACTACGACTCGCGCGCCTACGTCGAGCGCGTCGCCGATCCGGGGTTCACGCAGGGCGTGCTGATGTCGCGCGTGCTCGGCACGATGGCGCTGCGGATGAGCCAGGCCGAGATGCTGCCGTTCCGCTTCTCCGACTACGCCGCCAAGCTCGACGACGCGATCACCCTGGCCGAAGGCTGGGCCAGGGAGGCGGCGACGCCGATCGACGTGGCGGCGCTGCGGGTGAAGGCGACGGCGGTGCGCGACGCCGCCGTGGCGCTCGAAGCGGCGATCGACGAGCGCCTGCGGACCGGCGCGCCTGCCGGCCGGTCGCCGCCGGCCGTGAACGACCGGCTCGCCCGCATGGAGCAGCTCCTGGCCGACGACGACGGCGCGCCCGAGTCGAAGTGGTACCGCCACGTGTTCTACGGCTGGAACATCTACTCGCTCTACGACGGCCAGCCGTTTCCCGGGCTCGCCGAGGCGCTGCGGCTGCGCGACCAGGCGCGCGTGACCCGGGAGATGGCTCGCGATCGCGCGCGCGCTCGATCGCATGCAGCGCGGCGCTCACGGCGGCCCTCGCCGAGGCGCGCTGATAGAATCGAGTGTGCCGCAGATCTGTTCGCCCGTCGTTCTGAAGCCTGGCATCACGCTCGACACGCTGCCTGGTCCCCGTCCCTCCGATGCCGTCGGCCGCGGCGCCGCGCCGCTCATCCGCGGCCGCGCGCTGATCTTCTGGGATCCGCGCGCACCCGGCGCAGAAGAAGCTCGACGCCATCGACACCGATCAGATCACGCCGGCGGCCGACTGCGTGTCCGAGTCGCTCGAGACGCTCGACGAGCGCTGGAAGGCCGGGTCGTTCCGCTATCTGATGCCCGACTTCCGCGCCCGCGTCCACCGCGGCGAGACCTTCGTCGATCGCCGGCGAGCGCTTCGCCATCGGCAGCTCGCGCGAGATGAGCCCGGCCGGGCTGAAGGCCATCGCCGAAGAAGTCGGCCTGCAGATGGTGATCATCTGCGGCGCCAACATGGGCGACATCTTCCGCCGCAACAGCTTCAACCTCGGCCTGCACGTCGTGCAGAGCCCGGAGGCGGTGGCCGACGCGCGCGACGGCGACGAGTTCACCTTCGATCCGGCCAGCCGCGAGATCGTCAACGTCACCCAGGGCAAGACCTACGCGCCGGTGCCGCTCAGCGCCAAGGAGGACGAGATCCGCCAGAGCGGCGGCATCTTCGCCGTCGGCCGGCGCGAGTTCCGCGACGCCTGCGCGCGACGCGCCGGAGATCGTCTGGCCGGATGCCGCGACCGCCCGCACGCCTCAGCACCACCCAGCAGATCGTCTGGGCGCACCGCGTCGACAAGGACGCGTCGGTGGCGCCCGGCTCGACGATGCGCGTCTACGCCGACCTGCTGCCGGCGTCCGACGGCACGGCGCCGTTCGCCATCCACACCTTCAACCAGATCACCGGCGGCAACAGCATCTTCCCGCGCCAGGCGGCGGTGGCCAACGACCACTTCGTGTTCACCGGCAAGGACGACGACGACAAGCAGACCGCCATCGGCCGGCAGTTCGCCGCCTTCCACGGCATGGAGAAGCCGTACTACGCCAATCCCGGCGACGGCATCTTCCACTTCTACTTTCCCGAGCAGGGCCTGGTGCTGCCCGGCCAGTTCATCCCCGGCGCCGACTCGCACAGCCGCGCCTACGGCGCCTACGGCGCGGTCGGCATGGGCGTCGGCTCGACCACGCTCGGCTTCGGCTGGTCGACCGGCTACATCTACTTCACGATGGCCAGGCAGCGGCGCGTCCGCTTCACCGGCCGGCTGCGCGAGTGGGTCACCGGCAAGGACATCGTGCTCGAGCTGCTGCGCCGCTGGGGCGCCAAGCAGTCGCAGGGCATGTCGGTGGAGCTGGTCGACGCCAACCGCCAGCTGCCGATGACCTTCCGCAACACCATCGCCAACATGATGGCCGAGGCCGAGACGCTGAACGGCATCTTCGCGCCCGACGAGACCACCTACGCCTGGTATCGCGCCAAGGGCATGACCGACCTGCCGTATCCGCCGATCGCGTGCGGCGCCGACGCGGTGTTCGACATCGACGAGGAGCTGCCGCTCGGCGAGATCACCCAGATGATCGCCAAGCCGTTCTCGCCCGGCAACGCCTTCGATGCCGAGGAAGTCGCGCGTGAGCGGATCACGTTCGACAAGGCGATGATCGGCTCGTGCACCAACGGCAGCTACGACGACCTGCTGTCGGGCGCGCTGGTCCTGGTCGCCGCGCGGGCCCGGGGGCTCACCAAGGCGACGACCGAGTTCGTGGTGTTCCCGGGGTCGATCGGGGTGAAGCAGGCGATCGAGCGTCCCGATCCGCGGCTCGGCGGCGAGTCGATCGCCGAGGTGTTCCGGGGCGCCGGCGCGGTGATCCGCCAGTCGTGGTGCGGCCCGTGCTTCGGCCAGGGCCAGGACGCGCTGGCCGCCGGTCAGCGCGCCATCACCACCTTCAACCGCAACTGGACCAACCGCATGGGGCTGGGTGGCGAAGGCTATCTGGCCAGTCCGTCGGTGGTCGCCGCCTCGGCGCTGGCCGGCTACATGGCGCCGCCCTCCGAGCTCGGCCTCGAGTGGGATGCGGAACGGTTCGGGATCTGACCGGCGCATCGGCCGTCCCCACGGTCGTCCCCGGCGAGGCGCTGTTCCGAAGCGAGCCTGAACAGACTGTAGACTGTTCTATATATATACTGTTCTGGCATCGCGTCATGCCTGACACACTGCGAAGCGTCGCGCGGTTGTCGCCGCTCAAGCCCAAGGTGCTCCACCTTCTGTTGGCGGTCGCGGATGGTCCTCGCCACGGCTACAGCATCATGCAGGAGGTCCTGGAGCGAACCGACGGCCACGTGCGGCTCTGGCCGGCGGCGTTGTACGGGCTGCTGCGGGAACTCGAAAAGCGCGACCTGATTGTCGAGTCGGACAAACGACCCGCGGCCGACCAGGACGACGAGCGGCGCCGCTACTTTGCGCTCACGCCGCACGGCAAGCGCGTGCTGGATGCCGAAGTGCGGCGCCTCGAAGCGATTGTCCATCACGCGCGCTCGAGCCGGGCGCTTGCGAAAGCCACAACGCGCATGACCAGCGATCGCGTCTTGCGGTGGTGTGCCCGGAGTTACGCCCGGCTCCTCTGGTACTCCGCGTTCGCGACCACCGAGAGCGGCTGGCCATCCGCGAAGACGGCGAGCGCCTGCTCGAAGCGGCGCACGCCCGGGGGCCGCTCGCTCTTGCGGCAACCTGGCTCGCGCTGGTCTGGGATTCTCGTCTTCATCGGCGCCCGGCACGACCTCGCCCAGGCACTGCGGGCGCTGGTGCGAGCGCCGGGAGTCACGGTCGGCATCTCGCTCCTCCTCGGCCTTGGCGTCGCGGCCACGACCACGCTGTTCGCGTTCGTCGACGCGGTGCTGCTTCGACCGCTCCCGTACGACCAGCCGGATCGGCTGGTCATGATGTGGGAGTCGAATGTCGCCCTGGATCGGCTGCGCGAGGGCCCGTCCCCGGGCAACGTCGTCGACTGGGTCGCCCGGAACGATGCGTTCGACGCGATCACCGCCTCGATGACCGTCTCGGCCACGCTCCGGGGAGGCGACGGCGGCACGCCGATCACCGGGGTGCACGTCACGCGCGGCTTTTTCGACGTGTTTCGCCGTCAACCACGGCTTGGACGCACGTTCCAGGCCGACGAATACGCCGGTGCGACGTCGATCACGTCGCGACAGCCGTCCAGCGGGGAACCGGTCATCGTGTTGAGCCATCGTCTGTGGCAGACCTGGGCGCCGATCCGCAGGTGGTTGACCAGACCGTCCACGTGGAGGGCCGCGACTGGCGCGTGATTGGCGTCATGCCGGAAGACTTCGCGGTGCCCGACGCGGCCGCGGCCTTCTGGGCGCCATGGGACATGGACGTGCTCGTACCGCCCGCGGTTTCCGAACGGGCCCCCGCGCGACGCCCGGTTCCTGCGCGTCGTCGGCCGGATGAAAGCCGGGCTGTCGATCGAAGGCGCCGAGGCGCGCCTGCAGACGCTGGCCAGCGGGCTGGCGTCCGAGCATCCGGACACGAACGCCGGGTGGAGTATTCGGCTCTCTCCGCTCGCCGACGAAGTGTCCCGCACGAGCCGTCGGGAGCTCCTCCTGGTGTTCGGGGCGATGTTCTGCCTGCTGTTGCTGGTCTGCGCCAACGTCGCCGGTCTGGCCGTCGCCCGTGGTGTCGCCCGGGCGAGGGAGATGGCGATCCGCCTGGCGCTCGGAGCCGGCGGGCGCCGCGTCACCCGACAGTTGATCGCCGAGAGCGCCTTGAGCGCGATCGTCACGATGGTCCTCGCCATCCTGATCACGACGTGGTGGGTGGACGCGGCCCTGTCGATCGCACCGGCCGGCATTCCGCGCCTGCACGAAGTGGCCATGAACGCCCGGGTCGCGTCGTTTGCTGCCGTACTCGCGCTGCTGGTCACGGCGATCGGAAACGCCGTGCCGACCGTTCGCGCCAGCCGCACACCGATTGCCGGCGCGCTCAAAGACGGGACGGCCGTGTCGGCCGGCGCCTCTGGCCGGCTGCGCGCGGGGCTGGTGGTCGCCGAGATTGCCGCGGCGGTGATGCTGCTCGTCGGCGCCGGGTTGCTGGCCCGGACGTTTGCCGAGTTACGACGGGTGGATGTCGGCTTCAACACGAGCCACCTGCTCGTCTTGCGCATCACGCCCGATGCCGCGCGGTATCGCACCAACGCGCAGACGACCGACTACTACCGCCGTGTGCTCGAGTCACTGCGCGAGGTGCCCGCGGTGGCGTCCGTGGCCGCCGTCACGTCCCTGCCGATGAGCACGATCGGCTCGGACTTCACGCGGCCGTACTGGCCCGAGCCGACCCGCCCGGACGGCAATGCGGTGCCGTCGGCCAGCATTCGGATGGCGACCCCGGGCTACTTCGCGACGTTGGGCCTTCCCGTGATGGCCGGCCGCGAGTTCGCGGACGGCGATGACGCTGACGCGCCCCGTGTCGTGATCGTCAATCAGACGCTGGCGAGAGACACCTGGGGTGCCGAGGACCCGGTTGGACGCAACCTGATTCTCGACTACCAGCGTGGACCCTATCCTTATGAAGTCGTTGGCGTGGTGCGGGACGCTCGCTTCGACGGGCCGCGAAGTGAGCCGGTGCCCGAGATCTTCATTCCGCACGCGCAGAACCCATACCTCGTGATGAACGTGATCGCCCGGACCACCCTCGATCCCGTGGCGGTGGCCCAGACGGCGCGGGCCAGCGCCCTTCGCGTCGACCCGGATCAGCCCGTGCATTCGGTGACCACGATGGAGCAGCTGCTCGGCGATGCCGTGCGGCTGGATCGATTCGCGATGCTGCTCATCACGCTGTTCGCGATTGCCGGGCTCGTCACGGCCGCTGCCGGCGTCTACGCCCTGCTCGCCTACACCGTGGTGCAGCGGCGTCGTGAAATCGCGCTGCGGATGGCGCTCGGGGCGTCACCGCAACGTGTCGCACGGTCGATCGTGATGGAATCGCTGCTGCTCGCCGCAGCGGGCGGCACCATCGGCATCGTTGGGGCGGCGGCGGGCAGCCGCTATGCGCGCACGCTGCTCTTTGGCGTGGCGCCGCAGGATCCCGTCACGCTCGTGACGGCGGTGGCCGTGCTCCTCGTGGTGGTCGTGGCCGCCAGCGGGTTGCCAGCCCGACGGGCCGCGCTGATCGACCCGGCGCGCGCGATGAGGATGTGACGCCGGGAACGGGCTCGTTGGACGCCACCGGGTCCGCAGCATTCGGTTGAGCACGCGACAGCGGATCGAGGAACATCGCAGGCATCGCACCGGCGTCGCGCCCCGCGCCGCCGCAAGGAGGCGCCGATGTCCGTTCCCGGGATCCTGCATGCGTGGCGGCCCCACGTCGTTCACGCCGTTCTCGTCCTGCTGATCGGCGGGGCCGGCTTCGCGGTGGGGCAGCAGCGGCCGCCCGCCGGCGCGCCGCCGGCACGGCGCGTCATTCAGCCAGCCGGCTACAAACCGTCGCCGGCGCCCCTGGTCCCGGCCATCCTCGTCGGCGACACGCTGTATCTGTCGGGCAGCACCGGCGGCGATCCCGCCACCGGGCAGCTCGTCGCCGGCGGCCTCGACGCCGAGATGCGACAGATCGTCGCCAACCTGCGGACGGTGCTGGCGGCCGCCGACATGACCTTCGCCGACGTCGTGACCGTGACCGCCTACCTGGCCGACATGGCCGACTACGCGCGCTTCAACGAGCTGTATCGCGAGGTGTTTCCCAACGGCGCCTATCCGGCGCGGTCGACGGTGGCGGTTCGCGATCTGGCGCGCGGCGCCCGCCTCGAGCTGACCATGACGGCCGTGCGCAGCAAGTAGCCGGACTCACGCGGAGGACATGCCCATGACCCGCCTCGTCGTCGCGCTCGCGTTTCTCGTCTCGGTGGCGGCTCCCGCCTGGGCGCAGGCCACCAATCCGCTGTGGCAGGAAGGCAAGGTGAAGAACTACCTGCCGCACATGACCTGGCCCGAGGTGCGCGACCTGCTCACCCGCACCGACATGGTCATCATGCCGGTCGCCTCGCTCGAGGAGCACGGCCACCAGGGGCCGATCGGCACCGACTTCCTGAACGGCCTCGAGCGCGCCAAGCTGGTGGCGCAGAAGACCGACGTGCTGGTGGCGCCAATTCTCTTTCCCGGGAACTCCCCGTACCACATGGCGTTCCCGGGCACGATCACCCTGCCGGCCGAGACGATTCAGCTCGTCTACTTCCAGGCCGCGCAGAGCCTGATCCGCCACGGCTTCAAGCGCTTCCTCATCCTCAACAGCCACGGCGGCAACCAGGCGATTTCGCGCTACATCGTCGACCGCATCAACCAGGAGACGCCGGGGATCGCCGTCGAGCTGGGCGAGGCGGCCGAGCCGTTCCAGAAGCGGTCGACCCGCCAGGAGCCACGGCGAGTTCGACCGGCACGGCGGCGTCAACGAGACCTCGGCGTCGCTGTACCTCACGCCGAACCTGGTCGACATGCGCGCCGCCCGCACCGCGCCGCTGACGCTGCAAACCGCACCTGCAGCAGATGCTCGAGCAGGTGGTGGCCGGCGATCCGACCGCGACGCGCGTGTTCCTGGCCGAGTCGCTCAAGGCCGAGGAGACGGGCAAGGGCACCTCGACGCAAGCGAGATGACCGAGACCGGCGTGTGGAGCCAGCGGGACCTCACGGCCGCCTCCGCCGAGCGTGGCCGCGAGGACGCCGAGTCGTTCGTCGGCTGCCGCGACCGCCTTCATCGAGCGCTGGAAGCAGCTGCGCCCCCTCGGCACGAAGTAAAATCGCCGGTCATGAAGCGCGTCGTCTGGCTGCCGGCCGTGCTCGCCCTCGTCGTCGCGTCGTCGGCGCCCCGTGCCCAGCAGGTGGATCCCGGGCCCGTCGGGCCGAGTCCCTACGAGGTCGTCCGCGGCTGGCACAAGCCGTTCGCCGAGCCGGGCTTCGCCTTCGGCGGCAATTCCGGCGTGTTCGCCGAGTCGCCCGACCGCATCTTCGTGGCGCAGCGAGGCGAGTTCCGGCTGCCGACACCGGTGCCGGCCGAGTTCACCGGCTTCGCCGGCTCGCTCAAGATGAACGTGCTGACGCTGGCCGATCGCCGCGTGTGGAAGAACTGTCTCTACACCCTGGATCGCAACGGCGCCGTCAAGGAACGGTGGACCCAGTGGGATCGCCTCTGTGAAGGGATCGGATGGCCCCGGACCCCATCGGCTCCGCATCAGTCCCTACGACCCTGCCCGCCGCGTCTGGGTGATCAACGAGACGTTCCACCAGATCTACGTGTTCTCGAACGACGGCAAGCAGTTGCTGAAGACGCTCGGCGAGAAGGGCGTCCCCGGCGCCGACGCCGCGCATTTCGCCAAGCCGCAGGACGTGGCGTTCCTGCCCGATGGCCGCATCCTCATCGCCGACGGCCTCGACAACCACCGGGTGATGATCTTCGACCAGGACCTCACCTACCTCGCGGAGTTCGGCGGCAAGGGCACGGGGCCGGGACAGTTCAGCGGCGTGCACGCCGTGGCCGTCGGGCCCGAGGGCCGCATCTTCGCGCTCGATCGCTCGGGCGGCCGCGTCAACGTGTTCCGCACGACCGCCGACCCGAAGAAGGTCGAGTTCGTGGCCGCCTGGCCGGGCTTCTCGTTGCCGCTCGACCTCATCGTCAACGACGACGCGGTGTGGATGACCGACCTCAAGCCGCTGCGGTTCGTGAAGCTGGATTTCAGCGGCCGCGGCTCTACACCTGGATGGTGCCGCCCGACCTGCCCGACGGCTATCTCGAGGTGCATACCTTCTCGGTGGACTCGGCCGGCAATCTCTACGGCGGCGACAACCAGTACGGGCGCACGCAGAAGTTCGTGCCGAAGCCGGGCGCCGATCCGAAGCTGCTGATCGGCGCGCCGTGGCGGGCACGATGACACGACGTGCCGCCGCCGTGGTCGCGCTATCGACGCTCACCGCAGCAGGCACGAGCGCCACGCAGAGCCAAGAGACCGCGCTGGCGGCGGCGGAGCAGGCGGTGGCGGCTGAGCTCGCCAAGAGCGGCGCTCCCGGTGCCGCGGTCGCCGTCGTGGCCGGCGACACGGTGGTGTGGAGCAAGGGTTTCGGCGTCGCCAACGTCGAGACGGGCGCGCCGGTCACGCCCGACACGCTGTTCCAGATCGGCTCGGCCACCAAGACGTTCACGGCCGCGGCCCTGCTCACGGCGAGCGCCCAGGGCGCCGTGGCGCTCGACCGCCCCGTGAGCACCTACGTGTCCGGGCTCACCGCCTGCGTCGGCGCGCCGACGCTCACCCAGTTGCTGTCGCACACCGGCGGCGTGATGGACGAGCCCGACGAGTTCGGCCCGCAAGGCGAGGAGGGCCTCGCCGCCTACGCGCGCACGTGGACCGAACGAGTACTGCCTGCTGCCGCCCGGCCGAGCGTTCTCGTATTCGAACTCGGGCTTCGCGCTGGCCGGTCTCGCGCTCCAGGAAGCGGACAAGAAGCCGTTTGCCGAGGTGATGCGGGCGCGGGTCCTCGACCCGCTCGGCATGCCGCGCACCACCTTCCGGCCGACCGAGGCGATGACCTGGCCGCTGGCCGTTGGCCATCGCCGCGACAAGGACGGAAAGTTCACGGTGGTGCGGCCGCTGGCGAACGACGCACGACTGTGGCCGGCCGGCACCCTCTACTCGAGCGCGAACGAGATGGCGCGACTGCTGGTCGCGTTGGTCAATGACGGACGCGTCGCCGGGAAGCAGGCGTGGCCAGCGGGCCTGGTCGCCCAGATGACTCGAGCCGTCGCCGACATCCCGACCACCAGCCAACGCTACGGCCAGGGCCTGTTCCTGACCGGCTCGTCGGACTACGGGCACGGCGGGACGATGACCGGCTACGTGGCGTCGGTCACGATTCTTCCCGAAGCGAAGGTCGGCATCGTGGTGTTGACCAACGGCGACAACGCCAGCCCGACGCCGATCGAGATGGCGGTGCGGACCGCTCTCGGGCGTCTTCCTCCAAGCGCCGACCCGCCGAGCCCCGGTGCCGCAGTGCCGACGCCGGCCGGCGATGCCTATGTCGGTACCTTCCGCAATCCGCGCCGCTTCACGGTGGAGGTGGTGCGCTCGGGGGATGGCCTCGTGCTGAAGCGTTTCGGACGAGACTTCCCGATGCGCTTCGCCTCCCCGGGCCGCTTCACGGTCGACCTGCCGCGCGGCGGCACCGAGACGATCGCCTTCGGCCTTGGCGCCGACGGTCGCGCCGACTACCTGCAGATGAACGTGTGGGCGCTGGCCCGCGTGACGCCGTAGCCGATGCGCGAACGTCGCTTGATCGCGCAGATCGCCTGCGCGCTGCTGATGGGGGCGAGCCCGGCGACGTCCGGGGCGCAGACCGACGACCGGATGGCGGCGGCGCTGCGGCCGTTCACGGCCGGGCGCGAACGCTATGCCGTCGAGGCCATCGGCCTGACCGCCAGTGGGCGCCGCATCATCGCCCTCGAACCGGCCCTGCCGCCGGTCGCCAACCAGCGGCGGGTCGTGCTGGTGGCCGGCCTCGACGGATCGGACGAGGGCACACGCGCCGTGCTCGACCTGTTGAAGTCCGGCATCGCCAATGGCACCGCCTTCAGCAATCGCCGCCGCTGGCAAGTGGCGGCGGTGCCGTGTGTCCTGGTGGAACGCTGCGATCGCGAGGCGGGCGCGCCCGCGGATCCGGCGCCGGCACCGGCGATCGCGTTCCCACCCGAGAAGGGCTACTACGACGCGCCCGAGTTCCGTGAGGCGCGCTACCTGTGGCGCTGGGTGGCGATGCTCGGGCCGGATCTCGTGATCGAGGTGCGGCGCGGCGGCACGCTCGAGTGGCGCGCCAACGCGCTCGCCAGTGGACGGGTGGCCGGCAGCGGCGCCGCCGCTGCCGACTCGCTCGCCGGCGCGCTCGGGACGGGGGCGCCGTCGGGCCTGGCGCCGGTCGCGGCCCTCCAGGTGAGCGGGCCCCCGGGGGACGTCATGTCGGCCCTGCGCGCGCTGCTCGAGCGGCCGTCGGGCCCGGCCTCGCCGCTGCAGCGGGTCCTCACCGAGCGGCAAGCCCGCACACCGCTCGACCTGGCGCGTACGCTGGCGGCGAGGTATCCCGCCAATCCGATCATGAGCTACATCCCGGCGTTGTCGTGGAGCGGCGCGCTCAGGGTCTCGGCGCTGACCGGCGACCCGCAGTATCGCGACCGTGCGGTCGCGCAGATGCAGCCGTTCGTGTCGGGCGCGAAGCCGGCGATCGCCGAACCGTATCAGCTGACCAGCCTGGCCGGACATCAGGCCCTGTTCGACCTGGCGGCCGCTGCGCACGACGCCGCGGCCGGCGTCGCCGCCGGCAAGGCCGCCGACTTCATCCTCGCCACGACCGGCGACGAGATCGTCCGCTTCGCGACCTCGTGGACCGACGACATGTTCATGGCCACGTCGGTGCTGGCACGCGCGGCCAAGGCGACCGGCGAGCAAAAGTACGCGGACGCCGTCGGCCGGCTGCTGACGACGTACGTCTCCCGTCTCCAGCGCGAGGACCGGCTGTTCATCCATGCGCAGAGCGGCCCGCACGCGTGGGGCCGCGGCAACGGGTTCGCCGCCTTCGGGCTGATGGAGGCCCTGACGCATCTGCCGGAGTCGTGGCCGGCGCGTCCCCAGGTCCTCGAGAGCTTCCGCCGTCTCATGAGCGGGATGCGCCGCCACCAGGCCGCCGACGGTGCCTGGCATCAGGTCGTCGACGAGCCGGGTACCTACCGCGAGTTCACGGTGACGGCGATGACCGTCGCCGCGATGGCGCGCGGCCTCCGGTTGGGATGGCTCGATCGCAGCTACCGCGAGGTGGTCGAGAAGGGCTGGCGCGCGGTCCAGTCCCGCATCTCGGAGGCCGGCGACCTCGTCGACGTGTGTACTGGCACCGGGGCCGGCCAGAACGCCACCCGCGAGTACCACCTGAACCGGCCGGCGCTCTTCGGACCCGACGACCGCGGCGGGGCGATGGCGCTGACCGCTGCGCTCGAGATTCACGCGCTCGCCGCACCGTAGGGAGACCCGCATGCGATTCGCCCTTGCCGTCGTCGCCGCTGCCCTCACGACCGCGTGTAGTGCTCAGGCGCCGGGCACGCCGCCGGGGACGTCGTCGACGTTGCCCGCGGCGCCGCCCCGGCCGGCCTCGCTGCAGGCGCTGCTCGACGCCGCCCTGCCAAAGATCCCGGCGCGTTCCGGGATCTGGGTCAAGCACCTGACCACCGGCGAAGAAGGGGCTGTGCGTGCCGACGAGATCTTCAACAGCGCCAGCGTGATCAAGATCCCGGTCGCCATCCAGGCGCTCGAGATGGCCGACGCCACGCGCCTCGACCTCGGCGCACGTCTGACGCTGACCGCCGCCGACGTCCGCGGCGGCTCCGGCATCTTCCGCTACCACGACGCCGGGCTGCAGCCGACGATCCGCGACGTGCTGCTGCAGATGATCATCACCAGCGACAACACCGCCACCGACCTCTCGATCGCCCAGGTCGGCGGGGTGGCGAGCGTCAACGCCTGGCTGGCCACGGCCGGCTATGCCGACGGGATGAAGCTCACCCAGACCACCGGCGAGCTCTTTGCCAAGTACAACGCGCTGGCGCCGGAAGACGACCGCAACGCCAGGACCAACAGCGATCGCGCCTATTGGCTGGGCGAGCTGACGCCGCGCGCCACCGGGCGCATGCTCGAGGCGATCGAGCAGCGCGCGCTGCCGTCGAAGGACGGCGCCGACGAGCTGCTGCGGATGATGCGCGCCCAGCAGTCGGGGGCGCGGCGGCTGCCGCACTTCCTGACCGGCGTGCCGGTCGCCCACAAGACCGGCGATTTCCCGCCGGTGCTGGCCAACGACGTCGGCATCGTCTATGCCAAGCAGCGGCCCGATCGTGGTCTCGTTCTTCCTCAATGCCATCACCGGCAACTACGGCGAGGCGGAAGACCTGATGGGCCGGGTCACCCTGCAGATCGTCGAGTACTTCGACCGATAGATCGGTCGGTGCCCTCGACCCCGGCCGCGCCGTCGTCTCGCCTGTGGATCGCCCGGCCGTGGGTCGACCTGGTCGTCGGCTGCGGCGGCTGGTCGCTGCCGCTGCTGGGCCTGTCCTACGCCCTGTCGGGCGACAGCGCCCGCCAATGGGCCGGCGGGTTCTATGCGCTGGCGCTGCTGGCCAACTACCCGCACTACATGGCCACGGTGTATCGCGCCTACGGGACCGCCGATCGCTCCACGCACCGTCTCTACACGGTCTACGGTACCGCGGCGCTCCTCGCCCTGGGCCTGGTCGCCCATGTCGAACTGCGGCTGTTGCCGGTGCTGTTCACCGCCTACGTGATGTGGAGCCCGTGGCACTACAGCGGACAGAACTACGGGCTGCTGATGATGTTCGTCCGGCGGGCCGGCCTCGAGGTGTCGCCGGGACAGGCCCGGCGGTTGAAGCTCGCCTTCGCCGCGTCGTTCGTCATGCTGCTGGCCGCCTTCAACGAGGGCCCGTCGTCGGATCCGACGGTGCTGTCGCTGGGGCTGCCGCCAGCGGTGACTCGCGTCGCCGGCTGGGCGGCGGCCGGCGTCTTCCTGGTGCTCGGCACCACGACGCTCTGGCCGATCGTGCGTCGAGCGGGCGCGGCGGCGGCGGCGCCGGTGCTCCTGTTCGTGACCCAGGGCCTGTGGTTCGTGGTGCCAATCATGCTGTCGTGGGCGACCAGCGTGCCGACGCCGCAGACCCGCTACAGCTCCGGCATCCTGGCGGTGATGCACTCGGCGCAGTACCTGTGGATCACCCAGTACTTCGCCCGGCGCGAACAGGGCCCGTCGTGGCGAACGTCGGCCTACTGGGCATCGGTGATGATCGGCGGCCTGGCGCTGTTCCTGCCGGTGCCGTGGCTGGCCAGTTACGCGGCCCACGTGGACTTCACCGCCAGCGTGCTCATCGTCACCGCCGTGGTCAACCTGCATCACTTCATGATCGACGGCGTGGTCTGGAAGCTGCGCGATCCGCGCGTCTCCCGCGCGCTCACCACCGCGGCCGGGGCGCCAGCGGCGCCGCCGGCGCCGGCCCGGGCACCGGCGTGGCGCGGCGCGGCCATCGGCGTCGCCGCGGTCGCGCTGGTGGTCCTGGCGGGCGTGGACCAGTGGCGCTATCGCCTGGCGCTGCGCGAGTCGGACCCGGCGGCGCTGGCCGCGGCGGCGCGCGTGAATCCCTACGACTCGGTCGTGCAGGGCCGCCTGCTGCGGACGCTGGTCGAGCGCGGCGACGATGCGGCGCTCCGCGCCCACCTCGAGGCGACCATCGCCCGCAATCCCGGCGACGTCGACGCGCTGGTCAACGCCGGCGTGCTGGCCAAGCAGCAAGCGCGGCTCGGCGACGCGGAGCGGCATTGGACCGACGCCCTGGTCCAGGATCCCGGTCTCATCCACGTGCACCTCTACCTGGCCGAGCTCCTCGACGCCCAGGAGGATCGGGCGGCCGATGCCGCCCGGCACTACCGCGCCTATCTGGAGCGGGTGGTGCAACAGGGGCGACGGACCTCGCCGGATCCGGCGACGGTGATTCCGGTCGTGGTGAAGTTCGGCGACGCCCTGTCGCGCAGCGGCCAGCCCGACGCGGCCCGGTCGCAGTTCGAGCTCGCCGCGGCGATGGCCAAGCGGACGGGATTGGCGGACCTCGAGCAGGCGGCGCGCGAGCGCCTGGGGTCAGACCCCATGCTGGCTCCGCGTTGAATAGGGTCTGACCCCGTAGCGGCGTCCGGCGTGACGAGGCGGCTACACTATCCGCCATGCGTTGTCCGGCTCTCGCGCTCGCCCTCCTGATTCTGTCGCCGCAAATCGCCGCCGCCCAGTCGCCGACCGAGCCGTTCTGGCCCGGCGCGCAGTACGACCCGAAGCTGCCGACGCTGCAACAGGTCGTCGGCCACGCGCCCGGCGAGGAGATCACGTCGCCGGAGCAGGTGGCGACCTACCTCCGCGCGCTCGCCCAGGCGGCACCCGATCGCACCCGTCTGGTCGAGTACGCGCGGACCTGGGAAGGCCGGCCGTTGTGGCTGTTCGTGGTCGGCAGCGCCGAGCGCATCGCGGCGTTGGATCAAGTCAAGGCCGACATCAAGCGGCTGGCCGATCCGCGCCGGCTGTCGAGCGCCGACGCCGACCGCCTCGTCGCCACGCTCCCGGTGGTGGTGTGGCTGGTGCACGGCGTGCACGGCAACGAGATCAGCTCGAGCGACGCGGCGCTGCTCGAGGCCTACCACCTGCTGGCGGCGCGCGGCGACGCCGGCGTGGACGCCGTGCTTCGCGACGCGCTGGTGTTGATCGACCCGATGCAGAACCCCGACGGCCGGGCGCGGTTCCTCTTCCAGAACCTCCAGGGCCGGGCGGCGGTGCCGGACCCGGCGCCGTACAACGCCGAGCACGACGAGCCGTGGCCGGGCGGCCGATCGAATCACTACCTGTTCGACATGAACCGCGACTGGTTCGCCCAGACCCAGCCCGAGACCCGCGGCCGGATCAAGGTCGCCCTCGACTACTTCCCGCAGGTCAACGTCGACCTGCACGAGCAGGGCGGCAACAACACCTACTACTTCGCGCCACCGGCCGATCCGCTGAACCCGCACTACACCAAGAGCCAGATCGCCGGCTTCGATCTGTTCGGCCGGGCCAACGCCGCCCGCTTCGACGAGCGCGGCTGGCCGTACTACATCCGCGAGGTCTACGACGGCTTCTATCCCGGCTACGGCGACAGCTGGCCGATGTTCCACGGCTCGATCGGCATGACCTACGAGCAGGCGTCGGCGCGGGCGTTGTCATTCCGCCGCACCGACGGCACGGTGATGACCTTCCGCGACGGCGTGATGCACCACTTCAACGCCGCCATCACCACGGCGGTCACCGCCGCCCGCAACCGCGAGCGCCTGGTGCGGGACTTCCTCGAGTACCGGCGCAGCGCCGTGACCGAAGGCGAGAGCGGCCCGGTGCGCGAGTACGTGCTGGTCCCGGGTCACGACCCGACGCGCGCCGACCGGCTGGCGCGCAATCTGGCGACCCAGGGCATCGAGGTGCGGCGCGCCGAGGAGTCGTTGTCGATCGGCGGGCGCACCGTGGCGGCCGGCGCCTACCTCATCTCGAACGCCCAGCCGTCGGGCCGGCTGATCCGCAATCTGCTCGACCTCAAGACCGAGCAGTCGGCCGAGTTCATCGCCCGGCAGGAGGCGCGCCGCCAGCGCCGCCAGCCCGATCAGATCTACGACATCACGGCGTGGAGCCTGCCGCTGGTCTTCGACGTGGAGGTCGTGACGAGCGCCGCCGCGCTGGCCACCCGCACGACGCCGGTCGCGGCGACCTACGATCCGCCGGCGACGGCGCGCCCCCTCGCCGCCGGCAAGGTCGGGTACCTCGTGCCGTGGGGCGCCGCGGCCGCGGCCCTGGCCGCCGACGCGGCGAAGCAGGGGCTGCGGGTCGAGAGCGTGGGCGGCGCCTTCACGCTCGGCGGCCGCCGCTATCCGATCGGCACGGCGCTGGTCCGCACCGCCGGCAATCCCGCCGACCTGCAGGCGCGCATGGCCGCGCTGGCCGGGACGCACGGCGCCGAGGTGGTGCCGATCGACTCGGCCTACGTCGAGGCCGGGACCTCGCTCGGCAGTCCGGAGAACGGCTTCATCAAGCCTGGCCGCGTGCTCCTGGCCTGGGACCTGCCGACCTCGACGCTGTCGGCCGGGTGGACCCGCTACGTGCTCGAACGGCGGTTCGGCCAGGCGGTCACCACGGTGCGGACGGCGTCGCTGGGCCGCGTCGACTTCGCCGACTACGACGTGCTGGTGCTGCCGTCGGGCAACTACGCCGGGCAGATCAACGACGCGGTGCTGACCCGGGTCAAGGACTGGCTGCGGCTCGGTGGCACGCTGGTCACGCTGGCCGACGCCACGCGCTGGGCGGTGGGCAGCGGCGTCGGCCTGCTCGACACCAATGCGCTCCTCAAGGATGGACGGCCGGATACCCCGGCGACGACCGGACCGGCGCCGGCCAGCGCGAGTGGATCGAGCGCGGCGAGCGGTGCGACGGCGCCGCCCGCCGCTCCGGCCTCGCCGACTGGCGCGGTGCCCGCGCGTCCGGCCACGCCCACCGGCGGCGCGACGTCCCGTACGCCCCCGGCCAGCGCGACTCCGGCGACGCCGGCGCTCGATCCCGGCGATGTCGCCTTCGACAAGGCCATCCAGCCCGAGCGCGAGCGGCCCGACGCCCAACCCGGCGCGCTGCTGCGGGCCACGGTCGACACCGACCACTGGCTGAGCGCCGGCAGCGACGGCGAGACCCAGGTGGTGATCGAGGGGTCGCGGGTGTTTGCGCCGATCAAGCTCAACGCCGGCCGAAACGTCGTCTATTACGGCCAGAAGGCGTCGCTGGTGGCGTCGGGCCTGATCTGGCCGGAAGGGCAGGACCTGCTGGTGCGCAAGCCCTACCTGATGCACCAGCCCTTCGGCCAGGGCCACGTCATCGCCTTTGCCGAAGACCCCAACTACCGCGCCTACACCGAGGCGACGATGCTGCTGTTCATGAACGCCGTGCTGCTGGGTCCGGCCTACTGACGCCGCCGTCCGGGGCGGTCGGCGGGTGTAGAGTAGTGCCCGTCGCGCGGCGCATCCGCGCGCGGGAGACCTGTCCATGACCCTTCGCCGCTTCTCGTTCGTGGCCGTCCTCGGCCGTTGCCGGCACCTCGTTCGTCGCCCTCCATCACGGCCCGATCGCGGTGCCGCTCGCCGCCGCCGAGCAGGCCGCGGCCACCGCGGTCTACTACCCGCCGGCCGGCGCCTGGCCGAAGAAGTCGGCCGCCGAGCTCGGGCATGGACCAGGCGGCGCTCGACGCCGCGGTGCAGTTCGCGCAGACGCGCGAGTCGACCCGGGCGATGGACTTCAGCGACCAGGAGCGGATCTTCGGGTCGATGCTCGGCTCGGTGCCGAACATCCGCGCCAAGACCAACGGCCTGGTCATCTACAAGGGCTACGCCGTCGCCGAGTTCGGCGACACGACCTGGGCCAATCCCACCTACTCGGTGGCCAAGAGCATGATGGCCACCGTCGCCGGACTCGCCGTGCGCGACGGCAAGATCACCAACCTCGACGAGCCGGTCGGCCGCACCGTCAAGGACGGCGGCTACGACTCGCCGCGCAACGCGCTGGTCACCTGGAAGATGCACCTGCAGCAGGAGACCGAGTGGGAAGGCGAGATGTTCGGCAAGAAGGACGACTTCGTCGGCACCAAGGCGTTCGGCGAGGGCGAGCGCAAGCCGCGCGAGCTGAAGCGGCCCGGCACCTTCTACGAGTACAACGACGTGCGCATCAACCGCCTCGGCCTGTCGCTGCTGCGCACGTTCAAGGAATCGGTGCCCGACGTCTTCCGCCGCGAGGTCATGGACGTCATCGGCGCGTCGAACACCTGGCGCTGGATCCCGTACCACAACAGCTTCGTCGACCTCGACGGCAAGCAGGTCGCCTCGGTGAGCGGCGGCACGCGGTGGGGCGGCGGCGTGTGGATCAACGCCCAGGACATGGCCCGCTTCGGCTACCTGTGGCTGCGCGGCGGCAAGTGGGGCGACCGGCAGATCGTGCCGCCCGACTACGTCAAGGCGGCGATCAGCCCGAGCGCCCACGGCCCCGACTACGGCTACCTGTGGTGGCTGAACACGCAGGGCAAGAACTATCCGGGCCTGCCCGCCAACGCCTACGGCGGCGCGCGGCGCCGGCAGCAACACGATCACCATCCTGCCCGACCAGGACCTGGTCGTGGTCTGGCGCTGGCACGCCGGCAACGAGGCGGAGTTCGTGAAGCGGGTCGTCGCGGCAATCAAGGCGCCGAGCACCGCCCGCTGACGCCGGGCATCGCCCGCGGAATTGGAAGGGAACCTGAGGGACGGGAGCGGACCGACGGGGCCTGGCCCCGTCGTCTAGCGAACGGTAGAGGCTACGTCCAAACCACCTTGGTGCTGGGGGCACTCACCAAGGGACGGGCCGGCGGGAGGGGAGGTCATCCTGGGCTGCTCCTTGGAGGTTGGCTGACGGGCCGGCGAACAGCAAACGGCGTACCCTCCAGGGACTCGCCGGTGTTTCTCAGCAATTCCTGCCGCCGCCCCATCGGAGCTGCCACTGGCAGCTCGGCCGTGAGCAATTATTGCGCGGGCAGACCGGCTCGCGCTGATTCACGCCTGATACAGCGGTACAGACGAAGGGCGGCGGAGAGTCCGCCGCCCAACGCTCAGATCTGCAGTGGCGCCTGCTCAGCAGGACAGGCACTTGTGGTTGTTCTTCGCGCCCAGGCTCTCGAGGAACTTGATGGCCTCCGGCCAGGGCTGCGTGCGCTGCACCGGGCCGTTGGCCATGTCGACCGTCGTCTGGCCTTCGCGGTTGACGACCAGCGGGTCGGCGCCCTTCGAGACCAGGTACTTCAGCATCTCGACGTCGCCGCGGGCGGCGGCGTGGTGCAGGGCGGAATTGCCCTCGTGGTCGCGGGCGTTGACGTCGGCGCCGGCGACCTCGACCAGGAACTTCACCGCCGGCCAGCAGCCCGCCCGGCGCGAAGCGATGCGAGTTGCCGGCGAAGCCTTCGCCGTAGCCGACGCCGGTCGAGGCGAGCAGCGTCGGGATGCCGGGGCCGCCGACCGGCACCGGCGGGCACGCCCGACACGTCGACGATCACGCGCCGGCCAGCGTCGCCGAACTCGCCGCGTTCTGGCGGCTTGGCCGTCGGGATGAGCGGGTCGGCGCCGAACGACATCAGCAGCTTCATCGCGTCGACGTCGGCGGCGTAGGCGGCGCGCCAGAACGCCGTCGAGCCGGTTTCCTCGACGCCCGACTGGTCGAAGTTGTAGTTCGAGTACCACACCTTCTTGTTGACGCGGGCGTTGGGGTCGGCGCCCTTCTCGAGCAGCTTCTTCATGTAGTCGAGATAGCCGAGTCGCTGGTTGAGGTGCGCCCGCGGCTGCGGATAGCCGGCGCGCGGCGCCCACATCAGGTTGATGGCGGCGTAGAGCGGCGCCGACGCCGTTCTCGGCGACCAGGTTCGGGATCGGCGCCGCGGTCGAGCAGCATGCGTCGCCGAGGTCGAAGTGGCCGTTGATGGTCGCGATCAGCAGCGCCGACGACGTTGTCGCCGCCCTTCTTCTGGTTGACGTCGACGCCGGCGTCGAGCAGCGCGGTGGCCACGTCGGCGTAGCCCTGGCGGGCGGCGTAGAGCAGCGGCGTCATGCCGCCCTGGCGTGTGCACCTGCTCGTTGATCAGGTAGCCGCGGTCGAGCCCGGCGTGCGCAGCGGCCGGCCGGCGCCGGCGGTGCGGCCGAGGCGGCGCCGCGCGCCGCCGCGCCGTTGGCGGTCTCGGGCTTGGCGGCGAGGTTGCGGCCGTCGGGGTTCTCGCCGTTGGCGCTGAGCGCCATCAGGTCGATGACCTTGGTCGTCGCGTTCTTGTTGGCGCCGCGCGCGAGCAGCAGCTTCACGGCCTCGGCGCGGTTGGCGGCGGCGGCGAAGATCAGCGGCGTCTGCTCGCGTTCGCGCTCCTTGGCTTCGATGTCGGCGCCGCCGTCGAGCAGCGCCGTCATCGCCGCGGTGTCGCCCGACGCCGCGGCGAACATCAGCGGCGTCGCGCCGGTGCTGGTGCGCGCGTTGACCTCGGCGCCGCCCTTGACGAGCAGCGTGACCACCGGGCCGGAGCCGCGTTCGGCGGCCAGATGCAGCGGCGTGATGGCGCCGAAGCGCGTCGTCGCGCGCACGTTGGCGCCGGCGACGACGAGCGTGCTGGCCAGGTCCTCGGCGCCCAGCCGGGCCGCCCAGTGCAGCCCGGTCACGCCGTCGCCCTGGACGGCGTTGACGTCGGCGCCGTCCTTGAGCAGCGTGCGCACCGCGGCGACGTCGCCCTTCATGGCGGCGTCGGCGACCGTGCCTTCGGCGGCCGACAGCGCCACCGACAGCGCCACGGCGCCGGCCACGCCCGCGAACAGTGCCTCGATCAGTCGTCGTCGCATGGTCGTGGTCTCCATCACTGGGCCGCCGCGGTGGTGTCCTGAACCGCGTTCAGGTCGAGGGCGGCGTTGCTGTCGCCGAACGACGGCAGGTCGTCCATGCCGATCTTGTGCAGCACGTCGAGGAAGCTGTTGGCCATCGGCGTGCCGTCGGCGGCCTTGATGTGCAGCCCGCCCTTGAGCGCGCCGCCGGCGTGGCCGGCGAACAGCAGCGGGCAGCGCTTGTGGTTGTGCACGTTGGGGTCGCCCATCGGCGAGCCGTACATCACCAGCGTGTTGTCGAGCACCGTGCCGTCGCCCTCGGGCATCCGCTTCAGCCGTTCGATGAAGTGGGGCAGCAGGCTGACGTGGTACTGGTTGATCTTGGCGAAGTCGCGGATGCGATCCTCGCGCGCGTTGTGGTGGCTGGCGTTGTGGAAGCCGGTGGTGACGCCGGTGGCCGGGAAGACGCGGCCCGACACGTCGCGCGACATCTTGAAGGCGAACACCCGGGTGATGTCGTTGCCGAAGGCCAGCGCCTGCAGGTCGAACATCAGCTTGACGTGCTCTTCGTACGAGTCGGGCACGCCGATCGGGGCGCCGGGCAGCTCGCGCTGCTCGCCGCTGGTGTTGAACTCCTCGACCTTCTGGATCCGCCGTTCGATCTCGCGCACGTCCGACAGGTAGTCGTCGAGCCGGGCCTGGTCGGCGGCGCCGATCTGCGACTTGAGCCGTCCGACCGAACCCATCAGCGCGTCGAGGATGCTGCGGTCCTCCTGACGCCGCGCCGCCCGCTCCTCGGCGGTGGCGCCGACGCCGAACAGCTGGTCGAAGACCGTGCGCGGGTCGCGAATCATCGGCAGCGGCTCGTCGGCCGAGGACCAGCTGATCGAGTCGGTGTAGACGCAGGAGTAGCCGTACTCGCAGCCGCCGGCCTGGTCGACCGGCTCGATGCACAGCTGCATCGAGGGGATCGGCGTGTCCTGGCCGAAGCGCTGGGCGTAGAGCTGGTCGATCGAGATGCCGGCGCGGACGTCCGAGCCCATCGTCTGTTTGGGATGGGCCTGGGTGAGGAACACGGCGCTGGCGCGGAAGTGATCGCCGCCGATTTCCGGGGTGGTGAAGGCCTCGGCCTGGCGCAGGTCGGTGTTGCTGACGATGGTGATGTGCTCGCGCACCGACTCGAGCGGCGCCAGCGCGCCGGGCGAGAGATCGAAGGTCCGCCCGGTCGTCGCCGGCGACCACATGTTCATCTTCATGCCGTAGGCGGTGCTGCCGGCGGCGCCGTGCACCATCTCGAGGCAGGCCAGCCGCACCTTGCCGGCGGCCGCCGTCTTCGCATGGGCCGTGCCCGCAGGCACCATCGCCTCGAGCAGCGGCAGGGCGGCCGTGACGCCGATCCCTTTCAGGACGGTGCGACGGGACAGGTTGCGTTTCGTGATGAACATGGCGGCTCCTACTGACGGGCGTCGGCGACGGTGGTCTCGGTCTGGCTCGGACGGCTCATCCGGAAGGCCTGGCTCTTGACGATGCCCTGGATGAAGGCGGACATCCGGTAGTCCTGCTTGGCGGCGTCGCGCTGGACGCCGCGCACCGTCGGCATGTCGTACGACTCGACGTGCCGACCCAGCGCGTAGGTCATCAGGCTCTCGGTGAAGCTGGCGAGCATCGCGTCCTTGTACTTGAGCAGCGCCTGGCGCAGCCCGTCGGCGCCGTCGATCTCGCTGCCGTCGTAGAGCGTGCCGGTGGCGTCGACCAGCACGCCGTTGTCCTTGATGCGGTACTGGCCGGTGACGTCGAAGTGCTCGAGCGCCAGGCCCAGCGGATCGATGACGCGGTGGCACGAGGTGCACGCCGGGTTCTTGCGGTGCTCCTCCATCCGTTCGCGGACCGACAGGGTCTTGCCGTCCTTCGAGCCGCCGGTCTCTTCGAGGGCCGGGACGTTGGGCGGCGGCGGCGGGGGCGGCGAGCCGAGCATGACCTGCATCACCCATTTGCCGCGCTGCACCGGCGAGGTGCGGTCGGCGACCGAGGTCATCATCAGGATGCTGCCCTGGGTCAGGATGCCGCGGCGCGTCGGCGGCAGCGTGTACCCGCCGGAACTCGGTGCCGGTGACGTTGGGGTAGCCGTAGTGCCGGGCCAGCCGCTCGTTCACGAAGGTGTAGTCGGCGTTGAGCAGGTCGAGCACACTGCGGTCCTCGCGCACCAGGCTGGCGAAGAACAGCTCGGTCTCGTGCCGCATCGAGTCGGTCAGCGACTGATCCCACTGCGGATAGAGGATGCCGTCGGGCCGCACCTTCTCGACGTCCTGCAGCCGCAGCCACTGCGATCCGAAGCGCGTGGCCAGGGCCTCGGCCTTGGGGTCGGCGAGCATGCGCCGCACCTGGCGGTCGAGCACCGCGGTGGTCTTGAGCGTGCCCGCGGTCGCGACCTTCACCAGCTCGGCGTCGGGCACCGTGCCCCAGATGAAGAACGACAGGCGTGAGGCGAGCTCCAGATCGGCGATGCGGTAGCTGCTGCCGGCCGGCACGTCGGGCTGCTGTTCGATGCGGAACAGGAAGCGCGGATTGGCCAGGATGCCCTGCACCGCCATGCGGATGCCGTTCTCGAAGTCGCCGTCGCGCCGGCCCTGGTCGTAGAACTTCATCAGGTCGGCCATGTCGGCGGCGCCGACCGGCCCGCGGAACGCCTGCGTCGCCAGCCGCCGCACGGTGTCGGTGGCGCAGCCACGCTCCTCGTCCGCGGCCGTCGGCCGGCAGGCGAAGACGCGGCGTCGGCTCGGCGTGTCCGAGATGCCGGTGACCTTCATCGGGCCGGCGATCACCAGATCCTGGATGTGCGGCGCCGCGGTGATGCCGAAGCCGGTGCCGATGCGCATGTCGACCAGCGTGTGGTCGATCGGCATCATCAGGTCGTCGACCGGCCCGACGAAGCGCGGCACGAACGCCGCGGCGATGCGCTGCGGTCCGGCCTTGACGTGGATCGGCGGCGTGTCGATTTCGAAGCCCCGCTCGTAGGCGTCGCTCATGCTCGCCGTCGACCTCGAGCACCGCGGCGCGTTCGCCGTTGACCGAGATCTCGAGCAGCTCGTTGCTGCCGGCCATGGCGATGCCGGTGTTGCCGAACAGCTCGCCGCTGATCGTGCGCTGCAGCAGCGACGTGAACTTGTAGTCGCCGTCGGCCGGGAAGTTGTGGACCACGGCGATGCCGCCGCGCGAGCCGAGCGGCGTGCCCTCGACGTAGCGCATCTGCGACTCGACCTGCAGCACGCGGTAGGTCGCCGACGTCGCCGACGCCTGCTTGTCGCCGATCGCCAGGCGGCTGACCTGCGAGGCGGCGCGCAGGTAGCCGTCGAGCAGCGCCGGGCTGAAGCCCTGCGCTTCGGCGATGTTGTCGAAGCCGTGGGCCTGGGTGTCGGCCGGCAGGTACGGGGTGACGTCGACCTCGAGATCGAGCAGGTCCTTGACCGCCTGCGAGTACTCGGCGCGCGTCAGGCGCTGGAACGGCCGCCAGCCCGGATTGGGGTTGCTGGCGGCGAACTCGTCCATCCGCGCCTCGAGCGCTGCCGGCGAGCTGGTCGATCTGCGCGGCGTCGGGACGCTTGGCCCCGGGCGGCGGCATCATGCCGGCGCGCAGCTTGCGGATCATCTTCTCGATGACTTCCGGCTGCTCGTGCGCCTTCATCGCGTCGAAGCTGGCCAGCGACAGCCCGCCGGCCTTGCCGCGCTCGCTGTGGCAGGTACCGCAGTAACTGGTGACGATGCGCGTCTGTTCGGCGGCGACCATCGGCGACGGCGCCGCGGGCGCGCGCCTGGGCCGGCGCGGGCCTTGGCCGGCGGCGGAGCGGGTGCCTGGCACCGCCGCGCGGGCGCGCGGCGCGGCGGCGGCGGGACCCTGGGCGTCACGGGCCGCCAGACTCAGGCTGAGCAGGGCGACGCCGGCCGTCGCAACGAAAAGCTGTCTCATTGCCACCCTCGAAGCGCCCGGACGGGCACGGCCGTACCCGAGGAAGCCCCGGCGATCCCCGGGACCCTGTATCCCGGCATTATGCCGCAACGGACGGGGTGCGGGACGGGTCGCGGGCCCGCTGCGACGCCCATTTCTTGTCTCACGTTGTCTTCTGTTAGCTGCGCCTGCAGCGGTCCAGGTAGAATCCGCATCCGCGACCGTGAAATGGCGGGTCCGTGAGGGCCCCGTGCAGAGGCGTGCACGGTCGCATTCTGGAGGCGGAAGTGATGACCTACGTCAGGACCACACGGACGTGGCTGCTGGCCGTCCTGCTCGTCGGAGCGGCTTCCGCGAGCTGGAGCCAGACGACCACCGGCACCATCCTCGGCGACGTCAAGGACTCGACCGGCGGTTCGCTGCCCGGCGTGACCGTGACGGCCGTGAACCAGGCCAACGGGCTGACCCGCGAGGCGGTCACCGACGAGTTGGGCACCTACCGCTTCAGCGCCATGCCGCCCGGCGTCTACACCGTCAAGGCGGCGTTGACCGGCTTCAAGGAAGCGAGCCGGGCCGACCTGCGGCTGGCCATCAACTCGCAGCTGGTCGCGCCGTTCACCCTCGAGGTCGGCGGCCTCGAGGAGACGATCACCGTCACCGAGCAGGCGCCGCTGGTCGACACGACCGAGAACGTGGTCCGCACGCTGGTCGACACGCAGCAGATCGCGTCGCTGCCGTTGAAGACGCGCGACTTCCTCGACCTGACCCTGCTGGCGCCGGGCGTCGTCGCCGACCAGGGGTCGGCGTCGGGCGGCCAGACCGACTCGATCTCGTTCGGCGGCATGAGCGAGAACTACAAGTCGGTCTGGCTCGAGGGCGTCGACTTCAACGACGAGGTCACCGGCGGCGGCAGCGCGCTGTCGTCGGCGACGCGGATCGCGCTGGCGCAGGAGGCCATCCAGGAGTTCCAGGTGATGGCCAACTCCTACACCGCCGAGTTCGGCCGCTCGGCGTCGGGCGCCATCAACATCCTGACCAAGTCTGGCGGCAACCAGGTCCGCGGCAGCGGCTTCTACTTCCTCCGCGACGACGCCTTCGACCAGCCGAACTACTTCTCGGTGACCGTGCCGCCGTTCAAGATCGAGCAGTACGGCGCCACCGTCGGCGGCCCGATCGTGACCAACCGGCTGTTCTACTTCGCGTCGTGGGAGCGGCGCGCCAACGAGCGCTCGGTGCAGGTGAACATCCCGACGTCGATCGCGGCCTACGTCCAGAGCCTGGGCTACGACGCCAACACCGACGTGCCGGTCATCGCCGACGAACACAACCTGTTCGGCAAGGCCACGTTCCTGGCGTCGCAGAACCACACGATCAACGTCACCTACATGTACGACCATCGCGACCTCACCAACCAGCAGACCGGCGGCAACAGCGCCGGCGACCACGGCTACGACGACAAGCGGCGGGCCTGGTTCCTGGTCGGCAACCTGACCTCGGTCCTGCGCTCCAACCTGGTGAACGAGCTGCGGCTCAGCGCGTCACACCAGGCGCTCGACCGCGTGCTGCCGGCGGGCTCGACCAGCAGGCCCGAAATCCGCTTCCCGACCGTGCAGTTCGGCCGTGCCAGCAACGTGCCGCAGGGCCGCTCGCAGGACAACTACATCGTCACCAACGCCACCAGCCTCAACTTCGTGGCCAAGGGCACGCACGATCTCAAGTTCGGCTTCGAGGCCAACATCGTCCCGACCACCAGCACCATCAACCAGTCGTTCAACGGCCTGTTCGAGTTCCTGCAGGACCGGCCGGTGGTCGCCGGCGACCCGACGTCGCTGCCGTTCCGCTTCACGCAGGGCATCGAGCTGCGCGGCGAGCTGGCGGCGCTGACCCGCGACGTCAACATCTTCTCGGCTTTCGTCAACAACCAGTGGCGGCCGGCCGACAACCTGACCATCAACCTCGGCCTGCGCTACGACTGGCAGCTGTGGCGTGGCGATCTGAACGGGCAGGACATCCCCGACGACGTGCCGATCGAGCAGTTCTGGGTGCGCCAGATCACCGGCGATCTGCGCGGCCAGAACTTCAAGCCGGTGCCGAACGACATGAACAACATTGCGCCGCGCCTCGGGCTGACCTGGGATCCGTAGGGCGACGGCCGCACGGTCGTGCGGGCCGGCTACGGCATCTACTACGACCAGATCAACACCACGACGATGCGTGGCGTCGTCGCCGGCTATCCCGGCTTCATCACCACGCAGATCGCCAACGACTCGCGGTCCGGGCTGCAGATCCCGAACGACTTCTTCCCGAACCTGCCGACGCGCTCGTTCCCGGAGTCGGCGGGCACGGCCTTCCGCATCGCCAGCGACTCGGCGGAATCGCCCTACACGCACCAGATGACCGCCGGCGCCACCCGGCAGATCGGCACCAACTACGCCGTGTCGTTCGACTATGTCTACATGCGCGGCGAGAGCTTCCCGGTGACGCGCAACGTCAACGCCCGCCGCGACGACAACACCTTCCCGCTCATCGCCTCGGGCACGCGCCTGCTGCTCTACGCCGACGAGGCGCCGATGCGCATCCACCAGGGACAGTTCCGGCTGCAGAAGCGGTTCGCCAACCGCCTCGGGTTCCTGCTCGGCTACACGCTCGGCAGCGCCAAGACGGTGGCCGACGGTGCGACGCCCGCCGACCACTACGATCTGATGAAGGACTGGGGCCCCACCGCCAACGACGTGCGGCACCGCTTCGTCTCCAATGTGATCTACGAGCTGCCGTGGCAGTTCCAGGCCGGGTTGATCGTCACGGCGAACTCGGCGCCGCCCTACAACATCATCCTCGGCACCGACGCCAACCGCGACGGCGACAACTTCGATCGGCCGCCGGGCACGGAATACAACGCCGGTCGCGGCGACAAGTTCTACCAGACCGACCTGCGGCTGTCGAAGAAGGTGACCTACAAGCGGATCACCGGCGAGATCCTGTGGGAGATGTTCAACGTCTTCAACACGGTGAACCTCAACAACTACAACGGCAACATGTCGTCGGCGCCGGGCGTGACGGCCAATGGCCGTCCCACCGGATTCGGTCAGGCGCGCCAGGCGTTCGACCCGTTCCAGGCGCAGCTGGGGTTCAAGCTGCTGTTCTAGGGGGCTCGGGGCTCGGGTACCCGGGGCCCGGGATCCGGACCGTCCCGCTGTCACGCTGTGAGGCCAAGGGCCGGGAGCATGCTCCCGGCCCTTCGTGTTTCCCGAGCCCCGGGTCCCGAGCCCCGAGATCCCAGCAGCGCGTCCTCGAGCATCGTCGAACCCGGACGCGCACCCCGCGTATCCTCAGTCCATGGACGGACTCTGGCAGGACCTCCGACTCGCGGTACGTGCCTTGTGGAGGGCGCCGCTGGCCACCGCCCTGGCGATGACGTGCCTGGCCCTGGGCATCGGCACCAACGCCACCATGTTCAGCGTGGTCAGCGGAACCCTGATCGAACCCGCTGCCGTTCCCGGAGCCCGGGGAGATGCTCGTCGTGTCGGCGACGACCCCCGACGGGCAGCGGGGACGCGCCGGGGTGTCGTACCTGGATCTGGTCGACTACCAGGCCCAGAGCGGCGCGTTCGAGGCGCTGGTCGGCGTGCAGGGCCGCAGCCTCACCTTCTCGGACACCGACGAGCCCGAACGTGTGCTCGGCGCCGCGGTGAACTGGCGCCTGTTCTCGATGCTGGGCATCGTGCCGGCGCTGGGTCGCGACTTCACCGCCGACGACGATCGGGCCGGCGCCTCCGAGGTGGTGCTGCTGAGCGATGAGCTGTGGCGCCGCCGCTACAACGCCGACCCGGCGATCGTCGGCCGCGCGGTGACCCTCAACGCGCGGCCGTATACCGTGATCGGCGTCCTGCCGCCGCGGGTCAAGTTTCCCTTCCTCCAGAACGCGTGGATTCCGCTGACACCGTTGTCCGCGAACGCCGCGCGCGAGTCGCGGGACCTCGAGGTGTTCGCCCGGCTGGCGCCAGGGCGGACGCTCGCCCACGCCCGCGAGGAGCTGACGGCTGTGGCCAGCCGACTGGCCGCGGAATACCCCGTGAATGCCGGCTGGAGCATGCAGGCGGAGCCGCTCACCGCGTATTACATGCCGACGGAGGTGCGCCTGGTGACCCTCACCGCGATGGGCGCGGTCACGTTCGTGCTGCTCATCGCCTGCGCCAACGTCGCCAACCTGCTGCTCGCTCGGGCGACCGCCCGCAGCCGTGAGATCTCGGTGCGGGCGGCGATCGGCGCCGGCCGCGCCCGGATCGTGCGCCAGCTGCTGACCGAGAGCGTGGTGCTCGGCGCCGTCTCGGCGCCGCTCGGCCTGGGTCTCGCCGTGGTCGGCATCGGCGCGCTGCGCGCCCGGGTGCCAGCCGACGACGTGCCCTATCTGATCGACTTCCGCCTCGATCCGACGACCCTCGTCTACACGATTGCGATCAGCGTCTTGACCGGACTGATCTTCGGACTGACGCCGGCCATCCACGCGGTGAAGGGCAATCTGGTCTCGGCGCTGCGCGGCCGGTCCGACGACGGCGGGGTCCGGACCCGGGCCCGTCACATCCTGGTCGTCGCCGAAGTGGCGCTGTCGATCGTCCTGCTGGTCGGCGCCGCCCTCTTCACGCGCAGCTTCCTCAATCTGCAGCGCGCCGACACCGGCTTCGATCCGGCGCCGCTCACCACGGTGCGGATGTTCATGCCCGGCCAGGTGTATCAGGGCGACGGCGCGATGGCGCGCCGCGTCGACGACGTCATGCGCCGCCTCGAGGCGATCCCGGGCGTGCAGGCCGCCGGCGCCTCGAACCTGATACCGCTCGACGGCGGCGGCGACGTCAGCCGGGTCGACATCGAGGGCGCCGAGGTCGAGCCCGGCCGCGAACCGCGCCTCTTCTTCGCCGGGGTGACCGCGCATTACCTCGACGCGCTCGGCGTGACGGCGGTGCGTGGCCGCACCTTCACCGCCGCCGAGGCGGAGACGCGCTCGGGCGTGGCCGTGATCAACGTCAGCATGGCCCGCCGCCACTTCGCCCCCCGCGACGGCACTGGGGTACCGACGCTGGCACCCAACCGTCTCGCCGGTGCCGGCGCGCTCGGCGCGATCGACGCGATCGGCCGGCGCTTCCGGCTGATCGACGACGCGTCGGCCGGCTGGTTCACGGTCATCGGCGTCGTCCCCGACGTGATGATCGAGGAGGTCGGCGAGCGCGAGGTCACCCCGGCGGCGTTTGTGCCGTATCCGTATCAGCCGACGCCCAACACCGGCATCCTGGTGCGCGCCGCCGGCGACGCCGCCGCCCTCACGCCGCAGATCCGGGCGGCGATCCGCGCCTCCGATCCGGCGCTGCCGGTGTTCTCCGCCAGCTCGATGGACGAGCTGCGGCGCAAGGGCTTCTGGCAGTACGCGCTCTTCGGCCAGATGTTCGGCACCTTCGGCGTGCTCGCCCTGGTGCTGGCGGTGGTCGGCGTCTACGGCGTGCTGTCGTTCAGCGTCTCGCAACGGACGCAGGAGTTCGGCGTGCGCATGGCCCTGGGCGCCGAGGCCAGCGACGTCCGGCGGATGATGATTCGCCAGGGGCTGCGATTGGCCGCGGTCGGCATCGCGATCGGCGTCGCCGGGGCGTTCGGCGTGACCCGGCTCATCGGGACCCTGCTCTACGACGTGACGGCCACCGACCCGCTCAGCTTCGCTGCGGTGGCCACCTTGATGCTGGGCGTGGCCGCTGTCGCGGCCTATCTGCCGGCCCGCCGGGCGACGAAGGTCGATCCGATGGTGGCGTTGCGCGCCGAATAGCGCGTAACGCCCGAGGCGATGGCCCCCAAGGCCACCACTCCGGTCACGGTCAGGTCGTCGGCGGTGACCACCCCGATCCGCTACCTGTGGCATCATCCCGGTTCGCCGCCGGCGAAGACTCCGATCCTGAAGGGATTCCGCAATGATCCGGTCGGTCTGCTGCCGGATGCCCCCGCATCCGTGCCGCGACCCAGTTGTCGTCGCTCTGCTCGCGCTGTCGATCGTCGTGGCGGCGCGTCCGGCGTGGTCGCAGCCGGTGCCGGCCGGCGAGCTTTCGACAGTCGCGGCACCGGGCGGTGTCTGGGCCCTGGCCGAGCTGGGTGTGCCCCCCACGGTCGAGCGGGCGTCGGTGCTGCGCGTGCTGGTGCAGCGCCGCTACGATGCGTCGCCGTCGGTCCGCACCAGCGAGGCGGCACTGGCCCGCGTGCAGACGCAGCTCGATCTGGCCGTCCGGGTCGAGCAGGCCGCCCGGATCGCCGCGCCGGACGGCGTGCTGTCGCTCGCCGCCGCGAAGACCCGCCAGTCGCGCGATCGGTTGCGTGACGCCGTCGAGGCCCTGGGCGCGCGTCTGCGCGAGCGGCGCGGTCAATACGCCGTGGAGCTCGACGACGGGCGCCGCCAGCGCGACGTGCAGGCGGCGCTCAAGGTCCTCGGCCTCGACGTCGCCGACGTGGCCGCGCGACTCACCAAGGGCGAGAGCGTCACCCTCGAGGTGCCTTCCGTCGGCTTGCCCCTCGCGCTGTCACCGTCGACCTGGACCAAGGTCGTGTTCGAGCGGGAGGTGCCGGCCCGGGCGCTGTTCGCCGAGCTGGTGCGCGATCCGAATGCGCTGCTGCTCTGGCACGGCGCGCTGGCGCTCGATCCGTCCACGCGCCGGTTCTTCGAAGCCGCGCCCGAGCTGGTCCGCACGGTTCACCGCGAGGCGGCGCCGCTGTTCTCGGCCTACAGCGCCCACGTCGCGGTGCGCGCGGGGCGCGTGCAGGTGGCCGGCGGCGGGCACGTGCCGGCGCTGTGGGAGGCGCTGGTCGGTGAGCCGCTGGCGTCGCCTGCCGACTTCGTCCGCCAGCTGTTCACGCGCGATGGCGGCCGGCTGGCCGTGTTCTTCGATCTGGTCCAGGCGCTGCCCGAGCCCCAGCGGCAGTTCGTGACCGGCGCGTGGATGCCCGACGCCGGCCGACGCCTCGATCGGTTCCGGGCTCTCTACGACGCGGTGTCCCGCAGCGATGCGGATTGGACCCCGGCCATCACTCCGCTCAAGCGCTATCCGGCCGACCCGTGGCTGCTGCTGCGCGGCCTGGTGCCGGCCGCGGCGCGCGGCGGCAACGGATTGGCGGGTCCGCAGCAGCGCCGATTCTGGGAGCGGGCGTTCGAGGACGGCGTGCCGGACGATCCGGCACGGGTCCTGCGCGATGTCGAGGACGACGGCCCGGTCGACGCGGCCTGGCTGGTCGACCGCGTGTGCAACGAGTCGCTGGCGGCCCGGCCGTCGCGATTCCAGCAGGTGATGGTGATACCGCGCGCCTTTCCGGCGCCAACGGCCGCCGATCTGCCCGGCACGCTCATGGCGGCGCGGGGGCTGGTCGAGTTCCCGGCGCTGCTCCTGGTGCTGGAACGTGGTGGCGTGCTCACGCCGGCGCTGGCCCTGCAAGCGGTACGGCAGGCGCTGCTCGTGCAGCGCATCGACGACCGCAACCGGCGGGCCGTGGCTCTGGCGCTCCTGCAAGGCGGGGTCGCGCTGATCGATCGACTGCTCAGAAGCGGCGTGCTGACGCCGCAGTCTGCGTCCCCGCTCTTGTCGACGCTGTCGAGCCTGCCGCTCTACGGCGAGTCGTTCGGCGCCGGCGTCGCCGCCTGGCTCGTCGACCAGGTCGTGCCGCTGCTGCCGCGCGGCGATGCCAGCCTCGACGTCGCGATTGTCGAGGCGCTGGCGACGCGCGCCGGCAGCCGTGTCCGGGTGACCTGGGGGGGCGTGGAATACCTGGTCGATTGGACCGCCGCCGAGCGTGCGCGCCTCACGCGGTTGCGCACCGCGCAAGGCGGGTCCACGCTCGACGAGCTGGCGCGAGTCGTGCAGCTGATGCGGCGCATCGATCAGGGCGTGCCGTCCGCGGCCAAGGCGCGCGACGAGATGGCCGCCATCGTCGAGGTCGAGAAGGCCCTGGGCCGGCCCCGCGCGCTCGAAGAAGTGACCGAGCCGCTCGAGCTGACCCGGGTGCTCCCGCAGGCGCGCCGCGAGCTCGAACGCGTGCGCGGGCCGCGCGATCGCGACCGTGTCGACCGCGCCGCCGAACGCCTCGGCCAGGCGGCGGAGTGGCTGTCGATGCACCTGCTGCTGTCGCTCGCCTATACCCCGTACCTGGGCGATCCCTCCGGCGCAGCGGCACGGGCCGGCGACCTGTCGCTGCGGCACCGGTTCGGCGTGCACGACGTCAGCGAAAGCGCCCGGCGCACCACGCCGTGGACCGTGCCGGTCGAGGCCGAGGACACCGGCGCGGTGAGCGGCGCGATCCTCGGGCTGGATCATGCGCTGGCCCGGCTGTCACTACGGCGCCTGTCGGTGGCCACGCCACCGCGCGCCACGTTGCTCACGTCGGCGAACCTCCAGGCGCTGGCGCTGCAGGTCGCGCTGGCCAGCCCGCGCGACGCCACCGGTTCCGCGTTGCACGAGGTCGTCGCCGCGCTCACCCGCGGCCGCGAGCGGGTGCGGCAGGCACGGGGTGACGGCGCCGCGCTCGACGCTCTGGCGGTGGCGGGATTCCTGAGCGCCGACCGACGCTCGCTCCTGGGATGGATGGCCGTCCACGAACCCGAAGCGATCGAGCGGATGTTCACGCTCGCCGAGCTGGTGCGGATTGGCGAGCCTGGCGCGGCCCTGCCCGAGGCGTTCGGCACGCCGACGCTGGCCCTCGACACGCGGCTGCGGCTGGCGTGGCGCCCATCGGAGCCGTGGGAGCCGGTACTCAGGCCGGTCGAGTCTCGGCCTGCTGGCGTCGTTGACACCCGATCTGCCCTTGCGAATCGCCGAGCTCACCGTGCGGGCCGAGCTGCCGCCGGAGGTGTATCCGGGCGTCCTGGCGTTCGCTGTCCAGGACCTGATCGATTCCGCCGACCTGACGTCGTCGGAGGACTGGCTCGGCCTGGTGCACCACGCCGGCGCGCTGACCCGCGAGCGCTTCGACGACTACGTGACGGCGCTGGCGGGACTGGGCATCCTCAGTCCGGCCACGGGAGCCGGCCGATGATGCTCTGCGACGTGATGATCGGCGGACTCGCCGGCAAGACAACAGGCCGGGCCGGGTGAGGGCGACGGGCGGGGGAGGAGTCGCCCGTGCCCTGCCGGCCTGGTGACGTCAGCGGCCGTCGGTGCGCCGCCGCGTCACCTGATCCCACACCGTCGCCGCGCCGCCACCGACGATGCCGCCGATGATCGCGCCCTTGGTGCCCTTGGTGAGGCCGCCGATGGTCGCGCCGATCGCCGTGGAGCTGCCGATGATCACGGCGCTCTTCGTCTTGGTCCGCACCGGCCGGCGCACGTCACGCTCGCTCGGATAGGACACCGGCACCGACCGCGGCCGGTAGACCTCGAGGGGCTCGGTGATGGCCGTCCGCTGGACGTAGGGCGTCGTGTAGGGGCGGTGGTCGCCGCAGCGAATCCGGCGGGAACCATCCCCGGGGCGTAGGCGGCCGACATTGCCGGGTCGCCCACGCACATCGCCGAGGTCGCCGTCGTCGCGGTGGCCTCGCGCATCAGGACCCGCTGCCCGGGCGCGCAGGCGAACTCGATGCCGCCCGGTGTTGACGCGGTGGCCGCGACGCCAGGCGCCGCGGAGGGGCTCAGCGCGGGACTCGCAATCACGCGTCCGCCCAGATAGAACGCGCCGAGCAGGGCTGCGGCCCCGACGGCTCCGACCACCCATCCATTGACGTCGCGCATGACCGGTTCCTCCTGCATTCCGATCTATCAAGTAGCGTGCCGTCGCCACCGCACCGCGACCGAAGCGTTTTCCTCAATGAATCCGCGGATCGGCCGCGGACCGGGTCGTCGCGGCCTCGCGCCGGCCGGGCCAACTGTCCGGCGCGGAGTACGCCCGCCCCTATAATCGCGACGATGGCCGCCGGTCTCCGCTTGCGCTGTATCGCCGCGCTCCTGGCGGTGGCGTTGCCGCTGCGGGCCGCGGACGACGCCTTCCTCGTCAGCCATCACGCGCGTGCCGTGGTCCCCGGCGAGGTCGTCGCCCTGACCGCGGTCGCCCCGGCCGCGGTGCAGGCCGTGCAGACCGACTGGCACGATCGCCAAGTGCTCTTCACGCGCGATCCGGCTGGCGGCTGGCGGGCGCTGATCGGCATCGACGTCGAGGAAGTGCCGGGGCCGCGCAGCTTGCGGGTCGTCGCGCGCAGGCCGGGTGGCGCCGAACTCGTGACCGTTTACCCGCTGACGATCGCCGACAAGCAGTGGCGGACCCGCCGGATCACCGTGGCCCGCCGCTTCGTGACGCCGCCGCGCAGCGCCCTGCCGCGCATCCGCGAAGAGACGGCGCTGCTCAACGCGCTCTTTCGCGAGGTCCGCATCGAGCAGCTGTGGGCCGGGGCCTTCACCCGGCCCGTGGACGGCGTCGCGGTGAGCGGCTTCGGCGTTCGGAGCATTCTCAACGGGCAGCCGCGCGGCCCGCACAACGGCGCCGACTTCGCCGCCGGCACCGGCACGCCGATTGTCGCGCCGGCGAACGGCGTCGTGGTCTATGCACGTGAGTTCTACTACTCCGGGAACACCGTCATCCTCGATCACGGGTTGGGGCTCTACTCGACGATGGCGCATCTGTCGGCCTTCGCCGTGCAGGAGGGCGCCCGGGTCGAACGCGGCGACCTGCTGGGGAAAGTGGGGGCCACCGGGCGGGTCACCGGCCCGCACCTGCACTGGTCCGTCCGCTTGCTGGGCGCCCGGGTCGACCCGGAATCGCTGCTGGCCGCGACCGAGTAGCCCGACCCGCTCGAATCCGCGGGCGACCGTCAGCCGCCGTTACTTAGCGCCGTCGAGCCCCTGGATCGTCGCCGTCGAGGGCCCGCGCTTGTCGTGCAGCTCGGCCGAGACCCGCTCGACTTGGCGCATCACGCGCAGCAGGTTCAGACCGAGAATCTTCTTCACGTCGTCGTCGGAGTAGCCGCGCTTCAGCAGCTCGACGGTGAGCGCCGGATACGTCGACACGTCCTCGAGCCCGACCGGCACGCTGGTGATGCCGTCGAAGTCGCTGCCCAGTCCGATGTGGCCGATGCCGGCCACCTTGCGGATGTGGTCGATGTGGTCGGCGACCTGCGCCAGGGTCGCCCGTGGCTCGGGGTTGGCCGTTCGCCAGGCGGCCATTGCCGCCTGCTGCCCGGCCTCGTCGTTGGCCATCGCGGTGCGCAGCCGCGCCTGCTCGGCGCTGGCGCGCCGCCCGTGCTCGACGACGGCCGTCGAGATGAAGCCCGGCACGAACGTAACCATCACCACGCCGCCGTTCTTCGGGAGCTGGCGCAGAACGGCGTCGGGCACGTTACGTGGCACGTCGGTCACGGCCCGCGCCGACGAGTGGGAGAAGATCACGGGAGCGGCCGACACCCGCAGCGCGTCGTCCATCGTCTCCGGCGCGACGTGGCTGAGGTCGACAATCATCCCCAGCCAGTTCATCTCGCGGACCACTTCTTCGCCGAAGGCCGTGAGGCCGCCGTGCGCCGGGGGCTCGGCCGCCGAATCCGCCCACGCCGTGTTGTTGTTGTGGGTGAGCGTCATGTAGCGGGCGCCGAGCGCGTACATCATCCGCAGCGTGGCCAGCGAGTTGTCGATGGAGTGGCCGCCCTCCATGCCGATCATCGAGCCGATGCGGCCGCGCCGGAAGCTGCGCTCGACGTCCTCGGCGGTCAGCGCCAGCTCGAACACCTCCGGCCAGCGCTTGGTCATGCGGTGCACGACCTCGATCTGTTCGAGCGTGGCGGTGACGGCGGTCGAGCCCGGCATCGTGGAGGGGACGTAGACCGACCAGAACTGAGCGCCGACGCCGCCGGCCTTGAGCCGCGGGATGTCGGTCATGAGCGCCGGAGCGCTCTTGGTGATGTCGGCCTTGCCGAAGTCGCGGCCCGGATCGATCCCGCGCAGGGCCCACGGATAGTCGTTGTGGCCGTCGATGAGCGGCACCTGCGCGTGCAGGGCTTTGGCGCGCGCCAGCAGTTCCTGCTGGCCGTTCACGACGTCGGACACGAAGAGGACGGCCAGTGACGCGGCGGCGACTGCAAGGGGAAATCGCATCCCGACATGCTACAGCCGCAGCAGCGTCTCCCGCAGCAGCTTCGACTGGATGCGGCTGGCCTGCAGCTGCTGTCCGTTGCTGAGCGTCACCTGATAGGTGCCGCCCGGCATCGGGCTGAAGCGCTGGATCACGTCGAGTGCGGCCAGCGTGCCCCGTCCCAGGCGGACGAACCGCCGCGGGTCCAGGCGCGCCTCGAGGGCGTGCAGGCGGTGGGCGATGGTGTAGCGCTCGTTGGCGATGGTCGTCAGGTGCAGCAGCTCGCCTTCGGCGACGATCGACGCGATCTGCCGGACCGGCAACAGCACGACCTCGTCGCGCCGGCGGACGGGAATCCGCTCGAGATACGTGCGCCGCGTCGAAAGATCGACGGCGGACATCGCCGCCGACACGGCACGGGCGCGGTCCGCCGTCGCGGCCCGCACCCGCATCCGGGCGCGGTCGACGGCGGCCTGCAGCCGGTCCTGCTCGACCGGCTTCAGCAGGTAGTCGACGGCGTTCAACTCGAAGGCTTCGACGGCGAACTCGTCGAACGCGGTGACGAACACGATCGCCGGCAAGGCGTCGGCCGCGACCAGCCGGGCCGCGTCGAGGCCACCCAGCTCCGGCATCTGCAGGTCGAGCAGGGCCAGGTCGGGCTTCAGGCGCTCGATCAGTTCGACCGCCTCGCGGCCGTTGGCGGCCTCGCCGACCAGCTCCACGTCGGCGCAGCCGGCCAGCAGGTTGCCGAGAAACCGCCGTGCAGGACGCTCGTCGTCGGCGATCAGGGTGCGCAGCATCGCCATCGCGGGTTATCCGACGGCGCGCCGCGCGCCCGGCTCACGCGCCGCGGCCTGGCCGGCCGGCAGGCGCACCTCGGCGGTCGTGACGCCCTGCGCCGACGACAGGGCCAGCGAGGCGTGGGCACCGTAGTGGCCGGCCAGACGCCGTTCGACGTTGGTCAGCCCGACCCCGCCGCTGCCCCGCGCGTCGAGCGTCGTGGCCAGCGGTGCGCCGGTGTTGGCGACGACGAGCACCAGCATCTGCGTGCCGGTCGAGGCGTCGAGCCGCGCCTCGACGCGCACCTCGCCGCCGTGAATCGCCGGCGCGATGCCGTGTTTGACGGCGTTCTCGACCAGCGGCTGGACCAGCAGGCACGGCACCGGGAGCGCGCGCAGGGCCGTGGGCACGTCGATGGCGACCCGCAGCCGCTCCTCGAACCGCTCGCGCTCGATCTCGAGGTAGTGCTCGACCAGTTCCACTTCGCGCCCGAGGCTGGTGAACTCGCCTTCTGAGCGCAGCACGCTCCGCAGCAGCGAGGTCAGACGCAACAACGTCTTGGTGGCCCGCGGCGGCGCCGTCTCGATGAGGTAGCCGATGGTGGTCAGCGTGTTGAACAGGAAGTGCGGGTTGATCTGCGAACGCAGGGCCCGCAGTTCGGCTTCGGTCGCCAGCCGCTCCATCTCCTGCTGGCGGATCCGCTGGTCGAATCGCTCGCGCGACAGCCGCACGGCGTCGATGCGGCGCGCGGCGGCGAGCGCTGCGGCGTCGAGGAAGGCGCGGTCGTCCGACAGCAGGCGGCGGCCGCCCATCAGTTCGCCGATCCGCAGCACGAAGGTCGGCCGCTCGCTGGTCGGCACCGCGATCTCGGTGGTGAGGTGCTCGTCGGGACGGACTGGAGCGCCGGGATCGGCCCACCAGGCGCGCCGGGCATTCATGGCGTGGCTGATTGCCGCCGCGGTGCGATCCAGCACGCCGTCGAGGGTGTCGCACGCCTGCAGCGCCAGGGTCAGCTCGGCGCGCAGTCGGGCGTAGTCCTCGCGTCCGAGCAACGCCGAGTCGACGAACGTCGACACCGCGCGGCGCAGCGACGGGTAGAGCAGCGCGGTCAGCACCCAGGCGCCGAGCAGCAGCGTGACGGCCAGCGGCCCGGCCGGCACCGCCGACACGGCGGCATAGGCCGCGATGGCCACGGCGACCACGGCCAGCAGGGTCAGCGCCTGCTTGAGGAACAGGTCGGCCAGGGCGAAGCGGTACTCCTGGTAGAGGATGGCGAACGACAGCGGCAGGACGGCGTTGTGGCCCAGCAGCTCGGCAACCCAGCCGCCGGCCTCGTCGTGGAAGTGCCCGACGTGGTTGGCCGACACCGCGAAGAGGGCCAGGGCCAGCATCCACAGCGCCCGTCGCCCGTTGGTCTGCCGGCGCGTGGCGATGGCCAGCGGCACGCTGATGGCCCCGAAGGCGGCGGTCAACAGGGCGAAGGCGGTCGGCGACGGCCGCAGGTCGCCGGCGGCGACGGCGCTCACGTGCACGACCACGGCGCCGATCGCGCAGGCCGATGCCACCGCGGTGATGGCGCGGCCGTGCTTTAGACCGCGTGCCACCGAGTGGACCACCACGGCGGCCAGGACGGCCAGCGCGGCGAAGGAGATGACGTTGAGCCAGGCCTCCGGGGTGATGATCCCGGCCCGGCTCAGCAGGTCGTCGGCCAGCTCGCCGAGGTTCCAGACCAGCCCGAGCACCGCCGTCAGCAGCGGCAACGGATCGTCGCGGTCGCCGCCGGCTCGACCGCGCAGCACCAGCGCCAGCAGCATCGCGCACAGCGCGGCCCCGGTCAGCACGCCCACGAGATTGAGCAGCTCGGCGGCGCTCGACACGCCCATTCCGTTGATTGTAGACCTCGCGCACGAGGTCGAGCCCAGCCCTCGGCAACGACCGGGGACTGTGTTGGCGTGGCTGGGCGCTGAACCCCGGTCAGCGGTCGACGGCCGCTGCCGCCGCCCTGCCGCGCCCGGCAACGATGCCATAATCCGCCTGGCCTCGACCCCTTGGCAGTTGCCGGACGTCGCGTTCGAGGTCGGAGGTCTGCATGACGCGAAAGACGTTTCTCTGGTTCGCCGCCACGGGCGTTGCCGTCGCTGTCGCCGCCGCGGTTCCCCAGGCCGGCCAGCGGCCGGCAACGGCGCTGGCCCAGACGGCCAAGCCGGCCGTCGCGGCCGCAACCGCGCCGGTCGACCCGCGGGTCGCTACGCTCAAGTCCCAGGTCATGGCCGACGTGAACGGGATGTACGACTTCGGCCAGGTGATGACGGACATGGTGTTCAGCTACGGCGAGCTGGGCTTCCAGGAGTTCGAGACGCAGCGCTATCTGGGCGGCATCCTGAAGGAGAACGGCTTCACCGTCGAGAACGGCGTCGCCGGCATTCCGTCGGCGTGGGTCGCCAAGTGGGGCTCGGGCCGGCCGGTGATCGCCCTCGGCTCCGACGTCGACTGCATTCCGCAGGCATCGCAGAAGCCCGGCGTCGCGTTTCGCGACCAGATCGTCGATGGCGCGCCCGGTCACGGCGAGGGCCACAACTCCGGCACGCCGCTCAACATCGTGGCCGCCATCGCCGTGAAGCGCATCATGGAGCGCGAGAAGCTGCCGGGCACGATCGTCATCTGGCCCGGCGTCGCCGAAGAGCAGCTCGGCACCAAGGCCTACTACGTGCGCGAAGGGCTGTTCAAGGACGTCGACCTGGTGATGTACAACCACGTCGGATCGAACCTGGCGACCGGCTGGGGCGATGGCGGCGGCAACGGCCTGATCTCGGTCGAGTACCTGTTCGAGGGGGAGACGGCCCACAGCGCCGGCGCGCCGTGGCGCGGGCGCAGCGCGCTCGACGCCGTCGAGCTGATGAACGTCGGCTGGAACTACCGGCGCGAGCATCTGCGGCTGCAGCAGCGGTCGCACTACGTCGTCACCAACGGCGGCGACCAGCCCAACGTCGTGCCGCGCAACGCCGGCGTCTGGTACTACTTCCGCGAGACCAGCTACGACAGCATCAAGAGCCTCTGGGAGATCGGCGACAAGATGGCCCAGGGCGCCGCGCTGATGACCAACACCACGTTCACCTCGCGGGTGCTGGGCTCGGCCTGGCCGTCGCACATGAACCGGACGATGGCCGAAACCCTCTACGCCAACATCAAGCAGGTCGGCCTGCCGAGCTGGAGCGAGGCGGATTCTGACGTTGGCCCGGGCCACGCAGAAGGAACTGAACGTGCCGGTGGTCGGCCTGGCCACGCAGATTCCCGAGCTGCGCGGCCGCGAGTCGATTCCCGACGAGGACAAGCGCGGCGGCGGTTCCGACGACATCGGCGACATCTCGTGGAACGTGCCGACGGTGTCGCTGTCGTTCCCGTCGAACTTTCAGGCCGGCCCCGGCCACAACTGGGCCAACGCCATCCCGATGGCCACGCCGATCGCCCACAAGGGCGTCAACGCCGGCGCCAAGGCCCAGGCGATGACGCTGCTCGAGTTCATGATGCGGCCCGAGCTGGTGACGCAGGCCAAGGACTACTTCGTCAACGTGCAGACCAAGGAGCGGAAGTACACGCCGCTGCTGCGGCCCGGCGACAAGCCGGCGACGCACCTGAACAAGAACATCATGGACCGCTACCGGCCGGAGATGAAGAAGTACTACTTCGACCAGGCCAAGTACAAGACCTACCTCGATCAGATGAAGGCGGAGTTCGGCTACAGCTATCCGACCGTGCGCCCCGCCACGACCAGCCAGCCGCAATAGGGCGGGGATCGGGGACCGGGGACCGGGGATCGGGGACCGGGAAAGACCTCCGACGGAACTCACGCCGTCAAGAAATGCAGCGCGCTGCGTGACACCACGATCCGCGTAGTCGTGCAGTTCGATCGCGGGCGCCCGGGGCGATCCCTCGGGTGTCCGCTCGCGTAGTCCTGCCGAGACCCGGGCCCCGGGACCCGAGCCCGCTACAATCGTCGCTGCATGTCCCGTCCGGTCTCGGCTGCCCGCGCCACCGGCCTCGCATCGCGCTTCGGCGCGTTCGTGGCCGAACAACATCCCGCGCTCGTCCATCTGGCCCTCGAGGTCTTCGACGCCGCCGGCGGCGGCAAGCTGAAGGCGCGCGATCGCGCCGGGCTCGACGCCCTGCGGTCGGTATTCCGCCGCGAGCTGGCCAGCCGGCTCTATCACGCCGTCACGGGCCCCGACGGACTCGACGAGACGACGCCCGGGACCTCGGCGATCCGCCGCCTGGAGCAGGCCCGTGCGCAGGTCCTCGATACCTGCGACGGCTGGCTGCAGCGGGAGGTGATCGCCGCCTCGCTCACCGGCGACGAGCGGAAGGACATCCTGCGCGGCATGTGCCTGACCCGCGCCGTGGACAACCGGCTGAAGCTGTTGTTCGCCGGCGGGGAAGTGCGGTGGGGGCTGAAGGCGTTTCAGGGCAAGGGCTTCCGGTCGCTCGGGCAGGAGGCCATCTTCGCCGCCGGCATCCGGCTGAAGCGCGGCGAACGCTTTCGCGCCGCCGACGGCACCTGGGCCGGCGACGTCGTCGCGCCGGTGATTCGCGACCTCGGCATCACCCTGGCGATGCGCGGCGACGCTGATGCCGTCGCGATGATCCTGCGCGCCCAGATGGGCAAGGCCGGCCCGCCGATGCGCGGCAAGGACCTGCACACCGGCGACTTCGAGTGGGGCGTGCTGCCTGCCGCCGCGCCGTTGTCGGTGGGATCGCTGTCGATGGCCGGCATGGCCATGGCGTTCTGGCGCGAGAACGCCGGCCGCGTCGCCTTCTCGTTCATCGGCGAGGGCGGCAGCTCGCTCGGGGAGTGGCACGAAGCGATCAACCTGTGCGCCGCGCGCAAGCTCCCGGCGGTGTTCTGCGTCGAGAACAACCAGACGGCGCTGTCGACCCCGGTGCCTGAGACCTCCGCGGTTCGCGTCTTCGCCGACAAGGCGCTCGGCTACGGCATCCCCGGGGTGACCATCGACGGCACCGACGCCGACGCCGTTGCCGCCGCCTTCACGTGGGCGGCCGACCGGGCTCGGGCTGGCGCCGGGCCGGCGCTCCTCGAACTGGTCTCGATGCGGATGTGCGGCCACGCGCACCACGACGACATGCTCTACCTCGGCAAGGAGGCGCAGCCGTCGTGGGAGTACGCGCCGTTGCACGAGAGCGGCTACGCCAACCGTGAGCTCTACGAGTTCTGGGCGGCGCGCGATCCGATCGCCCGCTATGCCGCCAGGCTCGAAGCCGAGAAGGTCATCAACGCCAGCGAGCTCGGGCGGCTGCAACGGTGGGCCGACGAGCTGGTCGAGCAGCAGGCGCAGCGGGTGGTCGCCGAGCCGTGGCCCGAGCCCGACGAGGCCGGGATTGGCGTGTTCAAGGGCGAAGCGCCGCGCGTGCGCGTCGAGGTCCTCGAGCCGGCCCGCCGCGCCAGCGGTGTGTCCCTGCAAGCGCTGCCGGCACTCGAACCCGGCCTGCCGTTCGACAAGAAGGGCAACACGCTGCTCGAGGCGGTGATGCTCGGCGTTGGCGACGCCCTGCGCGCCGACCCGCGCGTGTTCGTCTACGGCGAAGACGTGGGCGGCACCTACGGCAACGCCTTCCTGCTGCTGCGGCCGCTGCTCCAGGAGTTCGGCGATCGCATCTTGAACTCGCCGCTGGCCGAAGGCGCGGTGCTCGGCGTGTGCGTCGGTGCGGCACTGGCCGGCCAGCGGCCGATCGGCGAGATGCAGTTCAACGACTTCGTGGCCACTGGCTTCAACCAGCTGGTGAACAACGCCGCCAAGATCCGCTACCGGTGGGGCGGCGAGGTGCCGATGGTGGTGCGGATGCCGTGGGGCGGACTGCGCTATGCCGGGCCGTACCACAGTCAGAACACCGAGCCGTGGTTCTACCGCACGCCCGGTCTGAAGATCGTCGTCCCCTCCACGCCCGAGGACGCGCGCGGGCTGATGGCGGCGGCGGTAGCCGATCCTGATCCGGTGCTCTACTACGAGCACATCGCGCTCTATCGCGATCCGCGGGTGAAGCAGGCTCTACCCGCCGAGCCGCCCACGCCGACGCCGATCGGCAAGGCGGCGCTGCGGCGGGCCGGCGACTCGCTGGCGATGATCTCCTACGGCGCCTACGTCCACGAGTGCCTGCGCGTCGCCGAGACCCTCGCCAAGGCCGGGATCGAGTCCGCGGTGCTCGACCTGCGCTCGCTGGCGCCGCTCGACCGCGAGTCGGTGCTGGCGGTGGCCAAGCACTGCGGACGCGTGCTCATCGTCCACGAGGACGCGCGCACCGGCGGCATCGGCGAGAGCGTGGCGGCGATCGTGCAGGAAGAGGCGTTCGAGTGGCTCGACGCCCCGGTGCGGGTGCTCGGTGCGCTCGACACGCCGGTGCCGTACGCGCCGCCGCTCGAGGAGTTCTACCTGGTCAGCGCCGCCGAGATCGAGCGCGCCGCGCGCCTGCTCGCCGCCTACTGAACGACGACCCGTACTTCGTTCGACGGCGGGCTTGGCGCAGTCGGCGCAACCGGCCCGTCGGTAGCGTTACTCGGCGAGACAGACCTCGACCTCGCCGTCCACGACGCGCACCTGGTGCCGGCTCACGCCGACGCGCGGATCCTGGGCGAGGCGGCCGGTGCGAATTTCGTAACTCCAGCCGTGCCAGGGACAGGTTACGACGTCGTCGGTGTCGATCGACCCTTCACACAGCGGCCCGGCATGGTGCAGGCACAGGTTGTCGAGGGCGTGGAAGCCGTCGGCCAGCCGGAACAGGGCCACGTGACGGCCCTCGACCTCGACAAAGTGGCCGCCGCTGCCGAAGCTGTCGGCGCGACCCACGGACACGAACTGGCCCGAGCCCGGCATCCTACTTGCGCGCCCCCGGCGTCAGCGTGGTCTCGCGCCGCTCGCCATTGCGCATGTAGATCACCTTCACCGGCTGGTTCACCTTCAGGGCTTCGAGCGCGTAGGTGTAGTCGTAGATGTTGGCGATGGTCTGCTCGCCGAGCTGGATCACGACGTCGCCCTTCTGCAGGCCGGCTTGCTCGGCCGGACCGCCGCCGATCACGCCGCCGAGCAGCAGCCCCTTCACGTCGGTGGCGTAGTCGGGGATGGTGCCGGTGAAGATGCGCACGCCGGCCCGGCCGCCGCCCTGCTGCACCTGATCGACCTTGGCAAAGGCCAGCGTCTCGGGCTGCTGGCCGACGCGCGAAGCGAGAGCCACGGCGAAGTCGACGACGCGGTCGAGGTCCTCGTAGTTGATCTTGTCGGCGGTGTCGCTGGGCTTGTGGTAGTCGACGTGGGTGCCGGTGAAGAAGGCCAGGCTCGGCACGCTGGCGGCGTTGAAGCTGGCCACGTCGGTGGGCTGATAGGGATCGTCCTGCAGCACCAGGTCGAACCCGGCGGCGACGTTGGCCCGTTCGATGAGCGACCGCCAGCCGGGGCTGCTGCCGACCGCCTGGACGGTGAGCTTGTTGTCCTGCATCCGCCCGACCATGTCGAAGTTGAAGTAGGCGGCCAGTTCGCCTGGCGGCACCGGCGGCGTGGTCACGAAGGCGTTCGAGCCGATGAGGCCGATCTCCTCGGCCGACCAGAAGGCCAGCAGCACATGCCGCGAGCGCTGCGTCTTGGCCAACGCGCGGCCGGCGGCGAGGACGGCAGCGGTGCCGGAGGCGTTGTCGTCGGCGCCGTAGTGGATCTTGCCGGTGTCTTCCTTGGCGGCCAGCGAGTTGCCATGGCTGCCGCGGCCGAGGTGGTCGTAGTGCGCGCCGAGCGCGATCCACGGCTTGGGCAGCGCAATGCGCGCCGTCGCCGGGAGGTAGCCGGCGACGTTGAAGCCTTCCTGCTTCTCACGCACCACCGCGGTCTTCACCGTCACCGTCACGCCGGGCAAGGCGAAGCCGGCGGTGTGCGGGTTCCCGGAGTCGAAGGCCTTCTGGATATCCTCGAGTGCCCGGTCCTTCACCCCGGCGAAGAGCGCCTTGGCGGCGTCGCCCGACACGCTCGCGGCGACGATCCCCGACCCGGCCAGCGCCGTGTCGAAGCTCATCGGAATCGTCTCGCCGGCATTGGGCGACCGTGGCCCGGTGACGACGAGCAGGGCCTTGGCGCCGCGCTGTCGCGCCTGCATCGCCTTGTAGCGGAGGTCGGCGTAGCGCGAGAGGATGGTGCGCGTCTTCTGGTCGGCGTCCTCGGGGAAGTAGCGCAGCACGACCACGACCTTGTCCTTGACGTCGAGGGTGGCGTAGCTGTCGTAGCCGAAGTTCTGCGACTCCGGCACGACCAGCCCGTAGCCGGCGAAGACCGCGGCGCCGCTGACCTCGGCGTTGTCCGAGAAAGACAGCGCCTGTACCTGTCCTGTGGTATCGAATTGCGCCACGCCGCGGGCGTCGCCGTCGGGCGGCGCGGCAATCTGCAAGGTCGTGCCGCCGTCCTTCACGCCAGCCGTGAAGCTGAAGGGCAGCCTGAAGTCCTTCTGATTGGGTAGCGGCTGCGCGCCCATCTTCTTCAACTCGCCAGCCAGGTACTCGGCGGCGAGACGGGCGCCGTCCGACCCGGCCTGCCGGCCGCCCAGCCGTTCCGAGGCGAGGACCTCGACGTCGGCGCGGGTCTTGGACGGCCGCGGTGGCCGCGCTTTGCGCGCCAGTCCGGCCGCCGGCGAGCGCGACGATGGCGGCGACGGCGAGGGTGGTGGGCCGCAGGATCGCGAAGGTCATGTCGTCCTCAGTTCTTCCGCGGCGGGGCGCTGCGGATCGCGTCGAGCGCCTTCTGATGATTCCATTGCGCCAGGAACAGCTGGCCGGCGCCGCCGCCGCTGCGCGACGAGGTGAACGCGATCTGGGTGCCGTCGGGCGACGGCACCGGCAGCCCGTCGAAGCCGTCTGAATAGGTGATCCGCACCGGCTCCTTCGTGCCGGCGGTGTCGACCATGAAGATTTCGAAGTTCTCGAAGCCGAGCTTGTTCGAGGCAAACAGGATGTACTCGCCCGACACGTGCATGTAGGGCGCCCAGCTCATCGCCTTGAAGTCGGTGATCTGCTTCTTGTCGCTGCCGTCGGGATTCATCGTCCAGACGTTGGCGATGAGGCCCTGCTCGTCGAAGCTGCGCCACAGGATCTTCTTGCCGTCGGGGGTGAAGAACGGCCCCCCGTCGTATCCGGGCGTCGTGGTGAGGCGCCGCTGGCCGGTGCCGTCGGCCTTCATGATGTAGATCTCGCCGAACCAGCTCGCGTCGGTGGCCAGCTGCTTCTGCTCGGCCTCGGTGAGGGTGTGGTCGTAGCCCGCGCGGGTCGACGAGAAGACGATCCACTGGCCATCCGGTGAGTAGCCGGCCTCGGCGTCGTAGCCGCGTACGTTGGTGATCCGGGTCAGCGACTTCGTGCCCTCGCTGTAGGTGTAGATCTCCATCTCCGGGTCGTAGTCCCAGGCGTAGCGGCGCTCTTTGCCCGAGGCGCGGAACGCCAGCTCCTCGTCCTGGTACTGCTTCGACTTCGGATCGTGGTGGGTCGAGGCGAACAGGATCTGATCGGTGCCCGGGCGGAAGAAGCCGCAGGTGGTCTTGCCGAGGCCGGGCGAAATGCGGATGGTGTCGCCCGTCACCAGGTCCATCACGTACTCCTGGTAGAACGGGTTGCCGGGCTCGCGTTCGCTCTGCAGCACCAGCCGCTTGCCGTCCGGCGACCAGTACCCCTCACCGGCCCGCCGCCCCTCGACCGTGAGACGCCGCACGCGCGCCATGAAGTCGCGTTCCTGGTAGACCGGCCCCTGCGCCGAGGCGCTGACGGCCGCGACGACGAGGGCGAGGACGAGCAACGGGGGCTTGGTCACCCCGCCATTCTATCCATGGGCCAGTGCCACGAGATCGCCGGGCGAATCACCCCTTCTTGGTGTGATGCAGCGCGAAGGCCGCGCCCTGGGGATCGCTCAGCACGACAATCCAGTCGCCGCCGGGGACCTCCATCGGCGGCAGCAGCACCTGGCCGCCGTGGGCGGTGGCGCGTTCCGCCGCCCTTGTGCACGTCGTCGACGTGAACGTAGTAGCACCACGCCGCCACCGGCTGCTCGGGCGGCTTGGTCATCATGCCGCCCATCGGCGCCTCGGTCAGCCCGTACATCTGGTAGGTGCCCATCGGGCCCATGTCGAACTCGCTCGTCTTCCGCCAGCCGAACAGGGCTGAATAGAACGCGAACGCGGCGGCGCCGTCGGTCGTCGACAGCTCGTGCCACGAGAACTCGAGCAGTTCCGGCGGGCCGTCGTGCCCTGGCGCCTCCCCCAGGGGCGTGAAGGCGGCAAACGCGACGCCCTGGGGGTCCTTGGCGATGACCACCCGGCCGACGTCCTTGATGTCGAACGGCGGCACCAGCACCGTGCCGCCAAGGCTCACGACCTGCGTGGCGGTGGCGTCGACGTCGGGGACGCAGACGTAGGCCATCCAGTGCGGCGGGGCACCACCGGCGCGCGCCGCATCCGAGAGCGCCATCACGCCGCCGATGGCGCGGTCGTTCGCCTTCCACATCGTGTACGGCGGCCCGGCGCTCGGCCACGGCTCCGTCGACCAGCCGACGACGGCGGTGTAGAAGCGCTTCGCGGCCTCGACGTCGGTGGTCATCAGGTCGTACCAGACGAAGCGTCCGCGTGCATCGCAGCCATGGCGTCCCCCTCGAAAGGGCCGCAGTCTATCCATGGCGGCCGCTCGCTGCCACAACGAAAGGCGCCATCGGCCCGGTTCGTCACCGCGCTGGTCCCTGCCCGGTGCGGCCGTCCATCGCCCGATTCCAGGGCATGAGCGGCGACGCCACGCGCAATTCTGAGACAGGGTCTCATTTTCTGCTTGACCGACCGTTTCGGTCGCCAATAGACTGGCCAAACTCTGAGACAGAGTCTCAGTTTCAACTTCTCATGAAGCTCTTTCGCTCCGTGCTGTTCTGGCTGCACCTCACCACCGGAGTCGTGGCGGGGGTGGTCATCCTCGTCATGTGCGTGACCGGCGTGGCCCTGACCTACGAAAAGCAGATGCTCGAGTGGGCCGATCGCCGATCCGGGTCGGTGCCGCTCCCAGCCGATGCGCGACCGCTGCCGCCAGAGACGCTGCTGGCATCGGCGGTCGCCGCAGAGCCGGGGGCGGCACCCACCGGGATCACGGCGCGCCGCGATCCGCGCGCGCCGGTCACGGTGAGCGTCGAGGGCGGCCGGCCGCGGCTGGTCGATCCCTACACCGGGGCGATCCTCGGCGAGCCGTCGCCGCGCCTGCGCGCCTTCTTCCGGACGATGACCGACTGGCATCGCTGGATCGCGCTGCAGGACACCAGCCGCGCCACCGGCAAGGCGATCACCGGCGCGGCGAACCTCGGCTTCCTCTTCATCGTGCTCAGCGGCATCTACCTCTGGGTGCCGCGGGTGTGGACCCGCCTCCAGTTCACGCAGGTGCTCTGGTTCCGCGGCGGGCTGCCGGGCAAGGCCCGCGACTTCAACTGGCACAACGTGATCGGGATCTGGTCGGCCATCCCGCTGGCGATTGTCGTCGCCGGCGCGGTGCCGATTTCCTACTCCTGGGCCGGCAACCTGGTCTATCGCATCGCCGGTGAGGCGCCTCCCGGGCCGCCGGCGGGGGCGCGGCCTGGCGGCCGCGAACGCGGCGGCGCGCGCGAAGAGCGTCCGCGCGCCGTCGAGGTCACTGGACTCGACGCGGCGTGGGCGGCTGCTCAGGCCCAGGTGCCGGCATGGCGCACGATCAGCGTGCGACTCGGCGGACCGGCGCAGGGCCCATACGTCATCACCTCGACGAGGGCTACGGCGGCCAGCCGCAGTATCGCCGCACGCTCAGCGTCGATCGCGCGTCTGCGGCGATCGTCAAGACCGAGTCGTTCGAGGATCTCGGTCCGGGCCGGCGCCTGCGCAGCTGGCTGCGCTTCGCCCACACCGGCGAGATTTACGGCATCCCCGGCCAGACCATCGCCGGCCTGGTATCGGCCGGCGGTGCCGTGCTGGTCTACACCGGCATCGCGCTCGCGTTGCGCCGCTTCTGGGCGTGGTTGCGTCGCCGCAGCGCCGACGAGCGCGTCGTGAAGATCCCGCGCGGCCGCCTGAGGGCCAAGGCCGCACCCTGGACTACCCGGTCGTCGTCAGTCAGTAGTCAGTCAGCGTCAGGAAGGAACGTCCGTCACCGTCATGATCAGCCGGCCCCGTATTCCGTTCCGCCGTCCGCGCAAGCGCGGCGCGGTTCGTCTGTTCTCGTTGAGCGCCCTGGTGGTCTCGGCGGCGCTCGGCGCCGATCCGGCCGCCGCACAGGCCCCGCAACCTCCAGCGGCGGTGCGTCCCGCAGAACAGCTGCGGTTCGACATCCCGGCCGGTCCGCTCGATGCGGCATCCGCGCCTTCGAAGCGTCGACCGGGCTGACCGTCATGGTCCAGCTGCCCGCCGACACCCTCGGGATGATGGCATCGCCCGGCGTCTCGGGCACCTACGCCATCGACGCCGCACTCGAGGCGCTGCTCGATGGCACCGCGCTGGCCGCCACGCGCAGCGGCAGCACCATCACCATCGACGTGCGCGGCGTGCGCGAATCGCTCGAGGTCACCGGCCGGCTGCCGCGCGTCGAGTCGCCGAAGTACGCGACGACGCTGTCGGCCACGCCGCAGACCATCCAGGTGATCCCGCAGGCGGCGATGTCCGAGCAGGGCTCGTTCACCCTGTCGGATGCGATGCGCAACGTGCCCGGCATCACCCTCCAGGCCGGGGAAGGCGGCGGCGCCTCGGGCACCGCCGGCGACATGTTCAACATGCGCGGCTTCAGCGCCGCCAACAGCCTGTTCGTCGACAACGTCCGCGACGACGGCCTGATCACCCGCGACGTCTTCAACCTCGAGCAGGTCGAGGTCTACCTCGGCCCGACCGGATCCGACGTCGGGCGCGGCAACGCCGCCGGCTACGTCAACATGACCACGAAGACGCCGCAGCTGGGCTCGACCTACAGCGGCGCCCTGACCTACGGCACCGCCGACGCCGTGCGCGCCACCGCCGACGTCAACGTCCAGCTGCCGACCGGTGAGCCGGGCAGCTGGCTGGCCGGCTCCGCCCTGCGCTTGAACGCGATGTGGCAGGACGGCGGCGTCGCCGGCCGTGACTACGCCGAGAACGAGCGCAAGGCGATCGCGCCGAGCCTCGCCCTCGGCCTGGGCACGCCGACCCGCATCACCGTCTCGGGCCAGTTCACGCGCCAGGACAACGTGCCCGACTACGGCATCCCCGGCGCGGCCTGGACCGAGCCGTTGACGCCGACCTCGGTGCTGACGTCGCGGCCCGTGGATCAGGAGAACTACTACGGCTCGCCGGACGTCGATTTCGACCATGCCGAGCAGACCAGCGTGACGGCGCGCCTCGATCAGGACCTCGCTGGCAACTGGTCGCTGCGCAACCAGACCCGCTACAACGACACCTCGCGCGAGGCGGTCATCACCGCCATCCAGTCGCCCACCAGCTACGTGCCGGAGACCGAGACCGTCATCTTCGGCCGGCAGGTCAACTACCGCGAGAACTCGATCTGTCTCGAATCAGACGACGCTGACCGGACGGCTGACCACCGGCGCGCTGTCGCATTCGCTGACCGCCGGCGTCGAGCTGGTCGGCGAGGACTACTCCGCACCGGGGATGGGCGGCGGCGGCACCCGGGCGCCGGAGAGCATCTACGACCCGAATCCGTTTGCCCCGATCACCGACTACGCGCTGGCGCCGACCGGGGCCACGACCGACGCGACCACCCGGACGATTGCCGTTTCCGGCTTCGACGTCGTCAACATCGGCAAGCTGCAGCTGAGCGGCGGCCTGCGGGTCGAGAACTACGACACCGAGTTCCGGTCGCTGGCGGTTACCGGCATCCGCACCGACGTCGACGCCGCGGACACCGTGGTCAGCGGCAAGGCCGGCATCCTCTATCAGGTCACCCCGACGCTGAACGCCTATGTCTCCTACGGCTCGACGGTCACGCCGCCGGGCTCGGGTAACTTCGCGCTGAGCACGCAGCCGAACAACGCCAACAACCCCAACGTCGATCCCCAGGTGTCGCGCAACTTCGAGGTCGGCGGGAAGTGGGACCTGTTCCAGCGGCGGCTGTCGGCGAACCTGGCCCTGTTCGACACGCGCAACGAAAACGTCATCTACACCATCGACGCGACGACGGTGCCGCCGCTGTTCAACCAGGACGACGAGCAGCACGTGCAGGGCGCGACCCTCGGGCTGGTCGGGCAGATCACGGACCACTGGAGCGTGATGGCCAACTTCGCCTACATCGACGGGAAGCAGAACTCGCAGAACGTCGCCCTCGACGGCATGCAGCTGACACTCCTGCCCGAGCGCTCGGGCAGCCTGTGGACGACCTACAACGTCCGCGGCTTCACCATCGGCGGGGGCGTCCGCTTCTCGGACGAGACCTACGTCAACACCGCCAACACCATCGTCGTGCCGGCCTACCACCTGATCGACGCGGTGGCGTCCTATGCGGTGAACACCCACCTGACGCTGCGGCTGAACGCCTACAACCTCACCGACGAGGTCTACATCCGCAGCATCAACAACAACGGCGGCCGCTACAACCCGGGCTACACGCGGTCGTTCCTGCTCAGCACGCAGTTCGGGTTCTGAGGCCGGTGCCGACGCGATGCTGATTCAGGTTCCAGACGTCCTCACGGCCGAGCAGGTGGCGCACGCGCGCCGCCTGCTCGCGTCGGCGGAATGGGTCGACGGCAAGGTGACCGCCGGCCATCAGTCGGCGCGGGCCAAGGACAACGTCCAGATTCCGGAAGGCCATCCGGTGGCCCGCGAGCTGGGCGAGATGATCGTCCAGGCGCTGCAGCGCAACCCGCTCTTCATCTCGGCGGCGCTGCCGTTGCACGTGTTCCCGCCGCTCTTCAACAGCTACTCGGGCGGGCAGTCGTTCGGCAGCCACGTCGACAACGCGATCCGCCAGGTGACGGGCACGGCGCACCGGATCCGCACCGACCTGTCGTGCACGCTGTTCTTCACCGGCCCCGACGAGTACGACGGCGGTGAGCTGGTCGTGGAGGACACCTACGGCGTCCATAGCGTGAAGCTGCCGCCCGGTCACCTGGTGCTGTATCCCTCGACCAGCCTGCACCACGTGCGCCCGGTCACGCGCGGCACGCGTACGTGCTCGTTCTTCTGGCTGCAGAGCATGGTGCGGCACGACGCCGATCGGACGCTGCTGTTCGACCTCGATGCGGCCATCCGGAAGCTGCCGGCGACGCCCGAGGCCCACGCCGCCGCGGTGCAGCTCACCGGCGTGTACCACAACCTGGTGCGGCGCTGGGCCGAGCTCTGGGGACGCCGACTCAGCGATCGTTCAGACGGATCGAATTGCCGACCCGGTCGAAGGCCGGCGCGAAGACCTCGGCGTCCCGTTCGGGCACGACCGTGAGGTAGTAGAAGAGGTTGCCGTCGGCCAGGAACGTGGTGTAGACGCCGACGCGCTCGCCCTGATTGAGCGCCGACCGCCCGGTGAGGACCGTGCCGATGCCGGCGCGCTGCGAGATTCCCACTTGTCGCTGGCCGCTGGCGACCTGCATCCCCGGGTTCGAGCGCAGGAGCGCGTTGACGAAGGTGTCGGACGCCTCGGCGAGATCCCGCGACGACGCCCGCGCCACGCCCAGCTCCACGCCGTGCGTGAATACGTTCTCCCCCCGGTACTCGCCCAATCCGTTCTGGGGCACGTACTTGACGGCGTTGGTGCCCGCCACGCCGGTCCAGTTGGCGGGCACGTTGACTTGGAACAGCTGCCCACCGCGCTGCGTGCGATATTGCGTCGAGGGCGCCGGGACCGGCTGCCCGACGGTGCCGACCGACGCCGGGGCCTCGCCCCCTTCGCTGCCATTGCCGCCGGCGCGCGTGATGTCGGCCATCGACTTGGCGGCCGGCATTCCGGCAAACCTCGACTTCGCGGTCGCGAAACCGCTGCCGTCCGGCCGTCTTGGCGATGGTGAGCTTGGCGGCTTCCTGCTGGATGTACTGCGAGCGGTTGCCCGGATTGGGGTGGCTGCTCAGCCACTGCGGTGGGGTGTTGCCCTTGCCCTCCCGCTCGATGGTCTCGAACATCCGCGCCAGGTCCCGCGGGTCGAAGCCGGCTCGCGCCATCATCTGCGCGCCGAGCAGGTCGGCCTGCTTCTCGTATTCGCGGCTGTACTTCATCAGCCAGGCGCCGAGGCCGAACTGCGAGCCCTGCGAAATCACCTGGCCCGACGCCACCGCCGATGATCGCGCCGGCGATGGCGCCAGCGATCGCGCCGATCTGGAAATTCTGCGCTTTGGTGGCGTTGGCCGTGCCGTGGCGGAGCAGGACGTGCGCCAGCTCGTGCGCCATGACGCCGACGACCTCGCCTTCGCCCTGCGCGGCCTCGAACATGCCGCGGTTGACGAACATCGGGCCGCCCGGCAGCGCAAACGCGTTGATCTCTTTCAGGTTGACCGGCGTGAACGAGGTACTCGAACACCTCGTGGTTGAGCTCACGCGGCGCCACGGCGACCAGCGAGTGGCCCGCGCGCTCGAGGTAGCCGGCGATCTGCGGGTCGTTGATGATCGGATATTCGCGGCGCACCTCGGCGGCGGCCTCGCGACCGAGCTGCACGTCCTGCTCGGGCGTGTACCTGTTCTTGGGCGGGGTGATGACGGTCTGACCGGCCAACGTGGCGACGGCGAACAGCGCCACCACGATCGTGGCGACCGGGCGTCGTCGCGGCAGGGCATGGGTGCGCAGGGTCATGGCATCAACTCCGTTACGGCAGGGCTTACATGACTATCCTACAAAAGCCGTGCCGTCGCCTCCGGACCCGGAGACTCAGCGCACCAAGGCGATCTTGACGTCGGCGGTCCCGCCGGCCGTGACGGTGACCTTGATTGGGGGCGCCTTGAGCATCTCGTGCCACACCCTGAGCTCGTAGGTGCCTGGCGGAACCCCGGCCAGCTCGAAGCGCCCGTCGGCCCTCGACACCGCGCCCATTTCGTCGGTGACGACGACGAAGCCGCGCATCCACGTGTGGGTGTTGCACGTCAGGCGGACCAGGCCGGGCCCGTTCAACGGCCGCGTGACGACCATGCCGGGCACCGGCAGACCGACGTTGAAGAGCGTGCGGCCGCCGTCCTGTTGGGCATTGGTCGTGTGCAGCAACGCGTCCTTGCTCGTGGTCTTGGTCGGGGCGCCCGGCCGTGCCAGCTGGACCCGCGGCACGAACCGGCACTGCTCGTTGGTGACCTGGGGGTCGGGATACGGCGTTCGCACTTTTACGCCAGTGAGGGTGACCACCGCGTTGGCGAGAACGCCGCCGGCCCCGACGGCGATCGCCTCATCGGGCAGCTGTGTCCCACACACCTTGATGTCGGCGGTGACGCGCAGTGGCCGCAGGGCGGGCACCGCGGTCGTGACCACGCCGGCGATCGATCCGGTCTGTGCCGCGGCCGCCATAGGCAGCGCCATGACGAGCACGAGGACGGCGGGGAGAGGGCGAACCGTGGGGAACATGACGCGGCGCAGCTCGCCTCGAAGGTAGCACGGCTCCCGCGCGGGTCCCATCCGTCGCACACGGACATCCATCCATTGGCGGCGCAGCACAGCTCACCGCCTCTCGGTGGCGTCGGCGCCAGGGCCATCGCTACGCTGTCGGACGATGTCCTGGAGGGACGGGACGGTAACGGATTCTGGTGTCGTCGTTGGCCCGCGTGATCGGGGTGGCGGTGGCGTGTGTGGGGTGGCCACGTGACGCTCCTCGCCCAGACCGGCAGCCTGACCGGCAAGGTCACCCGCGCCGGGGCGAGCGAACCGATGGCCGGGGCCGCGGTCGTGGTCGAGGAGTTGCGCCGGGAGGCACGCACGGCGGAGGACGGCACCTATCGATTCGACGCCCTGGCGCCCGGTCCGTACCACGTGTCGGTCCGGGCCGAAGGCTACAGCAGCCGCCGCGCTGAGGTGACGGTCGGCGCCGGCACGGCGACCCTCGACCTCGAGGTGGATCTCGACCTCCATTTCGCCGAAGTGCTCTCGGTCAGCCCGAATCCGCGCCCGCAATTCGAGTCCTACCAGCCGACCTCGGTGCTGTCGGCCGAAGACCTCGCGCGCCAGCTGCAGGACACGATCGGCGCGACGCTGCAATCCGAACCCGGTGTGGCGATGCGATCGCTCGGCCCGGGGCCGGCGCGGCCGGTGATCCGCGGCCTCGACGGCGACCGGGTGCTGGTCCTCCAAGACGGGCAGCGGATGGGCGACCTGTCGAGCCAGTCGGCCGACCACGGCGTGCCGGTGAATCCGGCGTCGGCGCAGCGCATCGAAGTGGTGCGCGGGCCGGCGACGCTGCTCTACGGCGCCAATGCCATCGGCGGGCTCGTCAACATCGTGACCGACCAGATTCCCAGTGAGAAGGTCACCGCGCCGACCGGATCGTTCACGCTCAATCTCGGCAGCAACAACCTGCCGGCCGGAGGCGCGGGCGACGTGCACCTCGGCAACGGCACATGGGCCATGCACCTGGGCGGTGGCGGCCAGCGGGCCGACAGCTATCAGACGCCCGAGGGCGAAGTCGAGAACTCGCAGTCACGCAGCGGGTTCGTCAACATCGGTGGCGGCTGGACCGGCGAGCGGCAGTACGCCGGCGTGAGCTACGGCTACGACGACACGAAGTACGGCGTGCCGGTGATCGAAGAGGGCCAGATCAGCCTCACGCCGCGGCGCCACGCGCTGTCGGCCCGCGCCGGCGGCCAGGGCCTCGCCGGGCCGTTCACGTCCTATCGCGCCACCCTGGGCGTGCGCCGCTATACCCACAACGAGCTCGAAGGCGAGGAAGTGGGGACGCGGTTCGACAACGACACCGTCGAGGGCGAGGTGATGCTGTCGCACCGGCCGACCGGCCGGCTGTCGGGCTCGGTCGGCGGCTGGTTCCTGACGCGTGCCTTCGACGCGATCGGCGCCGAGGCGCTGTCGCCGGCCGTGGATCAGCGCGGGTTCGCCGCGTTCCTCTACGAAGAAGTGGCCTGGCCACACTTCACGCTGCAGTTCGGCGGCCGGGTCGATCAGACGAACTTCACACCCGACGGGGCGCTGCCCGACCGTGACTTCACCGAGTACTCGGTGTCGGCGGGCGCGCTCATCCGGCCACAGGCCGCCAGCGACAACCTGGTCATCGCCTTCAGCTTCGCCCGCGCCGCCCGTAACCCGGCGCTCGAGGAGCTGTACTTCTTCGGGCCGCACCCGGGCAACCTCAGCTTCGAGATCGGCAACCCATTCCTGAAGGCCGAGCGCGCCCTCGGCTTCGACGTGTCGGTGCGCGCCCGCAGCGCGCGGGTGCAGGGCGAGGTCACCGTCTTCCGCAACGACATCGACGACTTCATCTTCCGCAACCCGCTGTCGGACGAGGAGGTCGCGGCGCGCGCGGGCGAGTTCGAGGAGCGCTTCGGCCTCGAACACCAGGACGGCCCTCCGGAGAACGAGTTTCCCGTCATCGAGTTCAACGGCACCGATGCCATGATGTGGGGCGTCGAAGCCCACGCCGACGTGACGATCACCGAGCGGATCGGCGCCGAGCTGACCTACGACGGCGTGCGCGCCGAGCGCGAGATCGACGGCCAGCCGATGCCGCGGATTCCGCCGCAGCGGCTGGTGGCCGGGCTCCGCTACACGCAGGGGCGGCTGCAGGTCGGCGCCAACGCCAGCGCGGTGGCCCGGCAGGACCGCGTGTTCGGCGCCGAGACCGAGACCGCGGCCTACGGGCTGCTACGCCTGCACGCGACCTACACGATTCAGTCGGCGCGGTCGGTGCAGGCGGTGACGGCGCGGCTCGACAACGCCACCGATACCTCCTACCGGAACCATCTCAACTTCCTGAAGGACGTGGTGCCGGAGATGGGCCGAGCCTTCCGCCTGGTCTACACCGTCAAGTTCTGATCGTCGCGCCGGCCGTCCAGTGAGTCGACGCCCGGTAGAATGACGCCATGTCCAGCCGCGTTCCGGTCGTGTTGTCCCTGGTTGCCTTGTGGCTCGTCGCCGGCGGCGCGCCGCGGGCCCAGACGAGTGTCCCCCCTCGCGTCGCCCCCTACGCCGACGTCAGCGCCCGGCTGATCGCCGCCGCCCAGGCCGACGATTTCGCCTGGCGGCGGCTCGCGGAGTTGACCGACACCTACGGGAACCGGTTGTCGGGGTCCGAGAACCTGAACCGCGCCATCGAGTGGGCGGTCACGACCCTCAAGGCCGATGGCCTGGCCAACGTGCGGACCGAGCGGGTGATGGTGCCGCGCTGGGTGCGCGGGCAGGAGAGTGCCGAGATCGTCGATCCGCCCGAGCATCCGATCGCGATGTTGGGCCTCGGCGGCAGCGTCGCCACGCCGGCCACCGGTCTCGAGGCCGACGTCCTGGTCGTGAAGAGCTTCCAGGATCTCGACAACCGCGCGGCCGACGCCCGCGGCAAGATCGTGCTGTTCAACGTGCCCTACACCGGCTACGGCGAGACGGTGCAGTACCGCTACGGCGGGGCGGTGGCCGCGGCTCGTCACGGCGCGGTGGCGGCGTTGGTCCGCGCCGTCGGGCCGATGGGGCTGCGCACGCCCCATACCGGCAGCATGAGTTACGGCGACGCCGCGGTCAAGATTCCCACCGCCGCTATCGCCGCCGAGGACGCCAGTCGCATCCAGCGCCTGAGCGACCGGGGCATGCGGGTGCGCGTCCGGCTGCGCATGGAGGCCCACATGGAGTCCGACGTGCCCTCGGCCAACGTGCTCGGCGAGATCGTCGGCCGCGAGCGGCCGGAAGAGATCGTGCTGGTCGGCTGCCACTTCGACTCGTGGGATGTCGGCACCGGCGCCTCCGACAACGGCGTCGGCTGCGTCGTCACCTGGGAGGCGTTGCGGCTCATGAAGTCGCTCGGCCTCCACCCCCGGCGCACGGTCCGGCTCGGCCTCTTCACCAACGAGGAGAACGGGCTGCGCGGCGGCACCGGCTACCGCGACGCGCACAAGGCGTCGGCCGGCGACCACGTCTTCGCGCTCGAGTCCGACTCCGGGGTCTTTGCGCCGGCCCGGCTCGGGTTCTCCGGCTCCGACGGCGCGCGCGCGGTCATCGCCGACATCGGCGCGCTGTTGCGTCCGCTGGGCATGGCCGAGATCGGCCCGGGCGGTGGCGGCGCCGACATCGGTCCGATCGCCCAGGCCGGCAGTGTGCCGATGATGGCGTATCAGGGCGACGCGACGCGCTACTTCACCATTCACCACACCCCGGCCGACACCGTCGATCGCATCGCGCCCGAGGAGGTGTCCAAGGCGGCGGCGGCGATCGCCGTGGTGAGCTACGTGATCGCGGAGATGCCGGAGCGGCTGCCGAAATAGCAGGGACCAGGGACCAGGGACCAGGGACCGGGGAAGGTAAAAGGCCGCGGGGGCACGCCGGGTTGCGTCCACGCCAGGATCGAAGGGACGGAGCGTGGCACGATCCGCGGAAATTGAACTTGGCCTCGACACGTTCGGCGACGTCACCCTCGGCGCCGACGGCCGGCCCCTCAGCCACGCGCAGGTGCTGCGTCACGTCGTCGCCGAAGCGGTGCTGGCCGACCAGGTGGGCGTGGCCTGCTTCGGCGTCGGCGAGCACCACCGCCCCGACTTCGCCATCTCGGCGCCCGAGGTGGTGCTGGCGGCGATCGCATCGCGGACGTCGCGGATTCATCTCGGCTCGGCCGTCACCGTGCTCAGCACCGACGATCCGGTGCGCGTCTACCAGCGCTTTGCCACGCTCGACGCCGTGTCGAACGGACGGGCCGAGGTGATCCTCGGTCGTGGGTCGTTCACCGAGTCGTATCCGCTCTTCGGCTACGACCTGTCGCAGTACGAGTTGCTGTTCGAGGAGAAGCTGCAGCTGTTTGCGGCGTTGCAGTCGGGCGAGCCGGTGACCTGGTCGGGTCGGACCCGGGCGGCGCTCGCCGACCAGCGGGTCCATCCAGGCATCGAGTCGGGCCGGCTGCGCACCTGGGTCGGCATCGGCGGCAGTCCCGAGTCGGTGGTGCGGGCGGCGCGCTACGGCTTCCCGCTCACGGTGGCGATCATCGGCGGCAGCCCGGCGCGGTTCCGCCCGTTCGTCGACCTCTACCACCAGTCGCTCGAGAGGTTCGGCCACGGCCCGCTGCCAATCGCCGCGCACTCGCCCGGGCACGTCGCCGCCACCGACGAGCAGGCGCGCGAGGAGGTCTGGCCGCACTATCAGGCGATGATGACGCGCATCGGCGCCGAACGCGGCTGGCCGCCGATGACCCGGGCGCACTTCGACCGCGAGGTCGGGCCCGACGGCGCGCTGTGCGTCGGGTCGCCCGAGACGGTGGCGCGCAAGATCGCCGCGACGGTCCGCACCCTCGGCCTGTCGCGCTTCGACATGAAGTACAGCAACGGCCAGCTCCCGCACGAGGCGGCGTTGCGCAGCATCGAGCTGTACGGGACCAGGGTGGCCGCCCTCGTCGGCGACCTCCTGGCGGCCTGAGACGCCGGCCGCCGGGCGTCACGCCGTGGCTCCCCGACCGGCAACTGACCGGACGCTGGCGGCGCGTCGCACCGCCAGCGCGATCGAGGGCGACGCCCGCCCCTTACGGGGCGACCGTCACGTTGATCACTTCACACAGCCCGGCAATGGTCCGGTGCATGTCGTCCCCGGCCTGAACCGCGATCCGGTGCGAGCCCGGGGCCAGCGACATCTCGATCACGTTCTTGCCGTCGCCGAAGTGGATCCACGGATCGGCCTTGGGGATGGCCGTTCCGGCCGGCAGGCAGTCGGTGTCGGTGCCGAGGTGATAGTGAATCGTCTGCGGACGCACCATCGCGGGGGTCAGCTCGCCCGGCGGCACGGCCGCCACGGTGACGCCCTCGCTGCCGAACTCGACCGACGACAACGGCTTGATGGTCGCGCCGTTCTTCGGCGTGACGAAGAACACCCGGCCCGGCTGCGGCGCGCTCTGACCGCATGCGGTCAGGGCCAGTGTCAACGTGGCGGCGGCCACGGCCTGTACGACTCGGTTACCCATTGCGGCTCCTCTGTCTGATGACGTGCAGGCGGGATTATACATTCCCGCCCCCCGGCGCCCCGCCCTACGTCGCGGGTTTGAAGGCGGCGGTCACCGTGGCCGGCGTCTGGCCATCCACCGTCACCGACTGGGTCTGGGTACCGAGCGTCTCGTGCCACGCCTCGACGGTGTAGGTGCCGGGCGGAAGCCCCTTGATCTCGAAGCGGCCGTCGTCGCCGGTCACGGCGTAGAACGGATGCGGCACGACGTGGGCGTAGGCGTTCATCCATCCGTGCACGTCGCATTTGATCGGGATGCCGATCTCGGGCGCGGTGAACACGCGGTCGACTACCGGCACGTTGGCCGGCTGGCTGAAGTTGAACTCGCGGTTGCTCTTCGGCAGGGCGTGGACGTTGTGCATGGCGACGTCGCTGTTGCCGACCTTGATCGTCTGTCCGACCTGCGCCGCGAGGACGTGCGGCACGTACCTGGCAGCCCTTCTGGTCGACCGTGACCGGCGTCGTCGGGACGGGATAGGTCCGCTGGCCGAGCCCGTCCTTCACGTAGACGAACACGTTCTTGAGTCCGTTGCCGGCACCAACCACGACGACTCTCGGAGATGGCGCCGGGCCCGGGCACGCACTTCGGGTCGGAGTCCATGCGCAACGGTCGAGGCGCCGGCGCCTGTCCCGTCGAACGTCATCGTCCCCGTGATCACGCCGGGGCCGTCGGCCCGATCGGTGGCGGCCGGGGCGTCGCCGCCGCCGGCGCGGACGCCGCCGGGCTCGCCGACTGGTCGTTCCCCCCGCCACACGCGGTGGCCGACATCGCGGCGACCAGCGCCAGCACTCACTACAGTCCTCGACATGCGTCGATCATAGTGGATGGCGCGGCGTTCCATACCGCGCGCCGCGCCCGCGCCTCGACCAGCTTCGGGTCGGGCACGGGCCTGCGGGGCCCGTACCCGACCACGATTGGCGGACTACAGCGCGCCGTTCTCCCATGGCCCGGTGATGGCGAAGGTGATGCCCGGGCTCTGCACGTTGACGAACAGCCACTGACCGTTGGGGCTGTAACACGCCCCGGCGAACTCCGACCCGCTGAAGTTGCCGGACAGACCGTTGCGCTCGCCGTTCAGCACGACGGTGTTCTTCGCGAACGGGAAGATCTCGCCCTCCACGGTGAGGCCGTGGACGAACTCCTCGCCGCTGCCGTCCTCGCACAGCACGAGACCGCCGCGCGGGCTCACCGTCAGGTTGTCGGGGGCGTTCAACACCGCCGCTCCGGGAGATTGGAACAGCAGCGTGATCGTCTCTTCGCGCGGGTCGTAGACCCAGATCTGCCCCTGTCCGATGCCGCCGCTGGTCGACACGACGTAGACCTTGCGGTCGCTGCCGGACCAGCAGCCCTCGAGGCGCGCGAAGGTGGCGGCGCCCTGCGCCCGGCCTTGCGCCCAGACGAAGTTCCCCGGCATGGTCGGCGACGCCGAATCGGGCTCAGCGATCTCCACCCACTCCACCGGCAGCGTCGTCCCGTTCGGATAGCTCGCCCCGAGATTGGCCAACGGTGAGGTCGCCACCTTGAGCATGAACAGGCGGCCGCCGTCACCGAGCCGGTTGCGCTTGTGCGGGACGAAGCGGTAGAAGCCCGACGTAGTGCCGGCGTCCTCGGTCTCGTAGATGAAGCCGGTCACGTGGTCGACGGCAACGGCCTCGTGAGAGAAGCGGCCCATGTCGCGAAGCGGTTCGGGGTCGCCGGCGCCGTCGGCCGGCACGTCGAAGACGTAGCCGTGCGGCAGACCGGTGGCAGTGGTGAACGCCGTGGTTTCCTCGCAGGTGAGCCACGACCCCCACAGCGTCGGGCCGCCGGCGCAGTTGCGCACGGTGCCGCTCAGGCTCGCCGCCGTGCCCACGTATTCCCCGGCTTTCTGATCGAACTCGACCGTGGTGGTCCCTCCGGCCGACGCGCTGTCGTACGCGACCTCCCCGAACGGCGTTCCCGTGCCTTGTTCGTGGTTGCGCACCAGGCGCACGCGATCGCCGCGCCAGTGCAGGGCGGCCATGCCGTCATGCGCCGCGGGTGTCGGCGTGCCGTCGATCATCGGATCGCCGGTCCAGCCGAAGCTGAGATACCGGAAGCCCTCGGGCAGCATCAGCAGCGGCAGTCCGGTGGTGTCGTCGAAGGCCGCGACCAGCGGCCCGTAGCCGGTGCCGTGCGGTCGCGGATTGCCCTCGACACGGGTGGCGAAGGCGGAGATCGGAAGAGACGCGGCAGCCGTGGCCGCGGTGCGCAGGAACGAACGACGCTGCATGGAGATCCTCCAGGACCGTGCCCCGGAGAACATCACCGGGCACGCAGCCCGAGTCTCTCCAACTGCGGTGACGATATCGGCCTCGACGAGGTAAACATTGCGCCCGGCGCGATGCGACGAGACGGCGACGCAGGCGTCAAGCGCACGACCGAGCCGCACGTGGTGGTCGTCAGCTCCAGCCGGCGAACCGGAACGACGCCACGGCGACCGGTGAAGGCGGAGGCGTTCAGCCGACCGGCTGGCGCTGATCCTCGGGCTTCACCGTCACCGGGTCGAGGAACGGCATCATCGCCCGCAGCTCGGCCCCGACCTTCTCGATCGGGTGCTTCTGCTCGGCCAGCCGCGTCGCCGTGAAGTTCGGCCGGCCGGCGGCGTGCTCGTCCATCCACAGCTTGGCGTAGCGGCCGCTCTTGATGTCGTCGAGCATCCGCTTCATCTCGGCCTTGGTCTCGGCGGTGACGATGCGCGGACCGCCGGTGTAGTCGCCGTGCTCGGCGGTGTCCGAGACCGAGTAGCGCATGTAGTTGAGGCCGCCGCGATACATCAGGTCGACGATCAGCTTCAGCTCGTGCATGCACTCGAAGTAGGCGATCTCGGGCTGGTAGCCGGCATCGACCAAGGTTTCGAACGCCGCCTTGACCAAGGCGCTGGTGCCGCCGCACAGCACCGACTGCTCGCCGAAGAGGTCGGTCTCGGTTTCCTCGGCGAAGGTGGTCTCGAGCACCCCGGCGCGGGTCACGCCGATGCCCTTGGCATACGACAGGGTGAGCGCCCGCGCCTGGCCGGTGGCGTCCTGGTGCACGGCGAACAGCGCCGGCGTGCCGGCGCCCTCGACGTAGAGCTCGCGGACGCGGTGCCCGGGTGACTTGGGCGCCACCATCGAGACGTCGACGCCGGCCGGCGGGGTGATGCCGCCGAAGCGGATGTTGAAGCCGTGCGCGAACATCAGCATCTTGCCCGGGGTCAGGTGCGGCTCGATCGCCTTGCGGTAGATCTCGCCCTGCACCGTGTCGGGCACCAGCATCATGACGACGTCGGCCTCGCGCGCGGCGTCGGCAATCGAGGTCACGCGCAGGCCGGCGGCCCTGGCCTTGGCCGCCGAGCCGCTGCCCTCGTGCAGCCCGACCCGCACGTCGACGCCGCTGTCCTTGAGGTTGAGCGCGTGGGCGTGCCCCTGCGAGCCGTAGCCGATGACGGCCACCTTGCGGCCCTGGATCGGCGCGAGGTCGGCATCCTTGTCGTAGAAGATAACTGCCATGACGTGACGAAGCTCCTGCGGTCGACGGGGTGGAAAGGGAAGCGGCGGACGCGCGCACTCGCGCGCGTCACACCGAGTAGGCGATCTCTTCGCTGTCGGTGCCGGCGGTGCCCGGGGTGACGGCGGCGGCCGCCGGCAGGCGGGCGCCTTCGCCGCGGCCCATCGCCAGCGTGCCGGTCCGCGCCATCTCGAGCACGCCGTACGGGTGCAGCACTTCGAGGAGCTTGTCGAGCTTGGACTCGCTGCCGGTGATCTCGAGCACCAGCGACTGCGGCGACACGTCGATGACCCGGGCGCGGAACACGTCGGCCAGCTGCATGATTTGCGGCCGCGTCTCGCCGGTGGTCGCCACCTTGATCATCGCCAGCTCGCGCGTCACCGCCGGACGCACGGTGACGTTGTCGACGCGCAGCACGTTGACCAGCTTGTAGAGATGCGCCTCGACGTGGTGCGCGCCCTCGTCGTCGGTGTCGACGACGATGGTCATCCGCGAGATGCCCTTGTTCTCGGTGTGGCCGACGGTGAGCGACTCGATGTTGTAGGCGCGGCGCCGGAACAGCGACGCCACCCGCGTGAGCACGCCCGGCTTGTTCTCCACGTGCACGACAAAGGTCGTCATTGGTCGGCTCCGGTCTCGGCCAGCACGCTCGGGCGGCGGATCATGGCGTGCAGATCGGCGCCGGCCGGCACCATCGGGTAGACGGTGTCCTCCTGCTCGACGCGGAAGTCGATCACCACGGTGCCCTTGTGGGCGCGGGCCGCCTGCACCGCCGGGATGACGCCGGCGCGATCGGTGACCCGCGGCAGCGGTCAGGCCGAACGCCTCGGCCAGCTTGACGAAGTCGGGACTCGACAGCGGCGTGGCGGCGTAGCGGCGTTCGTAGAAGAACTCCTGCCACTGCCGCACCATGCCGAGGTAGCCGTTGTTGATGATCGCCACCTTGATGTCGAGGTTCTCCTGGGCGATGGTCGCCAGTTCCGCCATCGTCATCTGGAAGCCGCCGTCGCCGACCACGACCCACACCTCGGCGTCGGGCCGGGCGATCTTGGCGCCGATCGCCGCCGGCAGCGCGAAGCCCATCGTGCCCAGCCCGCCCGAGGTGATGAGCGATCGCGGCGTGTCGTGCTTGTAGTACTGCGCCTCCCACATCTGGTGCTGGCCGACGTCGGTGACGACCACGGCCTCGCCCTTGGTCTCGCGCCACAGGTCGTGGATCACGTGGGCGGCGTAGAGATGGCCGCTGTCGGGCAGGTTCTGGATGTCGCGGACGGCCGCGTCGCCCTTGAGATGGTCGATGTAGCCGCGCCAGTCGGCGCGGTTGCCGGCCTGGACCAGCGGTGTCAGGTCCTCGACGATGCGCCCGACGTCGCCGACCAGGCCGACGTCGACCTTGATGTTCTTGTTGATCTCGGCGCGGTCGATCTCGACGTGGATCTTCTTGGCGTTGAGGGCGTAGGTCTTGACGTTGCCGGTGACCCGGTCGTCGAAGCGCATGCCGAGCGCAATCAGCAGATCGGCTTCCTGGATGGCGGTGTTGACCCAGGCCTCGCCGTGCATGCCCATCATGCCGAGGTTGAGCGGGTGCGACGCCGGGATGCTGCCGATGCCGAGCAGCGTCATCGCAATCGGGATGTCGGCGTGCTCGGCGAACCGCCGCACCAGGTCGCTGGCGCCGGCGTTGATGATGCCGTTGCCGGCCAGGATCAGCGGCCGCGTGGCGGCGTGGATCATCTCGACGGCGCGGTCGAGGTCGGCCCGGCCGGGCCGCAGGTCGGGCCGGTAGCCGAGCGGCGCGTGCGCCTCGGGCCACTCGAATTCGCACGAGCGCTGCTGGCAGTCCTTGGTCAGGTCGATGAGCACCGGGCCGGGGCGTCCGGAGCGGGCGACGTAGAACGCCTCGCGCACCGTGGCGGCGACGTCCTCCGGGTTCGACACCAGGTAGTTGTGCTTGGTGATCGGCAGGGTGATGCCGGTGATGTCGGTTTCCTGGAAGGCGTCAGAACCGATGAGCTTGCTGCCCACCTGCCCGGTGATGCAGACGATCGGCGAGCTGTCCATCATCGCCGTCGCGATGCCGGTCACCAGGTTGGTCGCCCCAGGTCCCGAGGTGGCGATGGCCACCCCCACCTGGCCGGTGGCCCGGGCGTAGCCGTCGGCCATGTGGGCCGCGCCTTGCTCGTGCCGGACGAGGACGTGACGGATGGGGTAGTCGAGCATCGCGTCGTAGGCCGGAAGAATGGCCCCGCCGGGATACCCGAACACGCACGTCACGCCCTCGCGGACGAGCGACTCCCACAGAATCTGCGCACCGGTTCGCTTTTGCCCTGCCATCGTCTGCAAAGGCTAGCGGGTCCGCGCACAGTTAGTCAATCTTATTGATTCTTCGAATCACATAAGCCCAACTGCCTATTTGGTCGGAATCCCATAGCGCGGCAAAGGCTTACCTGTCTGACGACTACTCGGTCCTGAGCGCCAGCCACGGGTCCTGGCCCGCCGCCTTGCGGGCTGGCAGGTAGCCGGCGGCCATCGTCACCGTGGCGAGGACGGCCACCGCGCCGGCCACCACGAGCAGGCTCGGCGAGACCAGGCCGTAGAGCGCCGACTGCATCACCTGCCCAAGCGCCACGGCCATCACGGTGCCGACCACGAGCCCGCCCGCCGTGATGCGGGCGGCTCGTGAGGCGGCCAGCCAGGTGACCTGCCGGGTGGTGGCGCCGAGGGCGAGCCTCACGCCCACTTCCTTGGTGCGGCGTGCCGCCAGATACGCCATGAGGCTGTACATCCCGGTGAGGGCGAGGACGAGCGCCAGCCCGCTCATCACCATGAGTACCCTGGCGAAGTAGTCCACCCCGGCGACCCGATCGGCGACCACCTGCTCCATCGTTCGCAGCGTGACGAGCGGCTGGTCGGCGTCGGCGGCGGCCACGGCCTGGCGCACGCTGGTCGCGAACGCCTCTGGAGGTCCGGCCGTGCGGACGGCGAGCGCCAGCCGTTCGGTCACGTCCTGGGTCATCGGCCGATAGACGATCGGCGAACGCTGATTGGTGAACCAGTCGTGCACGACGTCGCCGACCACGCCGACGATGGTGATCCACTCGCCGTCTTCCGCCAGCCTGAACCGCTGGCCGATCGGGTCCTCGCCCGAGAAGTAGCGCTCGGCCAGGACTTGACTCACCACCGCGACCGCGTGGCGTCCGGGCCGTCGCCGTCGCGCAATACGCGGCCCGCGCAGTACGGGAATCCGCATCGTCGCGAAGTAGTCGGCGGTGATCCGCAGCAGGCCGGCGCTGCGGCGTTCCGCGTCGGTCTTCGACTTCGCCCTCGCGCACGAAGATGCGCCGCGCCGGATTGGTGCCGTAAGGCAGCGAGCTGACCGCGGCGACGCTGACCGCGCCTGGCGATGCCTGCAGCCGTTCGAGCACGGCGGCGACGAACTGGCGGCGTCGCGCCATCTCGGCATAGGGCCCCTCGGGCAGCGTCAGCTCGGCCGTCATCATTTGGCGCTTGTCGAATCCGAGCACGCCGTCGACCGACCGGTCCACGGCGCCGACGATGAGCACCGACGCGACGAGCAACGTGAGCGTGAGCGCCACCTGGGCGCCGGCGAGCAGGGAGCGCATCCACACCCGCCCGGCCGAGGCGGTCGACGAGCGCATGCCGTGCAGCACACCGGCGCTGCGGACGCTGCGCGACGCCTGCAGCGCCGGAACCAGCGAGAACGTCATGGTCGCCAGCGCGCCCAGCCCGGCCATCACCGCGAGCACCATGCCGTCGAGGTGGAGGTACTCATGGCCGGGCACGAAGCGGATGACATTGGCCGGCAGGAAGTTCTCGCGTGGTCCGCATCGCGACGGCGGCGAGCACCGCGCCCAGCGCGACGCCGAGCCCGGCGAGGCACAGACCCTCGAGCAGGAGCTGCAGCACCAGGCGGGCGCGTCCGGCGCCGAGCGCAAGGCGCACGGCGAACTCGGGCTGCCGCTCGGTGCCGCGCGCCAGCAGCAGGTTGGCGATGTTGGCGCAGGCGATGAGCAGTACCAGGCCCGCCGCCGCCTGCCAGATCGACCAGGAACGGGCCGATGGCGTCGTCGCCCAGACCGCGAGTCAGGGACAGCACCGTGACGGGCCGGTTCTTGTTGGTCTCGGGGAACTCGGCCGCCTGACGGGCCACCACGGCGCGCCATTCTTCCTGGGCGTCGGCGAGCGTGCGGCCGGGCACGAGCCGGGCGAAGGTCATCAGCGAATCGCTCTTCCGATCGGCCCACTTCTCGTCGCTGTAGGCGAGCGGCGCCCAGACGTCGGCGCCGTAGGGCAACACGAATCGCGGCGGCATCACGCCGACCACTTCATACGGCGCGCCGTCGAGGCGGATGGTCTGGCCGAGCAGCGACGGGTCGGCGTTGAACCGGCGGGTCCAGAAGGCGTGCGAGAGCACCACCGCGCGATCGGCGCCGGGCCGGGCCTGGGCGTCGCCGAAGGTGCGCCCGAGGATCGGCGCCACGCCAAGCGTCTCGAAGAAACCGGGCGTGACGCGGAAGCCGGCCACTTGCTCGGGGATGTCCACGCCCGACAGATTCGGATCCCACCACTCCACGGCGGCCAGTCCCGTGGCCGTGGTGATCGACTGCCGCCAGTCGCGGAAATCCGCCGGCGTGACCGACTCGCGATCGAGGTACGGCTTCTCGCCGATCGCGTCCGAGGCGACGACGATCAGCCGGTCGACGTCGGGGAACCGCAGCGGTCGCAGATACAAGGCATCGGCGAGGTTGAACACGACGGCGTTGGCGGCGAGGGCCAGCGCCAGCGTGCAGACGATGGTGGCCGACAGGGCCGGGCGCTGCCACAGCCCGCGCCACGCGTGACGCAGCTCGCGCGACCAGCCGGAGCCGAGCGACGAGGTGCGCTCGATGTCGGCGACCGCGACCCGGCGGCGCCGCGGGGGCGTGATCGCCGGCACGACGCGCCCGGCGGTGAACCGTGCCGCCAGCGGCAGCGCCTGGCGCCAATACCAGCGCGCGGCGGCGGCCGGGCCGCGACGGGCGACCAGGGTGGCGTACTCCTCGCGTAGATCGCCGCTGACGGCGTCGCGCCACTCGGCGTCGCGCACGCTGGCGCGCAGCAGACGTTCGGCGAACGCGGGTGGGATGGCCGAGGCGTGTGCGGTCGGTGTCATGGCTGCTCCAGAACGGCCTCGAGACCTCGCGAGAGGCTGGCCAGAGACGCATGCATCGCCTTGAGCGCCTTCACCCCGAGCGGCGTGACCGAGAAGTAGCGGCGCGCCTTGCCGCCGCGTTCGGCCGTCGGATCGCCCATGCGCGAGCGCAGGCAGCCTTTGACCTCGAGCCGCTCGAGGGCGGTGTAGAGCGCGCCGCGCGCCACCGGCCGACCGGTACGCGACTCGAGCAGCGCCCGCACCGGCACGGCGTAGGCCTCCTCGGTGCCCTCGAGGTGCAGGAGCGCCAGCAGAACCGCGTACTCGAACTCGCCGACGTAAGGGGTGGGCTTCATGTCTGCAATGCAGGCTATTTCATGTCTACGTTGCAGGCAATAGTGAAGTTCCCGGCCTCGATGGCCGGGAACTTCGCGAAAGCCTGTTGAGGTAGGGACCAGGGATTAGGGACCGGGGACCAGGTAGAACCCTGTCACGCTTCGCGTGCTCTACGAATACGCGACAGGCGGAACAGCTCGACGGGTATTCCCTGGTCCCTGGTCCCCGGTCCCTCTACGCGACGCGGCGTCCCGCGTCCGTGCGGCGCGTTACTTGACTGTCGAGGGCGGACGTCTATGCCGCGTCGCCTGTTCGTAGGCGTGTCCGATGGCGAGCAGCCTGCGGTCGTCCCACATCCGGCCCAGAAACGAGATGCCGACGGGGTAGCGGCCGCCGAGGTAGCCGGCCGGCACGGTGACCTGGGGCAGTCCCGTTGCGGCACTCTCCTCGCAGGTGCCGGGCTCGGTGCCGTAACGTTCCGCGCCGCCCTCGTGCGTGTGCGGCCGCGCCTGATTGGCGGGATAGAGCAGGGCGTCGAGCTGCTGGGCGTCGAGCGCGTCGACGAGGAGCTGGCGGAAGGCTTCGCGCCTGGTCACGAACTCGCGCGTCGCCGCCTCGAGGGCCGGCCCCGACGGCGCCGGCCGGAGTGCGTCCTCGAGACGGCGCTGGCCGCCGGGTGCCATCTTGCCCGACGCGACCAGCTCTTCCACGGTCACGACGCGGTCGTCGGGGGTTGCGCCTCGGGACAGGTACGCCTTCCACCCGGCCAGCAGCGAGCCGGGCGCGCTGCCGCGCGCCACACGGTACTTGGCGTCGTAGTCGGCCACCGCCACGTCGACGACCGTGGCCCCGGCCGCCTGCAGCTCCTTCACCACACGGTCCATCGTCTCGGCGACCTCGCGCTCGCCGGTGATGCCGACGAAGCGCTGCCGGAACACGCCGATGCGCTTGCCCTTCAGCGACGCCGCCTCGAGATTGGCGACGAACGACGGCCCGGCATGGCTGGCCGCCTCGAGCGTGACCGGGTCGCTCGGATCGGCGCCGGTGACCAGGTCGAGCGCCAGCGCGATGTCGCGCACGCTGCGGCCCATCGGTCCGACGGCGTCGTTGAACGTGTTGAGCGGCATGACCCCGGCGCGGCTGGTGAGACCGCGGGTCGTGCGGATCGTGGCCAACGACGCGAAGCCGCCGGGATTCGACAACGAGTTGCAGGTGTCGGTCCCGAACCCCAACGCGGCCAGGCTGGTGGCCACCGCCGTGGCGCTGCCGCCGCTCGAGCCGGCGGTCGACAGCGACGGGTCGTAGGCGTTGCCGACGGTGCCGCCCACGGTGCTGATGCCGAAATCGCCGAACGGGAACTCGTCGAGATTCGCCTTGCCGAGGACGACGGCGCCCCCGGCCTTCATCCCGGCGGCCACGCGCGAGTCGACGCGCGGACGATGGTCGCGCAGGGCCAGCGCGCCGCCGGTGGTCGGCAGATCGGTCGTGTCGATGTTGTCCTTGAACACCACCGGGACGCCGTGGAAGGGCCCCAGCAGGCGGCCCGCCGGCCCGCATCCCATCACGCGCCCGGGCATCGGCGATCGCGCGCGGGTTCAGGGCCAGCAGCGCCTTGAACGTCGGCCCGTGGCGGTCGTAGACCGCGGCCCGTGTCAGGTACTCGCGGACGATGTCCTCGCTGGTCGTCGCCCCCGAGGTCATCGCCGCCTGGAGCTGGTCGACGGACTGCTCGAAGACCGTGAAGGCCGGCAACGCCGCTGCCGGCGGCAGGGTCCAATTGACGATCTGCGCCCGCTGTCGCGGCGTGAGACCGCGCAGGTCGGGCTCGGCGACGAGCTGACGCGCCTGGTCGGTCACCTTGGCGATCTCGCGGCCGGCTCCGGGGATGCGCGCATCGGCGCCGGTGTAGACCGGATCGCTCCACGAGAACAGCAGCGCGTCGCGGCGCGCGATCGGATAGCCGCCGCGTGGGTCGTAGACCTCGCTCAGCCCCTTGACGACGAAGGTCACGAGCGCGGCCGTGGCGCGCGGTGGCAGGTCGAGCGTGAAGACATAGCCGACGTGTGCCGGATCGAAGCCGGGATAGGGGTTGGTGAACGGGTCGGCGTACATGTCCCCGGTGGCGGTGCGAAGCGCCGCGGCCCGCGACCCGAGCACGTGGGCCGACGGCCCGTGCCCCGACGGGCCTTGTTGCGGGTCGGCCGCAGCGGTGGCGTTCTGCATCACCGTCACGAAGGTGTCGGCGGCGTCGATGCGGGCATCGCCGCTCGAGGTCGTGGCCACGGCCGTCCGGCCGCCGTCGTCGTAGGCGCCGGCGGCGCCGCCCCACGCCACCTGCACGGTGCGGGGCTCGTCGGTGCTGTTGAAGACGCTGTCGAAGTAGCGCAGGTAGTTGGCGTCGCCGGGCGCGAAGATGGCCCGCGAGACGACCACCCCGTCGGCCATCACCGGCGTGATGCTGTCGAAGCGCTCACCGCCGTCGTGGGACAGCCCGAAGCCGCGCAGGTAGAGGTTGCGAATGGTCGGCGGAGCGGCTCGCCCGCGCCGCACCTGCAGCTTCAAGTAGCCGAAGCCGTTGAACGGATTGGCCCGGCCGCCGGTGGCGATGCCGCCGCTGTCCTGGGCCCACGGCGACGTGTCCTGGATATCCCAGAACTGGCCGTCGGCCGACGGCAGCGAGGTCACGGCGGAGGTGGGCGCCAGCGCGAGCAGGGCCACGAGGGTCACCAGGACGGCGAAGCGGGCACGGGTCATGCGCGGGAGTGTAGCAAGCGGGTCCCGCTGCTAAGATCGCCGGGTTGCGGGCGGACCCGCGGCGTTCGACTTCTGGAGGGTGACGTGAGACGTGGACTGCGTGTAGTGACGACGGCGGCGGCGATGGTGACGGTTGCGGGGCTGACCGCGGCGTGCGGCCGGTCGGAGCCCGCCCCGCCGGCGCAAATCAAGATCACGCCCACCGACTCCGGCGAGATGTCGCCCGAGGAGGCCGGGGGCATGGCGGCCGAGGCGTCGACGATGGTGCATCCGCCGCCCCACGGCGGCACGACCGTCAAGATGGGCACCACGGCCCAGCTCGAGTTCGTGCTCGACCCGTCGAGCGGGCTGCTCACCGCCTACGTGCTCGACGGCATGGGGATGGCCACCCAGCGCACCACCGCCAAGACCATCGAGCTGCAGGTGACGCCCCCGGGCGGGCAGGCCACCGGGTTGTCGCTGGACTCGACCGCCAACGGCCTCACCGGCGACACCGTCGGCAACTCGTCCCAGTTCGGCGGCACCCTGCCGGCCCTCAAGGGCACGACGACCTTCACCGGCGTGGTGAAGTCGTTCACGGTCGGCGGCCAGACCGTGTCCGACATGGCGTTCAGCTACCCGAATGCAGGGCCGGGGCCGGGACGGGTGCCGGATCACGTCGTCACGCAGCTCGACAGCGGAGCGCCGAGCGCCTCACTGTCCCCGTCCCGTCCCCGTCCCGGGCGTCACAACCTCCGGCCCGGTCGCTCCGTCTAAGCCGGCGATGACGCTTCCGACCCACGACCTCCGCCTGGCGCTGCGCGGCCTCGGCCGCAGCCCGCTGTTCGCCGCCGTGGCCATCCTGTCGCTGGCCCTCGGGATCGGCGCCAACACCGCGATCTTCACGCTGATCGACCAGATCCTGCTGCGCCAGCTGCCGGTGCGCGACCCCGAGAGCCTGGTGATGCTCTACCAGCAGGGGCCGCACCCCGGCAACAACATGGGGATCCGCCAGCAGTCGTACCCCATCTACCGGGAGTACCAGAAGCGGGCCGAACCGCTGAGCGAGGTGCTGGCCCGGCGCCTGGTCCAGACCTCGGTGAGCGTCGACAACCAGACCGAGCGGCTCGATGCCGAGCTGGTCTCGGGCAACTACTTCACGATGCTCGGCGTCGCCCCGGCGGCTGGGCCGCGTCTTCAACTCGCAGGAGGACGACCAGGTCTTCCAGGGCCACCCGGTGGTGGTGCTGAGCTACGACTACTGGCAGCGCCGCTTCAACGGCGACCGCAACGTGATCGGCGCGAAGATGCTGGTCAACAACTACCCGATGACGGTGGTGGGCGTCTCGGCCGCCGGCTTCGCCGGGCTCGATCCGACCCGCTCGCCGCAGATCCGCGTGCCCATCCTGATGCAGCCGATCCTCGCCCCGGAATGGACGTGGCTGAAGATGGAGGACGAGCGCACCCGCTGGATACAGGTATTCGCCCGGCTGAAGCCCGGCTACACCATCGAGTCGGCGGCGGCGCCGATGCAGACGCTGTTCACCCAGATCCGCGAGTACGAGACGACGCTGCCCGGCGCCAAGGACTTCACCCCCTACATCCGCGAGCAGTTCCTGAAAGGCAAGCTGCTCATCGCCAAGGCCGACGTCGGCTACTCGCCAATCCGCAACGACTTCTCGGTGGCGCTCATCGTGCTGATGTGCATGGTCGGCCTGGTGCTGCTCATCGCCTGCGCCAACGTCGCCAACCTGCTGATCGCCCGCGCCTTCATGCGCCAGCGCGAGATCGCCGTCCGGCTGTCGCTCGGCGCCACCCGGCGTCAGCTGGTGCGCCAGCTCCTCACCGAGAGTCTGCTGCTGGCCTTTGCCGGCGGCGTGCTGGGCATCGCCCTGGCGTTCGGCATGACGCGCGCACTGCTGGCGTTCGTGCCGATCGAAGGCGCGCCGCTGCTGCTGCAGCCCTCGCCCGACGCCCGCATCCTCACCTTCACCTTCGTGCTCACCGCGCTCACCGGCGTCGTGTTCGGCCTGCTGCCGGCGCTGCGGGCCAGCCGTCCCGACACCTGGAACACGCTCAAGGACACGGCCGGCGCGGTGGCCGGCAGCGGCGGCTCGCTGTTCCTGCGCAAGGGGCTGGTGGCGGCGCAGGTGGCGCTCAGCTTCCTGCTGCTGTTCGGCGCCGGGCTGTTCGTGCAGAGCCTGCAGAACCTGAAGCGCACCGACACCGGCGTGGCGCTCGACAACCTGGTGACGTTCCAGCTGTCACCCGCGCTGAGCGGCTACGACGAGGTGCGCACCGGCCAGTTCCTCGATCAGCTGCAGGATCGCCTGGCTGGCGCGCCGGGGGTCACCTCCGTCGCTGTCGCCGGCGTGCCGATCCTGAGCGGCGACGAGTGGGACAGCACCATGTCGGTGGAAGGTCACAAAGCCACGGACGGGGAAGACATGCAGGCGTTCATGAACATGCTGTCGCCTGACTACTTCAAGACCATGGGCATCCCGCTGCTCGAGGGACGCGACTTCCGGCGCGGCGAGGCGCAGAAGGAGCCGACGGTCGCGATCGTCAACAAGCAGTTCGCCGATCACTTCTTCCCCGGGCAGAGCGCGGTCGGCCGCCACATCGGCTTCGGCGACGGACCGAAGATGAAGCTGTCGATCGAGATCGTCGGCGTGGCCGCCAACTCGCTCTACGAGGGGCCGCGCGAGGGCGTCCGGCGGCAGGTGTTCGTCCCGAAGTTGGGCAACAACAGCGCCGTGTTCTACCTGCGCACACAGGAAGCCTCGGGCGTCGGCGTTCTCGCAGGTCCGCCGCGAGGTGGCGGCGCTGGACGGCGCGATTCCGATCTACGCGATGAAGACGGTGGAAGGCCAGCTCGACGAGACGCTGATGACCGACCGGCTGATCGCGATGCTATCCGCCGGCTTCGGCCTGCTGGCCACAGTGCTGGCGTCGGTGGGACTCTACGGCGTGATGGCGTTCGTCGTCGCGCGCCGGCGCAAGGAGCTGGGACTGCGGCTCGCGCTCGGTGCCGATCCCGGGCAGGTGATCTGGATCGTGATGCGCGAAGTGTTGACGCTGCTGGGTATCGGCCTGGCGGTGGGCCTGCCGGCGGCCATCGGCCTCAGCCGCTTCGTCGCCTCGCAGCTCTACGGCATCGAGGCCAACGATCCGTGGATGGCGATTGCGACGATGGTGCTGCTCGGCCTGGTCTCGGCCGCCGCCGGGTTCATTCCGGCGCGGCGCGCCAGCCTGATCGATCCGAACCTGGTGCTGCGCACCGAGTAGCCGGCGCTGCCGCGTCGCTGGTGGTAGACTGCGCGCCACACGGCCTTCCCTTGGGCGCCGAAGCCTTGGCGGAGGCGGCCGCGTGGGAGTCGCGTATGCGCATCGTCCCGGTGCGAACGTCGTTCCTCGTCGTTGGACTCGTCGTCTGCGTCACCCTTCCGCTCGCCAGCCAGGCCGGGGCGCCGCAGGCGCCAACCCCTCCTGTCGTCACCGACGCCAGCGCCGTCACACAGGGCGCCGTGCTGTTCCGGCAGGAGTGCGTGTTCTGCCACGGCGTGTCGGCCCGGGGCGGAATGCGCGGTCCCGATCTCACGACCGGCGCATGGAGCCACGGCGGCTCGGACGAGGAGCTGGCCGCCACGATCAGCGGCGGCGTGCCTGGCACCGCGATGGCCGCCCACGCCCACCTGACGCCCGAGGAGATCGGTCAGATCGTCGCCTACCTGCGCACACTGCAGCAGCCCGTCACCCCGTCCCGAGGCGACGCCGCACGCGGGGAGACGCTGTTCTTCGGCGGCGGGCGCTGTGGCGCGTGCCACCTCGTGAAGGGCCGCGGCGGCAGGGTCGGCCCGGAGCTCACCACGGTGGGTTCGGCGCGGTCGCGCGCCTATCTCATCGAGTCCATTCGCGAGCCCGCGCGCTACCTGACCGAGCACGAGGGGACCGGCGAGGCGGGGGCACGGCGGTACGACACGGTGACCGCCGTGACCAACGACGGCCAGGAAGATCGTGGGCGTGGCCATGAACGAGGACACGTTCACCGTGCAGATCATGGACACGGCTGATCGAATCCATAGCCTCCGCAAGCGCGACTTGAAGGAGCTTCGGCCACGAGGACCGGTCGATGATGCCCGCGTACGGCGAGGCGCAGCTGAACGGCGACGCGCTGGACGACCTCGTCGCCTACCTGCAGGCGCTTCGCGCGTCCACCGCCGGCCAGGAAAGGCGGACAGCAATGACGATCGCTCAGACGTCTCGCGGTGGTCGGCGTCCCGATCGCGCTCTGCCTCGCCGGGTCGTCCTCTGGTCGCGCAAGTCACCGGCGATCGGCTCGCCGGCGCCTCGCGCGAGCCGCAGCAGCTGGCTCACCTATTCCGGCACCTACGACGGCCGACGGTTCTCGCCGCTCGACCAGATCACCCGCACGAACGTCGGGCGCCTGGCGCTCCAGTGGGTGTTCCAGACCCGCGTTCAAGGCTCGACACGAGACGACGCCCCTCGTCATCGACGGCGTGATGTACCTGACGACGCCCCAGAACCACGCCTTCGCGATCGACGTCCGCACCGGCCGGCCGCTCTGGCACTACGAGCGCGCGCTGCCCAAGGACATGTCTCTTGTGCTGCGGCCCGCAGAACCGGGGATTCGGCGCGCTCGGCGATCTCCTGTTCATGGGCACGCTCGACGCCCACGTCGTGGCGCTCGATGCGAAGACCGGACGCGTCCGCTGGGACGTCGAGGCCGCCGAAGCCAACGAGGGCTACAGCTTCACGGGCGCCCCACTGGTCGTCAAGGACAAGGTCATCGTCGGCGCCGCCGGCGGCGAGTACGGGATCCGCGGGTTCATCGACGCCTACGAGGCGACCACCGGGAAGCGCGCGTGGCGCTTCTACACGATTCCGGGCGAAGGCGAGCCGGGCAACGACAGTTGGGCCGGCGATTCGTGGAAGCGCGGCGGCGCCCCGGCCTGGGTCACCGGTGCGTACGACCCGGCGCTGAACACGCTCTATTGGGGCACCGGGAATCCGGGACCGCAGATGTACGGCGCCAATCGCCGGGGCGACAACCTCTACTCCGATTCGCTGGTGGCGCTCGATCCCGACACCGGCACTCTGAAGTGGCACTTCCAGTTCACGCCGCACGACGTCCACGACTGGGACGCCACCCATACGCCCATCCTCATCGACGAGACGATTGCCGGTACGCCCAGGAAGCTGGTGGCCGTGGCCAACCGCAACGGGTTCTTCTACACGCTCGATCGCGTGACCGGGCAGTTCCTGCGCGCGAGGGCCTACACCAAGGTCACGTGGGCGACGCACATCGACGAACGCGGACGGCCGGTCCTGGTGCCGAACATGGATCCATCGGTCGAGGGCACCCGCGTCTGCCCGAGCGGGACCGGCGGGACCAACTGGCATTCGCCGTCCTACAGCCCGATGACGCGCCTGATGTATTTCTTCAGCAACGAACGCTGCGACACGTTCATGGCCGACGACGATCTCGAGCCGCCGCATCGCGCGGGCCGTCCCTACATCGGCAGCGCCTTCTTCCCCGACCCCGGTGAGCCCGAAGAGGGCGCGGTCCGCGCCGTCGATCCGAGAACGGGCGCCGTCCGCTGGGAGTTCCGGCAGTTCTCCGGCGCGTGGGCCGGCGTGACCGCCACCGCCGGGGGCCTGGTGTTCAGCGGCGACGGTCAGGGCAATTTCATCGCCCTGGACGCCGAGAGTGGGCGCGACCTGTGGCACGTGCCGCTCGGCGCCGCGATTCGCACCGCGGCCATCAGCTACGCCGTCGACGGGAGGCAGTTCGTCACGATCACGGCCGGCGACGCCATCTTCACCTTCGCGCTGCCGCAGACGACCGGACCGGCGCCGGGGCGCGCGCGCGGCCGCTGACGTCCGGGGCTGCGGGACCGACCTTTCCAGCCGTCGCCGGCCTATACTTCGGACCGAGTCATCGGCCACGAGGCTCGGGAGGTGCGGATGATGGCTGGTCGCAACGCACGCTGGTTCGCCGTTGCCCTCGCTGTCGGCATGCTCGCGGTCGTGCGCGCCCAGGAGGGGCCGCGCATCGGCCTGCCGGTCCCGCCGTTGGCGGCCGGGCCGTTCGAGTTCGACACCGCCGAGCAGCAGCGAATCCGCGTGCGCGTGATCGTCCGCGGCCTGTCGCACCCGTGGAGTCTGGCCTTCCTGCCCGACGGCGCGATGCTGGTCACCGAGCGGCCGGGGCGGCTCCGTGTCGTTCGCGACGGACACCTCGATCCGACCCCGATCGCCGGTGTGCCTCGGCCGCGGACCGACGGCAACGGCGGCCTCATGGACGTCGCGCTGCATCCGCGCTTTGCCGACAACCGGCTGGTCTACCTGACCTACACGAAGCCGGTCGAGAACGGGCGCGGCACGCCGGTGCTGGCGCGCGGCCGCCTCGACGGCGCGGCGCTCACCGACGTCCGCGACCTCGTGGTGCCAGAGGCCTACGACGGCAACTCGGGACTGGGCGGCCGCGTGGTCTTTGGCCGCGACGGCATGGTCTACCTGGCGACCGGCGGCAACATCGGCAACGTCGCCCAGGACCCGGCCAGTCTGCGCGGCAAGATCCTCCGGCTTCGCGACGACGGCACCGTGCCCGACGACAACCCGTTCGTCGGCCGGCCCGGGCTACCGGCCCGAGATCTTCACCCTGGGACACCGCAACACGCTGGCGCTCATCGTCCATCCGGAGACCGGCGAGGTGTGGAACAGCGAGAACGGCCCCAACGGCGGCGACGAGATCAACATCATCCTGAAGGGCCGCAACTACGGCTGGCCGGTCGTGAGCTTCGGACGCGAATATCCCGGTCCGCGCGTGTCCGAGCATCCGACGCGGGAGGGCATGGAATCGCCGCTCGTCTCGTGGATTCCGTCGATCGCCGCGTCCGGCATGGCGGTCTACACCGGCGATCGCTTCCCGGCATGGAAGGGCAACGTGTTCGTCGGCGCCATGCGCACCGGCGAGATCCCGGGCACGGGACACCTGCAGCGCATCGTCTTCAACGCGAAGACCGAAGAGATCCGGCGCGAGTCCATGCTCACCGAGCTCCGGCAGCGCATTCGCGAGGTGCGGCAGGGGCCCGACGGGTTGCTCTATCTGCTCACCGACGAAGACGACGGGGCGCTGCTGCGGATCGAGCCGGTCCCCTGAGTGAGATCGCCATCATGAGGAACGATGCGCGCCGTGTTCGCGCTCGCCGCCGCCTGCCTGCTGGCCGTCATGGGCGGCGCTCACGGGCTGGCGGCGATCACGGTCGCCGCCGACGGTTCGCTACGAAGAGGTCAAGGACTGGCCCAAGCTCCCGCCCGGCGTTGAGATGGGCGAAGCGGCCGGTGTCGCCGTCGACAGCGACGGCCATGTGTTCGTGTTCCATCGGCCGGGCCGGGGCTTCGACCCCGCAGCGACCGAGACGCTCACCGAGGCCCCGGTGCTCGAGATCGACGCCGAGACCGGACGGTTGATTCGGTCGTGGGGCGCCAACACCTTTCTCGTGCCCCACGGCATCACCATCGATCGACGCGAACAACGTCTTCCTCACCGACGTCGGGCTGCATCAGGTGTTCAAGTTCTCGCACGACGGCACGCTGATCCGGGCCGTGGGGGAGCCGCGCGTCGGGAAGTGGGACGCCACGCACTTCAACCAGCCCACCGACATCGCCATTCGCCCCGACGGATCGTTCTACGTGTCGGACGGCTACGTGAACAGCCGCGTGGCGCTGTTCGACGCCAACGGGAAGTGGGTGCGGGAATGGGGGACGAAGGGCGCCGGTGAGGGCGAGTTCAGCAACCCGCACGGCCTCAGCCTGGTGCCCGGCAGCACCGACGTCGTCGTCGCCGATCGGGAGAACTCGCGACTGCAGCTCTTCGACGGCGCCGGCACGTTCAGGCGGCAATGGCGCGGCGCCGCCGAGGCGCCGAGACCACCGGCCGCGTGTTCAGCGTGGCCGCCGATGCCGACGGGGCGCTGTATGTGGGCATCCGGCGCGAGGACTACGACACCCAGCACACCGGTGTGCTGAAGCTCGATCGCGCAGTGGAAGATCGTCGCGGCGATCGGCTTCGGCCAGGCCCAACGACCCGGTGTTCAACGCCGTTCACGACCTGGCGGTGGGGCGGGACGGGTCGATCTACGTGGCCGAGACCCGGACCAAACGCGTCGTGAAACTTCGTGCCGTGACCGGCCCGTGATCCGTATACTGGCCTTCGGCCGCCACCTGACCATGGCCAGGGATTCAGCGTCACCCGCGCGCCGCGCTCGTGACGCTCGTCGTGTGCGCCGGGGTCGCAACCGCCCTGGCCCGCGTCGAGACGTCCTCGCCGCGCACGCCCCAGCCGACGCTCGCCCGCCGCGCCGGCGTCCCGGGCGATGCTCGACACCTACTGCGTCACGTGCCACAACCAGCGGCTCAAGACCGCCGGGCTCGCGCTCGACGCGGTCGACGTGACGGCGCCGCACACGAATCCCGAGATCTGGGAACGCGTGATCACCCGGCTTCGCGCCGGCTCGATGCCGCCGGCCGGACGGCCCCGGCCCGATGCCGCGACCTCTCGCTCGGTGGCCGCCTGGCTGGAAGCCGACATCGATCGCGCCTGGGCCGCGCGCCCCAATCCCGGCCGGGTCAACGCCGTCCATCGTCTCAATCGCACCCAGTACAGCAACGCGGTGCGCGATCTGTTCGCCCTCGATCCGACGGCCTTCGACGTGAAGTCGCTCCTGCCCGGTGACGAGACCGCCGACGGCAGCTTCGACAACTTCGCCGACGTCCTCACGATCTCGACGGCGCACCTCGAGCGCTATCTGTCCGCCGCGCGTCAAGTCACGCGGCTGGCCACCGGGCTGCCGCGCGCGCGCCCGGCGCTCGACACCTTCGAGATTCCCCTGCACGTCGTCCAGGAGGACCGTCAGGACGACGATCTGCCGTTCGGCTCTCGCGGCGGCATCGCGATTCACTACGAGTTCCCGGTCGACGGCGAGTACCTGATCAAGGTGCGGCTGCGCCGGCAGTATCAGGACTACCTGATGGGCATGGGCTGGCCGCAACAGCTCGATGTGCGTCTCGACGGCAAGCTCCTGAAGCGGTTCACGGTCGGCGGCACGGCCCCCGGCACCCCGGCGGCGGCCAGCTACGCCGGCGACGGCGAGCCGGGCTTCGCCGGCGCTCCCGAGTGGGAGACCTACATGCAGCTGACCGGCGATGCGGGCCTCGAGGTCCGCGTGCCGGTCTCGGCCGGCCCCCGTGTCGTCGGCGTGTCGTTCGTGCGCGAGTTGTGGGAACCGGAAGGCCTGCCGCAACCGCAGCAGCGCGGCAGGGTGCTGACCAACGACCAGATCTACATGGGCTACGCGGCGGTGGGATCGGTCCAGATCGGCGGACCGTACCGCGCCGCCGGCACGGTGGCGGCCACACCGAGCCGGCGCGCGATCTTCGTCTGTCACCCGGACGCGCCCGACGGCTGCGGCCCGGCAGGCGGACGACGCCTGCGCCACGACGATCCTGTCGCGGATGGCGCGGCTGGCCTACCGGCGTCCCGTCACGAGCGGCGACGTGCAGACGCTGCTCGGAGTTCTTCGCGACCGGCCGGCGCGAGGGCGGCAGCTTCGACGCGGGGATTCAGTTCGCGCTCGAACGGATGCTGGTCGATCCGGATTTCCTGCTGCGGGTTCAGAAGGATCCGCCGGCCGGCGTCACGGAGCCCGCGACCGTCGGCCCGCCGCCTGAGCGACATCGAGCTCGCGTCCCGCCTGTCGTTCTTCCTGTGGAGCAGCATTCCCGACCAGCCCCTGCTGGATCTGGCCGAGCGCGGCGAGCTGTCGACGCCGGCCGTTCTGGCCCAGCAGGTCCGGCGCATGCTGGCCGATCCGCGCGCGACGTCCGCCCTCGTGGACGACTTCGCCGCGCAGTGGCTGAACCTGCGGCGGGTCGGCGAAGTGGTCGTGCATCCCGACGTCTATCCGGATTTCGACGACAACCTGCTGGACGCGTTCACGCAGGAGACCAAGCTCTTCATCGCCGACACCCTGCGCGACGACCGCAGCGTGTCGGACCTGCTGCGCGCCGACTACACGTTCGTCAACGAGCGGCTGGCGCGTCACTACGGCATTCCCGGGATCTACGGCAGCCGCTTCCGGCGCGTCACGCTCCCGAACCCCGATCAGCGGGGCGGGCTGCTGGCGCACGGCGCGCTGCTGGCGACGACGTCGTATCCCGACCGGACCTCGCCGGTGCTGCGTGGGAAATGGCTGCTCGACAACATCTTCGGCGTCTACGTGCCGCCGCCGCCGGCCAACGTCGACACGACGCTTCCCGAGATCAGGCCCGGCACGGTGCCGCCGACCATTCGTGAGCGGCTGGCGCAACATCGGACCAATCCGGTCTGCGCCAGTTGCCACTCGGTGATCGATCCGCCCGGCTTCGCGCTCGAACACTTCGATGCGATCGGCGGGTGGCGGACCATCGACGAGTCGGGCCAGCCGGTCGATGCCACCGGCACGACCGTCAGCGGTGCGCCGGTCGAGGGCCTCGCGGGTCTGCGGGCGGTCCTGCTGCAGCAGCCCGAGCGGTTTCCGACGACCGTGACCGAGAAGCTCCTGGCCTACGCGCTGGGCCGGCGGCTCGAGTACTACGATCGGCCGGCGGTGCGGCAGATCGTGCGCGCGGCGGCGGCGCGCGACTATCGATGGTCGGCGCTGATTCTGGGAATCGTGAACAGTCCGACGTTCCTGATGCGGGGATCCCCATGACCTTTCTCACCGCGAAGTGCCTGCCTCGGCGCACCGTGCTGCGGGGCCTCGGCGCGACGATCGGCCTGCCGCTGCTGGAGGCGATGACGCCGGTCGCTGGCGCGCGCCGCCGCGAAACCGGTCCACCGGTTCCAGACCTTCTACGTCCCGAACGGGATGGCGATGGAGTACTGGCTGCCGAAGACCGAGGGCGCGGCCTTCGAGCTGACGCCGATTCTCGAGCCGCTGGCGCCGTTCCGCGACCGGATGCTGGTGCTGTCGGGGCTCAAGGCCAACTGGAACTACATCCACGCCGGCGCCTCCGGCTCGTTCCTGACCGGCACGGCGCGCGGCGGGCGCAACGAAGTCGAGATCATCGCCGACGTGTCGATGGACCAGCTGCTGGCGCGGCACTTCGCGCGCGAGACGCAGGTCGGCCTCGCTCGAGCTGGCGATGGATCCGCCCAACAACGCCGGCGCCTGCACCGGCAATCTCAGCTGCGTCTACACCCACACGCTGTCGTGGCGCAGCCCGACCCAGCCGCTGCCGATGGAGTTCAACCCGCGCGCGGTCTTCGAGAAGCTGTTCGGCGACAGCGGCAGCACCGATCGCGCGGCCCGCGAAGCGCGGTTGCGGCAGCACAAGAGCATCCTGGATTCGGTCAACGACAAGCTGGCCGACGCTCAGGCAGTCGCTCGGCGCGCAGGATCAGGTCAAGGTCAACGAGTACGCCGAGTCGGTCCGCGACGTCGAGCGCCGCATCCAGCGGGCCGAGGAGCAGCGCGACCTCGACCTGCCGGCGATGGACATGCCGCAGGGCGTGCCGCCGGTGTTCGAAGATCACCTGGCGCTGATGCTCGACCTGCAGGTGCTGGCGTTCCAGTCGGACCTCACGCGCGTCATCTCGTTCATGATCAGCAAGGAACAGAGCGCCCGGCCGTATCCGCAGATCGGCGTGCCCGAGGCGCACCATCCGCTGTCGCATCACGGCGACGTGCCCGACCTGGTCGCCCGCATGTCGAAGATCAACCGCTATCACACCGAGCTCTTCGCGAAGTACCTGGCCAGGCTGCGCGCGACGCCGGATGGCGACGGCTCGCTGCTGGACCACACGACCATCCTCTACGGGTCGGGCATCTCGAACAGCAATCGCCACTCGGGCGACAACCTGCCGATCCTCCTGATGGGCGGCGGCGCCGGACGGCTCCAGGGCGGCCGCCACATCGCCTACACCGGCGCGCCCTCGATGGCCAACCTGCTGGTCACGCTGATGGACAAGATGGACGTGCCGGTCGAGCGCGTCGGCGGCAGCACCGGCAAGCTGCCGCATCGACACGGTGTCGCTCTGATGCGGACGGCGCTGGTGCTGCTGCTCGTCGCCGGCGCGAGCGCCGCCGCCAGCGCCGCCGCAGACGCGGTGCGCCCGCCGCTGGTGGCCGCGGCGAAGAACGGCGACCGCGACGCCCTGCGCGCGCTGGTCGGGCAGCGCGCCGACGTCAACGCGGCCGAGGCCGACGGCACGACCGCGCTGCATTGGGCCAGCCATCGCGATGACCTCGACAGCGCCGGCCTGCTCGTTGGCGCCGGCGCCAACGTGAACGCGGCGAACGATCTCGGCGCGACGCCGCTGTGGATTGCCAGCCAGAACGGCAGCGCGTCGACTGGTCAGGGTCGCTGCTGCAGGCCGGGGCGGATCCCAACCTGGCGTTGCTGCTCGGTGAAACGCCGCTCATGGTGGCGTCGCGGTCGGGCAGTGCCGACGTCGTCGAACAGCTGCTCCTCAAGGGGGCCAACGTGAACGCGCGGGCGGCGCGCGGCCAGACGGCGCTTGATGTGGGCGGCGGCGCAGCGGCACCCGGAGGTCGTCAAGGTGCTGCTGTCGAAAGGCGCCGACGTGCACAGCCGCTCGGAGGTGTGGAGCCAGGTGATGGCCGTGCCGCCGCACGGCGTGCCGCTCTACAACAAGGTGATTCCGCACGGCGGCGACACGGCGCTGCTGTTTGCGGCGCGCTCCGGCGATCTGGCGTCGGCGACGCACCTGGTGGCGGCCGGCGCGAACGTGAACGACACGGATGCGTGGGGCGTCAGCGCGACCGTGCTCGCCGCCCATTCGGGCTTCGGCGACCTGGTGGCGTTCCTGCTCGAACGCGGCGCCGACCCGAACGCGGCCGAGGCCGGGTTCACGGCGCTCCATGCCGCCATCATGCGCCGCCACGTCGCCATGGCGAGCGCGCTGCTCGCCCGCGGCGCCGACCCGAACGCGCCGGTCAAGACCTGGACGCCGACCCGGCGCTCGTCGAAGGACTACAACTTCGCGCCCGAACTGGTCGGCGCCACGCCGTACTGGCTGGCGGCCCGGTTCACCGCGCCCGAGATCATGCGATTGCTGCTGAAGCACGGCGCCGACCCGCGGGTCGTGCACCGCGGCCACTACCACGCGGAAGAGCCGGTCGAGCCCCGCTCGCACGTCACGACCGCGGTGATGGCGGCGACCGGCATGGGCGGGGGAGCGGCGTGGGTGCCAGCCCGATCGCGCGTGAACGCGAGGCCCTGATGCTCGAGGCCGTCACGCTCGCCTGGAGCAGGGCGTCGACGTCAATGCCGCCAACACCGACGGCCGCACGGCCCTCGATGCCGCCCGCGCCCTGAAGTTCGAGCGCGTCGTCGCGTTCCTGGAGGCGCACGGGGCCCGGCCAGGGACGTCCGGGAAATAGCCCGCCGCGCCCGCCGACGGCGCGCCGCGCTTCACATCTTGTTGCCGGGCTCGATCAGGTGGAAGCGGTCCTGCCGCGACAGGATCCAGCTCCACGATCCGTCGGGCATCAGCGCCGCGTCTTCCTCGAGGGCGAAGCGCACCTCCTGGCCGCCCCACTCGGGCACCTTGTGGGTGGCGTTCAGCTCGATCGAGTGCCAGGTGTTGGCGCGAAACACGTAGTCGCCGCGCACCGGCACGCCTTCCTGGTAGTCGGTCATGCCGATCGGCGGGCCGGCGGCGTGGCCGTGATAGCCCACCGCGATGGCAGTAGATCGACGGCACCAGCCCTTCCTTCATCGCCTGCATGCGGGTGTCGCGCAGCGCCTGGTTGCCGGTGCGGCCGAGCTTGGCGTGCTCCATCGTCAGGTCCTGCAGGCGGTTGGCCGCCTTCAGCCCGTCGCGCAAGCCCTGCGGCGCGTCGGTCTCGCCCGGCTTCAGCACGTAGGCGAGGTGCTGCGTGTCGGTGGAGAAGCCGAGGTAGACGAGGCCGAAGTCGGTGTGCAGCATGTCGCCCTGGCGGATCACCATGTCGTCCTTGGCGCCGCCTTGCCGCCAGATCGTCACCGACGGCTGGAACCACTTGCCCAGGCCCATCTCGACGACCCGCTGGCGCATCCACCACACCACGTCCTCGGTGGTGGTCTTGCCGGGCGTGATCACCTGCGTTCGAGAAGGCCTGGCCGATGACCAGGTGCGCGACGCGCATCACGTGGCGGTAGGCCTCGAGCTCCTCGGGCAGCTTGTATTCGAGCCAGCCGACGGCGAGCATCTCGGCGCTCTTCACCCGCGCCGCGTACTTCTCGCCCAGGGCCTGCAGCAGCAGCCGCTTCTCGTTGGCGGTCAGCCCGTCGGCGTGGTTCCAGGACTCCGACTCGTTGACGCCGATGACCTTGGGATCCTTCTGCGCGACCAGCGTGCGCAGGCCCTCCCACTGCGCGTCGTTCGCCGTGGGCACCATCGTGTAGAGCTTGTCGTAGTCGAACCGGCCAATCGAGTAGCGCTCGACCGGCTGGCCGCCGCCGGGGTTGACGAAGACCAGGATGGTGCGCCGCCGCGACGAGTAGGTGGTCAGCGGCGCCATCGACCGGAACACCGGGTCGTCGTTGTACTCGCGCGACACGATGATCCACATGTCGATGCCCTCGCGGGTCATCAGTGCGGGGAGCACGGTGTCGAAGCGCTTGGCGATCCAGCTCTTCACCAGCGGCGCCTGTTCGCGGTGGGTGAGCACGCGCTGGGCGGGATCGGGATAGCTGGTCTGCGCCGCGGATGGCCCGGCCGCGACCAGCCAGGTCACGGCGGCCAGGGCGATCACTCGGCGGTTTGCGACCGATCGGGAAGGCATGACGGGAGTGTAGACCAACCGACATAATGGCCGCCTGGCCTCATACCTCCCGGCCCGAGAGCACGTCGTTGAACTTCTGCTGGCGGCCCTGGGTTTCGCGGCGCTCACCGTCGTCGCGACCTGGCCACTGGCGCGCTATCTGACCACCAGTCTGCCCAGCGATCTCGGCGATCCGCTGTTCGTCACCTGGGTGATGGCGTGGGTCGGCCGGCACCTCACCGCGGTCGCTCAGCGGCGACATCGGCGCGTTCGCGCGGATGTGGAACGCGCCGATCTTCGCGCCCGAATCGGGGACGCTCGCCTACTCGGAGCACTTCGTGCCGCAGACGCTGCTGGTGCTGCCGCTGTACTGGGTCGGCGCGTCGCCGATCGCCGCTTACAACACAGCTTTCCTGGCCAGCGTGTGGCTCTCGGCGCTGGGCGCCTTTCAGTTCGTGCTCACGCTGACCGGCCGCCGCGCCGGGGCGGTGGCGGCGGGCACCCTCTTCGGCTTCAACGTCTACCGCCTGATCTCGCTGTCGCACCTGCACACGCTGTCGGCCCAGTGGGCCCCGTTCGCCCTCACCGGCATCGTCGTGTTCGCACGGACCGGATCGCGCGCGGCGCTGGCCGGGGCGACCGCCGCGTGGGTGGCGCTGGCCTTGTCGAGCATGTACTACCTGGCGTACTTCACGCCGATCATCGGCGCCTTCGGCGCCGTGGCGCTGGCCCGTCACCAGGGATGGCGCAGCCGTGGCAGTGCCGTCGCGCTCGGCGTGGCCGGGGTCGTCGCCATCGTCGTGTTGATCCCGTTCCTGTGGCCCTACGTGGAGACGCTGCGCGGCCAGCAGGTGTCGCGGCCGCTGTCCGAGGTGGAGATGTCGTCGCTGACGCTCGACGCCTATCGCCGGGCGCTGCCGCATCTCGGCCCGATGATCGTCCTGGCGTTGCTCGCCGTCCTGGCGTGGCGGCCGCGCGGACGCCACCTGCGCTGGGCGGTGGCCACCTTCGTCGTCGGCGGCCGTGGCGGCGTTCTGGCTGTCGCTCGGGCCGACGCCGCGCCTGGGCGGACAGCCCGTCGGTGTCCCCGGCCTCTACGGCGTCCTCTACGACCTGGTGCCCGGGTTCGACGGCCTGCGCGTGGCGTCACGGTTCGCGATGGTGCTGATGCTGGCGCTGGCCGCGCTGGCCGGCGTGGGCGTGGCGCTGCTGTCGGCCGCCTCGCGAATGTGGGGAGCGGCGGTGATGATGGCCGCCCTCACCGCCCACATCGCCATCTACTGGGGCGTGCCGCTCCCGCGCGACGTTCCGGTCGGGACCGGCGCTCTGCGCGAGGTTCCCGCCTACCTGGCGCCGACCGCTCCGCTGCCCGCGGTCTATCGCCCGCTGCTCGGCGTCGACGACGGCGCCGTGGTGGTGGAGCTGCCCTTCGGCGAGCCGGCCTACGAGCTGCGCTACATGTACTTTGGACTGACGCACCCGGGACGCCTGGAAAACGGCTACAGCGGCCTGTTTCCGGCCTCCTATCGGGCGCGGGCCGCGGCCCTGCGCACGCCGTGGGCCGACCCCGAGGCGGCCTGGCGCGCGCTCGCGCCGGCGCGCTACGCCGTCGTGCACGGCGATGCCTGGCCGCCCGAGCGAGCCGCCGATGTCTGGCAGTGGCTGGCCGAGCGCGGCGCCCGGCCGATGGCGGTGGTCGGACAGGCATCGGTCTGGCAATTGCCCGCCGGAGGCGCCGTAGCTGCTAGATGGCCGCCCCCTCTCCGAGCAGCGGCGCCATGGCGCTGTCCTCGCCATGCTCGGGATACACTCGATTCAGGAGACTTGGGATGGGACGTCACGCGGTGCTGATCGTAGGAGTGGTGGCGGCCATCGCCATCGCCATCGTCTCGGCGACGCAGCGCTCTGCCCCTCCGCTCGAGCCGCTCACCATCGACGAGACCGAGGCGCTGGTGAAAGCACACGTCGCCGGCGCGGTGAAAGGCATCGCAGGCGACGTGCAGGTGCTCGCGCGGTCCGAACAGCGGTTCACCAACGAGGAGCTCGCCTGCCAGGACCCCGCTGCGGGTGCCGTGCCCAACGTGGACGGCTACGCTTTCACGATGCAGCACGGGCGCACTCAGCTCGAATACCGGGCCGACCGCGCCGGCAACCTGCGGCCCTGCCGCGTCGTTGCCCCCATCAACCCCTGACCAGGCGTTGCCGCATGTGGCGGCGATCAACGAGTGAGCGCCGGATCCTCGCGGCGATCCTGGCGACAAACTTGCACGGGCTCGCGGCGCGCCGGCTGATTAGCCGGGCAAGTGTCGCTGATGCGTAATCGCTTACCACCAATGTGGTGCGCCGCGGTGTCTCGTCCTGGCGTTGCCTTCGCGCGTACGCGGCGACCTTGCCGCCAGGCTTCTCCGAAGCGCTGGTCGCCTCGGGCTTGACGAGCCCGACAGCGATGCAGTTCGCGCCCGACGGGCGGCTTTTCGTCTGTCAGCAGGGCGGCGCGCTGCGGGTGATCAAGGACGGCGTGCTGCTGCCGCCCCCTTCGTCACCATCCCGGTGAACGCGGAAGGCGAGCGCGGCCTGCTCGGCGTGGCCTTCGACCCGACTTCGCCGTCAGCCAGTACGTGTACGTCTACTACACGACCAGCAGGCGGCGGCCGCGTCCACAACCGCATCAGCCGCTTCACCGCCAACGGCGACGTCGCCGTGCGCCGGCAGCGAGGTCGTGATCATGGACCTCGACGACGCTGACGACCGCCAACTCACAACGGCGGCGCGATCGACTTCGGTGCCGACGGCAAGCTCTACGTCGCCGTCGGCGACAACGCCGGTCGGCGCGCAACGCCCAGTCGCTGTCGACGCGGCTCGGCAAGATGCTGCGGATCAATCGCCGACGGCTCGATTCCGGCCGACAACCCGTTCTCCGCTCATCCGCGCGCCGGTGACCCAACCGGGCGATCTGGGCGCTCGGCCTGCGCAACCCGTTCACCTTCGCGCTCAACCGCGGCGGCCCGGCCGCCGACGATGCTCATCAACGACGTCGGCGAGCAGCACGTGGGAGGAGGTGAACGACGGCGTCGCCGGCGCCAACTACGGCTGGCCCGCCATCGAGGGCTACGGCGCGCCAATCCCGGCACTACACCGAGCCCGCGTCACGCCTACGACCACGATCGCCGACGGCGGCTGCGCGATCACCGGCGGGGCGTTCTACACGCCGGCCAACGTGGTCTTTCCCGGCGGCGTACCTCAACGACTACTTCTTCGCCGACTACTGCGCCGGCTGGATCCGGCGGCTCGATCCCGCGACGGGAACACCGTCACCGGCGTTCGCCACCGGTATCGCCGTGCCCGGTCGACCTGAAGGCGTGGCCGACGGCTTCCTGTACTACCTGTGCCCGCGCGAGGGCGCCGTCTACCGCGTGGCCTACGGCAACCGTCGCCGCCGGCATCACCGCGCACCCGGCCAACCGCATCGTGTCGCCCGGGCAGGCGGCGACGTTCACGGTCGTCGGCCAGCGGCACGCCGCCCTTCACGTACCAGTGGCAGCGCTACCAGGCGTGCAACTGTCCCGGCGGCGGTACAGCCGCCAGCTACACGCTGGCCGTCGCCGCAACTCGCCGACAACGGCGCGCGCTTCCGCGTCAACGTCGCCAACGCCGCCGGCAACGTCTTCAGCAACGAGGCGGTGCTGACGGTGACCGCCAACCAGGCGCCGGTGGCGACGATCACCGCGCCGGCGGCCGGCCTGCTCTACGCCGGCGGGCAGACGATCGCGTTTGCCGGCACCGGCACCGATCCGGAAGACGGCGCGCGGCCGGCCAGCGCCTTCACCTGGCGCGTGGACTTCCACCACGACACGCACGCGCACCCCTTCCTGCCGGCGACCAGCGGCCTGACCAGCGGCACCTTCGTGATCCCGACCACCGGCGAGACCGCCGCCAACGTCTGGTACCGCATCTTCCTGACGGTGACGCGACAGCGGCGGACGGACGCACACCGTGCAGCGCGACGTGTTCCCCCGCGTCGTGCGCCTGACCCTGGCGACCAGCCCGGCCGGCCTGCAGCTGCGGCTCGACGGCCAGCCGGTGACGACGCCCCACGCCTTCGACAGCGTGGTCGGCGTCGTCGCGCACCATCGATGCGCCGGACCAGCAGGCCGGCGGCGCCGAGCTACGCGTTCGAGGCGTGGTCGGACGGCGGCGCCCGCGGGCGGGTCATCGCCACGCCGCCGGTCGGCGACGACCTACACCGCGCGCTTCCGCGTCGTCTGCGGCGACCGGCCTGCCGGCGACGCCGACCGGTTTGGCGATGATCGCCAACGGCCGTACGCTCGAGCGTGTCATGGAACCGCGGTCGCCGGGCGCGATGTCGTACCGGCTCGAGGCCGGCACGGCACCGGGGCTGGCCAACCTCTTCAACGGCGACGTCGGCGACGTCGATCGGTTGCAGGCGCTGGTGCCGCCCGGGACCTACTTCGCCGGGTGCGGGCGGTGAACGTCAACGGGCGTGAGCGGGCCGTCGCGAGAGGCCAGCGTCGCCGTCAGCGGCAGCGCCGTCTGCGCCATGCCGCCGCCGCGCGCCCGCCGGCTTCACGGCCCAGGCCGGCGGATTGCTGGCCGCGCTGTCGTGGACGGCGTCGCCCGGCGCGACCGGCTACTTCCTCGAAGCCGGGATCGGCGCCGGGCCTCGCGAACTGCTGGTGCACGGCGGCCTCGGCAACGTCACCGCCTTCACCGCCACCGCGCCGGCCGGCACCTACTACACGCGCGCTGCGCGCCCTGAACGCCTGCGGGGCGGGCGCGCCCTCGGTCGAGGTGCCGGTGACGCTCGGCTGCTCGCCCGAGGCGGTCGTGCCCGGCGGCCTGACGTGGTCAAGGCCGGTGGCGTCGGCGCTGTTCAGCTGGCTGCCGCCTCTGGGCGCCACCAGCTACCGGATGCGCGTCGGCACGGCGCCCGGCGTGACCAACATCGCCGAACTCGAGTCGGGGTCGGCCACGACGCTGGCCGTGAGCCTGGCCGGCGTGCCGGCCGGGCACCTACTACGTGCGGGTCGCCGCGGTGAGCGCGTGCGGCGATGGGCGCGCCGTCGAACGAGGTGGCGGTCAGTGTTCCCTGAATAGCGGCTAGGGGCTAGGGGCTAGCGGCTAGACCCACCACGGGACACAGAACCCGGAACCCGGAACCGGTTGCACGGAACACGAAGCTGGTGTGAGGGCGCGCTGGCGGCAACGCCGCTTGCTGAGGCGGGGGAATTGATGAATCTCGGACCAGCCTCACGCCAGTAACGATTGCGGCAATGCCGCCTCCGCCGGGTATGCTGACTCAGATACGCCGGCTGCCGGCTCGCCAGCTCGACCGTTCGCAACCGCCTGCCATGCCGATTCGTGTCGTCGACCTCCTGCGTGCCGTGGACACGGCCCGTGCCCGCACTGCGCGGCTCGCTGCCCTCATCCCCGAGAGCGCGCTCGACTGGGCCCCGGCGCCCGGCGCCTACACCTGCGCCGACCTGCTCCGTCACCTCGCCGCGACCGAGCGGTTCACGTTCGTCGAGATCGCGATGGGCGGACGTTCGCGCTATCCCGGCCACGACCGTCGCCTGGCCTATGGCAAGGAAGGTGTGCTCGCCTATCTCGACACGATGCACGAGCAGTCGATGGCGCTGCTCCGGACGCTCGACGAGACGACGCTCGAGCGCCTGGTCACGACGCCCACCGGGGCGCAGATCCCGACCTGGCGCTGGCTGCAGCTGATGACCGAACACGAGGCGCATCATCGCGGCCAGCTCTACCTGATGCTGCGTTTGCTCGGGGTGGCGACCCCGCCGCTCTACGGCCTGACCGAAGAGCAACTGCTCGACAAGAGCCAGTAAGGCCGCGGGGCGCGGTTCGAGACCGCGCGCGGAACCGCATTGGTCAGCGGCGTTCTTCGACGAACTCCACCGCCCAATACGTGCGGTAGCGCTCGCCACGGGCGATGCGCACCAGGCCACGCCGACCCGGTCGTGCGCCTTGTCGAGCATCGCCTGCCGGTGTGAGCGGCTGTCGAGCCAGTTCCGCACCTGCCGCAGTGCCGACGAGCTCGTGCCCAGGATTTCCGCCAGGCGCGACCACGCCGGCGCATCAGCGCCGGCGGCGACGTTCAGGCGATCGGCCAGCGCCTGCCGCTCAGGGTTCAGGTGGTCGAAGTAGCCGCGACAGGCCATGTCGGCGGCATGGACCATCGCCATCCGATCGAGTGACCCCAGCCGCTGGAGCGGCGGCCGCGACCGCTCGGCGCGGACGCCGTTGATCAGGCCGAGGATGTGCGTCTGTTCCGCGTCGGAGGTGGCCCAGACCCGGCCGTCGGGGCATCGGCCGGTGACCGGCACCGGCGTGTCCAGCATCAGCAGCGACAACAGCACCGTCGCGAGCTCGGTCATGGCGTGAGGCTGGACAGCAAATCGGGTTCCACGGCCCGACGCTCAAAGTTCGGCCGCGGCCGTGGGGGACCGCCGGCAGATACTACCAGGACGCTCACCAAAGGCGACAGCCGACCGTCGTTTTCGTCATCGCCAGCGGGCGGACGGGTGCGCCGCCGTCTCCCGTGTCCGACGGCCGCAAACCCGGGTCCATTGCTGTCGCCGGCGTTACGCGGCGGGCTTGGCCGCGGCTTCGAGGGCGCTGAACGGCTGGATCGTGCCGTGGAGCGGGATGATGCGATCGACGCGCACCTTGCGGCGCTGCACCTGCTCCAGCAGGTTGGCGGCATAGGGGTGGTAGCTGCCGCCCGGGCTGAAGGCGTCCACCTCGATCAACAACCGTTCGCGCGGCAGGTAGGCCACCAGCATCGTGTCGCTGTGCGGGTTGCCGGTGAGGTGGTAGAGGACCAGCGCCCGGGCGCCATCGGTGATGGTGAGCGTGTCGGCGACCGGCTCGACGATCGCCGGCTTCGGCGACTTCGCCAGGGTGTCGGGGGTCCGGGTGAACGGCCGGGCGGCCATCGTCTTCACGAACGTGCCGTTGCCGTCCTGCGTCACCACGGTGAGCCCTTCGGCGATCGCCGCGCGCATCCCGGTCGAGTGGTCGAAGTGGTGGTGCGACATCACCATGTGGGTGAGCGGGGTGCCGGGCCGCAGCTCGCGCGCCCTGGCGATCACCGCCAGCGTGCGGGCCTCGCTCTGCGGCGCCTCGATCAGCACCAGCCGGTCCTTGAAGGCGACGACCGTGCTGTGGTGCGACTGGCCGGCGAGGAACCACACGCCCGGCGCGACTTCCTCGACCGTGACGTTCACCGTCGGCGCCGGCGGCAGCGGGGCGTTGCGCGCCTCGGCCGGGGCGTCCACGTCGCCGGTGGCCGCGACGGTGTTCTTCACCTGGTAGGTGCCGGTCGTGAAGTCGTCCACCAGGGTGGCCAGGCGCGTCGGCAGTTGCAGCCCGCCGGCATCGGCGTAGTCGGCGAAGCGTCGTCGTCAGCTCCACGTCGCCCAGGTTGATGTGCGAGCCGTGCGACAGGATGCGCGTCGGCTTGCCGTCGGCGCCGACCGCCAGCGTGATCGGGCCGGCGTCGGTCGTCACCTCGACCAGCCGCTCGGGACCCTCGGTCCTGACCGCGCGAGATCTTCGCGTCGGGGGCCAGCGCCACGCGCAACAGCCGCAGCGGATGGTGGAACTGCTCGGCGCGGCGGTCGGCGGCCACCGTGGCGGAGGCGCGTGCCGGCGTGCCGTTGGCGCCGACGTTGTAGGCGACGTCGCCGTCCACGCCCTGGACCTGCGTCTGCGCCTGCGGCCCCTGGAAGTAGGCGAAGTTCGGCGTCCGCGTCTGCGTCGTGCGCATCCCCGGCCCGTTGATCTCAATCTCGCGCTTGAAGGCGCTGACCGTGAAGGTCTGGCCGGCCAGCCCGGGCCGCAGATCCTGGCCGAGGTTGTACTGCGGTGCCGGTGCCGTCCATCGTCAGTACGCCGGCCGCCTCGATGCGCGCCTGCCCGCCCAGCGCCTCGGCGGCATCGTAGACCAGCTGCTGCTCGGGCGTGCGGCGCGTGCAGGCCGCCGCGGCGGTCACGGCGAGGACGAGCGCGACGGACGGCAGATCGATGAACGCATGACGGACCCTCCTCCGAACCGACAGCATGTCACCGCCTCTGTCACGGTGACAAACAAGGATGGTGAAAATCCACCACTGTCGTCAAAACTGCCGCGTCCAGAATTGTCTCCGTGACAGAGCCGGTGACAAGTCAGACGGGACGCTGTCGGCTCGGCCACCGGGGTGGGACGCAGCGAGTAGAGCGGCGGCAGGTTCCACAGCTCCGGCCAGGTGCGGCGCACCATCACCACCACCAGCATCACCGCCAGCCCGCCGCCGACCACCGAGGCGACCGGCCCGAAGAGCGCCGCCGTGGCGCCGCTCTCGAAGGCGCCGAACTCGTTCGAGAAGCCGACGAACACCGACTTGATGGCCGAGACGCGTCCGCGCAGCTCGTCGGGCGTGATCAGCTGTTCCAGCGTGAGGCGGATCACCACGCTCACCGAGTCGAAGACGCCGGTGGCGAACAGGCAGGCCAGCGACAGGAAGAAGTCGCGCGACAGCCCCAGGCCGATGGTGGCCACGCCGTAGCCGGCGACCACCGTGAGCAGCACCCGCCCGGGATGCCGCCAGGGCGGCAGCCGCGTCTGCACCAGCGCCGCCAGCGTGGCGCCGATGGCCGGTGCGGCCCGCAGCCACCCGAGCCCCTGCGGCCCGACGTGCAGGACGTCCTTGGCGAAGATCGGCAGCAGCGCCGTCGCCCCGCCGAACAACACCGCGAAGAGGTCCAGCGTGATGGCGGCGAGATAGACCCGGCTACCGCGCACGAAGCGGAACCCGGCGAACACGCTGCTGCAAGCCGGGCTCGCGGGCCGTCTCGAGCACCGGCACCTCCGGCAGCCGCAGCAGCTGCGACACGAACAGCAGCTGGCCCATCGCCGCCACCACCAGCGCCGCCGTCGCCGACAGCGTGACGCCGATGAGCAGGCCGGCGAGCGCCGGACCGGTCACCGCCGCGAACTGGAACGTGGACGAGATCCACGCGTTGGCGTTGGCGAACTCATCGGGGTCAACAGGCGCGGCAGGATGGTCGCCGCCGCCGGCATCGCAAAGGCCCGGCCGGTGCCGACCACCGCCAGCAGCGCGTAGATGGCCGGACGGGCAGGTCGCGCCAGGTGACGGCCGCCAGGCCGAAACCGGCGAGTCCCAGGCCGAAGTGCGCCAACGCCGCCACCGTCCGGCGCGGAAAGCGATCGGCGACGGTGCCGGTCACCGGCAGCAGGAGGAAGACCGGGGCCAGCTCGATGGCCCCGACCAGGCCGAGCGCCAAGGCGCTGCCGGTGCGTTCGTAGAGGTGCCAGCCGACGGCCACCGAGATCATCTGCAGGCCGAGCACGGCGCCGAAGCGCCCGCCCGCGAACCGCCGCACCACGGGATTGCGGAGCGCGGCGAACGCGTCGGTCTCGGACATCGACGCATCAGATGGTAGCGGTTCGCACGCCGGCCGAGACAGAATCAGGCCGCGCGCGCGGCTTCACGCGCCAGGACGTCGACCAGCCGATCGATCTCGTCGAGCGTGGTGTAGAGATAGCACGACGCGCGGACCGCCTCGGTCAGCCCGAACCGTTTCAACAAGCGGCAGCGCCGCCATGTCACCGCCGCGCACCGCGATGCCCTCGGCATCGAGGGCCGACACCAGCCGCGCACTGCCCACCCCGCCAGCGAGAAGGTGAAGACCGGCAGGCGGCCGCGATCCTCGAGCGTGCCGAGCACGCGCAGCCCCGGTACCCGGGCGAAGTGCTCGCGAGCATGGGCCACCAGGGCGTCGTCGTGCGGTCGCACCGCGTCGAGGCCGATGCGATCGAGCACGTCCAGCGCCGCCGCGAGCCCCACCGGGCCGGCCACGTTGGGTGTACCGGCCTGGTACTTCAGCGCGCCGTGCTCGTACTGCGCCCCGTCGGCGTCCACCTCGTGGGCCATGTTGCTGCCCAGCTGATAGGGCGGCAGCCGGTCGAGCCACTCCCGGCGTGCCCACAGCACGCCGACGCCCATCGGCCCCAGCATCTTGTGGGCCGAGCAGGCCAGGAAGTCGCAGCCGAGCGCCTGGACGTCGAGCCGCAGATGCGGCGCCGACTGTGCCGCGTCGACCAGCACCGCGACGCCGCGCGGCCGGGCCACGGCCGCGATCTCGGTCACCGGGGCCACCAGGCCCAGCACGTTGGAGACGTGGCTGACGGCGATGAGCCGGGTGCGCGCGCCGATCGCGCCGGCGACGCGCGAGGCAACGACCCGCCCGTCGTCGTCCACGTCCACGGTCCGGATCACCGCGCCGGTGCGGGCAGCGACGGCTCGCCACGGCAGCAGGTTCGAGTAGTGCTCGGCCACGGTGACGACGATTTCGTCGCCTGCCTTCAGCGTGCCCGCGAAGGTCGCGGCGACCAGGTTGATGCCTTCAGTGGTGCCCTTGGTGAAGATCACCTCGCCCGGATCGGCGGCGTTCACGAACGCCGCGACGCGCACGCGGGCGGCGGCGTAGTGGCCGGCTGCACGCCTGGCCAGGGTGTGCAGGGCGGCGCCTGGATTGGCGTTGTCGGCGCTGTAGAACCGCGTGATCGCCTCGATCACCTGGCGCGGCCGCTGGGTCGTGGCGGCGCTGTCGAGGTAGGCCAGGGGCCGGCCGTTGATCCGCTGGTCGAGCGCCGGGAACTCCCGGCGCCAGGCCTCGGCTCCGCGGCGCCCCGCGAGCGGCTGCAGCGGGGACGGCGAGACGCCGGCGAGTGCCGCAACGCCGGTTGCGGCCAGGAACTCACGTCGATCCAAGGGCATGGGTGACCTCCGTCATCAGCGGGACCTGGCGCGTGTCGTCGATCGTCCGGGGCGTCGTGCCCGGCCCGTGCCAGCGCGCGTGCCGGCTGCCGTGTGGCGGGCCTGGAACCCCTGGGCCAGCGACTCGATGAATGCGATGCCGCGATCGAGGAGCTCGCGGTCGTCGGGATGGGCGCGGCGCAGGCCGTCCACGACGACGCCGACGCCGGCCGCCTCGGGTTCGTCGTAGCGGGCCTCGCGCAGGTCGAGGTCGTGGACAATCCGGCCGATCCACGCCGCCGCGGGATCGGCGATGGCGAAGCGGGCGGACAGCACTTCGAAGGTGCAGGCGCCGCCCTGGTGGCCGAACTCGACGCCGAACATGTCGAAGGGCACGGTGCCGTCGGCCGCGTGATCGGCGAACTCGAAGCGGGCCTGCGGGTCGATGAACCGCCGGATCAGCCACGCCGACGCCATCCGGTCGATGCCGGGCCGCGGCCGCGTGATCCAGCGGCGCCGAGTGAAGCTCTGCCGATCGAGCTGATTCGCCGGGCGCGGCGCCGTCTTGGGTGATCCCCCGATGGTCGAATGCGAGATGCGCTGCACGATGTCCTCCAGCTCGGACGTGCCAGTGGCGCCGAAGTAGGTGATGCCGTTCACGCGTCGCCACTCGTCGACGAAGGCGCGGACGGCGCGATCCGCGGAACGTGGACCGGCCGGGCTGCGCGCCAGCCGCTTCAGCAGCCGGTTCCCACGGGTGACGAGGCTCTGGACGTCGTGCCCGCGAGCGTGACGGAACGCGGCGACGATGTCGTCGTGCCCGGCCCGGTCGGTGGCCGCCGCGGCCAGCACCGTGGCCTGCCCGCCGAGGCCGGCAATCTCCGCCGCCAGCCACTCGAGATCCTCACGCGGCTCCTCGCGGTTGGGCAGGACGTAGGCCGACTGCCGCACCTGCACGGCGCCGATCTGCTGCAGCCGCCGCCAGACGCGCACGCGCACGCTCGACGAGCGGCTCGGCACCTGGTAGAGCAGCACCAGCCAGGGCGGCGGGGCAGCAGCGGACGCAGGGTCGAATCAGCCATGAACACTTGTTGCATAGTTGAGTACAAGTGATGCACGTGTCAAGGGCGGGCTCGCCAGGCGCCGCGGGCGTGACGGCGGTCGGAGCGACCGCCGGCCGCCGACGCGCAGCGCGCCGGCCTGCCTCCGCGGGCTGCGGACCTCTGACGGCCGCCGCGGCACCGCGAGACTGCCGCCACCGTCCAGCGAGGACCCCATGAGCCTACCCATCGCTCGCTGCTTCGCTTGCCTTGCGCTCCTCGCCGTGCTGGCCCGCCCGCGGCCGCGCAGATCGACACCGGCACCATCGTCGGCCGCGTCCAGGATCCGACCGGCGCAGTGTTGCCAGGCGTGACCGTGACCGCCACCCGGAAGGCACCGGCGTGGTCGCCTCGACCGTGACCAACGACAGCGGCGAGTTCGTGTTCCCCGGCCTGCGCATCGGCAGCTACGCCGTGTCCGCCGAGCTCCAGGGGTTCAAGAAGTCCAACTACAAGGCGGTGCGGCTCAGCGTGCAGGACCGGCTGAGCGTCGACTTCGTGCTGGAGGTCGGCGCGGTCAGCGAGGAGGTCGGTCGTCGGCCGGCCCGAGCTGCTGCAGACGCAGTCGGCCGACATCGGCAGGGTGGTCGGACGCGCGCCAGGTGCGCGACCTGCCGCTGCTCGGCCGCCGCTATTCGGAGCTGGCGTTTCTCGTGCCTGGCGTGGTGGCGGCGCCGGCCGGCATCACCAGCCGCGGCGAGGACACGTTCTTCAACGCCAACGGCAACTACGCCACCTGGAACAACTACACGCTCGACGGCGCCGACAACAACTCGTTCTCGACCAACCTCCAGGAGCGCAGCCCGCAGGTGGTGCAGCCGCCGGTCGATGCGCTCGAGGAGTTCAAGGTCCAGACCCGCACCTACTCGGCCGAGTTCGGCAAGGCGGCGGGTGCGGTCATCAACGCCTCGATCAAGCAGGGAACCAACGAGTTCCGCGGCTCGGCTACGAGTTCTTCCGCGACGAGGCGTTCAACGCCAACACCTGGGACAACAACCGCGCCGGCCGCCCAAAGGGCCAGTTCAACCAGCACATCGCCGGCTTCACGCTCGGCGGCCCGGTCCTGCGCAACCGCACGTTCTTCTTCGGCGACTACCAGGCGACGCGCACCGAGCGGGCGCTGTCGCAGACGGCCACGGTGCCGACGGTGCTGATGCGCCGCGGCGACCTCAGCGAGCTGGCCGGCACGATCATGGCGTCGCAACCCGTTCGTCCCGGCCGGCTGCGTGAACGCCGCGACCAGCGATCATCGCGCCGTCGTGCATCGATCCGGTCGCCGCGCGGCTCGTCGCGCTCTATCCCCTCCCGAACGTGCCCGGCGCCGGCTTCTTCGACAACAACTTCATCTCCAACGGCATCCTGACCAACGACATCGACCAGTTCGACGTGCGCGTCGACCACCACTTCGCCGGCGACCGCGACAAGTCTTCGTCGCTACAGCTTCCAGCAGACCGATCGGCGTCGAGCCGCCGCTGCTCGAGGATCCGGTGGCGTCGGGCGATTTCGCCAGCGACATCCTGATCCGCGGCCAGAACGCGGTCGGCGGGTGGTCGCACATCTTCGGCAGCGCGCTGTTCAGCGAGTTCCGCTTCGGCTACAACCGCGTGCGGTCCGACTCGGTGCATCCGGCGTTCGGCATCGACGCCAACGCCAGTACGGCATCATCGGCGTGCCCGAAGGATCCGCGCTTCTACGGCGGGCTGCCGCACATGCCGATCGCGCGCTTCGCGCGGATCGGCGGGCCGTTCTTCCGTCCGCAGTTCCAGACCTCGCAGGTGTTCCAGTTCGCCGAGAACCTCACCTGGACCAAGGGCACGCCACACGATGAAGTTCGGCGTCGAGCGGCGGCGCGACCTGGTGCACTACATCGACCTGCGATCGCTCAACGGCGAGCTGAACTTCCCCGACGGCCGCTACACCGGCTTCGGCCTCGGCGACTTCCTGCTCGGGCTGTCCAGCGTGCAGCGGCTGACGCTCTTCCACGAGCCGGACCTCTACACCGACGGCTGGCAGGTGTACGCGCAGGACTCGTGGCGCGTCCGGGACAACCTGACGGTGAACTTCGGCTTCCGCTACGAGTACTTCACGCCGCTGCTCGATCGCGACAACCAGCTGACCAACATCGATCCGGCGACCGGCGCAGATCGATCACGGCCCAGGACTGGCAGCGTCTGCGAGCGGGCGCTGATCCAGCCGGATCGGAACGACTTCGCGCCGCGGGTCGGCGTGGCCTGGAGCGCGACGCCGCGAGTGGTCTTGCGCGGCGGCTACGGCATCTTCTACCAGCAGACCGACCGCTACGGCTGGAGAGTCAGCTCGGGCTCAACCTGCCGCAGCTGGTCGACGCGGCCATCACGGCCAACTCCGGCGCCGAGCGCCCGCGTTCACCTTCACCCAAGGCTTCACGCCGCTCAACGCGAGCACCGTGAACCCGTCGGTGGTCCAGTGGCGCATCCAGGATCCCAACCAGCGGACGCCGATCGTCCATCAGTTCAGCATCGGTCCGGAGTGCCAGTTCGCCGACACATGGTGGCGGCGGTCGAGTACGTCGGCAACCGGACCCGCAACGGACGGCGCCTCCGCAACCTCAACCAGGGCATCATCCAGCCGGCAGCGGCCGGTGGTCGTTTCCGTACGCGCAGTTCGGCTACGGCAACGCGTTCCTGGAGCAGATCGTCACCAACGGCCACGCCGACTACGACGCGCTGCAGATGCGGCTGCAGGGCGGCTGCGCGACGGCCTGGGGTTCACGCGTGGCCTACACCTGGAGCAGGCGCGAGGGCGACTTCCTCGATCACCTCAGCGCCGGCGGCGGCGCCATCGGCAACATCCCGCAGAACGCCTACGACGATGGACAAGCCGACTACGGCCCGCTGCCCTTCGACGTGCCGCAGCGGTTGGTGACCAGCTTCATCTACGAGCTGCCGTTCGGCGCGGGCCGGCGCTTCGAGCCCGCCGGCGTGCTCGGCGCGATCCTGCGCGACTGGTCGGTGAACGGGATCCTGACACTCAGCGACGGCCGGCCGTTCACGGTCACGGCTCGCGATCGCGCCGGCACCGGCGGGGGCCGCAACGTAGCGCGCGAACTGCGTCGGCGACCCGCTGCCGGACGGATTCGATCAGACGCTGGACGCTGGTTCGACGCCCGCGGCTTCGCGCCGACCGGCGCGTTCACCTACGGCAACTGCGCGCTACAACACCGTGCGCGGGCCCGGGCTTCAAGTCGATGAACCTGTCGCGTGTTCCGCTCGATCGTCTCGGCGGCGACGCGCCGCGCTCGAGCTGCGCCTCGAGACCTTCAACCTGTTCAACTGGGTGAACTTCGGGTTCCCGGCGGCGAACGTCTCGAACCTCGACACGTTCGGCCGATCACGAGCACGCTCGGCGAACCGCGGGAGATGCAGCTGGCGGTGAAGTTCTACTTCTAAGGCAGAAGGCCACGGGGCCGGGACAGGGACAGACAAGGCACAGGCACGAAGCGAACGTCAAGACGTCGCAGGCATGACGAAGCTAACCATGCGCGTTCGGTCCTCAAGTGTTCTTCGTGTGCCTCCGTGTTCTTTCGTTCTCCGGTCGCTGGTTCCGACCTCATGCGCGTTTGTGTCTTCGTCGCCTGCTGGCCCTTATCCCGCGTGCCCAGCGCGCAGACCATTCCGCAGGACACCGGCGCCGCGGGAACGTGGCAGAAGCTGCTGAAGCTGCGCACCACCGCCAGCGTCATGCACACCACCGCGCATCCCGACGATGAGCACGGCGGCATGCTGGCGCGGCTGAGCCGCGGCACGGCGCGCGGGTGGCGCTGATGACGCTGAACCGCGGCGAGTCGGGCGACAACGCGCTCGGGCCGCAGCTGTTCGACGGGCTCGGCCTGATCCGCACCGAGGAGCTGCGCGTCGCCGACCGCTACTACGGCGTCGACGCGCAGTACTTCACGTCGGTCATCGACTACGGCTTCTCGAAGCGGCTCGAGGAGGCGCTCGACAAGTGGGGCCGGGAGAACGTGCTGCGCGACGTCGTGCGCATCATCCGCACCGAGCGGCCGCTGCGTGCATCGTGTCGCGCTTCCAGGGCAACGAGCGCGACGGCCACGGCAACCATCAGACCGCCGGGCTGATCACGGTGCAGGCGTTTCGAGCCGCCGGCGATCCGACGATGTTTCCCGAGCAGATCGCCGAGGGCCTGCGGCCTGGCAGCCGCTCAAGGTCTACATCGGCGGCGTGCGCGAGAACGAGGACTGGACCGTGCGCGTCGACACCGGCGAGTACAGCCCGTGGCTCGGCGATTCGTACGACAACTTCGCGCGCGTCGGCCTGAGCTTTCAGCGATCGCAGAACAGCGGCCGCTTCACGCTCGGCTCCGGCGCCGGACTACGGCTACTACAAGCGCGTCGGCACGCGGGTCGACGGCCGGCGCCGGCCAAGGAGACGGCGTTCTTCGCCGGCATCGACACCAGCTCGCGGGCCTGTTCAAGACGCTCGGCGCCGCCCCCGGCGGGCGCGGCCGACCGGCTCGCACGCGTCGACGGCGCGGTCGGCACGAGGCGATCGCGGAGTTCACGTGGCCGATCCGTCGGCGCGTCGTGCCGGCGCTCGCTCGCGGCCTGCAGCGGCACGCGAGGCCGTCGCCAAGAGCGCCGGCGAGCCCGAGGCGCTCTTCCTGCTGCGGACAAGGCGGCCAGTTCCAGGATGCGATCAACACCGCGCTCGGGCTCGGCTGACCGCCGTGGCGCAGCCCGCCGGCCTCGCCGAGCCGACCGGCCCGGGCGCGGCGTTCGCGCCGCCTCCGTCGATGGCGGCGCCGGTGCCCGGCCAGACTTCGACGTGCAGACGCGCTCACCAACCGCGGCGGCATGCGCCGTCGCGCCGACCGAGATCGCGCTCGAGACGCGGCGCCGGCTGGACGGCGACGCCGCGCCGGCGGCCGGCATGCGCCGCGTCGGTCGACGGGCACAGCCGGCTGCCGCGCCGCTTCACGCGTGACGCGTCGCGGCCGACGCGCCGCTCAGCACGAGGCCGTACTTCTCGCGCGACGGATTCCAGGAGAGCCGCTACACTCTCGAGCGACGCGGCGCAGTTCGGCCGGCCGGCACCGCGCCGCCGCTGGTCGCCGTCGCGCGCTACAGCGTCGACGGCGTCGCCGTCGAGGTGCGCGAGACGTGCGGCGCCGCGAGGCGAAGCTGCCGTACGGCTACGTGATGCGCGAGCTGCGCGTCGTGCCGCGCCTGGCGCGTCACCGTCGTCGCCGACCACCGCCGTCGTGCCGCTGGCGCGGCGACCAAGCGCGTCGACGCTGTCAGGTCGACATGCTGAACAACACCGAGGCGGCGACCAACGGCGACGTCGCGCTCACAGCTGCCGCGGGCTGGCGGTCGGAGCCGGCGCAGCAGCCGTTCACGTTCGCGCGCGCCGGCGAGCGCGCCACGTACCGCTTCACGGTGACGCCGTCGTCGATCGACGCGAAGCCGCTACGACGTCGAGGCCGTCGCGACGGCCGACGGCCGCGAGTACCGCGAAGGCTACGAGCTGATCGACCATCGCGATCTCGAGGCGCGCTACCTGTATCGCGCCGTCGACCACGACGTGCGCGGCATCGACGTCACCGTCGGTGCCCGGCCTGAAGGTCGGCTACGTGATGGGCATCGGCGATCAGGTGCCGGTCGGGCTGCAGCAGCTCGGCGCGCAGGTGACGCTGCTCGACGAGCGCGAGCTGGCGAGCGGCCGACCTGTCGCGTTCGACGCGATCGTGACCGGCACGCGCGCCTACGCGGTGCGCGAGGACCTGAAGACCTACAACCAGCGGCTGCTCGACTACGTCGAAGGACGGCGGCAACCTGATCGTGCTCTACAACACGCAGGAGCTCGTGCCGAATCAGTTCGCGCCGTTCCCGGCCGAGCTACGCCGCGCGACGCGGAGGAAGTGTCGGAGGAGGACTCGCCGGTGGACGATCCTGGCGCCGACGCGCCAGGCTTCAACTGGCCGAACAAGATCACGCAAGGCCGACTTCGAGGGCTGGGTCGAGCAGCGCGGCTCGAAGTTCTGGAGCACGTGGGACGCGGCCTACACGCCGATCATCGCCACCTTCGACAAGGGCCAGCCGCCGCAGCAGGGCGGCTGGCTGTGGGCGAGGTACGGCAAGGGCACACTACACCTACTTCGCCTACGCGTTCCACCGCCAGCTGCCGTACGGCGTGCCGGCGCGTATCGCCTCACGGCGAACCTGCTGGCGCTGGGCAAGCGTCGCCGGCGCGACGCTAGCCCACGTCGCGTCGACCGCGTTCCTCGAGGAGCCGCTCGATGCGTCGCCAGCCGTGCTCCTGCGCGCTCACCGATCGGCAGCCTGAGCACGTCGCTGGCGGCCTGCACGCCGCGGCTGCGCCGGCGAGACCGAGCTGGCCTTCTGCGACGCCGTCGACCGCAACGACGCGGCGGCGGCCAAGGCGATCTTCGACGCCGGCCAGATCAACATGATGGCCCGCGACGGCTCGGGCCGACTGCCAGCCGGGTGCGAGCTTGCTCGAGGCGGCGAAGCCCCAGTCCCAGCTTCCAAACGTTCACCGACATGGCGGTCGCGTTCGTCAAGCGCGAGGGCGTCGCCAACGCCTCGTGGAGTGGCGGCAGCAGCAGCGGTGGCGGCTCGGCTGGCCGGCGCTCGAGCAGTCGTGGCGGCAGTCGACCTACGCCATCGAAGTGGTGGCGCAGAACGCCAACGCGGCGGTGATGCGGGCACTCGTCGACGCTGGCGTCGACACCACCGACCGGATCGCCGGCAACGCGGTGATGGCCGCGGCCAACCAGGGCTCGCTCGAGATCGTGCGGATGCTGGTCGAGAAGGGCGCCGACCCGAGCACCGGTGATGGGCGTGGCGGTGGCGATCGCGCTATCCGCGAGATCGTCGAGTACCTCGAGAGCAAGGGCGTCCGCGAGGAAGCGCCGCCGCTGCTGATCGCCGCGCGTCGCGGCGACCTGAAGGCGTTGGAGGCCGTCGATCGCCGCCCGCGTCGACCTCAACGCCGTCGACGGCTGGGGCCGCACCGCGCTCTATCGCGCCGCACTCTACGGCCAGGTCGAGGTGGTGAAGCGCCTGGCCAAGGCCGGCGCCGATCTCGAGGTGATGACGCCCGAGGACTTCTGGACGGCGCTGCACGTCGCCGCCAGCGAGAATCAGGTCGGCAGTCATCCAGGCGCTCGCCGCCGCCAAGGCGAACCTCGAGGCCCGCAGGGACTCCAACTACATGACGCCACTGATGGTGGCGCTCATGAACCAGGCCCCCGATGCGGTGCGGGCCTTGCTTGCCGCCGGCGCCGATCCCAACGTCTGGAGTCGACGAGCGACGACCACGGCGATTCGCCGCGCCGCGCCCGTATGGTCACCTGGCGATGACCAAGGCGTTGCTTGCCGCCGGCGCGCGCGTCGACGAGCGCACGCGGCGAGTGGCTGGGAGCCGCCGCTGCACGCGGTCGTCGGCTTGTGCGGCCCGCTGCCGGCCGGCGATCCCGACAACGACTACTACCGCGTGACGGTGATGAAGGCGCTGCATCGCCGCCGGCGCCGATCGCACGGCGAAGAACCCCGAGGGCAAGACGCCGCTCGAGGTCGCCACCGGACTCCTCGCCGGCACGCAGCATGAGTTCTATGTCGCCTGCTACAAGGCGAAGATCGATGCGCTCAAGACCAGCGGTTAGCGGCTAGCGGCCAGGGACTCTCGGCGCCTGACGAATTTCGGGCGTGGGCGAGGCGTCGCGTGAGTCGCGTGCTGCTGCTCGTTCAAGGGCTGTGGCTGGCGCGAAGCCGAGGGGCCAGGCCCCTGGCTGGCTCCCTCCAATTCAGTCTGCGCGCAGCGCGATCACCGGGATCGACGCCGGTCGCTCGACGTGCGGGCACGAGTGTCGCCGCCAGCGCCGCCAGCGTCAGGCCGGTCGCGGCGACGGCGTAGCTCGTGACGTCGCCTGGCGGTGACGCCGAAGAGCAGCGCGCCGAGCGCGCGGCTCAGCGCCCATGCGCCGGCGAGGCCGACGCCGACGCCGGCGAGCACCGGCCGCATGCCCTGGCCGAGCATCAGGCCGAGCACGTCGCGCCGGCTGGCGCCGAGCGCCATCCGCACGCCAATCTCGGCGGTGCGCTGCTGCACGACGTAGCTGACCACGCCGTAGACGCCGAGCGCGGCCAGGCCGCCGGCGAGCCCGGCGAACAGCGCCAGCAGCCAGGCCCGCAGCCGCGGCTGCGCGACCGACGCGCGCCAGCACCTGATCGACCGTGCGCACCTGGTAGAGCGGCACGCCACGCGTCCATCTGCCGCAGCTCGGCCGCGCACTGCGGCGCCGAGCCCGGGCACGTCCGCCGGCGGTGCGCACGACCAGCGTCATCGTGTGGTACGACAGGCTGCTGCGCGTGGGGCGTGTAGAACATCGGCACCGGCGCCTCGTCGAGGCCGAGGTGGCGCACGTCGCCGACGATGCCGATCACCTCGCGCGATCCGGGGCCCGCCGACTCCTGCTGCTGCTCGCTGCGGGATGCCGCTGTTGAAGGTGAGCCGGCGGCCGAGCGGATCCTCGCCCGGCCAGTACCTCGCGGGCCATGGCGTCGCTGATCACGACGACCAGCGGCGACGACCGGCGTTCGCGGGCGTCGAACAGCCGGCCGCGCAGCAGCGGCACGCCGAGCGCGGCGAAGTAGCCGGGCGTCACCGACCGCGCCTGCGGCGACCAGCCCCTGGCCCTCCGGCCGCGGATGGTCGCTCGACCTGGATGCCGCGGCTGTCGTAGTTGGCGCTGAGCGGCAGGATGTTCACCGCGCCGACCTGCGGTCGACGCCGCGGGCAGCGTGCGCGGACGCGCTCCTGCGAGCCGCTCGTAGAACGGGACCTGGCTGCCCTCGGGATAGACCGCCGATCGGCAGCGACACGTCCATCGCCGTGACCTGCGCCGGTGCGAAGCCCAGGGCGGGACATCCTGCAGCTTCCACAGGCTGCGCACCAGCAGCGTCGCTCCGACCAGCAGCACCACGGCGAGCGCCACCTGCGCGCCCATGAAGACGTCGCGCACGCGCTGCGGGACGAATCGCGCCGCGGCGTGCGTCCGCCTTCCTTGAGCGTGCCGTGCAGGGACGTCGCCGACAGGTGCAGGGCCGGCGCCAGGCCGAAGAGCACAGGCCGAGACGACCGCGGCCATCGCGACGAAGGCGAGCACGGTGCGCGTCGACCCGGATGTCGGCGGCGCGCGGAATCGACGCCGCGGCCAGCAGCGTGGCCGCGCGCGTGCCCCAGGCGGCCAGCGCCAGTCCGGCCGCATGCGCCGAGCGCGCTCAGCACCAGGCTCTCGGCGAGCAGCTGCCCGATCAGCCGGCCGCCGGCCGGCGCCGAGCGCGGTGCGGACCGCGAACTCTCGCCGTCGGCCAGCGCCGGCGGCGAGCAGCAGGTTGGCGAGGTTGGCGCAGGCGATGAGCAGCACCAGTCCCACGGCCGCGGCCAGGACGACGAGGCTCCGGCGCACGCTGGCGACCATCGACGTCGTGCAGCGGCCGACGACCGCACCGTCATCGGCGTGGTTGCTGGTCGGGAACTGCTGTTCGAGCCGCGGCGGCGATGGCCGCTGAGATCGGCGCGCGCCTGGTCGAGCGAGGCGCCCGGCGCCAGCCGGCCGACTGCCGCGGATGAAGTGGCCGCCGCGGATCGGCCGTCGCCGGATCGAAGGCCGAACGGCAGGAAGACGTCGGCCGATCGGTCAGGATCCTCCTCGAGGTGCCGATCAGCCGGCCGGCAGCACGCCGATCACGCGTGTACGGCTCGGCGTTCGACGCGCATCACGCCGCCGACGACGCCGGGATCGGCGGCGAAGCGCCGCCGCCAGAAGCCGTCGCTGATCAGCGCGACGCGCGGGGCGTTGGGCAGGTCCTCGTCGGCGCGTGAACAGGCGGCCCAGCGCCGGCTGGACGCCAAGCGTCGGGAACAAGCCCGCGGTGACCCGCACCATGCCCGACGCGTTCGGCGTCGCCGGCTCGTCGCCGGCTGATCGTCGCCGAGCCGAGGAAGCCGTGGGCCCCCATCCGCGCGAAGGTCTGCGTGTCGCGGGCGAGGTCGAGGAAGTCGGCCGGCGAGAGGTTGCCGAGCTCCGGCCCTCGTCGGTGTCGAAGCCGAGCACCCGCACGAGCTGGTCGGGCGCGGCGTAGGGCAGCGGCGCCAGCAGCACCGCGCGCACCACGCTGAACATCGCCGCGTTGGCGCCGATGCCGAGTGCAGGCGTGCCGATGGCGACCGCGGCGAAACCGGGGCCGGCGAGGAGGCGGCGGAGGGCAAGGCGGAAGTTCTGCGCCATGGGGCCATCGACGGCCAGGCGCGCGCCAGGGTTGTCGCCGTTGGCACAAGGCTCGTGCCGCTCGGGGTTAGAGCCCCACTACCAGCGGTTGCAGGGGGTGAGCGGTGCAGGGGCGCGGCGGCGGATTGCAGGGGCGGCAACGGCGGCGAGGTACGGCGCGGCTCACTCGCGGCGGCCGGAGCCCATCGACGCTCCATCGCCGGGCAGGGGCTCAGTCCGGCGCGCCGGCGATCGGCGGGTCCCGCCGACCCGACGTCGGTCGCTTCGCCAGGCGACTCGGCGAGCAGTCGACGCCCGCCGCCAGGAGCAGCCCATAGATGGCGGCGTAGACGCCGATCGCCGTCACGCCGAACCACTCGATGCGGAGCGGCGTGAACTGGAACGCCAGGCACCAGGCTGCACATCAGCAGCCAGTGGCCGGCGACGTAGGCCGAGCGTGCCCAGCCGCCGCGTCGTCAGCCCGAGGTTGTCCGAGTAGAGGCGGATCAGCGAGTCGAGCGAGTTGACGACGAAGACCACGCCGACGACCACCATCGCCGCCGCCGAGCACCGGCGGCACCGCGCGCCTGCTGGCGAAAGTAGAAATACAGCACCGAGAACCAGGCGCCGATCGGAATCGAGGGCATGACGAGCAGCGCCGCTGCCAGCTGCCACGTGCGCATCCGGCCGACGAAGCGGGCCACGAACTGGCCGATCATGATGCTCCACGAGAACCACCAGAACAGGTAGAAGGCGTGGTAGTCCGACATCGGCAGGACGAAGCGCGGCAACTGCGTGAAGTAGGGCCCGATGTCGGCAGCGCTCGCCGCCAGCCCGCGGACGCCCATGCCGGATTGCAGCCACATGGCGGCGACCAGCGCCGCGAAGAGCCACATCGACCCCACGCTCAGCACCCGGATGTAGCGGATGTGCGTGCTCGTGAGCACCGCCAGCAGCACCGTGCCCGCCACCACGAGATACGGCACGGCGTCGCCGATCGCCGGCACGTAGAACGGCAGGTTGCGCAGCAGCAGGTGGGCGGTGAAGGCGCACGTGCCGACGATCACCACGTTGTTGACGACCTTCACCGCCGGGATCTCGAACAGGCGCAGCCGCGGCTCGACGGCCAGGAAGTAGAAGGTCGTCAGGAAGTAGAAGCCCCAGACCAGGAATCCCCAGGATCCGAAGGCGATGGCCAGCGGGTTGGCGAACGCGTACACGGGCTCGCGGGCGTAGAGCGGAAACTCCGTGAGCGGCAGCATGATGAGGCCGACGTCGAGGCCCGACGTGAAGAGCAGGGCCATGAAGCCGGGCAACGACAGCGGCATCGCCCCTTCGACGCGGCGTCCGCCCCAGCCGAGGACGATGGCCGCCGAGGTCAGCAGCGTGACGACGATGGCGGCCGAAAGAATGGTGAGGAGCACGGTGGACGGCGGGGTCCTCAGTCGAGTCGCAGCGCGTCCACCGGCGCGATGCGCGTGGCCCGCTGGGCCGGGATGAACGAGGCGAGCGTGCCGGCCGCCGCCAGCGCCAGCACCACGGCCGACGAACACCGGCGGATCCCAGGGCCGCACGCCGAACAGCAGGAGCCCCAGCCCGCGCGACAGCAGCGCCGCCAGGCCGAGGCCCAGGGCCAGCCCGGCCGCGATCTGCCAGGCGCCCTGGCGCAGGATCATCAGCAGGACGTTGCGCCGCTCGGCGCCGAGCGCCATGCGCACGCCGATCTCCCGGGTGCGGTTGCCGGTGCGAGAAGGACATCACGCCGTACAGCCCGATCGTCGCCATCGCCAGCGCGGCCAGCCCGAAGGCGACGAACAGCGTGCCGAACGCCCGGTAGAACCAGGTGTCGAGCGCGTACTGATCGGCCAGCGATCGCACCCAGTAGAGCGGCAGGGCCGGATCGATGCCGGTGCACCTCGTCCTGAATCGTCGCGGTGTAGCTCATCGCCGCCCTGTTGGCTCTGACGACCAGGCTCATGAAGTTGATCACGTTCTGCGCCAGCGGGATATAGACGCCTTCGTGCCGCGGGTTGAGCGCACCGATGGCGCCGCCCAGGTAGAGGTCGGGCACGACGCCGACGATCGCCCGCCACGGCACGTCGTCCTGGCCCAGCTTGATCGGGCGCCGAGCGGATCGCGGTCCTTGAAGAACAGCTCCACGAAGCGCTCGTTGACGATCGCCACCGGCTGCGCGTCTGGGCCGTCGGTGCGCTCGAAGGTCCGGCCGCGCACCGGTTTCACGTCGACGATGTCGAAATACCGAGGCGTGATCACGATGCGCCGGGCTAGCGGGTGGTCCTGCTCGGTGGGATACGCCACGCCGTCGACGGTGAGCGGGTGCATCTGCCCGCCCCGTGCCGGCAGGTCCGACGTGAAGGCCACCGCGCGGATGCCGGGCCGTCCTTCCAGGCCTCTGCATCACCCCGTCGTAGAACTGCCACGCGCCTGCGGGGTGGGGTAGTCCTTCTTGAACAGGCCCAGGCGGGCCGTGAAGATGTCGGTGGTGGTGAACCCGTAGTCGAAGCGCGACACGTTGATCACGGTGCGGATCATCAGCCCCGCCGCTACCAGCAGCCCGCACGACACCGCCAGCCGCGCCACCACCAGACCCCTGGTGAGCTTGCCCATGTGGCTGCTCGACGACCCGCGCGCTTCGCCCCGATGACCGCGGCGACGTCGGCTTCTGGTGCCCGGTAGCGCGGCATGGTGCGGGCCAGCAAGCGTTGCCAGGCCGGTGACGCCGACGACGAACGCGATCACCGCCGGGTCCATGGTGGCGACGAGCCACAGTGGCTGTCTGCGTCGGCCAGCCCGGCGTTGAAGAAGTCGATGCCCACCTTGGCCACGACGAGGCCGACGGCGGCGCCGGCAACGGCGAGCACCAGCGTCTCGGCGAGCAGCTGCAGCACGGTACGGGCGCGGCTGGCGCCGAGCGCGGTCCGAATCGCCACTTCCTTGCTCCGCGCGACCGAGCGCGCCAGCAGCAGGTTGGCGACGTTGGCGCAGGCAATCAGCAGCACACCGAACACCGCACCCAGCATCGTGAAGAGCAGGCCCGGGGGCTGCGGACCAATGAACGTGTCCATCAGCGGCAACACCGTGACGCCGATCCCCTGATTGGACGCCGGGTAGGTGGTGGCGAGCCCGGTGGGGCAATCGAGGCCATCTCGGCCTGCGCGGCTTCGACCGAGACGCCGGGCTTGAGCCGGGCCACCGCCTGGAGCTGCGTGCCCTCGACGGCCGGGCCACCGCCCCGCTTGAAGGCCAGCGGGTCGATGCGCAGCGGCAGCCACGCGTCCATCTGCGCCGGAAAGCCGAACTTCTCCGGCATCACGCCGACGATCGTCGTCATCTCGGCGTTGGCCCGCACGACGCGGCCGACGATTGTCGGATCGCCCTGGAAGCTATCGGTCAGGCGCGGTAGCTGAGCAGCATCACCGGCGGCGTCGACGGATGGTCCTCCTCGGCTGGAACACCCGGCCGAGCACCGGCTGCACCCGGAGAATCTCGAACATCCGGGCGCTGGCGTAGGCGCCGAGATAGCGGATCGGTTCGCCTTCGGTGCCGCCGATGTTCACGGTCTCGGCGAAGTAGGCGGCGATGTCCTCGAAGCTGGTCTGCTGGGCGCGCCAGTCCTCGAAGTCGTGGATGCTCACGCCCATGAACTCGACGCCCTGCGCCGGCCGGTTACGGAAGAGGGCGACGAGCCGCTCCGGGTCGTCGTACGGGCAGGCCGCGGATCACGGCGGCGTAGACGATGCTGAACATCGTCGTCGTCAGGCCAATCCCCAGCGCCAGGGCGATGACGGCCGTGACGCTGAGACCCGGGCGGCCGGATGAGCATCCGGACCCCGTAGCGGACGTGACCGAAGAAGTGAGCTCATGGCGAGTCCGCAGGAGCGAGGGTCAAGCGACGTGAACCAGACCATACGTCTCTGACGGGCTTCGGGCTCAAGAACGTTCAAGACCGGCACGAGCCGGCTCACCAGCTGGCCCCGGGCGCGCAGAGCTCGAAGTCGATCCCTCGACTGCCCGTCCCCCTCCCTCCTCGCCATTGCGGCCGCGGGCGAACACCAGCGTACGCCGCGACGCCGGCGAACAGGAACGCGAACGAGAACACGATCCCTCCCACGGGCCGGTGAAGAAGATGAACAGCCACAGCGCGCCGGAGAGGATCGCCGGCCACGGGTAGAGCCACATCGTGAACGGCTGCGGGATGTCGGGGCGATAGCGGCGCAGGAGCACGACGGCCGCGCACTGCCAGATGAACCGCAGCAGCACCTGCACCTGAATCAGCCAGCTCACGAGCTGGCCGAGCGTGAAGAAGCAGAACGGGATCGAGACGAGCGCGATGGTCGCGAGCGACAGTCGGGAAAGCGCTTCGTCGCGTGCACGTGCGCGAACGCGCGGAAGAAGTCGCCGTCGCGCGCGGCCGCGTACGGAATCCGCGAGTAGCCCAGAATCGTGGCGTAGAGCGACGCCGCCGCCACGAACAGGATCAGTCCGGTCATCACCGATGCCGGCCATCCGGCCGGTCGTCGGGATCGCTGAACGTTCGCGCGATGAAGACCGACGCGACCGTGCGCGAGTCCCGCACCTCCTCCCACGGGATCATCCCGACGATCACGACCGTCATCAGGATGTAGAGCGCGGCGACGAGCACGGTGGACAGGACGATCGACCGCGGAATCGTGCGCGTCGGATCGCGGATCTCGTCGCCGATGTTGCAGACCTGGTTGTAGCCGCCGTAGCTGTACATCGCCAGCACGGACGCGGCGCCGACGCTCATGAGCAGCGCGCGGTCGAAGACGTGAACGCCTTGGCGGGAAAGTCGAACGCCTGCGCCGGCGAGAACGTGAAGAGGCCGGCGACGATGACCCAGCCGACCGTCACGAGAACGACCACGAGCATCACGACGCGCGAGCCGGCCGATCTCCTCGATGTTGCGCCAGAGCAGCGCCGTCATCGCGACGCACACCGTCGCGGCGGTCAGGTGATGCGCGAGCGGCGACATGGTCGGTCCAGACGAACTGCAGGTAGTCGGCAAAGCCGACCGCGCCGCCGGCCACCGACAGCGGCGCGATGAGGATCGTCTGGAAGATGAACAGGAAGCCCATCAGCCGGCCGAGGCCGAACGGCTGGAAGGCCTCGCGCAGGTAGAGATATCCCCCGCCGCTGCCGGGCAACGCGGCGCCGAGCTGCGCGTAGACGAGGCCGTCGGCCAGCGCGAGCACGAGCCCGGCCATCCACGCGTAGAGCACGTGCGGGCCGTTCATCGCCGCGACCATGAACGGAATGGTCAGGAACGGCCCGACGCCGACCATGCTGATGACGTTGGTGGCGGTGGCCTCGAGCAGGCCCATGGCGCGATCGAGCGCGGAGCGCCAGGGACGCCGCGGACGGCGCTGGCCGGGCGGCGAGCGTGCCGATGACGGCTGGCGGCCGCTCATGCCGGCAGCAGCGCGCCACCAGCGTCTCGGCCAGCGGCCGCGCGGACCAGCGGATTCAGCGACAGCGCGTCGCTCGCGATCCCGCGCGCGCCGCTGAGCGCCGCGGCAATCGTCGCGCGCTCGTACTCCTTGACGCAGCGTCATGAGCGAGGCGCAGTGCTCGGGCACCGGTGGCACCGGAAGCGCGCGCGGCCCGGTCGCGTCGACCGTCGCACGGCACCTCGACGACGTCGTCGCGGCGAGGAATGGAAGGTTGCCGTCGTTCGTGACGTCGAGCGGAATCACGTCGCCCGTGCTGTGGCGATCGCGCGGATGGTCATGATCGCGATGCGGTCGTAGCCGGACAGCTCGGCCCAGACCGGCTTGACGCGCGGCGCCGTGCTGCCGGTCTCGAGCTGCATGTAGCTCGCGTCGCGCGCGGCGAGATAGGCCTCGTAGCGCGCGACCGGGTCGGGCACGCCCGTGGCGAGATCGGCGAACAGCGCGTCGGTCAGGGTGGCCAGGCTCGCCGCGGCTCGTGCCCGCGCGCCGCAAATGGGCCAGCGCGGTCTCGGGCCGGTAGTAGTAGTAGAGATACTCGCTCGGCAGCAGCCGCAGATCGCGCAGCCGCGCCGTCTCGAAGAGCGGGGCGCGATAGGCGGACGCGAGCCGCGCGTCGTCGTTCCACAGCCGATCCATCTGCGGCACGCCCTGGAAGATCACCTCGCGCAGCCAGCCGAGGTGATTCAGGCCGAAGTAGTCGTAGTCGCACTCGGTCGCCGGCAGGCCGAGCGCGTGCGCGGCATCCTCGAAGATCTCGGTCGGCGTGTCGCAGATGCCGATGATCGCGCGCGCCGGTCTCCTGCCGCACGGCCTGCGTGACGACGCTGACCGGATTGGTGAAGGTGATGAGCCACGCGTCGCGGCGCGAGTCGCATGGTGAGCCGCGCGTACTCGACCATCGCGGGAATCGTGCGAATCGCCATCGCGAAGCCGACCGCGCCGACCGTCTCCTGGCCGACCACGCCGTGCGCGAGCGCCGTCGCCTCGTCTTGCGCGCGCTGGCGCGGCGCCGCCGACGCGGATGCTGGTGATGACGAAGCCCGCGCCTTCGATGCACGGCTCCGGCGTGGCGTGCGCGCTGCACGGTCACGCCGCCGGCCATGCGGCGGCGAGGTCGGCGATCACGGCCAGCCGCGGCTGGTCGATGTCGAAGAGGGCGATGTCGTCGACGTGCAGCGTGGAGCGGGCGAGTCCGCGGACGAGCAGCGGCACGCGGACGCCGGCGCCGCCGATGATGGCGAACTTCACGAGGTCCTCCTGGCGACGCGGGTCCGCTTCACGCTCGTCCGTGCGGTCTTCCGCTTGGCGCGCGCGGTCTTGGCCTTGAGGGCGAGCGGCAGGCCGGGACGTCGCGAGCGTGCGGCAGCCGTCGGCCGAAGGATCGCCGGCAGCGATCTGGCGTGCGGCAGCGCGTCGAGCCCGCCGGCGGCGCGCGTCGAGGCTGCGCCCACGGTGTTGCCGGTGGCCAGGCACGTGGCCGGCGCGGCGCCGCGGAGCCACGCGGCGAGGAAGCCGGCGCTGAAGGCGTCGCCGGCGCCGGTGGTGTCCACCGGCGTGACCCGCGGAGCAGGCATCACCACGTCGCCCTCGGGGCCGGCGCGCAGCCAGCGGCTGCCGAGCGCGCCGAGCTTCACGATCACCGTGCACGTGCGGGCGCGCAGCGGCGGGTAGGCGTCGTCGAGCGCGTTCAGTGGGCGTAGAGCGGCGCTTCCAGCTCGTTGACGAACACGAGGTCGAGCGCGTCCATCAGCGCCGGCAGCTCGGGGCGGAGCGCGAGCGTCTCGCTCCAGCCGAAGTCCCACGACACGGTGTGGCCGGCCTTGCGCAGCCGCTTGACGCGCCTGGTCCAGGCGTCGAGGTCGACGGCGTGAGGGCCAGGTGCACGTGACCGGCGGCGGTCGTGGCCAGCGCGTCGAGCAGGCGCGGCTCGAGCACCGCATTCACGCCGTTGTAGGTGACGAAGGCGCGATCGGTGGTGGTGGAGAGCGCCGCCGAGATGGCGTGCGGCTCACGCGGCTGCCGCAGGTTGTGCACGCGCACGCGTTCGCGGTGGAGGCGGGCGACGGCGGGAGCGCTGAGCGCGCTGAGGATCGCGGTGGAGACGCCGAGTCGGGCCGCCGCCACGGCGGTGATCACCGCGCCGCCGCCGATGGTGGCGTGAAAGGTGTCGGTTTTCACCTCTTCGCCGGGCGCCGGCAGGCGATCGAGCCCGACGAAGACGAGATCTTCGAAGGCTTCCCCGGCGGTGAGCAGTCGCGGAGCGGCCACGCCGGATTGTAACCGGGACTGTCCCCAATCGTGACTGTAGAGTACCCATCAGCCAGATGTGGTGACGGCGTCCGAGCTGCTGCGGTAGGGGGCGCCGAAGAGGCTGCCCCGCAGGAGGACGACATAACGTCGGCCGGTTTAGCCGGGCCGACCACCCGAATGAATTCCCCGCACGCCGCCCACCTATCGGCCACACCGTTTTCCCTCGCCCACCCCCGCGCTCGAGTTGTGGGCCTGACCGGCGTGCACGACGCGCGCATCCTCGCCGCCACGATTGCCGACCCTGAACAACTCACCTCGGTCACGCTGCGCCGGTGGCTCGACGCGTGCGGCAACTACATCGTGACCGACGCCGTCGCCGTCGCTGCAGCCCGCGCCCCCGGGGCGCTCGGCCGGGCGCGCGAGTGGACGTCGAGCAGCCACGAATGGACGTCGGCCGCCGGCTGGACCAGCCTGGCGATTCTCGCGATGGACGACGGCCTCGACGAGGCGTTGGCCGGCGATGTCGTCGCCGCCATCGAGGCCGGTATTCACGCGGCACCCAATCGGACGCGCTACGCGATGAACAACGCGCTCATCGCCATCGGCGGGGCGATGCCGGCGCTGCGAGAACGCGCGCTGAACGCCGCCAGGTCGATCGGACCAGTCGAGGTCGATCATGGCGACACCGCATGCAGAACACCGGACGCGACGACCATGATCGACAAGATGGCGAGTCACCGCGCGGCGAGGCATAAGCGGGTCGCCGGGGCCCGCGTTGGCCGGCGGGTGACCACGACGCGCTCTGCAGGCGCCCGGCCGGTGAACCTTCGCCCCCCCCTGAACCCCCCCCCCCCCGACCCCCCCAGGCCGCCGCCAGGAGAACCCCCCCCCCCCAACCCCTACCCCCCCCCCCTCACCCCCCCAAAACCCCCCCCCCCCCGACCATTCACCCCCCCGCCGCCGCCCCCAGAACGCGGGTCGCTGACGCGGCGCTGTCAGCGGCCCGGCTGGACCACGCGCAGCCCGTGCGCGCGCGCGGCGTCGGCCAGGCGCGTGTCGTAGGTGAGACGATGGTGTCGGTCGACGCCCAGCGACAACGCCGTCGGCGAGGTGGATCGCGTCCAGGGTCCGAGCCGCGAAGGCGACAGCTGCACGGCGTTCCGGAGGAGTTCCGAAGTCACTTTGTGGAGCGCCACGCCTTCGAGCGCCTCGGCCGCATTCGCGTCAGGGAAGACGCGCCGGATGGCCGATCCGACTTCCGTGATGCACAGCTCGCTCGCCTCCACCGATGCCGCCCGTCGAGGTAGTCAATGAGGGCCATCGACTCCGGCTCGTCGCGGAGGAGCTTCACGAGCGCTGAGGCATCGAGGAACGAGACGGTGTCCATCAGAAGCGGTCTTCCCGAAGCTCGTCGAGGATCTCACTCATCGGCGGCGTGCCAGGCGGCGCCTTCCTCGGCGGCGGCAGATCGCGGAGGAGCGCGTGGCCGGCGTGACCAGCCCTTGCGCGACGAGGATGTCGAGACGGGAGGCGTTCAGCGGCACCGGCCGCAGCACCGCCACGACGTGGCCGTGCTCGGTCACCTGCAGGGCCTCGCCCTTCTTGACGCGGTCGAGATACACGCTGAGGTTCTGGCGCAGCTCGCGGACGCCGACGACGTCGGGGCGTCGCGCAGGTGGGGCGGAGGGGTAGGCAGCGGGGACTCGCCGTCGGCGCGGCGGACCGAGGCGAGGCTTCCGCTGGCCGCCGTCGCTTGAGCGCGGGGCTTCGCCGCTTGAGCGGTGCCGCGGCGGGTTCTCGCAAGCGCGCGAGATGCGGTGCGAGCCATGTAGCACAGAGTAGCACAATCGACCTGGGCCGCTCGTGCCGTGCCGAGCGAACCACGCCGCCGGCTGCGGCATCATAGGACGCATGCCCAACGTCTCCGTGAAGGTGTTCAACGCCGATGGCGAGCTGGTCGGTCCCCTTGACCTGCCGCGCGTGGAGAAGAGCGCGGCCGAATGGCGTGCGCAGCTCACCGACGATCAGTTCCGGGTCGCCCGCGCGCACGGCACCGAGCGGCCGTTCTGCGGCACCCTGCTCGACAACAAGGAGGACGGCGTCTACGCCTGCGTCTGCTGCCGGCTGCCGCTGTTCGCCTCGAGCGCCAAGTTCGAATCGGGCACCGGCTGGCCGAGCTTCTTCCAGCCGATCGCAGACGAAAACGTCGCCACGACGCGGACCGCAGCCGGCATGGTCCGCGTCGAGATCCTGTGCGCGCGTTGCGACTGCCACCTCGGCCACGTGTTCCCCGACGGCCCGCCGCCGACGCGGCAGCGGCACTGCGTCAACTCGGAGTCGCTGGTGTTCGTGGACGTCGAGGACCTGAGGGAACTGGCCGAGGTCTAGCGCGAGCGGCGAGGGAATCCGTCCCGTTCCGACGCTCATTCCAGCGCAGGGCCTGAATGCCGGCTAGGTTCGACCCAGCCGCATCGCCCGGCAAGGAGGACTCCGATGCGCCAGCGGCTCGTGACCAATCAGCTCACGCTCCAGGCGATCGCCGGATCGCACGTAGTGCATGCTCGGCTTCAGCCTGCCGCAGGCGCTCTGCACCGGCCTGCTCGGCTTCGCGGTCCACCGCACCGATCACGACGAGGACGAAGCCTACTGGCTGCGCGGCAAAAAGACCTTCCTGGCCACCGATCCCGGCTTGCTGCCCGGCGCCAACTACTCCACGCGCGACCATCCCGTGCAGGGCTTCACCTGGAGCGACTTCTCGGCCAAGCCGGACCATCGCTACACCTACCGTGTCGTCGCGCTCACCGGCACGCCCGAGAACCTCAGTCACCGCGAGTGCGCGGTCGAGGTGACGACCGAGCCCGAGGCCGGCCAGGTGCACAGCGTGTTCTTCAACCGCGGCGCGGCCGCGTCGCAGGAATACGCGCACCGGTTCGGAACGCCGCCGAACGAGAACAACCCCGACGATCCGCGCTGGGCGTGGCTGTCGCGCGGCGCGATGGAAGCGCTGACGGCCTTCCTGGCCCGCGCCACCGACAACACGTGGGGCATCCGCGTCGCCGCCTACGAGTTCCGGCTGGCGGCCGTTGGCCGATCGGCTGAAGGCGGCGCACGATTGCGGCGCCGACGTCCGCGTCCTCTACGACGCCTGCGCCAACCGGCCCGACGGGACGGCGTGGTGTTCCCGCGCGATCTCAACCTGGCGACGGCGACCGCAGCGGTATCGTGCCGCCGGTGCACGACCGCATCACCCGCAGCGACGTGCTCGACCCGCCGATCGCGCATCACAAGTTCATCGTCCTGCACGCACAACGGCCAGGCCGAAGCGCTGCTCACCGGCTCGACGAACTTCTCGCTCGGCGGCGTGTTCGGCCAGTCAACGTCGTGCACGTCGGAACGACCGCCGACGCCGCCGCTAACTCAGCTGTGGCCGACATCTCGGTCTACCCCGTCCTCGCCACGCTCCGCCAGCAGCTACAGGCGCGCAATCCGATTCCCGCTGCGCCACCACCGCCACCACCCCCCGCTCCCGTGCCACCGCGCCAGCCGGCCGCGGGCGTCTCGGCGATCTTCAGTCCGCAGCAGAACCTCGACGCGCTGAACTGGTACGCGCACTGGCGCCGACCGCCAACGACGCGCTGATGATGACCTTCGCGTTCCTCATGCCGACGCCGTTCAAGGACGCCTATCGCAACGGCACGGGCCAGGCTGCGCTACGCGCTGCTCGACAAGCTGATCCCGAGCGGCACGCCGAAGGCGCAGCAGCCGGCGAAGATCCGGAGATGACCCAGATCCGTTTCACGAAGGAGAACCGCTTCGCGGTTGGCAGCCGGATCGCGGTCAACAGCTTCGATCGCTGGGTCAAGGAGAAGCTGACCGGCCTGAACAGCCACGCCAGTACATCCACACCAAGTTCATGCTGATCAACCCGCTCGCGACGATCCGATCGTCGTCACCGGCTCGGCTAACTTCAGCGAGCCTCGACCAAGGCCAACGACGAAAACATGCTGGTCATCCGCGGCAACACGCGGGTGGCCGACATCTACTCGGCGAGTACATGCGGCTGTGGAACCACTACGCCTTCCGCGAGTGGGCCTCGAAGCAGGCCGCCCGGACGACACCGCGTTCCGACACCTCGAGGCGGGCGACACCTGGACCGCCGAGTACTTCGGCGACACCGACCGCAGCCGACAACGCCAATACTTCGCCGGCGAGTAGCGTCTCCGTGACGGTCACGGAGACATCCCGCCCCTGACGCTCGCACCACGATTGTGGCAACCGCCCGATCGTTGTACGCTGGGTGGATGTTCAAGGCCGGCGACCTCGTCCGCCACAAGTCCAAGCCCGAATGGGGCATCGGCCGGGTCACCGGGCAGACCGTCGAGGGCAAGGTGCTGGTGAAGTTCAGCGCCCGGGCCGGCGACGTGTTACTGACCGCCGCCGGGGCCGAGCAGCACCTGGTCGCCGACACCGGCGCGGCCTGGCAGTCGCACCGACGGCGCTGCCCGCGCGGCCACCGTCGGCCGCGTCCCCTGCACCACGTGCTCGGTGGACGTCCGCGAGCCGGTGATCCGCGCCGACGGCACCTGGCGCGCCTGTCCGCAGTGCTCGGCGCAGAACGGCAAGCAGCACGTGCTGCGCCCGTATCCGGCCGCCTTCGGAGCGCCACGCCGCGGGACTGCCGCCACCCACCCCGACGACGCCAGCGGGCCGGTGCGTGAGCTGCCGCACCAGCGGCAAGGTCGCCGTCCGGCGGCTCGAGGGTGTGCGCCGAATTCGCGGAGTAAGGCCAAAACGAGGGCCAAAGCCTCGCGACCCCGGCAATCGGGGCGACCGCGCGATGCACGCTCCGCGCTGGTTCGCCAATAGAAGCCCGACAGTGGTGCCTGGTGCGATCGAGGGCGGCGGGCTCCCTCTGTGACCACGCGAGGGATGCGGAATGTTCAAGACCGGAGATTTGGTTCGCCATCGCACCAAGGACGACTGGGGGCTGGGGAAGGTCGGGTCCCTGACCGCCGACGGCAAGGTCGTGACCACGTTCGCTGGCCGTCAGGGCGACGTGATGCTCACCAAGGCGGCTGCTGACGCACTTGCAGCTCGACGAGTCCGCCGAGTGGCAGACCCGGCCCCGAAGCGCAAGGCGCAGGTGGCCAAGAAGGTGTTGTGCATCACCTGCGGCCGCGACCTGCGGCAGTCGTTCGCCTATGCGGCGGCACGGCTGGAAGGCCTGCCCCGAGTGCTCGCACAAGAACGGCAAGCAGCACGTGCTGCGGCCGTATCCCGCGGCGTTCGAGGCGCAGAGCAGCAACGGCGCGATGGCGCAAGGTGACTCGACGCACGCCGGCTGGTGCCTGAACTGCCAGGCGAAGGAGCCGGTGCCCGAGGGCAGCCTCAAGGTCTGCTCGGACATCACTCGCTGAGCCGCGCGAAGCGCCGATTCGTCGCGCGTCTCGCCGCGAGGCGAATCCCTCCGCTCAGTCGTCGGCGAGCAGTCGCGTGAGCGCCAGGGACCAGCCCGGCAGCACGTCGCTGGTGAGTGTGTCCTCGGCCTCGCGCGACAGCTCCGCTACGCGCGGGAAGGTCCCGTCGGCCACGCGCCGGTAGACCTTCACGATGTCGAGCTCGGGATCGATCAGCCAGTACTCGCGGACGCCGCCGCGGTCGAAGAGGCGCCGCTTGATCGACTCGTCCACCTTGCGCGTGCCCGGCGAGAGGATCTCCACCACGATGGCCGGCGCGCCTTGCACGTTCTTCGTCGTGAGGATGTCGAGCTGATCGCCGGCGATCACCAGCAGGTCCGGTTCCACGACGTCCCAGCGGGTGAAGATGACGTCGAACGGCGCGAAGAACACGCGGCCAAGCTGCGGCTGCTCGGCCAGGAAGTTGCCGAGCGACAGGTACAGCCGGCCCGAGATCGCCTGATGCCGCGTGACCGGCGACGGCGTCACGTAGTGCACCCCGTCGATGATCTGGTGCCGCTTCCCGTCGTCGGGGAAGAGCATGAAATCGTCCACGGTGAGCCGCGTATCCCGTGCTGGACTGCTGGGCATCGAGGGCGTCCCGTCCATTCCCGCATGCTAACGCGGAACATGCCGGCCAGATGCGCGCGTCGTGCCAGGCGAGAAACCGGCCGAAACGTGGTCCTGCGCGGGCGGACGTCGCAGCGGCTGCAACATCGATCGCCGACGAGAATCTGCCGTTCTGCGAGGCTCAGCGCCCAGCTCGAATTTCCACGCGACGCGATGATTTCCGCTTGACAGGATTTCGGGCCCGACGAGCGAAAAGTCCCCGTCGAGATCTGGCGTGCCAGTCTGGGCGCTGGAGCGCCCGTCTGTTGATCGAACAGGCGTCATCCCATCGCTGACGATGGATCGCGTCGTGTTCGCCGAGCCTGAGGCCAATCTGACGCGGCAAAAACTGCGATGCGAGGATGGGCATGGCCACCCGATCCCTCGTCGCTTCGATCGACCACCGCCAGGCCGGTCCGTCGACGCCCGTGCCGCCTCGACCGAAGCGCTCGGAGAACAGATCGCGGCCCTCGCCGCGCGCCTGCATGCCGCCACCTACGAGCTCCTCGTGCTGCTGCGTGAGTTCGACGATCGCACCGGCTGGAACGGCGGCTTCGCCTCGTGCGCGCACTGGCTGCACTGGCGCACCGGCATCGACCTCGGCGCCGCCCGCGAGAAGGTCCGTGTCGCCCACGCACTGGCGGCCCTCCCGCGGTTGAGCGCGACGATGCAACGCGGGGCGATTTCCTACGCCAAGGTCAGGGCGCTGACCCGGGTCGCCACGCCCGACAACGAGGCCGCGCTACTGGATCTTCGCCCAGGCCGGAACCGCCGCTCACGTCGAACGCTTCGCCCGCGCCTGGCGGCGCGTCGATCAGGTGGCGGCAGCGGCGCAGGCCGAATCGCGACATCTGCATCGGCAGCTCTCCACCTGGGTCGACGACGACGGCATGGTCGTGATCCGTGGCCGCCTCACGCCGGAAGTGGGTGCGGTCGTCCAGCGCGCGCTCGAGGCGGCGAGCGACCGGTTGTTCCAGGAGGCTCAGGGCGACGCCGAAGGCCGGAGTCCCTGGCGGACGAGGTGACGCCGGCGCAGCGCCGGGCCGATGCCCTCGGCCTGCTCGCCGAGGCGGCATTGAAGCGGACTGGACCGCGGGTCAGCCGGCGACCGCTACCAGGTGGTGCTGCATCTGGACGCCCCGACGACTCTGGCAGCAGGGGAAGGTCTGGGTGTGGCGGCAGTGGAAGGTCTGTCGGGGACGCTCGAGGTCGACCACGGCGCAGTCGACGTTTCCGCGGAAACGTCCGACGCCTGTCGTGCGACGCGTCCCTCGTGCCGATGCATCACGACGCGGACGGCGCGGTCCTCGACGTCGGCCGCAAGACGCGCACGGTGCCGCCTAGCATCCGTCGCGCCCTCCTGGCGCGAGACACCACTGCCGGTTCCCGGGCTGTACCGCCCGGCGCTGCGACGCGCATCACGTGCGAGCACTGGCTCGACGGCGGCGCACACGAGCCTCGACAACCTCGTGCTCCTGTGCCGGCGCCACCATCGCGCCGTCCACGAAGGCGGATTCGAGTTGAGGCAGCGTCGAGACGGGACAGCGCCACTTCCTACGCCCCGATGGGATGGTGATCGAGGCCGCGCCGGCCCTGCCGACGTATGAAACGTGGCTCGACGACGGGCGCGTGCCCATCTCGACATCCCGGTCTGGGACGGCACGCCGTTCAACGTCGCCTATGCGATCGACGTGCTCTACAGCCCGTCGGTCGCGGCGCTCGCGGACCGCTGCTAAGCGGCAGCAGGGTTACGAGGGCCGGCCGGGCGCGTCTTCCAGTCGCCGGATGCGGCCTTCGTGGTTGCCGAGAACGTCGAGGAACATCTGGCGGTCCTCGAGCCGGGCCTTCTGCGCCTCGTCGAACCGCCGGTCCATCGCTCGCCCAAGGGCCACGAAGTTCTCCGCCATCTGATCGAAGCGGGACTTGACGTCGTCGAATCTGATCCATCCGATCTCGAGATGCTCCGACTCTCATGCTCGAGGCGTTCGACCATTTCACGCTCGGACGCGGGACGACGCTGCGGTGGCAGCCGCTGAGCCGTCTTCAGACGCACGCGTCGGATTCTACGCCGGAAGGCGATCACTACCCGCCGTGGCCGGCGCCTCCACGCCGCGTACCGAGGCTCGCGCTCGTACCCACGACCCGCGCCATCCGAGGCAGCGTCCGACGATCGGAGAAGCTCGCCGACACTGGCCTACGGCGTGCCTGGGCTGTCGCAACCCGGACGCGCTTCAAGGGACGTGACCGCGCCGTTCCGGAGCCGTGGCTAGGTCGCCGCGTAGACCAGCGCTCAGGCCCGCCACGCGCGCTCGGTGCGGTCCACGACCAGCTGCACCGTCTCGCGCCACGCCTGCAGCTCCTCCCGCGTCGGCGCCAGGTCGTAGACGTGGTGATGACAGGCGCTGCTCAGCCCGCTCCAGACGACGTGGGCGCGCTGCGCCAGCGGCTCGTCGCCCAGATAGCGGCCCAGGCACAGGAACTGGGCGCGGAAGTCGCACTCCTCCACGCCGGGCGCCAGCTTGGTCCAGTAGAAGCGGAGCGCCGTCTCCAGCGCCTGACGCGTGAGCAGTGCCGCAGCCCGCGGCCAGCGTCCGGCCGTGCCGGCGGAGGCGTGGTCCAAGGAGCTGATCGACGGCGGCCAGCATCTCGCGCGCGGGCGTGTCCCTCGCCCCCGCCATCGTCGTCGAACAGACCCGCGGCGCTCGGGGACGGCGTCATTTCGCGCCCAGCCGCAACACGGCGTCCGCGAGCTTCTCGGTGTCGCGCACCAGGTCCTGGACGTCGCCGTCGAACGCCTCGTGCGCGCCGGCATTGCACGCCTTGAAGACCGTGGCCGCGCGCGGGTCCAGCTTGTTGAGCCGCGGCAGCACCTCGGACGTCTTCTCCGCGTCGTCGAAGAGGGCCAGCGCCATCCGCGGATAGAGCTTGGGGTGGGCGGCGAGCAGGTCCTCCACGTCCTGATGCCGCGCGCCGGCCCGCAGCCGTCGCTGACGCACGGCCGTCATGCACGCCGCTTCGAGCGCCAGGCGACAGTGGCCAGGCACCACGCGCGCCCGGACGCTGGCCGGCAGGTCGTCGGTCTTGAGCAGCGCCCGCGCGTCGTCGAGATAGCCGCTCACGGGATCGCGCGACTCGCCGATCTCCACCACCGAGTCCGCCCGCCGCGTCACCTTCAGGATGCGCGCCGGCAGGCCCAGCCGCCGCACCGCCTCGGGCAGGCGATCGTCGTGCGTGAACACCACCACCTGCCGCGTCTTGGCCGTGTCGGCCAGCACGCGCGCCAGTCCCTCCACGCGCGCCGGGTCCATGCTCTGCACCGGGTCGTCCACGCAGATGAAGCGGAACGGACTGTCGGCAGCGTGGCCCGCGGCAGGAACAGGCTGAGGGCCAGCGAGTGCAGCTCGCCCTGGCTCATCACGCCCAGGGCCTCGGCGTCCTTGCCGTCCACGGTCACCTTCAGCGCCACGCGCGCCGCGTGGCCGTGCCCTCGAGCTCACGCCGCCCAGGTCCACGTTGCTCTGCAGCCGCAGCTGCTTCCAGATGGCCATGGCGCGCTCGGCGATCGGCTGGAAGCGCTCGTTGCGGATGTCCTCGGTGGCGGCCTTCCACCACTCCTCGGCCTCCTTCAGCTGATCGACGTGCTCCTTGGTGGCGGCGAACTGCTCGGCGCTGCGGCAGCCACTGCGCCAGGGGCTGGCCCAGCGGACGCCACACGTCCTCGCGCCGCGACAGCTCCTCCGGCGGCCTCGGCGGCCACGCGCGTCGACGCCTCCGCCAGATCGAGCACGTGGGCCTCGAGGTGATCGGCCAGCGCCGCCGGCTTGTCGAGGCTGCGCGCCTTCAGCCACATCGCCTCCGCTTCGCGCAGGCTCTGGAGCGACGGCAGCTCGCCGGCAGCGGGGGAGGGCAGCACGCCGGATTCGCGCACCAGCCCGCGCGCGGCACGCAGGGCCGCCGTGGACTCGTCCTGCCGCCGCCCGCACGGCCGACGCTTCGGCCTTGAGCGCGTCCACCTCCTGCTGGCTGCGCGCCTTCCAGTCCGCGCTCAGGCCGTCGGCCGAGCCGCACACCGGACACGCCGTGCTCCTGCGTCGTGCGACGCATGGAACGCCAGCGCCTGCTCGAGCAGCCGCGCCCGCGCCAGGCTGCGCGCGGCATCGGTGCCGTGCAGCGCGGCCAGCTGCGCCGCGGACTGGCGCAGCCGGTTCACGGCCTCCTGCACCGCCTGCACGTTGGGCGGCGTGAGCGCGGCCAGACGCTTCAGCCCGTCGAGCACGTCCCGCGTGGCCTCGGCTCCGCCCTCGGCCAGCGCCCGCAGCGCCGGCAGGTCCCACGTCTTGGCCTTCAGCCGGGCGGCCAGTTGCACGGCCCGCGGCTCGCCGGTGGCCGAGCCCACCTGCTCCGCCTGCGCGGCCAGCGCCGTGGCGGCGGACTTACACGCGGCCACCAGCGCCTGCCGCTCCTTGCGCGCGTCGGCCAGGCGCGCCTGCACCACCACGAACTCCTCGAGCCCGAGCACGGTGCTGAGCGCGTCGTAGAGCGCCGAGGGCCCGTCCTCGAGCAGCGAGCCCAGCTCGTTGTAGGAGAGGAACGGCCGGAACGTGCCGAGCGCGCCCGCCCAGCCCAGCGTGTCGAGCGGCTGCGCCTTGCCGCCCTTGGCCTTGGCGGTGACCACGCCGGCGCCCAGGTCGGCGTCCGCGCTCCACGTGCGCGTGGCCACGAGCGGTCCCCCGCCCTCGACCAGCAGCTCCGCGGCGACCGACGCCGTCGGCGGCCTGATGCAGGTTGCGCCAGCCCAGCTTCCACGCCTTGGTGCGCCCTTCCCAGCGCAGGCTGGTGCCGGTGAGCAGCACCTCCGCGCCTTCGGCGAAGCTCGACTTGCCGGAGCCGTTGCGCCCGACCACCAGCGTGAGGCCGGGGCCGGGATGGAGGGGCAGGGTGGTGGCGGGGCCGATGCCGCGGAAGCCGGAGACGGTGATGGCGCCGAGGTAGACGCCGGGAGGTTCGATGGCGGAGGTGTCCGCGGGCTTGGTCTTGGCCTTGCCGCGCGGCTTGGCCGGGCGCGGTGATGGCGCGGGAGCCGCCGAGGTAGTCGGCGAGCGCCTGGGGGCCGTCCAGCGCGGCGAGGATGAGGAGGGACCAGGGGTGCTGGTCGGCGCCGGTGGAGGTGAGGCGGGAGAGGATGTGGTCGTGAAGCGCGGGCGTCATGTCGCCATGTGGGTGGATGATAGGGCACAATCGGCGTGCAGCTGCCCAGTCCTGGTTTACAGCGAATCGCCATGATGTAAGCTCGCGACCATGCTCGCTGACTGGTCCGTGGTTGAGGGCTTCCGCAGCCCTCCAGTAGCCCACTCCTGGGCTGCCGTCGCCGACTGGGTCCAGGCGGTGGAGGCCGAGACCGCGAAACGCGACGCACCTCGGCAAATCTTAAACCAAATCAGGCGAAGTCCTCATGGACCTTGGCGGCGATCCTACTGCCGAGGACCTCGACAATGGGATCTGCGCGGCGGCACCCTCGTGGACTACTTCGCGCTGAAGAGTACATCACCGTAGCCGACGGGCGCGAGCGTGAGCTTGCCGAAGGAGGCCGACGCGAAGTGGGACCGCCTCGGAGCGTTCAATCAACTGCGCAAGCCGTTCGGACCCAGTCCTCTTCGCGAACTCGCCCTCAGTGGTCGGAAGAACGTCTAGCGGCCCTAGCCGCGGACGCCTTCGAACTTGCCAATTCATCGCCGAGGCGTACGGCGACGACGCTGGTTCGAAGACACATCGGCAGCCTACCTTAGCAACGCTCTGCGCTCGAGGGTATTGCTCGAGTCCTAAGCGCCCTGCGGGAGCACGCCGATGAAATGATTCGCCAGCACTCAAGAGTCACCAGTATCAGCTTGGACGACACAACCATTTTCGAACGACTCGAGACGAACATGACCAACCCACAGACAAGCCCAAGCGCGAGTACCGCGGCATCGCGTCCGCCAGTGCCACGCGATGCCAGTCGTATTCAATTTCGAGCCTCGACGTCCAACGTCAGATCTCTGGGTCAGGTGCCGACGAAGATGGCCAAGCGACCGAAGGGTTTCCAGCGCGCAGACGCACCCAAACACGTTCAAGAGATCCGTAAGTTCTCGCTGATGACACCGACAAAAAAAACACAAGCCCGACCTCTCTGATCCTCGGCATCGAACCCATGTCCCAGTCTCAGGTCCGTCTACTCTCACTGACTAATGAAGTGATAGACCCGAATACAATCGGCACCACACCCACCGAATGCCGCTTAGTCCTGGCTTTTGACGTTTGGTATCCAACCGATGACATCAACGCGGACATTGCGGCGCTGGCGGCGCGTGTTCGCTTTGACGGACCACCCGAGACTTCCGATAACGAACCGATGGCCGCCGAGGATGAAGATGACGGCAATGGCGGGAACGTGACGACCTCTCCAACGGCCCAGGGTTCAGATGCATCAAGCGACAGCGGCGACGACAGCGATGCCGCCGATAGCGAGACAGACGAAGTCCAAGAGTTTGAATCCGCCGCCCCTTTCGTTGCGATGACGCCTGCTCAACTACAGACAGCAATCGATTCACAGAATTACCAGACTTGGGATCGCGAACATCGACTAAAACTACGCGAGTTATTGCACGACGAGCTCAAGCCGGGACTAATCATCGATGGGCAACATCGAGTCAGCGACGCGAGAGGAGGGTGAAATTCCGTTTTCCGTGTCACTCCTTCCATTCGCCGACTGGGGCGAACTGGCCTTTCAGTTTATTGTCAACAACGGCACTGCGAAGAAGGTGCCTAACGAGCTGTTGATAGCCATCGTGGGTGATAGCCTCGGGCCAGAAGATCTTGCGACGACCGAGGGGCAACTCAACCGAAGCGGAATAAAAGTATCCCTTATACAGGCTGTCATGCGCGTCCAAAAGCAGGACAACCCTTTTCGAGGAATGCTATGGTTCGGCGTCCCTGGGGAGAACGGCTTCTTGGAAGCGCCGGCGATGCAGAAAAAAGTCGTATCCATGTGGTGGGGAACGCCAGGAGTGGCACGGGGTCGCGGCCCAAGGTCGGCCGTTTGCGTCTCGGAACTGGTGAGCACAGGGAGTGGGATCTCCACGAATTGTTTAAGAGTTCGTGTCAGGGTACGAATCAGCGGAGAGAGCGGAAGATTGGCAGAAAGACGCCTGGTTTAGAGTCCCTTCGTGCATTTTGGGAGGCAGTGTCTGAAACATATTCACCTGGTCTGGCGCACCACGGCGACAGATTGGCCTCCACGCGAAACCTCGAAACAGACCGCCTCACATCGTGAAATGGTCAAATTGATGCGAGTGACGGTCTTGGGTTTGTTGCAGGGCGCAGTGCTCCAAGCGTGGGCCGATCATAACAACCGCATGCTCGTAAGTGGCAAAACTATCGATAGCCTGTCCGTGTCCCCAGACGCATTTAAACCAGAGATCCAAAGACTTGTGGCGAACATTCCGCCGGACTTCTTCACAGAACTGCGTTTCAGTGGCTTCGATGCCTCGGTTGATGTGCGCGTTGACCTCGTTCGCCAGATGCTGTTTCTGCTGGAACTTAGGAAGACGTTTGCGGACATTAGATCAACGCATCGGTCCTGGAGGCCGTAGCGCACCCAATGCGACGCAACTTGATAAGCCAGACCATCAGTCCCCTGTTAGGGGCCTGTGAGGCGAATTATAACGTCGATAGATTAGTCGAGGCCTGTATCGCAGTCGGTATGTCGCGCGACGACATCTTGGATGATCTAGCGGCCGTGCTCAGCGAGCGCCTGTTCATGTGGCTGGTCGGAACTGAGAACGATACGCCGAACTTAGTTCGTGGACGGACTGTGTTCGAGAACAGATTCCGCGAAGTGTCGGCCGCGGCCTTCGCCGAGCGTGCGCTCAAAAACGGATTGGCGGAAGTCGTAGCGGCAGCGCAGGCCAGACTAGAACGATCTCCGGCACTGCAAAGGAGTCCATCAATGCGTTAGCCGAGACGACGAGAGCAGAAATTCTCGATGCGCAGGGTTTTCGTTGCGCGATTTGTGGCGTTGCGCTCGTGCCGTCCATTAGGGTTGCGGATCCTGAATTTGAGGACGGGCTCGAACCCACATTGCCTCCAACCCTTGACCATACCCTTCCGTTCTACTTGGCCGGCGATCTTGAGAATCGGCGGAGTTACTCTGGTGCAACTCTCTGAAGAGTGACACGATCGGAATTCAAGGGGTCGGCTTCGTCCTATGCGGTAACCACTTGCGACCGAGACACCGTGCGACAACCCTAAAAAGAATGGCTCTATGGACACTAACGGCGAGCAAAGGCTGTGTCTCGTGTGGCGCAGGACCAACGGAAGGAATTGCGATTGTTGAGAGACAA
>CAWAYR010000025.1:0-61840 GCA_963786365.1 uncultured Acidobacteriota bacterium
CGACGTCTGAGCGCTTCCCGCGGAGACGATCTTGCACAGGGAAGCCATGTGACCTACGGCGAGGTCCTCCGATTGCCGAACAGCACCCGAATTCTGCTCGAAGACGGGCGGGAAGGACGGATCGTGTCATGGCATCATGCCGCGGAGGCGGTCGCGGTTGAGCTTGGGGCGGAGCGCCGTGTCGTTCCCTGCCAAGCCCTGAGGCGTCGTTCCGATGGGACGGTGGCGGAGGCTCATCTCAATCCTGGCGCCACCCAAGCGCCCATCCGTACGCCGTAGACACGAACGGCGCGCGGCGCTCTCTGGCGACCAGCGCTCGATGCTCGCCACGCTTGTTTGTTGACCACGGCAAGAAATCTGCACTGTCTTCCGGCGAGCCCCACGGATGGCACGGCGGTGCTCAGTCTGAGTAACCGTTGACCATCACGAGGAAGCGACCCATGGCGAAGAAGAGCTCTAAGACCAGGGGAGCGGCCCCCAACGCCACGCGGAAGGTTGCGGGAGCCGGGAAACTGTGACGTTCGACGAAGTGCTCCGCCTGCCGCGCTACTCACCAGTCCGCTGCGCGGACGGACGGGTGGGCCGTCTGCTGATATGGAATCGACTGGGTGAGACGATCAGCGTGGATTTGCCGGGAGAGTGGCGCTTGCACACCATCCCAGCGGTCCGCCTGCATCTACAACCGGATGGCTCGTGCTGGGAGATCCCACTCCCCGCCGGAACCACGCCTGGCCATGACCGCAGCCCTCTCTGATTGGTTCGTGGGTGAACCTCGCCGGCCGTTACGCCATGCGCGCTTTCAGCTCGGCGTCGATGGCGTCGAGGAAGTCGTCGGTGGTCAGGAACGGATGATCGGGACGGATGAGGATCGCCAGGTCCTTGGTCATGCGGCCCGACTCGACGACGTCCACGCACACCCGCTCGAGCGTCTCGGCGAACCGCACCACGTCGGGCGTGCCATCGAACGTGCCGCGGTAGTGCAGGCCGCGCGTCCACGCGTAGATCGAGGCGATCGGATTGGTCGAGGTCGGCTTGCCCTGCTGGTGCATCCGGTAGTGGCGGGTGACGGTGCCGTGCGCGGCTTCGGCCTCCACCGTCTTGCCGTCGGGCGACATCAGCACCGACGTCATCAGCCCGAGCGAGCCGTAGCCCTGGGCCACGGTGTCGCTCTGCACGTCGCCGTCGTAGTTCTTGCAGGCCCACAGGTAGCCGCCGCTCCACTTGAGGTTGGCGGCGACCATGTCGTCGATCAGGCGGTGCTCGTAGGTCAGGCCCTTGGCCTCGAACCTGGCCTGGAACTCGGCTTCGAAGACCCGCTCGAAGGTGTTCTTGAAGGCGCCGTCGTAGACCTTGAGGATGGTGTTCTTCGACGACAGGTAGACCGGGTAGTTGCGGCCGAGGGCATAGGTGAAGCAGGCGCGCGCGAAGCCGGCAATCGAGGTGTCGAGGTTGAACATGCCCATCGCCACGCCGCTGCCCTTGGTCTTGATCAGCTCGCGGGTGATTGGCTCGCCGCCGCTCTCCGGCGTCCAGCTGATCGTGATCGTGCCGGCCCCCGGGAAGTGGAAGTCCTGGGCGCGGTACTGGTCGCCGAAGCCGTGACGGGCGACGACCACCGGCTTGTCCCAGTGCGGCACCAGGCGCGGCACGTTCTTGCAGACGATCGGCTCGCGGAAGATCGTGCCGTCGAGGATGTTGCGGATCGTGCCGTTGGGCGACCGCCACATCTGCTTGAGGCCGAACTCCTTGACCCGCGCCTCGTCGGGGGTGATGGTCGCGCACTTGACCGCGACGCCGTATTGCTTGGTGGCGTTGGCCGAGTCAATCGTGATCTGGTCGGCGGTGGCGTCGCGGGCTTCGATCCCCAGGTCGAAGTACTTCAGGTCGATGTCGAGATACGGCAGGATCAGCTGCTCGCGGATCTTCTGCCAGATGATGCGCGTCATCTCGTCGCCGTCCATCTCGACAACCGGGTTCTTGACCTGAATCTTCTTCACGGGCGGCTCCTTGCGGCGTGGCGGAAACATCAGATTATAGCCCGTGGCTGTACATGACGACGGCGGCACCGCCGCTGAGGGGCAATGCCGCCGTGTCGAGTCCCGCGGCCGCAGGCGGAGCTTCAGCTCCGTCCGGTAAGTAGGGCGGAACTTTAGTTCTGCCGGGAGGCAGCTCTAAAGAGCTGCCCTACTTGACGGTGTCGTTTACCGCCGCCTTGCCGCTCACCAGCTTGCAGACCGCCGACTGCGACAGCACCTGGGTGACTTCGAGCACGCCGGTCTGCTCGATCACCTTGTCGAGCAGGCGGCCGTCGGCGTCCTTGATCTCGTCGACGACGTGGTTGACGTTGAACTTCTGCCCGACGACGACGCCGGCGTTCTGGCCGCGGTTGATGTAGTACATCCCGCCGCGGGTGCTGACAATCTGGCCTTCCGGAGCCGCCGGCGTCAACGACTGCAATGACGCCGTCTGCTGGCTGAGCTTCAGCACCACCTGCTCGACGGCCGGCCGCAGCGCTTCCTGCGCCGCGCCCTGGTCGAAGGTCCGCTCGGCGCCGACGCCGTGGAAGTAGCCGCCGCCCATGCGTTTGTTGCCCTGCCCGACGGCGACGACCAACACCTCGCCGGTCTCGGTGTTGACCAGGCGCGCGTCGACCTTGCTCTCGGCATTCGAGTAGGTGCCGCCGATGCCGCGCATGCCGACGCTGGTGCGCTGAATCGAGAACTGGGTGATCGACCCGGTCAGCATGAGCTGCACGCCGAGCAGCTTGCCGACCTTGGCGGCGGTGGCCGCGGTGACCGCGCCGCTGGCACCGAGGTTCTGTTCGGCCAGAATCGCCGCCAGCTCGCGACGCTCGATCACCGTGTACTTGCCGGTCTGCACCAGCTGCGTGGCGAGCTCGTCGGCGGCAGCGGCGCCCAGGTTGTCGCCCCAATACGACCACGTGCTGTTGTTCTCGAAGTTCATCACGGCGACGCGGACCTTGGCCTGCGCCAGGGCGGTGCCGGGCATCGCCGACACGATCGTCGCCGCCACTACCATCACCGCTCCCAGTCGACCCAAGCGCACCATCGATGTCTCTCCTCGGCGCGGTGTCGCCCAGCGCGCCTGCGATTGCACGACATTGCCATAGCGGCCGGAACCCGTGCCGTCACTGGTATCGGCACCAGCTGGCTCGGGCTGGATATCGGAAATAGCGGCAAATCGGTCCGAATCCGCTCGGCGAGTTCAGGCGTGGACGCCGGGGGCCTCGTGGCCGGTGCGCTCGACGTACTCGACGTAGGAGCCCGGGTAGAGATGCGGCTGGGCCTCGGTGCCGCTCTCGCCGCCCAGTTCCAGCACCCGGTTGCTCAGCCGCCGCAGGAACGCCCGGTCGTGCGACACGAAGATCATCGTGCCGTCGAAGCCGGCCAGGGCCTCGAGCAGCATCTCCTTGGTCGCCAGGTCGAGATGGTTGGTGGGCTCGTCGAGGACCAGGAAATTGGGCGGGTTCAGGAGCATCCGGGCCATCACCAGCCGGGTCTTCTCGCCGCCCGACAGCGCCCGGATCTTCTTGTCGACGTCGTCGCCCGAGAACTGGAATGCCCCGGCCAGGTTGCGCAGCATGCCGATCGACTCGTCGGGAAAGTCCTTCTGCAGCTGGGCCTCGATGGTCAGATCGGCGTCGAGCAGCTCGAGTGACTGCTGGGCGAAGTAGCCCATCTGCAGACTGGCGCCGAGGCGGATGTCACCGGCATCGGGGGCGATCTGGCCGGCGATCATCTTGAGCAGCGTCGACTTGCCGGCGCCGTTGCGGCCCATGACGCACCAGCGCTCGCCACGGCGGATGGTCATGTCCATGCCCTCGTGGACGACGCGCCGGCCGTAGACCTTGCGCACGCCCTCGAGCACCGCCACCTGGTCGCCGGAGCGCGGCGGCTGGCGGAAGTCGAACTGCACGACGCGGCGGCGCTTGGGCAGCTCGATCTTCTCGATCTTCTCGAGCGCCTTGACCCGGCTCTGCACCTGCGCCGCCTTGGCGGCGTGGGCGGCGAAGCGATCGATGAAGCGCTGCTCCTTGGCCAGCATCGCCTGCTGGCGGGCGTAGGCGGCCTCGCGGTTGGCCTCGCGGATCGCCCGCTCCCGCTCGTAGAAGTCGTAGTTGCCGGAGTAGACCGTGATCTCGCCGCCGTCGATCTCGGCGATCTTGGTGACGATGCGGTTCATGAACTCGCGGTCGTGCGAGGTCATGAGCAGCGCGGCGGGCAGCGCCTTCAGGAAGCCCTCCAGCCAGATGATCGACTCGATGTCGAGGTGGTTGGTCGGCTCGTCCATCAGCAGCACGTCGGGCCGGCCGAGCAGCACGCGGGCCATCGCCACCCGCATCTTCCAGCCGCCCGACAGGGCGCCGACGTCGCCGTCGATGCGCTCGTCGTCGAAGCCGAGCCCGTGCAGGATCTCGCGCGCCTGGGCCTCGAGCGCGTAGCCGCCGAGGTGGTCGTACTCCTCTTGCACCTCGCCGAAGCGGGCCAGGATGCGATCCATGTCGTCGGCCCTGGGCGGGATCGGCCATGGCGTGGTTGAGGGCCTCGAGCTCGTGGTGCAGATCGCCGACGCGGCCGCTGCCGGCGATCGCCTCGTCGAGCACCGAGCGGCCCGACATCTCTTCGACGTCCTGGCGGAAGTAGCCGATCGACAGCTTCCTGGGCACCGAGACGTCGCCCTCATCGGCCGCTTCCTCGCCGACGATCATGCGGAAGAGCGTGGTCTTGCCGGCGCCGTTGGGGCCGACCAGGCCGACCTTGTCACCGGGGTTGAGCTGGAAGCTGGCGTCGACGAACAGGACCTGGCGGCCGTACTGCTTGCCGATACGGGAGAACGAGATCATGGATGCAGCCCTCCATGGTACCTCGCCGCGCCGCCCCGGCTGCTACAGGCAGCTCACCGCGCGCGGTAGACGAGGAAGTGCTGCCGCGGCAGGAAGTCGTGGCGGGCGTCGAGGACGTAGCCGGCGGCCGCCATCTCGGCCGAGATCTGTTCGGGCGTGAACCGGAAGTGCGCCGGCGGCCCCTCGCCGGGGGCGTCCTTGCGGAAGTCGATGATCGCCACGCGGCCGCCCGGCCGCAGGCGACTCCGCACCCCGGCGAAATACGCGGCACGGTTGCCGATGTGGTGGAAGGTGTCGACGACCAGCACGACGTCCACCGGCTCGGGCAGGTTCGGACTGGTCGCCGACGCCTGCACCGCGCGCATGTTGGCGAGCCCCTCGGCGGCCGCCCGTTTGGTCAGGTGCGCGACCATCGCTGGTTCGATGTCGACGGCCAACACCGTCGGCTTGGCCGCGGCCTTGGCGAGCCGGGTGCTGAAGTAGCCGGTGCCGGCGCCGACGTCGGCGACGATCTGGCCCGGGGCCAGCGCCAGGGCGTCGATGACCCGTGACGGCATCTGCCACGCGTCGCGTGCCGGATCGTCGAAGCTCTTGGCGTAGGCCTCGGGATCGTCGAAGCGATGCCGCATGTGGTCGCCGCCGGGTGGCGGCTGATGCGTCTGATCGGCGGTCGAGGCCGACGCGGCGTGTCACGCGCGTCACGCGAATCGTCGACGTCGCCGGCGGGCCCGGCGGTCCAGGCCACGACCACGCCATTCGCCAGCGGCGCCATCACCGGATAGAGCGTCGGCCCGTCGGCGGCCAACCGCGTCGGCGCGCCGAAGCGCACGACTGCCCCACTGCGGTCGGCGACGGTGTACGCCGCGGTGCGGACGCCCTCGATCGATTCGTCCCAGGCGACGAACAGCCGGCCGGTCCCGTCCACCGCCACCTGCGGATGCGACGGCTTGGGGCTGCCCAGCGTCGGCACCCGCACCCGCGCGGCGAAGCCGCCCGATGGCTGCATCGGCGCGTAGAAGAGCGCGCCCTGGGGCTGGTCGCCGGGGATCACCGTCGGCCAGGCGATGTGGACGCCGCCGGCCGCGTCGGCGGCCAGCGCCGGGCCGTCGTCGGGGCAGCCGTTGATCGCCCAGCCGTCCTCGCTGACCCGCGCCGGTGGCGTGAACGTGGCGCCGCCGTCGCGCGACACGGTGAAGGCGATGTCGCGCAGGTTGCCGGCGTAGACATGACGCCACGCCGACACCAGGCGCTGGCCGTCGAGCGCGACGATCGCCGACTTGCAGCAATAGCAGACGCCCGGGGTGATCTCGCGGTCGGTCGAGCGACGCGCCCCGAACGTGGCGTAACGCAGGCTCGATCGCTGCGCCATCGCCACGCCGTCGTGCTCGCCCTTGTGCTGATGCTCGCCCGCCTTCGCCCCGCCATTTCCGTCACGGGCTTCGGCGAGGCCGCGGTGATCGAGCCACAGCACGTGCGCCGTGCCCTGGTCGTCGAGAGCCAGCGCGTGCCAGCCGCGGTCGCCGGGCGCGCCGGCCGACTGCAGCGACACCGGCGGGCCGAAGCTGCGCCCGCCGTCGGCGGATCGCGCCAGCTTGATCTCGGTCCCCCGATCCTTGGCGTTCCACGCCACGACGACGTCGGGCTCGCTGGCACCGGCGCGCGCGTGCAGCGCGACGCGCGGCGGGATCTCGCCGCCGACGCGGCCGTCGCCAGCCACGCGGTTCACTTGGACTGGCGCACTGAAGGTCGCGCCCTCGTCGCGGCTCGTCGCCACGTGGATGTCCGAGCCGGCGCCGGCGGTCGTGGCCCAGGCCACCGCCACGAAGCGGCCATGCGCGGCGATCCACGGCGCCGAGTTGGCTCGTCCGGCCACGGCCAGCGTGACCGTCGTCAGGCGCTTGAGTCGCGCGCGGCTGGCCGGCCAGCGCCATCAGCGCCACTCCCGCCCGCCGCCATCACGCCATGTCGTCTTCGTTTCATGTCTCATCTCCCTGGTTCCTGGTCCCTGGTTCCCTGGTCCCTGCTCCTTAGAACCGCAGCCGCAGCGCCAGCTGCCAGCTGCGCGGGTCGCCCACTGCCGAGACCTGGTCGTAGGTCGGCGACGGATTGGTCGGATACGCGCCGGCGCCGAAGTTGGTGTTGCGCGCCGTCTCGTTCACGGTGTTGGTCAGGTTGAAGACCTCGGCCAGGGCTTCGATCGACACCGAGCCGGCCAGGCGGAACGAGCGGCTGACGCGCAGGCTCATGGTGAAGAACTCGTCGCCCACGCCCGAGTTGCGCGGGATGAACTCGCCCTCGACGACCGGGCGGCCGGCGGTGCCCTGGATGGTGGTGACCCCCGAGGTGATATTGAACGGCGCGGCCGAGTACGCCTGCAGCATCGTGCTCATCTGGAACCCGTGCGTCAGATGCTCCCACGCGGTGACCGCCGGCGTCATCGGCGTGTTGACCCCTCCCGAGAACACGAACGCATGCCGGCGGTCGTTGTCGGCGCGGCTCCAGTCCTTCGACAGATCGAAGGGATCGATCGGCCCGCTGAAGAAGAACTCGCCGACGTTGTTCTCGGCCTTCGCCAGGGTGTAGCTGGCCCGCCAGTAACCCCAGGTGGTCGGCCGCTTGGCCAGCGACACCAGCAGGGCGTGGTACGTCGAGGTGCCCGCCGACTGGTACTGGCTGTTGTTGGCGTAGTCGGGAATCGGCCGGCAGCCGTTATTGGCGCCGGAGGCCACGCACGACGGCACGTTCTGGTTGATCGACATCAGCAGCCCGTCGCCACGCACGTAGGCGTAGCCGACGCTGGCGGTGCCGAAGGCGCCGACGTTCCGCTCGACCTCGAGGCTGGCCTGCCGCGAGTAGGCATTCTGCAGGTCCGCGCTGCATCGTCGTCAGGTTGTAGAGCGTCACCGAGGGCACTGGCGCCGGCAGGATGTCCGGGAACACCGGCGCGCCGGACTGCCCCGGGGTCAGCGCGATGTTCTGCTGTCTGAGCTGCGTCAGGTCGGTGGTGTTGCCGGCCGACAGCAGCGCGTTGGCCAGGGCCCGCAGCGGCACCCGGTCGAAGTACAGTCCGGCGCTGCCGCGCACGACCAGGTCCCGGGCGCGAACGGCGTCCAGGCGAAGCCGGCCCGCGGCGACACGTTGTTGGTGTCGGTGTCGATGGTCTCGAGGAACTGCAGGTCATAGCGCAGTCCGAGGTTGAGAGTCAGCCGCGGCGTGGCGCTCCACTCGTCCTGCACGTAGAGCCCGAGATTGGTGTTGCCCTGGCCGATCGACCGGATCGCCGAAGGTCTGGGCGAACCCGGCGTTGTTGTAGACGCCGGTCAGGAAGTTGGCCAGCGACGAGAAGGTGTAGGAGCCGCGGACGGTGCGCGGGAAGGTGATGGTGTCGTCGTTGTAGAGCACGTCGACGCCGGCGCGCAGCGCGTGCGCGCCGCGCTGCTGGGCGATGGTGTCGACGATCTGGACCATCTTGTTGAGCCGGCCCTGCGGGCTCGAGGCGAAGGTGCCGAAGGTGGCCACGCCGGCGATGTTGACGGTGGGGCCGACCGGGTCGGTCGGCGGCGCCAGCAGATCGCTGTAGGTGAACTGCGCCCGCGTCTCGTTGACGGTGCGGTCGCCGATGGTCAGGGTGTTGCTCACCGACAGGGCCTGGTCGCGGTTGTCGAGCCACGACGACCCCGACGGCGCGCTCAACCCGCCGGCGCCGCGCGAGTTGTCGGAGGCGACGTCGTAGAGGCTGTAGCGGATGCTCAGCTGGTCGCGGCCGGTAAAGGCGTGATCGACCTTGCCGAACAGGTTCAGGCTGTCGACGGGATTCGGATAGTTGCCGGTGGTGATCGCCTCGCCGGGGTAGCCGACCGCCGCCAGCCGGGCGTTGACGATGGCGGCGCTGGCGTCGCTGATCGTCGTGAAGCCCGTCTGATCGAGCAGGCGTTGCTCGGCATTGACGAAGTAGAAGGTGCTGCCCCGGCGGATCGGCCCGCCGACGCTGCCGCCGTACTGCTTCTGCGCCATCGGCAGCGTCGTCCCGGAGAGCGCATTGGCGGAGTTCAACGCGTCGTCGCGGAAGAAGCCGTAGGCGGTGCCGCGCAGCTGGTTGGTGCCGCTGCGGGTGACGACGTTGACGTAGCCGCCGAGCGCCCGGCCCAGTTCGGCCTGGCCGCCCGAGGTGACCACCTGGAACTGCTCGACCGCATCGACGCCGTAGGGCATGCCGCTCAGGCCGGCGGCGTCGTCGTTGGCCGACAGCCCGTCGACGATGAAGCTGTTCGACAGGTTGCGCTGGCTGCCGACCGACAGGCCCACGCCGTGTACCGCCGAGGTCTCGGCGAAGAGCTGCGTGCTGTTGATGTTGGGCGGCGCCACGCTCGGCGCCAGCAGGGCGACGTCGAGGAAGTTGCGGCCGTTGAGCGGCAGGTTGTCGACCTCGGCGACGGCGACGGTGGTGGCGATCTGGCTGCGCGCCGACTCGAGCAGCGGCGCCTCGGCGCTGACCATGACGTGCGCCGCGATTCCCTCGAGGGTGAGGACGAACGGGATCTCGAACGCCGACCCGACCGACAGCGAGACCCGCCGGTGCGCCTCGGTGAACCCGGCCATCTGGACCATCAGCTCGTAGGCGCCGACCCGCAGGTAGGGGAAGCGGAAGCGGCCGCCGCTGTCGGTGACGACGTCGACGCGGTGACGTCGGTCTCGACCTGCCGCGCCGTGACCGTCGCGCCGGGCAGCACCCCGCCCTGGCCGTCGGTGACCCGGCCGCTGACGCTGCCGTGATTGATGGATTCCTGGGCCGCGGCTCCTGGGGCCGCGGCCAATGCGATGGCGACGGCCACGGCCGTCAGCCCCGAACGACACCCGTGCATGACACACCTCGCCTGAACGACTCCAACTGCGGACGTAGGCGGCTCTTCAGAGCCCTCCCGGCAGAGCTGAAGCTCTGCCCTACGTGTTGCGAGTCGTAGGGCGGCTCTTCAGAGCCGCCGGGAGCGGAGCTGAAGCTCCGCCCTACGCACCGCCGGGGTGGCGGAGCTGAAGCTCCGCCCTACGCACGAGCGAGGCTAGAGTCGAGGCGGAGGTGAATCGGGAGGGACGGCGAGCGAGTGACGCTGCTCGTCGGCGGCGCGCGCGATGCGCGTGTGCGCGACACGCGGCACGAGCGCGAAGACGGCCGGCGGCACCGCCGCCTGCATCAGCACCGCGGCCAGCGCCGCCGCCGGCTGGTTGCAGACGCCGGTCATCTGGCAGGCCGCGGGCGAACCGGCGCCGTCGTGCATCGGACAGGGCGTGCCGTCGGCGCCGCGCATCGGACACTGCGCGCCGTCCTCGGATGCCGGCGATGCGTGATGTTCGTGGCCGGTGGCCGCCGGCATGCCGTGCGCGGAGTGATCGACGGCGACCTGATCGACGGCGGCCGCGCCGGCGTGCGCGTGCGCGGCACAGCAATCGCGCGGCAGCAGGGCGGAGAACGCCAGCACGTGGCACACCAGCCACGTGGCCGCCCCGAACCGCAGATGCCGGCGCACGACGCGCATCGTCGTCAGCCTACCGGTCCCCGCCCCTCCGGGTCAATCGGCTGGTGCTCAGTTCATCACCTCGAGCTCGGGGTCGAACACCTCGACGCCGTCGACGAGGATGCTGTAGCGGTAGACGCCCTTGGCCGACAATCGGACCTGGGCTCGGGCTTTGCGGTCGAAGTCCTTGGGCTCGCCCTTGACCGGGTTCTTGTCCTTCCACTTGATCGAGACCCGGCCTGGCGAATCGGCAGCCGTGGCATTGACGACGGTCCAGTCCACGGTGTCGCCGGCGCCGGACGGTGAGCGTCTCCGGCGTGGCGCTGACCTTGACCGGGCCGCCCTTGGCGGCGGGAAACACGAAGATCGTGGCGTACTTCACCCTGACTCGAGCACCCATGGTCGAAGCTCCCTGTAACGGTGGGGAAACGAGTCCGCAACGATACACCAGCGGGACGACGGACGGCGATGATGTCGCCGTTCAGCCCCGCACCAGCGCCGCGAACCGCGCATCCTTGCGCAAGGCCTGGAACTCGTCGTCGTTGGCCGCATCGGCGCGGCTGTAGCCCAGCTCGATGGCGCGCCGGAGGGCAGCCAGGGCGGCGTCGGTCCGACCAGCCAGGGCGTGGACCAGGGCGGCCCGGTACTGCACCTGCGGGTCGGACGGGGCGCGGCGGAGCGCCTCGTCGAGGCCCCGGCTGGCCGCCGCACCATCCCCGGATTTCTGCAGATACAGCGCCAGCGACGCCAGGTTCAGCATGTCGGTGGGATTGACGACCCGCGCCGCCTCGGCCAGTTCGGCGGCCCGGCGATACGCCGCCCGCGCCTCGGCCGGCCGTCCCAGGCGCTGGAGCGAGTCGCCGAGGTTGCGGTGGGTCGGGGCGGCGTTGGGGCGTTGTTCGATGGCCCGCCGGTAGGCATCGACGGCCCGGGCGAAGTCACCGCGCTCGTGGTACAGCGTGCCCATGTTCGAGAGCGCCTGCGGCACCGGCGAAATCGCGATGGCCCGCTCGTAGAACGACAGCGCCTCGTCATTGCGGCCGCGCACCTGGTTGACCGTGCCGAGCATCTGGATAGCCGATGACGTTGTCGGGCTGCAGCTCGATCAGCTGCTTGTAGGCGGCTTCGGCGTCGTCGTAGCGCGTCGCCTGGTACAGCGCCAGCCCCATGTCGCTCAGCACCTGCCAGTTGTTGGGCCGCAGGGCCAGCGCCTTGCGCCACTCGGCCACCGCCTCGTCGACCCGTCCGAGGGCGGCCAGCGATCGTCCCAGATAGCGCCGCGCCTCGTCGTGGTTGGGCTCGACCGCCAGCGCCCGCTGCAGCTCCTGCACGGCCTCGGCGTTGCGGCCGCCGCGGGTCAGGGTCACGCCGAGGGTGACGCGCACGCCGGCGTCGTCGGGGGCCAGTGCCACCGCGTTCTTGCTCGCCTGCAGCGCGGCCTCGACGTATTTCGCCTCCCGGGTGGTGTCGTACAGATACCAGTCGGCCTCGGCCAGCGCGGCATGGGCGTCGACGAACCGGGCATCGAGACGCAGCGCCTCGTTGAAGGCGACCACCGCCCGCTGCAGGTTGCCGGGCGCGTCGCGCCGCTCGAGGAGCGCGCGGCCGCGCCAGTAAGCGTCCAGGGCATCGGTGTTCGAGGTCGGCGGCGTGTTGAGCCGAGCCCGGTCGGTGGCCGACATCTGCACGCTCAGCGCGCTGCCCAGGGCGCCGGCCAGCCGGGCCTGCATGCCGAAGACGCCTTCGGCCGGGCCTTCGACCGCGTCGGCCCAGGCCACCGAGCCGTCCTGGCGCAGCAGGTTCAGGGCCAGCCGCACCTGGGCGCCGGCCCGCTGGACGTTGCCTTCCACGACATAGGACGCATCGAGGTCGCGGGCGACGTCGGCGGGATTGTTGCGGCGAGCCCGGGCCTCGTTCACCGAGGCCCGCGACAGCACCGTCACCGAGGGCAGCGACGCCAGGCTGGTCACCAGGCTGTCGGCGACGCCGGCCGCAAGGTAGTCGTTGGCGTCGTCACCGGTGGCGTTCTCGAGCGGCAGGACGGCGATGACCGGCGGGCGGTCGGTGGCGAGCGGCGCCGGGCGCGACGCCCACAGCGCCCACCCGCCCAGCGCGATCGCCGTAACCCCGGCCACGCCCCACGCCAGCCACGGCGTCGGCCGCGCCGGCGGCGGCGCCGGCGTCTGCAGCTGGCGCAGCTCGTCGGCGACGACCCGGGCCCGCGGCGGCCGCAACTCCGGATCCGAGGCGAGCAGCCGCGAGACCAGCCGGTCGAGGCCGGGCGACACCTCGGGCACCAGGCTCGACAGACGGCGGGCGATGCGATCGAGCGAGGCGCGGGCCAGCGAGAACGGCTCGCGCTCGGGGAACGGTCGCTTGCCCGCCACCATTTCGAACAGCACGACGCCCAGGGCGTAGAGGTCGGCACGCTCGTCGGCCGGCCGGCCGACCCACTGCTCCGGCGCGACGTAGCCGGGCGTGCCGAGGAAGTTGCGCGGCGTCCCGGCGTCGGCGGCCTCGGCGCGCTGCACCCGCGCGATGCCGAAATCGAGAATCTTCACGGCGCCGCCCGCGCCGAGCATCACGTTGGACGGCTTCAGGTCGCGGTGCAGCACGCCTTGCGCGTGGGCGACGCCGAGCGCGTCGGCGAGCTGCACGGCGATCGCCACCGCCTGCGGCTCGGGCAGCGGCCCCTTGGCCAGGCGGGCCGCCAGCGTCTCCCCTTCGGCGAGCTCGAAGACGATCGCCACTTCGCCATCCACTTCGATGACGTCATGGACGGCGGCGATGGCGGGATGACTGAGCGCGGCGGCGGCGCGGGCTTCGGCGAGGAGCTGCTGGCGGCCGTCAGGCGTGCCGGCCTGCGGGCCCGACACCATCTTGAGGGCGACGTGCCGGCCCAGGCGCGTGTCCTCGGCGAGCACGACCGTGCCCATGCCACCCTGGCCCAGCTCGCGGAGGACTCGATATGGGCCGATCGTCTCGCGGCTCACCGTGAATCACCTGTGCGGCCCGGGGCGTGGCAGCCTGCGAACGAACACGTGGGGGCGGCGCCGTGGCCGCCCCCGCGTGGCCTTACTCGATCGTTGCCGCCTGCTACTGCTGCGCCATGGTGGCCTTGCCCTTGGCGGCAATGGCCTTGTTGATGGCCGCCACGGTGTGGTCGGCGCGGAAGGCGACGATCTGCTTCGCCAGGTCGGTGGCCTTGGCGCGATCGGCGATCGACACGCTGTCGATGGTCGCCTTGCCGGCCTTGACCCGCTCGTCGTAGCGCACCGACTTGGGATCGTCGATGAACATGTTGAGCGTGATCACCGGGTCGTCGTGCATGTTGTCGCTCTTGCGGTCCTTGGGCAGCGCGCCGCTGTCCTCGAAGTGCTTGGTCACGACGTTGTAGGTGTAGTACTCGCCGATGTGCAGGGCGATCGCCTTGCCGGCCCACTTGGCGGTGAGCGTCTCGGCGACGGTCTGCTGGCCCTTCTGGTTGCCGCCGCTGTCGCCGATGAAGACGATGGTCTTGAAGCCGTGCGCCTGCAGGCTCTCGGCCACGTCGGTCAGCACCGCCTGGAAAGTCGCCTCGCGCATGGTGATCGTGCCCGGGCTGGTCATGTGACCGGTCTTGGGCTCGATGTCGCCTTCGGGCACGTACTTCACGATCGGCGCGCACAGCGCGTTGCCGAGCTTGCGGGCGATGGCGTCGCAGTTGGCGTGCAGCACGTAGTTGTGCTTGCCGGTGACCAGCCACGGGCCGTTGGGCTCGATGCCGCCGGTCGAGACGATCGCCGTGGTCTTGCCGGCCTTGAGCGCGTCACGCACGTCCATCCACGTCATCTCCTCGATCCACACGGTGGTGGCGGCGGGGAGCGGGTTGGCCGCGTCGGCGCAGTTGTACGGGTTGTCGCGGCAGTCGCCGCCGCCCATGGAACGCGGATCTGGTGCGCGGCGCTGGCCCTGCTGCGCCACGGTGACCACGGCGGCCAGGACGCACAGGGTCGCGAGAGCAAAGATCGACTTCTTCATGCTGGTGACTCCTCTAACTGGTGCCTGCGTCGTCGGGCGTCCCGCCCCGCGGAACGCGATACCGGCCGGGGTCCCGGCGGGCGGAACTATTCTGCTTTATTTCCGCCCGAACCGTTCGTAGAAGGTGCTGGTCAGCCGCTCGTCGGGGTCGAGCTGCCGCTTGGCGGCGAAGACGGCGTCGATCTCGGGATAGGACCGCCGCAGCTGGGCCGACGTGTAGTGCAGTTGATAGGGCAGGAAGAACCGCCCGCCCAGGTCGGCGGTCAGGTCGATGAGCCGGCTGGTCAGCTGGGCCATCGCGCTGGTGCCGGCCTGGGTGGCCGGCTGGTTCAGGTAGAGCACGACCGCGAGCATGTCGTCGCCGGGCGCGTAGGTCAGGGCGACGTCCTCGCGGTGCACGACCCGGACCGAGGCGTTCAGGAGATTGGCGCGCTCCTGCTCGACGGCGGCGCGCAACCCGTCGACGAACGGCACGAACGCCGACCGCGGGATGAAGTACTCGTGCAGGATGTCGGTCTCGTCGGGCAGGGCGTTGCGCAGGTACGGCACCGAGTCGTGCATCGGGTCGTTGCGCGACACCAGGCACGCCTCGCCCTGCCCCATCGCCTCGTTGCGGGTCACCGGACAGCTCTCGAGCCGCGGCTCGACGTGCTTCTCGGCGAACCACTTCACGCGCATCCAGGTCGGCCCGCGCTTCGCCAGGTTGAAGACCAGCCGCCGCAGCTTCACCTGGCTGACCTCGCCGAGCGGCGGCAGGGTGGCGCCGGGCGCATCGACCTGCGCGGTAGGTGTAGAGCAGCATCTCGCGCAGCAGCGAGCCCGGCGACGTCGACAGATGGCCGTACATCAGGCGGACGGCGGGGTCGGCGCTGATCTCGCGGGCCAACACCTCGTCGAAGGCCCGGTAGTCGACGACGCGCCGCTCCGACTGGTAGACGGCGTTGTCGACGACGTCGAGCTCGGCGTCGAGGATCACGCCGAACAGGCCGTAGCCGCCGACGACGTGGCGGAAGAGATCGGCGTCGGCGTCGCGGCTGGCCGTGCGGACCGAGCCGTCGGGCAGCATCACGCGCATCGACCGCACGCTCGTCCCGACCGAGCCCGAGCGGTGATCCATGCCGTGCGCGTTGACCGAGATCGAGCCGCCGACCGAGAAGATGTCGGTCGACTGCATCGCCTGCACCGCGAAGCGCGGATGGAGCTGGCGCTGGATGTCGTGCCAGGTGGCGCCGCTCTGCACGGTGACGACCCGGCGCTCGGCGTCGAGCTGGATGCGGTTGAAGGGCCGCATGTCGAGCAGCACGGCGCCGGGGGCGAAGGCCTGGCCGCCCATGCTGTGGCGCACCCCGGCGACCGAGACCTTCAACCCGGCGTCGCGCGCATACGCCAGCGCCGCCCGCACGTCGTCGTCGCTGCGCACCGCGACGACGCCGTGCACCGGCGTGCGATTGAGGCAGCTGGCGTCGTTCACCGTGCCGCCGCGCTGCGTCCACGGCAGCCGCGAGGCGTCGACGACCGGCGCGGCGGTGGCCGCCGCCGGGTCGGCCTCGGGGCCGCAGTCCTTCTCGCCGACGGGGTCGGCAGCGAGCTGCGACGCCCGGCGGAATCGGGAACGACGCCACCAGCGCCACGAGCGTCGCCACGCCGAGCCACCAGCGCGCGTCCGGCGTCGCGATGACGCGCGCTGCGGCGTCTCGTCCGTCATCGTCACCGCGGTTCCTGGTTCCGTGTCCGCGTCTGCGTCCTGAGCCCCGGTTCCCTGGTCCCTGTCCCTGTCCCGTCAGTAGTCATAAATGTGTTCGACCGCGATGCGCGGCGCCACGCCAGGCGGCGAGGGCTTCGTGGAGCCGGGTGACGGGCACCAGCACCGCGGCGCGGTCGCGGCCGGGCGTGGTCAGCAGGCGCTGCCGCGACACGAGCTGCGCGCCGCTGACCAGCGGCACGTCGACGGTCTGCGGGGACGCGCAGCCCGACGACCACGTCGTCGTTGCCGGCGATGTCCTGGAAGCGCTGGCCACGCGATCAGCAGCCCAGCACGGCCGGCGTGAACGCCTCGTAGCGCGGCAGCGCCACGACCGGCACCGGATCGGCCGAGCGCACCAGTCGGCCGCCGACGTCGGCCAGGGCCTTGGCATCGACGCGCAGGATCCGGCCGAAGGTCGTCAGGTCTTCGGCGCCGTACGCCGCCTGCGATCCCAGGCCCATCAGCCAGCCGTAGACGGCCTTGGCGCCGAGCTCGAGCGACAGCGCCACGCGGCGCTCCCATTTGCGGACGGCGCGCGGGCCCCACCACGGCACCTCGCGTCCAGAGCCGGCCGAGGCGGTCGCGGAAGGGGAACTGGTACCACGGCGTGGTGTGCATGAAGGCGCCGTACTCCTTGGCCACACCCGCCGCGAAGACGTCCTCGGGCGTGTCGGTCGAGAACAGCCCCTCGGTGATCCGCCCGGCGGTGTTCTCGTAGAGCGCCTTGATGCCGTACTCCGCGGTGAGGCTCACGCCGATGACGCCGAGCATCACGTGATAGCCGAGCTCGAAGGGATACCGCCCGCGCGTGGCGTCGCACGCCGCGCCGTAGGCTCCCCAGTACTGGCCGATGGCGCCGAGGTAGGGGAACGCCGAGGGCCGCGACCGTTGGATGAACTGCCCGTACTCGTCGGTGCTGTAGACGATGTACCACTCGGGCAAGGTGAGGAACGTGAAGGCCTCGGCGCGCAGATAGCCCGGCACGCCGGGCGGCGCCGGAGCGTGCCCGGCGGCGAGCACGCCGCCGTAGCAGCGCGTGCCGACGAACGCGGCGATGACGAGCGGCGTGGTCAGCGCGACGACGGCGACCAGCGTCGCCACACGCCGGACCAGGCGCCGCGCGCGCGACGGCCGTGTCCGCCGCACCGTGTAGGGCGCAGCCACCGTCGGGCTCCTATCGCGCGCGCACGGCCACGGCCGCCGGCTCACCCGGACGGCGCAGGCCGATCCACAACGCCAGCGACGCCAGCACGATGTGCGGCGCGTTCAGCGCCCAGTTGGTCAGGCTGAAGTCGGCCGCGCCCGGTCCCTGACGGAAGAGGCTCAGGTCGAGCAACCCGCGGCTCATCGTCATGCCGACCAGCGCGTCGAGGTTGTAGAGCACCCCGATCACCACGAAGTAGGTGGCGATCGAGCGAGGGGCCTGCCAGGCGATCCAGGCGCCGGCCAGGCCGGAGAGCAGGTGCACGATGTCGTCGATCGGGTCGATGCGGAAGAGGCCGAGCAGCCGCCCCTCGGCATCGGTCAGCCCGGGCGTGTGGCAGATGACGAAGATGCCGAGGAACCCGGCCGTGTACCACCACGCCAGTCGTTTCATCATCGCGCGTGCTCCTTGACCCGCCGGCGGGCCGCAGGCTACTGGGCGCGCACCTGCGCCGAGACCTTCAACACCGTGCCGTCGTTGGTCGTGAGCGTCAGCGCCACGGCATCGCCCGCCTTCAGCGGCCGGGCGAGCTCCAGCAGCCGGAGATGCGGCGAACCGGCCGCGGCGCTGGTGGAGCCGTAGGACGGGACCGAGAATTCGGTGACCACCGCCGGTTCGGCGCCGGTCGCCGCGGCGGCCCGCAGCTCGACCTTCCCGGCGGTGCCAGGCGCGGTGGCCGACACGACGTAGATGTCGTACATCGTCGGGTTGTTCACCTCGACGTAGGCCGTGGCCGAGGTCGCGCCGGCCGGTGGTGTGGCGATCCACGCCGAGACCGCCGACGGCGCCGGCGCCTGGGCCCCGGCCGGAGCGGCCAGCATCACCAGGGCGAAGAGAGCGGTTGCGGTTCGGACCCTCGACATCGTCATGGCCGGCAGTGTAGCAGCGCCGGGGTGAAAGTCCGGTCTTCTGTTGACTTTCCCCCGGACAGCGCGCAGATTCCTGGTGATTTTCCCGGAGGAGACGATGCTCTGCGCCCACGGCCTCAGGAAGTCCTACGGCGGCGTGCTCGCGCTCAAGGACCTCGCCTTCACCGCCGCGCCCGGACAGACCATCGGGTTGCTCGGCCCCAATGGCTCCGGCAAGTCGACCACGATCAACATGCTCACCGGGTTGATCCGTCCGTCGGCGGGATCGGTGTCGTGGCGCGGCGTCAACATCCACGAACAGCTCGTCGCCTACCAGTCGCTGCTCGGCTACGTGCCCGAGGAACCGCGGCTCTACGCGTATCTCTCGGCGCCGGAATACCTGCGTCTGGTCGGCGGGTTGCGTGACATCGAACGGGTCGTGCTCGATCGGCGCATCGACCGCTACCTGGAGCTCTTCGGCCTCGAGAGCGACCGCCACGCGCCGCTGGCGTCGTTCTCGAAGGGCATGCGCCAGAAAGTGCTGATCGCCGCCGCCCTGCTCCACGATCCGGCGGTGGTGGTGTTCGACGAGCCGTGTTCGGGCCTCGACGTCGCCTCGACGCTGATGCTGCGCAGCCTGGTGCGGGCGCTGGCCGAGGCCGGCAAGGTGATCGTCTACAGCTCGCACGTGCTCGACATGGTCGAGAAGGTGTGCACCGACGTGATCATCCTGCATCACGGCACGGTCGTGGCGCAGGACTCGGTGAGCCGGCTGCGCGAGCTGGCGGCCGCGGCGTCGCTCGAAGAGGTGTTCGCGCAGCTCGCCGTCGACGCCAACGTCGAGGCCACCGGGCGCGAACTGGCCGGGGTGGGGACGTTGTGCTGAAGACGGGCACGGCGGCGACCCGGCAATTTGCGCTGTTGCTGCGCCAGGCGTTCCGGCGCCTCCAGGATGCGGCGCTGGCGTCGCGCGACGTCGACGCCGACCAGTTCGTGCTGTGGGGGGCCGCGCTGCTGGCGACGCCGCTGCTCTTCAACACGGTCACCTGGACCAGCCGCTATCCGTGGCTGCGACACCGATCGCTCGAGGTGCTGCACGACGCGGTGCTCGCCGATCGCCTGTTCTTCGTCACCTGGCCGATGCTGGTCATGTGGCTGGTCGGCGCGCTGGTGTGGGACGGCCTGGTTCCCGACAAGACCGATCAGCAGGTGCTCGGCGTGCTGCCGGTGGGCAGCCGGCGAATCGCTGCGGCCCGGCTCGCCGCGGCATGGCTGGCCGCGATCGCGCTGCTGGTGGGGATCGTCGTGCCGCCGGCCCTGGCCTACGGCCTGGCGGGCGGCGCGCATCCGTCGGTCGGCCCGCGCCTCGGCATCGCGGTCGGACAGGCGGTGGCCTCGTTCGCGGCCGGGCTGTTCGCGTTCTCGTCGCTGCTGGCGATTCGCGGCGCGCTGGTGTGCCTGGTCGGCGGGGCCGCGGCCGCCCGCGCCGCCGTGGCCCTGCAGTTGGTGTCGGTGGTGCTGCTGGTCGAGACGTTCCTGTTCCTGCCCGGGCTGATGCCGGCGGCGATGCGGGCGGTGAGCGAAGGCGGAGCGCTGCAGTGGGCGCCGCCGGTGTGGTTCCTGGGCCTCTATGCCACCTTCGCCGGGCCGCGTAGCGATCTGCTGACGCCGCTGGCGCCGCTCGCCGTGGGCGCGCTGGGACTATCACTGCTGGCCGCGGCGGCGGTGTATCTCCTGCCCGCGGAGTGGAACGCCCGACGCGCGATGGAGGCGGTGGAGCCTCGCCGTCGCCGCCGACTCCTGCGGGTGGTGGTGAGCGCCGGGGCATCGGTCCTGCCGGCACGCCAGGCCGGCGCGATCTTCGCGTTCACGGTGACCAGCATCGTCCGCAGTCGACGGGCGCTGATCACGATGGCCACCTATCTCGGCCTGGGCGTGGCTCTCGCCGGCACGCGACTGATCTCCGCCAGCGTGAGGGGCCGGCCACTACCGCTCGACCAGCCCTTCGACTACCTGCTCGCCATCCCGCTGCTGCTCACGTTCTTCCTGGTGCTCGGCGCCCGCGCCGCGTTCTCGGTGCCGACCGAGCTCGGCGCCAACTGGATCTTCCGCCTGGCCGGGCCGCGCGACGCCGCCGGGCACGCCCCGGCGACGAAACTGGCGTGCGGCGTGGTCGCCGTCGCCCCGGTCTCGCTGCTCGTGCTCGTGCGTCGGCGGATGGCTGTGGGGCGTGGGCATCGCCGCTCAGGTGGCGATGATGCACGCCGCCACCGGGGCGCTGCTCGTGATGCTGGCCATGGCCGGATTCGCCGCCGTGCCGTTCACCCGCGCCCATGCGCTGGCGGCTTCGTCGTTGAAGGTCGCGGCGCCGCTCGGCGTGCTCGCCGTGCACGTCTACGCCTTCCGGTTCGACGACCTGCAGCTTCTGGCCCTGGCCACGCCGGGCGGGCCGTGGTGGTATGTCGGGGCGATGACAGCCGCCTCGTTCGCGGCGGCCCGCGCCGGTCGCTGGTGGTTCGGCCGGCCGGCCACGGCGTTCGACGCGCCCTCCGATCACACGCTGCGTCTGCACCTGTCGGAAGCCGGTCAGTAGTCTCGGTACGGCGATCACAATTGCCTCGCGGGCGCGTAGGATGGGCCGGATGCGACCGGCTGGCCGGCGACGCGGAGGAGTGTGGGTCGTGCTGGCCGCCGCCTGTCTCGTGGCCAGCGCGCGACCCGCCGCGGCCGATCGCCTGGCACTACCCGGCAGTCACCTCTACTACGAGGTGCGCGGCAGCGGGCCGCCGGTGGTGCTGATCCACGGCGGCAACCTCGACAGCGGCATGTGGGACGGCGACGTGCCGGTGCTGGCGAAGACCTTCCGTGTCATCACCTACGACGTCCGCCCGTTCGGCCGCTCGGGCCCCGTCACCGACGACTACGCGTGGCACGAGGACCTGCGGGCGCTGCTCGACCATTTGAAGATCGCCCGGGCCGACCTGGTCGGCCTGTCGCTCGGCGCGCGGCTGGCGATCAACTTCGCCATCGCCTATCCGTCCCGCGTCGATCGCCTGGTGCTGGCCGGCCCCGGACTCGACGGCTATGCCTGGACGCCCGATCCGCTGGTGGCCGGTCTCGTCGCCGCGGTCAAGGCTCGGCGACGCGGCGAAGGCCACCGCCTTGTGGCTCGAGCATCCGTACATGGCCACGGGGATGCGCGATCCGACGCGCGCAGTGGTAATACGCCGGCTGGCCGAGCGCAATCAGCACATCTGGCTTCAGCCGGTCGGGCCGAGCGTGGTCCCCGAGCCGCCGGCGGCGACCCGGCTCGCCGAGATCACCGCGCCGACGCTGGTGATCGTCGGGACCCTCGACGTCCCCGACATCCTGGGCATCGCCGATCGCCTCACGGCCGAGGTTCGCGGCGCCCGCAAGGTCGTGCTCCCCGACGTCGGCCACCTCATCAACCTCGAGGCGCCCGAGCGCTTCCGCGCGCTGGTCACCGACTTCCTGCGACGGCGCTGACCCGGGACGCGCTGGCCGGCCGCGCGCGCGTGTGCGATGCTTTTCGACGCATGAGCGACGGCGAGCTCGAACAACAAGAGCCAGGCGGCGAAGATCCCGGCGTCACGCGATCACAGCTCTACGTGCGGCTGCGGAAACACGGTCTCGAGTGACGCCGGGGAGCCTGGCGGCTAGCTGCTTCTTGAAGATCGACAGCGGCAAGTAGGCCGAGACGATCCAGTTGGGGGCGTCGACGATCTCGCTGATCTTCAGATCGACAGCGGCGCCGCACAGGCAGTACGCCTCCTCGCGCGACATCCGGTACTGCTTGGCAATGTGCTCGACCATGTAGCGGATCGCGGTCTGCGCGTTCTTGAACAGATCGGCCCCGTGCGCCGTGGTCGCGAAATACCCGCCGGCCCCGGCGCGGGTCAGCGGCTGCTTCGTCGGCGTCTTGAACCGCAGCTCCGGCAGGTTGGCGCCCTTGACGAGCCCGAACTTCAGCGCGACCGTCATCGGCGTCTCGATCCCGGTGCCGTTGACCTCGCCGTCGCCCTGCGCGCTGTGGCAGTCGCCGCACGAGAAGAGCGCCCCCTCGACCAGCACCGGCAGGTAGAGCGTGCTGCCCGGGATGAGGTGGCGGATGTCGATGTTGCCGCCGTTCTCGCGCGGCGGAATCGTGTTCAACCGCCCAGACTCGCGCGGCGCCACGCCCATCACGCCGCAGAACGGTTCGTACGGGATGACGATGTCCTTGCGGAAGACGCATCCCGAGCGCGTCAGCGTGTAGTGATGCAGGTAGGGCGCGGTGAAGTCGTCGGCGAGCAGGCCGAAACCCGGGAGCACCGCGTTCCAGCCCCAGCCTTTGTGTTTGAGCGACACCACCTGCACCTCGAGGGCGTCGCCCGGCTCGGCGCCGCGCACGAACACGGGTCCGGTCAAGGGGTGGATCGGCTCGAAGCTGAGGGTCGCCAAGGCCGCCGATTTCGACTTGCGCGTGATCTGCCCGGCGCTGGCTTCCAGCGTCTCGAAGATCACCGTGTCGCCGGGCTTGACCTCGACACGCGGCGGCAGGGCCTGGTCCCAGAACGCGTGCGGTTGGCGATCGTTGAGTCGGTGCGTGGCCATGACGAACCCCCGGGATGGCCGGGAGTATAGTCCGCGCGACGCGACGGCCGGCGTCTCGGATCTGGAACCGGCGAACTCGTCGGCGCTGAACCGTCCATCGGGCGTACGACAGCTGAAGTAGCCGGTGCCAATCTGCCAGATGAGATCGCCGCCCGGCTCGAGGTGATACGCGTTGCGCATGCTTCTTGAGAATCGGCGGGCCGGACCCGGGCTTGGCCGGGCGGCTGCGCAGGCGTGCGCTATCCTGCGGCGATGACGGCCGCGGCCGGACGGGGGTGGCGACACGGGCGGACGGCCGCGACGCTGGCGGCGCTGCTGCTGGTCCGGCCCGAGGGCGTCGCCGCTCAGTCCTTCGCCCGCGGCGTCATCGTCGACGAGGTCCGCTGCGCCGACGATCCGAGCGAGACCTACGCGCTCTACCTGCCGTCGGACTACACGCCGGACCGCGCCTGGAATCTGCTGCTGGCGTTCCATCCGGCGGCGCGCGGCCAGGTGCTGGTCGAGACCTACCGCGCCGCCGCCGAGCGCTACGGGTATGTCGTGGCCGCCTCGACCACCTCGCGCAACGGGTCGTGGGACGTGTCGGCGAAGGCGGTGCGGGCGATGTCCCGCGACGTCGGGCGGCGCTTCACCATCGACGCCGGACGCCTCTACCTGACCGGACACTCGGGCGGCGCGCGGGTGGCGATGGAGGTGGCGCTCGGCCCCAACGACGTCGCCGGCGTCATCGCGTCGAGCGCCGGCTTTCCCGACGCCAAGCCCCAGCGATCGGTGCGCTTCGCGGTGTTCGCCACCGCCGGCACCGAGGACTTCAACTACCTCGAGCTGCGACGGCTCGACGCCGCGCTGACCTCGCCGCACTTCCTGCACGTCTTCGACGGCGGGCATACGGTCCCGCCGGCGGCGGTGGCGACCGAGGCGATCGAATGGCTCGAGATCGCGGCGATGCGGTCGGGCCGCCGCGTGGTTGACGCGGCGCTGGTCGACGCCCTGTTCACGACGCGACGTGCCCGGGCCGACGCCGCCACCGACCCCGTCCTGCGGCTGCGGCTGGCGCGCGCCCTGGTCGCCGACTTCGCCGGCCTGCGCGACCTGACCGCGGAGCAAGCGCACCTGGCGGCGCTGGAGCGGGAATCCGAGGTGACCCGAGCGGTGGCCCGCGATCGCGCCGGACTCGACGCCGAGGCCCGCGCGCTCGACGAGGCCCTGACCCTGGAGGCCCGGCTGCGCGATCGCGACGCCAGGGCGGCGACCCTGGCGCGGCTGGACGCGTTGTTGGGCGGCTGGGCGCGCACCGCCGCGGCCGCCGACCCGTCGGCCGAGCGCCAGCAAGCCCGACGCCTGCTCGGGGCGATCGCCGCCGGGGCGGCGTCGCGGGCCGGCGACGACGAGTACACGAGCCTGGTCCAGCGCCATCGCTGGCGTCCGTGACCGCGACGCCTCCTCTTGCCGGCGGCCGCGCACTTGTGGTAAAAAACTGCCCTTCAACGAGCGACACGCCGATGCGCATCACCACCCCGCGAATTCCGGCCTCGAGCCGGACCTGATATCGGCGCCTCGCTGCGGTCGTCCCGTCCGTCCTCTCCCGCTCTGAACCCCACGACATCGCATCGCAGGTAGGCGCCTACCTGTCCGTGAGTGCGTGTGCATCGGCGCGTCGATCGCGCCCCGGAGCTGTGTCGTGACGACGAACGAATTGACGGTCGAACCCCAATCCCGCGCCGCGAGTCCCCCCGACTCGTGGTGGCAACACGTGCGCGCCGCGCTCGGCGGCGCCCACTACGACTACACCACGGGCCCGGTCGGGCGGTCGCTGTGGCTGCTCGCCATCCCGATGGTGCTCGAGACGCTGATGGAGTCGCTGTTCGCCGTGTGCGACGTGTTCTTCGTCGGCCGCCTCGGTCCCGACGCCGTGGCGACGGTCGGGCTCACCGAGTCGATGCTGACGATGCTTTACGCCCTGGCGATGGGGCTGAGCATCGGCGCCGCGGCCACCGTCGCCCGCCGCATCGGCGAGAAGGATCCCGACGGGGCGGCCCGCGCCGCCGTGCAGGCGATCGCGCTCGGCGTCGGCGTCTCGCTCGCCGTCGGCGTCGTCGGCGTGCTGGCCGCCCCGGCGCTGCTGCGCGCGATGGGGGCCTCGCCGTCGATCGTCGCCACCGGCACCACCTACACGCGCGTCATGCTCGGCGGCAACGCCACGGTGGTGCTGATCTTCCTCATCAACGCCGTGTTCCGCGGCGCCGGCGATGCGGCGATCGCGATGCGCGTGCTGTGGCTGGCCAATGCCCTGAACATCGCGCTCGGGCCGTGCCTGGTCTTCGGCCTCGGCCCCTTCCCCGCCCTCGGCGTCACCGGCGCGGCGGTGGCGACCAACCTCGGCCGCGGCACCGGTGTGCTCTACCAGCTCTACATGCTGTCGCGCCGCGACGGGCGGCTGCGCATCGAGGCCCGGCATCTCGGCCTCGACGGACCGGTGATGCGCGGCATCTGGCGGCTGTCGTCCACCGGGGTGTTCCAGATCCTCGTCAGCACGACCAGCTGGGTGCTGCTGGTGCGGATCCTGTCGGCCTTCGGCAGCGTGGTCGTCGCCGGCAACACCATCGGCATCCGGCTCATCGTCTTCGCGCTGCTGCCGGCCTGGGGACTCGCCAACGCCGCCGCGACCATGGTCGGCCAGGCGCTCGGCGCCGGCAAGCCCGAGCGCGCGGCGCAAGCCGCGTGGCTGGCGGCCCGCTACAACTTCGTCTGCCTCGGGGCGGTGAGCGTGCTGTTCATCGCCGCCGCCTGGCCGATCGTCGGCATCTTCACCAGCGACCCCGAGGTCGCCCGCCATGCCGTGGCCTGCCTGCGCACGGTGAGCGTGGGCTTCATGATCTTCGGCTTCGGCATGACGCTGTCGAGCGCGCTGAACGGCGCCGGCGACACCTGGACGCCGACCTGGATCAACATCGGCTGCTTCTGGTGCTTCGAGATCCCGCTCGCCTACCTGCTGGCGATCCCGCTCGGCTGGGGACCGGTCGGCGTGTACTACGCGATCACCATCGCGTTCTCGGTGCACGCCGGCGTGTGCGTGCTCGTCTTCCGCCGCGGGCGGTGGACCACCCGTCGCGTCTGATCTGAATTGTCTCCGGGTCTGTCCCGGAGACAATTCCTGGCGTTGCAGATGTTGCCGTCGCGGGTCAGCGGCCCGGGGTCACCGGCCCGCGGAGCAACGCATCGACGTCGTAGAGCACGCCGTCCTTGACCACGCGACGGGTCTTGCGCAGGTCGGTGATGGCGGTCAGCGGATCGCCGTCGACAATCACGAGATCGGCGAGCTTGCCCGGCTCGATGGTGCCGAGGTCGGCGCCGAGGCCCATCGCCGCGGCCGGCACGGCCGTGGCGCTGCGGATCACCTCGGCCAGCGGCATGCCGCCGCGGGCGTAGTGTTCCAGCTCCATCAGCAGCGCCAGGCCGTAGGGGATGATCGGCGAGTCGGTGCCGGCGATGACCCGGCCGCCGCCCTTGACGACCTCGGCCGCCATCCGCTCCTGCGGGGCGACCAGCGCCTCGCGCGTCGCCAGGTCCTGCGGCGAGACCGGCTTGGCGCGCAGGGCGCGCGCGCCGGCGGTGACCGACGGCGGGAACAGCTTCATCCGCGGGTCGTCGATCCAGGCGCCGTCCTTCAGCGTGAGCAGCTGGTTGCCGCCCTGGATGCCGATGGTCGGCGTGATGGTCATCCCCGACGCGGTGAGCAGCTGGATGCACGTCCTGGTAGGAGCGGCGCAGCTCGCTCATCTTCGGCGAGAAGCCGCGCCGGCTGGTGCCGCGGATGTGCTCGACGCCATCGGCGCCGTAGGCCACGGCCGGATAGATCTCGTGCGAGGTCACCGGCATGCCGGCCCGATGGGCGGCCTCGATGACCCGCTTCTGCAGCAGATCGGGCAGCCGGACGTAGGTCTTGATGAAGTCGAAGCGCAGGGTCGCCGCGCGCTCGAGCAGGGCGTCGACGCGGGCGCCGCCGTCGAGCGCCACCCCGCCCGGGTAGTAGACGCGGGTGCCGTCGAGCGGCTCGCCGGTGGTGAACACGCGCGGACCGACGCGCACGCCCGAATCGATCGCCTCGCGGTCCTCCTGGCCTTCGAATCCGCTCGTCGCCGGGTTGCGCACCGAGGTGATGCCGAACGACAGCCAGATGCGGCCCCAGCGCTTCGCCGTAGGCCTTCGACAGGTGCGCGTGGCTCTCGATCAGCCCGGGCACGACGGTGCCGGCCGAGGCGTCGACCACGGTGCCGCGATGCAGGTCGTCGCGATGCGGCTCGACCGCGGTGATGCGGTTGCCGTCGATCACGACGTCGACGCCGGCCCGGGCGGCGCTGCCGGCGCGGCCGTCGAACAGCCGCCCGGCGTGCACGGTCATCGTGCCGGCGGCGCGGCGCGGCGTCCACGACCACGCCGGCGCGATGTCGCGCACGCTGCCGTCGGCCAGGTCGACCAGCCGGAAGCGATCGGCCACCTGGTAGAGGATGCGCCGCGAGTCGCCGGTCCACGACGGCGAGCCCGCCAGGTCGGTCGACACCCGCCGCGGCGGACCGATCGGCGTGCCGTCGCGCGACACCGGGTAGGTGGTCAGGTAGCCGTCGACGATCGCGGCCATCTCGCGGCCGTTGGGCGCCCACACCGGGCCGAAGTTCTCGCGCATGCCGACCGACTGGTGCGGCACCGGATCGAACCAGCGATCGGGCGCGAAGGTGCCCTTGCCGGCGGCGGTGGTGTCGGGCTCGACGGCGACCCACAGCACCTGGTTGGTGCCCTCGCGGAAGCGCGACGAGTACGGCCGCAGGGCCGACATCACCACGGCGCGGCCGTCGGGCGACCAGCTCGGACGGCCCGGCTCGAACACCCGGTCGTGCGCCTGGCGCTCCTCGCGCGAGGCCACCTCCACGATGCGCAGCTGCGACTCGGTGTCGAGGAACGCGAGCCGCGTGCCGTCGGGTGACCACGAGGCGGTCGTGCCGTCCGCGGCCACCCGGCGGTCGCGCCCGGTGCGCAGGTCGCGGATCCACAGCGCCACGGCGCCGTCGCGATCGGTCGAGAACGCGATCTCGTTGCCGTCGGGCGACCACACCGGGTTGGTCTCGACGAACACGTCATTGGTCAGACGCTCGGGCGTGGCCTGCCCCTCGCGCGTCGAGACCAGCCACAGGTCGCCGAGCGCGCCGAAGGCGATGCGGGTGCCGTCGGGCGAGATCACCGGATGCATCAGCCCGCGCACCGGCTGCGGCCCGGCCGCGTCGAAGTCGCGGCCCTTGGGCGTGAACGCCGCCCGGGTGAAGGCGACCTCGGCGGAGAACGGCACCGTGCGCGCCGCGCCGCCGGCCACCGGCCGCCGCTTCACCACGCCGTCGGCGGTGTAGAGGATCTCGCCGGCCGCGACGAACTGGGCGCGGAACGGGAACACGTCCTCGGCGGCGTCGGCGATGTTCTTGCCGGCCGACGACGAGCCGGCTCGTCCGCGCCGTCCATCGCGGCATAGGCCACCGCCGTGCCGTCGGGCGTCCACACCGGCCGCGGCCAGCGCCGCGGCATCGGCGCACGAGCCGGCGTTCGGCGCCGCCGCCCACCGGCTAGGCGTAGATGCCGCGCTCCGGCCGATCGGAGACGAAGGCGATGTCGCGGCCATCGGGCGACCAGGCCGGCATCGACTCGTTCGAGGGCGCGCTGGTGAGCCGGCGTCACCTCGCCGGTGGCGACGGTCGACGATCCAGATGTCGTAGTGGCCGCCGCGATCGGACGAGAACGCCAGCCGCGTGCCGTCGGGCGACCAGTGTGGCTCGCGGTCGTCGAACGGCCCGTAGGTGATCTGCTGCAGCCCGGAGCCGTCGGCGTTCACGATCCACACATGCCAGGTGTCGCGGTGGTAGGCCTGGAAGGCGAGGCGCTTGCCGTCCGGTGCCCAGGCCGGCAGCCGGGCGTCGTAGCCGTCGTCGAGCAGACGGCGGGCCGGGCCGCCGGCGGCGTCATAGGTCCACAACGCGCCGAGCAGGTCGACGGCCACGGTGCGGCCATCCGGCGACAGCGCCGCCGCCATCGACGTGCCCTCGCGCAGGGTCAGACGGACCTCGCGGCCGCTCGGTTGCCCGAGCGCCACGGCGCCGCACACCGCCACCACCGCCCCGACCGCCGCCGTTCGCATCACCTGCATGTGATCCCCTCATCGCGGGCCGCGGCCCGCGCGACGCCGCGATCATAGCCCGCGCGCCACGGCGCTATCATTCCGTCATGGCCGACCCTTCGACGCCCGTGCCGATGTCCGATCGCGATCGCGCCGTGCTGCGGCACATGGTCGCCACGCTCGCCTATCGTGGCGGCAAGGTGCTGCGCGACGCACCGGCGGGCTTCGGCGACTTTCGCGCCGCCGGGGCGCTGAACACGCCGCGGGTGCTGCTGGCGCACATCGTCGACCTCATCGACTGGGCCCGCCGCTCGTGCGAGGGCGACGAAGACGCCTATGTGATCTCCGAGCCGACGACCTGGGAGGGTCAGGTCGGACGCTTCTACGCCGCGCTCGACGCCCTGGACCACGCGGCCCAGGCCGTCGCGCCCATTGCCGTCCCGCTCGAACGGCTGTTCCAGGCGCCGATCGCCGACGCGCTCACCCACATCGGCCAGCTGTCGCTGCTGCGACGGATGGCCGGCGCCGCGGTGCGCGGCGAGTCGTACCGCAAGGCCGAGATCGTCGCCGGGCGCATCGGGCCGGACCAGGCGCCGCCGGGGCGCGAGTTCGCCCCGGACCGGGGCGCCATCTGGCGGCCGAAGGATCCGACCGGCAACTGATCGACGGCTCGACGCGCGACAGCCTACCGTCGGCGTAGAGCGAGGCAGCGACGATCGTCACCTCGTCGACTGGCAGCTGCGTGCTCATGACGAAGTGGAACATCGCGCCGTCGGCCCAGGTGACCACGGCGGCGCTGCGCCCGTCGATGTCGTCGGGCGGCACTTCCGGGCCGAGCGGATAGGCACGGCCCTCGTGTCCGGCGATGCGGATGGCAGTAGCGCCCTCTCCGTAGCGCACCTCGAGCGCCCGCCGCTTGGCGCTGGACGCCCCGGGCCGCGATTGGCACACCGCAACGCCGTCGTAGTGCGCCTCGAACGTCCGCAGATGCAGCGGCAGATCGCGCCGCCGGTGATCGCGGACGTGGACCCGCAGGCCGCGCAACGCGCGGCCGCGGGTGTCGGCGGGCCGCCGCGGCGTGAACGCCATCAGGGCGGCCGCCTCGTCCCAGGTGTCGGGCGCGAGGAACCGCGGCAACGGGTCGGGCGGCGTCGCCAGGCTCAGCGGCTGCAACAACGCCGCCGAGGCGTCGTCGCCACGCGCCACGGCCAGATCGTAGGCCGACTTGCCGGCGAACCCGGGTGCGCCGCTGCCTTTGAGCTCGACGCTCGCCCCGGCCGCCGACCAGCACCCGCACCACCTCGCGCGTGGCCGCGCACCACCGCCAGCATCAGCGCGCTCAGCCCGAACTTCGCGGTGTGATCGAGGTCGGCGCCGTGCATCGCCAGCCACTCGACGACCCGGGCGTTGCCGTCGACGGCGGCCAGCATCACGGCGGTCTGACCATGGCGATCGCGCGCGTCGATGTCGGCCCCGCGCGACAGGAGGGCGTCGAGCTCGGCCACCGCGCCGCGCCGTACCGCCTCCTGCCACTCGGGGAGTCATCGCGACGATCCGCTAATCGCGCGCGGCCAGGTGCGTCGCCAGCGCGGCGGTCGCGGCGCGCCAGTCGACGCGTCGCGCTTCGAGGGCCGCCGCGGACGGCAGCTTGGCGTGGGTCACGACCACCTGCGCCTTGCCACCCGGCTTGGGGTAGAGATGGAACTGGACGACGGTGTCGCCCCAGCCGTAGCGATAGCGCCCCTGGCCGTCGGGCCGGACGACGAAGCCCTTCGACGTCGGCGCCTTCAGCGCGGCGCTCAGGGCCTTGGCGAGTGCCGGGGTCGAGCCCCTTGGTCCACCGCGCGCGCTGACGCGCGTCGCTGAAGGCGGCGACGACCTCGCGGGTGCCGGCGGCCACGACCTTGGTGACCGACACCTCGTAGGCGCCGTCGCGCCGCTGATTCACGGCCCTGACGCCGCGCGCTCGTTCATAGGCGACGGTGATGCCTTGCGCATACCACCCCGGCACCTGGTGGACGTCGTAGAGGTGCCGCGCCGCCGCGGTGTGACCTTGGTCCACGGCGCCGAACGCGTCGAGCACGGCGAACCAGTGATCGAGGCCGTGGCCGGTCTTGGCGCGCGAGGTGGCGTCGGACACGCTGCCCTTCGAGGCGGCGGGCACCGCGGCCGCTGGCGCCGGTGCCGGCGGCGGGACGGCGCGCTGCGCCGACGGGGCGCGAGCGGCGAGCACGTGACGACGCGCGGTGGTGTAGCGTTCGCCGGTCTTGGCGATGCGGGAGCGGATGACGGACTTGAGGGCGCGAGCGCGGGTCATGGACGGGTCCTTCTCTGGCCACACGACCCCCAGCCCCCGCCTGCTGGTCGCGCGACCGAGTGAAGTCCCGATGAGAGCGGCCCGAGGTGTGAACCCCTTTGCCCCGATTGCAGCCCCGCGGGGGGAGGCCAAGTCGAGGTGCGGCGCAGGCCTGCGCCGACTGAGACTGTCGCAAAATGTGCTGGCGGCGTCAAGATCTGCGGGCCGGGACCGGGAAATGTGGGGACTGTCCCCAGTCAACGGCGTGACGCGGCCATGCGCGCAGCCAGCTTCCGCACGACCATCGGGCGGGTGAGGTCGCGCAGCGTATCCTTCCCCACCCATCGCGCGGTGGCGTCGTCGGATCGGGCCAGGCGCGCCGCCACGTCGGTGGCGGCGGTGTGCAGCGTCTGGTTGCGATGGCCGATCGATCGGAGCGCCCAGCTCACGCCCTTCTTCACGAAGTTCCGGTCGTCGGTGGCGGCCCGCTCGACGAGCGGCAGGCTGGTCACGAAGCGTCCGTCGGGTGCCGACCGATCATGGAGGGCCAGGGCGGCGAGCAGCGCGAACGCGGTGCGCTTCTCGAACTCGGCCCGCCGGCGGGCCAGCGGCCCGATCTTCGCGCCACGCCAGCGGCGATCGATCGAACAGGTGGAAGCAGAGCGTGTCGCAGATCGCCCAGTTGTCGAAATCGCGGCATCCAGCGCTCCATCTCGGCCGAGGTCAGCGCCGCGGGATCGGCCACGAACGACACCAGCATGCGCGCTTCGTACCAGCCGGTGTCCCACAGGGCGAGCGCCAGCGCGTGGTTGCGGCCGAGTCGCTTGGCGAGGGTCTGCATCGTCGCCATCGACACGCCGAACGCCTTGTCGGCGTGGATGGCGTAGCGGGCCATGGCGTCGCGGTTGCGCTTGGTGCCGTGGCGCTCGAGCCAGGCGAGCACCGTGCGCACGTCGGCGGCGACGGTGTTGCGCGCGGGCGCCGTGACGGCCGACGGCGGGTGCGGGCGAGCGGTGCGAGGCACGGCACCCGCACGCTATCACGGCACCGTCACGCGCCGACCTCAGCGCACCAGGTCGATGCGCGGCGTCGCGGCGGCGCGGTCTTGCTCGACCACCGACGGCGGCTGCGGGCGCGCGTAGTGGTAGCCCTGGCCGTACTGGCAGCCGAGACTCGTCAGGTGCGCCACCTGCATCGCCGTCTCGATGCCCTCGGCGACGACGGCCAGCTTCAGCGTGTCGGCAAGGCCGACGATGAGCCGCACGATCTCGTCGCCCTCGCCCTGCTCGCCGATTCGCTGGACGAATGAACGGTCGATCTTGAGCGTGTCGACCGGGAACTGCTGCAGATAGCTCAACGAACAGTAGCCGGTGCCGAAGTCGTCGAGGCTCACGTGCACGCCGAGCCGGCGCAGGTCGCCGAGCACCGCCCGCACCAGCACCGGATCCGACACCGCCGCGCTCTCGGTCACCTCGACGTGCAAGCGCCGAGGGATCGAGCCCCGAGGTGCGCAGGGCCGCGGCGACGCGCCCGCCGATGGTCGGGGCGCCGAGCGACCGGGCCGACAAGTTGGTGCTCACCCACAGACCCTCGCCGCCCGGCTGCTGGCGCCACGCCTGCACCTGGCGGCACGCCTCGCCGAGCACCCACTCGTCGATCGCCACGATCAGGCCGAGCTCGTCGGCCACCGGCAGGAACGACAACGGGAGCAGCAGGCCCGCGCTCGGGATGCTGCCAGCGCACCAGCGCCTCGTAGCCGGCCGGACGGCCGCTGTCGAGGGCGACGATCGGCTGATAGTGCAGGCGGAACTCGTGGCGCTCGACGGCGTGGCGCAGGTCGGTCTCGAGCCGCAGCAGATCGACGGCGGCGTCGTGCATCGCCGGGTCGAACACCGCGTAGGCGCCGCCGCCGCCGCGCTTGGCGCGATACATCGCCGCGTCGGCGTCGCGCATGACGTCCTGACCGGTACGGTGGTGGTCGGCGCAGACGGCGATGCCGATGCTCTCGGTGGCGAAGACCTCGTGCCCGGCGACGTGGAACGGCGCCGCCGACAGACTCTGGATGCGCTCGGCGACGCGCACCGCATCCACCGGCTGGCGGATGTCGTCGAGCAGCACGACGAACTCGTCGCCGCCGAAGCGCGCCAGCGTCGGGTCGGCCGGCTGATCGTCGTCGGGGCGCGGCAGCCGCATCACCACGTCTTCGCGACGCACCGCCTTGGCCAGCCGTTCGGCGAACGCCCGCAGCAGTTCGTCGCCGGCCCCGTGGCCCAGGCTGTCGTTGACGCGCTTGAATCGATCGAGGTCGATGAAGAGCACGGCGAACTGGGCGTCGCGGCGGCGGATGTGCCGGGCCATCGCCCGCTCGAGCCGCTCGCTGAACAGCACGCGGTTGGGCAGGTGCGTCAGCGCGTCGTAGATGGCGTCGTGCACGAGCCGGTCGTGGGCCTCACGCAGGCTCGCGCTCATGTCGTTGAACGCCGTGGCCACGGTGACCGCCTCGGCGCCGCCCTGCACCGGCAGGCGAATCGACAGATCGCCGGCCGCCACCGCCGAGGCCGCCGTGGCGATGTCGCGGAGCGGCCGGCTGAGCCGCCGGCTGAACACCAGGCCGAGCGCCAGGCCGACGACGAGCACGCCGGTGCCGCCGGCCAGGAACCCGGTGCGCAGGCGGTCGACGAACTGCTGGCGCGGCTGCCAGTCGGCCAGCAGCAGGAGACGGCCCGGGCTGGCCGCATTGACGTCGGGCGCCAGCGCGAAGCTCCCGGCGACGAAGCGACGGTCGCCGGCCTGCACCAGCTCGGGCCGCACGCCGGTCGACTCACTGGCCACGGTGCCCAGCGCCGTACCAATCGCCGCGGGCCGTGTCGACCAGGCTCGTCGCCACCACCTGGCGGCCCCAGACCAGGGTGACGTCACTCTGCAGCACGCGCGCGAGCTCGCGGACCACCTCGTCGGTCAGGGCATAGCCCACCGACAGCGTGCCCAGCACCTCGTCGGCGAACATCGCCGGCGTGCTCACCAGCAGGACCAGGGCGGTCGGCGTCGGTATCAGCGCCGTGGCCGGTCGCCCGACCCGTGCGTCGTCGATGGCGTGCTCGACCTCGATCGGGGCCAGGCTCGATGGCCCCATCCAGCCCGGACTGGCCAGCCACATCCCCTGCGCGTCGGTGACGATGGCGAACGCCGCCTCCAGGTCGGTGCGATAGCCGTCGGCCATCGCATCGATCGACGCGCGATCGGTGGCGAGGCGTCGATCGGTCAGGTGGGCCCGAAACACCGGCAGCTCGGTGACGAGCCGTGACGACAGCTGCGCGGCGCTGGCGCGCAGGGCCATCTGCGCGTGGAACGCGAAGGCCGCGGCCTCGAGTTCGGCGGCGGCGCGGGTGCGCGACTGGGCCAGCACCAGCCGGGTCGTGATGGCCAGCACCGCAGCGACGACGACGATGATCAGCAGCGCCACCGTGGCGGCCACCTGCGCCTCGAGTCGCCGATGCCAGGCCGGTGGCGCCGGCGCGCCGGTGCTCACGGCTGCACCACGGGCAGGCGCACCGCATAGGTGACGCCGAGATCGAGCGCGGTCGCCCGCCGCTGCGTGCGCTGCCCGGCCTGATGGATGAGGCCCGCCGAGACCGCGGCGCCCTTCCAGACGCGGACGCGTGCCGCCGCGGAATAGCGGTTCGTGTAGAGCGCGAACGGGGCCTGCGCGTCGTAGGCGAGCCGCTCGGCCCGGGCCAGCAGCGTGACCGGCCCGAGCCCCGGCCGGTGCACGACCAGGTCGGCGTAGCCGCCCCGGGTCGCGGTTCCGTCGAAGGGACGGCCCGAGAGCCACTCGCCGCGCAGCAGCACGCCGGCGTGCATCCACCGTGCGTCGAGGCCGCCGAAGCGGGCCCGGCCACGGGCGAAGCGCTCCGGCATGTCGGGCGTCGTATTGAGGTAGCTGACGCCGACGACCACTGGACCGTGGGCGAACTGACCGCGCACTACCGTATCGATGCCGCCGCGCCGCCGCGCGGTGCCGACGTCAGCCGGCCGGCCGACGCTGGTCTCGACCGAGGCCTGCGGCACACCGAGCGTGACGGCGACGCCATGTTCGAGGTACCCGCTCGACAGCGCGTAGTAGCCGCCGTAGCGGATGAGGGGCGGGCGCAGGAAACCGAAATAGGCGTGGTCGCCCGCCGACCAGATCCCGAACGGCGTGCGATAGCGTCCCGGCCTTGACCGCCCGCACGCCACGGGCCTCCGGCCGCGCCACTTCGGCGTAGGCCTCGATGAGCTGCACCTGACCGTCGTACGGGTAGGCAGTGCCGAAGACGTCCGAGCCCTCGCCCGAGCGCGCGCCCCAGGCGCCTTCGACGTCGACGCGCAGCCCGCGTCCCAGGTCGCCGAGCAGCCGCACCTGGGTGGCGCCGGCGGTGATCGACTCCGACGACGTGCCGAGGCTCTGCTGCGCCTGAACGGCGACGGTCTGGCCACTGGCCGGGGCGACCGCGGCCGCCAGCGGCGAGGGCGGCGAGGATCGGGGCTCGGGTCATGGCCAATCGACGGTGACCGGCTGATCCGCATCGCCGGCGATCGTGCCCGAGTACGGCTCGGCGCCGGCCCGCCACATCGAGAACTCGTGGCGCTCCCCCTCGACGCCGGCGATGGCGAACCGGCCCTCGGCGTCGGTCACCGCGTAGAAGTTGGAGGCGACGGCGACGACGTAGGCGGCCATCGTCGGATGGATGTTGCAGAACACCCGGCTCACGCCGGGCTGGTCGAAGGTCACCAGCTTCCGCGTCCCGGCCGGGTACAGCCCCAGATCGAAGCGCTTGCCGTTGTGGTACGAGAAGACGTTGTGGAAGACGCGGTCGCTGTTGGGCATCTCCACCGTGGTGCCGACCGGGACCACCAGCAGCCGCGGGACGAAGGTCATGTTGCGCTGGTCGAGCACCACCCGCGCGGAGCTCGGCGCCATCGGGCCGACTCGCGCGAGCCAGACGACGACGTCCTTGGTCGGGCGTCCGTTGACCCGCACGACGCCGCGCAGCACGTGGGTATCGGCGGCGGCGCGCTCCCACGCGCCGACGAACACCAGAGCGACGACGAGAGCGGCAGCGATCGCACGCATGAGGTGAGTCGGCGGATACCCGCCGTTCTAGCTATCGGCGGAACGCCTGGGCTGGTGCAGGACGAAGCGGGCCACCGCGGCACGTCGTGCGCCGACGGTCGCGCCGGGCAACGCGGCACTGCCGGACCATGTCGTGCATCCCCGTGCAGGGCCGCTCGTCCCTGGCTCCAGGGCAGCGGTCACGGTGGCGGGCCGCGTGGCCGGCCGCCGGAGGTATGCTGGCGCCGCCATCGGACCATGCCTGCCCCATTCCGTACCGATCTGCGGCTGACGTTCCGCCATCTGCGCACGCACCCCGGCTACGCCCTGGCCGCCATCGTCACGCTGGCGCTGGGCGTCGGCGCGACCACGGCGATGTTCAGCGCCGTCTACGCCGTGCTGCTGGCACCGCAGCCGATCCGCGACGCCGATCGCCTGGTGGTCGGCTGGGGCCTGGCCCCCGAGATTTCGCACGGCCTGGTCGAGCTCACCTATCGCGACGTCGAAGCGCTCGCCGCCGCCAGCCACACCGTCGCGCCGATGGCCGCGGTCGGCGCATCGACGTGGACGGCCGTGCTCGAAGGCCACGGCGACCCGGCACGCCTGGCGTATGCCGGCGTCTCCGGTGCGTTCTTCGACACGCTCGGGGTCCGGGCCGTTCTCGGACGCGCGCTGCAACCACACGACGACGTGCCGGGCGGCGCCAACGTCCTCGTGCTCAGCCACCACGCCTGGGTCGATCGGTTCGGCAGCGACCCGGCGATCGTCGGAGCCACCATCCGGCTCGACGGCGAGAGCCAGACCGTGATCGGGGTGATGCCGCCGGGCTTCGACTACCCGCGCGGCGCCGAGTTCTGGACGCCGCTGGCTCCCGGACTCGCGGCGTCGTCGGTGATCTGGAAGACCGACGCGCTCGCCAACGTCGGGGTCCTGATGTTGATCGGCCGGCTGCGCGACGGCGTCAGCGTGGCGGCGGCCGCCGACGACCTCTCGGCGATCGGCCGGCGGCTCGACGAAGGCCGGCCGGGACCGCAGGTGGGCAGCCGGGTCGCGGTGACGCCGTTTGTCGCGCACGTCGTCGGGCCTGCCCGTCATGCTCTGTGGGCGCTGCTCGGCGCGGTGGTCGTGCTGCTCCTCATCGCGTGCGTCAATGTGTCCGGGCTGATCGTCACGCGTGCCTGGCAGGCCCGGCGCGAGCACGCCATCCGGCTGGCGATGGGGGCGTCGGATCGGGCGTTGGCGCGGCAGTGGCTGGTGGAAGCGGCGGTGCTCGCGGTCGTCGGCGGCGGCGCCGGGCTGGCGCTCGCCTCGGCGCTCACCGCGGCGATGCTGGCGCTGGCGCCCGACGGCATCCCGCGGCTCACCGACGCCAGCCTCAACCTGCCGGTCGCCTTCGCCGCCCTGGCCGCCACGATGGTCGCCGTCGTCGTCTCGGGGGCCGGGCCGATGCGGCTGGCCCGAAGCACGCCATCTGATCACGGCCCTCCAGGACTCGTCGCGGGCCACGGCCGCGGCGCGCCCGATGCGCTGGCGAGCGGCCTTGCTGATGCTGCAGGTGGCGTTGGCGGTCGTGCTGCTGGTGACCGCCGGGCTGGTCACCCGCAGCTTCCAGGCGCTGCGCGGCCTGGATCTCGGCTTCCAGTCCGGCCAGGTGCTCTCGCTGCAGATCGACCCACGGCTGCCGCCGACCCGCGTCAACGCCTGGATGCACCAGTTGATCGCCGTCCTCGCCGCCCGGCCCGACACCGACGCGATCGGTGCCGTCTACTTGCGGCCGCTCGCGCTCGGACCGATCGGCCAGGGGACGACGGTGGTCCTCGAGGGGCAGCCCGAGACGCCGGAGACCGCGGCGGCCAATCCACTGCTCAACTACCAGGTGGCGACGCCGGGCTACTTCGGCGCGATGCGGATTCCGCTGCGCGCCGGACGCCTCTTCACCGACGACGACCGCGACGGCGGCGAGCGCGTGGCGATTGTCGGGGAGTCGACGGCGCGTCGGCTCTGGCCGGGGCGCGAGGCGGTCGGGCAGCGCCTGCTGACCTCGTCGTTCGACCGGCGGGAGGGCGCGCCGGCGACGGCGTGGCGGCGCGTCGTCGGCGTCGTCGCCGACGTGCGCTACCGCGGCCTCGACGAGGTCTCCCTCGATCTCTACGATCCGGCCACGCAGTCGACCCTGCCGGCCACCGATCTGGTGATCCGGACCAGCGCCGACCCGCTGGCCCTGGCGTCGATCGTCCGCGACGAGGCCCGGCGACTGGCGCCCGAGGTGATCGTCGACGGCGTGACGACGCTCGATCAGATCGTCGGCCGGGCCTGGGCGCCGTGGCGCTTCGGCGCGTGGGTGTTCACGCTCTTCGCCATCGTCGCCACCGCGCTCACCGCCGTGGGCCTCTTCAGCGTCGTGGCGCTCGACGTGGCCGAGCGCCGGCGCGAGTTCGCCTTACGCCTGGCGCTCGGGGCGAGCGAGCGCGTGGTCGCCCGCGGCGTGCTCTCCACGGCCGCCCGTCGCGTCGCCCTCGGCGTCGCCGCCGGCGCGGCCGCCGCGGCCGGTGCCTCGTCGGCGATCCGCGGACTGCTCTACGGCATCCCCGCGCTCGACGCGCCGACCTACGCCGGCGTCGCGGGGGTGATCGCCGTGGTGGTGCTCGTCGCCACCTACGTGCCGATGCGCCGCGCGATTCGCGTCGCCCCGGCCGAGGTGCTGCGCGAGGTCTGAGCATCGGCGGTCGGGGCTTCGATAGACTACAGGCGTGACCAGCGCGTTCTCCCGTGCCGACCACTGGGCCCAGGCCGCGACCCCGGCCGGCGGCGGGCCGCGGGTGCCCGACTTGATGCCGGCGGTGCTGCAGGGCCTCGGACCGTACGGGCTGGCGTGGTGGCAGTGGCTGGCGCTGCCGCTGTTCCTGGCGCTGGCCCTCGCCGTCGGCCGGGCGCTCGGCGCGATCACGCGCGGGCTGCTCAGCGCGCGTTCCGGCGCACCGCCGACGCGGTGGGACGAACGCTTGCTCGGCGCAGGTGGCGCCGGCGGTGAACGTGCTCTGGGCGCACAGCCGTCTTCCGCGCCGCGATGCCGTGGCTGGAGCTGCACGACGCGAAGCCCACGCCATCGTCGACCGCCGCGATCGCCGCCGGCGCGCGTCGTCGCCGTGTTCTGGGCGCTGTGGCGATCGGTGGACGTCGTCGTCGAGCTGACGGTCGAACAGTCGTGGGGCGCCGACGCCTCGGCGCGGTCGATGATCATCGTCGGCGGCAACCTGCTGAAGGCGGCGGTGGTGGTCGTCGGCGCGGTCTCGACGGCCGGCGGCCTTCGGCTATCCGGTGGCGACCGTCGTCGCCGGCCTGGGCATCGGCGGCATCGCTTTCGCCTTCGGCGCGCAGAAGACGGTCGAGAACCTGTTCGGCTCGATGGCCCTGGCCACCGACCAGCCGCTGCGCGTCGGCGACACGGTGAGGGTCGACGGCATCGAGGGGCAGGTCGAGGCGATTGGCGCCCGCTCGACGCGGTTCCGCACCGCCGATCGCACGCTGGTGACGATCCCCAACGGCCGGCTGGCCGATTCGCGCATCGAGTCGCTCGCCTGGCGCGACCGGCTGCGCATGGCGGCGACGGTGATGCTCGCCTACGGCACGACCGAGGCGCAGGTCGCGCCAGGTGATCGACGGCATCGAGCAGCGTGCTGCGCGCGCAGCCGCTGGTGTGGCCCGACGTCGTGGTCGCCCGGCTCACCAACCTCGAGCGCGAGCGTCGATCGACATCGAGGTGATGTGCTGGTTCCAGACCGCGGACTTCGACGCGTTCCGCGATGCCCGCCAGGAGGTGCTGCTCGGCGATCATCGGCGTCGTCGAACAGGCCGGCGCGCGCTTCGCGCTGCCGCTGGCGCCGCCCCGGCGGGCCGTCACTCCGCCCGCAGCGCCGTAACCGGATCGGTGCGGCCGGCACGCAGGCCCGGGACGGCCGCCGCCAGCAGGCCCGCGGCCAGCAGGGCCGCGGCCGCCACGGCCAGGCTCGCCGCGTCGGTCGGCTCGACGCCGTAGAGGAACCGGCCAACCGTCGATCCCGAGCGCCAGCGTGCCGGCCAGGCCGGCGACGACGCCGATGGCCACCGGCGCCAGCCCGCTGCGTCACGACCTCCGAAAGGATGCGGCGCGGCGCCGCGCCCAGCGCCAGCCGGACGCCGAACTCGGCGCGCCGGCGCGTCACCGAGTACGACACCACGCTGTAGATGCCGACGGCGCCGATGACCAGCGCCAGGGCGCCGAGCACCGACAGGAAGAAGCGCAGCCGCAGCGGCTCGGCGACGGCGCCGGCGACGACCGCGTCGAGCGTGGTCACGCGGCCGATGGCGACGCGGGCGTCGAGCTCGCGCGATCAGCGCGCGCACGCGCCGGCAGCGGCGGCGGCGCCGCCGGCGCCCTTCACCACCAGCGCCGATCCCTCGGGCGCGTCCGACTGGGCCAGCGGCACGTAGAGCACGTTGGGGTTGTCGCCGGTCATGCGCGATCATCCGCGTCTCTTCGGCGACGCCGACGATGGTCACCCAGGTCGGCGTGGTCGCCGAACCGGTGGCTGACGCGCCGGCCGATCGGATCGCGGCCCGGGCCACATCCGCTCGGCGAACGCGGCGCTGACGATGCCGACCGGCGGCGCGCCGGCGCCGTCGCCGGCGGTGAAGTCCGCGGCCGGCCTGGCACCGCGATGCCCATCGCCGGCGAAGAAGCCCGGCGAGACGATGCGGTAGAGCGCGTTCGGCTCGCGGTCCCTCGGCCAGGTCGGGCCGGTCCTCGATGGTCATCGTGCCCTGCCAGCCGCCGTCGCGCAGTGGCACGCGGGTGGTCAGCCCAGCCGCCTGCACGCCGGGCAGGGCGGCGGCGCGATCGGCCAGCGCCGCGAGGAACGCCGGCGCGCGCCGCGGCCGCCATGACTTGCGTCGGCGCCACCACGTCGATGACCGCGACGTCGCTCGGCATCGAAACCGGTGTCGATGGCGTAGAGCCGCTGCACCGAGCGCGTGAACATGGTGGCGCCGGCGACCAGCAGCACGGCCAGCGCCACCTCGACGGCGACCAGCGCGCCGTGGACGCGGCGCGGCCCCGACGCGGCCACGCCGCCGGTGCGAGCGCTCCTTGCCGGGCGCGCGCAGCTCGCCGGCGACCAGCGCCCGCACCGGCGCCAGCGCCACGACGACGCCGACCGCCATCGACAGGCCGACGCGCGACCGCAAACAGCGTCCAGTCCACCGCCAGCGTGTCCTCGAGCCCGTCGGCGAGCGGCAGCCGGGCGACCAGCGTCGCGGAAGCCGGCCACCGCCAGCAGCGCGCCGAGCGCCGCCGGCGATCGCCGACATCGCCACCGATTCGGTGACGATCTGGCGCACCAGCCGGCCGCGTCCGGCGCCGAGCGCGGCACGCAGCGCCAGCTCCTCGGCGCGGTCGGTGGTCCGCGGCCAGCACCAGCGCCGCGACGTTGGCGCAGGCGATCGCCAGCACCAGCAGCACCGCGAACTGCAGCAGCAGCACCGCCGGCCGGACCGCGCCCATGGTGTAGTCGCGCAGCGGCTGCGTCGACGGCGCCCTTGGTCTTGTCCCAGGCCTCGGGATAGTCGAAGCGCTCGCCCAGCGCGGCGGCGATCGCCTGCACGTCGGCGTCGCGCTCGCCCGGCGTCAGCCCGGGCCGCTCGCGGCCGATGAGCACCAGCCAGCCGTTGTTCTGGTAGATGGTCTGAGGCCGGATCGAGCATCAGCGGCCGCCAGATCCGGAACTGCGGCGACGGGAAATAGAAGCCGCGCGGCATCACCCCGACGACCTCGACCGGCGCGCCGTCGATCTCGATGCGCCGGCCGATCACCGCCGGGATCGCCGCCCAGCTCCTGCTGCCAGAAGCCATGGCTGACGACGGCAATCGGCGCGGCGCCCGGACGGTCGTCGCCGGGCCTGGAACGTGCGGCCCATGAGCGGCGCGGCGCCGAGGACGTCGAAGAGCTCGGCCGAGGCCGACCGTGGCCAGGACGGTGGTGCTCTGCCCGTCCACCGCCAGCGTGTAGCCTTCGTTCGAGTAGGCGGCAAGGCCCGAGAACGCCGCGCTGCCGATCCTTGACGAAGTCGAACTCGACGCCGGTCCAGTTGTAGTCGCTCCAGAAGACGTCGCAGGCGCGCGTCGTCGGCCACCGGCAGCGGCCGCACCAGCAGCCCGAGCACCACGCTCGACAGCGCCACGGTGGCGCCGATGCCGAGCGCCAGCGTGCCGACGCCGAGCAGCGTGTAGAGCGGCCGCCGGCGCAGCTGGCGCAGCGCGACGCGCAGGTCGCCGACAGACGTCGAGCACGGCGGCGATGCCCCAGCTGTCGCGGGCGCGCTGCGTCTCGCGGCTCACCACGCCGAAGCGGCGCCGCGCCTCGTCGGCGCCGCCTCGCGCGTCCAGCCTTGCTGCCACGAGCTGCCGCGCGTCCATCTCGAGATGGAAGCGAAGCTCGTCGTCGAGCTCGCGCTCCATCCACGCCGACGAGCGCAGCAGCGAACCCGAGGTCGCGGAACGCGCGATATCTGAGAGTCCTGGTCATCGGTCGCCGTCGCCGGTTCCCATGTCCACCGGCGCGTGACGGATCGACGTCGCGTCACACCGGCCGACAGCCGGGTCCAGTGACCGATTTCGGCATCGAGCTGGCGTTGGCCGGCCGGGGTGAGGCTGTAGAACGGGCCCGCCGGCCCAGGTCGGTGTCGCGCCACGCCGACGTGATCCAGCCTTCGCGGGTCAGCCGGTGGAGCGAGGCGTAGAGCGATCCCTGCTGCACGAGCAGCGCGTCGCCCGACATCGGCGGCGATGCGCTGGGCGATGCCCCAGCCGTGCATCGGCTCCAGCGAGACCACCTTCAGGATCAGCAGGTCGAGCGTGCCTTTGATGAGCGCGTGGTCAGTTCCCATGTTTTCGGCCTGAATAGCGGCTTCTCTCGGCAATCGACAGCTTAGACGGCACGACCGCCCGAAAGGTTGCGGCCCCACCGCCGCCGCGCCGTCAGCGCCGGCTGAACAGGAACTGCTGCACCGTGCCGTCGGGCGTGCGGTACATGAGGGCGGAGGCGGGGGTGGTGCCGGCCTTGAACAGCAGCGTCGACACCTCCATGCCGCCGCGCTCGACCAGCACGCCGGGTCGCGAGTCGGTGATCTCGCCGGCGTCCTGGAGCGACTGGGACATCGCGGAGAGCCGCGCCGGCGAGAGGAAGGCGCTGTACTCCTCGCTGAGCAGCGCTGCGGTCGACGTCGGCGTTGCGGATCTGCCCCAGCAGCGTCAGCGCCATCTCCCGCGCCGGCGGCCCGGCGACCGTCGGGGCGTCGGCCACCGGCATCAGCTTGGCCAGCACCGCGGTCTCGATCGCGTCGATGACGCCGCCCGCCGAGTCGGCGTTGGCGATCACGGCGACGGCCGAACGCGACGACGGCACCAGCGCGTTGCGGGCGCCGAAGCCGGCCACGCCGCCGGAATGCTGCAGGACGAGCACCGGCCCGCGATCGCGGATCGACTGGCCGCAGCCGTAGCCGCTGGTGCGGCCGTCGGTCAGCCGCCGCGGCGTGCTCATCGTGGCGAACGACGCCGGCGACAGCACCTTGCCGTCCATCAGCGCGAGGTCCCAGGCGAGCAGGTCGGTCGGCGTGGACCACAAGGCGCCGGCGGTGCCGACCCAGCCCTCGCCCTTCGGGCGTGACCGGCTGGGCCGGGCCGAGTCCGAGCGGCGTGTAGCCTTCGGCCAGGCCGGGGCCGCCGCGCGCCGGATCGTAGCGGGTGTGCGTCAGGCCGAGCGGCTTCAGCAGCCGCCGCTGGAGGGCGACGGCGTACGGCTCGCGCCCGACCATCTCGACGATCTGCCCGAGCAGCAGATAGCCGGTGTTGCTGTAGGAGTAGCGGGAGCGCGGCTCGAAGTCGAGCGGGCGCGACGCGAACTCCTTGACGATGTCGGCGCTCGGCCGCGCCTGTGCCATCGGCCGATCGACGAAGTCGAGCGGGTAGTAGTCGCGGTAGCCCGACACCATGCCGGCGATGTCGCGCACGGTGATGTCGCGGGCGCGGGTCAGCGTCGGGTCGTACTTGGCGATCGGGTCGTCGAACGACAGCTTGCCCTCCTGCTCGAGTTGCAGGGCCACGGCGCACGTGAACTGCTTGGTCACCGAGCCGATGCCGAAGAGCGTCTCGGGCGTGACCGGCGTCTTGGCGGCGATGTTCGCCAGGCCGTAGCCTTTGGCGAAGATCACGACGCCGTTCTGCATCACGCCGACGGTGACGCCGATGGCGCGCTGCGCGGCCACGGTGGCGGCGACGAAGGCGTCGAGGTCGGCCGGGGCCAGCGATGCCAGCACCGGCGCGGCGGGAACCGGCGGCGGGGCCGCGGGCGCCGGCGGCGCCGGGCGGCAGCCGAGGGCGGACAGGAGCAGCAGGATGGCGGTCGGTCGCGGCATGTCGGCCCTCGCAACGTGGGCGGCTACTCTACGCAGCCCTAGCGCAGCCGGTCGATGCCCGACCAGGCGCCAGCCGCTGCCGGCGCGCATGAACGAGGCGTCGATCGGCGACCGCCATGCCGGATGGCCGGGGTCCTCGGCCCAGACCCGCGCCGTCAGCACGACGTCGTCGCCCGCCGGCAGGGTCGACGGCGGCGGCGCCGACGGACCGTCGAGCGGCACTTCCCCGCCGATCGGCGTGGTCTCGCCGGTGGCGTTGTCCATCCGCAGCCACTGCACGCGATAGCCGCCGCTCGGCGCCGCGGCGACCTTGGCCTGCTCGGCGACGTTGACGAAGGCGAGCCCGCGCGTGGCGTCGAAGGTGAAGCCGGCCAGCGGCGTGATCGCCGGCAGGTAGGCGCGGCCGATCGCGTCCCGGCGCTTGATCAGCACGTCGCCGAGCAGCTGTTCGGCGCGCGTGTCGCTGTAGCCGCCGGTGTGGACGACGGCGCGGATCATCTCATCCGAGAACGCCATCACCCGGCGCGCCGCCCAGAACTCGTCGTCGGCGCGGGCGTGGCGGAAGGCCGCCGGCGGCACCCGCGGCGTCCAGCTACGGGGATCGAAAGCGTCGCCTTCGAAGCGGCCGATCGCCGGCAGCTCGGTGTATTGCACGCGCTGCCACGGCCGCGTGTAGAGACCGAGGGTGAAGAGGCGGGCGAGCACGCGCGGGCCGTCGAGCAACGACTCCCATCCCTCGTCGAACTCGCGCGGCCCGTTGGCGCCGACACCAAAGGTCGAGCCGACGTCCTGCAGGTAGTGTCGGACGACGTGGCGGCCTCGGTCGGCCGGCACCAGCACGTCGAGGGTGTTGCCGGCCTTCATGTCCACGAGGTTGAGCCAGGCGCCGAACACCTTCAGGGCGCGCAGCTCGCGGCGATGCTCGTGCGGCACGACGTCGTTCGGATCGTCGGGCCGCGTGCCGTGGTACTCGAAGCCGCCGAGGATGGTGCCGGCCAGTCCGCGGGCGGCGATCGATGCGATAGCGGCCATCGGGCGCCACGAGCGGCACGGGCCAGGACCGCGTCGAGGTCGTCCTGGCGCATCGGCCGCTGCCGCCCCGACTCGGCACGGATGCGCGCGGTCGGCGCAATCGTCAGCTGATCGGACCTGCAGCCAGCGTCAGGTGGTTCTCGACCTGGTAGTAGCCGAGGGCCCAGAACAGCTTGTTGGCGACGGCGAGCGCGCCGGTGGCCGACTCGTCGAATCCGACCGGGTCGAACGACACGAACCAGACGATGCCGGCACTGTCGCGGATCCGGAAGCCCGGGGCGAACCCGGCGCTCTTCGGGATGGGTGACCGTCCACGCGCCGGGGGCGGGACCACTGCCCTCGAGCGGGCCGCGCACCGCCTCGGCGATCGACAGCGGCCGCGCGAAGATGCGGTTGGTGAACCAGTTCGAGTCGGGGACCTCGTCGATGGTGTTGACGTTGCCGGCACGCACGTCGCGCGCCGGGTCGCCGGGCCGGCTGACCAGGTTCTCCGCCAGGTCCCAGATGAGGTCGATGTCGCGCGGCGCCGCCTTGGACGCGTCCTGCGTCTCGGGCTCGACGGCGAGCGGGTCGTCGGGCAGGAATCGCGGCCCGGCCCCGCCGAGCCAGGCGCGCCGGCGAGGAGGGCCATCACGACGGCGGGCAGGAGCACGCGCCGCATCAGAAGGCCGCCTTGGCTGCGATCACCAGCTTGAAGCCTTCCTCGCCGTGCGCCAGCTCGACACGGATGGGCGTGGCGACCAGGGTGTGCAGGCGGAGGCCAATGCCGTAGTCGTGCCTGAGCGCCCCCAGCGAGAGCCGGTCACGTTCCGGCGCCACCGTGCCGGCGTCCCAGAAGAGCGCCATGTCGAGCCCGAGCAGGTTGGGCACCCAGCGGAACTCGGCCTGCAGGAGCAGGCTGTGCCGGTCGCGGAAGCGGAAGCTCGAGTAGCCACGCAGCGTCCGCCCGCCGCCCAGCCACGGGAGGAGGAAGTAGGGCACGGCGTCGTCGCCGAGCGTCGACTGCAGCTGCGCGTGGCCGGAGAGCACGTAGGTCTCGCGCAGCACCGGCACGTGCTGCACCACATCGACGTCGAGACGATCGAACGCATAGTCGCCGCTGCGATCGTAGCGGTGATACAGCAGTTGGTAGCTGCCGCCGCGCCGCGCATAGCCGGGCGACGGGCGCGAGTCGACGCCGGCGGTCAAGGTGGTGTGCGCGTAGTCGGGCGACAGCCCGAGGCCGGGCGCGTCATCCGGTCCATAGGTCTCCTCGATCGACGGCACGGATCCCTTGCCGCTGTCGAGGTCGTGCAGCTCGGCGGCGAGGGCGGCGCCGAGCACGAACGGCCGGCGCGGGCGGGCCACGATCTGGCCGCCGAACATGGTCCGGCTCAGGCGATAGTTGGCGCGGTCGTCGGCGTCGTTGTCGATCCCGAGACCGAAGTAACCCACTTCCGGGGCGTCCATCACGTCGGCGGTGAGAGCCGAGGTCGACGGTGTTGCGGCGATGGCCGCGCGAGTTCAGCGCGCTTTCGACCGCCCAGTAGTGCTTGACCGAGTAGAGACCGCGCACGTTCAGGTAGGTGCGGTCACCGACGTATTGCCGGTAGCCGCCGCCGCCGGTCGCGCCGCCGCCCTGGTAGACGCTGTCGATCGATGGATAGGGGCCACTCGGCGATTCGATGGCCCGCCGACGAAAATCGACCACGGTGCGCTCGAGCCAGCCCGGGCGATCGACCGGCATGGCGGCGGCCTTCTCGGCCTGGGCGGCAGCGATCGCCCGGCCCGCGTCGCCTGCGCCGTGGCCGGCTCGACCGCGCTCGACATGGCCAGCGCCACCGCGATAGCCAGGGAGCCCGCCGCGCGTCTCATCGTCGTACGACCTCCGCAATCACAGCTTCGATGCCGCGGCCGCGCGCGAAGTGCCGGGCGCACCGGCCGGCAGGGCGACACGCACCGCGGGTCCGCAGCATACGACGGATTCTACGCGGAAGCGGCCGGCTCCGCCGCCAGGGGCTCGGGGTTACAGCGGGGTCACCGCATCGGGCTGCCGGCAGCTTGCGGCGGAGCCAGCCCGAGGAGGCCGCCGATCCCGAACGTGCTGGGCGTCGTCGAACAGCGAGTAGGCCACCGGCGTGACCACCAGCGTGACCAGCAGCACCAGGGTCTGGCCGCCGATCACCACCCAGCCGATGGCGTGGTTGGTCGCCGCGCCGACGCCGTTGGTGACCACCAGCGGCACCATGCCGGCGACGAACGCCAGCGTCGTCATCAGAATCGGGCGCAGCCGATCGCGGCTGGCCTGGACCACGGCGTCGTGGGTGTTCAACCCGGCCTCGCGCAGCTGGTTGGCGTGGTCGATCTGCAGGATCGAGTTCTTCTTCACGACCCCGAACAGCACCAGCAGCCCCAGGCCCGAGAAGATGTTGAGCGACTGCTGGAAGATGAGGAGCGACAACAGCGCGAACGGCAGCGTCAGCGGCAACGACAGCAGGATCGTCACCGGGTGCAGCCACGACTCGAACTGCGCGGCCAGGATCAGGTACATGAACACGAACGACAGCGCGATGGCGGTGAGGAAGGCCGAGGCCGTGCGGTTCAGCTCACGGGAGCGGCCGGCGAAGTCGGCGCGGTACTCCGGGCTGAAGTTCAAGCCCCGCGCCGCCGCGATGATCTCCTGCTGCACCGCGGCCTGCGAGGTGCCCGGCAGCAGGTTGGCGGTGAGGGTCACCTGCCGCTGGCGGCCCATCCGGCTGATCGTCGCCGGGGCGTCGTCGTGGGCGAAGGTCGCGATGTTGTCGAGCGAGACCACGCCGAGCCGCGACGACGGCACCGGCAGCGCGGCCAGCCCGGCCTGGGTGCTGCGGTTGGCCTCCTGCGCCCGGAGGTGCACCTGGTACTGCTCGCCGGCTTCGTTGTAGGTCGTCACCTGGTCGCCGGCCACCAGCAGGCGCAGCGCCTCGGCGGCGTCGGCCACCTGCACGCCGAGGTCGGCGGCCTTCGGCCGATCGAGGTAGACCGACATCTCGGGCTTGCCGGCGTTCAGCGTCGTGTCGACGTCGACCAGGCCGGGGATGCCGACGGCCCGCTCGCGCAGGGCCTCGCTGTAGGCCTCGAGCTGGTCGAGATCGGGGCCCTGGATCATGAACTGAATGGCGCCGCCGCCGCCACCCGGCCCGCCGCCGCTCTGCACGGCGGTGCGCAGGCCGGCGTCCTTGAAGCGCGGCAGGATGTCGTTGCGGACTTCGGCCATCACCGCGAACTGATCGCGCCGCCGCTCCTCGATCGGATGCAGCCGCACCAGCATCGTCGCGCTGTTCTGCGTGGCCGCGGTGTCGCCGGCCACGGTGAGGAGCGTGAACTCGACTTCGGGAATCTGCCGGATGGCGGCCCCGAGCCGGTTGGCGATGACGTTCATCGCCGCCAGGCTGGTGCCCTCGGGCGCGCGCATGGTCACGTCGAACTGCGACTGATCGTCCTCCGGGGTGAAGTTCACCTTCGTCACCCGGAACAGCGGCACGCTCGACAGCAGCACCAGCACGGCGCCGACGGCGACCAGACCGCGGTGGGCCATGGCCCACTCCAGCAGCCGGGTGTAGCCGCGATCGAGCGGATCGAACAGCCGGTTGTGCTTCGAGGCGCCGTGGCTGCCCGGGGGCGGCGGCTTCAGCCAGTGCCCCGACATCATCGGGGTGAGCGTGAAGCTGACGAACAGCGACACCAGCACCGCGAAGGCCATGGTCAGCCCGAAGCTGGCCATGAACCGGCCGACCATGCCGCTCATGAACCCGACCGGGGCGAAGATCGCGACCAGCGAGAAGGTCGTCGCCATCACCGCCAGGCCGATCTCGTTGGTGGCCTCGACCGCCGCCTGGAGCGGCGGCATGCCCTTCTCCTCGATGAACCGGTAGATGTTCTCGAGCACGACGATGGCGTCGTCGATGACGATGCCGACCGAGAGCGTCAGCGCCAGCATCGTCAGCATGTTGAGCGTGAAGCCCATGTACCAGACGAGCGCGAACGTGGCGATGATCGAGGTCGGGATGGCGATGGCGGCAATCACCGTCGAGCGGAAGTTGCCGAGGAACAGGAAGACGACGAACGCCGCCAGGATCGAGCCGACGACCAGGTGCTCCTGGACGTTGCCGATCGACGCCTCGATGAACTGGGCCTCGTCGCGGACGATGCGCAGGGCGTAGCCGGGCGGCAGGATCGTCTCGAGCTCGGCGAGGCGGCGCTTGACGTTGGTGGCCACCTCCACGGTGTTGGTGCCCGACTGCTTGCGGATCTGCAGCAGCACCGTGGCGTCGCCGTTGACGCTGGCCTCGGTGGCCGGATCGGCCATGCCGTCCTCGACCCGGGCCACGTCGCGCAGCCGCACCGGGTGCCCGTCGATCTCGCGCAGCACGACGTCGTTGAAGCCGTCGATCGAGTCGATCCGACCGCGGGTGCGCAGGGTCACCGACAGGGCGCCCTGATCGAGACGGCCGCCCGGGATGTCGGCGTTCTGCGCCTGCAGGGCCCGGGCGACGTCGTTGACCGACAGGCCCAGCCCCTTCAGGAGCGCCCCGTCGAGCCACACGTTGACCTGACGCTTGCGGCCGCCGATCACCACCACCTGGCCGACGCCGTCAGAGCTCTCGAGCCGGCGGCGCAGCACCTTGTCGGCGAACTCGGTGATGTCGCGGACCGGTTTGTCGGCGGTCACGGCCACGGTGATGACGGGGGCGGCCGTGAAATCGATGCGCTCCACCATCGGCTGCAGCGCGGTCCGCGGCAGGAGCGGCAGGACGCGGTTGATCCGATCGCGCACTTCCTGGGCGGCGACGTCGGCGTCCTTGTCGAGCAGGAACGACACCACGACCTGGGAAATGCCTTCCGACGACGTCGAGTTCAGCGTGTCGATGGCGCTGATGGTGTTGACCGCTTCCTCGATCTTGTCGGTGACCTCGGTCTCGATCTGCTCGGGCGCGGCGCCGGGCAGACGGGTGGTGACGACCACCGTCGGGATGTCGATGTTCGGGAAGCGATCGACGCCGAGCCGGCCGAGGGCGAACAGACCGACGACGGTCAGCGACAGGACGAGGACCCAGGCGAAGACCGGGCGGCGGACGCAGAGCGCGGCGAGCCACTGCATGGCCGGTTACCGCACCGCGACGCGGACGCCGTCGGCGAGCTGATCGACGCCGCGGGCCACGACCCGTTCCCCGGCCTTCAGGCCGTCGGTGATCTCGACCCGATCGCCGACCTCCTGTCCGCTCATGACGATGCGCTCCTCGGCGCGGTCGCCGGCGACGACGAAGACCCGCGCGGTACCGGCCGTGGTGCGCACCGCGGTCTTGGGCACGAGCAGGCCGGGGGCGCTCGTGGCCTGCTCGATGCTTGCGGTGGCGAAGAATCCGGGCTTGAGGCGGCCGCTGCCGTTCGGCACCACCGCTTCGATGGTCAGCGCCCGCGTGTCGGCGTTCAGCGACGGCGAGACGAACCGCACCTGCCCGGTGAACGACTCGCCGGGATAGGCGTCGACTTCGAAGGTCACCGGGCGCCCGGTCTCGACCGCCGCGACGTACTGTTCGGGCACCGTCAGTTCGACCCGGAGCTGGTCGACCCGCAGCACCGAGGCGACCTTGGTGCCGCGCGTCACGTAGTCGCCGACCGAGACGAAGCGCTCGCCGACGACACCGGGGAACGGCGCCCGCACGACCGTGTCGGCCAGCGCCTTCTGGGCGACGGTGACGCGGGCCTTGGCGCCGATCAGCGCCTGGAACTGCTGCTCGGCGCCGTTGCGGGCGACGTCGTACTGGCGTTCGGCCGCCTGCAGCTGGGCGCTCTTCTGATCGAACTCGGCCTGCGAGATGAGCTTGCTCTTCTGCAGCGTCTGCGCGCGCTCGAAGTCGGTGCGCGCGAGTTGCCGGGCGGCCAGGGCGCTGGCCACCTCGGGCACCCGTTCCACGTCGAAGGTCCCGCCGCCGGCGAGGCCGAGCCGCGCCTCGATCTGCGCCGCATTGGCCTGTGCTTCGCGGGCCTGGGCGTCGACTTCGGCGGCGGCGATGCGCACCAGGTCGCCGTTGGCGGTGACCCGGCTGCCCCGCTCCACCGGCGTGGCGACGACACGGCCGGCGATCTCGGCGGCGACCTCGGCCTGGTCCTGGGCCGCGAGCGTGCCGCTGACGCGGATGAGCCGGGCGATTGGCGCCTCCTCGACCGCGACCGTGGCCACGGCGACGGCGGCGGAGTCGGCGGCCGGCGACGTCTCGCCGGTGGCACCGGCACTGCAGGCCGCGGCGGCGAACGCCGCGGCGACGACGGAGACGATACGCGGATGGGACGACGCACGGACGACACTCCAGGGATGGTCAGACGGTGCCGCGCACCTGCGCGGCCCGGCGAGCGCGGGGAAGAACGGGACGGGCGAGCGGCCGGCCGGGCACGGCGCGGCCGCGCCCAGCAGGAACTGGGCCACGTGCTGGCGAGCGAACGCGTGGGGCTGTCGGATCATCGGCAGGTCGGCGTCGATGGCGTGCAGCTGCCGCCACATCGCCAGCGGGCTGAAGAACGCCAGGCCGAGCACGTTCGACGTCGGTACGGCGCAGCCAGCCCTGCGGATGAGACGCCGCAGCAGGTCGTGGAGGTGCTCGCGGCCGCTGGACATGCGCTCGTAGAGGTTGATGCGGCCGACCTTGGCCAGCCGGATGCCGTCGGACATGAGGATGCGGAAGAGCTTCTGCTCACGCGGCTCGACGAAGCCGTCGAGCGTCGTGATGGCGAACTGCTCGAGCAAGGCGCGGCCGTTGGGCGGCCTGGCCTCGAGGGGCGCCAGCCGCTCGATCTTGCTGTCCTGGTGCGCCGTCAGCAGCGCGTCGAACAGCGCGTCCTTGCTCGCGAAGTAGTTGTAGAGCGCGCTCTCGCGCACGCCGACGGCGGCGGCGACGTCGCGCAGGCTGGTGCCGAAGAAACCCTTCTCGGCAAACAGATCGAGCGCGGCGTCGAGGATGGCCTGACGGGTGCGCTGGCCGTCGGCATTTTTGGGGCGAGCCACAGTAAATTAATGGTCGTTCATTTAATTCGTTCTGTCAAACGACTCCCCTTCTCAGACGGGGCGGCGCCCCGCCAGGTTGCTACGGCAGAGCCAGCCTGGTGCGCCCGGCGCCGAGCGGCGCCTGCCGGGTGTAGAGGTGCAAGTGGAGCGTGCCGGCCACAAGCTCTTCGCGGTCGCGGCCGCGCAGCGTGAGGATGCCGGCGCCGAAGGGCTGCGTCGGGGCCAGCAGGTGGGCGACGATCGGCCCCGGCGTCTCGCCGCCGCCCCGCTGCAGGGTGAGCGCCAGCACGGCGTCGCCCGGCGTGAGTCCGACCGTGCGCGCGTCGTAGCGCAGGGACGCCGGTCGTGCGGTCGTAGGTCAGCGTCACCCGCGCCGAGACGGCGGCGGTCCCGGCGGCGCCGACGGCGCCACGGCGAACGGGTCGTCGGGCGCGGCGACGCGCCGTTGACGAGCGCCGGCGTGCTGAACGGCGGACGCCGCGGCGTGGTCGACCTGCTCCGAGGCGTATGGCGAAGCTCAGCAGCGCGCGCTTCGGCAAACGCCCCGCCGAGCAGCTCGACGCCGATCGGCAGACCGTCCACGGTGAACCCGGCGGGCATCGAGATCGCCGGCAACCCGGTGGTGGCGCTCAGCTGGCAGGTGGTCCCGATCTGCGTCTCGCCGATGAGCGCCGGCTTGCGCCGCAGCGTCGGATAGGCGACGGCGTCGAGGCGCTGCTCCTCGAAGGTGGCGAGCACGGCCGTGCGCAGCGCCCGACGCTTCACCAGCGCCTGACGGTAGTGCTCGGTGTCGCGTGTCTCGGGCGTATTGCGCAGCCGGAAGGTCTGATCGAGCTGGGCGTGGTGCAGGCCCCGGTCGAGGATCTCGCCCAGTGACTTCACCGGCGCGTTCGGCTGTCGGGCGAGGTAGGCGGCCAGGTCGAACTTGAACTCGTCGCCGATGACGCTGCTCTCGCGCAGCAGCTCGTCGAGCCCCGGCACGGCGACGTCGACGAGCTCGGCGCCCTGCGCCTTCATCGCGTCGAGGGCCTTGCGGACGATGCCGCCGACCTCGTCGTCTTCGGGCGCGGTGCCGAAGAGCGCCCGCAGCACGCCGATGCGCGCGCCCTTGAGCGCCGTCGGCCTGCAGCGACTCGCGGTAGCTCTTCGGGATGTGCGACGCGCCCTCGGTCGGTGATCTGGTCGGCCGGGTCGGGCCCGACGGTGGCGTCGAGCATGATCGCCAGGTCGGTGACGCTGCGGGCCAGCGGGCCGGCGATGTCCTGGGTGGACGACAGCGGCATCACGCCGGTGCGGCTCGACAGGCCCCGGGTGCCGCGCAGCCCGACCAGGTTCTGGTTGGCGGCCGGGATGCGGATCGACCCGCACGTGTCGCTGCCCATGCCGGCGGCGGCGAAGCTGGCACCGACGGCGGCGCCGGTGCCGCCGCTCGATCCGCCCGGCACGCGCTGCAGGTCGTAGGGGTTGCGGGTCTGGTCGGTGAGCGACGAGATCGTCGTGATGCCGGCGGCGAGCTCGTGCATCGTGGTCTTGCCGAGGATCACGGCGCCGGCGTCGCGCAGCCGCTTGACCTGGAAGGCGTCGGCGGCCGGCTGCAGCGTCGCCAGGCCGAGGGCGCCGCCCGAGGTCGGCATGCCGACCGTGTCGTAGTTGTCCTTGACCAGCACCGGGATGCCGTGCAGCGGCCCGCGCGGGCCTTTCTCCGCCCGTTCGCGGTCGAGCGCGTCGGCCTCGTCCAGGGCCCGGGGGTTGAGGAGCACGACCGAATTCAGCCGCGGGCCGGCCTGGTCGTAGGCGCGGATCCGGGCCAGGTACGACTCGACCAGCCCGCGCGCGGTGACGCGCCCGCGGTCTGCGCCGCCTGCAGGTCGACGATCGACTGCTCGAGCACCTCGAAGAGCGGCGGCCCGGCGGGCTTGGTGTCGGCCGGCTTCGCTCCCCGCTGGCCGGCCGCGACCGGAATCGTGAGGGCCGAGCGAGCAGGAACGCGCAGAGCGGGCCAGCGGCGAATCGTCGGGCAAACATGGCGCGTATTGTAACGGCCGAATCGCCCGCCGCCGGGCCGTGCGGCGGCGCCGCCCGGCCCGCCCAAGTCTCCGGGACGGCAGCGAGCGAAGGCGGGTTTCCACTTGCCAATCGCGCGGAAAACATGGAGGCTACAGCGTGAGGGTGTCCGGCCAGAGTGGGCGTGTTCTGGCCCGAGCCTTGGGCCGCCGTGGATGGGCGGACCTGTGCGGGTCCCGACTAGGAGCCTGACTATGAAGCGAGCGCTGTTCGTGCTGGCCGGTTCGTCGATTCTGGCCGTGGCATCCACCGTGGGTGTCTCGACCCAGGCGCCGGCCGCGGCCGCGGCGACGGCCCCGACGTTCCACAAGGACGTGGCGCCGATTCTCAACGCCAACTGCGTGAGCTGCCACCGGCCGGGCGAGATCGGCCCGATGTCGTTCCAGAGCTACGAGACGACGCGGCCGTGGGCGCGCTCGATCAAGGACAAGGTGGTCAAGCGCGAGATGCCGCCGTGGGCCGCCGACCCGCACGCCAGCATGAAGTTCCGGAACGACCGGAGCCTCTCGCAGCAGGAGATCGACACCATCGTCGCCTGGGCCAACGCCGGCGCGCCGCGCGGCAACCCGGCCGACGCCCCGCCGGCGGCCACCTTCGCCAGCGGCTGGCAGCTGGGCGAGCCCGACTTCGTGTTCGAGCAGCCGATCGAGTGGACGGTCAAGCCCGACGCGCAGGAGCCCTACCTCTACTTCTACGAGAAGATTCCGTTCACCGAGGACAAGTGGGCGGCCGGCGTCGAGATTCGGCCGAGCAACTTCAGCGTGGTGCACCACTCGGGCGTCTACGTCATCGACATCCCCGACGGCCACACGGTGAAGGACGGCTACATGTACGACCCGCAGGGCAAGCAGATCTCGCCCTCGGTTCCGATGGGCAAGAAGGCCACCTCGGGCGACGGCTCGCCGCTGGCCGGCGCCGACAAGATCATCTCCTACGTGCCCGGGCGCGGCTACGAGCAGCATCCCGAGGGCTACGCCAAGCGGATTCCGGCCGGCAAGTACGTGCGCTGGGTGTTGCACTACAACCCGATCGGCGAACCGACCACCGACCGCAGCAAGCTGGGCCTGTGGTGGATCAAGGGCGCGGTGCGCCACGAAGTGCTGAACCTGCAGGCCGGCGACCCGGTGCCCGGCAGCGGCGGCCGCGGCCTCTACTTCGCCCAGGGCAAGGAAGTGATCTACGAGAGCGACGACACCACCGGCAAGCGCGGCCGCACCCCGGTGATCCCGCCCTACGAGGGCAACTTCAAGATGATGGGCATCACGCCGGTCAACGAAGCGATCACGCTCTATGCGCTGACCCCGCACATGCACCTGCGCGGCAAGAGCATGAAGTGGTGGGTGACCTATCCCGACGGCCGCGAGGAAGTGATCCTCGACGTGCCCAACTTCGACTTCAACTGGCAGATCCAGTACGAGCTGGCGCGGCCGCTGCGCGTGCCGGCCGGCAGCAAGATCACCAACGTGGCGATCTACGACAACTCGCCCAACAACCGCTGGAACCCGGCGCCGGAGAAAGAGGTCTACTGGAGCGAGCAGAGCTGGGACGAGATGTACCAGCCGACGACGCAGTTCTCGGTGGACAGCCAGGACCTGATCCGGATGAAGCGGCCCGACCAGCGAGCAGCAGCAACAGCAGCAGCGCCGGTAGCGGCGCGCGCCGGCACGAGTTCGAACTGGGGCCTCACGCAGCCGTGAGGCCCCTCGTCTGTGAGGGTGATATGCAGAGCGTTCTCTTCCGCGTCGCGCTGGCGGCGCTGACCCTGGCCGCGAGCGTCGCGGCGCCGCGCGCGGTGCTCGCGCAGGAAAAGCCCACCAGCCAGGTGCCGACGCTGGGCCGGCCGACCAAGCCCGACGACCCGGCGCCGCTGCTCGACTTCTTCGCCTACTTCAAGGGCAGCTGGAACGTCACCTGGGACTATCCCGAGAGCCCGCTCGGCCCGGCCGACGTGCTGACCGGCGTGACGACCTACAGCCGAGAAGGGGCCGACCACGTTCGAGGCCAAGACCGAGGCCGAGAACTCCGCCGGCAAGTTCACCATCACCGAGGTGTTCGAATACCAGCGCGAGGCCAAGACCATCACGCGCACCATCACCGACAGCCGCGGCTTCACCTTCACGCAGAAGGGCACGGTCGCCGGCGACCTGGGCGGCCAGTTCATCATCCGCCTCGACGGCGAGCCGTTCACGGTGAAGGGCCAGCAGGTGCGGATGAACAGCGTGATGCGGCTGCTGTCGCCGTTCAACTACCGCACCCAGAGCAACATCTCGGTGGACGGCGGGCCGTTCACCAACTTCGGCAATCCGTGGTGGCGCAAGGAGGGTGCCTCGCGATGAACCGTCTCCTGCTCGCCGCCATCTGGCCCTGCTCGCCTGCGCCGGCGCCGTCGCCGCTCGGGCCCAGGCGCCCGCCGTCGACAAGGTGCCGGTCGTAGCCGTGGCCGGCTGCGTGGCCGAACAGCCCGCCGGCGCCTGGCAGCTGACCAACGCCACCGACCCGGTGCCGAGCATCGCCAACGCGCCGACGACGAAGGAGCCCTACAAGGGGCCGATGAACGGCAAGGCCACGTTTCAGCTGATCGGCGTCTCGGAGTTCGATCTGCCGGCGCACAAGGGCCACACGGTGCTGGTGAAGGGCCTGTTCATCAAGGCCGCGCCGGTGAGCCGGCTGAACGTCACCTCGGTGACGATGCTCGCCACGACCTGCCCGCCGCCGGCCAAGTAGGGCGGCTCTTCAGAGCTGCCGAGTGGCTCAGACTCGGCATCCTCAGCAGCTGCCTGCAGTAGGGCGGCTCTCGGCGCCTCGCAGGCCGGCTCGCGGCGCTCACTGCGTTCACGCGCCGACTACAATGGTCGGCGTATGGCGACCAGAGACGAAGTCCAAGACCGGCGTTCCAGTGGGCCGATCCGCTGCTGCTCGATCAGCAGCTGACCGACGACGAGCGCCTGGTGCGCGACACGGCGCGCGCCTACTCCCAGGAGAAGCTGGCGCCGCGCGTGCTCGAGATGTTCCGGCACGAGAAGCCCGACCCGTCGATCTTCCGCGAGATGGGCGCCCTCGACCTGCTGGGCATCGTCATCCCCGAGCAGTACGGCGGCGCCGGCATGGGCTACGTCAGCTACGGCCTGGTGGCGCGCGAGATCGAACGCGTCGATTCGGGCTTCCGCTCGATGATGAGCGTGCAGGGCTCGCTGGTCATGGTGCCGATCAACGAGTTCGGCACCGAGGCGCAGAAGCAGAAGTTCCTGCCCAAGCTGGCCACCGGCGAGTGGATCGGCTGCTTCGGCCTGACCGAGCCCAACGCCGGCTCGGATCCCGGCGGCATGACGACGCGCGCCAAGAAGGTGGACGGCGGCTACGCCCTGACCGGCACCAAGGCGTGGATCTCGAACAGCCCGATCGCCGACGTGTTCATCGTCTGGGCCAAGGACGACGCCGGCAAGATCCGCGGCTTCGTCCTCGAGAAGGGCTGGAAGGGGCTGAGCGCGCCGCCGACGCACGGCAAGGTCGGCCTGCGCACCAGTTTGACCGGCGAGATCGTCATGGAGAACGTGTTCTGCCCCGAGGAGAACGCGTTTCCCGAGGTGCGCGGGCTGAAGGGCCCGTTCACCTGTCTCAACAGCGCCCGCTACGGCATCTCGTGGGGCGCGCTGGGCGCCGCCGAGGACTGCTGGTTCCGGGCCCGGCAGTACGTGCTCGACCGCAAGCAGTTCGGCCGGCCGCTGGCCGCCAATCAGCTGATCCAGAAGAAGCTGGCCGACATGCAGACCGAGATCACGCTCGGCCTGCAGGCGGTGCTGCGGCTCGGCCGGATGAAGGACGAAGGCACGGCGTCGCCGGAGATCACCTCGATCCTCAAGCGCAACTCGTGCGGCAAGGCGCTCGACATCGCCCGCATGGCCCGCGACATGATGGGCGGCAACGGCATCGTCGACGAGTTCGGCGTCATCCGCCACATGGTCAACCTCGAGGTGGTCAACACCTACGAGGGCACGCACGACGTGCACGCGCTGATCCTGGGCCGTGCGCAGACCGGGATCGCGGCGTTCTCGAACTGACGGCGGCTGGCGGCCGAGCCGGCAGGTCGAGGCGATCACCGCTGCTCCAGCAGCGTCACGAGAATTTGTGCAACTCGACCACTTCGAGTACAGCGGGGATCGAGGCTACTTGGCGCCACGCTGGTAGCCGCGCCGGGCAGTGACCTCACCAGTCTGTCGCTTCAGCCGCACGTCGACCGAGTGCCAGCCGCTCGCTGCCACGTCCCGCGGCGTGTAGGTGAGCAGGTAGCGGCTCTTGAAGTCGCGCACGACGCGGACGAAGGTCTCGCGCAATCGCTCGGCACCGTCCGCAGTCAGGAGGCGCCGCCGGTCTCGGCGGCCAGCAGCGGCAGGTCCTGCCGGCCGTAGGACCACGGGTCACGGCGAAACCACTCCTCTTCAAGGGTCGCTTGGCGCACCGCCGCAGCATCTCTGCGCTCCATCTGGCGGGCCAGCGTCACGCCGTAGACCACGACATCGCTGCGTTGCGCCGCGGCCAGGCTGGCTCGCGGATCCATCCAGCTGGTCGTGTCCGCGCCGTCGCTGAAGACCAGCATCACCGCGCGGCCCTCGACGCGGTGCCGCATCATCAGCGCGGCCAGCGTGGCGTCGTAGAGCGACGTGGCGCCGCTCGCCTCGACGGCTACGCGGCTGACTGCAGATCCGCCAGGTCCCGCGTCGCCTCAGCAGCCTGCGCGACGTTGTGGGAGAAGGTGAACAACGTCACCTGGTCGGCCGCCGCCAAGGCGTTCGCTGAGGCGCCGATCGCCGCGCGCAGCTGGGTCAGGGGTTCGCCGGCGACGCTCTGACTGACATCGAGCACCAGCATCAGCGTGAGCGGCACGTCCTCGACCCTGATCGCGGTCACGTCCTGCACGACGCCGTTGTCTCGGAGCTCGAAGTCCGCCGCCGTCAGTCCTGGCACGGGGCGGCCGTCGCGCGTGACCAGCGCGTCGACGCGCACGGCATCGACGGTGGAGCGGAACGTCTGATCGGCGTGAGGCGCCGCCGCCAGCGCCAGCGAACACAGCACGGGAAAGACGACCGGCGGGAGCGGGCGGCTCGGCCTCATCGCTGCACTTCTTCCCGCAGGGCGTCGAGAAGCGCGCGTCCAATCGGCAGATAGCCGAGCTGATAATCGGCCCACGGGTCGTTGCGTTGCCGGCGACCGGCATTCGTGACCAGCGGCTCGACGACCGCGACTGCCGCCGCCGCATCGCCAGACGCGTGGAGGAGGTTGGCCAGCGCGACTCGGGCCGACTGCGCCACCTCATCGAGCCGAGCGCTTCTCGATACAGGTGCTCGGCCTCGACCGCCTCGCCCTGACGCTCGTGGATCCCGGCCAGCAGCAGCCGAGCGACGTAGGCGACGACCGTCTCCACGTCCGGCCGCGTACTCAGCGTGGTGAGGCGCTTGCTGGCGTCGGCGTCCTGGCCGGCGGTCACCTCGAGGCGCGCCAGTCGAAGTGTCGCCTCGGCAGCGGTGGGATCGACCCGCACGGCGCTGGCGAGATATCGCTCGGCCCTCTGCCGCTGGATGCGGCGGCTTCGCTGCTGCATCGTCGGCGTCGCGCCGGGCGCGGCCGCTCCAAGCGACCGACGTTCGCTGAACCAGCCGGCGGCCGTCAAGAGCGCGACGTCCTCTGGCCGCTTCTTGACCGCGTCCTCGAAATACACCGAAGCCTCGGCTGGCGGCAGCACTCCAGCCAGGGTGAGCGACGTGGCGAGGTACCAGCGCCGATGAAACGCGTCCGCGGCGACTGCCGGTGGTGCGGACAGATCGACGATCCGGCGCGCCAGGTCGAACTGTGAACGCGCGTCCTCGTCCTTGGCGGCCGCCCAGCAGCGCAGCGCCGCATCCAGATGCAGCATCGACGCGGCCTGCAGGATCGACGGCTCGGCGCCGGGCTGCCCGCGCAGGCCCTTCTCGATGAGCGACAGGGCGCGATGGACGTCCTGGTGGATGCCGGCACCGAGCGCGAGCACGCTGTCGACGGCCTCGGTCGTGAAACCCTCGCGATAGGCGTCGACCGCCTGTCGGTAACGTTCTGGGAACTGACTGTCAACCGGCTGCGCACCGACGGACTCGCACGAGGCGATGCACAGCAGGACCACCAGCACTGAGGCGAACATCCCGGATCCCTTCAGCCCCAGTGTATGTGTGTCGCTGGAGGCCTGCCGCGCCCGGCGTCGCCGGCTCCCGCGGCGGCGGGCTGTCACTCCGAGCGCAAGGCCTCGACCGGATCAACGCGCGTCGCCCTTCGCGCTGGCAGGTAGGTCGCCAGCACCGCGGCCCCGACCAGCAGCGCGGCGGCACCGGTCAGCGTGACCGGGTCGAGCGGCTCGGTCTCGAACAGCATGCCCTTGAGCAGGCGCGTCGCGGCCCAGGCCATCGCCAGGCCAACCAGCGCGCCGAGAACGGCGAGTCGCACGCCTTCGCCCAGTGACCAGTCGGCGGACGTCGCCACTGGTGGCGCCCAAGGCGAGCCTGACGCCGATCTCCGCGTATCGCTGCCGGACCGACGCCGCCATTACCCCGTAGAGCCCGATGGTCGACAGCGCCAGCGCCGCCGCAGCGAACACGGCGAGCAGCAACGTATTGAAGCGCGGCCAAGCCAGCGGCTGTCGCATGTAGTCGGAGTAAGGCGCGACGCGGGTCACGCGCACCGCCGGATCGGCAGCCCGGACAGCATCACCGACGACACCCGCTACGAATGCCGATGTCGCACCGGCACGGATCGCCAGACGGCTTGCGGCGATTTCGAATTGCTCGTTCGGGATGTACAACGTCGGCCGGGGCTTGGCCAGCTCGCGGTAGCGCGTCGTCGCCGCCACGCCGACCACGGTCCTCCACTCGTTGTTCGAGCTGACGCCGCCGAACTTGACCCGCT
>CAWAYR010000026.1:0-70531 GCA_963786365.1 uncultured Acidobacteriota bacterium
CTTCGAGAGCTACATCTACAACTCGACCTCTACGATCGGCGCCGAGTTCTCGCAGGCCTTCGAAGACGCCGCGCGCCGTGGCGTCACGGTGCAGCTCCTGCTCGACGCCGCCGGGTCGACGACGCTCGCGGAGGGAGGACGTGGCTCGGCTGCGGGCGGCGGGGTGCACGGTGGCGTTGTTCAACACTCCGCGGTGGTACGCCCTCGAGGAACTCAACTACCGGACGCATCGCAAGATCCTCGTCGTCGACAGCGAGGTCGCGTTCACGGGCGGCGTCGGAGTGGAGGACAAGTGGCAGGGCACGCGCGGACCCCGCGCAATGGCGAGACACCCAGATCGAGCTGCACGGTCCGCTGGCCCGGCTGGTGGAAGGCGGTTTCTACGAGAACTACATCGAGGCGGGCGGCGATCGCGCCCCGCGCTCGACGACCCATCTGCCGGCGCCGGCGATGGCACGCTTCGTGGTGCGCAGCTCGTCGAGCGGCGGCAGCAACGACCTCAAGCGCCTCTATCTGCTGGTGATCGCCCGGCGACCCGCACGCTCGACATCACCACGCCGTATTTCGTGCCCGACGAGTCGACCCTGTGGGCGCTCACGACGCAGTGCAGCGCGGGCGTGCGCGTGCGGTTGCTGGCCGAGGGTGACGTCACCGACGCGATGCCGGTCAAACACGCCTCCCGCCATTTCTACGATCGACTGATGTCGGCCGGCGTCGAGGTCTACGAGTAGCGGCCGACGATGCTGCACGCCAAGACGCTCGTCGTCGACGGCATCTGGAGCATGTTCGGGTCGGCCAACTTCGACAACCGGTCGCTCGAGCTGAACGACGAGTTGAACCTCGCCGTCTCGAACCGCGAGCTCGCCGCCCGGCTGCTCGCCGACCTGGAGTCGACCTCGGAAGGGCGCGCCGCCTCGAGTTGTCGACCTGGCGCCAGCGGTCGTGGTGGATGCGGGCCCGCGAGCAGTTCTGGAGCGCTTTCGGCGAGATCTTCTGAGCGGTGGGCCAGGCCATGCGATCGGCCGCTTGTCGTCGAATGTCTCCGCGTAGCGGTGTCCCCTGGCCGCGCGGCACGCGGACGATAAAATCAACGCCGATGGCCGACTCGCGACCCGTCCCTGCTCCGGGCTCCACTGACTGTCCGCGTCGGGCCGTGTTGCGCGGCGCGGCCGGCCTGGTGCTGGCGTGGCTGACGCCGGTGCACGCCGCTGCGGCGCAGGAGACGGGCCGCCGCCCGCCGCCGGCGATTCGCTGGTGCGGGTCGGCGACGACTCACTCATCCCGCTGGCGCCCGACGACGTGCCCTTCGACGGCCGTGCCCTCATGGCGTGGGCGATCGCACCAGCGGCCGACGTGCCCAAGAACGCGAAGCTGAACAAGATCATCCTCGCGCGGTTGAACCCGGCGATGATGGCAGACGGCACGCGCCAACGGGCGGCCGACGACATCGTGGCCTACTCGGCGGTGTGCACGCATGCCGGCTGCGACGTCGACGAGGGCCTGGGCAGCAACGAGAGCATCTTCTGCAGCTGTCACGGGTCCGCCTTCGACGCCCGCGATTCCGGGGCCAATCTCGGCGGGCCGGCGAACCGCCGGCTGGCGGCGCTGCCGCTGAAGCAGGAGGGCGGACGGCTCATCGTGGCCGGACCGTTCACGACCTCGCCGGGCTACGGGTAGCCACCGCGTTCGCGCCACCGCGCCGCCGCTCGTCCTCAGAGCGTCTTCAGGAAGGCGACCAGTGCCTGCTTGTCCTCGGGCGACAGGGCGAGCCCGAACGGGTGGCCTCTGACCGGCCGGGGCTGGCCGGGTGGATACGTCCAACCGGTGGGCACGTAGTCGCTCTCGAGGCGCCGCGGATCGAACCAGTCCTCGACGGTGGCCACCGACCCACTGTGCTCGAAGTGGCTGCGGTACCACACCCCCTTGAGCGACGGCACCTTGTAATAGCCGGTCCCCCGTCGGGTGTTCATCGTCAGCTCCGGATTCGTGCCGACCGACACGGGGTGGATGTCGTACTTCGCGCGATGGGCGGGCGGCACGGCGAAGCCGGCCGCCGGCGTCAGCCGGTTGTTGGTGTAGAGCGGTGGGGTGTGGCACGCGTTGCACCCCGAGCGCGCGAACACCTGTGCGCCGCGTTCGGTGACGGCGTTGGGCTGGTTCGGATTCGGCGGCGGCTGCAGCTGCATCAGGTACCTGGCCAGCGCGTAGAGCTGCTCGTCCGAGTAGCGCGAATGTCGCTCGGGCGCCGGCCGGGTCTTGAAGTCGGGGGCATCGGGGACGAACCCGCTGAAGCTCGCCAGGTTATCGCCCCCCTGGTTGAGCGCCGCGTAGCGCATCAGGTCGGCGACTCCGCGGTTCACTTGCAGGCCGGTGCGGTCGAGGTACTTGCGATCGGCCACGCCGATCAGGTCGGGCACCTGGGCGGGGTTGAGGGGGCTGGTGCGGTGCCGTGAGATCACGCCCGGCGGGATCGCGCGATGGGGCCCGGCCAGGGCCGGCAGGTCGAGACGCTCGAAGGGATTCTCCGCCCACGGCACCGCAAACAGTCCGGTCTCTCCGTTTCGAACATCGCGTGTTGCCTCATCGACGTTCGGGCGTTGAGCGCCAGACTCGATGCCGTAGGCGTACCAGCGGTCGAACGGGAAGTTGCCCTGCGCGCCCTTGATCACGGTGCCGTCGGGCATCGTTCGCGTATGGCACATCGCGCACGACAGGATCCCGACGCGCACCTGTCCCTTGGCCGTGACCACGTAGCGGAGACCGGCGACCGTGCCATCGGCGCCGATCTGCGGGTTGACGGACCGGTACCACTCCGGTCCCGAACCGGCGTGGGCGCGTAGCTGATAGCGGCGTCGAACACGGTCTCGCCGGCGCGCGTCCAGTCGACGTCGCTGTCGGCGTTGGACAGATCGTCGAGGAGGCGCTCGGGCTCGGCCTGCTGGAGCGTGTCGTAGTACCCGGGCCGGCTCACGTCCAGGCGCGTAGATCGGGTAGCTCCGGTAGATCGGCCGGACGGGAATCTTGTAGTAGTAATCCGCCGTGACGTGCACGGGCGAGGCATCGGCGTGCGCCAGCGGCACCTCGACGTCCGCGATCTCGGCATCGACCCAGGTTCGCGGGATGTCGTCGCGCGCCGGCTGCCGCGCCCAAGGCGCGTTTCCGCCGGCCAGGGCGAGACTGCTGGCGAGCAGGGCAACGCGAGATGCGAGCAGCCGTCCTGATGCCAGCGTCATTGGGGGTGGCGGTGCGCCGAGTATAGCCGCCGGCAGCCTGGGAGCGGACCCGGCTGGGCATAGAATCGCCTGAGCAGCAGCGATGGTCGGCACGACGCTCCTTCACTACCTGGTCGAGGCCCGCCTCGGGCAGGGCGGCATGGGCACGGTGTATCGGGCCCGCGACACGGTGCTCGACCGCACCGTGGCCATCAAGGTGCTCGAGGTGGCCGACGCGGGAAGCGACCGAGCCGCCTCCTGCACGAGGCCCGCGCCGCCTCGGCGCTGAACCACCCGAACATCGTCACGATCCACGGCGTCGAGCAGCACGGCGACGTGGCGTTCATCGTCATGGAGCACGTGGACGGCGTGCCGCTCGACCGCGCGATTCCGGCCGACGGATTGCCGGTCGCCCAGGCGCTGCGCTACGCCATCGAGATCGCCGACGCGCTCGCCGCCGCGCATGCGCAGGGCATCGTGCACCGCGACATCAAGCCCGGCAACGTGATGATCACGCGCGGCGGACGGGTCAAGGTGCTCGACTTCGGCATCGCCCGCCGCACGGCGCTGCCCGACGACGCGACGCGCGCCGCCACGCTCGGCAGCGACGCTCACGGCGCTCGGCCGTGGTCGTCGGCACGCCGGGCTACATGGCCCCGGAACAGATCAGCGGGCATCCCGGCGGACCGCCGTCCGACGTGTTCGCGCTCGGCGCGGTGCTCTTCCACATGCTCACCGGCACGGGCGCCGTTCGCGGGCGACTCGACCTGGGCGACGATGGACGCGACGATGCACGTCGAGCCGCCGTCGGTGGCGATCGCTCAAGCCGGGCACGCCGCCGACGGCTGGCCGCAGGTCGTCGTCGCGCGCGCTCGCCAAGGATCCCGACGGCGCGCTTCGCCGTCCGGTCGCGAGATGCACGAGGCGCTGGCGGCGGCGCGGGCGCGAACTCGAGCCGACCGCGGCCCCGCGCTGCGGGCGTCAGCCGCGCGCTGGCCGTCGCCGCGTTGCGCCGTGGCCATCGTCGCCGCGGGGACGTTCGCTGTGGTTTCGCAACCGCGAGTCGCAGCTGCGGTGGGTGCGCGACGAGGCCATTCCCGAGATTCAGCCGGCTGTCCGACGCCGGGCGATCCGATCGGCCGCCTATCGCCTGGCGCAGCGCGCGCTGGCCACGCTGCCCGACGATCCGCAGTTGCAGGCGGCGTGGGACGCCGCGACGCAGCGACATCCCGGTGACCACGGAGCCCGCCGGGCGCCGAGGTGTCGATTCGTGCGCTCTCCGGCAAGGACGAAGGCTGGATCGTGCTCGGGCACCACGCCGCTGACCGCACGAGTGCCGCTGGGCCAGATGCGCTGGCGGTTCGCGCTAGAGCGGCTACGATCCGCGCGAGGTCATCCCCAATCCGCTACCCGAAGCTCTGACGCTGGCCAAGACCGGCTCGCCGCCGCCGGGCATGGTGCATGGTGCCGGCCGGCGAGGTCGAGACTCGAGCGCGCAGCGGCGTCGTGGACGCTGCCGGAGTTCTGGATCGACGCCTCCGAGGTGACCAACCGGCAGTTCAAGGCGTTCGTCGACGCCGGCGGCTATCAGAAGCGCGAGTACTGGACGCAGCCGTTCGTCAAGGACGGGCACGACGCTGTCGTGGGAGGAGGCGATGGCGCAGTTCCGCGACGCCACCGGCCGGCCGGGTCCGTCGACGTGGGAGCTCGGCACGTATCCCGACGGGCAGGACGACTGGCCCGGTGAGCGGCGTGAGCTGGTACGAAGCCGCGGCGTACGCCGCATTCGCCGGCAAGCGCCTGCCGACGGTCTACCACTGGTATCGGGCCGCCGGCGCGACCGGCATCTTTTCCGACGTCCTGCAGTTCAGCAACTTCGGCGGCAAGGGACCGCTGCCGGTCGGCGCATCGGGCAGCCTCGGGCCGTTCGGCACCTCACGACATGGCCGGCAACGTCAAGGAGTGGGTGTGGAACGAGAGCAGCGACGGGCGCCGCTTCGTGCTCGGCGGCGCCTGGTTCGAAGCGCGCGCACGCGTTCCACGACGAAGACGCCCGCGCGCCGTTCGACGCGCGACGCCGGCTTCGGCTTCCGCTGCATGCTGCCAGACGCGCGCCGCTCGACGACGCTGCGGCTGACGCCGCGCCGATCGTGACGCTGGAGCGCGATCCCGCGGAGCTCGTGCCGGTGGGCGACGAGGTGTTCAGGCGTACCGCGGCTCTACGACTACGACCCGCGGCCGCTCGACGCCCGCGTCGAGGAGCGCGACGAGACCAGCCCGCACTGGATCATCGAGCGGGTCGTCGTTCACGGCGGCGTACGGCAGACGAGCGCGCTGCCGATGCTGCTGTTGCTGCCGCGACCGGCCGGCCGCCGTACCAGGTCGGCGGTCTACTTTCCCGGCTCCGATGCGGTGCGGACGCGGTCGAGCCGCGGCGCCTACATGCAGTGGCTGCAGTTCCTCCTGCGCAGCGGCCGCGCCGTGGCGTTTCCCATCTACCAGCAGACCTACGAGCGGCGCCGCCAGTCGACCGGCGCACAACTTCCTGCGCGAGATCAGCATCCAGCGCGGCCAGGATGTGCGCCGCGCCGTCGACTACCTGGAGACGCGACCCGACATCGACACGACCAAGATCGCGTTCTACGGCATCAGCCTCGGCGCGCAGCTCGCGCCGGTCTATCTCGCGATCGAGCCGCGGTTGCGGACCGGCGTGCTCCTCTCGGGCGGGTTCGAGACGTGGACGATGCCGCCCGAGAGCGATCCGGTGAACTTCGCGCCGCGGGTGCAGGCAGCCGGTGCTGATGGTGAACGGCCGCGAGGACTTCGACCTGCCCTACGAGACCGCGCAGGTGCCGCTGTTCAACATGCTCGGCACCGCCGCGGCCGACAAGCGGCACGCGGTGCTCGAAGGCGGCCACATCCCGCCGCGGCCGCAGGCGGTGTTCAAGGAGATTCTCGACTGGCTGGATCGCTACCTCGGACCGGTGACTCAGTAGCTCGCCAGGTCCCCTCAGAATCCTGCCGGGCGTTCCCCGGCCACGTTCAACGTCCGCTCCATCGCCATCCCGACCCGCGCGATCGTGCCCTCGTCGAACAGGCGGCCGAGCAGGGTCACGCCGTGCGGCACGCGCCGGGGCGGGGAGAACTTCGGCAGCGGATTGTTCGGATCGGGCGCCCAGTCGCTGCGCGCTTCGCGACACGTCGACGAATCCGGCGCGCAGCGTGAGCGACGGATGGCCGGTGAAGTTCGACGAGGTGAGCATCTCGTCGCGCAGCGACGGCACCAGCAGCAGATCGACCTCGCGCGAACATGCGCGCCATCTCTCCGGCCACGCGCCGGCGAAACCGATCGGCCTGGACGAAGTCGACCGCGGAGAGGAAGCGCGCCTGGCGGAACAGGTTCGGCCAGGCGTCGGGCACCTGCGCCTTCAGCTGATCGCACGCCGTGGCTGAGCGTCAGCTCCTCGAACGCGGCCGCGGCTTCGCTGAAGAGCACGAGCATCAGCGAGCCGTAGGGCCAGTCGGGCAGGCTCACTTCGCCGTGGCCGTCATGCCCAGCGTCTTGACCAGGTCGAGCGCGGCGCGGTCGACGTCGGTGGCCGGGCTCCGTTCATCCAGCGCCGGGAAGTAGCCCACGCGCAGGCCGTCACCGGCGCCGTGGCGTCGAAGTCCAGATGGCTCGGCACGCTCGAGACGTCGCCGGCATCGGGGCCGGTGATCGCCTGCAGCACCAGCATCGCGTCTTCGACGCTGCGCGTCATCGGCCCGAGCTTGTCGAGCGACCAGCAGAGCGTCATCGCCCCGGTGCGCGGCACACGGCCGAACGTCGGCCGCAGGCCGGTCACGCCGCAGCGCATCGCCGGCGCGATGATGCTGCCGCCGGTCTCGCTGCCGATCGAGAAGCCGACCAGCGCCGCGGCCGTGGCCGCGCCCGGGCCCGGCGCTCGAACCCGATGCGCCCTCTTCGAGCAGCCACGGGTTCATCGTCTGGCCGCCGAACCAGATGTCGTTGAGCGCCAGCGCGCCCAGACTGAGCTTCGCCACGCAGCACCGCGCCGGCCTCGGTCAGGCGGCGCACCACGGCGGAGTCCGCGGGGACGCGGTGCGAAACGGCTCGGCGCCGTAGGTGGTGCGATGCCGGCCGTATCGAGCAGGTCCTTCACGCCGTAGGGAATGCCGTGCAGCGGCCCGCGATAGCGGCCCGCGGCAATCTCGGCGTCGGCCCGCCGCGCCTGCGCCAGCGCGAGATCCTGCGTCAGGGTGATGACCGACGCGCAGTTTCGGGTCGAGCGCATCGATGCGTTGGAGATAGATGCGTCGTGAGGCGCTCGGACGTGAGCTGCGTGCGCTCGATCCAGCGCGAGAGCTGCGTGACCGGCGCGAACGCGATGTCGGCGTCGCTCGGCCGGCAGGGGCGTCGGCCGCGGCGCGCTGCGCACGAACGCGTCGCGCGACGGGCCGCGGCCGCGGTCGATCGAGCGAGGGGGTCCATGCGTCGCGGGCGCCACGTCGGCTCGAGGGCGACCTTGCGCGGACCCGTCACGCCGCTCGAGCAGCGGCGCCATCGACCGCTGCCAGCTCGCCGCCGCCATGTCGCGATGCGCCGGGCTCATCGTCACCTGCGCGAGCTTCTCGGCTTCGGCGAAGGTCGCCGCCGACACCGGCGGACCGGTGACCGGACCCGTGCCGAACGTGGGCGGCGCGCCGGGCGTGGCGCGCCGTCGCGGTGGTCGCGCCGGCGGCGGGCGCCGCCGAGGATGGCGGCTGGCTGCGGCACGCGGCCGCGGCGCGCCAGCATGCCCAGCGGCGCGGTGATCAGGAACTGTCGGCGGGTGTTCATGGACGTGGCAGCGGGTATATCACGGTCGGGTAGGATCGTTGGCTATGAGAGCAACCGCCTTCCTGGCCGCCATGCTGACCGTCGCCCCGCTCTATGCGCAAGGGCCCCTCACGACCACGAACATCCAGCGCTACTACACACCGGTGCGGCTGTTCCTGCAGGCCGCCGCCGACGTCATGCCGGCCGACAAGTACACCTTCAAGATCGCGCCCGAGCAGATGGACTTCGGGCAGTGGATCAACCACTCCACCGAGCGCAACTACGTCGACTGCGCCGTGCTGCGCGGCGAGCCCAACCCGATGCCAAAGGCGAAGACCGATCTGCTGAAGGCCAAGGCCGAGATCGTCGCCGCAGCTGCGCGCCTCGTTCGATACTGCGACGCCGCCTTCGCCGCGCTCGACGACCAGAAGATCCTGGCGTCGCCCGAGATGGTGACGGCGTTCCTGCACACCACCGTCCACAACAACGAGATCTACGGCAACGTCGTCGGCTACCTGCGCGCCAACAAGATCGTGCCGCCGTCCACCGAAATGATCCAGGAGATGATCAAGGCCAAGAAGACGCCGGCCGAGATGCTCAAGGAGATGATGGAGCGCTACAACAAGAAGCCGGGCCAGTAGGCGCCGGTCGGCCCGCCGCCGGACTCAGGGCCGGGCACTGGCGGCGCGCGCCTGGGCGAGCAGGGCTTGGAAGCGAGGGTCGCCGGCCAGCGACGCCAGGTGGACGTTCTTGGCCAGTTCGTCGGCCCCACCGCGAAACGCGCCGGCCTGCACCGCCTCGGAGAGCAGATCGAGCGCACGCGATGCGTTGCCCTGACGCGCGTCGATCTGCGCCAGCTGGTAGAGCACGAGGCCCAGAGTCGATGCGCCGGCTGTAGCCGGTAGACGCGGAGGGCCGCCTCCAACCGCAGTCTGGCTGCGTCGAGGTTGCCGCTGGCCATCTCGACCTCACCGAGGTGTGCTGCAGCGTCCCGTAGTTCGGGATGGCTCGACGCCCCACACGCCGTCGACCGACGCTCCAGCGCGTCGTCGAGCAGCGGCCGGGCGTCGTCGTATCGTGCCAAGCGTGCGCAGACGAACGCGAGGTTGTTGAGCGATCCCATGGTCGACTGCGGATGGTCGGCGCCGAGTCGCCGGCAAGCGGATGCCCGAGGACCTCCCGGTCGAGCGCCAGGGCCTGCTCGACCCGGCCCGCGCGTGGTACAGGATGGCCAGGTTGTTGAGCGGAGGCGAGCGTCGCGTCGTCGTCGCGCCCGAGCTGCCGGGTCCTGGCATCGACCGCCTCGGTCAGCAGGCGCTCGCCTCTCGTCCAGACGGTTCATCCGCGCGTAGAGCAGCCGAGCCGGTTCTTGGTCGGTGAGCGTCAGCAGCATGGTCGTCGCCGAGGGTCGCTGCTGCTCGGCGAGCGCGGCTCGAGCAGGGCACGCCGCATCGGTGTAGCGGCCGAGCTGCTGCAACACGAACGAAGCCGCTACAGCGTCTCGCGATGCGTCGTCTCGTTCGACTCACCGAGCGTGGAGCGGTGCAGGTCGAGGCTCTGGCGGCCGAGCCGTTCGGCCTCGGCGTAGAGGCCAAGTCCTTGGTAGACCTCGCCCATCGTGCCCAGCAGGTCGCCGCGCGTCTGCGGATCGTCGGCCAGCGTCGCGTCGATTTCTTCACGCCTTCGTCGAGAATCTCGCGGGCGGTCACCGAGTTGCCACGCGAGCGGCTCGGATCGGCGACGTTGAACAGCTCTTTCAGGAAGCCGGCAATCCGCTCGGACTTGTCGCGTTCCTGTGCGAGCCGCCGGGCCTGCACCGCCAGCGCCGCCGACCCGACCACGAGGGTGAGCACCGAGCGCGGCCGCGGCCGTGGCCGGCAACCAGTGACGCCGCAGGAACTTCCGCGTGCGATAGGCCACGGTCGGGCCGGCGAGCGGCCACCGGTTTGCCGTCGAGGAACAGGCGGAGGTCGTCGGCGAACGCCTCGACCGAGAGATAGCGCTGGTGCGGCTCCTTGCGCAGCGCTTTCAGCAGGATGGTGTCGAGATCGCCCTTCAAGCGGCGCTGGAGGTGCGACCGGCGCGCGTGGGCACGGGGTTCGGGTCCGTCGTCGTCGCCGCGTCGGCGGTGGCGCCCTCGACGTCCGGCCGGCCGCGGCGCTCGGAAGATCCGGTTGCTGTTCGCACACCGCCTGGAAGATCTCCGACGGCGTGCGCGTCTTGAGGCGGTAGGGGCTGCGGCGGGTCAGCAGTTCATAGAGCACGACGCCCAGCGAGTAGACGTCAGCCGCGGTCGACACCGACTGGTTCTGAATCTGCTCCGGACTGGCGTATTCGGGCGTGAACGCCAGGCGGGTGCCGACGCTGTCGCCGCTGAGCTCGGGGTTGAGCACGGTCGCGATGCCGAAATCGAGCAGCTTCGGGTCGCCGTCCTTGGTCACCAGGATGTTGCGGGGCTTGAGGTCGCGATGCACGACCAGGTTGCGATGCGCATGCGACACGGCGCCACACACCACCAGGAACATCCGCAGCCGCTCGGCCAGCGACAACTCGTGCCGCTCGCAATAGCGATCGATCGCTGTCGCCCTCGACGTACTCCATGACGATGTACGGCGAGCCGTCGGTGGTCGTGCCGCCGTCGAGGAGCCGCGCGATGTTCGGATGCTCGAGACTGGCGAGGATCTGCCGTTCGCGGCGGAAGTGCCGTACCGCCTCGTGGCTGGTGGCCCCGGCGGGGATGACCTTGATCGCGACCCGCTTGCGGTACTGGTCGTCGGCGCGGGCGGCGAGGTAGACCACGCCCATGCCGCCGTGGCCGAGTTCGCGCAGCACCCGGTAGGCACCGATCCGCCAGTCGATCCGGGCGTCGGCGGGTTCCCAGGTCTGAGCCTCGGGCGAGCCGCTCGCCGGGTCGCCGCTGGTCATGAGGGTCCCTACGTTACACCCGGGACTGCGTTCCAGCCGGGGAAGTCCCAACCCCCCTCGGCTGTCCGTGCCGATCGCGCTACAGTGACCGGATGGCGATGCCGAGGCCGGTTCGGCGCGCGCTGGCGGCGATCGTCCTTGGCGTGGGCGTCGCCTGCACCGAGTGGTCCGTCGCGCGCCGAGCGACGCGTCGCGCGGGCCGGCGCCGCTCGCCCGGGTGCTCGTCGTCACCCACACCACCGGCTTCCGGCACAGCTCGATCGACGTCGCCGAACGCGTGCTCCCCGAACTCGGGCGGAGCGCCGGGCTGTTCACCGTCGAGTTCGCGCGCACGGCCGACGACGTCCAGCCGGCTGCTGACGCCGGCGGCCCTGGCCGCCGTCGACGCCGTGGCGTTCATCAACACCACCGGGGACCTGGGCATTCCCGATCTGCGGCGCGTTTCTCGCCTGGGTGGCGGCGGGCCACGGCTTCGTCGGGCGTCCACAGCGCGTCGGACACCTATCACGAGCGGCCCGAGTACCTGGCGATGCTCGGCAACGAGTTCCAGACCCACGGCGAGCAGGCGACCGTGGACGCCGTCGTCGAAGCGCCGTCGCATCCGGCCGTCGCCCACCTCGGCGCGCGCTACCGCGTGTTCGACGAGATCTACCGCTTCACCCGCAACAACCGCGGCGAGGTCACGCCGCTGCTGACGCTGGACCGCTATCCCGACGACGGCCTGGACCGCGCCGGCACGCCCGGCGATCTGCCGCTGGCGTGGACGCGCGCGCACGGCCAGGGCCGTGTGTTCTACACCGCGCTCGGCCATCGCGACGAGCTGTGGCTCGACAGCACCTTCCAGCGCCACGTCGTCGGCGGGCTGCGCTGGGCGCTCGGGCGATGAGACGCGATCCGCCGAGGGCCAGTCGCGTATCATTCGGACGTCCGGGCACCCGGGCGCTGAGGAGGGCGTGATGGGCGTGCGGACTCTGACGGCGCTGGTGGCAACCGCGATCGCGGCGGTGGTGGCCGCCCAGGCGCCGCCGACCGCGACGATCTACGAGGGCGCCCGCATCATCACCGGCCTGGCGCAGCCGCCGATCGAGCGCGGCTCGTTCGTGGTGCAGAACGGCGTGATCCGTGCCGTCGGTCCAGCCGGGCGCGTCGCCGTGCCGTCGGGCACCGAGCGCGTCGATCTCTCCGGCAAGACGGTGATGCCGGCCTGGTCAACGTCCACGTGCACATCGGCTACGAGGGCTACGCCACCTGGCAGGCCCGCAACCACACGCCCGCCAACGTGCTCGATCACCTGCAGCGCAGCGCGTTCTACGGCACCGCGGCGACCACGTCGGTGGGCACCAGTCCGCTCGAGCAGATGCTGCAGGTGCGGGCCGACCAGCGCGCCGGCAAGCTGCCGCGCGGCGGCGCGGCTGCTCTTCATGCCCGGCTTCGCGCCGCCCAACGGCGGGCCGGACGCGGTGCTGCGCGTGGCCACCAACGAGCTCAAGGTGGTCAACGAGGTGACCACGCCGGCCGAGGCGCGCGCCGCCGTGCAGCGGCTGGCCGCCCAGGGCCTGCGTCACGTCAAGGCGTGGTTCGACGACCGCCGCGGCGAATACCCCAAGCTGCACGCCCGAGACCTATCTCGCCATCCTCGACGAGGCGCACAAGCAGCAGATGACGCTGCACACCCACGCCATCGCCCTCGCCGATCAGAAGCTGGTGGTCAAGGCCGGCACCGACGTGCTCGTCCACATGGTGCAGCGCGAGCCGCTCGACGACGAGTACCTGGCGCTCGTCCGCGAGAAGAAACCGTACTGGGCGACCGTGATCGGCCTGGGCGATCCGACCGAGGTCTGCAACCCCGACCCGTTCTTCGAGCAGGCGATGCCGGAATCGGTGATCAAGACCATCCGCGCCACCATGGAACGGCGGCCGCTGGCGCCCAGTTGCGGGCCGCCCGACCCACCGCGGCCGCGCGCGAGAAGCAGATGGCCGTCAATTTTCCGCAGATGCTGAAGGCCGGAGCCCGCGTGGTGCTGGCCACCGACACCGGGATTCAGCCGGGCCACACCTTCGGCTCGGGCGAGCACGTCGAGATGGCGCGCTGGGTCCAGCTGGGGATGTCGCCGGCCGAGGCGATCGTCGCGGCCACCAGCCGGCCGGCCGAGCTGATGGACCAGAGCCGATCTCGGATCGATGGCGGTGGGCAAGCGGGCGAGCTTCATCGTGCTCGACGCCAATCCGCTGGAGAACATCAGGAACACCCGGCGGATCGCCGACGTCTACCTCGACGGCGCCAAGCTCGACCGCGATGCGTTGCGGGCGAAGTTCAAACGAGAGAACTAGCGCGGCCCCGCGTTGGAGACGGGACAATAGGCAGCGATGACCGCTCAAGCTCCGCCGTCGCCGCCCACCGGTCCGCGCGACGGGGCGCCGCCCACCGCGGCAGAATCGCCGCCCGTCCGTCCCTGGCGCACCGAAGGTCTGCCGAAGGGCACGGCGCCGAAACCCAGGCCGCGCTGGCTGACCCTGGCGCTCTGGATCGTCGGCTACCTGGTGCTGTTCGCCGTGCTCACCGTCCAGGATCGGCTGGCCGGGCCGCAGGCGGTGCCGTACACGGAGTTCAAGACGCAGGTCGTCGCCAAGAACGTCGGCGAGGTGTTCGCCCGCGGCGATTCGATCGAAGGCGAGTTGAAGAAGGCCGTGCCGATTCCCGGCCAGGCGAATCGCACCTATCAGCAGTTCACCACGGAGCGACCGACCTTCGCGACCGACAACCTGCTCGCCGAGCTCACCGACGGCAGCGCGACCGTGCGCGCCACCCCGCTCGTCCAGCAGCGCGGCTTCCTCACCAACCTGCTCATCTCGTTTGCGCCGATGCTCCTGCTCGTCGGCTTCTACGTGTGGATGTTCAGGCGACAGCAGGGCGCCCTCGGCGGCGGGCTGCTCGGCGGCGGCGGCACTCAGAAGCGCGTCGATCCCGAGACGGTGCGGGTCACGTTCAACGACGTGGCCGGCATCGACGAGGTGGAAGCCGAGATCAACGAAGTGGTCGACTTCCTCAAGAATCCCGGGAAGTACCGGCGCCTGGGTGCCCGCGTCCCCAAGGGCGTGCTGCTCTCGGGGGTGCCGGGCACCGGCAAGACGCTGCTGGCGCGGGCGACCGCCGGCGAAGCGAAAGTGCCGTTCTTCAGCGCCAGCGCCTCGGAGTTCATCGAGATGATCGTCGGGGTCGGCGCCAGCCGCGTCCGCGAGCTGTTCGCGGAGGCGCGCAAGGTCGCGCCGGCGATCATCTTCATCGACGAGATCGACACGATCGGACGGGCTCGTGGCGGCGCCCGGGCGTTCGGCGGCCACGACGAGCGCGAGCAGACGCTGAACCAGATCCTCACCGAGATGGACGGCTTCTCGGGTTACGAAGGCGTCGTGGTGCTGGCCGCGACCAACCGGCCCGACGTGCTCGACCCGGCGCTAATCCGCCCGGGCCGATTCGACCGCCAGATCATCATCCATCCTCCCGACCGCGTCGGCCGGGTCGCGATCCTGGAGGTCCACACCCGCAAGGTGCCGCTGGCACCTGGTGTCGACCTCGACCAGCTCGCCGGATCGACGCCGGGGATGACCGGCGCCGATCTCGCGAATCTGGTGAACGAGGCGGCGCTGCTGGCCGCGCGTCGCGGCCAGGAGGTGGTGCAGCAGCGCGATCTGACCGACGCGCTCGAGAAGGTGCAGCTCGGCACCGCCCGTAACGTCGTCATTCCCGAAGAGGAGCGGCGCCGTACGGCGTACCATGAAGCTGGCCACGCGCTCATCGGGATGCTCCAGCCCGGGGCCGATCCAGTCCGCAAGGTCTCGATCATCCCGCGCGGCCGTGCGCTCGGGGTCACGCTCTCCACGCCTGAATCGGATCGCTACGGCTACGATGCCAACTACCTGCGCGGCCGGATCATCGGGGCGCTGGGCGGGATGGCCGCCGAGCAGGAGATTTTCAACATCGTGACCACCGGTTCCGAGAACGACCTCGAGATGGTCACGCGCATCGCCCGGTCGATGGTCGGACGCTGGGGCATGTCGGAGCGCATCGGCACGCTGTCGGTGCTGCCGGCCGAGGGCGATCCACGCATGGCCGGCGTGTCCGACGGCCTGCTCGACGCCGTGGACGAGGAAGTGCGCCGCATCACCGACGAGTGCTACGGCGAGGCGCGCCGGCTGCTGCGCGAGCACCGCGCCAAGCTCGACGCCATCGTCGTCGCGCTGCTCGCCCGCGAGAGTCTCGACGAAGCCGAGATCTACGCGGCGGCCAGCATCGCGCGCCCGGCGATCACGCCGGCGCCGGCCGCGCTGCCCGGGCTGGTGAGAAGCGGCCCGCCGACCGTGCCATGAGCGAGCGCCGCCGATGAAGACGACGATCCTGTATTGCGTCCTGGTCGCGGCGGTGACCGCCTTGTCGACGAGCCTGGAGGTCGAAACCCGCCAGGCCGGCCGGCCAAACATCCTCTTCATCATGACCGACGACCACGCGGCGCACGCCATCAGCGCCTACGGGTCGCGCCTCAACACCACCCCGCACCTCGATCGGATCGCCCGCGACGGCGCCCTGCTGACCAACGTCTTCGCCACCAACGCGATCTGCACGCCGAGCCGGGCCGCGATCCTCACCGGCCAGTACGCGCACCTCAACGGCGTGACGATGTTCAACCGCTTCGACAGCTCGCGGACGACCGTGGCGCGGCTGCTGCAGCAGGCCGGCTACCACACCGGGATGATCGGCAAGTGGCACCTCGGCAGCGATCCGGTCGGCTTCGATCGCTGGGAGATCCTGCCGGGCCAGGGTGCCTATCGCGACCCGATCTTCTACACCGCCAGCGGCGAGAAGACCTACACCGGGCGTTATGCCACCGAGGTGATTACCGACCTGGCCCTCGACTTCGTCGAGCACCGCCCGGCCGACCGGCCCTTCTTCCTGATGATGCATCACAAGGCGCCGCACCGGCCGTGGGAGCCCACCGACGCCCAGGCCGCGCGTTTCGCCGCCGAGCGGATTCCCGAACCGCCGACGTTCTGGGACTGGTACGCCACGCGCAGCGACGCCCTGCACGAGAACAAGCAGCGCGTCGCCGCCGACCTCACCAACCGCGATCTGAAGCTGCCGCCGCCGCCCGGCCTCGACGCCGAGGCGCTGACGAAGTGGCGCACGCTCACGCCCGAGGCCGTCACCGTCGTCACCGACGGCCGCCCGGTGACCCTGACCGGCGAGGCGCTGGTCCGCTGGAAGTACCAGCGCTTCATGCAGGACTACCTGGCCACCGTGCAGTCGGTGGACGACAGCGTCGGCCGGGTGCTCGCCTTTCTCGACGCGGCGGGACTGGCCCGGAACACGATCGTGATCTACACCAGCGACCAGGGCTTTTTCCTCGGCGATCACGGGCTCTTCGACAAACGGTTCATGTACGAGGAGTCGATCCGCATGCCGTTCCTGGTGCGCTGGCCGGCCGCGATTCCCGCCGGCACTCGCAGCGACGCGCTCGCGCTCAACGTCGACTTCGCGCCGACGTTCCTCGACGCCGCCGGCGTGGCCGTGCCGGCCGACATGCAGGGCACGAGCCTGCTGCCGGTGCTGCGCGGCCAGCGGCCGCCGGCGTGGCGCGCGTCGATCTACTACCGCTACTACCACGACCCCGGCGACCACGACACCCGCCAGCACTACGGCGTGCGCACCGCCACGCACAAGCTGATCTACTTCTGGACCAAGGACCAGTGGGAGCTGTTCGACCTGGTCCACGACCCGCAGGAGCTGCACAACCTGTACGGCCAGCCGGGGCAGGACGCGCTGACGGCGCAGTTGAAGGCCGAGCTCGCGCGGGTCAAGCGCGAGGCGCGCGACGACGACCAGCTGGCCACCGTGCAGTTGCCCAACGGCGTCGACGGGCCAGTGGCGCGGCTCAGAGGCCGCTGACCGGGTTGTAGGGCAGCTCTTTAGAGCTGCCTCCGGGCAGAGCTGGAAGCTCTGCCCTACTTCGTCTCGTCGAGCAGCCGCTGCAGCTCCGCCCGCATCTGCTGCCGGAGCTCGCCGGCCTCGGGCTTGGCGATGAGATTGGTCATCTCGTAGGGATCGGCCTCGAGATCGTAGAGCTCGTCCATGCCCTTCAGCTCGCGGAACTGGATGTACTTGTGCCGCGCGGTGCGGACGGCCGAGTAGCCCATCGTCCGGATCCGCGGGAACACGGTGTCGCTGAAGTACTCGACCAGGAACGAGGTAGCGCCAGCCCTGGGCCTTCTGCGCCAGCACCGGCACCAGCGACCGGCCCTGCACGCCCGCGCCCGGCGACAGACCGGCGACCTCGAGCAGCGTCGGCGCCAGGTCGATGCTGAGTGCCATCTCCGACGGGCGTGGTCCCGGCCTTGGCCAGTCGCGGGAAGCGCACGATGAGCGGGATGCGGATCGTCTCCTCGTAGGCCAGGCGCCGCTCTTCGTTCAGCCCGTGCTCGCCGTAGAAGTAGCCGTGGTCGCTGGTGAACACGACCATCGTGTCGTCGAGCACGCCCTTGCGCGCCAGGATCGCGGCGATGCGGCCCAGGCTGTCGTCGACGCCGAGCAGCATCTCGAGCCGCCCGCGGATCTCCTCGTCGGTGGTCGCGGTGGCCTTGCCGAGCGGCGGCAGGCCGGTGATCCGCTGGAGCAGCGCCGGCTTGTCGAGCGGCGGCACGAACGCGTTGGCCCGCCGCGGCATCGTCCGGCCGGTGTAGCGGCCGCGGTGGCGATCGGCGGCGACGAAGCCGCCCGGCTGGCCCGGCAACGGCGTGAGGCTGCCGTCGTCGTTCTGGATGACGTTGGGATGGATCGCCTTGTGCGCCAGGTAGACGAGGAACGGCGCGTCGCCCGGCCGATCGATGAACCGCTCGACGTAGTCGGTGAGCAGGTCGGTGGTGTAGCCCTTGGCCTGGACCCGCTGCCCGTCGACGTTGAGCGACGGATCGATGGCCTCGCCCTGGCCGGGCATCGCCACCCAGTGGTCGAAGCCCGGGCGCGGGCTGTCGTCGTTGCCCATGTGCCACTTGCCGAAGAAGCCGGTGCGGTAGCCGGCCTTCTGCAGCTCCAGCGGAAACACCGGCAGGTTGTGGCTCTGGCGGGCGGTGTTGTCGACGATGCCGTTGGTGTGCGGATACTGGCCGGTCAGGAAGCTGGCCCGGCTCGGCGAGCAGAGCGGCGTCGTCGCGAAGGCGTTGGTGAAGCGCGCCCCCTCGCTGGCCAGCCGATTCATGTGCGGCGTCTCGATGAAGGGATGCCCGGCGGCGCCGAGGTCGTCCCAGCGCATGTCGTCGACCAGCACGAAGACGATGTTGGGCCGGCGCGGCGGCGAGGGAACCGGCGCCGTACCTTGCGGCTCAGCTGGCGCGCCGCACGCCGCCGTCAGCAGTGCGGTCACGAGGACGAACGGCCTGACCGGTCTCATCGATGCCTCATGGAGCTGCCCGCGTTACCGCGGACGCATTATGGCATCGAGGTGACCACCGGCCAGCCGGCGGAGCTGTGCGCGGTTACGCCGTCTGGGCCTGGGCCTGGACCTGCGTCGCCGGCTCGGCGAAGGTGATTTGATTCCCGTCGGGGTCGCGAACCTGCGCCACGGTGGCGAAGTCGCCGCCCGAGGACGGCCCGAGCGCCAGGTCGCGCGTCTGCATCTCGGCCCGGATGGCGTCGAGGTTGCTGACGATCACGGTCAGCATCGATCGCCCGGCGCGCTCGGCGTCGGCCACCAGCTGCACGGCGCCGTTCACGAAATACCACTCGTGCACCTCGGCCATCGGGTGCAGGTCGGAGCTGCGGCCGAAGAGCCGCGCGTACCATTCGTGCGCCCGCGAGAGCTGCGCCGTGCTCACCACCGCGTAGACCTTCGTGATCACAGAGCCACCTCCTCCTGCGACGGGAAACCGTGCTGCTCTCGGCCGACCTCGCCTTCGTGCTCGGCGCTGGTCTTGTACAGCTCGAACCGGCCATCGAGCGCCTGGCGCTCCAGGCGCCGCTCGTAGGCCAGCCGCTGCGGCCTGGTCATCGGCGCGAAGCCGCGCGCGATCCGCAGGTTGCGCCGCAACACGCTCAGCGAGTCGATGCCCGAGACCGTCGTGCACACCGGCAGGCTCATCGCATAGCGCAGGGCGTCAGCGGCCTTGACTGCCCGTTTGGTGACGGCCCGGGCGTTGCCGCCCAGGCTCTTCATGCCGATGGCGGCGATGCCCTGGCGCGCCAGCTCGGGCAGCACGAGCGTCTGGAAGCTGCGGAAGCCGGCGTCGAAGCCGTTGAGCGGCAGCTGGCAGGCGTCGAACCGGTAGCCGTGGGACAGCATCTCGAGGTGGATGGCCGGGTCTTTGTGCCCGGTGAACCCGACGTAGCGCACCTTGCCCTGGGCTTTGGCCCGGTCCAGCGCCTCGATCACCCCGCCGGTGGCGAAATGCCGTTCGGGATCGTTGTAGTAGACGCACTCGTGGACCTGCCACAGGTCGAGGTAGTCGGTCTGCAGGCGGCGCAGCGACTCGTCGAGCTGGCGGAGCGCCACTTTCGCGTCGCGGCCGTGCGTGCACACCTTCGTCATCAGGAACACGGCGGAGCGGCGATCCCGAATCGCCCGACCCATCCGGGTCTCGCTCTCGCCGTCGTGGTACTCCCAGGCGTTGTCGAGGAAATTCACGCCGCCATCGATGGCGGCGTGGACGATGCGCACGGCCTCGGCGATCGTGGCCACCTTGCCGAGGTGATATCCGCCGAGCCCGAGAATCGACACCCGATCGGCGTGCCGGCCGAACGCGCGTCGGGGAATGGCCTCGGAAGTCGCCACCGTGCCTCGAGTGAAGCTGGCCGGGGTCAGAGCCGGCCGCTGACGACCAGCAGCGCCAGGACGATCAGCACCAGGCTCAGCCCGCCGACCGGCGCGTATCCCCAGCTCCGGCTATAGGGCCAGGAGGGAAGGGCGCCGAGCAACAGCAACACGACGACGACGAGGAGGATCGTGCTCATCGTTGGGGGTTCTCCTGCCGTGCCGCCTTTGCATCGTGCGTGCCATGCCTGGCCGAGGGTTCGGCGCCGCCGGAAGCCGGCACGGCCGTAATCCTCGGTAGCGGCCGCCTCAACGTGAGTAAACTCTGTCCCTCCCAACTCAACCCGGAGGCTTGTATGTCTGCAGCTCACACCCATCGATCGCGAGACCATCCGCGTCATCGCCGAGGACCAATGGACCGCTGCGCTCGTGAAGCGGGACGTCGACGGTCTGCTGGCGCTGTGCGCCGACGATGTCGTCTACATGCCGGCCGACCACGCCGCGCTGCACGGCCATGACGAGTTGCGGCAATGGCTGTCCGCCTTTCCCCCCGTCGCCAGCATGACCCAGCCGATCGAATGGCTCGACGGCACCTCGGAACACGCGACGGCGCGGGTCTCGTTCACCGCCGCCATCGACGTCGAGGGCCAGCGGGTGCAGAGCTCGGGGAAGGCGCTCTGTTGCCTGCACAAGAGCGACACCGGCGCCTGGCTGGTCAAGTCGGTGTGCTGGAACTTCGACCAGCCGTCGGGCGCCATGCTCCCGCAGCTCGCCAAGCCCTGAGGCGAATTCGCCGAACAGCGCCGCACGACTCACCAGGGCCGCTCCGGGCCGACCCGGGCCGCTGGGTGTAGACGGTCGATATCCATGGGTATAGACTATCTCCACCCATGGGCATCCGCCGCACCAACCGCATCGACCTGCTCCAGGGCACGCTCGACCTGCTGATTCTCGAGCAGCTGCGCTGGGGGCCCAGCCACGGCTACGGCATCAGCCAGGCGCTGCGCGCCCATTCCGCCGACCTGCTCCAGGTCGACGCCGGATCGCTCTATCCCGCCCTGCACCGCCTGGAGCGGCAGAAGCTCGTCAAGGCGCAGTGGGAGATCTCGGAGCGCAAGCAGCGCACCCGCGTCTACCGGCTCACGCCGGAGGGACGGAAGCACCTCGCCGGTGAGCGGTCGCGCTGGGAGCAGATGTCGGCGGCGATCGGCAGCGTGCTCAACCGCGCCGGGGAGAGCGAGTCGTGAGACTGCCGCGCTGGCGCCGGCGCCAGGATGCCGATCTCGACGACGAGCTGCAGAGCCATCTGCGGATGGCCATCCAGGACCGCATCGACCGCGGCGAATCGCCCGAGCAGGCGGCCGGGGCGGCGCGGCGGGAGTTCGGCAACGTGCTGCTGGTGAAGGAGACGGTGCGCGACATGTGGGGCTGGACGCCGATCGAGCAGTTCTGGCAGGACCTGGGCTACGCTCGGCGGGCGCTGGCCCGGACGCCGGCGTTCACGATCGCGGCGGTGCTCACGCTCGGCCTCGGCATCGGCGCCAACACGGCGATGTTCAGCGTCGTGCGCGCCGTCGTGCTGCGGCCGCTGCCGTTCGCCGATCCGGATCGGCTGGTGCAGGTCGACGAGCTGGATCTGCGCGGCGCCGCCGGGCAGCGCGCCTCGGCGTCGTGGCCCAACTTCCTCGACTGGCAGCGCGCCTCGCAGACGCTGGAATCGATGGCCGCGTACCACCCGTCGAACGTCACGGTGACCGGCCTGGGGCCGTCGCAGCACGTGCCGGCGGCGGTGGTGTCGGCGACCCTCTTCACGACCCTCGGCGTGGCGCCGGCCCTCGGCCGGGGGTTCGTCGCCGCCGACGAACGCGTCGGCGCCGACGTCGTCGTCATCAGCGACGAATTTCGGCGGACGATCCTCGGCGCACGCCCCGACCCGGTGGGCACTGCGCCTCGCCGGTGAACGGCCGCCAGCTGACGATCGTCGGCGTGACGCCGCCCGGGTTCGTCTTCCCGGTGACCTCACCGGCGCCGCAGCTGTGGCTCACCATGGCCGAGGACGCGCGCGTGGAGGCGGCCGGCGACACGCCGATCACCGAGCAGCGCGGTGCGCACTTCCTCCAGGTCGTGGGCCGCCTTCGAGACGGCGTCTCGCTTGACCAGGCGCGGGCCGAGCTCACCGGCCTGGCGGCCACGCTGGCCCGCGACCACCCCGACGACAACGCGTTATCGCGGCGCCACCGTGACCCCGCAGCTCGATGCGCTGATTGGCGAGACGCGACGGCCGTTGTTGCTGCTGCTGGCGGCCGTCGGCTGCGTGCTGCTCATCGCCTGCGTCAACCTGGCCAACCTGATGACGGCGCGCGCGCGTCGGCCGCCAGGCCGAGCTGGCCCTCCGCGTCGCCTTGGGCGCGTCGCGCTCGCGCACTGGTCCGGCTGCTCCTCGCCGAGGCCGTCGCCTTGGCGGCGCGTCTCGGCGATGTGCGGGCTGGCCCTGGCGTCGGGCTCGATGGGGCTGCTGGTGCGGCATGGCTCCGGCGGACGTCCGCGGCCTCGATGCCGTGTCGATCGACGCCAGCGTGCTGGCCTTCACCGCGGTCGTTGCCGCCGTCTGCGCCGGGCTCGTCGGCATCGCGCCGGCGCTGAGCGCCACCCGGGGGCCAGCTGCGCCACAACCTGAGCGTCAGCCGCACCGAGACCGGCGGCCGGCCGCAGCGCCGGTGGCTCAATGGCCTGATCGTGGTCGAGACCGCGCTGGGCGTCGTGCTGCTGGTGGCGGCGACGCTCGTCATCGGCGGCCTGGGCCGGCTGGCCCGCACCGATCCCGGGTTCGACGTCGCGCACGTGACCTCGCTGCGCGTGAACCTGCCCGACAGCCGCTACCCGTACCTCGAGCAGGTGGCGTTCTACGACCGCCTGCTGCCGGAGCTGGCCCGGCTGCCAGGCGTGACCGGCGCCGGCCTGGTCGGCCCGCTGCCGCTCAGCGGCTCGCGCTACGGCATCAGCTTCGAGCTCTCGGGCGACGTCGCCGGCCGCCGCGGCCCAGCGTCCCAGCGCCGGCTTCGCGTTCGTGAGTCCCGGCTACTTCCACGGCGATGCGGATCGCCGTCGTGCAGGGCCGCGAGTTCACGGCCGCCGACACCGACGCGTCGCCGCGCGTCGTCGTCGTGAACGAGAGCTTCGTCCGCCGCTACTTCCCCGGCGAGAACCCGATCGGCAAGCGGATCCGGCCCGGGCTGAGCACCACCGAGCCCGACGAGCCGTGGCGCGAGATCGTCGGCGTGGCCGCCGACGTCAAGCAGGTGTCGCTGCAGGACCAACCGAGCCCGATGTTCGTCGTGCCGCATGCCCAGGGGATGATCACCACGCCGCACCTGGTGATCCGCAGTGCCGGCGCCCTCGACGCGATCCCCGAGGCGGCGCGCCGCGTCGTCGCCGCCGCCGATCCCGAGCTGGCGGTCTACGACGTCAAGACGCTGGCCGATCGGCGCGACACCACGATGGCGACCCAGCGGTTCACGACCTGGCTGCTCACGCTCTTCGCCGGGCTCGGCCTGCTGCTGACGGCCGTCGGCCTTTACGGCGTGCTGGCCTACGGCGTGAGCCGCCGGCGCCACGAGTTCGGCGTGCGGGTCGCGCTGGGCGCCTCGTCCCGGCACATCGTCGCCACGGTGGTCGGCCGCGCGTTCGCGCTCGTCGCGGCCGGACTGGCGATCGGCGTCACCGCGTCCACGGCGCTCGGACGGGTGATGCGAGCGGCACTGGACTTCGTGTCACCGGCCGATGCGTCCACCTATGCCACGGTGGCGCTCATCCTCCTCGTGGTCGCCACCGCGGCGGCGCTGGTCCCGGTACGTCGCGCCGTCGCCGTCGATCCGATGCAGACGCTGCGCTCGAACTGACGCCGCTCGCCGCGGCGGACGGGTGGCGTTACCATCAGCGGATGCCCAGCCGTCCCCACCGCGGCGACGCCGCCGACTACTACTTCACCTACATCGACCAGGTGCCCGACGGCGACATCCTCGACCTGCTGGCGACCCAGGGGCGTGATGTCGTCACCGAGCTGCGGGCCGTCGCCGAGGCGCGGTCCCTGCACCGCTACGCCGCGGAGAAATGGAGCATCCGCGACGTCGTCAACCACGTGAGCGACTGCGAGCGGCTGTTCCAGATGCGCGCCTTCTGGTTCGCGCGCGGCTTCGACAGCCCGCTGCCCAGCTTCGACCAGGACGTCGCGGTCGCCGGCGCCCGGGCCGACGAACGCGGCTGGCGCGATCTCGTGGACGAGTTCGCCGCCGTGCGCGCCAGCACGATCCCGTTCATGCGGGCGCTCCCGGCCGAGGCGTGGGATCGCCGCGGCATCGCCAGCGACAACCCGTTCACGGTCCGGGCGCTGGCCTACATCTGCGTCGGCCACGTCGCGCATCACATGGCGATCGTGCGGGAGCGGTATTTGTAGCGAGCACGCCGCCGCGATCCGCGTTTCGGCCGGCGTGGCCGGCGAGGTCCTGTGGCAGAATCCGCCCAGCCGCCGGCCGCCGATGCCCTCCCTGAATCCGCAGCTCCTCCGCAGCGCCGGCGTCGCCGCCCTCGGCAGCCTGCTCTTCGGCTTCGACACCGCGGTCATCTCCGGCGCCACCGAGGCCTTGCGCCTCCACTACGGACTGAACAGCCAGCTGCTCGGCCTGACCGTGGCCAGCGCGCTCCTCGGCACCATCCTCGGCTCGCTCGGCGTCGGGCCGCCGGCCGAGACCTACGGCCGCCGGCCGGTGCTGCGCGCCCTGGCCGTGCTCTACGTCGTGTCGTCGCTGGGGTGCGGGCTGGCCTGGAACTGGCCGGCGCTGCTGTTCTTCCGCTTCCTGGGCGGCATCGCCATCGGCGGATCGTCGGTGGCCGCGCCGATGTACATCGCCGAGATTGCGCCGGCGGCGGTGCGCGGGCGCCTGGTGGCGCTCAGCCAGTTGAACATCGTGGTCGGCATCCTCGTCGCCTATCTCTCGAACTCGGTGGTCGAGCTGCTGGTCGGCGGGCCCGAGTCGGTGGCCTGGCGGGTCATGCTCGGCCTGCCGGCACGTGCCGGCGGCGATCTTCTACGCGCTCGTCCTGGGCGTGCCCGAGAGTCCGCGCTGGCTGCTGAAGCAGGGCCGGCGCGACGACGCCGAGCGCGTGCTGACCCGCGTCGGGAGCGACGACCCGCCGGCCGTCGTCGCCGAGATCGTCGAGTCGCTGCGCCGCGAGACCGTCGCCGCCGACGAGCCGTTCTTCACGCGCAAGTACCGGCGGCCGATCCTGCTGGCACTGATGGTCGCGACCTTCAACCAGCTCTCGGGCATCAACGCGCTCATCTACTACACCGCCGACATCTTCGCCATGGCCGGGGCCGGCCGCACCAGCGCGCTGTGGCAGTCGGTGACCATCGGCGTCACCAATCTGGTCTTCACGCTGCTGGCGATGAGCGTGATCGACCGCTTCGGCCGCAAGCGGCTGCTGCTGGTCGGGTCGCTGGGCCTGGCCGCCTGCCTGTTCGTCGCCGCCTATGCCTTCGAGAACGACATCGGCGGCGTGGTCGTGCTCGGCAGCCTGATCGGCTACATCGCCTTCTTCGCGTTCTCGCAGGGGGCGGTCATCTGGGTGTATCTGGCCGAGATCTTCCCCAACCGGGTCCGGGCGCGCGGCCAGGCGCTGGGCAGCTTCACGCACTGGTTCTGGGCGGCGGCGGTGAGCTGGAGCTTCCCGGTGTTCGCGGAAGCCTCGGGCGGCCTCGCTTTTGCCGTTCTTCGGCGTGATGATGCTGCTGCAGTTCGTGATGGTGCTGGTGTTCCTGCCCGAGACCAAGGGCGCGTCGCTCGAGCAGATCCAGCGGCAGCTCGGCATCGAGTAGCCTGTGGACGTAGTATCCGCCGACCGTCATGCCCATCGACACCATTCGCAGCTGGCTCGGGCTCGGGACCGCGCAACTGGACCCGCCCGAGCAGGCGCCGCTCCGCGACCTGGTCGAGACGCTCGAGCATCTCGAACCCGACCGGGCGCGCCACCTCGCGCGCTTCGCCTACCTGCTCGGTCGTGTCGCCCACGCCGACCAGCACGTGAGCCCCGAGGAGACCCGCGCCATGGAGGCGCTGGTCGTCGAACAGGGCGAGCTCACCGCCGAGCAGGCCGTCGTCGTCGTGGGACTGGCCAAGTCGAGCAACCTGATGTTCGGAGGCACCGCCGACTTCCTGGTGGCGCAGGAGTTCGCCGAAGCCGCGACCTACGAGCAGAAGCTGGCCCTGGCCCGGTGCCTGTTCCGGGTCGCGTCCACCGACGCCGCGATCTCGATCGCCGAGGAATCGGAGATCCACCGCATCGCCAGCCATCTCAAGATCCTGCCGCACGACCTGACGACGCTGCGCGTCTCGCACGCGCAGTTCCTTCCCGGACTCTCGCCGCGTCGCCGCTGAGGCAGGCGGTGGACGACCAGGGGCACGGGCGTTCACGACGGGATCGAGTACGGGACCGCAGCGTGCTGTTCGGCGGGATCGAAGCGGGAGGCACCAAGTTCGTCGGCGTGGTGGGCAGCGCTCCCGACGACATCCGCGCCGAGCTGCGCGTGCCGACGACGTACGCCGGCCGAGACCATCGACGCGGTCGTGCGCTTCTTCCGCGAGCAGCAGGCCACGCACGGGCCGATCGCCGCGATCGGCATCGGATCGTTCGGGCCGGTGGACCTGCAGCCCGAACTCGCCGCGCTTCGGTGCCATCACCTCCACGCCCAAGCCGGGCTGGGCCGATACCGACCTGGCCGGCCCGTTCCGCCGCGAGTTCGGCGTGCCGGTCGCCCTCGACACCGACGTGAACGCGGCGGCGCTCGGCGAGTGGCGCTACGGCGCGGCGCAGGGGCTCGACACCGTCGTCTACCTGACCGTCGGCACCGGCATCGGCGGTGGCGGGCTGGTCGGCGGCCGCCTGCTGCACGGCCTCGTCCATCCCGAGATGGGACACGTGCGCGTGCCGCACGACCTCGGCGCCGATCCGTTTCCGGGCGCCTGTCCGTTCCACGGCGACTGTCTCGAGGGCCTGGCCAGCGGGCCGGCGATGGCGGCGCGCTGGGGACAGCCGGCCGACACCCTGCCCGCCGATCATCCGGGCTGGGCGCTCGAGGCGCACTATCTGGCCCTGGCGCTCCACAACGTGGTCTGCCTCCTGTCGCCGCAGCGGATCGTGATCGGCGGCGGCGTGATGGAGCAGGCGCACCTGCTGCCGCGCGTGCGCCGCGAGCTGCGGACGCTGCTGAACGGCTACATCCAGGCCGCCGACGTCCTCGACGAGCTCGAGCGTTACGTCGTGGCGCCGGCGCTCGGGCGCCGATCCGGAGTGATGGGCGCGTTGGCGCTGGCCGAGCAGGCGCTTGGCGCGTAACCCGCGGCGCGCAGCGGGACGATACAATCGAGCGATATGTCTGACCCGGCGGCGCCGCCGGCGCCCGCACGCATCGGGCGCTACCGGATCGAACGGAAGATCGGCGAGGGCGGCATGGGCGTGGTCTACGCGGCCCACGACGAGCGGCTCGACCGCACCGTGGCGCTCAAGGCCATCCGCGGCGACAGCGACGAGACCGCCCGCCGCCGCCTGTGGCGCGAGGCCCGCATCGCGGCCGGCATCAGCCACCCGAACATCTGCCAGCTCTACGAGGTGGAAGAGACCGACGATGGCCTCTTCCTGGCGATGGAGCTGCTCGCCGGCGAGTCCCTCGGCGCCCGCCTGGCGCGCGGCGCGCTGGCCGCGGCCGACGCATCGGCCATCGCCCTGCAGACCCTCGACGCCCTCGAGGCCCTGCACACGCGCGGCCTGATTCACCGCGACCTCAAGCCGTCGAACCTGTTCCTGACGCCGCACGGCGTCAAGCTGCTCGACTTCGGCCTGGCCCGCCCGATGGCTGGCGCGCTGTCGAACGACACCGCCACCCTGCTGACCCAGGCCGGCGCCATCGTCGGCACGCCCAACTACATGGCCCCCGAGCAGGTGCGCGGTGAAGCCCTCGACGGCCGGGCCGATCTGTTCGCCATGGCCGCGCTGTTGTTCGAGATGCTGTCCGGCCGGGTGGCCTTCGGCGGCGCCACCATGGTCGACATCCTGCACGCCGTGCTGCACGAACAGCCGCCGGCGCTCTCGGGCGGCTCCGGCGTCGTCGGGCTCGACCGGGTCGTCCACAAGGCGCTGCAGAAGAAGGCCGCCGATCGCTACGGGTCGGCGGTGCTGATGGCCGAGGCGATTCGCGGCGTGGTCGTGGCCCGCGAATCGGCCGAGTTGGCGGCGCCGGCGGCGCGGCCGATGACCCGGCTCATCGCCCTGCCGTTCCGCGTGCTGCGCCCCGATGCCGAGACCGACTTCCTCGCCTTCAGCCTGCCCGATGCGATCACCACGTCGTTGACCGGCACCCGCAACCTGCTGGTGCGGTCGAGCGCGGCGGCGGCGCGCTTCGACCCGCAGGCCCCCGACCTGCGCCGGCTGGCCGCCGACGCCGACGTGGACCTGGCGCTGATGGGCACCATCCTGCGTGCCGGCACGCAGCTGCGGGCCACCGCGCAGCTGGTCGAGGCCCCGGCCGGCACCGTGGTCTGGTCGCACTCGGCGCAGCATCCGCTCCACGACGTCTTCGCGCTCCAGGACGAGCTGGTCGGCGCGCATCGTCGCCTCGCTGTCGCAATCGCTGGGCGGGCCAGACAGCCGCGCCGTCCGCCGCGACGTGCCGCGCAACGCCGACGCCTACGAGCTCTACCTGCGCGGCAACCAGCTGGCGCGCGACTGGGATCGCATCGCCGAGGCGCGCGACGCCTACCAGCGCTGCACCGAGCTCGACTCGGCGTTCGCGCCGGCGTGGGCCGGTCTCGGCCGCTGCCACCGCGTGCTCGGCAAGTACTTCGACGTCGGCGACGGCGAGGCCGCCGCCGAGCGGGCATTCCAGCGCGCCCAGAGCCTCAATCCCGACCTGCCGCTCCTCCACAAGTACTACGCGCAGCTCGAGTGCGATGCCGGACGCGCCGTCGACGCGATGCAGCGGCTGCTGCGGCGGGCCGCAGTCGGCGGTCGATCCCGAGCACTTCGCCGGGCTGGTCCACGCCTGCCGCTACGCCGGCCTGCTCGACGCGTCGGTGGCGGCGCACGACGAGGCTCGACGGCTCGACCCGACCATCCAGACCAGCGTGCTCAATACCTACGCCGCGCTCGGCGACTACGAGCGGATCGTGCGCGAATCCGAGGCCGGCGATCCCGACAGCCGCGCCCTGGCGCTCTACCGCATCGGCCGCAAGGCCGAAGCCATGGCGGCCTGGCAGGGCCTCGGGCCGGAGGCGACGCCGATGCTCAAGGCCTGGGACGAGATGATCGTCGCGTGCCTGACCGACGCGCCGGAGGCGCGCGCGATCGCCGAACGGGTGATGGCGCAGGCGACGTGGCGGGATCCCGAAGGCTACATGACCAACGGCCTCGTCCTCAGCCGGCTCGGCAGCGAGGACATGGCGCTGCACCGCGCTGCGCGCCGCCGTGGACGGCGGCTTCCACGTGCCCCACACCTTGCTGAACGATCCGTGGCTGGCGCCGCTGCGCCACCACGCCCGGTTCGGCGAGATCGTGCGCCTGGCGCAGGCGCGCCACCGCGAAGCGCTGACGGTGTTCCGCGCCGAAGGCGGCGAGCGGCTGCTGGGCCTGCGCGTCGCCGCCTGACCACGTGGCGGCGGGCCGCCTATCGACCGGCGCCCAGCTCGCTGCTCAAGTCCCTCGTCCATCTCGTTGAGGAAATAGACCTTCACCGTGGTGAAGGCGCCTGGCTTCCACTGCGGATCCTTGGTCAGCAGCCACGCCTCGACGAACTCGCCGATGGTGCGGCGCGAGGCCTCGCGCGCCAGTGCGACGCGCGTGACGTCCTTGGCGCGCGCCTCGAGATCGCCCGAGATGCTGCGCCGCAGCGATTCGAGCTGTTCGAACTTGTCGAAGCGGGCCCAGCCGTTCTCGGTCTTCTCGCGCCAGGTGCTGGTGTCGATCGCCACCGGCAGGCTGGGACGCAGGTACGGCGCGACCACCACCGTGGTCTGGCCGCGGGTGATGATTTCCCACGCCGGGTCGTCGAGCGGCACGCCGTAGCGGTAGGTGGCCGCCACCTGGATGTGCGACACGGTGTTGCCCAGGTAGATGCCCCACCACGTCAAGGCGTCGGACTTGTAGAAGTCCTCGCCCATGCGAATCGTCGCCGTCTCGAGCAGCCCGCCCGGGATGGTCGAGACGACCGGCGGGTCGGCCCGCCATTCCGCGGTCCAGTCGTGCGGCGCCGGCGTGAGGCCGGAGCGGGGCAGGAGCACGTAGACGGCGACGGCCGCGGCGACCAGTGCCGCCACGGCGACGGTGACGAGCCAGGCGACGACACGCAGTGGGCGCCAGCCAGCCATGCTGGCAGCGTACCACGCTTACAATGCGCTCCCAGGTCCCGTGGTCGGTCACCGCGTCGGCCCAGTGCGGGACACTTGGAGGCATCGCATGAACCGGGTCTCTCGTCGGGCGTTTCTCGCCACCTCCGGTGTCGTCGCCGGCGGCGCCGTCACCGCGGCGACACAGGCGCCGCCCGAGCGGCGGGCCGGCACGGTGTCGCTGGCCTGCACCAACTACGTGCGGTTCCTGCCCATCGCCACCGGCGACGTCCGCCCGCGCGACCTCGCGCTGACGTGGATTCGCGGCGATCGCACCGAGATGCTGCGGCGCGCCACCGACGATCCGGCCATCGACGGCGGCGAGACCTCGATGGCGCAGCACGTGCAGCGTCTCGACCGCGGCGATCGCTCGCTGGTCGCCATTCCGATCTTCCCGCTCCGCAACTTCACCGTCCGCGATCTCTACACGCGGCACGGCACGCGGATCGACCCGGGCGCGCTGGCCGGCCGCCGGGTCGGCATCTACAACTGGGCGGCGAGCGGCGCCGTGTGGTACCGGCACCTGCTGCGCCAACTCGGCACCGACCCGCGCAAGGTGCACTGGGTGGTCGGCGGCGTCGACGGCCCGGCCACCGTCCGGCTGCCCGATCCGCCGCTGCCCGTACGTCGCCGCGGCGCCGAACCAGAGCACCCTGACCGCCCTGCTGCAGGGCAGTGAGATCGACGCGCTCTTCGCCCCGCTGCCGCCGCGGACGTTCCATCCCGCGACCGGACCGGTCGTACGGGCGGTGGCCGACTTCCAGCCCGTCGAGCAGCGCTACTTCGCCGATACCGGCTGCTATCCGCCGCAACACGTCATCGTCGTCCGCCGCGCCACGTGGGACCGCGATCCGCCATCGGCCGACGGCTGGTCGCGGCCTTCAACGAGAGCGAAGCGGCCTTCGAGGCGCTGCAGCGGCAGTTTCCTTACAACTCGCCGTGGCTGATCGATGAGGTCGAGCACGCGGCGCGCCTGATGGGACCCGACTACCACGCGCACGGCCTCGACCGGAACCGCCGCGCGGTGGACACCTTCTGCCAGGCGGCGTTCGACGACGGGTTGACCACGCGCCGGCTGACCGCCGACGACTTCTTCGCGGAGTTCCGGTCGGCGAGCTGAGCCGCGGGACGGCCCTCATCGACGCTCGTAGACCACGCGGCCGCCGAACACGGTGGTCACGACGGCGAGGTCCGCCGGCGCCGTCGGAAGCGTCGACCAGACGTCCGTGGCCAGGACGACGAAGTCAGCGAGCTGCCCCGGCGCCAGGGTGCCCTTGCGGCCCTCTTCGAACTCCAGATACGCCGCCTGCGACGTATAGGCGTCGATGGCCGCCATCAGCGGCAAGCGGCCGTCGGGCCGGCCTTCGCGCGGCGCCGCCGCCGCCACCTGAAACAGCCGGCCCGAGGGATCGTAGCTGGCCACCGGCCAGTCGCTGCCGAGCACGACACGGCCGCCGGCCTCGCGGATGCGCTTCCATCCACCGCCCCGGGCGACACGCTCGGGGCCGAGGTTGGCGGCCCACACACTGACCGGCGGGGCGGGGCGCGGTCCGGCGCTGGCCGGGGCAGACGTGGGCTGGCCGCGGCCCCGGTGTCCGGTAGATGCCGCCCGGGTGCATCGACGCCACGACGTTCAGCGCCTGGAAGCGTGTGTCGTCGGCCGGATCGAGCGTCTCGATGTGGTCGATGCGATGCCGGCGCCCGCGCTCGGGCGCCGGATTGGCCGCGGCGGCGGCCTGGACGGCGTCGAGGGCCATGCGCACGGCGCCGTCGCCGACGGCGTGCATCATCACCTGCCAGCCGCGGCGATCGAGCAGGGTGACGACGCGATTCAGTTCGTCGGCGGTGTAGTTGGACGGTCCGTCCGTGGGGCGATTGGCGTACGGCGCGAGCAGCTTCGCGGTGTGGGTCTCGATCACGCCGTCGACGAAGAGCTTGACCATGCCGAGACGGAAATGCGCGTCGGCGGGGTAGCGGGCGCGCAGGCCGTCCCAGCCGTCGACCATCGCGGACGTGATCGACGGCGGCGGTTCCGACGAGAAGAGTCCGGCCGGCGACACGGCGGAGTAGACCCGCAGCGCCAGCCGTCCGTCCTTGCGGGCGCGATCGTAGACCTCGAACTCGTCAACCGAGCCGAGCGCGTTCTGCACGCTGGTGACGCCGGCCGCATGCAGCTTCGCGGTCACGGCCTCGAGCACGGCCAGCCGTTCGTCGGCGGTTGGCTCGGGCAGCAGCCCCGACACCAGTCCCTGCGCGCTCTCCTGCAGCACCCCGGTCGGCTCGCCGGTGCGTGGGTCGCGGACGATGCGGCCGTTCACCGGATCGGGCGTGTCGCGGGTGATGCCAGCCAGGGCCAGGGCCTTCGAGTTGACCCAGGCGGTGTGGTAGTCGAAGCAGCGGATGAACGCCGGCCGGTCCGCGACCACGGCATCGAGCTGCGCGCGGGTCGGCAGACCCGCCGGGGAACGTGTTGTAGCGCCAGCCCTCGCCGAGCACCCACGGCCGCGACGGCTGGGCCGCGGCGAACTCGCGCAGCGTGGCCTGCACCTCCTCGACGGTCGAGGCCGCGCCGACGTCGGCCCGCTCGGCGGCGAACCCGCCTTCGAACAGGTGCAGGTGGGTGTCGTTGAAGCCGGGCACCACGCTGCGGCCCTGGGCGTCGATGGCGACGGTGGCCGGTCCGCGCAGCCGCGCCAGATCCGCCGATCGCCCGACGGCCACGATGCGATCGCCGCGCACCGCCAGCGCCTCGTGGAGCGCGGTCGACCCATCGGCGGCGTAGATCCTCGCGTTGGTGACCAGCAGATCGGCCGGCGCTTCTGGCGGAGTGCCCGCGCACCCGCCAAGCGTGGCCAGCACGGCCACCACGCAAATGTCTCCGGGACTGGCACGGAGACATCGCGGGATGCTGCGGAACCTGCCACGTGTGGAGATCAGGCGCATGACGCGCTGAGAAATATCACGTCCAGTGCGTCTGGTAGTATTCGGGCCGCTCGCGGCCGTGACGGACAGCTCGACCAGGAGGCCCACAGTGACGTCGATTCTCCAGCGGCCGCGGCCGGTGCTGACTGCCGCGATGGCGATCGCGGTGGCGATCGGCGCCGCGACGTCCACGACCTGGCAGCGCGGCGCTGCCGCACAAGCCCCCCGCGCCGACCTGATCGTGGTGAACGGCGCCGTCTTCACCGGCGCCGGCCGGCCGGTCGCCGAGGCCGTGGCGGTGACCGGCGATCGCATTACCGCCGTCGGCACGCGCCAGGCCGTCGAGGCGCTGCGCGGCCCGTCCACCGTGGTGGTCGACGCCGGCGGCGGCACGGTCGCGCCCGGCTTCAACGACAGCCATGTCCACTTCCTGAGCGGCTCACTCAGCCTGACGGAACTCGACCTGAGCGGCGCCCGAACCCTCGACGAGGTGCAGCAGCGCATCCGCGACTTCGCGGCGAAGAACCCGTCGGTGCCGTGGATTCGCGGCCGCGGCTGGAACTACTCGTCGTTCCCGGGCGGCTTGCCGACGCGTGCCCAGCTCGACGCCGCGCTGGCCGATCGGCCGGCGACGCTCGTCTGCTTCGACGGCCACAGCTCCTGGGTCAACAGCAAGGCGCTCGACGCCGCCGGCATCACCACGAACACCGCCGATCCCCCGGCTGGCGCCATCACGCGCGACGCCTCGGGCCGGCCCGACGGCCTGCTGAAGGAATCGGCGCAGCAGCTGGTCCGCAAGGTGATGCCGCCGATCACGCGTGACGACCAGCGCCGGGCCCTGCTGGCCGGCATCGCCAACGCGCACCGGCTGGGCGTCACCAGCGTCCAGAACGCCAGCGGCAACGCCGACGAGTTCGCGCTCTACGAGGACCTGCGCACGAGCGGCGAGCTGAAGCTGCGCGTCTACTCGGCGCTGTCGGTGTCGCCGGGATTCAGCGACGCCGACGCCGATCGCTTCGACGCCATCCGAGCGCGGGTCACCGGCGATCGCCTCTTCAAGACCGGCGCCGCCAAGATGCTGATCGACGGCGTGATCGAGACCAACACCGCGATCATGCTCGCCCCCTACGACAACAACCCGAAGAGCACCGGCCTGCCGAACTACCCGGCGGAGGAGTTCGACCGCATCGTCCGCGTCCTCGACGCCCGCGGCTACCAGATCTTCGTCCACGCCATCGGCGACGGCGGCGTCCGCCGCGTGCTCGACGCCTTCGAGAAGGCGGCGAAGGCCAATCCAGCCCCGGCCCGTGGGCGTCGCCATCGCATCGAGCACATCGAGACGATGGACCTGGCCGACGTGCCCCGCTTCGCCGCGCTCGGGGTGATCGGCTCGTTCCAGCCGCCGCACGCGCGGCTGATGAACAACCCCGAGCCGCGCGGCCAGTGGGTCGGCAACATCGGCGCCGAGCGCACCTCGCACGGGTGGATGTGGAAGAGCGTGCAAGGACGCCGGCGGCCGGCTGTCGTTCGGCAGCGACTGGCCGGTGGCGTCGCTGAACCCGCTGGTCGGGATGTGGGTCGGCGTCAACCGCATCGGTCACCGGGCGGTCCCGACCCAGCGCCTGACCATCGGCGAGATGATCGACGGCTACACCGCCGACGCCGCCTACGCCTCGTTCGACGAGCAGGACAAGGGCCGGGTGGCCGAGGGCCAGCTCGCCGACCTCGTGGTGCTGTCGCGCGACGTGCTCAGCCGCCCGCCGGCCGCCGCCGATGACGTGCAGGTGCAGACGACGATCTTCGGCGGCGCCGTGGTGTATCGGCGGAGCTCCCCGTAGCCCTGTAGGGCAGAGCTTTAGCTCTGCCGAGAGGCGAACGTAGGGCTCTGCCGGGAGGCGACGTAGGGCAGAGCTTTAGCTCTGCCGGGAGGCTTCAGCTCGTCCGGGAGGCAGCTCTAAAGAGCTGCCCTACGTGACTCTGAAGAGCCGTTCTACGCGCGTCTCGTGCCTCTAGAACTCGAAGCGGAAGCCGAGCTGCACCGTGCGCGGCCGCACCACCGACAGCGTCTGCTGCCACGGCGTGGTCGCCGTCACCTGCGAGCTGTTGTTGCGCAGCGTCAGCACCGTGTCCGAGTTGAAGATGTTGAAGATGTCGAACGACAGGCGCAGCCGGCGTTGGCCGCCGAAACGGAAGTCCTTGTCGACGCGGATCTGGAAGTCGTTGACCGCCGGCAGCGCGTAGGAGCCGCGGGTGTTGGCCAGGATGGTGACGTCGCCCTGGCCGGCGCCCATGTTGCGGACGATGATCTGTCGTCCATAGGGTCGTCCGGCCTCGTAGGAGTAGCGCCCGCCGAGCTGGAAGTCCCACGGCAGCAGATACGTCGCCGACAGCTTGACGGCGTGCTCGGCGTTGGTCGCGGTGGGTCCGAAGGCGTTCAGCGTGTCGTTCGGGTCGCGGCCGTAGCCGGCGGTGGGCGACAGGCTGCTGAAGTCCTGCTGGGTGCTGCCGGTGACCGAACCGGAGCCGAACGCCTTCGAGTCCTGCCAGGTGTACGAGGTGTTCGTCTGCACGCGGTCCGAGAAGCGCTTATTGAACTCGACGACGACCGATTTGAAGCTCTGGTCGAGATCGCCGCGGTTCACCACCGTGTACAGCGGCGAGCCGACGCCGCTGGTGAGCGACTGCACGGTGATGGTCTGCGACACGCCGTCGAAGGTGTCGACGATGTCGCGGGGCGCATAGGCGCCGCGGGTGTCCTGCAGGCGGACGAAGTCGGCTTCGTTCTTGTAGACGAACGACACCGCGATGCCGGCGCCGCCGGCGATCTGGCGCTCGATGCCGACCGACACTTGATCCGTGTACTGGTTGTCCAGGCCTGAATCGACGGCGAAGTTGCGCTTGGGGTCGGTGACGCTGACCGGAATCGTGTAGTCGCCGGTGGTTGCGCTGTACTCGCGCACGATCGTGACCGCGCCGCCCGGCGAGATGCCGGAGAACATCCCGGTCACCAGTTTGCCGTAGAACCGTCCGTAGGCCGACTTGAGCACCGTCCGTCCCGATTGGTCGAGCCGGAAAGTAAAGCCGACGCGGGGTGCGACCGTGTTGTACGAGACCAGGTCCGGGACGCCGGGATAGGTCACGACCGGCGGCGAGAACGTCGAGCCGTCGGTGCCTTCGATCTCGGCGTCCGACGACAGCTCCGGCACGTCGCCGTCGATGGCGTCGTAGCGCAGGCCGAGATTGAGCGTGGCACGGTCGTTCAGCGTCCAGGTGTCCTGGATATACGCGCCCCAGGACCGGATGCGGCCGCCGGTGGCCTGCGGGTCGTTGTAGGTCGCGCGGTACGGCGCGCCACTGAGATCGGTGTAGCTGACGCCGCCGATTCTGGCCTGGACGGTGCGCTGGTTGGCAAACGCGGTCTGGACGCCGGTCTTGAAGTCGTGCGTGCCGGGCCCGAACGCCGAGGTGGAATGGGCGATCGAGGCGTCGATGGTCGTACGGTTGTGGAACTGCTTGCTGGCGTTCTGCCCGTTCACCGAACTGACGCCGGTGGCCTGGTCGGTGCGGCCGGGGGTCTCGAAGTCGTTCGAGTAGGGCGTGAAGTTGTCGCGGATGTAGATGCCGCCGCCGCGGACCTCGATCAGGGTGGCGTTGCCGAGCGTCTGGGTGTACTGGCTGTAGACGACCGGGTTGTGGCCGTGCTCCACGGTCTGGGTGTTGAGCGGTGCGGTGCGGCTGGCGGTGGCGCCGCAGCAGAACATGTTGTTGTTCCAGCCCACCGACAGGTTGCCGTTCTCGAAGAAGCGCGCGGTGGCCTTGAAGAACGGCTTGTAGGACACGCCGCCGGCACGCTCGAGACTCGGGTCGACGCCGACGCCGGTCGTGGCGGCGCGGTTGGCCGGGAAAATGCCGTAGAACCACAGGCGGTCGCGCTTGATCGGGCCGCCCAGTTCGAAGGTGCCCTGCTGGCTGTAGTGCACGGTGTAGGGGAACTGCTCGTTGGGCGTGTTGTTGGCCACCCAGTCGCCGGGAATGACGTAGGCGCTGAGCATCCCGCGGTAGTCGTTGCTGCCCGACTTGGTCACGATGTTGACGACACCGCCCTGGAAGCTGTGGTACTCGGCCGAGGCGCCAATCGCCTTGACCTGCACCTCCTGCATGATGTCGGGACTCGGGAAGTCCCAGACGCCGCCGTTGGACACTGCCGAGATGTCCACGCCGTCGTACTGGAACTGGTTCTGGTCGCTGCTCGACCCGAAGATGATGAAGCGCGAGTCGTTGGGCACCTGGTTGATGCGCACCGCCGGCGCGAAGGTGACGACGTCGAAATAGGACTGCCGCGCCGTCGGGATGTTCTGCAGCAGGGTCTGGGTGAAGTTGGTCGAGAAGCCGGCGTTGGCGGTGTCGACGACCGGCGCCTCGCCGGTGACCGTCACCGCCTGTTCGACGGCGCCCACCTCGAGGCCGACGTCCACCTGGATGATGCGGCCCGACTTCGACGCGGAGGCTTTCGCGCTGCACCGTCCTGAAGCCCGGCAGCTCGAAGCGCAGCGTGTACTCGCCGACCGGCAGGTTCTGGAACGAGTAGAGGCCCTGCGCGTCGGTGACCGCCACTGCCGCGCCACCAATCCGCGCCGGGCTGGTGGCTTCCACGGTGACGCCCGGCGAGCACTCCGCCGGTGCCGTCGCTGACGAAGCCGCGCAGACCGCCAGTGGAGGTCTGCGCCGCGCCGATGCCCGCTGCCAGGAGCACCAGCACGATAGCCAGGCTCACGCGCCCGAGTGATCGAGAAGTCATAAGCCGTCTCCTGTGGTTCAGCCGCGGTTGGTGCGAACGTTGCTGTCAGCGTGAGCGAGCCGGCGCGGCCGCGCTCACGGCAGCGCGAAGGCGACGAACTCCGGCAGCTGCTCGCGCCCGCCGATGGCGATCACGATGTACTGCTTGCCCTGGTGCATGTAGGTGATCGGCGCGCCGGTCGTCCCGGCCGGCAGTTCGGTCTCCCACACGACCGCGCCGGTGGCCTTGTCGTAGGCGCGGAACATGCGGCCGAACATGCCGTCGCGGTTGGTGCCGGGCAGCGCGTCGCTGCCTTCGCCGATGAAGAGCAGCGTCTTGGTGAGCAGCGGGGCGCCGCGTCCCGGAATGCCGAGCGGCGGCAGCTTGAGGTCCTTCACCAGCGGGTGGTTCCGCGGTCCGTCGCCGTTGGCCGCCATCCACACGTGCTCGCCGCGGTTCATGTCGATGGCGGTGATGCGGCCGTAGGGGCCCTTGAAGATCGGGAAGCCGTCGATCGACAGATCCGGACCCGGCCACGGCACCGGCGGGGGCGGGTCCGCCCTCGCGCCGCTCACGCGCCTGGGTCGCGTAGTCCATGGTCGCGTTCGGGTCGTCGGTCTTGACCGCCCGGCTGATGCCCGGCTGGGTGTGCGACACGGCGTAGTAGATCCCGGTCTCGGGGTCGAACGCGCCGGTGTGCCAGTTGCCCGAGCCCCAGCCGCCCGGCATGGTGAGCTGGCCCTTGGCGCCACCCGGCTGGTCGCTGGGGACCAGGGGCGGCGAGAAGAGCGGGCCCATCTTGAAGTCCTTGACCTTCTCCTTGGCGCGGGCCCGCAGCTCCGGCGTGTAGTCGATGAGGTCGTCCTCGGTCCAGCCCTGGCGATCGAACGGCGGCGGCTTGGTGGGGAAGGGCTGCGTCCTCGCCGTGACCTCGCCCGGCACCGTCGACTGCGGCACCGGCCGCTCCTCGAATCGGCCACACCGGCTGTGCCGGTGGTGCGGTCGAAGACGTACATGAAGCCGGTCTTGCTCGGCTGCATCAGCGCCTTGATGCGCTTGCCGTTGACGGTGATGTCGCCGAGCGTGGCCGGGCCGACGGTGTCGTAGTCCCACAGGTCGTGGTGCACCATCTGGAAGTGCCACACCCGTTTGCCGGTCTTGACGTCGAGCGCCACGATCGAATCGGAGAACAGGTTGTCGCCGGGGCGATGGCCGCCGTAGTTGATGCCGGTCGGCGCCGACAGCGGCACGTAGGCCTGGCCCAGCTCGGCATCGCCGGAGATGCAGCACCACGAGGCCAGGTCGCCCGAATAGGCGTTCGATTCGCCGCCCCACGTCTCGCTGCCGTACTCGCCGGCGGGCGGCACGACGTGGAACGTCCACAGCAGCTTGCCGGTGCGGGCGTCGAAGCCGCGGACGTCCTCGGGGGCCGCCTCGCGCTTGACCCCGCCGTCGCCGGCGCCGGCGGTGGCGCCGGCGACGACGATCACGTCGTTGACGACGATCGGGCTGGCGGTCCAGCTGAACAGACCGGCCAGCGGATGGCTCCAGTGCAGGTTGACCCGGCCCTTCTCGCCGAAGTCCTGGATGTACGAGCCGTCCTTGGCGTTGATGGCGTAGAGGTACTCGCCGCGCACCAGGAACAACCGCTCGTCGCTGCCGCTCTTCCAGTAGTCGACGCCGCGCGGGCTGGGACGCGAGACCTCCTCGATCGTCTGGGCGAACGGCGCCTGCTCCCAGCGGATCTCGCCCGAGCCCGGCCCGAAGGCGCGGATGAGGCCGACCGCGTTGGGCGCGTAGAGCACGCCGTCGACCATGATCGGCGTCGAGCGGTAGTTGCCCGAGACGCGCAGCGTGGGAAACGCCTGCTTCAGCGCCGGATCGTAGCCGGCCTGCCGCCACGCGACCTTCAGCGTCTTGACGTTGTTCTTGTTGATCTGATCGAGCGGCGAGTAGCGGGTGAAGGCGGCGTCGCCGCCCACCGATCGCCACTGGCCGTTCGTGCCACGCGGCTGGGCCTCCAGACCCAGCCCGGTGGCCGCGGCGAGGGCCGCCGCTGCCGCGATGCCGACGAGACTCCGACGCATGCGCGCCTCCTCGACCTGCACGAGAGCGATAGCCGCGCGTGCGGGCGTCGATCGCCCGGAGATGGGCGACCACGGCGGGATTATGCTCCGTTGCCGATGGTTGTCAATGGATGCGCGCAGCTCATCCGATTGCCGCGCCGGCGTGGGCCGATGCGTTGACAACCCCCTACCCCTGTGACAGCCTCTCGGCCGATCGGCGGCCCTCCGTCGCCTGGATCTCCCGAGGCACGACATGCGCAACCGCACCTTCCGACTCGGCGCCCTGCTGGCCGCCGCACTGCTCGCCGGCGTCGCGCCGCCGGCGGCACTCGCCCAGCAGCCGGGGCTGGCCGCCGCCGATGTGGCCCGGATCACGAGCGAAGTCAAGAGCTGCGGTCGACCGGTATTACAGCCTGTTCTCGGAGCGCAACATGAAGGCGCTCCCCGAGGAGATCTTCAACATCCCGTGGATCGTCATCGGCGGGTCGGGGCCGCAGCCCGATCTGACCAAGGAGCAGGCGCTGGCCCGGTTCGAGGCGCTCGCTGAAGGACCTGGTCGCCTCCGGCTGGGGCAAGTCCATGTTCACCACCGAGAACGTCTGCGTGCTGAACGCCAACGCGGCGATCGCCAGCGGCTACAACACGCGCTACAAGACCGATGGCAGCGTCATGTCGGTCGGTGGCGTGTCGTATCTGTTCGGAAAGACCAAGGACGGGTGGCGGGTCGTGTCGTACACCGGCCACGCCCGCGGCAAGGTGGTGCGATGTGGCGACTCGAGTTGACACGCCCGGGAGTTCCGCCGTCGGCATGGACCGGCGCATCCCGCGCCGCGACTTCCTCAACGGCATGGCGCTCGGCATTGCCGGAGCGGCCGTGGCCGGTTCGGGTACCGGCCGGCTGCACGCCCGCGTCCAGCCGCCCGGCCGGTGAACCGGCCTATCCGCCGCATGCGTCTGGGCCTGCGCGGGCAGCACGCCTCGTCCATCGAGAGCTTCGCCGCCATCCGCCGCGGCGACTTCGCGGCCGCCTATCCGTCGATCGACACCGACACCAGCCGAGACCTACGACCTGGTCGTCGTCGGCGGCGGGCTGTCCGGGCCTGGCGGCGGCCTACTTCTGGCACAAGGCGCTGCCCAACCAGCGCGTGCTCGTCCTCGACAACCACGACGACTTCGGCGGCCACGCCAAGCGCAACGAGTTCGTCTACCAGGGCCGCACCTATCTGGCCTACGGCGGCACGATGAGCGTGGCCACGCCGTATCCCTACAGCTACATGGCCAAGCAGCTGCTCGTCGACCTGGGCGTCGACGTGCCGCGCAACGCCGAGTTCCAGAACCGCGCGCTGTTCGAGAAGTACCAGCTCGGCGCCGGGACGTTCTTCGACAAGGAACACTTCGGCGAGGATCGCCTGGTGGCCGGCACCGGCCGGCCGTCGTGGCCCGAGTTCTTCGCCAAGGCGCCGCTCAGCGACGCCGCCCGGCGCGACCTGGCGAGGCTCTACGGCAAGAACCCCGACTACCTGCACGGCAAGACCGTCGAGCAGAAGCTGGCGCTGCTCGAGCGGATCAGCTACCAGGAGTTCCTGCTGACGCACGCCAGGATGAGCCCCGACGCGCTGCCGTTCTTCCTCGGCCAGGGCGGACGCAACAACAAGCGCGTCGACACCACCCCGGCGCTCGAGGCGGCGCGCGCCGGCCGCATCGGCTTCGACGGCCTCGGCCTGCCCGACGAGGAGTCGTTCCGGCAGGGCAGCTTCACCTTCCACTTCCCGGACGGCAACGCCTCGATCGCCCGGCTGCTGGTGTCGCGGCTCATGCCCAAGGCGATTCCCGGCAGCCACGACATGGCGTCGATCGTCAAGGCGCCGCCGGTGGCCTACGACCATCTCGACGACGCCGGCACGCCGACGCGGATCCGCCTGAACAGCACGGTGGCGCGAGTGGCGGTCGAGGGCCCGGCCGGGCAGCCGACCGGCGCGAAGATCGCCTACCTGCGCGGCGGCAAGATGCACCAGGTGCGGGCCGAGAGCGTCGTGCTCGCCTGCTACAACGCGATGATGCCGAAGCTGCTGCCCGAACTGCCGGCCGAACAGACAGCAGGCGCTGGCCTATTCGGTCAAGGTGCCGATGCTCTACACCAACGTGCTGCTGCGGCGCTGGACGTCGTTCAAGCAGCTGGGCGTCGCCAGCATCAACGCGCCCGGGATGTATCACCCGAACACCAGCCTGGATCCGGGCTCGACCGTCGGCGGCTACCAGGGCGTGACCACGCCCGACGAGCCGATCGTCGTGCACATGGTGCGCAACCCGAACAAGCCGGGGCTGCCGCGCAAGGAACAGAACCGGGTCGGCCAGCAGGAGCTGCTGACCATGTCGTTCCACGACTTCGAGCTGTCGATCCGCCGGCAGTTCGCCCGCATGCTCGCCGGCACCGACTTCGACCCGGCCGCCGACATCGTCGGCATGGCCGTGAACCGCTGGCCCGACGGCTACTCCTACACCTACGACACGCTGGCCGATCCCGACGTGCCGCCCGAGCAGCGGCCGCACGTCATCGGCCGCCGGCGCTTCGGCCCGGTGACCATCGCCAACTCGGACGCCGGCGCGGCCGCCTTCACCAACCAGGCGTTCGACGAGGCGCACCGCGCCGTCCAGGAGCTGCTGGTCAGCCGCGGGCATGGCGTGACGTCGCGTGACGGGCTAGCGGCTTTAGCTCTGCCTCGTGGCTAGCTCTAAAGAGCTGCCCTACGGCTAGAGGCAAGCCGAAACATGAAGGGCGACGATCGCGAACTCGGGATGCACCGCGCCATCCACCGGCGCGACTTCGTCAACGGCACGGCGGTGGCCCTCGGCGCCTCGCTGCTGCCCAAGTGGAGCTGGGCGCTGGCCCTCGACGCGCAGGCGGCGGGGCAGCCGTCGGCGCCTCGACGCCTACCCGCCGCGCCGCACCGGCATGCGCGGCAGCCACGAGGGGTCCTTCGAAGTCGCGCATCAGATGCGCGACGGCCGGCCGGTGGACCTGGCGGGCGCGGCCCACACCGGCGAGACCTACGACCTGGTCGTCGTCGGCGGCGGGCTGAGCGGACTGGCCGCCGCGTACTACTTCGTCGCCAACGTCGGCCGTTCCGCGCAGGTGCTCGTGCTCGACAACCACGACGACTTCGGCGGCCACGCCAAGCGCAACGAGTTCGTCGTCGGCGGCAAGCTGCTGGCGCTGAACGGCGGCACGCTCAACATCGAATCGCCGCTGCGCTACAACCAGCCGTCGCGCCAGCTGCTGGCCGGGATCGGCGTCGACCTCGATCGCTTCGTCAAGAACAACGAGGCCAACCGCAGCCTCTACTCGTGGCTCGGCCTGCGCGGCGGCCACTTCTTCGACAAGGAGACGTGGGGCACGCGACCAGCTGGCGGTGCGGCCGGCCGCCGGCGGCCGCGGCCGCGGCGGCTTCCCGCCCGAGTACCTCGACCTGATGCCGATCTCGGCGCAGGCCAAGGCCGACATGCGCCGGCTGCAGGATCCCGCAGCAGCCCGACTACATGCCGGGGCTGACCTCGGCCGAGAAGAAGGACGCGCCTGGCGACGGATGAGCCTCGAGCACTACCTGCTCGAGGTGGCCAAGGTCGACAAGCAGTGTCTGTGGTTCTACATGGCCACCGGCCGCGGCGTGTTCTGCGTCGGCGCCGACGCGATCCCGGCGCTCTTCGGCTGGGAGATGGGCGTGCCCGGCTTCGCCGGTCTGAAGCTCGAGCCGACGCCCGACGGGCGTGCTCGCCGATCTGCCCGGCGGCCATCACGGCCGCCAGAAGGCCGAGGGCGGCGGCGGCAGCATCCACTTCCCCGACGGCAACGCCACGGTCGCCCGGCTGCTGGTGCGCTGGCTGATTCCCGACGCGGTGCCCGGCCAGACCCAGGAGGACGTCGGCGCCGCGCACGTCGACTACGCGCGCATCGATCGCGCCGGCCAGGCCGCGCGCATCCGCTTGAGCAGCACCGTCGTCAACGTGCGCCACGACGGCGATCCCGGATCGGCCAGCGAGGTGGTCGTCACCTACAGCCGCGACGGCCGGCTGGCCGACGTGCGCGCCCGGCACGTGGTGATGGCGTGCTGGAACATGGTCATCCCGCACCTGGTGCCCGACGCTGCCGGCGGCGCAGAAGGAGGCGCTGGTCTACGGCGTGAAGGGGCCGCTGGTCTACACCAGCGTGGCGCTCACCAACTGGCGCGCGTTCCAGAAGCTGGGCGTCGCCAACATCAGCGCGCCGACGATGTACCACGACAGCTTCGGTCTCGGCGAGGCGGTCAGCCTCGGCGATCTGCACCACCCGCAGAAGCCCGACGACCCGATCGTCATCCGCATGGACCGGCATCCGTGCGCGCCCGGCAAGCCGCGCAAGGACCAGCACCGGATCGGCCGCGCCGACCTGCTGGCGACGTCGTTCGAGACCTTCGAGCGGAACATCCGCGACCAGCTGGCGCGCACCCTTGGCGCCGGCGGCTTCGATCCGGCCCGCGACATCGCCGCGATCACCGTCAACCGCTGGCCGCACGGCTACGCCTACACCTACAACAGCCTGACCGACCCGCCGGAGTGGGTGTTCACGTCGAGCGCCGACCGGCCGTGCGTCAAGGCGCGCCAGCCGTTCGGCTCGATCACCATCGCCAATTCGGACGCGGCCGCCAGCCCGCACACCGACGCCGCGTTCCTGGAGGCGCACCGCGCCGTCGGCGAGGTCCTCGAGCGACGCGCTTACCCATTCGTTACCGCGCCGAAGACACGATAGGGAACATAGCCTGGGGAATGGGCGTTATCTGACCCTGGCTTCGCACGGGCTTGTAGGTCCATGGCGCCGGCTCGACCGTCCGCGACTTTCTGACGCTACAATGAGCCCCGCTGCGTGATCCGGAGCTTGCATGGCCCTTTCCGCCGGCACTCGTCTCGGTCCGTACGAGGTCCTTTCTCCCATGGGTGCCGGGGGAATGGGGGAAGTCTATCGGGCCCGTGATCCACGCCTCGGGCGGGATGTCGCCATCAAGGCTCTCCCGTCGGCGTTTTCCGCAGATGCTGATCGCCTGAATCGCTTCGAACAGGAAGCCCGCGCGGCGGCCGCGTCGAATCACCCGAACATTCTGGCGGTGCTCGATGTTGGCCAACATGACGGCGCACCCTACATCGTTTCGGAATTGCTCGACGGGGAGACGCTCGGGGAGCGGTTGCGCACCGGCCGCCTGCCCGTGCGCAAGGCGACCGAGTACGCAGTCCAGATCGCACGTGGATTGGCTGCGGCGCACGAGAAGGGGATCGTTCATCGCGATCTGAAGCCGGCGAACATCTTCATCACCGCCGATGGACGCGTGAAGATTCTCGACTTCGGCCTCGCCAAGCTCACGCAAGTCGAGTCAATCGTATCTGGAATGAGCGCACAGCCGACGACCCTTCCGAGCACCGAGCCTGGGATGGTGCTCGGCACCATCGGGTACATGTCGCCGGAGCAGGTGCGTGGCCTCCAAGTGGATCATCGATCCGACATTTTCGCCCTCGGCGCGGTGCTGTTCGAGATGTTGTCGGGCGTGCGGGCGTTTCGTGGAGACACGGCCGCCGACACGATGAGCGCCATCCTGAATGACGATCCGCGCGACCTGCCCATTGCCGATCGGCACATTCCTCCCGCGCTGGCGCGCATCGTCGATCGGTGCCTGGAAAAGAGTCCCGCGGCGCGGTTCCAGTCGGCCAGCGACCTTGGGTTCGCCTTGGAAAGTGTCTCGTCGCACTCTGACGAGACGACGGCCGCCGCAGCGCCTCGGGCAGGCGCGATGGGGAACCGGCTCGCGTGGGCGCTTTTCGGTGTGGCCCTTGTTGCAGCAATCGCGCTGGGGGCGCTCGCGACGATCGGGCGAACGGGCTCCGAGGCGCCGACGCTCACATCCACGATTCTCCCGCCCCCCGACACGGCCATTACGGATCGAGGCGGCTCTGTGGGCCGCCGGCTGGCGCTTTCACCCGACGGCCAGCGTCTCGCCTTCACGGCCGCCGGTCGTGACCGCATCATCTGGCTGTGGGTGCGACGACTCGATTCGCTCTCAGCGCAGAAGCTCGAGGGGACCGAGGGTGCGGTCTATCCGTTCTGGTCGCCCGACAGCCGCTTCGTCGGGTTCTTCTCGGAAGACGGACGAAGCCGCTCGAAGCTCATGAAGATCGACACGGCCGGTGGGCCGCCGATAACCGTATGCGAGCTTCCAACCACTAACAGTACCGGCGGAAGCTGGAATCGAGACGGCGTGATCGTGTTCGGAATGTTCGGAGTGCCTGAGGGGAGAATTCACCGAGTGCCTGCGGCGGGCGGCACGCCAAGCCCTGTCACAACGCTCGACAGCGACAGGGGCGAGACTCGTCATTGGACGCCCTCCTTCCTCCAAGATGGCCGGCGCTTTCTGTATCTGGCCTCCGGTGTCAAAGGCGGCAATCCCTTCGAGCCAAACGGCGTGTACGCCGGCTCACTCGATTCAGACGATCGCACGCTGGTGATGCCTGGCGGCTCGATGGCCAAGTTCGCGAATGGACATCTGCTGTTCTTACGCGGCAGTACGCTGATGGCGCAGCCGTTTGACCTTGCCAGCCTCGATCTCAGAGACCAGGCCGTCCCGGTTGCAGAGCAAGTGGCAATCGGCGGCCCTACTGGTGCGGCCGGCGCGTTCTCGGTTTCCGACAACGGCCGGCTCGCGTATCTGACCGACACTCCGCCTCTGACGCAGCTCACATGGTTCGATCGCACAGGCAAGCAGCTTAGGGTAATTGGCGAGCCGGCATCTCAGGGCGACCTCTCGCTGTCGCCTGACGGTTCGCGAGCGGCGGTGAGAATTGACGACTTGGCAACACAAACTGGCGACGTCTGGGTCTACGACGTGGCTCGGGGTGTGCGCACCCGTCTCAACGTGAGCATGAGGTTTGGGTCCAGAGCGGTCTGGTCGTCGGATGGCCAACGTGTGGTGTTCAGCTCCAGCCCGAAGGACTCTTCCAACCAGGACTTGTACACGAAGCTTGCGAACGGAGCGGGCACCGAGGAGCTGCTGTTGGCCGGCGACCAATCGGAAACGCCGATGAGCTCGTCGACCGACGGTCAGTTCCTCGCCTATCAGACCGTATCGAGCGAGGATCTCGGCCGCGGGGTCCCGGTCAGTCCGGATCTCTGGGTCCTTCCTCTGTTCGGCGATCGAAAACCAATACCGTTCCAGCAGACCCGTTTCGCAGAAAGCGGGGCCCGCTTTTCTCCCGATGGGCGATGGATTGCGTATGTGTCGAACGAATCCAACCGGAGCGAGGTTTACGTGGCGCCGTTCCCCGGCCCTGGCGGAAAGACACTGGTCTCGTCGGCCGGCGGTGCGCAGGCGCGCTGGCGCCGCGACGGCGCAGAGCTTTTCTATGTGGCGCCCGGCGGCAGGCTGATGGTCGCTGCCGTCAAAGGACAGGCCGCCACCTTCGAAGTGGGGCCCGTGCAACCGCTCTTTCAGATTCGGCCCTGGGTCGAGGGCGGTTACCTCGAAGTGTCCGCCGACGGCCAGAGCTTCCTCGTCAACAGGCTGGTCGAGGAAAACAGCCCTTCTCCCATCACCCTGGTCGTCAACTGGCCGGCGATGCTGAAGAAATGAATCAGGCTAGGAGTGGCGGCTTCCTACCCTGAGGCCGGCGCGGTTCCTTGACGGCCGCTGCTGGTGAGGCTACGGTTCGCGCCATGGAGAACTCCACACCCGGTGTGCCGCTCCACCAACGAGTCGCACCCGCATTGGCCGCGCTGGCGCTAGCGCTCGTTGCAGCGTGCGGCGCCAGTCCGCCGACACCGCCCGGCCCTGTTGCCGCGGCCAGCCAGGGCGCCCTCGTGCTCCGGACGTCCCGCGCGTTCGACGGCCGGGGCGGCGTTCTGCAGGACCAGGACATCGTGGTGCGCGACGGGCGCATCGCCGAGATCGGGCCGCGGGGGCACGGGCGGAGACCGCGTCTTGGACCTGACGGGCCTCACGGTGCTGCCGGGCTACATCGACACGCACGTCCACATCGGCCATCACTTCGACGAGAACGGCAAGTTGCACGCAGCGGAGGACCAGAGCGATCTCGGCCACCTGACGCTGTACGGCGCCGAGAACGCCTACAGGACGCTGATGGCCGGCGTCACGACGCTGCAGAGCCTGGGCGGTGAGGAAGACGCCGCGATCAGGGCGTGGATCGACCGGGGCGCGATTCCCGGCCCGCGCATCCTCTCATCGCTCGGGGAAGTCAGGGCAGAGACCGGCCCCCCGGACGCGATTCGGGCATTCGTGCGTGGCCGGAAGGCCGCAGGCGCGGACGTCGTGAAGGTCTTCGCGTCGACGAGCGTCCGGCTGGGCGGTGTCACGAACCTGTCGGCCGAACAGCTCTCGGCGGCCTGCGGCGAGGCGACGGCGCTGGGTCTCCGATCCATCGTGCACGCGCACCGCCCCGACGCCATCCAGATGGCCGCGGACGCCGGCTGTTCACAAATCGAGCACGCCTGGCTCGCCGACCGGGCCGCGATCGAGGTGGTGGCGAAGCGCGGGATGTACCTCGGCAATCAGATCGATGTCCTGTTCCGCAATTACGCCGAGCACGGTCCGCGTTTCGACGGGGTCGACGGCTTCACGCTGGCGGGGCTGGCGAATCTTCAGGACGCCCGGGCCGGGGCCGTGCGCGTGTTCCGGCAGTCTCTCGAGGTGCCGGGCCTGAAGATGGTCTTCAACACCGACGCCAACGCCGGCGGCCACGGCCGCAACGCCGAGGAGATTGTCGCCAACGTCGAGCAGGGTGGGCAGCGTCCGATGGATGCGGTCATCGCGGCCACCTCTCGAGCGGCCGAGTCGCTGGGCCTGGCCGACCGCATCGGCGCGATCGCCAAGGGAATGGACGCGGATATCATCGCCCTCGACGGCGATCCGCAGACCGACGCCGCCTCGTTTCGGCGAGTGGCGTTCGTGATGCGGGCCGGAATGGTCTACCGGCACGAGCCACCCACCCGGGCCACGGTGCGCTAGGCCGCGCTTAGCTCAGCCGCTAGCCGCCAGCCGCTGTTCGGGAATCAAACCGCGCATTCGCCTTCCGTCGTTTCCGGCCGGAAGGCCGTCGTCTCGGCCAGGTCGATGAAGTCGGTCTCGGTGGCGCTGGCCGCGGTGAGCAGCTCGAGATCGGCGAGCAGCGCCTTCACCTTGGGCACCTCGAGCTTGCGGAAGAACGCCACCGGCGACTCGCCCTCCTGGCGCGTGGTCGGCATAGAGGCGCACCAGCCGCTCGAGCGCCTCGGGGGCGCGGCGGGCCGGCACCTTGGCGGCGAGCCGTCCGAAGGTGGTGCCGGCGGCGTCGATGCCGCCGCCCACTTGAATGAAGTACTGCGGCACCGCGCTGCCGTCGACCTTGCGCAGGCTGCCCTGGAAGCCGAGCGTCGCGATGTGGTGCTGGCCGCAGCCGTTCGGGCAGCCGCTGATCTTGATGTCGAGCTCGGCGGCCAGGTCGATGAGCTCGGGCGTCGCGCGCAGATGCTGTTCGAGCGCCTGGCCGAGGCCGCGCGACTGCGTCACCGCCAGCTTGCACGACTCGGCGCCGGGGCAGCTGGTGACGTCGGCGATGGTGTCGGCATCGGGCAGTCCGAGGCCGGCGGCCTCGAGGCGCGCATACAGATCCGGCAGGCTCCGGCGCCGTACCCACCGCAGCACCACGTCCTGCACCGCCGTGACCCGCACCGATCCGTCGCCGTAGGCGGTCGCCAGCTCGACCGAGGATCCGGAACTGTTCGCCGCTCAGATCGCCCAGCGGCACCGTGACCACGGCGCTGACATAGTCCAGCTGCTTCTGCGGCCGCACGTTGGTGCGGGCCCAGCGCTCGAAGTGGCGGCCGTCGGCCGAGGGGCGGGGCGTTGGATGGATGCCGGGCCCGTGCTGCGCGGCGGCGGCAGTGGCCACCCGCCGCACGATCTCGGCGACCGAGGGCGCGGTCGCCAGGGTCCACGCGGGGTGGCGGTTCATCGGCCTCGGGCTCCACCGCGAAGGCGAGATCGCGCCCGCCGTCGGCGCGCACCTGCGCCAGGGCATCCTCGAAAGCGGCGCGGAAGCCGTCCCAGCCGATCGACTTGATCAGGAACTTCATCCGGTTGCGCTGCCGGTGCTGGTAGTCGCCGCGCTCGTGGAACACCCGGAGGATCGCTTCGGCCACCCGCAGCATGTCCTCGACCGGCAGGAACTCGAAGAGCACCGGTGCGGCCGTGGTCATGGTGGCGGTCCCGCCGCCGACGAACACCTTGAAGCCGCGGCGGCCGTCCTTCACCTGCGCCAGCCAGCCGATGTCGTTGATGGTCAGCTTGATGTGATCGCGCGAACAGCCCTCGAAGGCGATCTTGAACTTGCGCGGCAGCGACGCGCTGAGCGGATGGCGCAGCAGGAAGCGGGTGAGCGCCTCGGCATACGGGGTGACGTCGAAGGGCTCGTCGGCGGCGACGCCGGCGAACTGGCAGGCGGTGATGTTGCGCACCGAGTTGCCGCACGCCTCGCGCGTGGTCAGCCCGGCCTCGGCCAGCCGCCGCATCGCCGGCTCCACGTCGTGCAGCTTCACGAAGTGCAGCTGGACGTTCTGGCGGGTGGTGATGTGGCCGAAGCCGCGCGAATAGCGCTCGGCGACATCGGCCATGACGTCGAGCTGGTCGGCGGTGAGCAGGCCCTGCGGGATCTTGACGCGGATCATCTGCGCGTCGTCGAGCTGGCGCTGGCCGTAGGTGCCGCGGACCAGCCGGAAGACGCGCCACTGCTCGGGCGTGATCTCGCCGCGCTCGAACTGGCCGAGGACGGCGGCGAACTCGTCGATGTCGGCGTTGGACGCGAAGGACAGCCGGGCGCGGCCATGGGTCGCGGACTCGAGGTGGTGAGCGGCGTGAGCAGACATCAGATCGGTCCTCGGAAGGGCGTGGTCTCCCACGCAGTGGCCGCGGCGACGAGCGCGAACGGATCCGCCGCGGCCGGGCCGGCCGCCGGTTGCGGCGCGAGCGGCAGGCCGGCAACGCGGCCGACGACGATCGTGCCCGGCAGGTCGGTGCGATCGAACGGCACCGCCATCGCCCCGAGGTCCTCGAGCGTGCCCTTCCAGGTCCAGGCCTCGGGCGTAGCGGCGCCGAGGATCACCGCCGCCGGCGTGTCCGCCGGCCAGCCTCGCGCGATCAGACGCGTCGCCAGCGGCGCGCGCGTGCCCATCGACATCATCAGTACGACGGTCACGAGGTCCGGCGGCAGCGAGTCGATCGCCGCGTGACAGGTGGCCGCGTCGGCGCCGGTGAGGACGACCACGCCGCCGGCCACGCCGCGGTGCGTGAGCGGAATCCCAGCCAGCGCCGGAGCGGCGACGGCGGCGCTGATTCCCGGGACGATCTCGTAGGGGATGCCGGCGGCTTGCAGGGCCAGCGCTTCCTCGGCGCCGCGGCCGAACACGAACGGATCGCCGCCCTTCAGCCGGACGATCCGCCGGCCCAGTAGCGCCGACGCGATCATCACTTCGTGGATGGCCGCCTGCGACGTCTGCACATGTCCGGCGCGCTTGCCGACGAAGACATGGTCGGCGCGGGCGGCCAGCGCCAGCACCTCGGGAGCGACCAGCGCGTCGTAGAGGACGAGATCCGCCTCGCGCAGGCGGCGGGCGGCCTTCAACGTGAGGTGCTCGGGATCGCCGGGCCCGGCGCCGACGAGCGAGACGAAGCCGATCGCGTGGCTCATGATCGGGCGCCAGCGTCGGCACGCGCCGACTCGCGGCCGTCGTAGAGGCGGTTCAGGGCGTCGAGCAATTGCGGCCGCCGGTCGGTCATCGGCACGCCGTCGGCCCGCTGGCGCCGGCTCAGCTCCTGCGCGTGGGCCACCCAGGCGTCGATGTCCTCGGGCACGATCGCGTCGAAGGCCTCGCGCAGCAGTCCCGCCAGCGCCGGCGCCCGGCCTGAGGTGGAGATGGCCACGGTCACGCCGCCGCGCACGATCGAGCCGCCGAGGTAGGCCGTGGCGTTGGCCGGGTCGTCGACGGCGTTCACGAACACCGCCCGCGCCTCGGCCGCCTCTCGCACCTGACGGTTCACCTCGGCGGTGGCCGCGGCGGTGACGAACCAGGCGCCGTCGAGGTCCGCGGGCGCAAAGGCACGTGGCACCACCCGCACCCGCGTGCGGTCGATGGCCGGCGAGACCTGGGGCGCGATCACCGTCACCTCGGCACCGGCGTCGAGCAGCGCTGGAATCTTGGCGGCGGCGGTGGCGCCGCCGCCCACGACCACGACGTGCCGCCCGTCGAAGCGGAGGAAGACCGGCAGCCGCGGTAGCGCCGACTCGGCCGCAGCCGTGGCGGCCGGGTCGACCCGCCGCGCCAGCCATGCCCCGATTCCAAGGACCGCGGCGGTGCCGGCCAGCAGCCATCCGGCACCGATCGCCACCGGCTGCCCGGCCAGCTCGAGCGGCCCCGGCACGCCCTGGCCACGGGCCGTTGCGGGCCACGTCCTCCCACATCACGAGCGAGCAGGACGAGCGCGGAAACGGCGACGGCAGCCAGCGTGCCGGCGGTGTGTTCGGCCGGCGGCGCAGCCGTCGTGCCAGACGGCTTCGGGTTCGAGGAACGGTTCGATCGAAGAGGGAAGGTCATCACCGTGTCCTGTCGGCGGGCAAAGAAAAAGGCCCGGAAAGCGTTGAACGCCTTCCGGGCCCTGTCTCTGAAACCTGTTGGTCTGCCGGTTACGACGAACGTTACGTCGGCGCCGGTCAACACGTACAGCGCACGGCGCGCGGAGGCTCGCCTCACGACAACAACATGCGCAGGTCTGATGACCGAACACTTCAGCCCTTATCCCACGGGCGGCCGGACGTGTCAAGTTACCCAAACCATTCGCCCCGGGGGTTCGTCCCATGCTCATGCTCGATGCCGTCGTCGGTGACGTGCGCCTCGCCGTGCGCCCCCTCCGTTCGACGGCGATCATCCGCTCAACGCGCTGCGGCTACTTTGCGAGGCCGACGTCCTCGACCATCACGTTCAGCAGGTGATTCACCCGGATGCCCCAGATGCCATCCGTCGTCAGGCCTGCCTTCGGCGTCGATCCCACCACCGTGCCATTGACCACGTAGTCCACCTTGTCGGCCTGGACGCGGACCTCGAGGACGTTGGTGGATTTGCCGTTGGCGTCGGGCTTCCTGATGGCGGCATGCGGCGTTTTCGCGACTACGTTGTCGGTCACGGCGTCGCCGGCGCGGCGCTTGACGAGGAACGATCCGTCCTGCGCCACGAGGAAGTACAGATAGGCCTGGTCGGGTCCCTCGAGGCCGCTGCCGCCGAACACCAGCCCGTAGTAGTTGTTGTGGCCGCTCGGCTCGTTCAGGGTGAAGGTGCCCTTCACGATGTAGGGGCCCTTGGCCGTGTTGGCGGGGTTCCAGTACACCGCGGCCACGGGGTTGACGGCATGGAAGCCCTTGCCCATGGCCATGAACTGGATCTTGCCGGCGCCGTCGGGATCGGTCGCGCTGGTGCTGCGATCGGCACGGACCTTCCACCCGGCGGTGGACTGGGCCGCCAGCGGGGTCAGGGCGAGGAACAGGAGGATCGTGAACGACAACAACCGCCTCATGGGTGCTCCCTTCAAGTGAGACAGAAGCGCATCATATCCCCATCGCCACGCGCGACGCGCCACCCGCCGGCGTGGCGTATCCCCTCATCTCGCCGCTGCCGTCGACGGTGCACCGAGCACCCTGCGGAACACGTCCATGGCGGTGTGCATTTCTTCCCACGTGCCGAGCGAGATCCGGGCGTGCGTCTTTTCCAAGGGCGGGAAATCACGGGCCACGAGCACACCCTCCTTGGCGCACGCCTCGCGGAATACCTTTGCGGGCCGACGGACATTCACGAACACGAAGTTGGTCTGCGAGTCAGCGACCTCGTACCCCATCTCCTTGAACGCGCCGATCGTGAAATCGCGAATGCGGGTGTTCTCCAGGCGCTCCTTGTCCATGTGCGCCTTGTCGTTGAGCGCGGCGATGCCGGCCGCGGCCGTGAGTACGTTCACGCTGCCCATGCCCCAGGCGTCGTCGAGCGCCGCCAACGTCTGCGGCTGGCCGATGGCATAACCAAGTCTGAGGCCGGCCATCCCATACGCCTTCGAGAAGGTTCGCATCACGAACACGCCTGGATACTCGAGCGCGAGCGGGACCGACGTCGGATAGGGCGGCGCGACCGCGTAGTCGATGTACGCCTCGTCGATCAGGATCCCGACGGTCGGCGTCGCCGCCTTCACCCGCCGCACGAAGGCCGCGATCGTGGCCGCCGGATGGACGGTGGAGGTCGGGTTGTTGGGGTTGCAGACGAAGATGAGGCCGGCACCCAGTGAGGCTTCGGCCATGGCGCCGAGGTCGAGCCGGAGGTCTCGGTCGAGCGGAATGCTCTTGATGGTCGCGCCGATTTTCTTCGCATCGCGGACCGGAGCTTCGTAGGACGGATCGCCGGTGACGAGATGCTTCGCCGGTGAGAGGAACGCCCGGGCGGCGGCCGTCAACTCGGGCCCCGAGCCCGTACCCAGCCACACGTTCTCGGGCTTCGCCCCGTGCATCTTGGCGATGACGTCGGTGAGCGCATCGATGTTGTCCGGGTAACGGCCAACGTCGTGCGTGGTTCGGCTGCGAACGGCCTCCAGGGCCGCCGGGCTCGGGCCGCGCGGGTTCTCGTTGCTGCTGATCTTGATCGTCGCCGCGATTCGGCCAGCCGGGGACGCCGGAGCCTGAACGCCTCTCAGGCCCGCAGCCAGCAGAATCCTCCCGGCCGCGCGCGGCGATGAACGCCGAAGACACACCCCCAAGCCCGACTGTCCGCACGAACGAGCGCCTCGAGAGAGCCATGAGATCCTCCTCGTCCTGCCGGGAGCCGGCAGCGCTGGCAATGATACGCCTGTGCTCGAGCGGCGCGCCTTCCCGTTTGTGATCCGGCGTCGACGACGGCCGGCTGACGCAATTCCCAAACCATCCGGCCGTCGCCGACGTCCCATGCCCATGTTCGACACACTCGCCGGTGACCTGCGCCTCGCCGTGCGCACGCTCGTCAAGAGCCCGGCCTTCTCGCTGGCCGCCCTCGCGGCGCTGACCCTGGGCATCGGGGTCAACACGGCCATCTTCTCGGTGGTCAACGCGGTCCTGCTCCAGCCGCTGCCGTATCCCGAGCCCGACCGTATCGTCTTTTTCACGACCGTCGGCTCGCAGGGCCAGTTCGCTGGGGCGTCACCGGCGAAGTTCGCGCACTTCCGCGCCCAGAACGAGGTCACCCGGCACGCGGCGGCGTTCACCACCACGCTCGTCAACCTGACCGAAGGCACGTTCCCCGAGCAACTGCGGTCGGCCAGGGTGTCGGCCGACTTCTTCACCCTCTTCGGGGTCACGACGGCAGCGGGCCGGACCTTCACCGCCGACGAGGACCGGCCCGGTGGCGGCCGCGTCGCGGTGCTGAGCCACGGGCTGTGGGCGTCACAGTACGCCGCGGATCCGGGCATCGTCGGCCGCGCGATCGCGCTCGACGGCCAGCCCTACACGGTGGTCGGAGTGCTCGGCGAGACGCGGCTGGACGACGTCCTGCAGGAGTCGCCGCAACTCTACCTGCCGTTCCAGCTCGACACCACGGCCGGAGATCACGCGCACTACTTCCAGACGGCCGGGCGGCTCCTCCCCGGCGTGTCGCTCGAACAAGCACAGGCCCGGCTGCAGACCTCGGCGGCCGACTTCCGCGCCCGGTTCGGCGGCGGCGCACTGGGTCCCAACTCCAGCTTCGGCGTCGAGCCGATCGGCCGGATGCTGGTCCGCAACGTCCGCTCGTCGCTGCTCGTGCTCTCGGGGGCGGTCGGCTTCGTGCTGCTCATCGCCTGCGCCAACGTCGCCAACCTGCTGCTGGTGCGCGCCACCGGCCGGCGCCGCGAGCTGGCCGTGCGCGCCGCCCTCGGCGCATCGCGGGGGCAGATCGTCCGGCAGCTGCTCACCGAGAGCCTGATCCTGTCGGCCGCCGGCGGGGCGCTGGGGCTGGCGCTGGGCGCGCTCGGCATCCGGGCGCTGCTCTCAATCAACACCGCCAGCCTGCCGCGCGTCGGCGCCGATGGCGCGCTGGTCGGCGTGGACGGGCGCGTCCTGACCTTCACGATGGTCGTCGCGCTCGGCACCGGCCTGCTGTTCGGCCTGTTGCCGGCGCTCCAGGGCTCCCGTCCCAACGTCACCGACGCGCTGAAGGAGGGCGGCCGATCGGGCAGCGGCGGCGCCGTGCAGGGCCGAACCCGCGCCGCTCTGGTCGTGACCGAGGTCGCCCTGGCGCTGACCCTGCTGGTCGGCTCGACGCTGCTGATTCGCTCGGCGATCGCGCTGGGTCGCGTCGACCCCGGCTTCAGCACCGCCAACGTGCTCACGATGCGCATGGCGCTCACCGACCAGCGCTACGCCACGGCCGCCGGCCTGCACCAGCTGTCGGCGCGCGGCCTCGAACGGCTGCGCACGCTGCCGGGCGTGACCGCGGCCACGGCGGCGTGTTGCGTGCCGCTCGAAGGCGGGTTCGGGCTGCCGTTCGTGATCGCCGGCCGGCCGCTCGCCGATGCGTCGTTCCACGGCGGCGCCGGGTGGCTGACAATCGGCGCCGGCTACTTCGACGTGTTCCAGATTCCGGTCAGGCAGGGCCGGGTCTTCACCGACCGCGACGACCCGCTGGCGCCGCCGGTGGCCGTCATCAACGAGGCGATGGCCCGGCAATACTGGCCCGACCGGAGTCCGATCGGCGAACGCCTGGTGCTCGGTCGCAGCATGATGCGCGAGTTCGCCGCCGAGCCCGAGCGCGAGATCATCGGCGTCGTCGGCGACACCCGCGACAGCGGCCTCAACGACCAGCCGGGGCCGACCGTCTACACACCCGCGGTGCAGATGCCCGACGCGGTCGTCGCCCTCAACCTGCGCATCGACCCGATCGGCTGGATGGTGCGTACGGCCGGAGCGCCGGGTGCGATGAGCGTGGTCGTGCAGGAGGCACTGCGCGAGGCCACCGGGCTGCCGGTCTCCAGCGTCCGATCGATGGACGAGGTCGTCGCCCGGTCGACGTCGCGCCAGCGCTTCAACACCTGGCTGATGTCGCTCTTCGGCGCCGCGGCGTTGCTGCTGGCGGCGATCGGCATCTACGGCCTGATGGCGTATTCGGTGGAGCAGCGCACCCGCGAGCTGGGGGTACGCCTGGCGCTGGGGGCGGACGCGGGCGGCGTTCGCCGCATGGTCATCGGCCAGGGCATGACGCTGGCGGCCGCCGGCATCGGGCTGGGGCTGGCCGCCTCGTTCGCGTTGTCGCGGTTGATGACCGCGTTCCTGTTCGAGGTCACCGCGACCGATCCGCTGGTGTTCGTCGTCGCGCCGCTGATGCTCGCCGTCGTCTCGCTGGCAGCGGTGTGGCTGCCGGCGCGTCGCGCCAGCCGGGTCGATCCGATCGAGGCGCTGCGCTACGAGTAGTCCGGGTGCCGCCCGCCAGGCGATCGCGATAGGCTGAAGCGGATGAGCACCGCCTACGTGCACGGCTACGACCCCCGCGAGACCCAGCGCCTGCGCGACCAAGCGGCCTCGCTCGTCGACCTCCTGCACCACGACACGCGGTATCCGTCCGGCAGCCATGTGCTCGAGGCCGGGTGCGGCGTGGGGGCGCAGACGGTCACGCTCGCCGGCAACAGCCCCGCGGCGCACCTCATGTCCATCGACGTGTCCGAGACGTCGATCGCCGCGGCCACGGCCGCCGTCCACGCCGCCGGCCTGACCAACGTCACGTTCCGTCGCGCCGATCTCTTCGATCTGCCATTTCCCCCGCAGTCGTTCGACCACGTGTTCGTCTGCTTCGTGCTCGAACATCTGGCCGCGCCGGTCGAGGCGCTGCGACGGCTGAAGACGGTGTTGAAGCCCGGCGGGACGATCACGGTCATCGAGGGCGACCACGGCTCGGCCTACTTCCATCCGCGCAGCCCGCGGGCGGATCGCGCGATCCGCTGCCTGGTCGATCTGCAGGCGCGCGCCCACGGCGACTCGCTCATCGGCCGGGCGCTGTACCCGCTGGTGACCAGCGCCGGCTATCAGGACGTCCAGGTGTCGCCGCGCATGGTCTACGCCGACGCCAGCCGGCCGCAGCTGGTCGAGGGCTTCACGAAGCTGACCTTCACGGCGATGGTCGAGGGCGTGCGCGCGCCGGCGATCGCCGCCGGCATGATGACTGCCGAGGAGTTCGACGCCGGGGTGGCCGATCTGTATCGCACGGCCGAAACCGACGGCACGTTCTGCTACACGTTCTTCAAGGCGACGGCGGTGAATGGCGGGTATCTAGCTCAGTGAGGTGACCGAGCGCGGGGAGTGGTCGAACACCATCCGCTGGTACTCGACGTCCATCAGCGGGCTCGACAGCACGAAGTCGGCGGTCGCCCGATTGCAGGCCACCGGGACGTTGTAGACGACGGCGATGCGGAGCAGGGCCTTGACGTCGACGTCGTGCGGCTGCGGCTCGAGCGGATCCCAGAAGAACAGCACGAAGTCGATGCGGCCTTCGGCGACACCGGCGCCGACCTGCTGGTCGCCGCCGAGCGGACCGCTCAGGAACCGCGTGACCTCGAGGCCGAGCTCGACGGCCAGGAGTGAGCCGGTGGTGCCGGTCGCGAACAGCTCGTGCTTGCTCAACGTGCCGACGTTGTAGCGCGCCCAGTCGAGCAGGTCGAGCTTGCAGTTGTCGTGGGCGATGAGCGCGATGCGCTTGCGCCGGCCCATGGGCAGGCTGTTGTAGGCGTCTCGCTGCGCGGCCTTGGTGCGTGGTGGCATGCCTGAGATCCTGTGGGCGGCCCGTTCGCCCTCCTCGACGTCGACGCGCGAGAGCAGCCAGCCGCCGGCGACGAAGAACGCGATCATGCCGAGGACGGCCGAGCGCGACGAGCCGGTGAGGGCGCCGCTCAGCGTGAACACGAGCGGGCCGAGAATGGTCGCGAAGCGCTCGACCACGGCATAGAAGCCGAAGTACTCGGAGGTCTTGGCCGGCGGAATCAGCCGCGAGAACAGCGACCGGCTGAGCGCCTGGGCGCCGCCCTGCACCGTGGCCACGAGCCCGGCCAGCAGGAAGAAGTGCGTGGCGTTCTGCATGAAGTAGCCGAGCACGGCGGCCACCGTGTAGACCGACAGCGCCAGGAAGATCGCCCGTTTGGTGCCCAGCCGCGGGCCCAGCGATCCGAACACGAACGCGAACGGGACGCCGAGCAGCTGCACCATCGCGAAGGCCGCGATCTGCGCCGACTGCCCGACGCCGACTTCGGCGCCGTAGATGCCGGCGAAGCGGATGATGGTCTGGATGCCGTCCTGGTAGACGAGCATCGCCAGCAGCGCCAGGAATGCCTGCCGGTACTGCCGGATCTCGCTGAAGGTGTGCGCCAGCCGGACCAGCGACGCGCGCACGGCGCCGCCGCCCGCCGTGTCGCCCGGCATCGCGACGCGCGGCGGCTCGGGCACGTGGCGCAGCAGCGGGATCATGAAGAGCAGCCACCACACGCCGACGCTGGCGAACGACAGCTTGATGGCGGCGACCGTGCCCGACAGCCCGAACATCTGCGGCTGCAGCACCCAGGCCAGGTTCAGCACCAGCAGCAGGCCGCCGCCCAGATAGCCCAGGGCGTAGCCGGCCGACGACACCCGGTCGGTTTCCGCCGCGGTGGCCACGCTCGGCAGCATCGAGTCGTAGAACACCAGCGACCCCGACACGCCGATGTTGCCGATGACGAAGACCAGCGCCGCCCAGCGCCAGCCGCCCTCGGTGATGGTGACCAGCGCGAACGTGCTGGCGATGCCGACGAGGGCGCAACCGACGAGCAGGCGCTTGCGACGCGCCGTGAAGTCGCCGTAGGCGCCGAGGATCGGGGCGGCGATCGCGACGATGGCCATGCCGACCGTGGTCACCAGGCCGAAGCGCGTCGTCGCCTCGCCGGCCGGCATGCCGGCAGCGGCGTAGCTGGCGAAGAAGGCCGGGAACACCGCCGTGATGACCGTGGTGAAGTAGGCGGAGTTGCCGCAGTCGTACCAGGCCCAGGCGCGCTGCTCGGGGGTTACCAGGCCGACGCGGGCGAGCAGACGGGAGAGCACCGGGCGACAGCATAGCGCACGGTCATGACGCGTCGGGACCAACGGTGTGACGAGACCCACGGCCGGCTGCGGCCTGGAGACGTCGGAGAAACGTGATGCAGTGGCGAGGCGGCCTGACGTGTCTGTGCGCGCTGATGACGACCGGCTGCGCGAGTGTCCACTACCCGCGGCTGGCCGATGCCGGCGGCTGCGTCATCGAGCGCGTGGCGGTGCAGGACGGCCGGGCCCAGTTCCAGTTCAACGGCCTGTCGCCCGACGGCCGCACGCTGGCCGTCGGCTGGGAGCAGCAGGAGCAGCACGGCGCCTATCTCCTCGATCTCCGGACCGGCGCGCGCACGCCGCTGCCACCGGCGTTCGACAACGCGGTGTCGTTCTCCCCCGACGGCCGGCGGCTGATCTCGGCCGTGCGCAGCGCCGACCGCCGCACCGAGATCCTCGAGTTGACCTCGGCAACCGGGGCGACGCGGGTGCTCGCCTCCGATCCCGCCGCCGAGTTCCTCCCCAGCTACTCGCGCGACCTGTCGCGCGTCTACTTCAACTCGTACCGCGCCGGCAGCTCGGATCTGTACGTCGTGCAGCTTGCGACCGGCGCCCTCACGCGGCTGACCACGTTCGACGGCTACGACGCGCACGCCCAGCTTTCGCCCGACGGCACGCGCCTGGCCTTCCATCGTGAGGTGGCCAAGGGCAACTACGAGGTCGTCGTCCTCGACCTGGCGTCCGGCGTCGAGCGGGTGCTCGCCGCCGCGCCGGGGGAGGACGCGTATCCGGCGTGGTCGCCCGACGGGCGGCATGTGATCTTCAGCTCCGATCGCGCCAGCACACCGGGCCGGCTCGATCTGTTCGTGATGCGCGAGACCGGCGACGACGTGCGCCAGGTGACTCGGGGCGGCAACGACAGCTACGCCGCCTGGGCCGGCAACGGTCGCGACGTCTACTTCGTGTCGCGGCGTGAGGGACACGGGGTGTATCGGCTGCGGCTCGACGCGCGCCAACACTGTCTGGCCGCCTCCGCCAGTTAAGGTGCCATCGACGCGAGCTTGCGGGCGGCGCCGCTGGTGCACGACACCGTGATCGCCGTGAGACAGGGCGGGTCGCTCAGGCCCAGGTGTACCCTGGCAGTCGGGAGGGGTGCGATGAAGGCGTGGCGGTGGGTGACGGCAAGCGTGGTCGTGGCCGTCCTGAGTGTCGGCTTGCCCTCCGCCGCCGGCGCCCAGACCCGCGAGGGGTTCTATTTCGGCCTCGGCGGTGGGGTCGGCTGGGCGACCCTCTCGTGCGATCGGTGCGTCGACGAGGAGCGGCAGGCGGGCGGCTCCGGATACGTCAAGGCCGGGTGGACGCTGAATCCGCACCTGATCATCGGCGGCGAGCTCAACGTCTGGGCCCGTCACGACGATCCTTTCGACGTCGATCAGTGGACTTACCGGTACAACGTGTCGGCGACGGCCACCGTGTATCCGACCGCCGCCTCGGGCTTCTTCGTCAAGGGCGGCGCTGGACTGTCGTACCTCGACGTGGACCGCGACTTCGGCGACGAGTCCGTGAGCCTCGAGCTGGGCGACGGCCCGGGCGTCGTCGTCGGCGCCGGCTACGACATCCACCTCGGGCGGGTGGCCCTCACGCCGGCCGTGAACTACTGGGTCGGCTGGCTCGACGACCTGGAAGCCCGCGGCGTGCCCTACGAGTCGGGGCGACGGCAGCAGATCTTCGACCTCACCATCGGCGTCACGTTCCCGTGACGCCGGCCGGCGCAAGTTGTCACGACGCGTCGGTGCGGATCGCCACGACGGGATCGACGCGGGACGCCCGGCGCGCCGGCACGTAGCAGGCCAGCGCGGCCACCGCGGCGAGCAGCACCGGCAGCGCGGCGAAGGTCAGCGGATCGGTCGCCGTCACGCCGAACAGCACGCTTTCCATGAAGCGCGCCAGGCCGAGGGCCGCAGGCACGCCGACCAGCAGTCCGGCGGCGGTTTGCACCAGGCCATGCCGCACGACCCCAGCGGCGACGCCACCGGCCGTCGCCCCCAGCGCCATGCGGATGCCGATCTCGCGCTCGCGCTGCCGCACCCGCACGGCGACCACGCCGTGGAGGCCGACGACGCTCAGCAGCACGCCGGCGGCCGCGAACACCGAGAGCAGGACGGCCAGCAATCGTGGTCGGCCCAGCGTCGCCGACAGCAGTGCGGGCAGCGGCTGCAGGTCGGCGACCGGCACCACGGGATCGACGTCGTAGGCCGCGCGCCGCACCGCGCCGGCGAGTGCCGCCGGATCGCCGCTCGTGCGCGCCACCAGGTGCATCGGGAACATGAAGGTCTGGGCGAGCGGCCGGTAGACCTCCGGCCGGGGCCGGACGTCGAGGCCGTCGTGGCGGACGTCGCCGACCACGCCGACCACGGTCACGACGACGTCGCCGTCGCGGCCGGTGCCCTTCAGGACGAGTGGCTGTCCCACCGCCGCGTCGGGGCCGCCGAGGTAGGCGCGCGCCAGGGCCTCGTTCACGAGCGCCACGCCCGGGGCCTCGGTCGTGTCGGCGTCGGTGAAGCGCCGGCCCCGCACCACCGGCACGCGCATCGCCTCGAGGTAGTCGCCCCAGATGAACCGCCAGCCGGCCATCGGCACCGACGCTCCAGGCGCGGGCGGATCGTCGAGCCGATGGACGCCGATCGTCCAGGAGTAGCCGCTCATCGGCAGATGGCCGATCGCGCCCAGGGCGGTCACGCCCGGCAGGGCGGTGAGGCGGTCGCGGACCTGCGCGAGATAGGGCAGCCCGGTCGTGAGCGCGCGGTACTTCGACGTCGTCTGCAGCCGGAAGGCGAGCACGCCCTGGGGATCGAAGCCCGGGTCGACGCGCTGGAGGTTCCACATCGAGCGGAGCATCAGGCCGGCCCCGATGCCGAGAACGGCGGCCAGCGCCACCTGCGCCGCCACCAGCGTGCCCAGCGCGCGCTGACGTCCCGGCGAGTCGGTCGAGTTGTGCTGGCGCAAGAGCGGCTGTAGTCCGGGCCGCAAGGCGACCAGCGCCGGCAGCAGCGCCATCAGCATGGCCAATCCCACCGACGCCGCCATCACCACCGCGAAGACCGTGGCGTCGAGGGCGATCTCGTCCTGGCGGGGCACCTCGGCGGGCAGGCGTGCGACCAGCGCGGGCAGCGCGGCGTGGGCCAGCCCCAGGCCGACCACCGCGCCGGCCGCGGCCAGCACCGCCTGCTCGACGAGCAGCTGACGCACCAGATCCGCGCGCGACGCGCCGACCGCCGTCCTGATGGCCAACTCGCGCGCCCGTTCGATGGAGCGGCCGAGCACCAACGTGCCGAGGTTCACGGCGCCCAGGAGCAGCACCAGGCCGACGGCCGACAGCAGCACGACGAGCGCGGGGCGCACGGCGCCGGTCGTGGCGTCCTGCAACCGGGTGGCGCGCATGGTCCGGCCCCAGTCCTCGGGACGGCCGAGCAACGCGGCGCATCTCCGGGACCAGCGCCGCCATCTCCCGCGACGCCGCTTCGGGAGTGGCGCCGGCGCGCAGCCGCCCGAGGGCGAGCGAGAAGGTGGTGCGGAACGTCGGCGTTCCCGGCTCGAACGGCAGCGGCACCCACAGGTCGGCGTACTGCCCGAGCACTTCGAAGCCGCCGGGCATCACCCCGATCACCTCGTGCGCCACCTGGTCGACCAGCACCGATTGCCCGATCACCGTCGCGTCGGCGTTGAAGCGCTGCCGCCACAGCCGGTCCGAGAGCACGGCGACGCGCTCGCGTCCGGGGGTGCCGTCGCCGGCGGTCACGGTCCGCCCGAGCGCCGCGGCCCGACCGAGCATCGGGAAGAAGTTGTCGGAGACGCGCGCGCCGGTGATGCGGATCGGCTCGCCGCCGTCGGCCACCAGGGCCATGAGCCAGCCCGGCGCGACGCCGGCCACCGTCTCGACCGAGACCAGGCGCTGGCGCCAGATGCCGATCTCCTGGTTCGAGACGAACTCGTCGGGCCAGACCGCGACCAGGGCGTCGGGCCGATCGAAGGGCAGCGGGCGCAGCAGCACCCCACGCACCACCGAGAACACGGCGGCGTTCGCCCCGGCGCCGAGCGCCAACAGCAGGATGGCCGTGGCCGCGAACGCCGGCCGCCGCGCCAGTCCCCGGATCGCCAGCCGTGCGTCGTGGAGCAGCATGGCGGCTTGGACGGCGCCGGCGCGGAACCGGTTAGGGCGCCGCGCGCCGCCCTCAGACGGCGGTCGTTGCGCTGACTACGACCGGCTCGCCGACCTCGACCTGCCGCGCTACCTCGCCGAGCACGTCGAAGTCCACGTTGCCGCCGGTGAGCAGCGCCACGACGGCGCCTCGCCCACGGTGGTAGTCGCGGACGTAGGTGTCGAGCGCCGCCACCGCCAGCGCGCCGGCCGGTTCGACGATGCCGCGGGTGTCCTCGAAGACGGCGCGCATCGCGTCGCAGATCTGCGCGTGCGTCACGCGGATCATGCCGGCCACGGCGTCCTGCGCCATGGCGAAGGGCTCGCCGCCCACCTGGCGCACGGCCACGCCATCGGCGAACATGCCGGGCCGCTCGACCGGCACCGGCCGGCCCGCGGCCAGCGCCCGGTACATCGCGTCGGAGTCCACCGGTTCCACGCCGATGACCCGGACGTCGGGGACGAGCGCCTTGACGTAAGCGGCGACGCCGGCGATGAGGCCGCCGCCGCCGACCGGCACGAGCACGGCCTCGAGCCCGGCGGCGTACTGGCGCAGGATCTCGGCGGCCACCGTGGCCTGCCCCTCGATCACCCGGCGATCGTCGAACGGATGGACGAGCGTCGCACCGGACCGCAGGGCCTGCTCCCGGGCCAGCAGTTCGGCGTCGGCGAACCGCGCGCCGTGGAGTACGACGTGCGCGCCAAGCGCCCGCACCGCCTCCACCTTGATGGCCGGCGTGGCGCACGGCATCACGACCGTGGCGGCGACGCCGAAGTGCCGGGCGGCCAGCGCCACGCCCTGGGCGTGGTTGCCGGCGCTGGCGGTGACCACGCCGCGGGCGCGGTCCGCGGGCGTGAGGCTGGCGATGGCGTGCAGTGCGCCGCGGACCTTGAAGCTGTACTGCACCTGCTGGTCCTCGCGCTTGAGCCACACCTCGAGGCCGAGGCGGGCCGAGAGCTTCGCAGCCCGCTGCAGCGCGGTCTCCCGCGCCAGGTCGTAGACCGGACTGGTCTTCACGGCGCGCAGGAACGCCACGCGATCGTCGCGGGTCATCATCGACGGACCTCCACGCGGTGCACGTCGTAGAGGTTGGCCAGGTGCCGTGACAATACCTCCGCCGATCGCGTGCTCTCGACGGTGAGTGCCAGGTCGAACGTCCCCGGCTCGCGGCCGGGCGCCGAGACCACGGCCACCGGTTCGAAGCCGCGGCGCACGGTGGCGCCGAGCACGCGCACCAGCACCCCTTCGACCCGGCGCACGACCAGGTCCAGCTCAGTACGCGTCGCCATCGGCGTCCTCCCCATGGACCATGTCGCTGTTGCAGGCATTGGGCGGCACCAGCGGCCAGACGTTGGCGCGTGAGTCGATGCGCGCGTGGAGCAGCGCCGGGCCTGGCGTCGCCAGCCACTCGGCCAGCACCTCCTCCATGCGATCGCGCCGGTCGAGGCTGAACGCCGGCACCCGGAAGGCCCGCGCCACCTCGGCGAAATCGGGGTTGTCGGAGAGGTCGACCTCGCTGAAGCGGTTGGCGAAGAAGAGCGACTGCCATTGCCGGACCATGCCCAGCGCCTGGTTGTCGACGACCAGCACCTTGACCGGCAGACGGTAGCGCGAGAGCGTGGCCAGCTCCTGGACGTTCATCAGGAACGACCCGTCGCCGCACACCGCCACGACCGTCGCGTCGGGCCGGGCCAGCTGCGCGCCCAGCGCCGCCGGCAGGCCAAAGCCCATCGTGCCCAGGCCGCCGCTCGACAGGTGATGTTCGGGCCGCGAGAACACGCCGTGCTGCGCCACCCACATCTGGTGCTGGCCGACGTCGCAGGTCACGACCGCGTCGTCGGGCAGCCGCTCGCTCAAGCGGCGCAGCAACCACGGCGCGTAGAGGCCCTCGCCGGGCGCGTCGTAGCGCGGCGCCGTGGCGTCACGTCGGGTCAGGCAGTGGCCGCGCCAGGCGTCGATGGCCAACGGCGCGGACAGCGCGCGCAGCGCCGGCGCGAGGTCGCCGTCGAGCGCCACGTCGGGCCGGCGGCGCTTGCCGAACTCGGCCGGGTCGATGTCGAGGTGGAGGACGCGCGCGCCCGGGGCGAAGGTGTCGAGCTTGCCGGTGACGCGATCGTCGAAGCGCGCGCCGACGGCGATCAGCAGATCGGATTCCTGCACCGCCAGGTTGGCGGCCAGCGAGCCGTGCATGCCGAGCATCCCCAGCAGCAGCGGGTCGCGGCTGTCGAGCGCGCCCAGGCCCTTGAGGGTGAGCACCGTGGGCAGACCGCCGCGATGCACGAAGTCGCGGAAGGCGTCGACCGCCCGCCCCATGCCGATGCCGCCGCCGCCGTAGACGATCGGCCGCTGGCTCGCGGCCAGCAGCGCGCGGGCCTGCTCGAGGGCGTTCGGATCACACAGCCGTGCCGGGGGGGCGGCCGTCCGTGTCGCGGGCCGCGCCGTCGTCTGCGCCTGCGCGACGTCCTTCGGCAGGTCGATGAGCACCGGGCCGGGCCGGCCCTCGCGGGCGACACGAAACGCTTCGGCGACCACGTGCGGCAGGTCGTCGACCGACCGCACCAGGAAGCTGTGCTTGACCACCGGCATGAAGACGCCGAGCACGTCCATCTCCTGGAAGGCGTCGGTGCCCAGCGCGCCACTCGGCACCTGTCCGGTGATCGCCACGACCGGCACCGAGTCGAGGTGCGCGTCGGCGATGCCGGTGAGCAGGTTGGCGGCCCCGGGGCCCGACGTCGCCATGCAGACGCCGACCCGGCCGGTGGCGCGGGCATAGCCGTTGGCGGCCAGGGCCGCGCCCTGCTCGTGCCGCACCAGGATGTGCCGCAGGCGCGAGCCGAGCAGCGCGTCGTAGACCGGCATGATGGCGCCGCCGGGGTAGCCGAAGACGACGTCCACGCCCTCGTGCTCGAGCGCTTCGATGAGCAGACGGGCGCCGCTCCTCGCCGCCTCGGGCGGCGGCGTGGCGTCCGCGTGCTGGCGCGGGCGGTGATGCGGGGCGTTGGGTGCGACTCTGCACGGGACCTCCGTTTGGAGGCCCCGACCGGTCGGGAGGGCGGGCACAAAACAAAAGCCCCGTCCTCCTTCGAGGTACGGGGCCTGTGGGCTGCTTGTCTCTTTCGCCTGCTACCCGGGCCGTACCTCGCTGTCGATCGCAATAATCGCGATGCGAATCGAAATGAGGCCGGCAATCGGACGGACGACGAGCCGGGCGGAGGCCTGCGCGCGAGCGGACCGAAGCAGCGGCGTCGTCATGAGCGAGATCCTATTAGGCCCAATCGACCCGGGGGCTGTCAAGCTGAGCGCCGCAACGGAACGCCGGTTCCGGCCAATGCGTGCACCGCCGGACATGACCCTCGGCCACCGCCCCGCCAAGTCGATAAAAGGGATCGAAACCGCGCGGAATCTCGTTTGCGACAGGGGACCCTCCCATGCGTGATCACCTCGGTTATCTTTCCAGCATGCTCGAGCAGAAGATCAACGAGACGTTCGGCGATGAGGACCCCACAGGGTTCGGCACCGGCTGGTGGAGTGGGGTGCTGTCCGCGTTCTTCGGCGTGCTCGCCTTCGGCGCGGTGGTCTGCCTGCATTTCCCGCAGCTGCTGTCGTCTCCCGAGCTGCGGCCCTACTACCGGATGGACCTCATGCGGATGCTGATCCAGGGGGTCATCGTGGCCGCGATCATCCTCGGCGTCGTGTCCGCGTCCCTGCGCCGAAAGAAGGTGCTGGGCCTGACCGGGATGCTGTTCGCGCTCGCCGCCGACCCTGTTGGGCGGCGCGAGCGTGCCGATCAACGAGACGTTGCACGATGGCCCGGCCATCGGCCTCGATTGGTTCCTGCTCGACATGCTGCTGATGACGCTGATCTTCTCGCCGATCGAAGTGCTATGGCCGGCCTACCCGAAGCAGAGCGTCTTCCGGCCCGAGTGGCTCCTGGACGTGGTCTACTTCCTGTCCACGCATCTGCCGATCCGGATCACCTCGTTCCTGATCCTGCTGCCCGCCACCCAACTCACGAGCGTCCTCGGCAACGCCGGCCTGCAGGCCGCGATGACCAGCCTGCCGTGGCTCGTCCAGTTCTTCCTGGCCGTACTGGTGGCCGACCTCGCCGAGTACGGGATCCATCGAGCGCTCCACGAGGTGCCGTGGTTGTGGCGCTTCCATGCCATCCATCATTCGTCCAAGTCGCTCGACTGGATCGCCGGGTCGCGCGCCCACATCATCGACGACCTGATCATCCGCGGCCTGATGCTCATCCCGATGATGTTCGTGTTCTCCCAGTCGATCATCACCGCCTACCTGCTGTTCGTGACGATTCACGCCACCTGGGCGCACACGAACTTCGGCCCGACGATCAAATGGCTGGAGCCGATCGTGGTCTTCCCGCGGTTCCATCATTGGCACCACACGTCGCAGAAGGAAGCCATCGACAAGAACTACGCCATCCACTTCCCGTGGATCGACAAGCTGTTCGGCACTTACTACCTCCCCGACGACAAGTGGCCGGACAACTACGGCCTGCACAACGAACCGCTCCCCGAGGGGTTCTGGGGCCAGACCTTCTATCCGTTCAGAAGTCGAGGGAAGTAAGCGGCACATCATTGGGCAGGGTCGCGCCCCGGGCGGTCGCCCGCACCAGGCCCAGTGCCTTCATGGCCTTCACGACCGTGAACCCGAGGTCGTACTCCCACTCCTCGTGGCTCAAGCGCAGCAGGGCCGGGGAATGGTGGTGGTTGTTCTGCAGGCAGGCGCTCATCGTCGCGGTGACCGGCAGCCACTCGCCGATGTTCATCGCGTTGTCCTGCTCGTCGTGGTGCCGGCGGTAGCCGAACCGGCGATCGTGCGTCCAGTAGTTCTGGATCATGTTGATCCACACCGCGAACACCCGGAACATCACCCACATCGCCACCGCGAAGCGCCAGTCGCCAACGAGCAGCGACAACAACCAGAGATTGAAGACCTGGGCGGCCACCGCGAACACCGGGTTCGCGACGAGGCGGAACGGCCACGTGTTGAAAATGGCGTCGGTCGCCACATTGGTGTTGCACTTGTAGGGCTTGAGGCACAGATAGAGCGTTCGCCAGAAGCCGTCGGCCGCGAGCTTGTTGGGATCCCCCTCATGGTCGGCGTGCTTGTGGTGCAGCCGATGCCGGTTGACCCAAGTGACCGGGTTCACGTAGACCCCGAAGGTGTTGTTCACGATCGTGAGCGACTTGACGAACCAGTCCTGGTAGTCGAGCGCGCGGTGGGCGATGCCCATGTGGATCACGCACGACAGATACACGCCGCCGACGAACCAGCACGCCACGAAATACGCCGAACCGATCAACAGGCCGGTCCAGGGACCAATGGCGGACGGCGCGAAGTACATGCACGCCAGCGCGTAGGCGATGATGAGCACGTAGCCGGCGACGTTGTATCCCTTCATGAAGACCCCTCCTGGATGGAAGCGTGAGCGCCAATGTGCGTTGGTCGGCGCATTTTAAGACGTTTCGTTTCGTCGGCGAACACTACGGGCGCCACGCCGCTCAACGGATCGCTCGCACCTCGCCCGGCTCCGTGAACAACTCGTGCCCTCGAAGCTCGGCCGCGCGCTCGGCGGGGCGGCTTGGCACGTCAGCCGGCACGTGCACACCGATCGAGCGCGTCGGGGCGATCCGCCGCTCGAGCACCTGACGGCCCGCTTCCGAGAGGAAGAACCAGTAGGGCGGAAATGCGGCGTCGGTCCGGCGCCGGCTCCAATACGCGCCGTCGTGGGCGAAATGCGCGTCGCTGGCGTCGGCGTCACCGAGATGGACGACGGTCGTCTCGGCATCGAGGGTGACCCGAAACGCGATGTTCTCGACCTGCTGCTGCCTGGCCGGCCACCCGGAATGCGGAACGCGAACCGCTTCGATGAGGAGCGTGCCGTGCTCGAGGGACACGGGAGCGTCTCGGTACTGAAGCGCGATGGCGTTCACGCGGTCGATCACGGCGTCGAGCCGGGCCGACGCGATCTCGCGCATACCCGCCACCGCTTGCGTCGGGGCATAGAGTCGCAGGTCCGGACGCGTTTCCAGCAAGCGAAGGACGTCGATCGCCGAAAAGTGGTCCTCGTGATAGTGGCTGATGAACACGGCGTCGAGCCCGTCGAAGGGCGGCGCACCGGCAAAAAGCGCGCGCTCCATCGATTCCGGCACGCGCTCGTAGCTCCCGAAGTCGTTCCGGAAGAGCGGGTCGAACACCACTTTGGTCCCGCCATTGGTGACCA
>CAWAYR010000027.1:0-57890 GCA_963786365.1 uncultured Acidobacteriota bacterium
CGGGGTCGAAGCCGCGGAGCGTCTGGAGATAGCTGATGACATCGTTCAGCTGGGCGTCGGTCAGCCGATTGGATCCAAAGGGCGGCATGGCGGACCGCGTCCCGTCCTGGACGCTCCTCAGTGCACTCTTGTCGTAGCCTTGGATCCGCTCGGTGACGTCCATGATTTGCACTGAGAAGAGGTCCTCGTTTTTCTTCACCCCGACGATGGGAGACCCATTCTGAGGAGCCAGTGTCACGGGCTCGAAGCCCGGCAGGAATCCTTCGACGGCGCCGCGAATGCGGGTCACGAGTACCTCGCGCGCTCGGGACGCGCCGACACGCGACAGGTCCGGCCCCAGGCGCCCACCGGCGCCGTTCACGCGATGGCAGTTCGCGCACATCGCGCTAAAGAGCTTCTGGCCGTTCTCGGCGTTGCCGCGCTCCGGGCCCGTAGGTGCGGTGGCGGCCAACGTGCGGAGGTAGGCCAGGATTTGCCAGGCCTCGCGCTCGGACACGCGCGGGTTGGCTGGCATCTCCGTTCCGCGGATCCCCTCCCTGATCGTTCTGTTGAGGCCATCATCGGTGCGACCTGAGATCCACACCTGGGTGATGTCGGGGCCGCGGACGCCGCGCGCATCCATCCCGTGGCAGTCGGCGCAGCGGCCTCGAAAGAGACCCATCCCCGCACGAATCGCGGCGGCGTCGCCTTCGAGCGGATTCTTTGCCGATGTGGCCTGCGCCGCGACGGCCACGATGCCGACGAAGCAGAGTCCCGCGACGACCGCGACGAACCGCGTCCACTGCATGTGTGGCTCCTCCTCGATTCGGCCCTTTATAGCATCGCTCGCTCGTGGACACCGATGAAACGCGGTACTTCCCATAAATAATCGCCACCGAACAGTCAGCGCTCGCCTTCATACGGCAGCGGCGGGCACAGCGACCGAAACGAGAAGCCGCGCTGCTTCAACCGCGGGATGAGCGCGGCGGTCGCCGTCGCCGTGCGCCAGCGGTCGGCGCGGGGATTCTTGTGGTGGCCGTCGTGCATCACCACGATCGAGCCGTCCGACACGCGCTTGGCGAGGCGCGAGGCCAGGCGCTCCGGCTCCGGCGCGCGCCACCAGTTGAAGTCCCACAGGGCGAATCCCCACCCTGCCAAACGGTACCCGGCGCGATCGAGCCCTTCGTACATCTGCCCGCCGCGCCAGCCGGCGTGGGGGCGGAACAGCCGGCACGGCCGTGCCCCGGTCAACGCCTCGATCCGGTCGGCTTGCGCCTCGAGCAGCTCGGCGAGATCGGCTGGCGCTTTGAGCATCAGCGCCCGGGTGCCGGAGTGTAACGCCACACCGTGCCCCTCGGTGACCGCGCGCCGGACGACCGGCGCGGTCTCTGCGGTGACGTACCCGGGAATCACGAAAAACGTGGCCGACGCCCCCTCCCGTGCGAGCGCGTCGAGCACAGCCGGCGTGGCATCGGGATTCGGTCCGTCGTCGTAAGTCAGATAGACGGCCGGACCGTCATCACCCTTCGGCCCTTCCCACATCGATCGCCCGGGGCCGACATACTCGAGCAGAAACGGGAACGGCGCCGTGTGGGCGAGCGCGACGGCCGCGACGACGATGATGAAGACGAACCACACGACTGACCTCCCGGCGATCGCACCCCGCAGAGGGTCGGAACGCGAACAGGTTACAGCATGAACGAGACCCGCCTCCTGTGCTCGTAGTGTCCCGAGAGCCGCCATGGCCGGCGCAGAGCGGGACGTATAATCGCCGGCCAATGCCGCTGTCGCCTGGAACGCGTCTCGGTCCGTACCAAGTCGCGAGTCCGCTGGGCGCCGGTGGCATGGGCGAGGTCTACGCCGCCAGGGACACGAGGCTCGAGCGCAGCGTCGCCATCAAGGTGCTGCCGCGGGAATTCAGCGACGACGCCGGACGGCGGGCGCGCTTCGAACGGGAAGCGGCGGCGATTGCCTCCCTCTCCCATCCCAACATCTGCACGTTGCACGACGTCGGCCAGCAGGACGGCACGATGTTCCTGGTGATGGAGAAGCTCGACGGCTGCCACGCTGGCGGCGCGGCTGGAACGCAGGGCCGATGACCCCGGCGGAGGCGATCGCCTGCGCGATCCAGATCGCCGAGGGCCTGGCCTTCGCGCATCGCGCCGGGGTCGTGCATCGGGACTTGAAGCCGGCCAACGTGATGCTCACCAAGACCGGCGCCAAGCTGCTCGACTTCGGCCTGGCCAAGGTGGCCAGCGGCGTCGCGGAGCACCCGACGGCCACGGCGCTCACGTTCCACGGCGAGATTCTCGGGACCCTGCCCTACATGGCCCCCGAGCAACTGCAGGGCAGCGACGTCGATGCCCGGGCGGACATCTTCGCGTTCGGCGCGATGCTCCACGAGATGGTCACGGGGCAGCGCGCGTTCACGGGTTCGAGCCAGGCGTCGCTCATCGGGGCGATTCTGCATTTCGAGCCGCCGCGCGTCACGCAGGTGGCGCCCGGCGCGCCACCCGCGCTCGACCGGCTCATCTCGGTGTGCCTGGCGAAGGATCCGGCCGATCGATGGTCATCGGCCAGCGACGTGTTGCTGCAGCTGAAGGGCCTGGCCGACAGCGCCCCGTCAGCGAGCGTGTGGCGCCCGCTCCCCGCGTCTGCCGGATGGGGCGCGCGTCTCGCCTGGCCGCTGGCGGTGCTGGGTCTGGTCACGGCCACCGTGCTCGGTGGACTGCTCACGACTCGACGACCCGAACCACCGGCGCCCAGCGACGTGCTCTCGATCATGCCGCCGCAGGACTCGACGTTCAGGCGCGGCGAGGCTCCCCAGATCTCGCCCGATGGACGGCATCTGGCGTTCTCGTCAACGGATCGCGCCGGCACCAGAGGCCTGTACCTCCGTAGCCTCGACGCTGGCGACGCCTCGCTTCCTGCCGGGCACGGAAAACGGCTCGCAGCCCTTCTGGTCGCCCGACAGCCGCATGCTCGGGTTCTTCGCCGACGGACAACTCAAGACCGTCGCCATCGCTGGCGGGACGCCCACGGTTACTGGCTCGGGCGGGACTGCCGCGCGGCGCCGCGTGGAGCAAGGACAACCTGATTCTGTTCGCGCAGCGCCCCAATGCCGCGCCTGGTCGTCGTCCCCGCCAGTGGCGGAGAGCCGACTGCCGTGCCGACGCCGGCCAGGATGGGGATTCCGGGCTTTCCGTCGTTTCTGCCCGATGGCCGGCACTACCTGTTCACGCGAGCTGAGCGACGAGAATCGGCTGGTCGAAAGCCTTGCTGCTCGGATCGCTCGATGCTCCGGAGACGCGGCGGCTCGTCGGCACCACGTCGAGCGGCGTGTATGCGTCGGGCTATCTGCTCTATCGGCGGAACACGACGCTGCTGGCGCAGCCGCTTCGATGAGAAGACGCTGCAGCTGAGCGGCGAGCCGGTGGCCATCGCCGAGGACGTGGGTTTCAACCCGGTGACCTTCCAGGCGCTGTTCTCGGCCTCGAACACCGGCGTGCTGGCCTACCGCGATGCGGCGCCAGGGGCGGAGCTGGTCTGGTTCAGCCGATCGGGCCAGCGGCTGGCGACCGTCGGGGCGCCCGGCGAGTTCAATGCCCTGTGCATGACGCCGGACGGGCGCCGGCGTCGTCTACGAACAGGCCGACTCTCGCCAGCGGGAACATCGACATGTGGACGATGGATCTCGGCAACGCGGCGACGACGCAGCTCACCTTTGCCGGGCCGGTGGAGTTCTACCCGGTGTGCGCGCCGAATGGCCGCGACATCGCGCTGGCCGCGCTCAAGCCGTCCAATCCCAATCTGTTCAGGCAGAGTCTCTCGGCGCCCGGCCAGCTCGTCCCGCTGTTCGAATCGCCGCTTCGCCAAGCTCCCTACCGACTGGTCGCGGGACGGCACGCAGCTGATCTTTTCCGTGCTCAATCCCGCGCACCGGGTGGGACGTGGCATCGCTGTCGCTCGCGACCGGCCAGCCCCGTCCGCTGATCGCCACGCCGGCCCAGGAGACGCAACGCCAAGCTCTCGCCCGACGGGCGGTGGCTGGCCTATGTCTCCAACGAGAGCGGCCGCGTCGAGGTCTACGTGCAGGCGATGGCCGGCGGCGGCGCGAAGTGGCTGGTGTCGAGAGGCGGCGGCGTGCAGCCGCAGTGGAGCGCCGACGGCCGTCAGCTCTACTACCTCGCGCTGGATCGACGCCTCATGGTCGTGGACGTCCGCGCCGAGGGCGCGGTGTTCACGCCGTCGTCTCCCGTGGCGCTCATGGAGACACGGTTCACCGAGTGGGAGACGTCGGGCGGCGTGTCCTACGCGGTGGCGCCGGATGGCAGCCGCGTGCTCGTGAGCACGTCGACCGATACCGGCCGTCCGGTCTCGCTGATGCAGAACTGGCCGGCGCGGGTTCGCTGACGCCGGTCACGCGTCCCGGCTCGACGGCGGCTCGACGTGGACTTCGCTGAAGCGTATGTCTTCGCGGACGCGACCGGTTCAGCGGGTGACATCGATCCGCAAGGCCTGGGAGGCCGCGCGCGAGCGGACCGCACAACGAATGAAGGCGAAGCCGAAACGAGTTGGTGCGCAAGGGGGACTCGAACCCCCACGATATTGCTACTGCCAGCCCCTCGAGCGGGTCGAAGTAGTGCGCTGGCGTGATCCGATGCGGTTGGGCAGTCCGGTCCTACGACTGCCCTCATCTCGCTTCACCGCGGCCTCTGACGATCGTCGTTGCGCGTGCCGTATTGTTGGTCAAATCGGACTCGTATAGTTGGCCCACGACAAACGCACCGTTCACGATACTGCCTGGGCGTGTGGCAACGGCTTCAATCGCAACCTCAGCGGCGCCATCGGGAGGGAGGGCTGCCAGCCGGCAGGACACCTCTGTTCCAGGCCCTCTCCCTCTCCCTCTCCCAGAGATTGAATCGTACCGGGTTGGTGGGAGGGCCCATTCGTTGAGAGGATGGTCCCATGGGACGCCCCAGTGTGTATGCCCCGGAGGTGCGTGAGCGCGCCGTTCGGATGGTCCAGGAGCACGCCGCCGAGTACCCGTCGCAGTGGGCGGCGATTCGCTCGATTGCCGAGAAGATCGGCTGCACGCACGAGGCCCTGCGGCGCTGGGTACGGCAGGCCGAGCGCGATCAAGGTCAGCGGCCCGGCCTGACGACGGACGAGCGACAGCAGGTGACCGCTCTGCAGCCTGAGGTCGCCGAGTTAAAGCGCGCCAACGAGATCTTGCGCAAGGCGTCCGCGTATTTCGCCCAGGCGGAGCTCGACCGCCGACCGAAGTGATGGTGGCCTTCGTGGACCAGGTCCTCGCGCCGATCCGAGGCGGAGCCGGCCGCGTGCGTCGTCGTGATCCATGCGCCCCCGCGGGTCGCGCCGCGGAGGCCCATCTGAGCCATCAGCCGCTCGACCGTGCACCGGGCCACGCGATGGCCCTCGCGACACAGCTGCCGCCAGACCTTCCGCGGTCCGTACACGCCCGATAGTGGGTGTCCCAAATGCGTCGGATCACGCCGCTCAGGGCGTCGTCTCGCCGCGCCCGCGCCGATTGCCGGGCCGGATCGCCGGCGCAGCCCCGGTGACGAAGACAGGTCGCGGGGGCGATCGGCAGCGGCGCGACAGATCGGCTCGACCCCATACGCGCCTCGATGCACACTAATCGCTCTCTCAGATTCCCGGTACGATTCAGAAGCCTCCGTCCTCCATGCTTAACGCCCCCGCGCAACGCCTTGGCGATCGCTCGCCGTGAGTGACCTACCGCATCTCTCAGTGCATTACCGACAAACGCGTTAGCCGCGGCCAAATTCCTGCTGCCAAAGGCGTGGCTCAATTGAGCGTAAACGCGACCTGCTGGAGCGGCGTTACGAATTCCAACGTCCCCGGTCGCGTCAGCACGGAGTACCACGTGTATGCACCGGGAGGCTCAATCCCGCTGAAGGTGTACGACACAAGCGCCGCCTCATACGCAATCGGCACGATGCCACGCGCGATCGGAACTATGCCCGGCACGATGCTGCCGCCAAGCTGCAGCGACAAGAACTGCCCTGTTGGCAACTGCACCACGACGTACGCATCTACGGGCTCGGATGGTGAACCAGGCGAGAGCTTCGCCGTGACGGTCATCGTTTCGCCCACTCCGTACACGCTCTGGTTCAGTTGGAGGCCGAGAACGGGCGCTTGTCCGAACACCGTCGACGGCACCGTGCTCAGGGTATTCGTGTTGTTGCCAAGCTGGCCGGCGCCGTTCGCTCCCCAACAGTAAAGCGCGCCGGTGTGATGGCGGCCGCAGGTGTGGCGGAAGCCCGCATCGAGGCTGGTGAAGATCAGTCCGCCAAAGACGGCTGTTGGCGCGAGCCGGTCAACCGTGGTGCCATCACCGATCTGGCCCTGCTCGTTCTCTCCCCAGCAGTAGGCGGCGCCGGTACCTGTGAGCGCGCACGTATGCCCGATGAACCCGCCGGCGATCAGCTGCGAGAAGGTGCGGCTGCCGGCGACCGCCACCGGAATCGGGCTGGCCTCTTGGGTCTCGTTTCCCAGCGCGCCGAAGGTGTTTTCGCCCCAGCAATAAGCGGTCCCGAGGGTGGTTCGTCCGCAGCTGTGCTGACCCAGTCCGGCGGTGATCGACGCAAAGGTCACTCCCGTCGAAACCGGCATGGGTATGGGGTGGGGAACCACGTCCGCGCTGCCGACGCCAAGCTGACCGCGCCCGTTATCACCCCAGCAATAGGTCTGGCCGGTGGTGGCGAGACCACAGGTGTGGCCGAATGAAAAACCGCCGGCCGCAATCTGCTGGAAGGTGAAGCCGGACACGAAGGCGGGCGCAAGACGGGCGACGATGGTTCCGTCACCAAGCTGGCCTCGATCGTTGCCTCCCCAGCAGTACGCCTCCCCGGCGCTGGTCAGCGCACAGGTATGCGCCGCGCCTGCGTCGATACTGGTGAATTTGAGCCCGGTCAAGACTGGAACCGGCGTGTCACGGTTCGTGGTCGTCCCGTCCCCGAGCTGGCCGCTTGCGTTGTTCCCCCAGCAAAACGCCGTCCCGTCGCTCAGGAGGGCGCAGGTGTGCGCTCCGCCCAGGGCAAGCCGGACGAAGCCGAGTCCGGTTTCCACGGGGATCGGGATCATGCTGCACGGCAAGGGTCCAGCATCAGTCTGGCAGGTTGTCGTTGGAGCCGGCACGCCCAGCTGCCCGCTCTCACCTCGTCCCCAGCAAAACGCGTTGCCAGCTGCAGTCAGGGCGCAGGTATGAGCCCCGCCGGCATACACGGAGGAGAATGACGTGGCGGCTATCTGGACAGCCGATGGTTCTGATGGTGTGGAGGGTGGAACTACTTCCGAGGCGTAGGGTTGCCCTGCCAGCAGGAGAGCCGCGGCCGAGGCCAGGGTCGTCCAGATCTTCATGGTTCGAGTGTTGGGGTTCATGGGGTGGCCGTGATTCTCGGGAATCGGAAAGATTGCCGTAAGTAGCTGAACCTAAAGGTGGTGCGGAAGGGGGGACTCGTGCCCCCTAGGCCGAGCCGAAGGCGATGGCCGGGTGCCTGAGTTCCCGTTCCGCACCACGAATGAGGCGAAGCCGAATGAGTTGGTGCGGAAGGGGGGACTCGTGCCCCCTAGGCCGAGCCGAAGGCGATGGCCGGGTGCCTGAGTTCCCGTTCCGCACCACGAATGAGGCGAAGCCGAATGAGTTGGTGCGGAAGGGGGGACTCGAACCCCCACGCTCTTGCTACCGCCAGCCCCTCAAGCTGGTGCGTCTGCCAATTCCGCCACTTCCGCGATCAGGGGGCTGAAGACCGCAACGACCGCGGTCTCGCTATTCAGTTGCGCCCGCCGGCGGCCGGAGCCGCGAGTGGGGAAGTGCCTACTGCTTCTTCGCTGGCGGCGGCTCAGTGGGAGCCGGTGCCGGCGTGGCGGGAAGCGTGGAGCCCGGTGGATCGATCGTGGTAAAGGCACCCTTGTCGAGCAGAAAGCCATGCTCGGTTCCGCCGCTATCGATGTACGCGCCCACGATCGAGCCTGAATCGTTGATCCCAAAAGCGCCGGTGCCGGTGGCACCTGGAACATCGATCGTCGTGAAGGCGCCGTTGTCCAGCAGGAAACCATGACCGCTCCCGCCAGCATCGCTGTAACCTCCCACGATCTGGCCATGAGTGTTGCTCCTGAAGGCCGAGGTGGCGGTCGCACCGGGGACATCAATCGTCGTGTAGGTGGGTCCGGAGGCGGCTGATGGAATGGCCGCGAACGAGAGGACGAACGCGCCAGCAAACAACGGCACGATCGACATAGAACCAAACCGTCGGGCGAATACGATCAGCCGTTTCATGAGTGATTTCCTTTCCGAAGCGGACACCGCCTCTTGCCTGTCAGTGGCCGATAAACACGTTCGAGAGGCTGGACACTTTCATTGCGATGATCTTGAGGTGGCCGAACTCCGCCGGCCCATCAAACGCTTGTCCACCCAGGAGCTCTGGCAGGGACCAGCCGTCCGCGCAGCTCAACACGACGGCTCCAGGTGCGTCGAAGCGATGTACCACTTGCAGCTTCATGACGTCGCGAGACGCTTCACCCCATTGCTGGCCGCCCGCGACCAGCCAGGGTGTCTGGTAGTGTCTCAGTTTGAACTGAGACACTACCGGGTGTCTCGGGCCTGAAGGGTGTCGCGTCCGAAACCTCCTATCGCTTCGACACAGTGATGGTCGTGCCGTTGCTATCGCCGTCGGGATCGTGATTGGCCGCTGGTGCGTAGCCCCCGATTGTGTACGGCAATTCGGTAATGCTCACGCTTACCCTCGCCGGTGAGATGCCCGTCTGTCGCACCGTGCAGCGACCCGTCGCGTCCGTCCCGCAATACATGGTGACGCCGTTGTCCCACACAGCTGTCACGGCCGCGCCCGGGTAGGGATTGTGATTCGCGGTATGGACCTCGATCGTCACCGTGGCCGTCCACCGGCCGTGTCCCGGTGAAACTGCGGCGTCCAGATCGGCAACGTGCGCAGGCGTCGCGACGAGCGTAAAGGTCCGGCTCGCCTCCGACGTCGCGCCAGCGGCGTCGGTGACCCGCAACGTCGCCGTATAGGTGCCGCCGGCTTGGTAGAAATGCGTTTGGGTCGCGAGGGCGAGGCAGCCGTTGCTCGCACTGCAGCCGCCGATATTGCCATCCCCAAACGTCCAGTGAACCTGGATGATTGCGCCGCCCGGGTCCTGCGACGCTGATGGATCAAGCACACACACAAACGTTTCTGCGCACGAGACGGTAAATGACGCGACAGGGGGCGCATTGATCTGAACGACCTCCTGACTCGTCGATGTGGCGCCACTCGCATCGGTCACGGTCAGCTCAATGGTGAACTGGCCGCTGAGCGCATACGCGTGAGTCACGACGCTGCCGGCGGCACTCGTCTGGTCGCCGAAATCCCACGCGTACGTGCTGACGTTCCCGACGGAATGGGTCGCATCGACGGTGCACGTCAACTCGGTGCAGGCCACGCTGAAGCTGGCGAACAACCCTCCAGGTCTCCAGGCCGGTTCGGCCGCATCAACCGCGAGGAGAGTGATATCAGTGCCATCCGAGCGCATCGTGTGCACGTCGAACCCGAACTCGCCATACCCCGTCCAGGAACTGAACGCGATCTGACGTCCGTCCGGCGACCACGCAGGCTGTGAGCCGGAAATCCCCGCGCCCACCAGCGCCTCGTCGCTGCCATCCGGCCGCATGAACGCCAGGTACAAGCCGCCGTACCTGGTGGTGGCGAAGGCAATCGTGCTTCCGTCGGGCGACCACGCCGGATCGCCGTCGCCGCCGGGATCATCGGTGAGGCGCAGAAAACCGGTCCCGTCGGCATTGATAGCGCAGATGTCCCCGTTGAAAGACTCCACTAGGCACGGGAACGCGAGCCGCGTGCTGTCCGATGACCAGGTGGGCCGACCGGTGATCACTGCATTGTTCGTGACTTGAGCGGCATCGGATCCATCCGGGTCCATCAAGTAGAGCTCGGTCTGCCCGTCCCGGTCGCTCAAGAAGGCGATGCGGTGTCCGTCGGGCGACCACGCTGGCGACCATTCCGCGGTTGCGCTGCTGGTGATGTTGACCACCGCACCGGCCGCCGCATCCATCACCACGATGTCGCTGCTCCGCGTGAAGGCAATGTGCGTGGCGTCCGGCGACCAGGTCGGCGAGGAATCAGCGGGTCCCGTCGTCCACACGTCGGGCGCCGCGACGAGGGTACCAGTGAGCGGACAATACGCGTCGCAAAACGGTGCGACACAGTAGCAGTAGTGCCTGGTGTAGGCGATCGGAAACGGGGCGGCGGCGGCGTGGTGCCGGGCGTCCGCTGACGTCATGACGGTGCTCGCGAAGGCAAGAACGACAGCTAGGCGCGCCATCTATTCATCTCTTTCTCACGACCGGCGTTTCAACCTTCCCGCCTCACAGCCAGTCGAACCAGCGCCGATACAGATCGAGCGCGACGTTCGTCCAGCTCTGGAATGAACTCGGACGCGGCGATCGACTCGAGACGCTATGCCCGCATCCGACGGCGATGGTGCCCCAGTTTGGAAAGAAGGCGGTGCTCGGCGGTGTGGTCAGCACCTCTACATGCCGATCACCGTTTTCATCCGCGAGATAGTTCATTACGTGGATTTGCTCCTGCCCGTTGAGGCCACGAAAGAACGAGATCCGGGTTCCGTCCGGCGACCATCCCGGTGTGAGGTCGGGGATGGCGTTGTTGGTCAGCACCTCGACGCCCCCAGTGCCATCCGAGTTCATGACACAGATCTCGAAGGGTGTTGCGGTCCCCCACGAGCCTGCACATGTACACGATCTTGGTGCCGTCGGGCGACCAGTCCGGCGACCTCTCCTCCAGACTGTTGAACGTCAGGCGTTGCGGATTCGTGCCGTCGGCGTTGATTACCCAGATCTCTGCCTCCGCCCGGCAGGCGAGAGCGTTAGGGCATGCAGAACTCCGGCTGGTGAATGCGATCTTGCTGCCGTTGGGGGACCAGTCCGCATCATCCTCGCTCGTGGCCCCCAGGCTCTCCGTGAGGTTGATGGGTTGTTCACCATGCAGCGAGCAGGTCGTCGAGATTGAGCACGAAGATGTCGCTGTCGATGGTGGGGCCGCCGGGCTCTGTCCGTCCGGGGATTCGAGGCCCATACCCGCCGGCGCGCGAACGATGAAATGCGAACCACTTGCCATCCGGACTCCAAGTGGCAGAGCTTCCCCGCGTCACCGGCGTTGGATTCAGCACAGAGTCCGAGGTGCCGTCGTGTTCATGAGGAAAAGGTCCGAAGCCGTGGAGGTGAGAGGCGCTCCCAGCGCGATCGCGGTCCGGTTGCTGTCGAAGACGATCTTTCCCATACCGCCTTTTGACAGAGATTGGCGCGGTGTCGCCGAAGCCGTCGTCCGTCAGCCGTAACGCATCCGAACCATCCGGATTCATGATGTAGATCTCGGCAGTCCCGATGGGGTTTGGGCTGGGGGGGTCTAGGCTCGTGAAAACGATCTTCTCCTGCGGGGGGCATGGCGATTTCTGCGCTCCGACGCCGGCCGCGACAGTGGTGAACGCGAGCATTCCGGCGAGGAATGTTCCAAGATGATGGAGCATCGGGTCCTCCTCGAATGGAGCCGACACCACCGACGCGCGCGTCGCATCGGTTCGGCTCTCGTGGAGAACACCGTAGGCGGCGCGAAGTCCGGTGTCACTACCGGAGTCAGTAGTCCCGGCGACGACGAATCAAGAACTCAAATCCTGGAGGGGCTGGAGACTGCGGGAATCAGTCGATGATGCGGTCCCGGAGCGCTTTGGCGACGGCCTCCGATTTGGAGTGGACCTGCAGCTTCTCGTAGATGTGCCGCAGGTGAAAACCGATCGTGTCGACGGTGACGCCGAGCTCTGCCGCCGCGGTCTTGTAGTTGTGGCCATCGGCGAGAAGCTTCAAGAGTCGCGTCTGGTGCGGCGTGAGCTGATGCTCGGCATGCTTCGGAGGCCGAATCTCTCGGAACAGTCCAATCACGCGGCGAGCCACTTCTGGCGACATCGGTGCGCCTCCCTCGCTCACCTCTTTCAAGCTTTCGAGCAGCCGCGCCGGCGCGGTTCTCTTCAGGAGATACCCGCACGCGCCCGCGCACAGCGCCTCGAAAATCCGCTCGTCATCGTCATAAATGGTGAGGATGAGGAATTGGAGGGCCGGGTGGCGCTCCTTGAGGAGACGGATACCTTCGATGCCCGACATTCCGGGCAGGCCGATGTCCACCAGGACGATGTCGGGGAGCGAGGCGCCGATACCTGCGAGCGCGTACTCCATCGAACGAAAGGCCCCAGTACAGCAGTAGCCCTCGGTGCCGTTGATCAACGCGGCGAGCCCATCGCGGATCTCGCGCCGATCCTCGATCACGGCAACCTTGATCATCGAGATTCGCACTCTATTGACCCAGGCAGTTCGTCGTAACTACCTATGTATGTAGGGCCGTGCGGGACGCGCGCGGCGGCTGAGCGGAGCTCGCAGGGTGATGGTCGTGCCGTTGCCAGGCGCGGAGGTCATCTCGAGCGTGCCCGCCAGATTCCGAGCGCGCTGGCGGATGCTCACGAGCCCGTTGCCATCGGTGTCTTTCGTCGTGTCGAAGCCCTGGCCATTGTCGCTGACCCGGAGAAACAAGTCGTCCCCATCGAGGTGCGCCTCAATCTCGGCTCGCGTGCACTTCGAGTGCCTGAGGACATTGTTGACCGCCTCCTTGAAGAGAAGGAAGACTTCGCGTCGAAGGTCGGCGCCCATCTTAACGTGGCGATTGAGTTCTGGCGCGCGGAATTCAAACTCGATGTTCCTGGCGGTGAACCCGTCACTGGCGAAGCGGCGCATACGCCGAATCAGATTCTGAAGCGAGTCCCCTTTCGGGTTGATCGCCCACACGATATCGCTCATCGATTCGACGGATTCGTTGGCGGTGGTGGTGATGAGGGACAGCAGCTTCGCCATCGCGCGGTCCTCCCTGCCGACGCCCAGGAGGAGCACCTCGCTCAGGATCGCGATCTGCGAAAGGTTCGACCCGAGGTCGTCGTGGAGATCGGTCGCGATGCGCGTCCGGACCCGTTCGAGCGCGAGCAGACGGGCCACGCGCGTCCGATAGAGCCAGTGAGCGCCAGCCGCGATGACGAGCGCGGCCAGCGTGAGAAACCACCAGCGCTGCCACACCGGCCGAAGAATCGTGAACTCGACAGTGGCCGGTTTCGGGCTGAGGGCGCCATCGCCAGCGACGGCCCGCACAACGAAGCGATAGCGTCCAGGAGAGAGGCTGGCGTAATTGACGTTGCGCTGGTCGGTCAACGCATTCCAGTTCTTGTCAGCACCTTCGAGCCAATATTGATACCGGAGCTCGTCGCCAGGCCGCATGATCCAGGCCAAAGAACTCGATTTGCAGCTGATTCTGATTCGGTTCGAGCTCGAATCGCGGAATCTCGCCCTCACCCAGATCAGACGTCAGGTAGCTTTCCCCGGCGACGCGCAGGCCGCCAATCACGACGGCAGGCGGCGATCTCGGTTGATCGGGCGTTGGCGCGAGCCGTAAGAGGCCGTTGTAGCCGCCGAACCAGAGCGTACCGTCGCGATCCCGGAAGGCACTCAGCAGCTCGCCTGCGGTCAGTCCGTCCGCGGTGGTGTAATGCCGCACGTGACCGGCGGCTGCATCAAGGCGGTCCAGGCCGGCAGGCACACCGAGATACATGCGGCCCCCTCCGTCTTCGGTGATGAGCGACACATGATTACTGGATAGTCCTTGGGCGGTCGTGTACGAAACGAATTGGGGTCGGTCGGCCGCGGGGGAGTCTATGCGGCTGACGCCGCCTCGGGAGGAGGAGACCCAGAGCCGGCCGCCCTGGTCAAGATAGAGCGAAGTGATTGTCCCGGCTGGCGCGCCATCGGCCGTCGTGAACAGCGTGAAGCGGCCGTTGCGGTAACGCGCGAGCCCCCCATTCCAGAATCCAATCCAGACATTGCCCTCGCGATCCTCGCCGAAAGCGGTTGTCCTGCTGAAGGCCGGCACGCCATCCTCGTCGGAGTAGCGATAGAAGGTCCCCGTGGCTCGTTCCCACTTCGTCAGGGCAAACGACGTGGGCGTCGTTCGGCCGATCCAGATATCACCACGCGAATCCTCGAACAGGCGGTTCACGTCATCACCCGCCAATCCATCCCGGGTCGTATAGATCGCTTTGGGCCGAATCCGTCCCAGGCTCTCCACGTTCGCCACTCTTGGGAACCGATATAGTCCGGCCCCGCCGGGTATCCACCACTCGCCCGTGCGATCTTGAAGCGCGCGACCAGAATTGACTGCACCAACGTCCTCGGACAAATTCACCCGAACAGCAATAAACCTGGTGCCGTCGAACCGGTGGATATGCTGGTTGATGCTGACTACGTAAAGTTCGCCGGCGGGGCCTTGCAACACGTCGCGAATGGGGGCGGAGGGCAGCCCGTCGGCCTCCGTATAGGAGGTGAACCCATTCCGCGCGAGCCGCAGCGCGCCACCGGCTGCAGTTCCAATCCAGACGTTGCCATGGCGGTCCTCGGTTAGCGACGTCGCGCCAGGCACGCCCTGGCCTTTGGTGAACGCCCGGAAACGCGCGCCATCGAACTGCGTCAGGCCGTCCAACGTGGCAATCCAGACCTGTCCGTCCGAGGACTGCAGAAATGCTCGGACCATTCCGCCGGACAGGCCATCCTGCGCGGTGTATCTGGCGGCGTCTCCCGCGAGGGCGGGCAGCGTCACGTTGAGGATGTCTTGCGACTCACGAGAGTGATGAACGAGGCTCGAAACGCTCAGTCGATTGCCCTCGGGGCGGAGCACGATGACTCCCGTACCGTGGCCAATCCAGACTCTCTCTTCCCGGTCAATGAGCAGCGCCCGCACGTGGTCAGCACCCTGCGCGGGTTGAACGGCAGAATGGATCATGCGCCCGTCACGTCAGGCGGCGCACCAGTCCCCACGAAGTGCCAATCCAGAGGCCGCCTTCGCGATCCTCAACGATTGCCCAGACCTGTACTGCACGATCCGGCTGAGAGGGAATACCCAGCTGGACGGGCCCAAACACCGCCGGGCTCGAGCTGTCCTCGAGAAAAAACAGGCCGCCGTCGGTCCCGGCCCACAGCCGTCCGTCGCGGTCTTCATACAGCACGTTGACGCGGTTGGTTTGTGGCTCATCGCCGACGGAGAAACTGGTGAACCGAGAACCGTTGGCTGCCTCCACTTCCCCACTGCTCTGACGTCCCGCGCCGTGCGCGAGATTGGGATGAACCGATCGGTTGATTCGCTGGACACCGCCACCGTTGGTCGCCACCCAGTACCACGCCACCCGACGTTTCCAGGAAGTCGTTGATCCCAGCATCAGACAACACGCGTGGAACAACGCGGGTGGAAAACCCGTGCCCGTCAAAGCGACTCAGCCCATGTGCAGTGCAGAACCAGAGGAATCCGCGGGAATCGGCAACGACACACGTCACGCGTTCGTGGGCGAGCCCGTCAGCGGTCGTATAGGCTTTGATCGGCAGTCGCTCGGCCTGCGCCGTGCCTATCAATGCCAAAGCCACGCCGAATGCGATGAAGAGGCGTTTCTTCACGGTGCCGGCACCCGAGGTTAAATCTATCTCCGGGCCGATGCTGGAGAACGGCGAGAACAACCCGCTGAATGGCTCCAAGCGTTCTCCAAGAGGCATACCAGCTGGACAATACGATCCTGATCATCGCTGGCAAAGTCGACGAGGCACGGGCGATCCGGCTTCTGGCGCGCGCCAGCAGAGAAAACTGGCCTGAAATCGTGAATTTTAGGCCCGGTCTGTGATCTCGGGCGACCTTAGGATGAGGTGGAGTGGCAGAGTATCCGGGACCGAACAGCTGACGACGGGTTTCGCCGTCGCATCGAACACGGCAATCTGTCCAAGCTCCTCTGAGTTCGGCTCAAATATTGTGAGAGCGGCCAGGCTGCTCCAACTCGCGTTGCGCGGGTATTTGATCACCGCCCCTCATTAGGCCGGCCGCTGGCGACAGACGAGCGCTCGCCTTGGCGCCGGCCGATTCAGTGAGGCGCGAATCTATGAACTGCTGAGCCTGACCGGTCTTCGCTGCCGTCTGCCCTCTCGCCGAGTCGCAATCCTCGCCGCAATCATTGCGCGTTGCGATTCCGTCAATTGGCCGATGGGATTTAACCCGACCCGAGCGGAGCCTGAATCTCATACGGGCTGAGCCGCGTGCTCTGGGCGAGCGCCATCAGTTCCTTGGTGCCAAGCGTCTCCAACGAGAGCGGTCGCGTCGAGGTCAACGTGCAGGCGATGGCCGGCGGCGGCGCGAAGTGGCTGGTGTCGAGAGGCGGCGGCATACAGCCACAGTGGAGCGCCGACGGCCGTCAGCTCTACTACCTCGCGCTGGATCGACGCCTCATGGTCGTGGACGTCCGCGCCGAAGGCGCGGTGTTCACGCCGTCGTCTCCCGTCGCGCTGGCTGGAGACACGGTTCACCGAGTGGGAGTCGTCGGGCGGCGTGTCCTACGTGGTGGCGCCCGATGGCAGCCGCGTGCTCGTGAGCACGTCGACCGATACCGGCCGTCCTATCGCGCTGATGCAGAACTGGCCGGCGCGGGTTCGCTGACCCCGGTCACGCGTCCCAGGGTCAACGGGGGCTCGACTCGGCGAGCGACACGCGAGCGGTGCGGACGCCGCCGTCGCGCCAGGCGACGATCGCCGCATCGCCAGCGCGCGCGATCATCGGGATGCCGGTGCCGCGGCCGCTCGAGGCGGTGGCCACGGTGAGCGGCGCGCCGAGGCCGCCGTCGGGGCCGACGGCGCGCAGCCGAATCTCGCCGACGCCGTCGCCGGTCCGCTCGAGCCAGCTGACCAGCGCCCGGCCGTCGTCGAGCAGCAGCACGTCGGCCCACCCCACCGGCTGGCCGCCGTCGATGCGCACGGGCGCCGCGAACGAGGCGCCGGCATCCGCCGAGAAAGCGACGTTGACCTTCGGCGAATCGCCGGCGGCGGTGAACCACGCGACGGCGACCCGGGCGCCGGCGGCGGCCACCGCCGGGCCGTTGGTCGGACAGCCGCCGATCTGCCAGCCGTCACGATACACCGGCGCCGGCACGGTCCACTTCCCCTCGACCAGGCGGACGATCGAGATGTCGCGGATGTCGCCGGCATCGTGGTCGCGGTAGACGGCAATCGGGCCGTCGGCGGTCTCGGCCATGTCGGTGCTGCAGCACGAGCAGGCATCGCCGTCGACGATCTGCCGCGACTGCAGCGTGCCGGTGCCGTCGAAGCGTGCGACGCCCACGGTCTTGATGTGGTCGTGCGCTGGCCCGCTGCCGTCGTCGGGCGAGAGCGGCGTGAGATACACCGCGTCCATGCCCGACGCCCGCGGCAGAAAGGTCAGGAAGCCCGAGTAGTCCTTGACGTTGCGCGTGCCCTCGTCGAACACGGTCTGCCAGGTGCGTCCGGCGTCGCGCGACGTGGCGGCGCGGATGGCGTAGCCGTAGCCGCCCTCGCCGCTGCCGGTGTTCACCAGCCAATGCGCGTAGAGCGTGCCGTCGGCGGCGGCGGTCAATCGACGGATGATCGGCCCAGTTCACGAACCAGTTGGCGGCGCGCGCGATCTCGATGGGCGCCGTCCAGCTCGTGCCCTCGAGACGCGAGAAGCGCAGCGCGTGCGCCCCCACCCCGGCCGGTTCCAGCCACGACAGGTAAGTGCGGCCATCCCGGCCCGTGGCCAGCGAGTACATCCCGCTGCCACTGCCTGCCGGCGTGTCGAGTGGCTCCACGGCCCCAGAGGACTGCAGACCCGCGGCCGCCGGCAGCGCCGCGACCAGCGCCAGAAGCGTGAACCTCATCGCGCTATTGTGGCGCAATCCGTCGCCGATGGACACGAGGCCCGTGCGTCATCCGGCGGCGGCGACGAGCGCTCGCCGCTCGGTCTCGGTGAGCGGTCGCCCGGCGCCGGCAGCGGCGTTCTCAGCCATGTAGCGCGGATTGCCGGTGCCCGGAATCACGCAGGTCACCGCCGGATGGCCGAGGACGAAGCGCAAGGCCAGTTGCGCCCAGCTCGTCGCGCCGGCCTCGCCGGCCCAGCCCGGTAACGGCCGCTCGCGCAGCCGCCGCAGCAGCCCGCCGCCGCCGAACGGCATGTTGACGATCACCGCGACGCCGCGGTCGCGCGCCAGCGGCAGGAGCCGCTGCTCGGCGGTGCGATCGTCGAGCGCGTAGTTGATCTGCAGCGCATCGAGCGTCTCGGCCTTCAGCACCGCTTCGACGTCGGCGTACGCCGACGAGGTGTAGTGCGTGATGCCGAGATAGCGCAGCCGGTCCTCGCCCTTCCAGCGGCGCAGCGTCGGCAGGTGCGTGCGCCAGTCGACCAGGTTGTGGATCTGCATCAGGTCGATGCGGCGCGTCCGCAGGAGCCGGAACGACTGCTCCATTTGCGCAATCCCGGCGTCGCGGCCGCTGGTCCACACCTTGGTCGCCAGGAACGCCGCCGGCCGCGGAGTCATCGCGTCGAGCAGCTCGCCGGTGGTCTGCTCGGCCCGGCGGTACATCGGCGAGCTGTCGATCACCGTGCCCCCGGCCGCGAACAGGGTCCGCAGCACCTCGGGTAACCGCTGGTAGTCGGCGCTGCCGGGGGCGACGTCGAAGTTGATGTAGGTGCCGAGACCGACGACCGGCATCGCCTCGCCGCTCGACGGGATGGGGCGGGTGTGCATGCGCGTGCCGGCGGCAGGCTGCGCGGCGGCGGTGTCGATTCCCAACGCCGACCAACGCAGCGCCGCGGCCGAGGCTCCAGCATAGCGGACGAACTGGCGGCGCGACGGAGGATGGGCCGGCATCGATGGCCAGCGTAACGCAGCGCCCGCCGTGCCGAACGGCGACGCGAGCCGCGATCGCATATCGTGGGGATGGACCTGGTGTCCAGCGATGAGCACACTGCCCTACGGCATCGCCCCGCCGGCGTTTCGGCTGCCCGATGCCACGCACGTCGGCGCGGTCCGCCTGCAGGTCGCCGACCTGTCGCGGTCGATCGACTACTACAGCGACGTGGTCGGCCTGCGGGTGACGCACACGACCGGCTCCTGGGCGGGGCTGGCGGCGCACGGCGACAATGCGCTGCTGATCGAGCTGCACGCCCGCGCCGGCGCCCGCCCAGCGCCGAGGCAGGGCCGGCTCGGGCTGTTCCACTTCGCCATCCTGGTGCCCGACCGGGCGACGCTGGGTCAGGTCGTGCGTCACATCGCCGACCGCGGCATCTATGCCGGCAGCGCCGATCACGCGGTGAGCGAAGCGCTGTATCTCACCGATCCCGACGGCCTGGGCATCGAGATCTACGCCGATCGACCGCGGGCGGCGTGGCGGCTGGCCGGCCGCGAACTCTACCTGACCACCGCGCCGCTCGATCGGCGCGACCTCGTGCAGGCCGCCGGCGAGGCGCCGTGGGCGGGCCTGCCGGCCGGCACGACGATCGGACATGTGCACCTGCACGTCGGTGCGCTCGACGCCAGCGCGGCGTTCTATCACGCGGCGCTCGGCTTCGACCAGATCGTGTGGAGCTATCCGGGGGCGTTGTTCCTGTCGGCGGGCGGCTACCACCACCATCTCGGGACCAACACCTGGGCGGTGGGGGCAGCGTCGGCAGCCGAGGACGAGGCCCGGCTGCTCGAGTGGGACCTGGTGCTGCCCGACGAAGCCTCGGTCGACGCCGCGGCGCGCAGCCTCCACGACCGCGGCTACGCCGCGGCGGTCGACGGCGCCGATCGGCTGGCCCACGACCCCTGGGGCACGGCCGTACGTCTGCGGGCGACCAGCGCCACAGTCGACCGCTGAGGGCGGCCGCCGCGCGACTAGAATTCCACCACGGGCTGCTAGGTCGCGTCGTGGAAGATCACGCCGAGCGTGTGCCGGTGCCCGGCCCGCAGCCGGCTCACGCCGTGCCTCATCGTGACCCGGTAGGTGCCGCGCGTGCCGTGAGCGGGACGGTGGTGGACGGCGAAGATCACGCCGTCGCCCTGGCCGAGCGGCACGACGTGCGCGCGCGACTGCATCCGCGGGCGCTGCTCGGTGAGGACGAACTCCCCGCCGGTGAAGTCTTCGCCGGGCCGCGACAGGAGCACGGCGAGCTGGAGCGGGAACACGTGTGCGCCGTAGAGATCCTGGTGCAGCGCGTTGAAGTCGCCCTCGCCGTACCTGGAGCAGCAGCGGCGTCGGACGACGTTGCCCGGCGGCGTGGCAGCGGGCGAGGAACGCGGCGTGGTCGGCCGGGAAGTTCGGATCGAGGCGGAGCGCGGCGTGCCACCGGTTGGCGATCGGCGCGAGCCGGGCATAGGCCGCGGTGCGCAGGCCCTCGATCAGCTCGGGCAGCGGATAGTCGAAGTACTTGTACTCACCGCGGCCGAAGCCGTGGCGCGCCATCACGATGTGGCTGCGAAAGGCGTGCGGATCGGGATAGCGGGCGGCGATGTCGCGGCATTCCGCCGCCGACAGCAGCCCCGGGCACACCGCCCAGCCGTGTTCGTCGAGATGCGCTTCGATGTCCGGCCAGGCGCAGGCATCGAGACGAGCCGCAAGACCGGTGGTGTCGCTGGAGGTCGAAAGGGCCATGGCCTCACGATGCCATGGCCGCGACGCGCCGGGCACTCCGCGGCTTGCGGTCGAACTACGCGCGCACCGGTCGACTGGTCATTTCCCGCGCGCTGACGAGACGCTGTCCTGAACCCAGGCGGCGACCCGCGGATCCGGCATCAGCCCCTGGTCGGCCATCGAGTAGGCGAGGCCGTCGAGCCGCTTGCGGATGCCCTGCTCGATGCCACCGAACGACATGACGTGCGGCACGACGAGCACGCGGCGGCCGGTGGTGACCTGCGCCGTGACCTTGTCGCGCAGCTCACGCGTCGCGGCCTCGCGCATCGCCGGTCCGGCGTCGTCACGCACCGTCATGTACTCCACGCTGGCGAACGGCGCCGCCGCCCGCACCTGATCGGCCAGTACGGCCATGTCTTCGAGCCATCGGCGGTTGTCGTCGTCGGGCACCGGTCCGTGGGCGACCAGGATGACCGCCTCTGCGGTGGGCGCCGTACTCATCGCCACGGCGCGGTCGGCGACAATCTGGCCGATGAGGGGATGACGGTTGAAGGCCGGGGTGATTCGCACCGGGAGTGTCACCGCAACCGGGGAGGCCGGATCGGCGTGGGCGGCGTGCGACTCGGCAGCCGCGGCGCCGTGGCCGGCGTGGGTCATCTTGGCGAAGACCGCCAGGTCGGCGGGCGCCTCCGCCCGCAGCCCGAGCAGGTACTCGGTCGACGTGATGACCGAGCTGTGGGACGACACGAACAGCGGAACCGCAACGATCTCGGTCACACCGCGGGCCGCCAGTCGATCGAGCGCGCCCTGAATCGAGGCGCGCGAGGCCATCCCGAACGCCACCTCGGTCGGTTGCGTCGCGTTGGCCTCCTTCGCCACGCCGAGCACGCGCTCGTTCCACGACGCGGCGCCGCCATGCGCGAGCAGGAGGACCCCGGTCGTCGGCGACTGGGCGTCCACGGCGAGCGGACGCGCCAGCGTCAGCGCCGCCACTACGGTGAGCACCACTCTCCGTGCGTTCATCCGCTTCTCCTGCGCAATTGCCCCACGACCCGGAACCAAGGGCGTCCAAGGTCGGCCAATTTTGAGATTCAATCTCAATTTCACAGGAGTCTATTGGCGACCGATTCGGTCGGTCAAGCAGAAAGCGTGGGATCTCCTGCGACCAGCGCCCGTTGGGGGACCGGCTCGACCGTGTCGCGTCCCGCGATCAGGCGGCGGCTGATTGTCGCCACAGCCACACCCCGGTGAGCAGGCGCGCCGCCGGCTGGAACAGCGGGTAGAGCACGGCCATCAGCGCGTCTGGAAAGACACCGGGACCGAACGACGTCAGCGCGCTGACCACCCCGAGTCCGGCCGCGAGCCCGAACCCGACGGCGACCGTGCGCTGCAGCGAGTCGCCGCCCCACGTGGCCATGGCATAGGCCACGTCGGCAACGATGAAGGCGACGAGGATGAAGAAGAACAGCCCGTCGGATACGCCCTCGAACGCCTGCAGATACTGGCCCAGGACGGCACGGGCGGCAGCGTCGGTCGTCTGCAGGTACTCGGTGCGCCACGTCCAATTGAGGGTCACGAGCGTCAGCGACTGCTGCACCGCTTCGGTCCCGGCCCAGAGCAGGAAGAACACCAGGCCGGTGAATGCCGCGCCGGGGGCGACGGCGGCGCGTACCGCGAACACGCCCATCGCGCCGATGAGCACGAAGAGCGGATGGACGAGCGCCACCCAGACGCGCAACATGTAGAGGGGGTCGAGCAGCCGGCGCGCGGTCTCGCCGTCGGCGATCGGCGCGAAGCCGTAGGGCAGGAAGATGAGGCCCAGCGTCGTCACCGACGACACCGCGCAGCACGCGGCCGCGAACCGCAGGAACGCGGGGGTGGCCAGCGGCGTCATGGGCAGCACGGCGGGGGCGCCGGGGTCAGGCCTCGTAGGGCACGTCGATCAGGCGGTCGCCCGAGCGCATGTCCTCGTCCATCGTCTCGAGCAGCGCCCTGGCGATCGGACCGGGCCGGCCATCGCCAATCGGCTGGCCGTCCCACTCGACGATCGGCGCGACGCGCACCGAGCTGCCGATCAGCAGCATCTCGGCAGCGGCGCGGGCGTCGGCCACCGGGATGTCGCAGACCTCGACTCCCTTCAGCACGCCACGCGGCACCAGGCCGCGCGCCAACTCCAACATTCGCAGCGCCGTGCACCCCGACAGGATGTGATCGAAGTTCGGGTGCCGCAGCACGCCGTCGGCCATCACGAACGCGACGTTCATGTTGGAGCTCTCGCCGACGTGTCCGGCCGCGTCGATGAAGACGCCGTTGTCCACTCCCGCCGCCTTGGCCTCCATCTGCATCAGGACGTTGGGCAGGTAGTTGGTGGTCTTGGTGATGGCGTAGAGCGGCGGTTTGATCGGATAGGTGGTCGTCATCACCCGCAGGCCTTCGGTGTACCACCGCTCGGGATACGACAGCCCGGGGAAGATCATCACGAAGAAGCCGGGGTCGGCGCCGGGAGCGGGGCTGAGCTCGAGGCTGCCGGGCCCCGACGACAGCCAGTAGCGGATGGCGCCGTCGCGGCGGCCGCTCACCGCGGTCGTCCGGATGATGATCTGGCGCAGCTCGTCGCGCGTGCCCGGCACGGTGAGCTTGGAGCGTTCGGCCGACCGCAGGAAGCGATCGAGGTGCGCTTCGAGGTCGTAGATCTTGCCGCCGACCAGTCCGGCGGTGTCGAAGATGCCGTGGCCGCGGTGCACCATGTGGTCGTCGAACGGGATGACCATCAGCGACGGATCGGTGACGATCCCTCCGAGCTGGCTCGAATAGAACGCGGAGTACTTGACCGGCTGTCTGGTGCGCAGGGCGCGAAGTCGGGCGAGCACGTCGGCGTCGGTCAACACCTGCAGGCGGGTCTCTGAAGCGGGCATGGCGGTCACTCTAACACGCGTGGTGCGGAGGATCCGGGGCGCGCCCGGACGGCACGGCCGAGTCGCCGCCAGCCGGGCACGGCGCTGGTCGCGGCGAGCGCCAGGCCGCCGACGCTGAGGGCGATGACGATCGCGTCCCAGAGCGGCCACGACGATCCGCCGTCACGCCTATCGCGGCGGGATCCAGCGCCGGAACCACTCGAGGTTCCGGGTCATGACCGCGCGCTCCTGCTGCGGCTCGTAGAACACGTGACCGCCGCGCGGGTAGACGTCGAACTCCACGACCTTGCCCAGGGCGGCGAGCGCGCGATGGAACTTCTGTGCGGTGGCCAGCGGCACGCGCGGGTCACGGTCGCCGTGCTGCAGCAGGAGCGGCGTCGTCACCTTCGCGGCGTGGGTCAGCGGCGAGCGGTCGCGATAGCCCTCGGGGTTCTCCCACGGATGCTTGAAGTACTCGACCATCAGGTCGCCGCCGTCGGTGAGGTAGTAGAGGTCGGTCAGGTCGGCGATGCTGGCGCCGGCCGACGCCGCCTTGAACCGCGACGTCTGGGTGACGATCCAGTTGGTCATGTAGCCGCCGTAGGACGCGCCCATCACGCCGAGCCGATCGGCGTCGGCGACACCGCGGGCGATCAGGTGGTCGACGCCGGCCATGATGTCCTTGTAGTCGGGCCCGCCCCAGTCGTTGACGATCATCCGGTGTCCCGCCTCGCCGTAGCCCGAGCCGCCCCGCGGCATCGGGAACAGCACGGCATAGCCGGCGCTGGCAAGGGCCTCGGTCGGATAGGGATCGATCTGTCCGGGCACGTGCATGAACTGCGGGAAGAGGCCGAGCGTCACCCCGCCGATCGGCCCGCCGTGGCAGTAGACGATCAGCGGCAGCCGGCGCCGCCCGTCGTAGCCCGGCGGCGTCAACAGCAGCCCCCAGATCTCCATGCCGTCGAACGATCGCCAGCTCACCGGTCTCGAGCCGGCCCAGCGCCAGCTCGGCCACGGCCGGATTGATCGTGGTCAGCGTGCGATGTCCGCCGCTGGCCAGATCGAGCACGGTGAGCTCGCCCATCGTGCGGGCCTCGACCGATCGATACGCCAGCGTGCGGCCATCGCGGCTGAGGCTCAGGTTGTAGTCCACGGTCGGCCGCTGGTGGACCCGCTCGGCGCGGCCGGAGGCCAGCGACACGCGCACGACCGGCATCTCGAACATCTGCGCGCCGGTGGCGAACGTGCCTTCGTTCATCGTGACCAGCAGCGACTGGCTGTCGGCGGCCCAGACGATCTCGGCCATCCAGGCGCCGTTCATCGGGAACGATGCGAATCGCGGCCGGATCGCCGCCCGACGCCGGCGCGACGGCGAGTCCGCGCGGCGCGATGATCCCGGTGCCGCCGTTGGTCGTCACGAAGGCGAGGTGGCGCCCGTCGGGCGAGAACTGCGGCTGCACGTTCATGCCCGGGCGGGCGACGACGGCGCGTGTGGCGCCGCTGGCGACCGTCACGGCGTCGATGCGCGTGGCATACGGGGCCAGGAATCCCGACGTCGGCGACGAGGCGTAGGCGATCTCGCGGCCGTCGGGCGCCCACGACAGGCTGTCCACGAAGCGGTCCGCTGGCGTCAGCGCCCGCGCCGCCGCCGGATCGTCGACGGGCTGCACCCAGAGCCGGGTCCGCGGCGGCAGGCTGCCTGCCGGCGTTGGCCACGGGCGCCGCCGGCGCGGCATCGCGGGTCAGGTACGCGACGTGCCGGCCGTCGGGTGACCACTCGTAGGCGCTCACCCCTTCGGGCGCCGCGGTCACCGCCCGCGACGCGCCACCCGACGCCGCGACCGCGAACACCTGGGGACGGGTCGCAGCAACGCCGAGAAACGAGACGCGGGTCGCCGTCGGGCGACCAGCGCAAGCGCGGCGCCGGCAGCGCCGGCACGAAGAGACGCGACGTCGTCGGCGAGCCGGGTCGGCGCACCGCCGGTCGACGCCACGACGAAGAGCCGCGTCTCGTGCGCGTTCGCGGTCAGCGACGGCGACGACACCGTGTAGGCGATGCGATCGCCGGCCGGTGCGATCTCGACGTCGTTGATCGTCGCCAGCGCCATCAGATCGTCGATGCTGACGGGACGTCGGGCCGCCGGCCCTTCGGTGGCCGGTTGCGCCGCCAGCCCGCCGCCGGCCAGGGCGACGACCGCCGCCGCGATCCATCTCTTCCACGGTTCCATCGGGTGACCTCGGCCGCTCAATTCTGTCGCAGGCGCGCTGCGCGCGGTAACGGCTCAGCGCCGTCCGGCGACTCCCGCGCAGGGCGCGGGCCAGGACCCGCGTGCCGCGGGCGATCTCGGCCGGATCCACGGCGCCGAACCCGAGCAGCAGACCCGGCCGACATCTGAGGTCGCGGCAGTAGCGCGAGAGCGCGACGACGTCGACGCCGGCGGCGCGCGCCGCCCGCGCCGCGCCGGCGTCGCGCCACCCGCCGTCGAGCCAGCCGACCGTCTGCAACCCCGCCTCGATGGTCGAGAGCGTCAGCCACGGCGCCAGGTCTCGGGCCACCGCGCCGTGCAGGGCCTGCAGTCGTTCGGCGTAGGTCTCGCGCATCCGCCGCAGGTGGCGGCCGAAATGGCCCTCGGCCAGGAAGTCGAGCAGGACCAGCTGCTCGAGCACCGGCGCGTGCCGGGTCGCGATCGACTTCAGGGCCGCGACGCGATCGACGAGCGCGTCGGGCAGCACGAGATAGCCGAGGCGCAGACCGGGCGCGAGCACCTTGTTGAACGTGCCGACGTAGATCACGCGGCCATACCGATCGAGGCCGTGCAGCGCCGGCACCGGACGGCCGCCGTAGCGATATTCGCTGTCGTAGTCGTCCTCGACGAGCATGGTCGAGGTGCGCCGGGCCCAGTCGAGGAAAGCCAGGCGGCGTTCGAGGCTCATCGTCACGCCGAGCGGGCATTGATGGGCGGGGGTGAGATAGACCAGCCGCGGCGGCGGGTCGCCGGCGGTCGGCACCATCGCCCCATCGGCGTCGATGCCGATCGACACTACGGTAGCGCCCGACGCGGCGAAGATCGCCGCCGCGCCCGGATATCCCGGGTCTTCGACCGCCGCACGATCGCCGGGATCGAGCAGGATCCGGCCGACGAGATCGAGGGCCTCCTGCGCGCCCGAGACGATGACGACGTGCTGCCCCGAGGCGCGCACGCCGCGCGAGACCTGCAGGTAGTCGGCGATCGCGTCGCGCAACGCGGGATGGCCGAGCACCGGACAGCCACGCAACACCGCCAGCGAGGCGCGCCGCCCGCGGCGCGCCAGCAGCTGCGCCCAGACCGCGGTCGGGAACAGCTCGACGGCGGGCAGATTGGTGCGAAACGCGCGCGGCGGGGCGTCGTCGACCGTGCCGAAGAGCCGAACATGTTCGCCGATCGCCGACAGGCGAACGGCGGAGACGGGCGCGGCGGCGGTCACGCGGCGGCGCCGCACTTCGAGGAGATGATCGGGAAGCACGCGCCGCACGAACGTGCCCGACCCGACGCGGCCTTCGAGATAGCCCTCGGCGCGCAGTTGATCGAACGCCGCGACGATGGTGCCGCGGGCCAGCCCGTACTGCCGGGCCAGATCGCGGGTCGCCGGCAGGCGCATGCCGGGGCGACAGCGTCCATCGAGCACGGCGGCCCGCAGGCTGGTCGCCAGCCAGCGGCCGGCCGGGGTGCGGGCCGGCCGGGGCGGCAGTTGCAGCGGTTGCGTGGAAGCGCGGCGCGGCATTGAATGGTCCAGCCACTGGATCCTGATACGGCCCTGATCGACTGGGCCACTCTATGCGAACGTGGCGGCATGCGTACCGCCATGCTTGCCGTCCTTGTGCTCGTGACCCTGGCCGCCGCGACGCCCGCCACGCAGAGCCGCGTCGTGCTCGAACGCCAGTTGCCGGGGCCACCGGGCCAGCCCTATGTCCGCCTGGTCGAGGTCACCTACCCCCCGGGCGCCAGCTCCTCGGCGCACACGCACCCCTGCCCGGTCGTGGTATTGGTGCTCGACGGGGCCGTGCGCACCAAGGTCGGCGCGGCGCCCGAAGCGGTGCACCGTGCCGGCGAGACCTTCGTCGAAGCCGCCGGCGACGCCCATCTCGTGTCGGCCAACGCGAGCGACACCGCGCCGGCGCGCTTCCTGGCGACGTTCACGTGCAGCGGGCCGCACGACACGTACTCGACGCCGCTCCCGGCGCCACCCGGCGGGCCGTCGCGCTGACCAGCGTCGCCGCGGGCACGCGGCGGCTTGCCGGGTGTGGGATGCTGCCGATCATGGCCGGCCTCGATCACCTGACCGCCGAGTTCGATCACGAGACCGCGACGACGCGCACGCTCCTGGCGCGGCTGCCGGCGGAGCGCCTCGACTGGCGGCCACATCCCAAGTCGTTCACGGCTGGCGATCTCGCCGCGCACATCGTCGACTGCGTCGGCTGGGCACGGCCGATTCTCACCACCGCGGCGTTCGACGTCGACCCGGCGACGTTCCAGGCGTTCCGGGCCGGGTCGATCGAAGCGCTGCTGGCCGGGCTCGACGCGGCGACCGCCGCCGGCAAGGCCGCCTTCGCGACCGCCAGCGAGGCGTCGCTGCTGGAGCCCTGGCGGTTCCTGGTGCGCGGACGGCTGCGCTTCGAACGCCCGCGTCACATCGTGCTGCGCGACTTCACCTTCAGTCATCTCGCGCATCATCGCGGCCAGTTCTCGGTCTACCTGCGCCTGCTCGACGTACCGGTGCCGGGCGCCTACGGACCGAGTGCCGACGAGATGGGCTGAGGAGGGCGCGGCTATACTGGCCGTCTCGCCTCGTCGCTGAACGCCTCGGTGTTCGCGTGCCCGAGAAGCTCTGCCATGCACGCCTACGATCTGATCCTCACGCTGACGGGCGGCCTGTCGGCGGCGCTGGCGCTCGGTTACGTCACGCAGCGCCTCGGGCTGTCGCCGATCGTCGGCTACCTGCTGGCCGGCACGTGGTCGGGCCGCACACGCCCGGCTTCGTCGCCAACGCGACGCTGGCCGAGCAGCTCGCCGAGATCGGCGTCATCCTGCTGATGTTCGGCGTCGGGCTGCAGTTCCACCTCGAGGAGCTGCTCGCCGTGCGCCGCGTGGCCATGCCGGGGGCGATCGGGCAGAGCGTCGTGGCCGACGCTGCTCGGCGCACTGCTCGGCGCCAGGCCTTCGGCTGGAGCTGGTCGGCCGGGCTCGTCTTCGGCATGGCATCTCGGTCGCGAGCACGGTCGTGCTCATCCGTGTGCTGGCCGACGACAACGACCTGCACACGCCGGCCGGCCACATCGCCGTCGGCTGGCTGGTCGTCGAGGACCTGTTCACGGTGCTCGTGCTGGTGCTGCTGCCGGCCCTGTTCGGACCGGCGAGCCGGCGACGACGTCGCTCAGCTGGCGCTCGTGCTCCTCACCGTGGTCAAGGTCGCCGCGCTCGTCGCCTTCACCGTCGCTGGTCGGCACGCGGGTGCTTCCCTGCGCTGCTCGACAGCGTGGCCGCCACCCATTCGCGCGAGCTGTTCACCCTCACGGTCCTGGTGATCGCGCTGGGCATCGCCGTCGGCTCGGCGCTGGTCTTCGGCGTCTCGATGGCGCTGGGCGCGTTCCTCGCCGGGATGGTCGTCGGCCGCTCGGACTTCAGCCTGCGCGCCGCCTCCGAGGCGCTGCCGATGCGCGACGCCTTCGCGGTGCTGTTCTTCGTCTCGGTCGGGATGCTCTTCGACCCGTCAGCACTCGCCGACGCCCGGCGCTCGTCGCCGCGGCGCTGGCCATCGTCCTGCTCGGCAAGCCGGTCGTCGCGCTGGCGTTCGTCCTGGGCGCTCGGCTACCCCCTCGGCGTCGTCGCTGACCGTCGCCGATCGCCCTGGCCCAGATCGGCGAGTTCTCCTTCATCCTCTCGACGATCGGCCGCGACCTGGGCCTGCTCACCCCGGCCGCGACCAACGCGGTGGTGGCGGCGTCGATCGTCTCGATCGTCGTGAACCCCGTGCTCTACCGTGCAATCGGCCCGATCGAGCGGTGGGCTGAAGGCGCGGCCGGCGCTGTGGGCGATCGTCAACCGCACGCCCGCCGCGCCCGCCGGACGCGCCGCAGCCAGGCCTCACGCGGCCCGCCGACGCCAGCCACCGCGCCGTCATCGTCGGCTACGGTCCGACCGGGCCGCACAGTGGCGCGTCTCCTGACGGAGAACGGCATCAGCCCGACGGTCGTGGAGCTCAACATCGAGTACGGTGCGGGCGCTCCGTGACAGCGGCATCGACGCCGTCTACGGCGACGCCACCCGTCCCGAGACGCTCGTCGCCGCCGGCGTGCCGACGGCGGCCAACCTGATCCTCACCTCGACCGGCATGGCCAACGGCGGCGAGGTCATCCGGGCGGCGCGGAGCGTGAACCCGGCGTGCGGGTGCTGGCGCGGGCCGCCTACTTGCGCGGCCTCGACGAGCTGAAGGACGCCGGCGCCGACGCCGTCTACTCGGGCGAAGGCGAAGTGGCACTCGCCTTCGTCGAGGACATCATGGCCGTGCTCGGCGCCACCCCCGAGCAGATCGACCGCGAGCGCGACCGCGCGCACACCGAGCTCTTCGCCCGCGGCGACAGCGGCGCGGCGTGACGGCGCGGCCGGCGCTCTCACCGCGGCAGCGGCGGCAGTCTCGGCTCCTCCAGGCGATAGCCGGCGGGAATTTCGAAGAGGTCGGCGCCGGGCTCGCCCCGCACCAGGTTGACGAGCCGGAACACGGTCTCGCCGAAGCGCGGATCGCTGCGCCGCGACAGCACCACCGTCTTCAGCTCGGGTGAGTACCAGCGCTCGCTGACGATCGCGATCGGCAGCTCGTTGCCGATGGCGCCGGCGGGAATGGTCACGGTCGTCCGCGTCCCTTCGGCCCGGACGCCTTCGATCGTCTGCGGCTCGAGGATTCTCCGACGTCCGGTCGCCAGCCGGGGCGATGGCGGCCCGCCGTCGGCCGGGGCGGCCATCGTCCAGTGCATGGTGGCGCCGCCCGCCGTCGTCATCGCGCCGCGTGCGGGCGCGAACCCGATAGTCGCGCCGCCCACCGCGGCCGGAGCCCCCGGGCCGGACGGCCCGGCCCAGCGGCGCATCTGCATCCGCGTCGCGACCTGACGCTGATGGTCGATTGTCACCGCCGTGCCGGCGACCGGATCGGTGATGGTGACGAGCGCCAGCGATCGCTGCGCGACCATCGGCCCGACCATCATCGCCTGATGCTCACGACGCTCGCGGCCGCGGCCGTCGCGCGCCAACTGCATGCTCGACTTGCGGCTGATCCGGTTGCCGTCGGCGAGCGTCTGCGTGGTCTCGGTGACGGCCTCGGCCGAATACGGCGCGCCGGTCACGGCCTCGCCGCCCTCGAGGGGCTCCACGAACAGCAGATCGCCGGCCACCGCCGGGTGCAGCACGTCGGCCTGCACCTCGCCGGCATCGCGGCCGACGAAGACCCGCGTCCCCGCCGATCCGTCGGGAGGTGGAGGCACCGGCAGGGTGAAGGGCGCTTGCGCATCACTCGCCGCCGTGTTCACGAGCATGGCGGCCGCCACGGCCAAGAGTCGTCGCATCGACATCACGGTCCTCCCATTCACGATTGTCACTCAGGCCGATCGATTGCCGGCACGGGACGAATCCGCCGGACGTCGCGCGGCCAGCCGTCAGGCCCGACCACCAGATCGACGTCGACCAGACCGGCCAGGGCCGGTCCCGCCAGCTGCACGCCGAACGCGTCGAGCGCGCTCGCCTGGACGCGGACACGAATCACCTGCCACGGGCCGTCGACCTCGACGCCTCGCGGCTCGCCCGCCGCGGGCGCGGCCGCCGGGCGCGAACGCGGCGGTGCGGGCCGGCGCTCGCGCGACGGTGCGGCGCTGCCGCGGCGGCCACGGCGACGAATCGCCGACGGCAGCGGGATGAGCGCCGGAGCGGCCGATGACCGTCACGGCAATGGCGTGGGGCGCGACCGGCGCGACCGACCTCGCCCAGCGCGCCGCGACCAGTGGTCGCCACGAGGCCCGCAGCGACACCGGCGGCCAGCGCGCGCCAGCGGCGGCCGGACGCGAACGCGCCCGACAGAGGGTCGGCCTCGTCGGCGTTCGGGCCCGCGCGGCCGCCAGCACGCGAAGGTCGAGCGCGGGCGATGGCGTCAGGCTCGCGTCGTGCCGGGCGAACGCTGTCCACGCGCGGGTCACGCGGGGGTCGTCGGGAGGCGGCGTGTGAGTCATGAGGCGCACCGGGCCGGTTTGAGGGCAGGGACGGGCGGAGCCATCTGTGACGACACCGAGGCTCTGAGAAGCCGGCGGCCGCGGTGGAGGCGCGATCGCACCGCCGGCACCGACGCCCCGACGACGTGCGCCGCGTCGGCGTACGACAGCTCGTGGAGATCGCAGAGCAGGACGAGCTCGCGGTAGCGCGAGGGCAGCGTGGCGAGCGCACGGCGGACAAGCGACGCCATCTGGGCGTCGGCCAGCGGGTCGCCGCCGGCGGTGGCCAGCCAGTCAAAGGCGTGCCCGTCCATCGGCTGCAGCCGCGAGGCGCGTCGCAAGTGGGCGCGACACAGGTTGCGGACGATGCCGTAGAGATAGGTCGACAGCGACGCCCGCCGGGCGTCGAAGCGCGCCGCCTCGCTGAGCACCGCGAGAAAGGCGTCGTGCGTGATGTCGTCGGCGGCGTCGGCGGTGCCGGTCATCGCCCGGGCGAATCGATAGACCACCTGACGGTAGCGTCCGTAGATGACGCCGAACGCCTCCAGGTCGCCGGCCGCCGCCTGGCTGAGCAGGGCCTGATCGGAAAGGGGCGCGGCGGCCTGGTGCGACGACATCCGGAGGTGATTGACGCCGCGCCGCGATTCGTTTCGCAGCGGCGGCGCCGCTCACCGCAGTTGGACGTCCGGCCGGCCGCGCGGGTCTGGTCTGGCCGCCGGCGATCAGCGCCGCTCGCGCTCCAGGAAGTCGACCAGCCGCACGAACGGGTCGAAGCCGACGACCCGCGGCGCGTCGGCGACGAAGTTGGACAGCGCGTTGATGTCGTAGTAGTAGCGCTGCCCGTCGCGGTCGTCGACGATGTACTCGACGCCGCCAACCTCGATCCCGGCGCTGCGGAGGATCCGCTCGACGTCGGCGATGGCGTCGTCGGGAGGCGTGGTGGCGACCACCTTGAGCCCCTGCTTCGGCGCCTCGACCGGGCACGCCGCGTCCACCGGCGTCCCGTCGTCGGACTGGCAGATGTCGGCCGGGCACAGATTGAAGCGCGTCCCGGTCTCGACGGCGATCGCGTAGAGGTAGCGGCCGTCGAGCACTTCGACCCGGGTAATCGTCCCGCCCCGCGCCGGGATGTACTCCTGGACCAGCGCGGTGTCGTCGAGTCCGAGGTCGACGCGGCCCTCGCGCACCGCGCGCGCCAGGTCGTCGGGGTGGTCGTAGCGGACGATGCCGGCGCCGCTGCCGCCGATGTTGGCCTTGACCACCACCGGGAAGCGCAAGCCCTCGGCCGCCGCCGGTGCTTCGTCGGGATGGTTGATGACACGGGCGGCCGGAAACGGCAGCCCGAGCGACTTGAGCAGCGCCAGCTGCAGCGCCTTCGAGGTCTCGACGCGAAACGCGCCGAGCCCGTTGACGACCCGCACGCCGAGGTGCTCGAGATGGGCCAGGTAGTTGAGCGTGTAGAGGATGCTGTGGCCGCGGCCGCGCAGGTGCGCCGACGGGCTCATGCGGTTGAACACCAGCCCGAACTGGCTGCCGTCGCCGTTGGTGGCGTCGTAGCGGTGCCGGGCCGCGTCGAGCGGCACGTGGGGAATGCCGCGGCGCTCGAGCTCGGCGAACAGCGGCCGGAACCACTCGGGGTGCTCGTAGTAGATGGCGATCGGTCGGGCGGTCGAGGTCATGACGTTCCTGACAATGAAAAGGCCCGGCAGGCGGGACGCCTCCGGGCCGGAGCTTGCGACGTGACGAGTGCGTGCGCGGGATGCTAGCTGGGCACGACTCCTGAAGACGCAGCGCTGCGCTCGGAGGCTTGGGCTCCGCGACAACGACATGCGCAGGTCAGGCTCGGGACCACGAGAGTTCGAGCTTCCGTCAGGTGCGCGGCGTTGTCAAGCGCGCCGGGCCCGCCGCAGCGCCGCGACCGTGACGGCGACGAATCCCAGCAGCACCGCGCCCTGGGCGATCGCGAACGGCGGCTCGGCCTCGGTCGGCGCCAGCGCGTGCAGCGCCGGAATCCGGCGGAATGCCTGCACCACGAGCACGAAGACGTTCAGGTAGAGCGACGCCAGGGCGGTGACGACCCAGACCCGGGCCCAGCCGCCGGCCAGATGGTGGCGGTGCCACGCGACCGCCGCCAAGGTCAGCAGCACCATCGAAATGGCGCCGACCACGTGCGATGGCAGGATCCGATCGGCGGGCAGCGGAAAGCCGCTGAGACTGGTCAGGATCGTCGTCCACAGGAACAGCACGCTGGCGCGATGCCGGGGCGGCGTGCCGAGAAGGCCGGCCGCCATGACCAGACCGAGGGCGATGGCGACGAGGCTGACGACGACGTGCAGGGTGAGGAGCGTGGCCATGCGGACTCCCGGAAGAAGGTCCACGCATTATGGCGTGCCGGGACGTCGGGCCGGCGCGGCCGCTTGACAGACACCCGCCGCCCTCGCCACGCTGACGCGTGCCCGTCGACCTTGCCTCTGCCATCGACCGTGCCGCCATCGCCGCGGTCGCGGCCCGCATCCGGCCCTATGTCCGCACCACGCCGGTGGTCGAGATCGAGGCCGCCTCGCTCGGTCTCGACGGCGCGCCGATCACGCTGAAGCTCGAGCACCTGCAGCACGCCGGGTCGTTCAAGACCCGGGGCGCGTTCGCCAACCTGCTGCTCCGCGACGTGCCGCCGGCCGGCGTCGTCGCCGCCTCGGGCGGCAATCACGGCGCCGCCGTCGCCTACGCCGCCCAGCAGCTCGGCGTGCCGGCCAAGATCTTCGTGCCGACGGTGTCGTCGCCGGCCAAGATCGCCCGGATCCGCAGCTACGGCGCCGACCTGGTCGTCGAGGGCGATCGCTATGCCGACGCGCTGGCGGCGAGCGAGACGTGGGCGGCGCAGTCGGGGGCCTTGCCGGTGCACGCCTTCGATCAGCGCGAGACGCTCCTGGGCCAAGGCACGGTGGCGATGGAGCTCGAGGCCCAGGCGCCCGACGTCACGACCATTCTTGTGGCCGTCGGCGGCGGCGGCCTGATCGGCGGCGTCGCCGCGTGGTGTGCCGGCGGAGGCCGCGTCCGGGTGATCGCCGTCGAGCCGGTGGACGCACCGACGCTGACGGCGGCGCTGGCGGCCGGGCGGCCGGTCGACGCCCCGACGGGCAGCATCGCCGCCGACTCGCTGGCGCCCCGACAAGTGGGGGCGCTGATGTTCCCGATTGCCCAGGCGCACGTCGCCACGGTGGTGCGGGTGACCGACGCCGACATCCGGCGGGCCCAGGCCACGCTCTGGGAGACGCTGCGGCTGGTCGTCGAGCCGGGCGGATCGGCGGCGGTCGCGGCGCTGATCGGCGGCGCCTACCAACCGGCCCGCGACGAGCGCGTGGCGGTGGTCGTGAGCGGCGCCAACACCGTGCTCACGGGCTGGCCGCCGACATGAGCAACCGGACGACGACCGCCGGCCAGTCTTGAGGACAACCGCGTTGCCGTGGACTCGCCGACAGTTCGTGGCCTCGGTCGGGGCGCTCGTCGCCCGCGAGGCGGTCGCCGCCCAGCGGGACGACGGCAGCGGCACGCCGCGCGTGACGGCGCTCGACACGTTCGCGATCGCGCCGACGGGCGACGGCCCCCGGCTGGTCGGCGAACTGCTGATCCAGGCCGCTCCGGGCGCGGCGGTCGAGATCGGCGAGGTGCGGTTGACGCGCGCCGGGAGCGGCGCCGTCGTGCGGCGTCTGACTGGTGCCGACCTGCAGGCTCGTCTCGGCGAGGTGCGCACCGGCGCCGCGCTGGCCACGGCGTCGATTCCCGCCAACGCGGCCGCAGTCGTGTTCCTGTGGGAAGCGATCGACGCCGGCGAGGCCATCGCCGGGGTCGAGGTGGACGTCGTCATCACCGAGATGGCGACGGTGCGCGGCCGCTCGACGCTGGGCGTGCCGGTGAGCGCGGCGGCGTCGGCGGCGGTGCGCCTGGGCCGCCCGCTGGCCGGCGGCGATCCGTGGGTCGCGCTCTACGATCCGGCGATGCCGCGCGGTCACCGGCGGGCGTCGTTCGAGATCGACGGGCGGCTGGTCGTGCCGGCGCGTTTCGCCATCGATTTCGTGCGTCTCGACGACGGCGGGTCGCCGGGCCCGGCCGACGACTTCGGCCGCTGGTCCGGGTTCGGGCATGACGTGCTGGCGGTGGCCGGCGGCACGGTCGCGGCGGCGCGCGACGCCTTCCCGGACGTGCTGACCCGGACGCGCCCCGCGACGTGGGCCGACGACGACGTGGCCGGCAACTACGTGATCCTGGAGGTCGCGCCGCGGACGTTCGCCTGCTACGAGCACCTGCAGCGCGGCAGCGTGCGGGTGAAGGCCGGCGACACGGTGCGGGCCGGCGACGTCATCGCCCGGCTCGGCCGCTCGGGCGTGAACTCGAGCGGGCCGCATCTGCACTTCCACGTCGCCGACGCGGCGTCGCCGCTGGCGGCGCAGGGCCGGCCCTACACGCTCGCGCCGTTCCAGGTCGTGGGCCGCTACCCCGACGTGGCGTCGGCGCTCGCCGGCCGTCCGTGGTCGGCACCGATCGGCGGCGCTGGCTCGACCGCTGACGGCCGGTTGCCGGCCGCCAACTCGGTCGTGCGGTTTGGTCCGGGCGGCTGACACCGCCACGGGGATACGATGTCGAGCAGCGCGGAGGACTCGTGACCATGGGCGGGTGGACGGGGCTTGCGATCGTGGTGGTCGTGCTCGGGCTCTGGACCGTGCCGGCCGCGCCGGCCGCAGCGCCGGCGACGGCGCGCCAGACCTGCGTCGTGATTGGGGCCCTGGGCGCGCCGCCGATCGGGTCCGACCCGGCGGAATGCGCGCGGGCGACAGCGCCGGCCTCGACCTTCAAGATTCCGCACGCCCTCATCGCCCTGCAGACCGGCGTGATCACGCCCGCCAGCGCCGTCGAGTGGGACGGGACGAAGTACTGGTCCGCGGCGTGGCAGCGCAGCCACACCGTCGAGTCGGCCATCAAGTGGTCGGTCCTGCCCTTCTTCCAGCGCACGGCACGGCTGATCGGCCGCGACCGCATGCGTCGACGGGCTGATGGCGCTCGACTACGCCGCCGACACGTTCGACGGCGACATCGACACGTTCTGGCTGACCGGTGATTTGGCGGTGACCCCGCTCGAGCAGTACGCCTTCCTGCAGCGGCTTCTTCGCCGGCCGGCTTCCGACCGACCCGGCGCATGTCGCGACCGTGCGCCGGGCGCTGGAGATGCCGGCCGGGCAGATCACGAACGCGTCGGGAACGCATCGGTTCACGCTCAGCTGGCCTGAACCAGTGACTGTTCGGGCCAAGACCGGCAACACGACCGTCGGCACCGACCGGATCAGCTGGCTGGTGGGCGCGGTGGAGTCGCGCGGCGCCGAGTACGTCGTCGTGGCGCGGGTGCGGGCCGCGGCGGAGATCGACGGCACCGCTGGCCTCGAGGCCGCGCGGCACGGGCTCGACACGTGGGCGGGGCGGCCACGGCCATGACCGCCAGCCGCCGAATCCGACCGGTGCGCGACCGCGTGCGATCCTTCTGCGACGGGTTCGGCTTGCGCGCCCCGATTCTGCTGGCGCCGATGGCGGGCGCGTCTCCGCCGGAGCTCTCGGCCGCCGTCGCCGGCGCCGGCGGTATGGGGGCGCTGGGCGCCCTCGTCCACACGCCCGACGAGATCCGCGACTGGGCGGCGCGGTTCCGGGCCCTGGGCGACGGGCCGTTCCAGTTGAACACCTGGGTCCCGGATCCGCCGGGCGCGCGCGACGCCGCCGCCGAGTCGCGGCTGCGCGCCTTCCTCGGCCACTGGGGACCCGACGTGGCCGTGACGGCCGGCGACCTGGTCCCGCCCGACTTCCTCGCTCAGTGCGAAGCGTTCCTCGACGTCGCCCCGACGGCGGTCTCGTCGATCATGGGATTGTTTCCAGACGGCGTCGTCGAACGCCTCAAAGCACGACGGATCGCCTGGTTCGCCACCGCCACCACGCTCGCCGAGGCGCTCGCCGCGCAGAGCGCCGGCGCCGACGCGGTGATCGCACAGGGCATCGAGGCCGGCGGGCACCGCGGGGCGTTCGAGGCGATGCGGGCCGAGCGCCAGCTCGTGGGACTGGTCGCGCTCATCCCGCGGCTCGCGGACCGCCTCGACATCCCGGTGATCGCCGCCGGCGGCATCGCCGACGGGCGCGGCGTGGCAGCGGCGCTCACGCTGGGGGCCAGCGCGGTCGCCATCGGCACGGCGTTCCTCCGCTGCCCCGAGGCCGGCGTATCGTCGGCGTGGGCCGACGTCGCTCGCCGACCTGGAGCCCGAGGCGACGGTCTTGACTCGGGCGTTCACCGGGCGGCTCGGACGCGCGATCGAGAACGACTACGCGCGCGCGGCCGGCGGCAACGAGGCGCCGCGTCCGGCGCCGTATCCCGTGCAGCGCGGGTTGACCCGGGCGATGACCGCCGCCGCCGCCGCTCGCGGCGACGCCGGGGCGATGCAGATGTGGGCGGGGCAAGCCGCGGCGCTGGCCCGCGTGGAGCCAGCCGCTGCGGTGGTGCGGCGGGTCTGGGAGGAGGCCAACGGCCTCCTCCCGTGATTACCCGCCCTAGGTGCGGGCCGGCGCCAGCGCGACGAAGACGCTCTCGCCCTGCCGGGTGACGAGCACGAGCGCCGGCCGGGTCCCCGACGCCTTGAGCGCGGACTTCAGTGCCGGCACGGTCGCCACCTCGCGGCCGTTGACGCGCGTGATGACGTCGCCCGGGCGCAGCCCCGACGACGCCGCGGCGCCGTCAGGGTCGACTTCCATGACCGCCACGCCGTCGGTCGAGCGCACGCGTAGTTCCCGCGCCAGCTCGGGGGTGATGGGCGCCACGGTCATCCCGACACCGGCATCATCGCGATCGGCCGACTCGCGCGGCGTCGCCGCCGCCCGCTGGCCCTCGCGCTCGACGACGCGGGCCGTCACCTGGCGAGGCTGGCCATCACGCACGGCGCTGATCGCCACGTCGGTTCCCGGACGCAGTCCGGCCACGGTGTTGCGCAGGACGTTGGCGTCGGCCACCGGCCGGCCATCGACGGCGGTGATCACGTCGCCCTGCCGCAGGCCGGCAGCGGCAGCCGGACTGCCCTCTTCCACCCGGCTCACGAGCGCGCCGCGGGCGTTGGCCAGGCCGAGGCTGGCGGCGAGGTCGGGCGTGAGCGACTGCGCCGTCACCCCGAGCTTGGCGCGGTGCACGACCCCGTCGGTCATCAACTGGTTGGCGACGGCCTGCACCATCGCCGATGGGATGGCGAAGCCGAGCCCGATGTTGCCGCCGGTCGGCGACATGATCTGGGCGTTGATGCCGACCAGGCGTCCCGCGGTGTCGACCAACGCGCCGCCGGAGTTGCCCTGGTTGATAGGCGCGTCGGTCTGCAGGAAGTCTTCGTAGCTCCCGTCGCCGACGCCGGTCGCGCGGCCCTTGGCGCTGACGATGCCCATGGTCACGGTCTGGCCGACGCCCAGCGGGTTGCCGAACGCCAGGACGACGTCGCCGACGCGCACCTGGTTCGAGTCGCCATAGGCGAGCGTCGGCAGGCCGGTGGCCTCGACTCGCACCACCGCCAGATCGCTCGCCGGATCGCTGCCAACCAGCGTGCCGGGCAGCGTGCGCCCGTCCGCCAGCTCGACCTGGATCCGATCGGCGTCGGCCACCACGTGGTGATTGGTCAAGACGTAGCCGTCGGCGCGGATCACCACGCCGGAGCCGAGGCCGCCCGAGCGCCTCGGACGGGCGTCCTCACCGAACCCCTGCCCGAAGAATTCGCGCAGCGGGGCTGGGAGGGAGGCCGGCGAGGCCTCGACGCGCTGCTCGACGCGCAGGGTCACCACCGCCGGCGCCACGCGGTCGACGACCGCGGCGTAGGACGGGGAGGTCAGGGGCAGGGCCGAGACGGCGGCGGGGCCGGGCGCCGGGGTGGCGCCAGGTCCGGCGGCGGTGACGGTGGCGCGGCCACCGAGAAAGGCCGTGCCGAGCGCCGCGCTCAGCAGGCCGGCCGCCGCCAGTCGTGATACGTGCGGCAGATCGCGACGGGTAACGGACGATGGGTTCATGACGTGTCAACTCCTCCGAGCCGCGCACCGACAGCGGCGGGCTCTCTTGTTGAGACGACCGGGTCCCTGGCCCCAGCCTGTCCGCTCCATGACATCGGTGTCAGGTGGCCGAGCGCGGTCCACCGCCGGTGACCCGGGCGGCGCCACCAGGGCGGGTCACGACCGTGCAACGCCACTGCACAGCGCGACATACAGCCAGCGCCGGAGGCCTTGTCGTCCCACCGCCGGCCGACTACCATCTAGGGGCGACGCAAGTCGGCCTCGGCGTCCTCTCGAAGCTCGGCCGGCTGCGCCCTTCAAGAGGATTTACGTGCTCCATCCCCCACTCCCGGGCACTGTGCTCGTCACCGGTGCCGCCGGCTATGTCGGCGCCACCGTCGTCGCGCGGTTGCTCGAGGCCGGCCGGCCGGTGCGCGCGGTCGACGCGCTGCTGTTCGGCGACGACGCCCACCGCCGCCCGACCGTCTCCTCGGCCGGAGGCCCACTCGAGTTCATCACCGCCGACATCCGCGACTGCGGCGCGCTGCGGGCGGCGGCTACCGGGTGCGACGCCATCGTGCATCTCGCCCGTCTGGTCGGCGACCCGGCGTGCGCGATCGACCCGAAGCTGACCCGCGCGATCAACGTCGACGGCACGGCCACGGTCGCCGCGGTCGCGGTTGCCGCCGGCGTCCGGCGCCTGGTCTTCGCCTCGACCTGTTCGGTCTACGGGGCCGCCGGCGACAATTGGCTCGACGAAGACTCGGCGACCACACCGGTGTCGCTGTACGCCGAGACCCACCTCGAAGCCGAGGCGATCATCCACGCCCGCCTCGCCGGAACCGCGACCAGCCGGTGATCCTGCGCTTCGCCACCATCTTCGGCCTGGCCCGGCGGATGCGCTTCGATCTCGTGGTCAACCTGCTCACCGCCCGGGCGATGCGCGAAGGGGCGATCGAGGTGCACGGCGGCGAGCAGTGGCGCCCGCAGATCCACGTCGAGGACGTGGCCCGCGCGGTGCTGCTCGCGGTCAATCACCCGAGTGCGGCCGGCGGCGTGTTCAACGTCGGCTCCGACGCCCTCAACCTGCGCATCGCCGAACTCGGCAGCCGGATCTCCGGGCGCTTCCCCGGCGCCGGTCTCAAGGTCAGCCCGACCCGCGACCTGCGGTCCTACCGCGTCTCGTTCGCCCGGATCCGGGACGGAGCTGGGCTTCCACGCCGAACGGTCGCTCGAGTCGGGCATCGACGAGATTGCGGCATGGCTGGCGGCGCACCCAGGGCTCGACCACCGCGCGCCACGCTTCTCCAACGTGCTGGCGCTCCAAGCGATGCTCCACGCATGAGCCGCTCCGAAGAGCCCGGGGCCGACGTCACCGAAACGACGTCCGCGCCCCTCGCCGCCGAGGGCGGCGCCCCGGTCCGAGCCAGGTTCCTGCCCGTCGCCCTGCCGATGATCGGCGAGGCCGAGAAGCAGGCGGTGCTCGACACGTTCGACTCCGGCTGGATGACGACCGGGCCAAAGGCCATCGAGTTCGGCCGGCGCATCGCCGCCGCCGCTGGCGCCGGCCACGGCCTGGCCCTCAACTCCTGCACCGGCGCCCTCCACCTGGCCCTGGCGGCCTGGGGCATCGGCCCCGGAGACGAGGTCATCACCTCGACGTGGACGTTCGTCGCCACCGCCAACGTCGTGCTGCACTGCGGCGCCCGCGTCGTCCTGGTCGACGTCGACCCACGCTCGAAGAATCTCGATCTCGAACAGGTCGCCCGGGCGATCACGCCACGCACGAAGGTGATCATCGCCGTCGACTTCGCCGGCCAACCGGCCGACTACGACGCCCTCGCGCGCGCTGTGCGACCGCCACGGCCTGAGGCTCCTGGCCGACGCCGCCCATTCCTTCGGCGCCCGCTGGCGCGGCCGGCCGGTGGGGTCGCTCGCCGACGCCACCTGCTTCTCGTTCTACGCCACCAAGAACCTGACCACCGGCGAGGGCGGCTGCCTGGTCAGCGACGACGCCGAGTTCATCGGCCGGGCCCAGGTGCTGTCGCTGCACGGCATCTCCAAGGACGCCTGGAAGCGCTATTCGAGTGCCGGGGCCTGGTATTACGAGGTCACCGCGCCGGGCTTCAAATACAACATGACCGACGTCGCCGCGGCGATCGGCCTGGCCCAGCTGGAGCGGTTTGCCGATTTCGACGCCCGCCGCCAGGCGATCGCCGGCCGCTACGATGAGGCCTTCACCGGCATGCTCGAGGTGGCGACGCCCTGGGTCGATCCCCAGGTCCACCACGTTCGCCATCTCTACACGCTCGAGCTCGACCTCGACCGCCTCACCGTCGACCGCGCGCGCTTTCTCGAGCTGCTGAAGGCCGAGAACATCGGGACGACGGTGAACTTCATCCCGGTCCACAAGCATCCCTACTACCGCGACTCGCTGGGCTTCCGCGCCGAGGACTTCCCCGCCGCCGAGCACGTCTACCCGCGCATCTTCACGCTGCCGATCTACCCGCGGATGAGCGACCACGACGTCGAGGACGTGGTGACGGCGGTGCGCAAGGTGGTCGTCCACACGCGTCGTTCGCGCTGACTGCGCTCTCCGCCTGACACCGATGTCATCGCCGCGACAGGGCGGCGACACCGGCTCCTCCGTATCGTGCGAATGAAGACACCGGGCGCGCCGCCGTCGGCTCCGAATCACGGGCCCGGGCCGGCGTCGTCCTCACGGAGGTTCCCATGCGTCGCACACCGATTCTGGCCACCGTCGGCCTGCTCGCCCTGGCCACCACGACCTTCGCCGGACCCGCCAAACCACACGAAGCGTGGGCCTCGGGGCGGATCGAACGGGTCGACACCACCGCCAAGTCCCTGGTCGTCATGCAGGGCGCACACGAGATGACGTTCGTCCTCGCGGCCGATGCCCATCTGATGCAGGGCAAGAAGGCGTTGACGCCCGCCGACCTGGGCAGCGACGTCGGCCGCGCGGCGAAGGTGCGCTATACGACCAACGGCTCCCAGCGCATCGCCGACCGCGTCGAGGTCGCCGAAGTCACGCCGGCGGCCGCCACCACGGCGGCGAAGAAGTAGCCCGCGGGCCGGGCCAGGCCGGCGCCCGTCGACGTCACCGCGGGCGAAGGCCTGGTCGCGAGCTCACGCGCGGGCCGCACTCACGTCGGCGGGCAGCGACACCTCGAAGGTGCTGCCCTGTCCCAGCGACGAGGTGACCGACACATGACCGCCGTGCGCCTCGACCACCGCCTTGACGAGCGACAAGCCGAGGCCGAGGCCCCGCGCCGAGCGGCTGGCATCGGCGCGATACAGGCGGTCCCAGACCAGCGGCACGTCGGCCTCGGCAATCCCGACGCCGGTGTCGCGCACCTGGATCAACACGGTGCCGGCGTTGCTCGCGGCGCCGACCTCGACCCGGCCGCCGGCATCGGTGTACTTGACGGCGTTCTCGATCAGGTTGGCCAGCACCTGGCGCAGCCGGGTGCGATCGGCCGGCACGGCCAGCGCGGGCGCCACCGTCGAGACGATGGCGATGCCTTTGTCCTCGGCGTCGTCGGCGTGGAGCGCGATTGCCTCGTCGACGACGTCGGCCAGGCGCTGCGGCGCCACGGCCAGCCGCATCGTGCCGGTCTCGGCTTCGGAGATGTCCATCAGCGCGGTCAGCGTCGCCGCGACGCGGTCGGCTTCCTCGAGCGCCTGCGACAGCCCGTCGCGAGCGGCGGCGGCGTCGCCGCTCGTCAGCGCCGACTCGGCGATGTTGCGAAACCGGGTCAGCGGCGTCCGCAGGTCGTGGGCGACGTTGTCGAGGGCGCCGCGCATCCCCGCGACCAGCGCCTCGATCTGCCCGAGCATCACGTTGATACGGGCGCCGAGCTGGTCGAGCGGGTCGCCGGTGCCGCGGGTGGCGACCCGGGCGTCGAAGCGGCGGGTCTCGAGAATGGCGCGTGTCGTCGCGTCGAGCGCGCGCACCGGGGCCAGGCCGACGTAGGCGATGAGCACCCCGCCGGCGGCCGCGATGCACGCGAGCAGCAGGCCGACCTGCAGCGCGCGCGATCGGAAGTGCGCCAGCAGCTCGTCGCGGACGTGCGAGCTGCGGCCCACCTGGACGGTCACGCCGTCGGGCAGGTCGGCGGTGCCGATCTCCAGCAGGCTGCCATCCTGCGGGCTGGCCAGCGCCGTCCACGGCGAGCCGTGCGACGACGTGTCGAGGCTGGCCAGGTCGACCGCCCGCCAGTCCGGCGGCTGGGAGAAGTAGATGACCTCGGTGCGGCCCGACACCACCCGGACGAGCAGGCGCTCGTGGCGTCCTTCACTGGCATCGGCTTCGACCAGCTGCTGCAGCCCGTCCAGACCGCCACGCTGGTACTCCAGCGCATAGCGCGACAGCATCGACGCCAGCACGTCGTGATCCTGGGCGGCCAGCGCCCGGCCGAGCAGCGCATAGGTGAAGACGAGCAGCGTCGTCGCGCTCACCGCGAACAGCGCCGCGTACCACAGCCCGAGCCGCAGCGGCAGCGCGTGCCGCACGGCGTCACTCCACCTTGAGGACATAGCCGACGCCACGCACGGTATGGAGCAACTTCGGTTCGAACGTCTTGTCGATCTTGTCGCGCAGGCGGTGGACCAGCACGTCCACGGCATTGGTGCCGGTGTCGAAGCTGTAGTCCCAGACGTGCGAGACGATCATCGTCTTCGAGACCACCCGCCCTGGCTGACGCATCAGGTATTCGAGCAGGGTGAACTCGCGCGGCCGCAGCTCGATCGGCACGCCGTGGCGCTCGACGCGCCGGGTGAGGCGATCGAGGTGCAGATCGGCGACGGCGAGCGCGGTCGGCTCGGCGGCCACCGGGCCGCGACGCGTGATCGCCTGCAGCCGCGCCAGGAGCTCGGCGAAGGCGAACGGCTTCACCAGGTAGTCGTCGCCACCGGCCTGCAGCCCTTTCACGCGGTCGTCGACGCGGTGGCGCGCGCTCAGGAAGAGCACCGGCGTGGCGATCTCGGCGCGGCGCAGCGCCGTCACCAGGCTGAGCCCGTCGAGACGCGGCAGCATCACGTCGATCACCGCGGCGTCGTAGGGCTCGGTCCGCGCCAGCTCGAGTCCGGCGACGCCGTCGGCGGCGACGTCCACCGCATGCCCTTCCTGCCGCAGTCCCGCCGCGACGAACTCGGCGATGCTGCGGTCGTCTTCCACGACCAGCACCCGCACGACGCCATCGTGGTTCGCGCGACCGATGGCCGTCAAGGCGGTGAGGCTGGGCGGCGACGGCGATCGCTGGCGGCGACGCTGGTGCTCGTGGCCGCGGCGCTCGCGACGCCGGCGCGCGCGCAGACGACCGACACGCTGTGGCTGCGCGGGCACGCCGTGACCGTGCGCCTCTACGGCCAGCGCGGCGGCCCGGCCGCGATCGTCTCGAGCGGGGACGGCGGCTGGATTCACCTCGCGCCGCACGTGGCCGAGACCCTGGCGGCCCGCGGCTACTTCGTCGTCGGCTTCGACGTCAGGTCGTATCTGAGTACGTTCACCACGACGCACCAGACGCTCCGCCCCGCCGACGAGCCCGGCGACTACCGGACGCTGGTCGACTACGCCGCCCGCGGGGTCGCTGGCAAACCCGTGCTCGTCGGGGTCTCGGAGGGCGCCGGCCTGTCGCTGCTGGCCGCGACCGACCCGGCCACCCGCGCCGCGATCAGCGGCGTCGTCGGCCTCGGACTGCCCGACGTCAACGAGCTCGGCTGGCACTGGCGCGATGCGCTCATCTACGTGACGCACGGATTGCCCGACGAACCGTCCTTCAGCACCGCGAGCCTGGCCGCGCGGGTGGCTCCGGCGCCGCTGGCCGCCATCCACTCGACCCACGACGAGTTCGTGCCGGTGACCGAGGTGCAGCGGGTGATGGCCGCGGCGTTGGCACCCAAGCGGCTGTGGATCGTCCCTGCCGCCGACCACCGCTTCAGCGACAACCTGGCCGGGTTCGACGCGCGGCTCGCCGACGCCCTGGCGTGGATCGCCGAGCAGGCGCATGGACGCTGAGGCCGTGCCGATCGCGGGCCACGCGTCAGGCCTCTGGACGCGGCTCGAACGCGTCCTGCCGGTGGCGGCCGGCGTGCTGCTGTTCGGGGCGGCGCTCGCCGTCCTGCGGGTCGAGCTGCACGCCGTGCGCTGGCCCGAGTTGGTCGGCGACGTGAGCGGCGTGCCGGTGTCGCGATTGCTGGCGGCACTGGGGCTCACCATCGTCAACTACGCCGCGCTCACCGGCTACGACCTGCTCGCGTTCGAGTATGCCGGCGCGGTGCTCCCCCGCCGCCGGATCGTCGGCGTAGCGCTGGTCGCCTACGCCGTGGCGCACAGCGTCGGCTTCGCGGCGCTGTCGGGCGCCTCGGTGCGCTACCGGTTCTATTCACGGTGGGGCGTGACTGCCGACGAGCTGTCGCGCATCGTCGTCGGCTACTCGGTCACGTTCTGGGTCGGGCTGCTGGCACTCGGCGGCGTGAGCCTGGCGGTCAGCCCTCTGCCCATCGCTCCCGGCATGCCACCGCCCGCCCTGGTCCGCTCGATCGGAGTGCTGCTCGCGCTCGTGCCCCTGGCCTATATCGCCGCCGCCGCGTCGCGGCGGACGCCGGTGCGGTGCTGGCGCGTCGCCATCCCGATGCCGCCGGCCGGGCTGGCGCTGCGCCAGGTCGCCGTGTCGATCGCCGACTGGCTGCTGGCCGGCGCCGTGCTCTACGTGCTGCTGCCGACCGGCGCGCCGCCGTTCCTGCCGTTCCTCGGTGCGTATCTCGTGGCGATCCTGCTCGGGCTCGTCAGCCACGTTCCGGGCGGGATGGGCGTCTTCGAAGGCCTGATGGTGCTGCTGCTGAAGCCCTGGCTCACGGCCGGCGATCTGCTGCCGGCGTTCGTCGTCTACCGCACCATCTACTACCTGTTGCCCTTCGTCTTGGCCGTCATCGTCCTGGTCGCCGACGAGGCCGCGCAGCGGCGCGCGCAGGTCGCGCGGGCGAGCGTGTGGCTGGGCCGCCGCACCGAGCGGGGGGCGCCGCGCCTGCTGGCGGCCGGCACGTTCCTGTCGGGCGTGGTGCTGCTCTTCTCGGGGGCTACGCCAGCCGCGCCTGGCCGGCTCGACCTGGTCAACCGCGTGCTGCCGCTCGGCGTCATCGAGACGTCGCATTTCATCGGCAGCGTCGCCGGAGCCGGCCTCCTCGTCCTGTCGCAGGGCCTGGCCCGCCGGCTCGACGCCGCCTACTACCTGTCGTCGATCCTCATCGCCGTGGGCATGACGGCGTCGCTGCTGAAGGGCTTCGACGTCGAAGAAGCGGGCCTGCTGCTCGTGATGCTGCTGGTGCTGCACCGCGCCCGTCCGGCCTTCGATCGGCGGGCCGCGTTCTTTGCGACCCGCTTCTCGCCGCGGTGGATCGCGGCGCTCGCCGGTGCCGTGGCGGCGTCGGTGTGGCTCGGGTTCTTCGCCTTCGCGCACGTCGACTATGCGAGCGAGCTGTGGTGGCGCTTCGAGCTGACCGGTGAGGCGTCGCGCTTCCTCCGGGCCTCGGTCGGCGCGGCGGTGGTGGTGCTGCTGGTCGGGTTGGCCCGGCTCATCGGCCACTCGCCCCACGAGGTGGCGACGCCCACCGATGCCGAACTCGCCGATGCCGCTCGCGTCGTCGCCGCGCAGTCGAGCACCGCGGCGAATCTCGTCTTCCTGCGCGACAAGGGCACCATCTTCAGCGATGGGCGCGACGCGTTCCTGATGTACGGCGTGCAGGGGCGCACGTGGGTGGCGATGGGGGATTCCGGTTGGCGCCGCCGCTGCGGCCCCGGCGCTGATCCACAGCTTCCTCGAGCGCGCCGCCGATTTCGGCGGGTCACCGGCCTTCTACGAGATCGGCGCCGCGCCATCTGCCGCGCTACGCCGAGTGCAGGCCTGGCGATCGTGAAGCTGGGCGAGGAGGCACGGGTCGATCTGGCCGGCGTCGGCGTGGCTGGCAGTCGCGGCGCCCGCTTTCGGCAGGCGGTGCGTCGCCTCGAGCGCGACCGCTGGACGTTTCGGGTCGTGCCGGCGGCGGAGATCCCGCGGGTCCGCAGCCAGTTGCGGGCCGTGTCCGACGACTGGCTGGCCCGTAAGGCCGCGGCCGAGAAGGGCTTCTCGCTCGGCTTCTTCGCCGACGACTACGTCGGCCGGTTCCCCGCCGCCGTCGTCGAACGCGACGGCCGCATCCAGGCGTTCGCCACGGTGTGGCCGGGGAGCGATCGCGACGAGCTGTCGCTGGACCTGATGCGCTTTTCGGCCGAGGCGCCCAAGAGCGTGATGGAGGCGCTGCTGGCGCACCTCATGCTGTGGGGGAAGGCCGAGGGGTATCGCCACGTTCTCTCTGGGGATGGCGCCGCTGTCGGGCGTCGAGGCCTCGCCGGTGGCGCCGCTGTGGAACCGCCTCGGAGCGTTCGTCTACGAGCACGGCGAGCCGCTCTACGGCTTTCAGGGACTCCGGGCATTCAAGGAGAAGTTCGACCCGCGCTGGGAGCCGCGCTACCTGGCCTGCGAGGGCGGCCTCGCCCTGCCGCGGGTGCTCGCCGACGTCTCGGCGCTCGTCGCCGGCGGCTACCGCCGGATCTTCATGCGGTGAGCCGCCACGCCCGCGGTCAGTCGCGGCGCGGGTCGCCGCCCTGCAGGGCCTTGAGGCGCTCCTGGATCTCGTCGAGGGCGCGGCGCTGCTCTTCGACCAGACCGACCAGCCGCTGCCACTCCTGCTCGCGCAACAGATCGAGCTTGGTGTGCAGTGCGGCGATCTCGACCTCGGCCCGCAGGTTCACCTCGTAGTCGGAGCGCGCGTCGGAGCGGTCCTTCGCGCTCTGCCGGTTCTGGCTCATCATGATCACCGGCGCCTGCAGGGCGGCGACGCACGACAGCACCAGGTTGAGCAGGATGAAGGGATAGGGGTCGAATTGGCGGCCGCTGCCGCCGTTGGCCGCCATCCACGCCACGATGCCGATGAGGAAGAGGCCGATGAACGTCCAGCTGCCGCCGAACAGCGCCACCTTGTCGGCGATGCGCTGGCCGAACGTGGTGTCGGCCTCGAAGGCCTGATTCGGGTCGCGCAGCGGCCAGCGCCGCGTCATCACCGCGTCGACGATGCGCCGTTCGAGATAGCCCAGCGTGCCCACCGGCGGATCGATGTCGGCCGGACCTTCGAGCGGCGGCGGTGACGCCCCTGCGGCCAGCGCCAGGTTGCGGATCAGGCGCAACGCGGCCAGCAGCGTCGCGGCGCCGAGCGAGGCCACCAGCACGTGACCCACCGGGCCTTCGGGCGCAACGGCGCCGACGTTGCGGAAAATCCAGCCGCCGACGATGCCGCCGAGCCAGCCGGTGATCAGGTCGCCGGCCAGACCGAAGTCACGGCGCGAGCGCAGCAGGGTGCGGACGAGCCAGCCGATGAGCAGTCCCGTGGCCGTCCAGGTGATGAGAAAGAGCATGCGGGCCTCCTGCCGGTGCGACCCGCACCAGTGCGGCCGCTGCAGCGATTGTGGCACGCGAGCGCGGGCCGACCGCCGCCGGATCAGCCGCGGCGGGCGATCCGACCGTTGACGCGGATCCAGCGCACCGAGCCGGTGCCGTCGCGCACGAACTCGAAGGGCATGCCGGTGTAAGCGCCGCTCACCGCGTAGGCGACGTCGGGACCGTAGAACACGATCCCGGCATCGGGCTGCCCGCCGCCGGTGACGACGATCAGCCGGGCGCCATCGCGCCGCACCACCGCCTCGCCGACCGGCCGACGCGTGTAGGTGCCGACGTACTGCTCGAGGTCAGGCTGCACCGCCAGCGGCGTGCTGTGCAGGCTCATCGCCTCGTTGACGCCACGGTGCCCGATGCGCTGGCCCGGTGCCAGGCCGACGCCGGCGTAGCGCTGCAGGATCGCCTGCTCGACGTCCTGCACGAGACGCCATCCGTCGGCGTGGTTGGTGAGCACGACGAACGCCAGGCCGCGGGCCGGCGCCAGCTCGATCAGCAGACAGTGGCCGTTCAACGTGCCGCCGTGCGCCAAGGTCGTCACGGGACCGAGCTGACGCACGTGCCAGCCGAGGCCCATCTCGTCGTCGGTGCCGTGCTTGCGGACCTGCGCCGTCTGCATCTGCGTCAGCCGCGCCTGCGGCAGGTAGACCTTCCCGTCGGCGGCGGCGCCGTCGCTCAGGTGGAACCGCGCGTAACGGGTCAGGTCGTTCACCGAGGTGATCACGCCACCCGCCGTCGTGCTCGAGGTGGTCTGGAAGGGCCGGATGACCTCGGTCCTGCCGTCGCGGTCGCGATGACCGAGCGTCAGCGGATAGGTGAGCGCGTCGGTCAGCCGCGTGAACGTACGGGTCAGGCCGAGCGGCGCGAAGACCAGCTCGCGCAGGGCGTCGTGAATGCCGCGTTTGGTCACGGCCTCGATGAGCCGTCCCGACAGCGCGAACCCGGCGTTGTTGTAGCTCCAGGCCTCGCCCGGCGCGGCCAGTTGCGGCAGCGTCGGCATGATCGTCGAGACGAAATGGGCCAGGGCCTCGGCGCCGCGATCTTCGGTCGTCAGCTGCCCTTCCCAGCCCGGCGTGTGGGTGAGCAGGTGCCACGGCGTGACCTGCTCGCTGGCCGCCTGGTCGCGCACCCGGAACTCCGGCAGCACGGCGTGCACCGGCGCCCGCAGGTCGAGACGTCCGTCCTCGACCAGCCGCATGACGGCCGTGGCGGTCATCGTCTTGGAAATCGAAGCGATGGTGAAGAGCGTGTCGCCGGTGATCGGCCGCGGGTCGTCGAGGCTGGTCACGCCGAAGCCGCGCACGTGCAGGCGCTGGTCGTGCCAGAGCCCCAGGCCGACGCCGGGCACGCGGTACTCGGCCATCTTGGCGCGGACGATGGTCTCGATCGCCTCGACGCCGTCGGTGGTGGGCGCCGATTGGCCCGACACTCGCGCGCCGGCCGCCGCCACCGCGGCCCCGGACAGGGACAGGAACGCACGACGATTCATGCGGCCGCAGTGTACTTCCTGCTATCGTGCCGGACGATGGAGCCCGACGTGATTCGCTCTGGTGTCGGCCGTGCGGCGGCACGCCGCGCGGCACTGCCCGCCGTGCTGTGGCTGTGCCTTGCCGGGCCGGCGGCAGCACAACCCGCGGCGGCCCCCGATGAGGCCGCCATCCGCGCCGCACGCGGACGCTCGAACGCAGCCATCGCCGCTCATGACGTGGCCGCCATCGCCGGCCACTGGATGCCCGACGTGCACATCGTCACCTCGACCAGCGCCCAGGCCTCGGGCCGCGACGCCAACGGCGAGCGGATGGCCCAGCAGTTCGCGCGGCGCCCCGATACGGTGTACGTGCGCACGCCGATGACCGTCGACGTCCTCGCCGCCTGGGCGGTGGCCTCGGAACGCGGCACCTGGACCGGGCGGTGGACCGAGCCAGACGGCGTGGTCGACGTCGGCGGCACCTATCTGGCGCAATGGCGCAAGGTCGAGGGCGAGTGGCGCATCCAGGCGGAGCTCTTCGTGCCCACGTCCTGTCGGGGATCGCGCTACTGCGCGGCGCGGCCCTGAGGCCGGCGCCGGGCGCTCACTGCCAACTGCCGTACATCGGATTCGGCACGACGAAGTAGCGCTCGCCAAACTCCGCGAACGCCGCCGCCGGCGCGCCCCGCAGCTTCTGAGACTGCGCCGGGAAGTCGAGGATGTTGTCGCCGACGAACGCCACGACCTCGAGAGGCGTCGATCCGGCCGCCGATCGACCGGCCGCTACCGCCGCGAAGCGCGGGTTCTTGTCCGACGGCGAGCCGTCGGGCCGGCACAGCATGGCGTCGTAGACCAGGGCGTGCGCCGCGAAGACCGCCGCGGTGTCGTCGCATTCCGACTGGAGCCGATTGGTCACGATCGCAATGCGACCACCTAGGGCGCGCACGCGGGCGAGGAACTCCATCGCTCCCGGCAGCGGCGTCGCCTCGCGGCGCTTCACCCAGGCCTTCCAGCTCTCGGCCGAGAAGCCGGCGCCGACTCGCGCGCGTTCGCTCTGGTAGACGGCATTGCCGATCACGGTCTCGTCGGCATCGAGGACGACCGCCCAGCCGCCGGCGGCCCGCGCCGCCGCCGCGCGCTCCACGTGCGCGGTCGCCAGGCGGTAGACCTGGCGGAGCGCCGCCTGGAACTCCGCCGACTGTTGCACCCAGCGGATGCTGTCGGGGATGGCCGGCGCGGGCGTGCCCGCGGCCAATGCGGGCGGCGCGGGCGCGGTCGCCGGTGGCGTCCGAGCGGCACACGCAGTCACCGAAACGGCGAGAAGGACGATCAGCAGGCGGCGCATCCAGGGATTCTACGGCCCGCCCGACCGACGCGGCCGGCGGCCGTTGATATGCTCGACGGCCACGGCGCTCACGCGGCGCCGGCCATCACATGTCGACCCACGCATTCCGACGGCGCGCAGTGAGCCCGCCCTGAGTGGTCCAATCGCGATGGCGGTAATCGGCCCTGACACATGGTCCACTTGGGGCTACGCTCGAAGCGTGGGCATCTGGGCCAGCCGCTACGCACGCCTCGCCATCGCGACGGCGTTCCTGTCAGCCGTCGCCGGGCGATTCGGCCTGTGGGCGGGCACGCCGGGCCTGTCGCGGTTCGACGCCTTCATCGAGCGCACGGCCGCGTTGAACTTCTACGCGCCAGCGGCGGCGATCCCGGTGCTGGCGTGGGCCGCCACGCTGGCCGAGACCGGATTGGCCGTGGCGCTGCTGGCCGGCGTGTGGGTCCGCGGCGCCGCGCTGGCCAGCAGCGCGCTGCTGGCGACGTTCGCCGTGCTGATGGCGCTGGCCGACGGGCCCAAGTCGCCGCTCGACTACTCGGTGTTCTCCGCCTCGGCGGCGGCGCTGCTGCTGGCCGAGCGGGCCGCGCGGCCGACGTCGACCTCACGTCCCGCGAACAGGAGCTGACGATGCAGACCCGATTCAACTACGCGTCGGTCGCGCCCGGTGTCTACACGGCGATGGACGCGCTCGAGCGCTACCTGGCCGACTGCGCCATTGAAGCGGCCCTCATCCACCTCGTCAAGCTGCGGGCCTCGCAGCTGAACGGCTGCGCGTACTGCCTCGACATGCACTGGAAGGACCTGCGGGCCGCCGGCGAGAGCGAACAGCGGCTCTATTCCCTCGACGCGTGGCGGGAGTGCCCGTTCTACAGCGCCCGCGAGCGCGCCGCGCTCGCCTGGACCGAGGCCGTGACCCAGGTCAGCGACGGGCACGTGCCGGATGCGGTCTACGACGAGGCCCGCGCCCACTTCGACGCCAAGGCGCTGGCCGATTTGACACTGGCGGTGGCGACGATCAGCGCGTGGAATCGCTTGTCGATCGCCGCCCGCATCCGCCCCGGAACCTATCAACCCGCCGCCCGCGGCTGAGCGCTCAGAAGGCGACGCGCACGCCGCCGTTGATCACCCGGCCGTCGAGTGGCGCCCAGGCGTCCACGGTCCAGCGCCCATCGGCGCCTGGTGACGGCCGCACCACCGGGTCCCAACGCGTCTGGCGCACGTCGCCGAGGTTCTCGGCATTGACGAAGACGCGGAACCGCCCGAAGCGCTTCTCCGCCAGGAGGCCGACGATCACGTATGGGCGCGACTCCTGGCGATACGGATTGACCTCGAGCCGCTGGCGCCCGGTGTAGTAGACCTCGAGGCCGAGGCGGCCGACGTCGTCCGACCTCCCACATCCCGACCACGCCGGCGCTGTGCCGGGGCGTGAGCGACACGTCCTGCCGGAGCCCGCGGTCGTGCTCCCTGGCCTGTACGTAGGTGTAGGTGCCGGTCGCGGCCACCGCCCCGTGACGGACGGTGCCGAGCAGCTCGACGCCGGCGTTGGTGGTGGCGTCGGTCCGCGTGCGCAGCACGTAGGCGTCGTCGCGATCGACACCGACGGGGTCGTCGATGCGCGAGCCGAAGAGCGTCGCCGTGACCGTGGCCGGGCCGAAGGCGCGCGTGAGATCGATCGACGCCGTCGTGCCGCGCTCGGCTTCGAGGGGTCCTTCGACGGTCAGCCGCGTCAGCCCGGCGGCCTCGGTCTCTTCGGTGAGCGGCGTGGCGGCGAAGAACCCGCGGCCGACCGACACCCGGCTGGTCCAGCCGCCGCCCCGCATCAGCGCGGCCAGCCGCGGGCTGGCGAACGTGCCGTACTCGCTGTGCACGTCCACGCGCAGACCGGCCGAGACCGCCAGCCATGACGCCAGGTCGACGTCGTCCTGCGCGAACAGGCCGGGCACGACGTACGAATAGGCGAAGCGCGGCACGTCGCGCGGATCGTAATGATCGCGTTCGACCGCGATTCCTGCGACCCAGGTGTGGCGCGCCGGCGGCGCCGCGCAGCGCGGCCTCGCCAAAGAGCGTGTCGTGGGCGTCGCGCTCGCGCACTGGTCCGAAACGGTGGTCGTGGCGTTGCCACGCCGCCGCCGCCCGCGCGGTGGCGACGACCCGCTCGCCGAGCAAGGTCTGGCCGCTGGCGCCGACGTCGAACCGCCGGGTGTCGAGAGCCTCGATGTAGGCGCGCCGAGTTGGCGCGAGCACCGCGCCCGGCATCGTGCCGCCCTCGCGATCTTCGATCGTGGCACCGGCGGTGAGAAACGCCGAGCGCCCGTTGCCGCCGTCGAAGAACAGCCGTGGCCGGAACACGCCGCGGTTGTAGCCGGCGACATCGGCCCAGCCGTCGTCGTCGCGATTGTTGCGGGATTGCCGGTGGCCGCCGGCCGAGCAGCGACCCGCGCCAGCGGGCGCCGAGCGGCGACGACACGTAGGCGACGGCGTCGGTGGCGCCGAGCGTCGACTGGTTGATCAGCAGGTCAGCGGCCGGTTCGGCCCCAGGCCGCCGCGACAGCAGGTTGACGACCCCGCCCATCGCCCCGGCGCCGTAGAACGCCGACGCCGCGCCCTTGATGACCTCGACCTGTCCGAGATCCATCGGCGGAATCTGCAGCAGCCCGAGCCCGCCCACCTGCTGGCCGAAGAGCGGCAGGCCGTCGCCGAGGAAGCGGGTATAGCGGCCCTGCATGCCCTGCACGCGCACGCTGGCGGCGCCGATCGAGGGCGAGGTGGCCTGCACCCGCAACCCGCCCATTTCGTTCAACATCATCACGATGTCGCCAGGGGTCATCAGCAGCTTCTCTTCGATCTCCTCGCGGTCGAGCACCTCGACGCGGGTCGGCTGATCCTCGAGGCGGCGGCCGGTGCGCGTGGTCGCGACGACGACGACCTCCTCGTCGATTTCGGGGACCGGCACCAGCGCCACGACGACGGTCTGCGGGTTGGGTCCACCAGCCACGGCCACCGGCTCCGCGAAGGGCAGAAAGCCGTCGGCGGTCACCGAAAGGCGGGGCGCGCCCGGGGCCGCGACCAGCACGGCGATGCCCAGCGGATCGGTAACGGCAGCGGCCTCGGCCAGGGTCACTACTGCGCCGGCGACCGGGCGGTCGTCGGCCCGCACTTCGATGCGCACGGTGATCGCGGCCGGCTGCGCCGCGACGGCAAGGCTCCAGGCCGACGCGACAATCACGAACCCGAGCACGCGCGTCATCCTCCGCCACGCCTGCCCCGCGGCTGGTTCGATCGCCGGTTCGACGCTGGGAACGTGCAGAAGAATCAGTATAGTCGTGAGGCCGGACACGGCGGCGGACGGCGATCGCATGACCGCGACCACTCGATCAGCGCTGCCCCGCTCGGTGTGGGTGCTGGGGCTCGTCTCGCTCCTGATGGACACGTCGTCGGAGCTCACCCACAGCCTGCTGCCGCTCTTCATGACGACGACCCTCGGCGCCGGCATGGTCACGATTGGCATCGTCGAAGGCGTCGCCGAAGCGACGGCGGCGTTCGCAAAGGTGTTCTCCGGCGTGCTCAGCGACCGCTGGCGGCGCCGCAAGCCGCTGGTCGTGCTCGGCTACGGCCTGGGCGCGTTGTCGAAGCCGGCGTTCCCGCTGGCCACGTCGGTGCTGGCGGTCTTTGCCGCCCGCTTCGTCGACCGCGTTGGCAAGGGCATCCGCGGCGCGCCCCGCGATGCCCTGATCGCCGACGTCACGCCGCCGCACCTGCGCGGTGCGGCCTACGGGCTCCGCCAGGCGCTCGACTCGGTGGGCGCCGTGCTCGGGCCGCTGCTGGCCGTGCTGTTGATGTCGTGGCTGGCCGGCGACCTGCGCACCTGCTGTGGTGCAGCGTGGGGCCCAGCGGTGCTCGCCGTCGCGCTGCTCGCCGCCGGGGTGCAGGAGCCGAGCCAATCCGTCAGCCGTGACGCGACCCGACCCGCCGTCCGCCTGCGCGACGCGTCGTCGCTGCCGCGCCACTACTGGCACGTCGTCGGCATCGCCGTGCTCTTCACGCTGGCCCGGTTCAGCGAGGCGTTCCTCGTGCTCCGCGCCGACAGCGTCGGCCTGGCGCCGGGGCAGGTGCCGCTCGTGATGATTGCGATGAGCGCGGTCTATGCCGCTCGGCGCCTATCCGGCGGGGGTGGTGGCCGATTGCGTCGGCGGGCGCGGATTGCTGCTCTCGGGCCTGGCCGTGCTCGCCGTCGCCGACGTGGTGCTGGCGCAGGCACGAACCCCGCAGCAGGTGCTGCTCGGCGGCGGCGCGTGGGGCCTGCATCTGGCGCTCACGCAGGGACTCTTCTCGAAGCTGGTCGCCGACGCCGGCCCGGCGCACCTGCGCGGCACCGCCTTCGGCGTCTACAGCCTGGCGACCGGCGTCGCACTGCTCGCTGCCAGCGTGCTCGCCGGCGGGTTGTGGCGCGTGGCGGGACCGGCCGCCACGTTCTACGCCGGCGCCGCCTTCGCCGGGCTGACGATGCTTGGTCTCCTGGTGCTGCGCACCGAGTCCACGCCGTGATGGCGGAGCCGGCCCACGGCGCGGTGTCCTGTCGCCGGCACAGCGGGGTGCGCGCGAGGGGACACCGGTGCTGCCGACGTGCGCGCCTGCCGTCGAAGACGGCTGGATATGTCAGACGCGGGCTGGCATCGACGTTGCTGAGATTTGGAAGCGCCTGCCTCGGAGCCTCCGGTGACCCCACGCGTCCGAGCAACCTCACACACCTTGGCGGTGGTCTTCGTCGCCGTCCTCGTCCTCTCGCCCACCGCAGCAAGCGCACAGCGCCACGGCCACCCGGGGGGCGGCCGCGGAGCGGTCGTGATCGTGCCCCCGCCGCTCTACGCCGGCTACGGCTTCTACGATCCGTTCTGGAGCTGGGGCTATCCCGGCTGGGGCTATCCCGGACGGTACGGCCCGTCGTTCGCCGGCTTCGGCTCGGCTCGATTGCAAGTCACGCCGCGGCAGGCCGAGGTCTACGTCGACGGCTACCTGGCCGGCACCGTGGACTATTTCGACGGCACCTTCCAACGCCTCAGCGTGGCGCCCGGCGAACACGAGCTGACCATCTACCTCGAGGGCTACCGCACCTTCACGCAGAAGCTGCTGTTCCGGCCCGGCGCCACTATCAACATCAAGCAGCCGCTCGAGCCGTTGGCGCCAGGCGAGGACAGCGGACCACGGCCGCAGGTCGCGGCGCCACCGGCCGGCTCACCCTCCGACCCGGGGGCCCGGCGGCACCGCCGGCGGCGGCCTTCGGCACGCTGGCCATTCGCGTGCAGCCCGAGGGCGCCACGCTGTTCGTGGACGGCGAGGAGTGGTCGGCGCCGGAGGGCGACGACCGGATCCCGATCGAGCTCGCCGACGGTCCGCACGACGTCGAGGTCCGCAAAGAGGGCCTGACCACTTACCGGCGCACCGTGCAGGTGCGCGCCGGCCGCACCGTGGCGCTGAACGTGAGCCTGTCGCGCTGAGCCGGAGCGGTTTTACGACGGAGCGGCCTCGGCCAGCGCCGCGCCGTAGCTGGCCAGTACTTCATCCCGGTATCGCACGCGACGGTGACGACCGTGGCGCCGGCACCCAGGTCGGCGGCCACGCGCACCGCCGCGACCACGTTCGCGCCGGTCGAGGTGCCGGCGAACAGTCCCTCCTCGCGCGCCAGCCGGAAGGCCATGGCCCGCGCGTCGGCGGTCGAGACGCGCTCGATGCGACTGGCGACGTCGGCGCGCCAAAACGGCACGACGAACCCGGCACCGACGCCGTCGAATTCGGCGCCCGCGGCCTGACCGCCCGAGAGCACCGCCGACTCCG
>CAWAYR010000028.1:0-87151 GCA_963786365.1 uncultured Acidobacteriota bacterium
ATGGCAGCAAGTCGAGCGACTGCTGGAGGTGCTTGCGAGCATCATCTGCCCGTCCGCGGAACAACTCCACCGAGCCCAAGCTTCGATGGGCCCAGGCTTCGTAACGGACGTTCCCCAATTCTTTGGCTAGTGCCAGGGCACGCTCGAACCGGTTGAGGGCACCAAGGTCGTCGCCGGACGCGAGCATCGTCTCACCGGCCGACATCAGCGCATCGACTGCGGCGGGCTTGGAACCGGACGCTGCGAACAGTTCGTATGCCTGCTCCCACAGTCGTAGCGATTGCGCCACATCGGCTGTGTTCAAGAGAACCTGGGCTTTGCCGGTTAGACTCGCTCCCAGCCAAATGGTGTCGCCAATCGGCTCGAGCAACGCGAGCGCCTGGTCGAAGCCCGCCAGCGAAGTCTGATAGTCGCCCCGCCGTTGTTGGACGCGCGCCTCGGCGACCATCGTAATCGCGAGTTGACGCTGTTCCTGCAAAGACTCCCAGAGTGAATGTGCCTCGACCAGGCTCTGCCTGGCGAGTTCGAACTGGCCCATGTCAGAGTGCAGCTGGCCGAGACTGAGCATCGCCTGTGCCGATGCCCGCTGATCCGACAGGCGTCGTCTCATGTCGGCTGCTCGGTTGAACTGTTCCAGCGCTGCGGGAAGGTTGCCGCGTCCGTAGGCCACCTCGGCAAGACAGTTCAGGGCGCCGGCTTGCTCGGCGAGGCCGTCGGCGCCCTGCGCATGGTCCAACGCCGCGCGGCAGTGACGCTCGGTCTCGTCGAGCGACACTCCCGGACTTCCCGCGAGCTGTGGCGCCACGCCGACGCTGCTGTGGAGCTGGCTCTTGAGGAGCCGATTGTCGATCCCCTCGGCCAAGGCCAGTGCGTCCGCGAAGGCCTGGGCTGATTCTTGTCGAGCATTCCCAGTTGTTCGAACGCCGTTCCGAGCCCGGCCGCGGCTCTCGCAGCGATCCTTGCGTCGCGGGGCCGTGCCTTGTCAAGCGCCTGCTGATATTTCGTGACCGCCTGCTGTATGGCGCTCTTGTTGTTCGCGGCCCGCAGGTGATCGGCTTCAGTAAGCAGCTGCATTGGCGTTGGTCCCGATAGGCAACCCACACCCATCACGGCAGCGACTGTTGCAGCGGCGAAGCGCACCACCATGCTCTACGACACTGTAGTTCACGGCTTCGACCAGCTCGAAAAGAACTGGTGCCGCAGACCAGGGGCAGATTCTTCATTTGATCCTGCTGGTCGATAGGCGAACGCCTGCCGTTGCCGGCGGTTCGAGACTTGTCCCCCATCGCGACTTGTCGCCCACCGCGACTTGTCGCCCCAGCGATGCCCGGGACCAAGCTGGCGTGCGATCTCAATCGAAAGATCCTGGTCCAGGGTGACGCCTTCCGGTACCGCGCGTTTGACCTTTCTTGCAACCGATGCCCTCTATCCTGCCGTTGCGCTTTTTCGAAACACCGATGCCTTGCCGCTTGATATCCGCCTCGATGCGTTGCCTCAGGGCGGATGTCTGTCGAGCTAGGATGACGCGCTCGGCCGGGGGCTTACGGGTGGTCCCTAACCTTTTCTCACGCTTCGTCAGGGCGAGTGGCGCTCGAGAAACCTCGCCCAGCCGGTATCCTTCGCAAACTCCGACCGCGCATAACTCCGCGATACGCCGCCCACGGAAAGTACACAGACAGGCCGTATGAATGCTGGCAGGAATAACCACTGCACCCGACAGCACCACGAGGCTCTTAACTGCGTCGGCGACCGCTCGCGCCCGAATTCCGACTTGGTTCCTCGGAAACTGCTTGGTGAGCTCGATCGCGAAATCGCGAAGGTCGGCGTATGGTCGAGCCGATAGGTTTGAGCTCGCCAATGGGCGACTAGGACCTTCTGTTGTTCCTTCCGGTCGAGTGCCTTAAGGGCGCTCGCCAGACGCTTGACAGCCTTGACCACGCCGTCCATCGGCTCAAGCCGAAGAGCGGAGAGATCCACTGACCGTCCAGCCGTTTGTCGAAATCCGAATAGGTCCTGATATAGGTCTCAACGATGAGTTCCGCCAATTCTTCGGGGTCGAGGTGAGAGGGCGTGCGGCTCCCGCTCGGCGCTTCGGACCGCCGGCGTGGCGCCGAGCAGCTGAGCGCTTCTCCAGTTCCTCTCTAGCAGCCGTTGCAGCTCCTCATCGGCCCTCTTGAGATCTCCGAGTATGGCCAGCCTAATTCGGGTTCCAGACCTTCGGCGCCGATGACCAGGCGAACGTCCCGTCGCAGTTCGTAGATGACTTCGCCCATCGACATGAAGCAGGCATCGAACCCGAGGATGTCGATTTTCTTCTCGTCAGCTTATGAGCCCCTTTCAGTGCGGCCTCAGTTCGGCCAAGGTCAGGGAGTCGTCCGCGCCTTCGTCGCGCAGGAAGACATCGTCGGCTACTCCGCCGCCGTGCCCGGCCAGGATGAGCAGATATTTAGTCCGTGGTGCGCCATGCTTCTTGTCGCCCACGCGATGAAGTTCTTAAGCGAACGGGCGCTGCCGGTATTCGACTCAACGTCGTCGTCAGGGTCGTCGTCAGGGTCGTTGTCGCTCTTGTCGTAGAACTTCTCGAGGCCGCGCGCGTGCGGATTGCAACCGACGACAGGTCATATCTCCTGGTGGCCAAACCGGCGCCGAACGGATCCAGCTGCGCCACGAGCTTGTCATTTTCAGGTATCCCGACTGAAATCAGGTCCTGAAGCGCATGCACCATACCTTCGCCGAGCCCGTTGTCGCCGGCGAGATAGATCATGATCAACCACGGTGGATCCGACTTGGTGACGTGGCTCATTGGGGGGCTCCTCCAAAACGCCGGGACCGAAGCTTAGTCGAGCACTCATCGAGCTGCAGCTGCTATTTGCAAACAATCGGGGCCGGTCCTCCTGTAGAAACGCCGGCCGGTCGCCGATCGAACCCGGCGTTCGATCCGCCCGCCCCCGGCGTTGACCCTTCTGAACCCCGATGCAGGCGCTCATGGCCATCCCACAGCTGGAACAGGCGGTCCCGGTCGAAAGCCTTATGATTGGCGCGGCTCCCGTCGCCCTTCGCGACCAGCCCCAGATGGACGAAGCCGTCGCCCGTCGTCCCGGCCCTGCCACCGCGGTCAGCGGTGTGCCCGACGGACCCGAGGCCACCGTGGACCTGGTGCAGCGCGCCCGGACGGGCGACCAGGCCGCCCTCGACGCCCTCTTCACCCGCTACGAGACCCGGCTGCGCCGCTGGGCCCACGGACGTCTCCCGAACGCCGCCCGCGGCGCGATGGACACCCAGGACCTGGTGCAGGAGACCCTGGTCAAGGTGTTCAACCGGATGCCGGCGTTCGAACCGCGTCATGCGGGCGCCTTTCGCGACTACGTGTGGACGACGCTGTGGAACCGCATCCGCGACGTGGCCCGCAGCGGCGCGCGGCGCGGGCCGTCCGATGCCCTGGAAAGCGACATCCCGGCCACCTCGCCCTCGCCCCTCGAAGAGGCGATCGGCGGTGAGGTCCTCGCCCGCTACGAAGCGGCCCTCGAGCGCCTCAAGCCGGAGGAGCGCGAGGCGGTCATCGCCCGCGTCGAGCTGGGTCTGTCGCATGCCGAAGTGGCCGAGGCGCTGGGCAAGCCCAGCGCTGCCGCCGCCCACATGGCCGTGAGCCGGGCACTGGTCCGGCTCGCCGAGGAGATGGCACATGACCGCCAAGCCCGCTGACCAGCCCGTCCGTGCTCTCGGTGGCGTCGTCGATTGCCGAGGGCATTCCGGTCGACTGGGAGCACCTCACTGCCGACGCCGACGGCTCGACGACCGCGGTGTTCGACGAGCTGCGCGTGCTCGAACGCGTGTCGCGCATGAGCCAGCCGGTCCCCGACACCTGGGGCTCGTTCGCCATCCTCGGCGAGATCGGGCACGGCGCCTACGGCACGGTCTACCGGGCCCTCGACGCGACCCTGAACCTCGAGGTCGCCCTCAAGGTGATCCGGCAGCGCGGGCCGCGGCCGCAGGATCCGGATCGGGCGCTGAACGAGGCACGGCTGCTGGCCCAGCTGAACCATCAGAACGTGGTGCGGGTGTTCAAGGCCGAGCGGCACGGCCAGGACGTGGGCGTGGCGATGGAGCTGCTCCACGGCCGCACCTTCGACGAACTCGTCATCCATCAAGGGGCGTTCAACGCCCGCGAGGCCATGCTCGTCGGCGTGGACATCTGTTGCGGGCTGGCCGCGGTGCACGGGGCACGCCTGGTGCACGGCGACGTCAAGGCCCAGAACGTCATGCGCGCCGCCGGCGGCCGCACGGTGCTGATGGATTTCGGCGCCGGCTACGACGTGAAGACCGACGACCCGGCGAGCCGCCGCTTCGCCGGCACGCCGCTCTATCTCGCCCCCGAGGTGTTCGCGGGCAACGACCGCACGCCCGGTCTCGGACATCTACAGTGTCGGCGTCCTGCTCTATCTACCTCGCCACCGGTCATTTCCCCGTCGAAGGGAACTCCGGCACCGAGGTGCGGCGCAAGCACGAGGCCGGCGGCCCTCGCCGGCTGTTGCGCGACGTCCGCGCCGACCTGCCCGACGCCTTCATCCACGTGGTCGAGCGCGCCACGGCCGAGCGTCCCGGCGAGCGCTATCAGACCGCCGGCGAGCTGGAAGCGGCGCTTCAACCACGCCCTCCGCCACGCCGATCCGGCGCCCCACCCGAAGCCCCAACCGGTCGTGACACGCCCACTGATGTTCGCGGTCGCGGGCGGACTCGCGGTGCTGGCGCTGTGGTTCGCCCTCGGCAACCGGACGACGGACCGCCAGCTGCCGATCGCCGCGGCCACCATCCCGGGCGCCGCCGTGACCGACGGTGGCGCGACGTCGCCGGCGGGCGACGCGACGGCGCCGGCCGACAGCTATCGCATCGAAGCGGCGTTCTATCGCGAGCAGGGTCGCACCCGCGTGAGGCTTGACCCCGGCGCCCGCGTCGCCCCGGGGGATCAGCTTGTCGCTGCAGGTGGTCAGCTCGGTGCCCACGTACGTCTATGTCGTCAACGAAGACGACCGCGGCGATTCGTACCTCCTGTTCCCGCTGCCCGGCTTGCCGGCGACGAACCCGCTGCCGGCCGGCACTCGCCACGAGATTCCCGGGATCGTGAACGGCACCCGCGTCAACTGGCGAGTGTCGTCAGCGGGAGGCCGCGAGCACTTCCTGATCTTCGCCAGCCCGCAGCCGCTGTCGCCGGCGTTCCAGCGAGTGTTCGACGCCTTGCCGCCTCCCAGCGCCGATGCGCCGGTGCTGGCCCGGCCGCTGTCGACGGACCTGGTCGGCGTGCTGCGCGGCGTGGGCGGGCTGGCGACGGCGCCGGGGCCGGCGGCCGGGCCCGGGCTGCGGGCGGAGTTCGGGTCGCCACTGCCGAGCGGCGAAGAGACCGCCCGCGGCGTCTGGGTGCGGCAGCTGACGCTCGACAATCCCGGGCGATGAGGTCGGGCGCCGCGGTCGCACCCCGGGCATCTGCTAGCATGCCCGCGGCAATGCATCGCGACGAGATTCCCACCCCCGCGCTCCTGCTCGACCTGACCGCCTTCGAATCGAACGTCGCGACCATGGCGGCGTTCGTCGCCGGGCGCGGCAAGGCCCTGCGCCCGCACGGCAAGACGCACAAGTGTCCGGAGGTGGCCAAGCGGCTGGTCGCGGCCGGGGCCGTGGGCACGTGCGCCGCCAAGCTCGGCGAGGCCGAGGTGTTCGCCGCCAACGGGCTGCGCGGGCTGTTGGTCACCACGGCCGTCGTCGGTCCGGTCAAGGCGGCACGGGCCGCCAAGCTGGCCAAGCTGGCGCCCGACACGATCGTCGTCGCCGACGACGTCGAGGCGGTGCGCGTGCTGGGCGATGCCGCGTGGCGCGCCGGGGTCACGATGCGGGTCGCCGTGGATCTCTACTTCGGCCGCACCGGTGTCGCTCCGGGGGCGGCGGCCCGCGACGTCGCCCGCGCCATCGATGGCTCGCCCAGCCTCACCTTCGCCGGCCTGCAGGCCTACGACGGCACCGCCTCGCACACCTCGCCCTTCGACGCGCGCCGGGCGCGCAGCACGACCAGCCTGCTGGCTGCCATCGACACCGCCCGGCTATTGGCGCAGGACGGCATCGCGTGCCCGCTGGTCACCGGCGGCTCGACCGGGACCTATCGCATCGACGCCGAGCTCGACGGCGTCACCGAACTGCAGCCCGGCAGCTTCATCTACATGGACGCCGACTACGCCCGCATCGGCGGCCCCGACGGCGGCCACGCCTACACCGACTTCCAGCCGGCGCTCTCGGTGGTCACCACCGTGGTGAGCGTGCACGGCGACGACGCCATCGTCGACGGCGGCTACAAGTCGTTCGCCACCGATCGGCCGTTCACACCGGTGGCGATCGGCCAGCCGGGCATCACCTACGGCTGGGCCGGCGACGAGCACGGCCGCCTCGACATGCGCCAGGCCGCGCGCCGGCTGCGCGTCGGCGACCGGGTCGCGTTCCAGCCGCCGCACTGCGATCCCACCGTCAACCTCTACGACGAGATCCACGCCGTGCGCGACGACACCGTCGAAGGCGTGTGGCCGATCGCGGCCCGCGGCAAGAGCCAGTAGCCCGGCGCGCGGACGGCCGCTCAGCGTCCGACCGGAACCAGACGCACCACTCGTCCGGCCGTGGTGTCCGACAGCGACGCGCCTGGCGTCGCCAGCGCCACATACAACGACCCGTCGGCGGCTTGCGCCAGGTCGCGCACTCGGCCCAGTCCGGAGAAGAGCACTTCCTGCTGCACGATGCGGTGGCCGTCGGTCGTCAGCCGGCGCAGCTCTTCGTCGCGCAGCATGCCGACGAGCAGGTCGTGGCGCCAACCGGGGAAGAGGTCGCCGGTGTAGAAGAGCAGCGGCGAGATTCCCGGCGAGGGGGTGTAGTAGGTGATCGGCGACTCCATGCCCGGCTGGCCGGTCGTCGCCGTGGCGGTGCCGTTGACGGCCGGCGATACCCACACGTCGAGGATGCCGAAGGTCACCACCGGCCAGCCGTAGTTGGCGCCGCGGCTGATCACGTTCACCTCGTCGCCGCCACGTGGACCGTGCTCGGTCTCCCACAACTCCCCCGTCACCGGGTGCCAGGCGACGCCCTGCGCGTTGCGATTGCCGTAGCTCCAGATCGTCGGCAGCGCGCCCGGCTGGTTCGCGAAGGGATTGCCGGGCGCCGGTTTTCCGTCGTCGGTGACGCGATGGATCTTGCCGACCGGCGAGGCGAGGTCCTGCGCCCGATCGGCGCGCCCGCGGTCGCCGATGCTGAAGTACAGGTAGCCCTCGCGATCGAAGATGAACCGCGAGCCGTAGTGCACGTTGCTGGCGGTGTAGTCGTCGGGCCAGCGCGCGATGGGCACGAGGTCGGCGAGCGCGTCGCCGTCGAGGCGGGCCCGCACGATCGCCGTCATCGATCGGTCGTCTCCACCGGGCTCGGCGTAGGAGAGGTAGATCCACCGGTTCTCGGCGAAGCGCGGATGGGCCTCGACATCGAACAGCCCGCCGTCCTGGCGCGTCCACACGGCCGGCACGCCACGAATCGGCGTCGGTTGCAGCCGGCCGCCCTCGATGAGGCGCAGCCGGCCCGGACGCTCGGTGACCAGCACCCGGCCATCGGGGAGCACGGCCATGCCCCACGGCGTCTCCAGCGCGTCGGTGAGCGTCTCGATCCGGAAGACCTGCTTCTCGCTGCGCACCACGCCGTCGACCACCGGCGTCGCGCGGGTGGCGGGACGGCCCTTCGCTCGCCCGGCCAGCGTCCGAACCATCGCCACGATCTCCCGGATCTCGGGGTCGGACAGCCTGCTGCCGAACGCCGGCATGCCGGCGTCGGCGTTGCCGTTGCGAATCGAACGCGCCACGCTGTCGTCGTCGCCGCCGAAGCTCCAGCGATCGTCGAGCAGGCTGCCGGCGCGGGCGCCTTCGAGCGCCGTCGCCGTGACAGCCCGCGCATTCCCCCTGGAACGTGCGCGTAGCGCGGTCGGCTGGCGGCGTCACCGGCGCGGGGATCTGGACCGGCGGTGCCGGCGGCTGAGCGGCGTGCAGGCCGATAGCGGCGCCGAGCGCCAGCGCGCCAAGCACCAGCGTCGTCGTCGGTCGCGTCATCAAAGCACCTCTGCGCCGCGAAGTTCCGGCGCCGGCGATGCTACCAGAGGCCCGGCGCCGGCGCCCGCCCGGGACCGCGGCCGGCATCTGGTACCATGCGCGCGGACGTCCTGACGACGCGGCAACGGTCGCACCGGGACACGACGCGAGAGTGGCCGACGCCCTGGAACAGGATCTGCGTGCGACGTTGTCGGGCGAAGTGCGCTTCGACACGGCGTCGCGCGCCCTCTACTCCACCGACGCCAGCGTCTACCAGATCGAGCCGCGGGGCGTGGTCATCCCGCGCTCCCGCGACGACGTCGAGGCGGCGGTCACGATAGCGGCACGGCACGGGGTGTCGATCACCCCGCGCGGCGGCGGCACGTCGCAGGCCGGGCAGGCCATCGGCGAAGGCCTGGTGCTCGACACCTCCAAGTACCTCAACCGGGTCCTGGCGATCGATCCCGACGCCCGGACCGCCCGGGTCGAGCCGGGCGTCGTCCTCGACGAGCTGAACCACCAGCTCAAGCCGCACGGCCTGCGCTTCGCCCCGGACGTCAGCTCGTCGAGCCGCGCCACCGTCGGCGGCATGATGGCCAACAACTCGAGCGGCGCGCGCTCGGTGCTCTACGGCAAGACCATCGACCACGTCCGCAGCCAACAGGTGGTCCTCGCCGACGGCTCGACGGCGACGCTCGGCCCGCTCACGCCGCAGGCGCTGGACGGCGCCGCGCGCGGCGAGTCGATCCTGGCCCGGGCGCTGCGCGACGTGCCGGCCCTGGCCCGGACCCACGCCGGCGAGATCGACCGCCGCTTCCCGAAGGTGCTGCGCCGGGTCGGCGGCTACAACCTCGACGCCTTCGTCGACCCGGCCGCGCCGGTCGATCTGTCGCGGCTGATGGTCGGCTCGGAGGGCACGCTGGGCTTCGTCACCGAGGCCACCATCGGCCTGGTCCCCCTGCCGGCCGTCAAGGCGCTGGTCACGCTGGAGTTCGACGACCTGCTCGACGCGCTGGCCGCGACGCCGCGGGTGCTCACCCACCGGCCCTCGGCCATCGAGGTGATGGACGACTTCATCCTGAGCCACGCCCGCGGCCACGCCACGCTCGACGCCGCCCTCCGCCAGGTCGTGCAGGGCGACCATCCGGCGCTGCTCTGCGTGGAGTTCTACGACGACCACCTCGACGCGCTGGTGCCGCGGCTCGAGGCCTGCGAGCGCGACCTCAGCAGCGCCTTCCCCGGGGTGCGCACGCGGCGGCTGCTCGACGCCCCCGCCCAGGCCCGCGTCTGGCACCTGCGCGAGTCGGCGCTCGGGCTGTCGATGGCGATGAAGGGCGACGCCAAGGCGCTCTCCTTCGTCGAAGACACGGCCGTGGCCCCCGAGCGGCTGCGCGACTACATCGCCCGGTTCCAGCAGCTGGTGGCGCGGCACGGCACCCGGGCCGGCGTCTACGCCCACGCCTCGGTCGGGTGTCTGCACGTGCGGCCGGTCGTCAACCTCAAGACGGCCGACGGCGTGGCCCAGTTCGAGGCCATCGCCCGCGGCGTCGCCGATCTCGTGCTCGAGTTCGGCGGGGCGCTGTCGGGCGAGCACGGCGACGGGCTGGTGCGCGGCGCCTTCAACGAGCAGATGTTCGGCTCGACGCTCTACCAGGCATTCCGCACCGTGAAGCGCACGTTCGATCCGCAGGGGCTGTTCAATCCGGGCCGGATCGTCGACACGCCGCCGATCACCTCGCACCTCCGCTACGGGCCGGCCTATCGCACGCCGGAGCGGCCCAGCTACTTCGACTTCGGCGCCGACGGCGGCCTCGGCCGCGCCGTCGAGGCGTGCAGCGGCGTCGGCGCCTGCCGCAAGGCCCGCGACGGCACGATGTGCCCCAGCTACATGGCGACGCGCGAGGAGGCCCACTCGACGCGCGGACGGGCCAACGTGCTGCGGCTGGCGATGACCGGCCAGCTCGGCCCGCACGGCCTGGACGACCCCGGGCTGCACGAGGCCCTCGACCTGTGCCTCGAGTGCCGCGCCTGCAAGAGCGAGTGCCCGGTGAGCGTCGACATGGCGCGCATCAAGAGCGAGGTGCTCGCCGATCAGTGGAAGCGGCACGGCGCGCCGACCAAAGTGAAGGCGTTCGGGCACGTGCGGCAGCTGGCCCGCTGGGGCAGCCGGCTGGCGCCGCTCTCGAACCTGATGGCCGGCAGCGGGGTCGGGCGGGCATTGGCCGAGATGACCGCCGGCATCGACCGCCGGCGCGTGCCGCCGGTGTGGACGCGGCGCACCCTGACCCGGCGGGCCGCGGCCCGGCCCGCGCCGCCGACGGCGCGCGCCGTGCTCTTCGCCGACACGTTCACCGAGCACGTCGATCCCGAGATCGGCGAAGCGGCGCTGGAGGTCCTGGATCGGGCCGGCATCGGCGCCCGGCTGGTGCCGCACGGCTGCTGCGGACGCCCGCTCATCTCGCAGGGCCTGCTCGAGGACGCGAGGCGCGTCGCCGGAGCCACCGTGGACGCGCTGCACGACGCCGCGGCGCGCGGCGAGGCGATCGTGTTCGTCGAGCCGAGCTGTCTGTCGGCGCTGCGCGAGGACGTGCCGGCACTGCTGCGCGGAGCGGCGCACGAACGGGCGCAGACGGTGGCGCGGGCCAGCGTGCTCTTCGAGGAGTTCGTCGAAGGCGAGCTGGCGGCGGGCCGCGCGTCGCTGCCGCTGACCGCCGGGCCCGCGATCGGTGCTGCTGCATCCGCACTGCCACCAGCGCTCGATGGGACTGGCCGCGAGTGCGGCGGCGCTGCTCGGCCGGATTCCCGGGGCCCAGGTCACCGATCTCGACGCCGGCTGCTGCGGCATGGCCGGGTCGTTCGGCTACGCCCGCGAGCACTACGACGTCTCGCGCGCGATTGGAGAGCGTAAGCTGTTGCCGGCCGCGCGTCGCCTCGCGCCCGACGCCGTGCTGGTCGCGGCGGGCACGTCGTGCCGCCATCAGGTGGCCCACTTCGCGGCGGCCGACGCCGTGCACCCGGCCGTGCTGCTGCGGTCGTTGCTGGAGGATCGTTCATGAGTCTGGCCTGGATCTCGCTGGCGGCACTGGCCACCGCGGTGACGTTGTCGATCGTCACCAAGGTCAACGTCGGCGTGGTGTCGCTGGCCCTGGCCTGGATCGTCGGCGTCTACATCGGCGACATGAACTACAACGCGGTGATCGGCACCTTCCCGGTGGCGCTCTTCATCACGCTGGCCGGCGTGACGCTGCTCTTCGGGATGGCCAACGTGAACGGCACGCTGCAGCGCCTGGCGACGCGGGCGGTGAGCGTGTGCCGCGGCAACGCCGGCATCATCCCGGTGATGTTCTTCGTCGTGGCGCTGTTCCTGTCGTCGATCGGCCCGGGCAACATCGCCACCGCGGCGCTGCTGGCGCCGATGGGGATGGCCGTGGGCGCGCAGGCCGGGATCCCGCCGTTCCTCACGGCGCTGATGCTCGGCAACGGCGCGCAAGCCGGCGCCCTGTCGCCGTTCGCGCCCACCGGCGTCATCGTCAACGGCGTGATGGACCGCATCGGCCTGGCCGGCCATCAGTGGGTGACCTACGGCAACAACCTCATGGCCCATGCGGTCATCACCTTCCTCGCCTACCTGCTCTTCGGCGGCTGGAAGCTGTTCACCTCGCACCGGTCCGGCGACGGCGCCGAGGCCGCCGTGGCCGAGCCGTTCGAGGCCCGGCACTGGCTCACCATCGGCGTGCTGGCGGCGGTGGTGCTCGGCGTGATCCTCTTCAACCTGCAGGTCGGGATGGCGGCGCTGGCCGGCGCGACGATCCTGTCGCTGCTCAAGGCCGGCGACGAGAAGGAGGCCATCAAGCGCATGCCGTGGGGCGTCGTGCTGATGGTCTGCGGCGTCACCGTGCTCATCGGCGTGCTCGAGAAGACGCAGGGCATGTCGCTGTTCACGGACCTGCTGGCCAGCGTCTCGTCTCCGGGAACCGTCAGCGCGGTGGTGGCGTTCGCCACCGGGCTGGTCTCGGTCTACAGCAGCACCTCGGGGGTGGTGCTGCCGGCGTTCCTGCCGACCGTGCCGGGCCTGGTCGAGCGGCTCGGCGGCGGCGACCCAATGGCGATCGCCTCCTCGATGGTCGTCGGCGGACACCTGGTGGACCTCTCGCCGCTGTCGACGATCGGGGCGCTGTGCATCGCGGCCCTGCCCTCGGGCACCGACTCCCGCCAGCTCTTCAACCAGCTGCTGGCCTGGGGCATGTCGATGGTCGTGGTCGGCACGGGGGTCTGCTGGATCCTGTTCTGAGCGTGAGCACACACGTCCTTCTCCTGGTCGCCGAGGCCGCGCTCACCGGGTGCATCGTGCTCTCGCTGTTCGGGCTGCGCCGCCGTTTCGGCCTGGCGCCCGTCTACCTGGTCGTCGGCGCGTTCCAGTACCTGTCGATCGTGCTGGCCACCACCGTGCGCATCGAGGTGCTGCCCGGCGTGGTCATCGACCCGGCCTCGGTGGTCCTGTTCCCGATCACGACCATCGTCGTGCTCCTCACCTATATCGAGCTCGACGCCGAAGAGACCCGCAAGGTGGCCTACGGCGTGGTCATCTCCAACCTGGCCGTCTACGCCGTGGCGGCGGTGGCCGGCTGGCACCTCGTCCTCGACGGCCATCGCAACCCGCTCGACCTGCCGGCGACGCTCTTCACGCAGAGCCTGCGGCTGGCGCTGGTGAGCACCTTCGCGCTCTTCGTCGACGTGGTGATCGCGCTGGTGGTGTTCGAGGCGATCAGCCGCCGGCTGCGCGCCTCGCTCTTCCGGCGCCTGTGGGTGACGCTTGCGGTCGTGATGGCCGTCGACAGCGTGCTCTTCTACGGCGGCGTCTTCTTTGGCCGTCCGGGCTGGCTCGGCATGGTGGCTTCGGCCTTCTTCGCCAAGCTCGCCGGGGCCACCTTCTACAGCGCCTTCGTCGCCCTCTATGTGCGCTACATCGACCCCGGCGGGGCCGGTGCCGCCGGCGATCGCTCGAGCCGCGACGTGTTCACGTGGCTCACCTACCGCCAGCGCTACGAAGAGGCGCGGGTCCGGCTGGCACGCGATGCCCTGACCGGGCTCTACAACCGCGGCTACTTCGACGAGCTCGGGCCGCGGCAGGTCGCCCACGCCGAGCGCGCCGGACATCCGATGAGCCTGGTGGTCATCGACGTCGACGGGCTGAAGGCCGCCAACGATCGCCACGGGCACCAGGCCGGCGACCAGCTGGTGCGGTTCGTGGCGGATCAGCTGACGCGGATGGTGCGGGCCTCGGATGCCGCCTGTCGCTACGGCGGCGACGAGTTCGTCGTCGTGCTCACCAATGCCGACGCGGCCGCGGCGCGGATCTTCGCCGAGCGGCTGCTCGAGCTCGTCAAGGCCCGCTCGGAGACCTTGAGCCCGCCGCCGCCGTGGGCCCCGGTGACGGTGACGGCAGGCATCGCCACGTACCCGGTGGACGGCCTGACGGTCGAGGCGCTCATCGACTGCGCCGACAGCCGGCTCTACCAGGGCAAGCGCGGCGGCGGAGCCCGGGTCGAGAGCGGCTCGTCTGGGGTCAGACCCCATTCTGGCCCGGGCTCGACTGGGGTCTGACCCCGGTTACCGGTTACACGAAGCGGGGCGGCCGCTTCTCGGCGAACGCGGCGACGCCCTCGCGGAACTCGGCGCTGGCATAGCACGCGGCGAGGAGATCGTCGGCCGAGCCGGGCGCCGGACGGCGGTGCTGACGCAGCCGCCGCAACATGGTCTTGGTCGCAGTCAGCGTGCTCGACGCGCGCGTGGCCAGTTCGCCGGCCAGCTCACTGGCGGCCGCCGGCAGGTCGGCCGCCGGCACCACCCGCGACGCCAGGCCCCAGGCCAGCGCCTCCTCCGCCTTGACCAGGCGGCCGGTCATCAGCAGATCGGCGACCCGGCCGGGGCCGACCAGGTCGGCCAGGCGGGCGCAGTTCTCGATCGACAGGCAGTTGCCGAGCGTGCGCGCCACCGGCACGCCGAACGCGGCGGTGTCGGCGCACAGCCTGAAGTCGCACGCCACCGCGATCGCGCAGCCACCTCCCACCGCCACGCCCTCGACCGCGGCGATGGTCGGGACGCGCACCTGTTCGAGCCGGCTCACCACCGCCTCGATGCGTTGCTCGTAGGCCACGCCGTCGGCGCCGGTCCTGACGTCGGCGAACTGGGCGATGTCGGTGCCCGACGAGAACGCTCCGCCCGATCCTCGTACAATCAGCACGCGCACCGGCGCGCGGTCGGCGAGGTCGCAGGCCTCGACGATGGCGTCGTACATCTCCCAGGTCAGGGCGTTGCGTGCGTGAGGTCGTGCCAGCGTGAGCGTCCCCACAGGTCCGTCAATGTCCCAGGCCACGTTGCTCGAAGGCATAGTCGTCGTCGATGCGACCCAGGTGATGGCCGGGCCGTACTGCGCGATGTTACTGGCGGACATGGGCGCGCGCGTGATCAAAGTGGAGCCGCCGGCCGGCGACTCGACCCGCGCCATGGCCGGCGGCGTCGCCGGCGAGAGCCACGCCTTCAACGGCGTGAACCGCGGCAAGCAGGGCCTGGTGCTCGATCTGCGCAGCGCCGACGGGCGCGAGGTGTTCCATCGCCTGGTGCGCCGCGCCGACATCGTGGTCGAGAACTTCCGGCCCGGCGTCATGGCCCGGTTCGGGCTCGACTACGCCGCGCTCTCGGCCGATCAGCCCGGGCTGATCTACGCCTCGATCTCGGGCTACGGCCAGACCGGCCCGTGGGCGGGACGCGGCGGCTTCGATCTGGTGGCGCAGGGCGTGACCGGCATCATGTCGGTCACCGGCGAGCCGGGGCGGCCGCCGGTGAAGGCCGGCCTGCCGATCACCGACCTGGGCGCCGGGCTGTTCGCGCTGGCCGGAATCCTGGCCGCGTTGCACCACCGCGATCGCACCGGGCACGGCCAGCACATCGACACGTCGTTGATGGAGGCCGGGCTGGCGCTGTCGGTGTGGGAAGCGGCCGAGTACTTCGGCGGCCGCGGGGTCCCGGGGCCGCTGGGCTCGGCGCACCGGATGAGCGCGCCTTACCAGGCATTCCGCTGCGCCGACGGCTACGTCACGGTTGGCGCCGCCAACCAGCGCACCTTCGAGAAGCTGGCGGCCGCTGCTCGACCATCCCGAGTGGACCGCCGACCCGCGCTTCGCCAGCGACGACGCGCGGGTCCGCCACCGCGAGGCGCTGGCCGCGCAGATCGAGGCGGTGACGGCAACGGCCACGCGGGCCGACTGGTTCGCCCGCTTCGATGCCGCCGGCATCCCGTGCGGGCCGATCCTCGACTACGCCGAGGCGTTCGACACGCCGCAGGCGCAGGCCCGCGACATGGCCGTGACGGTGGAGCATCCGGCGCTCGGCCGCATCCGCACCATCGGCACGCCGCTCAAGCTCTCGCGCACGCCGCTCGACGCCGCAGCGCCGGGCGCCGCGGCTCGGCGAGCACACCGACGAGGTGCTGCAGGGGCTGGGCTACACCGCGGCTGAGGTGGCAGCGCTGCGCGCGTCAGGGTGCGTTGGGCTGACGCCGCGGCACGTATCATTCGGAGCATGCAGTCCTTGCTCGCTCCGTACACGCCTTATCTCTACGCCCTTCTTCGCATCGTCGCCGGGCTGCTCTTCGCCCAGCACGGCGTGCAGAAGCTGTTCGGGTGGCTCGGCGGCACCCAGATGCCGCTCGCCTCGCAGATGGGCGTGGCCGGGATCGTCGAGGCCTTCGGTGGTCTCGCCATCGCGCTCGGCCTGTTCACGTCGCCGGTCGCGTTCATCGCCAGCGGGCAGATGGCGGTGGCCTATTTCCAGTCGCACCTGCCGCGCGCGTTCTGGCCGATCCAGAACGGCGGCGAGCTGGCGGTCTTGAACTGCTTCCTCTTCCTCTACATCGCCTCGCGCGGATCGGGGAAGTGGAGCGTGCGGTAGCTGTCGCGGTCGCGGTCGTGGCGCCGGCAGGTCAGGCCTTCGGGTAGCCCGAGTGGGCCTTGACCTCGCGAATCTGCAGGATGTGCCGCTGCGCGTGCGTCGAGATCATCAGGAACCACTGATAGACGTCCATGTTGCCGTCGATGAGCGGACGGCCGCGGAAGTCCTCCTGGCTGCTCTTGGCGCGCGCCTTCATCGTGGTGCGCAGCTTCACGAACGAGGCGTGGGCCGCGGCCGCGGTCTTGAAGCGGCCGTCGGGCACGCGCGCTTCGCCGGTGCGCTGGCGGTTGCCGCGGTCGACGCCGTACCACAGGATGCTGGCGTCGGTTGCCTGCGGCGTGTAGGCCGTGGCCGGCAGCGGCTTGGCCATCGAGTCCTCGACCTGCTTCCAGGTACCGCGGCTCGGCGATCGCCAGGTGCTCGACCACATCGCGGATGCTCCACGAGTCGGGCGACATGCGGAAGGCGAGCTGCGCGGCCGACAGCCCGGTCAGTTCCGACGCCAGCCACGACTCGGTGAGCTCGAAATGGGCCAGCAGCCGCTGGCGTTCGCCGTCGGTCATCGGGCCGGCAAAGCCGGTCGCGGGCACGGCGACGAGGGCGGCGAGAAGCAGGGCGCGGGCCAGTGTCATGTGCGGCACGATGGCGCCGTCGGGCCCGGACGTCAATGGCCGCGGGACCGGCGCCGGTTGGGCGTGGACGGTCACGCCGCCGAGCGGGGACGAAGGGGCGGGCGCCCGGTCAGGCAGCAGAAATTGCGCCGCGAGCCTGGTCGGACCAGAGGCGCTCGGGCGAATAGTAGGCGTCGAGCACCGACGGCTTCCAGCGCAGCAGGTCATCGTGCCGCGCGGCGAACGCCTCCCACGGCCCGTCGGGCGTGAGGCGCAGGCGCTCGGCGACGAGCGACAGATAGGCCACGGTGATCGTCGCGTGGTACAGGCGCGGCACGCCCTTGGCCGTGGCGAACGCGCGCAAGTCGTCGGTGAAGTGCGTCACCGCCGACTCGAGGCCGTAGCGGCGCACGTAGATCCACGCCATGCGGACGTGGTCGCGGTGGTGGAAGGCGTCGTCGCCGAGCGTGCCGGCGCGGAAGGCGTCGACGAACGCCTGCTCGTCGGCCGAGAGGCGATCGGAAGCGGCGGGCGTCACGACCGGACCCGCTCCCTGACGAGCCGCGCGGCGTTCGGTGAGGCGATGGGCGTCGGCCGACGTGAGGTCGAGGCCGAACACCTCTTTGAGTTGCGCGGCGCGGGCCAGGGTCGCGGCGCCGAACGGCGCCTTTCCTTCCAGCGCGTGGAGCAGGACGCCCTCGAGCAGATCGCCGAGGGTGAGGTCGAGCGAATCGGCGAGCGCCTTGGTCACCTTGAGCAGGCGTTTCTCCAGGCGGACGCCGGTCTGGATCCGCTCGATCGGAGCGCGAGAGTCAGACGTCGTCATACCTGGAATCGTATCACGGTACATATGTACCTAGATACGCGCATCCGTCCGCACTTTGGCGCGCCCAGGACGAGGCGGAGCGCCTGGGAGCGGTGTAGTCGCGGGCGCGGACCCGGCGGGCCTCGCCCTACTGACTGGTGTCGGCGCGTCCGGCGATCTTGCGGCCGGCCGCCACGGTCTTGAAGCCGGCGTCGCCCCAGTTCATGACGAAGACGCTGAAGCCCTGCGACATCCGCAGCTCGATGTCGGTGGCGTTGGCCGGGAAGCCGCACGCCAGCTTGAACTCCTTGCACGCCGCCAGCACCTGCTGGATGGCGGCTTCCCATCCGGCCTGATCGAACTCGCGCTCGCCCGTCGACGACGTGGTCGTGAACACGCCGCGCAGCGTGCCGGCGCCCGGCCACAGCACGCCGATGCCGGGCACGGCGGCGATGGCGCGCAGGTTCTCGAGGCCCTTCTTGCTCTCGACGATCGTCCAGTTGATGAGTTCGCCGTCGGGATTGAGCGGCCACAGGTCGGCCTTGGCGCGGTACTGCGCCTCGGTCATGCCCCACACCGCGGGCGCGGCGCCGACGTCGCCGTCAGGACGGGTGCCGCCCTTGCTCTTGAAGCGCATCGCGGCGATGCCCTGTCGCGCCTCGTCGGCGGTCTCGACCGTGACCAGCATCACGCCACTCACGCCCTGATTGAGCTGCTTGCCGATGTTGGCGGCGGCCAGGGCCGGGTCGGGGGCGATCTCGGGGGCCTTGACAATCATCGGGTGGGTCAGGTGGAGCGCCGGCGCGCGAGCAACCACGCCCGCTTGGGCCAGCCCCTTGGCGAACTCGACGAAGGTCGGGAACGCCTGGTCGAAGTCGCCTTCCATCGAGCCGTCGAACACGAAGTCGCTCAGCTTGTAGGCGGCGGCCTCGCGGGCCAGCTCCGCCGGTGACTTGGACGGCGCGTCGGGCGTGGCCGGCATCGCCGGCGCGCCGGCGCGGGCGGGGCCGCCCGGGCGTCGATTGCTCGGCGCGTAGAGGCCGAAGACCGGCTGCTTCTGCTCGAGCAGGCCGATCACTTTGTTGTGGCGCAGCCGCGGCGCCTGGGCGGTGGCGAATGCGCCGAGCGCGAGTGTCGTGACGATGGCGGCGGTGGTGAATCTGCGCACGAGGCCTCCTGCGATTGACTGACGATACCCGAAGTTGCGTACTCCGGGCCTGCCCCGGCACGCAACGCCCATGCCAATGGGGCCTGACCCCATGGCGCGAGGGGCGGTGGCGTGTCTCGACGGGTTTCGCTAGATTCAGCGAGGTGGCGAGCGTCCGATCATCTGGCCTTCATGCTGCGTGTGGAATCTGCGTCCGTGCCGCGACGGCGCAGCCGGCGGCCCCGGCCGACGCGGCCCCCGACGCGCTGGTCAAGCTGTGGTTCGAGCGCTGGAACGCGCTGACCGACGCGCCGGAGACGCACGAGGCGCTGGCGGCGCTCTACGCGCCCGACGGGCTGCACCTCACCGGGCCCGATGCCGACCAGCGCGGCACGGCGACCTTCCGCGGCCCCGACGGCGTGCGCGCGCTCGCGGCGCGGATCGCCGCCATCACGGAGAAGCGCACCTGGCGCGTCGACACCGACACGGCGCGCGAGGCCACGGCGCAGCTGCTGCACGTGACCACCGGTCCATGGGGAGGTCCGGCCGTCGCCGTCCAACTCGTCGCCGTGCACACCGACCGTGCGACACAGAAGCGCTACGCGACGCCGGGCGCGGCGTTCTTCCAGATCGACGGCGGCAAGTTCCGCCGCGTCCGCATCTACCTGGGCGAGGGCGAACGCGCCGAGGTCGAAGCCGAACCGACGCGCCGCCGCCCTTAAGCGCGAACAGAATCGTCGGCCGCTGTCCCTGGTGCCTGGCACCAGACGGCGTTCGGGTGCCAGGCACCAGACGGCGTCGCTGACAGTTTCGCGATCGGGCCGTCCCAGCATCCAGCCCAACCACCTCCGTGCGGCGCCGGCCCGCCGCGCAACGCCTCTGTTACCGTGAGGGCATGCGCGTCGTCCTCGCCCTGCTCGCCACCGCAACCGCCCTCGCCATCCCGGGCCCCGCCTTCGCCCAGCGCCTGCCGGCGGGCGTCACACCGGAGCACTACACCCTGTGGTTCGCGCCCGACCTCGAGAAGGCGACCTTCCGCGGCCGTGAGGCCATCGAGGTGCGCCTGGACACGCCGGCGAGCGCCGTGACCCTGCATGCCGCCGAGATCACGTTCGGCGAGGTGGAGATCGAAGCGGGCGGCCGGACCCAGACTGCCACCGTGCGGCTCGACGAGGCGACCGAAACCGCCACGCTCAGCGTGCCGCAGCGGATGGCGGCCGGCCCGGCCACGATTCGCATCACCTACACCGGCATCCTCAACGACAAGCTGCGCGGCTTCTATCTGAGCAAGGCCAACGGGCGCAACTACGCCGTGAGCCAGATGGAGGCCACCGACGCGCGCCGCGCTTTCCCGTCGTTCGACGAGCCGGCGAAGAAAGCCACCTTCGACATCACGCTGATGGTCGACGCCGCCGACACCGCGATCTCCAACGGCCGGCAGCTCACCGACACGCCCGGGCCGGACCCGGGCAAGCACACGCTGACGTTCGCGCGCACCCCGAAGATGTCCACCTACCTGGTCGCGTTGCTGGTCGGCGACTTCGTGTGCCGCGACGGCGTCGCCGCGACGACGCCGATCCGCGTCTGCGCCACGCCCGACAAGCACCAGCTCACCGGCTTCGCGCTGAAGGCCGCCGAACACCAGGTGCAGTTCTTCAACGACTACTTCGGCATCCCGTATCCGTACGGCAAGCTCGACATCATCGGCATCCCCGACTTCGCCGCCGGGGCGATGGAGAACGCCGGCGCCATCACCTTCCGCGAGCGGCTGCTGCTGGCCGACGAGAGCGACGGCATCGGTCGATACGCTCAAGGCGGTGGCTGGGGTCGTCGCCCACGAGATCGCCCACCAGTGGTTCGGTAACCTGGTGACCATGAAGTGGTGGGACGACATCTGGCTGAACGAGGGCTTCGCGACCTGGGCCGCCAACAAGCCGCTGGCCGCCTGGAAGCCGGAGTGGCGGATGGATCTCAACGCCGCCGAGGAGACCCAGACCGCGCTCGCCCTCGACGCCCTGCGCTCGACCCGCGCCATCCGCACCAAGGTCGAGACGCCGGCCGAGATCAACGAGGTGTTCGATCCGATTGCCTACGAGAAGACCAGCGGCGTGCTCAACATGATTGAGGCCTACGTCGGCCCGGAGGCCTTCCGCAAGGGCGTCTCGGCGTATCTCACGCGCTACAGCTCGGGCAACGCCGCCGGCGAGGACTTCTGGATGGAGATGACGCGGGTCACCGAGAAGCCGGTCAACCGCGTGATGCGCAGCTTCGTCGACCAGCCGGGCGCGCCCGTGCTCTCGGTGCGTACGCGCTGCGTCGGTGGCAACACCCAGGTCACGGTGCGGCAGCGGAAGTTCGAGGGGGCTCCGGCCGCGAGCCCGGCCGCCAAGCCGGCCGCAACGTGGCAGCCGTGGTCGCTGCCGGTCTGCGTCGCCACGGGCACCGGGCAGCCGACGTGCCAGTTGGTCTCCGCCGCCACCGAGACGTTCACCGCCACCGGCTGCGGCGCGGCCTTCGTCAACGCCGATGCGCGCGGCTACTACTTCACCGAGTACGAGCCTGAGGCGATTACCGCCCTGGCCACGCGCACGCCGCCGCTCAGCCCGGCGGAACGCATCAGTCTGCTCGGCGACGAGTGGCGCACCGTCCGGGCCGGCCGGCACGACATCGGCACCTATCTCGATCTCGCCGCCGCCTTCGCTACCGACGCCATGCCCGACGTGACGAGCGAGTTGGTCACCCGTCTGGCCTACGTCCACACGGCCATCGCCGCTCCGGCCGAGCGCGACGCGTATGCCGCGTGGCTGCGCCGTACGTTCCGCCCGGCCCTCGATGCGATCGGCGAGGAACCGAAGGCCGGCGACTCCGACGACGTGCTGACGCGCCGCGGTGCGCTGTGGCAGTTGCTTGGACTGACCGCCGGCGATACCGCCCTGCAGACGCGCGCGCGGGCCCTGGCCGACGCCTACCTGACCAATCCCGCGTCGCTGCCGCCGACCTTCGCCGCGCCGGTGCTGCAGGTCGCCGCCGCCGGTGGCGACGCCGCGCTCTACGATCGCTATGTGGCGGCCGCGAAGGCGGCGGTCGGCACGCCGGAGCAGTACTACCGGGTGTTCAACGCCCTGGCCAGCTTCCGGGCGCCGGATCTGGCGGATCGCACCCTGCAGTTCGCGCTGTCGTCGGAGCTGCGATCCCAGGACGCGCCGGCGCTGCTGGCGCAGTTGCTCAACTCGGGCGCCCAGGACAAGACGTGGGCGGCGCTGTCGTCGCAGTGGGACACCGTGCTCGAGCGCCTGGGCGACTTCCAGGCGGTGCCGTACGTCGTCACCGCGCTGGGCGGGTTCTGTAGCGCTGAGAAGGGGGCTGAGATCCGCGCGTTCTTCGCGGCGCACCCGGTGCCCGCCGCGGCCCGCGGGCTGGCCCAGGCGCTGGAGCGGATCGACGGCTGCGTCGCCCTCGATCAGCGCCAGTCGGCCCCGTTCACGGCCTGGCTCGCCGCCCGACCGCGCAGCTAGACCGCTAGCCGGCTGGAACGGGGCTACACTAGCGCCGATCCGCCGCGTCCGAGTGCGCGGCGCATGACCGGAGGGCCCGATGTCGCTCGTCGCCCGGCTCCGCCGCCCGTCGGCGCTGATCGTCGCCGCCACTGGCGTCTACACCGCCACGCTCTGGTCCCAGACGCAGCCGACGCCACCGCCGGCGCCCAGCCAGCACGAACGGATCGAGGCCGCGCACGAAGACATGCGGCGCGGCGCCGAGGATCGCGGCCGCGACGCGGCGCGGCTGACCAACGCCGTGGCCCCGGCCGCCGATCCGTCCACGCCGGTAGCGCCGGTGCCGCGCCGCAACTTCATCGACGAGATCGTCTTCGCGCGGCTGGCCGCGGCCGGCATCCCGCACGCCGGCTTGAGCACCGACGACGAGTTCGTCCGCCGGGTGTATCTCGACGCCACCGGGCTGCCGCCGAGCGCCGCCGACGTCCGCGCGTTCGTCGCCGATCGCACGCCCCGGCAAGCGCGACCGCCTGATCGACGAGCTGCTCGCCCGCGACGAGTTCGCCGAGCAGTGGGCGTGGCACTGGGGCGACCTGCTGCGCATGTCGAACGAAGCCGGGCCCGGCGCCAACGCCTTCCATTACTGGTTCAAGGAGCAGCTCGCCGTCGATCGGCCCTACGACCAGTTCGTGCACGACGTGCTGACGCCTTCGGCCAAGGTCCACGCGACGATCCCGTCGCTGGCCGTCATCGGCCGCAGCAACCAGTTGAAGAGCCGGTTCGTCGAGAGCGTCGACGACTACCGCATCTCGAACCGCCTCGATCACATCGACGCGCTGGCCATCGACGTCAGCCGCGTGTTCCTCGGCCTCAACACCTCGTGCGTCTCGTGTCACGACGGCGCGCTGCACCTCGAGGACATCAACAGCTACCTCACCGACCGCACCCGCGACGAGTTCTTCGCGATGGCGGCGTTCTTCGGCAAGACGCGGCTGATCGGCAACTGGAACGACAAGTCGCGCAACGTCGACCGCGACCTGCACGTCGACGACCTCGGCAAGGGCTACGACGGCGGCGACGACGCGCCGTTCCTGACCCTGGCCGAGAGCCAGTTCCCGCGGCCCAAGGGCGTGCACGAGCCGGCGTTCATCCTCACCGGCGAGAAGCCGCGCGCCGGCGCCGACCCGCGCGCCGAGCTGGCCCGGATGATCACCGCGCATCCGCAGTTCGCGCGCGCCACGGTCAATCTCATCTGGGGCCGGCTGATGACCGTCGGCTTCGTCGAGCCGTACGACGCCTTCGACCTCAACAAGCTGACCGGCAAGAACGCCCAGCCGAGCAACCCCGAGCTGCTCGAAGCCCTGGCCGAAGGACTTCGCCGGCGGCGGCTTCCGCCTGCAAGAAGACCATCCGCACCATCATGCAGTCGAGCGCCTACCAGCTCTCGTCGCGCTTCCCCGGCGAGTGGAAGGACGACTACATCCCGTACTACCCGCGCCACTTCGCCCGGGTCCTGACCGGCCCCGAGGTGATCGACGCGGTCTCGGTGGTGACCGGCGTGCCGATGCAGTTCACGCTGGGCGGCGAGAAGATGGTGCGCGTCAAGCAGCTGGCCACGCCGCAGGACATCGGCCGCGGCGGCGAGGCGATGGCGATCGACGCGTTGATGCAGAGCTTCTTCCAGAGCAACCGCCGCACGCCGCCGCAGACCGGCAACCGGCCGTCGACGCTGCAGGCGCTGCTGATGATGAAGTCGACCGTCGTCAACGACCGCGTCCAGGCCTCGGCCAAGGGCCGCGTCGCCGAGCTGGTCCAGTCGACCCGCACCGACGGCGAGATCGTCGACGAGCTCTATCTGAGCGCGATGGCGCGCACGCCGTCCCCGGCCGAACGCGAGGTGGCGCACAAGACGCTGGCCGCCGACCGCAGCCGCGGCACCGAAGATCTGCTGTGGGCGCTGCTCAACAGCCCCGAGTTCCTGGTCAGCCGTTGAGGACGCACATGGACCGACGACTGAGCGACCTGATGCCGACCCGCCGCGAAGCGCTGAAATGGGGCGGCGTGGCGCTGGCCAGCTCGTGGGTCGACGGCCTGGTGTGGCCGCTCGACGTGCGGGCCCAGGGCTCGGCGACGCCGCGCGGCACCGCCCGCAACTGCATCTTCATCGAGCTGGGCGGCGCCATCAGCCCGATGGACACCTGGGACTTCAAGGAGACGCACTGGACGCCCAAGGACCTCGACGTCACCGAGGTGAAGAAGGGCCTGTACCTGTCGCGGACGCTCTTCCCGCAGCTGGTCGAGCGCATGGACAAGGTGGCGCTGGTGCGCTCGCTCCAGGCGCCCGAGCTCATCCACTTCAACGGCCAGTACCACACGCAGACCGGCCGATCGCTCAATCCGGCGGTGGCGCGCGAGATCCCGGCGTTCGGCTCGGTGATCGCGTACGAGCTGGGGCCGAAGCGCCGCGAGACCGACGCCTTCCCGACCTACATCAGCACGAATCTGACCAAGGCGCGCGCCGGCTCGCTCGGCTCGGGCTTCCTGCCCACGTGGTCCACCGGCCTCGACCTCGATCCGAGCACGGTGTTCGCCGCCTTCGGCGGCGACATGACCGGCGCCAATCAGGTGCTGTCGGAACGCTGGCGGCTGCTGACCGAGCTGGCGAAGATCAACGAGGGCCAGCGTAAGGCGATGGGCCAGCGCGCCGCCGACTACCAGACCTTCTACGACGACGCCTACAAGCTGCTGCAGGACCCGCGCTGGCCGAAGGTGTTCACCGCCAGCGACGCCGACAAGCAGCGCTACGGCGAAGACGAGTTCGGCCTCGGCTGCATCCTGGCCCGGAACCTCCTGGCCCAGAACGCCGGCACGCGCATGGTCTACGTCTACGACGGCGACCGCTGGGATCACCACGCCGGCATCTTCGACAAGTCGGCCGAGTGGAACCACTACCGCACCTGCACGCGGCTCGACAAAGGTCTGGTCAGCCTGCTCGACGACCTGGCCGCGATGCCGGGGGCGGCCCCGGGCAAGACCCTGCTCGACGAGACGCTGATCGTGGCGCAGAGCGAATTCGGCCGCACGCCGGGCATGAACCCGGTCGCCGGGCGGGATCACTACAAGGGCGCGTACGCCGGCCTCTATGCCGGCGGCGGCGTGGCCGGCGGGCGGGTGCTCGGCGGCACCGACGCCGACGGCAGCAAGTGCCTCGACACCGGCTGGCGGCACAAGTCGCAGCCGTTCATGGACAACACCGTGGCCACGATCTACTCGGCGCTGGGCATCGACTGGACCAAGGTGGTCGCCAACACGCCGTCGGGCCGCGCCTATCACTACGTCGACACGGTGAACCTGGGCGGCGCGGCGATGATGGAGAGCGACGAGATCGCCGGGCTCTTCGCCTGACCCCACGCCCCGCACCGATGCCGCTGTCCGTCCGCCCAGCCGCACGTCTCGCGGTGAGCCTCGCCCTGGCGATCGTCCTCGCCGTCGCCGCGCGGGCCCAGGTGGGGTCAGACCCTATTCAAGCCCCAGCGCGAATGGGGTCTGACCCCACCCGCCAGGACCTGGGTCGACGTGCCGGCCGGCGAGTTCTGGATGGGGCGGACGCGCCTCTACCTGATGGACGAGATCGGCTGGAACCTGCGCGAGCGCATGGACGACCGGCCGGTGCACCGGGTGTCGCTCGCGCCGTTCGCGATCGGCGCGCTCGAGGTGACCAACGCCGAGTACGCCGCCTTCGTCGCCACGCCCGGGTCGGGGGTGACGGCGCCCTTCCACTGGGGCGGAGCGGCACCGCCGGCGAGCAAGAGCCGACTCCCGATCTACAACGTGACCTGGGCCGACGCCGCCAAGTACTGCGCGTCGGTCGGCGGCCGGCTGCCCAGCGAAGCGGAGTGGGAGCGGGCGGCGCGCGGCGGTGTCGCCGACCTCGACTATCCGTGGGGCAACGACTTCGTCGATCCGGCGGCCGCCAACGCCGGCGGCTGGCCGACGCGCGCACAGCGGCGCCAGCACCGGGCCGGTGGCCGTCGGATCGTTCGCGCCCAATGCCTTCGGGTTGCACGACGTGTCGGGCAACGTGTGGGAATGGACGGCCGACTGGTACGACCTGCACTACTACAGCCGCAGCCCGGTGGAGAATCCGACCGGTCCGGCCACCGGGCAGTACCCGGGTGATCCGCGGCGGCAGCTGGGCCGACGGCGAGACGCGGCTCCTCACCGTCTACTACCGCAACTTCACCGCCCCCGACACCGCACAGCCGACGATCGGCTTCCGCTGCGTGCGGCAGCGTAGGGCGCTCTCGGCTGCCGCGGCGCGCTGACGGCCCCGACGCCGTCAGCTCCCGCGCAGGAACCCCGCGACCACGCCGATCCACTCGTCCGGCCGTTCGAGCGCCAGGCCGTGGCCGGCGTCGGCGAACGTGTGGAAGGTCGCGTGCGGGAACAGGGCGCGCAGCGCCGCGCGGTGGGTCCCGCGCGCGATCGGATCGCGGGCGCCCTCCAGCACCAGGACGCGCCCCTGCCAGCCGGCAACGGCGGCGGCGAGCGCCGGGCCGACCCGATCGACGTCGATGCTCACGCGGTAGCGTGACTCGACGTCGGGCCAGCGCAACGCACCAATCGCCTCGCCGTAGAACGCACGAAAGTAATCGCGTTCGGGTGCGCGCCTGGTCGACAGACGCACGGCCAGACGCAACAACCCGCGCCACACGCCGATCGGGAGCCGCGCCAGCCATGGCAGCAGCCGCGCGTTCTTGTCGGCGCGCGCCGCCTCGGGCGGCCCGGCGCCCGACAGCACGAGCGATCCGATGGAGGCCGGGGAACGAGCCAGCCACGCCTGTGCCACCAGCGCACCGAACGAGCCGCCGCACACCGCCACCGGCCCGCCGCCGACGCGCGCACGCATGCCGTCGAGCGACGACGAGCAGCGCGTCGAGCGCCGGCACGGTCGGGTAATGCACGAGACAGGTCCGATGGCTGGCCTCGAGCGCGTCGCCGAGCGCCGCCAGCGCGTCGGCGGAGCCGACCGCCCCGGGGAGAACGACGGCCAGCGCCGGCCCCCGGCCAATCACGCGATACCCGCCGCCGCCGTCCCCGGGGAAGGGAACGAGCGGCGACTCGCGCGCCACGCGGGCGCACGCCGCACCGAGCGACATGGCCGCGACGGTATCACGGGCGTGGCGGGCCTACATGCCCTTCATCGGCTCGTCGGCGCTGCCGCCGTAGATCGCCGGCACCTTCGAGCCCATGGCGCGCAGGTAGGCCGCCAGCTGCCCGCGGTGATGGATGCTGTGGTTGTTGGCCATGCCGAGGAACGACACCGCCGGCATCTCCATCATGCCGAAGAACGAGATGTTCTTGGCCAGGTCGGCCGCCGGCTTCGCCTGCAGCGCCTTGAGCTTCTCGGGGAAGGTCTTCTGGTAGAAGGCGACGACGACGGCGACATCGGCGAACTGCCCTTCGGCCTGCTTCGCCTTCTCGGGGTCCCACTCGAACTTGCCGTTGATCACGCTGTCGAGGAACCACATGTCGGCGGTGGCCAGGTGCGTGGCCAGCTCCCACGCCGAACGCGACTTGTCGTCGGGCTTGTAGCTGCGGGTGTCGTCCTTCACGGCCGCCAGCACTTTGCAGGTGGCCGGGAATTCGCCCTGCATCAACTGGGCATACTGCTGGGCGAGAAAGGTGGCTTGTTCGGGCGTCATGGGAACCTCCAGGCGGCAAGACAGGTCGTCAGTGCGCCGCACAGGCTAACCCGAATAAAAAGCGAAAGTCAACCGTACAAAGCAAGGGCCGGGAACCGCAGGTGCGGCGCCCGGCCCGATCGGTGTCGACGCGGCTGGCTACTGGTTCGGCCGCAGGATCTGCCGGAACTTCAGGGTGTTGATGTCGCGGAACGCCGGCGTCCCGGGCGGCAGCAGCGCCGGGGTCAGGAAGTCGACGTCGAAGTTGTAGCCGCGGGTCGGCGGCGAGTAGACGTTGGCGTCGGCGCGATAGGGCCCGATCGCCTGCCGGCCGAACCACAAGCTCACCATCGAGCCGCGGTAGCGCAGGTTCTGCCCGCTCCAGTCCTCCAGCATGCGCATGAAGTTGTGGACGCCGCCGTCCGACCCCCACTCGGTCACGCCCCAGCCCGGGTAGGCGAACGGCAGCGCCTTGCCGGTGATCATCGCAAAGCGGTAGCCGGTCTCGGTGGCGTTGCGGTTGTCCCTGTCGTTCGGGAAGCGGAACGTCGTCGCGTCCTGGAAGGCGTTCGAGAGCAGCGTGATCGCGTCGGCGATGATGGCGGTCGCGACGTTCGGCTCGGCCGTCGGGTCGGTGGTGGTGGAGTTGAAGTTGCCCTGCACGTAGACCGGGTTCTCGGAGGCCACGGTGAAGCCGGGCGCCGGCACGTTGTTGACCGCGCCGACCATCCCGCCGTTGATGATCTTCAGCGCGCGGCGGAAGAGCGGCTGGCGGTTCACCCGCATCCGTCCGGCGTCGATGTTGGCGACCTGCGTCCACGGCCGCGCCGTGAGATCGAACGGCGCGTTGGTGAACGCCGGGATGTAGCCGGCGCCGTTCCACGGCGTCTCGCCGTAGGACTGCAGCGTGCGTGTTCTGGTTGAAGTCCTCGCCGCCGTTCAGGACGTTGTCCTTGGCCCACGCCGCGTTGAGCGGGTTGAGCGAGTCCTCGAAGCCGTATTCGCCGGTCTCGAGGGCGCCGGCGACGGCCGGGTCGTGATTGCCGCGACGGTCGGAGAAGTAGACGATGTAGCCGTTGCCGTCGTTGTTCGATGCCAGGTTGCCGGTGGCGCCGATCGCGCCGGTGACCCAGCGGCGGAAGTTGTTGACGTCGAGCGAGATGTAGGAGAACAACCCGCCCATGCGCATGGGATCGGTGACCGCCTCCAGGCGCGTCGACGCCTCGCGGGCGTCGAAGATCATGTTCGGCCAGTAGTCGGTGCCGATGAGCGTGTTGCCGTAGTTGGCGGCGGTGCACGCGGCCAGGCCGGTGTCGCGCAGCCGCTGGATGCGGATGACCGCATTGGGCGTCGGGTCGGCGCAAGGCCGCCCTGCTGGTTGGGCGCGGCGAACCCGAGCGCCAGCAACTCCATGGTGACGTCGGTCCAGTTGCCGGCGTTGTCGCGCCGCTCGATCTTGATGAAGCCGCCGATCGTGGAGATGGCCGCGCGCATCTGGTTCTGGGTGGAGATGACGTCACCGACCGCAATCGCGTTGCCGCTCGACGTGCAGCCGGTCAGCTGAACCGCTGCCGGTGTTATAACCGGTGCAGGTGAACGGGTTCTCGTCGGCCCACAGCATCCGCGACGCCGGCGTGAAGCCGCTAGGTGGTGACCACGTTGTAGGTGGTGGCGCCGACGGCGACGCCGCCGGCGGCGATGGTCGTCGTCGCGACGAAGCCATCCGACATCGTCGCCGTACACCGCGGTGCCGGCAGCGATGCCGCGGCCGGTGCCGGGGCAGCCCTGCGAACGGGGTCGGTGTGATCGCGCCCGTGCACAGGCGGGGGATGCCGCCGACGACGATCTGGTTGACCGTCGCCGGCGTTCGAGACGCGGAGCCAGTTCGGGATCGCCGCACCGGTGAGCGTCACCGTCTGCGGCGGCCCCGCGGTGATGGCGTTACGGTGATCGTGCCGGGCGACCCGTATGGCGCGGGCCAGCTCGGGCCGGCCGGCGCCGACGACGTAACCGGCCGGTGGGGCGCCGCCGCAGAGCGGGTTCCAGCATGCCCTCCAGCGGCACCGGCGCGGCCGCCGTCGCCGTCGGCAGTCCGGTCAGGTCGGTGAGCCGATCGGAGAGCAGAATCCGCACGCTCGCCGTGCCGTAGTAGCGCTGGGTGTAGACGGCCGGATTGACGATGTTCTCGTTCGACAGCACGACCGGACGCCGCACCAGGTCGACGGGCTGGGCGCCGGCCTGCGCCAGCGGCAGGTTGAGCTGCTTGGCGCCGGTGGCCTGGGTGCGGATGTTGGTCTTGTAGGTCACCTTCGACAGGGTGTCCCAGCCCGACCACGGCGCGGCGGTGGTGCCGCTGCTCTCGGTGGACAGCAGGTTGCGCCAGGCGGAGCCGATGTCGGTCGGCACCGACACGGTGCCGGTGTGGTTGGTCGTGGTGATGGCCGCGCCGTTTATCAGCGTGTCGCGCTTGACCTGGGTGAAGGCGGTGATCTTGTCGCGGAAGGTGAGGGTCGTGCCGGTGCCCTGCGCCAGGTACAGGCTGGCGTTGGTGTGCACGCGGCCGCCGAAGTCGAAATTGGGACCGGCGTGGAAGCCGAGGTCGTTCTGGCCGAAGATGCCGAACTGGAACACCGGCACCGCCACCGTCTGCAGCTCGCGCCGCAGCCGCACTTCGGAGTTGCCGGTCGACGACCTGGCCGTCACGGTGATGGTGTAGGGCGTGATCAAGCCGCGCAGCCCTTCCCAGTTGCCGGTCGTGATCGTCGCCACCGTGGCCAACGGGTTGCCGGTGTTGGGGCCGGGGCCGGGGTCGGGGGTGAAGGAGATCTCGATAGCCCGATCCGGCGCCGCCGCCCGGCGACACGAACTGGAAGTTCGGAATCGTCGGCGGGAAGTTGTCGATGGTGCCGACCTGCGTGGCGCTCGGGCTGAAGTCGCCGTCGAACAGCGCGCCGAGGTTCGAGGTCAGCTTCTCGAGCCCGGCGTGGGCCGCCGCGTACGCCATGCTCTGGTCGCGGTCGGTGGCGTGCGACTTCTGGTCGGCGATCAGCGCCGCGAACATCCCGGCCATGAGGCCGCTGGCCAGCATCAGCACCAGCAGCGCCGTGATGATGGCCATGCCCGATTCGTTGGACTTCACCGACGGTCTCATCGTATGCCTCGTCTCAGGGGATTCTGGGGGGCCTACCGGTACTGGTCCACGAACGCCATGCCGCGCAGGCTGACCTGCGACTCGAGCGTGTTGTGCAGGAACGCCATGCGCGGCATCACCTTGTTCTGCGACTGGCCGGTGATCGCCAGGTTGACCTTGCGGATCTGCGTCCGGCCGCACGGGTTGGGCGCGCAGGCGCCGGTGCCGATCAGGTCGGCGTTGACCATCTCGACGTCGCCGGGGTTAGCTGGTGCCGTTGACGATGTCGTAGGCGAACTGCAGGTCGAAGGTGTCGAGCGCCACCGCGGTGCCGAGGTTGTTGTCGAAGGTCATCGGATCGCCGTTGTTGACCCGGCGGATCAGCCGCGGGTGGGTCGGATCGGTCGACGGCGTGGCGATGTAGTAGCTGATCATGCGCAGGCGGCTGATGCGGGTCGCCGTGGGGTCGTTGACCGGGGCCTGGGCGTTCAGCGCCGTGAGGTTGCCGGCGGCCGCGCCCGGCTGGTTCAGGTTGAGCGAGTCGCCGGCCGAGAACGTGAGCTGGCGCGCGCCGGCGTCGACCGCCGTGACCTGCACCAGCGTGTTGAACGAGCCCTTGGAGATGAGCATCAGCTGGCCCGGGGTGACCCGGTCCGGCCCGACGTCGAGAACCGTGCCGGGCACGACGACGACGCTGGTGTTGGTGACGGCGCTCAGCGCGACGTCGAGAAAGGCGTTGTCGGCCATCATCACGGTGATGCGCATCGGTCTGGATGCCGTTGAGCGTCGGGCCCTGGCGCGGGAACGGCAGCACCGCCGCCAGCGTGAGATCGCCGGCCGCGGTCTGGAACACCGGCGCGCTCGGCGGGCCGGGAATGCGCACCGGCACGGCGCCGGTGCCGCTCGGGATGTTGACCGCGTGGGACGCCGGCAACCCCGAGCCGACCTGCAGCAGGTCGCGCACCATCAGGTCCATGCCGGCGCGGACCGAGTTGTTCATGTTGGCCATCTGCAGCACGGTGTCGTTGCCCTTGATGATGTCGGACAACCCGGCCATGGTGGCGCCCATGATCATGGTGAAGATGCCCATCGAGACGAGGAGCTCGACGAGCGAGTAGCCGGCGTCGGTCGCGGGGCGGGTGATGGGTGTGGGTCGCATGACGGGTGCGCTCGCGTTAGGAGTAGGACGAGACGTAGGTGATCATCACGTAGTCGCGCCAGGCGCCGTAGACCTTGTAGCGCACGGTCACGCGCACTTCGCGCAGCGCGGTGTCGACCGCGCCGGTCATGTCGTTGATGAGCGGGCTGATGAGGATCGCGCGGGTGAACTCGGCGACCGGCACCTCGATCGCGCCGTCGTCGGCGGTGTTGACCAGGCCGTCGTTGCCCGGGTGCTTGATCGGCTGGTTGCCGTTGAGGAACACGCCGCCGTTCGAGACGTTCTGGATGTTGACCCACGAGGCGGCGCCGGTGTCGCGCGCGGCGTGCACGCTCTCGATGGCCTCGCGGGCCTTCTCGCGGGCCATCAGCATCGGGGTCGAGGCGGTGATGCGCTGCACGCCCATCGTGAACATCCCGACCAGCGGCAGCAGGCCGGCGGTGAGGATGAACATGGCGACCAGGACCTCGACGAACGAGAACCCGGCGTCGCCGCCGCGGCGCGGCGCGGCCGCACCAGGGGTGTGGGTTACTGCAGCCATGACGCGCCTCTCCATTTCCAGGTGCGGAGCAGCCCGGTGACCCCGAAGATCGTGACCGCGCGGGCCGATTCCGGGCGGTTGGGCACGCCCATGAAGACGGTGCCGTTGGTGACGTCGCCGGCCGAGTCGATGAGCGAGCCGTCGCTGGTGAACATCACCGGCGCGGTGCCGGTGAAGGCGATCGCCTGCGCGGCGCCGAAAGCGTCGGGGGTGTCGGAGACGCCGGTGTACTTCAGGAACTCCTGGCCGCCCTCGAGGCGCATCTCGCCGACCTGGGTCTTGAGCCCCGACGGCACCTCGATGCGCTGGGCGATGATCCGATTGGGAAGCTGGAAGGTCAGCTCGATGTTGCGGCGCTCGGCGACGGCGCGGTCGCGGGCGGCGTCGATGAAGGTGTGGGCGACGACGACCGAGCTGTCGTTCTTGGCCCGGTTGACCATCTCCATCGTGACCGGAATCGCCACGGCGAAGCCGATGGCGATGAGGGCCACGACGACGAGCACTTCCGCAAGGGTGAACCCGGCGTCGGCCGGCCGCGAGGCCGTGGCGCTGGGAGCGGCGAACGGGGTGGCGGTTTCTGCCATGCCGCCTCCCATAGCAAAGGCAGGGCCAGTAGGAATTCGCCCCGTCTTTACGGGCCGAATCGACTTCAGGCCGAGAATTTCATATCGGCTGGAGACCCGCCGCGACTGTGTGCCACAGCGGGACACTCGATTACATTTTTTGTCACTGGCTCGACCGTTTCAGGTGGCCAGTCCGGCGGCCCCGGCCGGCGCCGGTAGGCCCTCGAATACCAGCCGCCGCCGGAACTCCCGGCGCAGCAGCCAGAGGCTGACGGCCATCTGCAGCGTGACCGACAGCACCGTGAGATACCAGACCCAGGCGAGCTGGAAATCGGCCCGACGCGACAGCAGGAAGGCCGGGATGGCGACGACCACGACCCGCACCGTCGAGGTGACCAGCGACGGCTTGGTGTTGCCCATCGCCTGGAACATGCTCGACGCGACGAACACCACGCCGCTGGCGACGAAATTCCACGACACGATGCGCAGGTACTCCTCGCCCGACGGCGACCACCGCCGGGTCGGTGCTGAAGACCCGGATCATCGCCGCCGGCGCCAGGTGGCAGAGCCCGACCAGCACCAGCATCCCGGCCACGGCCATCGCCGCGGCGACCGTGAAGGTCTCGCGCACGCGGTGGCCGAGGCGGGCGCCAAAATTCTGGCCGGCCACCGGTGCGACGGCGAAGCCGAGTGCGACGATCGGCATGAAGCCGGCCTGGACCACCCGCTGGCCGATGCCGAACCCGGCCTGCGCCGCCGCGCCGAACGGACGGCTCACGGCGTAGACCACGGCCATGTAGACGGCGATCAGGCCGAACTCGACGCCGGCCGGCAAGCCGATGCCGAGCAGCCGCTTCCACGTGGCCAGGTCGGGCGTCATCTCGTCGCGGCGGAAGTGGAGGAACGACCCGGGGCGCTCGACGTAGCGCGACAGCCAGATGACGCCGACCACGACGGCCACCAGCGACGACGCGGCCGCGCCGCCGACGCCGAGCGGCACGCCGGTGCCCCAGCCGAAGATCAGCACCGGCGCCAGCGCGATGTTGAGCGCCACCGTGCTCGACTGCACCACCATGCCCGGCTTGAAGTCGCCGATGCCGCGCAGCGCCGCCGCCAGCGCCACCATCAAGAACTGCAGCGCCATCGCCGGCACGAACCACCACAGGAACTGGCGGACGAGCGCGGCGGTCGCCGCGTCGGCGGCGAAGGCGGCGGCGTAGGACGGCGTCACCGCCAGACCGACCACCAGGAACAGGGCGCCGGCGAGCATCGACAGCCCCTGCGCCTGGTTGAAGACCTTCCGGGCGCCGTCGCGGTCCTTGCGGCCGGCGGCGTGGGCGACCAGCGTCGTCGTGCCGACGCCGAGCATCTGGGTGAGGGCCAGCACGACGAACATCAGGTTGCCGGCGACGGCCACCCCGGCCACGGCCTCCTTGCCGAGGCGGCCCATCCAGTAGAGGTCGGCCAGGAAATACAGGGTCTGGAAGACCATCGTGAAGAGCATGAAGCCGCCGGTGCTCACCAGGTGGCGGATGATCGGTCCGGTCGTCAGGTCCTGCATGGGTCGCTGTGCCTTTCGCGCGGTCTACTCCGCGGGTTCCCGCTCGAGCCGGACCGTGAGCACCGCCGCGCCCAGGAACGCCATGAACAGCATGCCCGACCAGTGCGCGCGGTTGATGCACTGGAACCGCACGTGCTCGCCGGGCCGCACGTCGAAGGTCACCGACTTGCGCACCAGCGTGTTGTTGGCCTTCAAGGTGTGCGGGCCCGGGGCGAGCTCGCGCGACACCTCACGCCCGTAGAGCAGCGACACCCAGTCCTCGCCGTCGACCGAGAGGTAGACCTGGCGATCCTGGACGTCGTCGTCGGCGGTGCGCCGCACCGTGAGCACCGCCGGGCCGCGGGCGTCGTCGAGCACCGTCGCACGCTGCCCGCTCGCCGCTCCGTGATCCTCGGACGACGGCACACCGCGCAACGCAACCGGCCGGGCGCGGACGTCGAGACGGACCGACACGATCGAGGATCGTCTCACACCTGGGGCTCTCCTATACTGCTCGGATGGTAGGTCGATCAGCAGGCGGAGCCGGCGTCCTCGCCCTGCTCGTGACCGGCCTGGCCGCCGGTCCGCGCGCCGCGCAGGACACCTACGACGTGCTGGTGCGCGGCGGCACCGTCGTGGACGGGACCGGAACACCCGGCCGGCGGGCCGACGTGGCGATCCGCCAGGGCCGGATCGCGGCAATCGGCGACCTGGCCGCGGCCACTGCCGTCACGGTCGTCGACGCCCAGGGCCTGGTCGTCGCGCCCGGATTCATCGACGTGCACACGCATGCCGACGACCTGGCCGCGCACCCGCTGGCCGAGCACTTCGCGCGGATGGGCGTCACCACGGTCATCGCCGGCAATTGCGGCGGCTCGCCGGTGGACGTCGGCGCGGCGTTCCGCGGCATCCGCCAGGGTGGCGCGGCGGTGAACTTCGCGTCGTTCGTCGGCCACAACTCGGTGCGCGAGGCGGTGATGGGCACGGCCCGTCGCGCCCCGACGGCGGCGGAGCTGGCCAGGATGGAGGCGCTGGTCGCGCAGGCGATGGCCGACGGCGCCGTCGGCTTCTCGACCGGCCTGCAGTACGTGCCGGGGACCTACGCCGCCCAGGACGAGATTGTGGCGCTGGCCCGGGTCGCGGCCAAGGCCGGCGGCGTCTACGCCTCGCACATGCGCAACGAAGGCACCGAGATCGAGGCGGCGGTGGCCGAGGCGCTGGCCGTCGGCGACCAGGCCGGCATCGCCGTGCAGGTCTCGCACCTGAAGATCGACGCGCCGAGCCGATGGGGCGCCAGCGAGAAGGCGCTGGCGATGATCGACGCGGCGCGGGCACGGGGCATGCGCGTCATCGCCGATCAGTACCTCTACGATGCCGCCAGCTCGACGCTCGGCATCCGCTTTCCCTCCTGGGCGCTCGAAGGCGGCCAGGCGGAGATCGTCAAACGGCTCGACGATCCGGCGACGTGGGCGAAGATCAAGGAGGAGATGCGGCGGCTGATCCGCGAGCGCGGGCTCGAGAACTACAGCTTCGCCCGCATCGCCAACTACCCGGCCGACCCGACGCTGAACGGCCTGACCATCCCGGAGGTCGCGCAGAAGCTGAAGGGCGGGCGCGACCTCGACAGCCAGTTCGAGACGATGCGGCTGATGCTGCGCGCCGGCGGCGCGTCGATGGTCTATCAGTTCATGGCCGAAGAGGACATCACGCGGATCCTGCGGCATCCGCAGGTGGCGATCGCGTCCGACAGCGGGCTGAACGTCGTCGGCCGCGGCGTGCCCCACCCGCGCGGTTACGGCAACGCGGTCCGCGCGCTCGGCCGCTACGTCCGCGAGCAGCACGTCTTGTCGCTCGAGGAGGCGGTGCGCAAGATGACGTCGCTGCCGGCCGATCAGTTCGGCTTCGCCGATCGCGGGCGCCTGGCGCCCGGCCAGGCCGCCGACCTGGTCGTGTTCGACGCCGCCACCGTCGCCGACCGCGCCACCTACGAGAAGCCGCATCAGTACCCGGACGGCGTCGTCCACGTGCTCGTCAACGGCGTGCCGGTAGTCGCCAAGGGCGCGCACACCAAGGCCCGGCCGGGGCAGGTGATCGCTCACCGGGCGAACCGCTAGCCGGCGACGAGTGCGGCGAGATCACCGACGGCCACATCGCGAACGCGATCGATGAGCCCGACGGCGTGGGCGGCGCTGCCCAGGACGCGTGCCGCGGTCCAGCCGGCGGCGCGCAGCTCGCGCACGCCGGTGTCGCCGTCGCTCTTGCTCAGCTTCTGCGTCGCCGACTTCATCACCAGGCCGTGGTGCGCGAAGACCGGCGGCGTCTGCCGTCCGAGCAGGCGCGCCAGCACGATCTGCCGGCCAGTCGAGGCGAACAGATCGTCGCCACGCACGACCAGATCGATCGCCTGCGCGGTGTCGTCGACGGCGACGGCGAACTGATACGTCCAGTTGCCGAGGCGATCGCGCAGCAGGAGGTCACCGCACTGCGTCGCCGGGTCGTGGGTGGTCGGGCCATGGACGGCGTCGTCGAACCTGACCGCGCCGGGCTCGACGACGAGTCGCCAGCTGAGGCCGTCGACCAGCGGCAGCTCGAATGGCCGGCACGTGCCCGGATAGCGCAGTTCGCTGGCGACGCCGTCACCCGCGGCCTCGATCTCGCGCCTGGTGCAGCGGCAACCGTAGACGAGCCCGCGCGCGGCCAGCTCCGCGATCGCCTGCCGGTACCCGGCCTCACGATCCGACTGCCGTCCCGGGCACGATCCGGCGCGAAACGCGGCGGTCGGGAACACGTCGGGCTCGAGGCCGAGCCAGTCGAGGTCGTCGAGGATCGAGGCCTCGGTACTCGGGCCGACAGCGCTGCCGGTCGTGGTCCTCGATGCGCAGCAGCACCCGTCCGCCGAGCCGACGCGCCAGCCCCCAGACGTGGATCGCGTTGACGACATGCCCGAGGTGCAGATGACCGGTCGGCGCCGGCGCAAAGCGCGTGAGCGGCGCCGGCGGCCACGGCCGGTCTCGCGGGGTGAGCGCCACGACGTCAGTCCTACCGCCGCAGCAGCAGCACGCCGGCCGACTGCTGCGCGCCAGGCCGCCGTTGGCCGCGGCTCGCGCGCCGGGATGCCGGCGCGCGGCACTGCGGCGAACAGGAACCGAATCATGCGGTGTCACTCCAGAAGCGCGCGAGCAGGTTCACGGCCACCGCGCGCCGGTACTCACGGGTCGAGCGCAGGTCGTCGATTGGGGCGATCTCGCGCGCCAGGGCGGCCTGGGCCTCGGCCAGGGTGCCGCCGTCGCTCAGTACCCGCGCGGCCCCGGGTGCCAGCACCACGGTCGGAGCCACGGCGCCCAACGCCATCCGCACCTCGCCGCCCCGGACGCCGGCCATCATCACCTTCGAGATCGCCTGCGCCCGCCGCGTGCCGACCTTGCGCCACCATTGCCGGCCGTCGATCCGCGGAATCTCGATCGCGACGATGAGCTCATCGGCCCGCCGCACCGTGGCGCGATAGCCGGTGTAGAACTCGGTCAGCGGCACCGCCCGCTCGCCGGACTGGCTGGCCAGCACGATCGCGGGCGCCGGCGGCCGCCAGCACCGGCAGCGTGTCGCCGGCCGGCGACGCGTTGGCGACGTTCCCGCCGATCGTGCCGCGGTTCTGGATCTGCGCGCCGCCGACCTCGCGGGCCGCGGCCGCCAGCATCGGCACGCGCGTCTGCACCAGGCGGGACCGGATCAGATCCGTGTAGGTGGCCAGCGCGCCGACGCGCACCCCGGTGCCGGCGCGGCGGATGCCACGCAGCTCGTCGAGCCCCCAGAGGTCGAGGAACCGCGTCGCCCGGGCCGTGCCGAACTGCAGGCCGACGTAGACGTCGGTGCACCCGGCGATCGGTTCGAGCGGCTCGGCCGCGAGCTGGCGCAGGGCATCGCGCAGGGTGCGCGGCCGGGCGAGCGTGAGGCGGCTACGCGCGACGGGCACGACCGGTCGTCCTCCCGGCGCGGCGCGCGCGACGGCGCCCGGGTGGCGTCCTCCACCGCCCGGAGGATGCTCGTATACCCGGTGCAACGGCACAGGTTGCCGGCCAGGGCGGCGGTGACGGCCTCGCGCGAGGCGCCTCGGGGCAGCGGCATCGCCGCCACGAGCATGCCCGGCGTGCAGATGCCGCACTGGGCGGCACCGTGGGCTTCGAAGCTGCGCTGCAGCGCCCGTCCCTGGCGAACTGCGGCGGCGCCCTCGATGGTCGTCACGGCGGTGCCGTGCGCGTGCGCGGCCGGCACCAGGCACGAGACGACGCTGGCGCCGTCGACCAGCACCGTGCACGCCCCGCATTCGCCCTCGCCGCACCCTTCCTTGGTGCCGGTCAGCCCGCACGTCTCGCGCAGCACGTCGAGCAGGCGCGCCATCGGGTGGGCCCGCACCCGGCGCCGCACGCCGTTGAGGGTCATCGTGAGGGTCACCTCCGGTGCGGGCGTACGAACGGTTTTCATCGCGGCCTCACCGGCGAAACGGGCGGTGCGGCCAGCCGGGCCGCCATCACGCGTTCCGGCGTCGCCGGGATCGCCCGCAGGTCGTAGCCGGCGTGACGCAGCGCGTTCACGACCGCCGGCGCCGGGCTGTCGATCGGCATCTCGCCGACGCCCTTGGCGCCGAACGGCCCGTGCACGTAGCGCCGCTCCAGCAGGCCGACCTCGATCGACGGGGCGTCGCGAAGCGTCGGGATGATGTAGTTGGTCAACTGGGCGTTGGCCATCCGGCCGTCGCGCATCACCACCTCCTCGAGCAGCGCGTAGCCGAGCCCCTGCAGCGTGCCGCCCTCGATCTGACCGGCGGCCATCTGCGGGTGGATGGCGCGGCCGATTTCGGCCACCGCCGTCACGTGGCGCGTGGCGACTTCGCCGGTGTCGGCATCGACCTCGAGCTCGACGACGTTGCAGGCATAGCTGAAGCTGCCGTAGGCGTCGCCCTGGTAGCGATCGTCGTCCCAGGTCAGCCCCGGCGGCGGCGCGTAGCGCTCGGTGACGGTGAAGGGACCGTGGCGCCGGTGATAGGCCGCCGGCGTCAACGGCCGAGACGCGCCCGCATGCGACGCGCGCAGCGCTCGAGCAGCGCCGCCGACGATCATGCAGGTGCGCGACGCCACCGTCGGGCCGCTGTCGGGCACCTGCGCGGTGTCGACCTCGTGGACCTCGACGCACTCGAACGGCACACCCAGTGCGTCGGCGACGATCTGCGCGTGCATGGTCCGCGTGCCCTGGCCGATCTCGGTGCTGGCAACGCGGATGCGCGCGCCGCCGGCGGTGAGCTCGAGGGCCGCTTCCGAGGCCAGCTTGGTCTCGCCGCTGCCGGTGAACCCCGATCCGTGGAAGACCAGCGACAGGCCGATGCCGCGCCCACTGCCCCGCCACTGCCGCCGCTTGGTCCTGAACCGCGACCGCCGCACCGCTTCGTGCAGCACCGGCAGCGCGGCGGCGTCGCGGCCCAGCCGCTGGCCGGTCGCCGTGGTGTCGCCGGGGCGCAGGGCGTTGCGGGCGCGAATCTGAATCGGGTCGAGGTCGAGCGCCTCGGCCACGCGATCGAGGTGGGCTTCGATCGCAAACTGCGTCTGCGGCGCGCCGAACCCGCGGAACGCGCCGTTGGGCGGCGTGTGCGTCATCATCGCGCGGCCGCGGATGCGCACGTGGTCGCAGCGGTACGGTCCGGTGGCGTGGATCACCCCGCGCGACAGCACCACCGGGCTGAGCGTGCAGTAGGCCCCGGCGTCCATGACCACGTCGATGTCCATCGCCGTGAGCCGTCCGTCGCGGGTGACGCCGGTACGCAGGCGGACGATCGACGGGTGGCGCTTGGTCGTGGCCAGCAGATCCTCGACCCGGTCGTAGATCATCTTCACCGGCGCGCCGGCCTTCAGCGCCAGGATCGCCGCGTGGCACGCCAGCACCGACGGATACTCTTCCTTCCCGCCGAAACCGCCGCCGGTCTCGGCCTGCACGACCCGCACCTGCTCGGGCGGCAGCCCCAGCGCGACGGTCAGCGCGCGATGCACGTAGTAGGGGCACTGCAGCGAGCCGTAGACCGTCACACCAGGACGCCGGGACCCGCGCCGGTCGAGCGGCCCGAGCCACGGCACCGCGATCATCCCGTTGGTCTCGATGTAGAGCTGTTCCTGATGCCCGGTGCGATACTCGCCGTCGACGACCACGGCCGCGTCCGCCCAGCCGCGCGCCAGGTCGCCCTTGTCGATGGCGATGTCCTTGAAGCTCACCGTCGAGAGCAGCGGGTCGTAGATCGGTGCCTCGGCGGCGTACTCGATGGTCACCTCGCCGACGGCCGCCGCGAGGGCCTCGCGATCGGCGTGGGCCAGGAGCATCACCGGCTCGGCCACGTGGCGGACCTCGGACTCGGCCAGGCACGGCTGGTCGTCGGTGATGAGGGCGACGACGTTGGCGCCGGGGACGTCGCGGAAATCGGCGCTGACCAGACCGCGGCGGCGCGGCACGTGGCGCGCCGTGATCCGCCCGTGCGGGATGGTCGAGCGCACGGTGGCGCCAAAGAGCAGGCCGGGCACGCGCAGGTCGTCGATGTAGCGAGCCGCGCCGGTGACCTTCGCGCGGCTGTCCTTGCGTGGCACGTTGTGTCCGACGGCCTGGCGCACGAGAGGACTTTACACCGGTGGCGCTCGACTGACGCGTTGCTCCGAGGCTTGCGCCGCCGTGAACGCCACCGGCCCCGGCGCGGTGTCGAACGAAGTGGCCGTCGACCTGCCGTAAGGGCACGCCGGCCGGCGCCGGCCAGCCCGCCGCTGCCACCGCTCGAGGCGGACGGGATCACCGCCCGGTGCCCGCCGCTGAGCGGCCCGCCGCCCGAGGACGTATTCTCCGGGTAACGCCTCATGTCCACCGCGGTCGGCATCGCCTTCCTGCTCGTCTACGTGCTCGGCGCCTTCGCCTACGGCTCGGCGTTGATGCTCTCGCTGCGGCAGGCGAGCCCGGTCTGGTCGCCGCACCGCCACCACGGATCGCCGATCCGCCCGCGCCTCGATCGCGCCAGCATCGCGATGTTCCTGTGGTCGGCGGTGTGGTTCGTGGTCCTGGCCCTGGACCAGTTCACCGAGTTCGTCAACGGCCCGCGGCGCGGCCTGCTCGACCTGGCGCAGCTGCTGCTCGTGTTCGGCTTTCCCCCGCTCATCGTCCACACCATGTACCTCGAGGCCCGGGTGCCGGAGTGGACCGGCCGGGCGCGCGCGTGGGCGACACGGCGTGCTCGTCGGCATGTACATCGTGGCGCCGGCCGCGCTCGTCGCGGCGATGGCGCTGGTGTTCGAGGTGGTGCGGGTGCCCGCGCCCGGCGGCTGGATCGGCGGCTCGCTGGCCACGCTCTTCACCACCGCCGGCCTCTACTCGGCGATCGTGATGAACCGCAACCCGCGCGCCGCCGCCACCACCCAGCAGCGCCAGATGCGGCGGGTGCTGAACGGCCTGTTCGCGGTGCTGGTCGCCATGAACGTGGTGCTGGTCTTCTCGGGCAGCGCCACCGCGTCGTTCGCGCTGGTCAACAAGCTGATGAGCGTGACGCCGCTGCTGTTCCTGTCGGCGACGACCTTCTACGAGAACCGCTTCGAGTTCTACGATCTGCTGGTCAAGCGCGGCGCGCTGCTGCTGGCCGGCGGTGCTGCTGCTCGGCGCCGCCTTCGCGCGTGCTGCTGCCGTGGCTCGACGGCCTGCCCCAGGGCGCCTCGCGGCCGTGGCTGTTCGCCCTGACGATCGTGCCGCTGCTGCTGGCCGCGCCGTGGCTGGCCGGTCACCTCGGTCGGGCGCTCGATCGCGCCTGGTTCGGCCGGCACTACACGCCGGTCTCGGCCGTGACCTCGGTGCTGGCGTCGCTGCAGACGGCGACCGACGAAGCCTCGCTCATCGCCGCCGCCGAGGCCAGCCTGAAGGACGTGCTCGACGTGACGGTGCGGCTCGGCACCTCTCCCCCGGTCCCCGACCCCGACATGCGTGTCGCCTACGAGGTCGAGGGCACCGCCGCCGATCCGTCGTTGTGGGTCAGCGTCCCGGCCGTGCCCGGCGAGCGGGTGCTGCTCAGCGAGGACCTGACGCTCCTGCGCTCGCTCGGCGTGGTGGTCACCTTTCTGCTCGAGAACGTCCGGCTGCAGCAGCGCCGCCAGGAGCAGGATCTGCTCGCGCAGGAGCTGCGCGTGCAGTCGAGCCTGTCGGAGCTGAAGGCGCTGCGCGCGCAGATCAACCCCCACTTCCTGTTCAACGCCTTGAACACGGTGGCCTCGCTCATCCACTCCGACCCGGCGCGCGCCGACCGCGCCGTCGAGCAGCTGTCGGAGGTCTTCCGCCACACCCTGCGCCGCTCCGAGAGCGAGTGGGCGCCGCTCGACCAGGAGCTGGCGTTCGCGGCCGCCTATCTCGACGTCGAGGAGGCGCGGTTCGGCTCGCGGCTGCGCTACACGATCGACGCCGAGCCCGACGCCGGGCGCGCCCTGGTGCCGGCGATGCTCGTGCACACGCTGGTCGAGAACGCCGTCAAGCACGGCATCGCCCAGCTGCGCGGGCACGGCACGCTCGAGGTGGTCGCGCGCGTCGCCGGCGATCGGCTGACCGTCGAGGTGATCGACAACGGTCCTGGTCCCGGCGCTCACGCCGACGCGCCGCGGCTTTCCGCGTCGGGTCGGCGAGCAGTTCGGCCTGCGCAGCGTGCGCGATCGACTGCGTGGCCACTTCAGCGATGCGGCGGCGTTCACGCTGGCCCGCGACGACGCCCGCGGGCCGGACCATCGCCCGGATGGAGATGCCGGTGGTCGCGCCCGACAACCGGCGCACGCCCTCGACGCGCGAGGTCCCGGCGTGATCCGCGCCGTCGTCGTCGACGACGAGGCCCCGGCGCGGGCGCGGCTGCGGGCCCTGCTCGAGGAGATTGGCGGGGTCGCCGTGGTCGGCGAGGCCGGCGACGCCGACGCCGCCCGGGCCGCGGTCTCGGCGCTGTGCCCCGACGTGGTGTTCCTCGACATCGAGATGCCGGCCGAACGCGGCACCGACCTGGCCGCGTCGCTGCCCGAGCCGCGCCCCTTCATCGTGTTCGCGACCGCCTACGAGCGCTTCGCCGTGGACGCCTTCCAGGTCGAAGCCGCCGACTACCTGCTGAAGCCGGTGAACCGGCAGCGCCTCCAGGCCACGCTCGGCCGGATGCGCGACAAGCTCGACGGCCGGCGCGCCGCCGAGCGCGAGCTGGCCGCCGCCACCCGTGCCCAGGCGCATCTGCTACCGCAGTCGCTGCCCGAGCTGCCGGGCTACGTGCTGGCGGCGCGCACGCTGGCGGCCCGCGGCGTCGGCGGCGACTTCTACGACGCGGCGCTGGCCGGCGACCACCTCGCGTTCGTGCTCGGCGACGTCGCCGGCAAGGGCATGGCCGCCGGGCTCATCGCCTCGAGCGTCCAGGCCCGGTGGCAGGCGGCGCTGCACCAGCGCGACCTGACGCTCACCGGGATGATGGCGGCGCTCAACCAGGACGTCTTCCGCTCGACCGAAGGCTCGCGCTACGCGACGCTCGTGCACGGCGTGCTGTCCCCGGCCACCGGCCGGCTTCGCTACGTCAACGCCGGGCATCCGCCGTCGCTGATCGTCGCCGCCGACGGCACGTGGCGGACGGCCCTCGCCGCCACGGCTCCGGCCATCGGCCTGTTCGAGGGCGCGACGTTTCCCGCCGCCGACGTCGCGCTCGCGCCGGGCGATACTCTGATCGTGGTCAGCGACGGCGTCTCGGAGGCGCTCGACCCGCACGGCTGCGAGTTCGATCTGGGCGGTGTGGCCGGACTCGTGTCGGAGGGCGCCGGCGACGCCTCGACGCTGCCCGCCGCCGTCGTCGAAGCAGTGCAGCGCCACCGCGCCACCGACCAGGCGCAAGACGACGTCACCGTGCTGAGCCTGTGGAGGCGGCCGTGATCCTCCGGGCGCTGGTCGTCGACGACGAAGCGCCGGCCCGCGGCCGCTTGCGGCAGCTGCTGGCCGAGCGGGCCGACATCGAGCTGGTCGGCGAGGCCGAAGACGGCGTCGACGCCCTCGAACGCATCCAGGCGCTGACGCCCGACGTGGTCTTCCTCGACATCCAGATGCCCGGCTGCAGCGGGCTCGACGTCGCCGCGTCGCTGGGCCAGCCGCGCCCGGCGATCATCTTCTGCACGGCGTTCGATCAGCACGCGGTCGACGCCTTCGAGCTGCAGGCCGTGGACTACCTGCTGAAGCCGGTCACCCGGGCCCGGCTCGATGCGGCGCTGGGACGGCTGACGCCGGGGACGGTCCGCGGCGCCGAGTCGGCGGCGCCCGAGGCGGCGCTGGGATCGCCGGCCCGGTTCCTCGCCCGCCGCGGCGCGCGATTCCACGTCGTGCCGGCCGCCGACGTGGTCGCCTTCAGCTTCGACGACGGCCAGACGCGCCTCCACACCGCCACCGAGCAGCTGTTGATGCAGCCGACGCTCGCGCAGCTGCTGCGCCGGCTCGACCCGCAGCAGTTCGTGCAGGTCTCGCGCGCGGTGGTCGTGCGCCTCGACGCCGTCCGCGAGGCCAAGCCGAACAGCGACGGCACCGGCCAGATCGTGCTGTCGAACGGCACCGCGGTCGAGGTGTCGCGCCGCCGCTGGCGGCCGCTGCTCGATCAGCTCGAGCGCTGACGTCGGCCCCTCGCCGCGGCGTCACGACCGCCCCAAAAGGCTGCGTGCTAGCATCCGCGGATGCGCTGCTCGTCGATCGTCGTTTCGCTGATCCTCGCCGGTCTTGCCTCTCCGCTCGCGGCGCAGACGCGGCTGCGGGTGATGCCCCCGTCGGGCGCGACGTTCGCCGCCGGCCAGCGCTTCGATCTGCGCGTCGAGGCCACCAGCGACGCCACCGCGCCGACCGGCCTCACCGTGACGCTCGACGGCCGCGACATCACCGGGACCAACGTCCTCGCGCCCGGCACATCGGGTGAGCTGGGCCACGCTGGCACGGGCACCGCGCCCGACGCCTCGGCCAGCCCCGCCGCCGCCGCGACCCCGACGTCGACCAACTTCCTGGTCCGCGGCCTGAGCTTCACGGCCGGACGGCACGTCGTGACGGCGCGCACTGCCGACGGCGCCGCCGTCGAGGCGATCTACGAGGTCGGCGCCTGGCAGACGGCCCGGCCCGGGGTGCGGCCGGCCAAGAACATCATCCTGCTCATCGGCGACGGCATGGGCGTCGCCCAGCGCACGGCGGCCCGGATCGTCTCGCGCGGCCAGACCCTCGGCAAGACCAACGCGCCACTGGCCTTGGACACCCTCGGGGTGACCGGACTGGTGATGACCTCGGCGCTCAACGCCACGATCACCGATTCCGCCCCGGGGATGTCGGCCTACGTCACCGGCCACAAGTCCAACAACAACCAGGTCGGTGTCTATCCCGACAACACTGCCGATGTCTTCGACAACCCGCGCGTGGAGTACGTCGGCGAGGTGCTGCGGCGGACCCGCGGCCGCGGCTTCAACGTCGGCCTGGTGACGACGGCGTCGGTCGCCGACGCCACGCCGGCCGGCAACGCCGTGCACACCTCGTTTCGCGACGAGTGGTACGGCATCGCCGCGCGCCTCTTCGACGAACGCTCGACCAACGGGATCACGGTGCTGATGGGCGGCGGCGCCACCTATTTGCTGCCGCCGGCCGGCGGCGGCACCCGCAAGGACGGACGCGACCTGGTGCAGGCCTACGCCGGCGCCGGTTTCGACCTGGTACGCACCGCCACCGACGTCAAGGCGCGGCTCGGCGGTCCGCCGCCCAAGGCCATCCTCGGCCTGTTCCATCCGCGTCACATGTCGGTCGCCTTCGACAAGGTCGGCGCCGGCCGCTACAGCGACGAGCTGGCGCTCGAGCGCAACAAGGACGTGCGCGATCAGCCGATGCTCGCCGACATGACGTCGCTGGCGCTGGCGTCGCTGGCGGCGCACTCGCCGCGCGGCTTCTACCTGATGGTCGAGGGCGCGTCGATCGACAAGCAGGCCCACGAATCCGAGGCCGATCGCACCATCTGGGACACGATCGAGTTCGACAACGCCGTCAAGGTCGCGCTCGACTTCGCGCGCCGCACCAACGGCGACGCCGACCCGGCCAACGACACGCTGGTGGTGGTGACGGCCGACCACGAGAGCGGCGGCTTCGGCATCATCGGCGTCGGCAACGAACGCTACGCGCCGTCGGTGATCGGCCGCGCCGTCCGCGACTACGCCGCCACCTTCCGCTTCCAGCCGGCACAGACGCTCAACCTCTTCACCAACTACACCGTCGACGCCCAGGGATTCCCGATCGATCCCGATCCCACGCGCAAGCTGCTCATCGGCTTCGCCGCCGGGCCCGACCGCTACGAGAACTGGCTGTCGAACCGCCTCGCCCTGGTCGGCACGGTGGTCGATCCGCAGACCCGCACCGCGGTGGCCAATCCACGCCGCGACGGACCGGGCCAGGACAGCGACAACGCCGCCGTGAACGGCACGCGCTTCCCTGGGTTCCTGGTGCCCGGCGCGATCGAGAACGGGGCCACCGGCTGTCCCGACCCGCAGGGCTGTCCCGACGACACGCGCTCGAGTCCGCTGGCGATCGCGGGCCACACGGCCAACGACGTGCCGCTCTCGGCCGAGGGCCCGGGGGCGTGGCAGTTCACGGGCGTCTACGACAACACCGACGTGTTCCTCAAGCTGCTGCGCGCCGCCGCCGGCAGCTACACCCGCCCGCGATTCTGACCGCGCCGACGTCCCGGCCGGCGATGCGGCGGGCGCCCGGCAGGCGCTCTATAATCGCGCGCATGACGTTCTCCGAGGATCTCGAGATCTCGCGGCGCGAGCTGCTCGCCCGCGCCGGCCGGCTCGGCCTGGGCGCGGCGGCCATCGCCGCCTGGCCCTTCGACGCGGTTGCGCAGCTGCCGGCGGGCAAGGACGCCCGGCTCATCGCCCGCTCGATGCGGCCGCCCGACTTCGAAACGCCGGTGGCACTGCTCGACAGCTACCTGACCCCGCTCGACGCCTTTTACGTGCGCTCGCACATGCCGGTGCCGGCACAGCTCGACGAGGCCTCGTGGCGGCTGGCGATCGACGGCGAGGCGGGCACGCCGGCCTCGCTCTCGGTGGCCGAGTTGAAGCAGATGCCGGCGACGACGGTGACCGTCACGCTGGAGTGCGCCGGCAACGGCCGCGCCTTCTTCGATCCGCCGGTGGCCGGGATCCAGTGGCGCAAGGGCGCCGTCGGCACCTGCACGTGGACCGGCGTGCGGGTGGCCGACCTGGTGAAGCGCGCCGGGGCCCGGCCGGCGGCCACGCATCTGTGGGTGAGCGGCGCCGATCGGCCGATGGGCACGCAACCGGCCTTCGTGCGCCAGGTGCCGATGGCCAAGGCGATGGATCCCGGCACGATCGTCGCCTACGCGATGAACGGACAGCCGATTCCGGCGGCGCACGGCTTTCCGCTGCGGTTGGTCGTCCCCGGCTGGGAGGGCGCTTACGCCATCAAGTGGCTCAACAAGATCACGCTGGCCACCGCCGAGCACGACGGCTTCTGGGTGGCGACCGGCTACCGCTACCCGACCAAGCGGGTCGCGCCCGGCGCCGCTGTGGACCCCAAAGACCTGGCGCCGTTGACCGGACTGGCCGTGAAGTCGCTCATCACCCGGCCGCTCGACGGCGCGGTGATGCCGCCGGGCAAGGTCACGGTCGCCGGCTTCGCCTGGGCCGGCGAAATCGACATCGCGCGCGTCGACGTCTCGGTGGACGCCGGCGCCACGTGGCAGCCGGCCCAGCTCACCGGCAAGGCCGAACGGTTCGCGTGGCGGCGGTTCGAGCTGACCTTCGACGCGACCCGGCAGGACAGCCACACCATCCTGTCGCGCGCCACCGACGCGAAGGGCACGACGCAGCCAATCGTCCCGCAGTGGAATCCGTCGGGCTACCTGTGGAACGCTCCCGATCAGGTGCGGATCGAGGTGAAGGCGTGACGGCGCGGCTCGCCGTCGCGCTGGCGGCGCTCGCCCTCGGTCTCGCCACACCGGCCAGCGCACAGGACGCCACGCGCGGCCTGCCCGAAAGCGCCGGGGCGGAGGTGGCGAGGGCGAAATGCCTCGGGTGCCACGAGGCCGACCTGATCGTCTCGCAGCGGCTGTCGCCGACGGGCTGGGACCGCGAGGTCGCCAAGATGGAGCGCTGGGGCGCGAAGCTGTCGGCTGAAGAGCGTCCGGCCCTCGTCGCGTATCTCGGTCGTCACTTCGGCGTGCAGCCCGTGGCCGCGCACGATGCCGCGGCGGTGGCGGCCGGCGAGGCCGTCTACGCGGGCGCGTGCCGCGCCTGCCACGAGGACGACCTGTCGGAGCAGCAACGGCTGTCGGCCGCCGCCTGGGGCCGGACGGTGGACAAGATGGTGCGGTGGGGCGCCAAGGTCACCCCCGAGGACAAGCCGGCGCTGGTCGCCTACCTGACCTCGCGCTGGGGGCACTAAGGCGTGCAGCCGCAGCGGGCTCAGCAGGCCCACATCTGCACGAGCAGCAGCAGCGACAGGCCGGCGGCGATCGGGATCCAGCGCGGCAGTTGCTCGGGCGGCTTCGACCCGTAGGCGGTCGGCGGTTCGGTGCCGGTATCGGCCTCTTCGAGCCGGCGGCGCGCCACCGGTTCTGGCGCCGGTTACGACCGGGGTGGGTTCCGTCACCGGCGCCGCCGCGGCCGAGCCAGCCAGCTTGATCGGCACGAACGGCGCGAACCGCTGCAGGTCGCGCAGCTCCTCGGCGCACATGATGCACAGGCCGGTGTGCGCCTCGACCCACTCGGCGTCGACCGCGCCCAGCGTGCCGTCGACGGCGCCGCGCAGATGTTCGAAGGTGAGGTGCGGGCTCTCGGGCCGCGCGTCGGGCGTGGCCAGCGCCCGCCCGAACGCCTCGGCGCCGAACGAGGCGTCGGACTCGCGAGCCAGGGCGGCCCGGCAGGCGGCGCAGGCCTCGAGGTGGTCGTCGATCGTGACCAGCGTCGACGGGTGGAGCGCGCCGCGGACGTAGGCGCGGACCTGGACCAGCGAGAGATGCTCGGTGGTGGTCATCACCGTTGGTCCTGGAGCGCCATGCCGCGCAGCAGCCGCGAGCGCGCCGCGGTCCGCAGGTTCAGCACCTGCAGTCCGGTGATGCCGAGGCGGCGGCCGATGGCCCGATCGTCCCACGGCAGGTGGGCCCAGATTGCCGCCAGCTCGTCGGGCTTCATGCCGAGCGCGTCGCCCACCTGGCGCAGCGGCGTGACGCCGGCGGCGTGGAAGACCGGCAGCAGCCCGGCGCCGAACTGGTCGCGCAGGCTGAGCAGCACGGCGGTCCGCATGTAGCGCGGCATCGCCAGGCACTCGCGCCACGCCTGGTCGAGATACCGGCGGGCGACGTGCAGGTGGTCGCCGCCGTTGGCGGCCGGACTCAGCACCGCCAGCTCCGGCTCATCGCCCTCGGGACTGGCGTCGAGCCGCGAATCGAGATCTCTGAGGCCGGCCAGCGCCGCGACCAAGTCGCTGAGGGCGTCCATCGGCAGCGGCGCACCGGCCCGCTCGAGGATCCGCAGCACGGTCGGCACCAGTGCCGACCCGTCGGCGGCCGCATGGGCGTTGCCCCACCACGCCTTCGGCTGGTCCTTCCAGGGAAACGGCCGCTCGAGGGGGTCGCGCTGCGTCCAGCTCGGCTGCCCGGCGACGAGCTGACCCGACGGCGTGCGCCACATCGCCACGCCGGTGCCCCGGGTGCAGAGCAGCCGCAGCCGGTTGGCGAGACGGGCGCGCCCGGCACGGGTGCGCCGCAGATAGTCGCGGCAGGCGTCGTCGGCGCAGGTGGCGGTAAACGTGTCGAGGTCGGCCACCGGCACGGTCCGATCGCCGCGGTGCACCGCGCGCAGGAAGCCGAGCAGCTTGTCACGGCACGCGCCGGCGACCTCGGCCCGGTCGGCGGCCGGCAATCCCGACAGGTGCGTGGTGGTGGCGGCCCGCACCGCCGGCTCGATGTTGCGGACCCCGAAGGACGCAATCCGTTCGGCGGCGCGCGCGTCGTCGGCCGCCATCAAGTCGGTGAGACGCGGATCCCAGTCGTGTTGAAAAGCGTCGGCCGCCATCGCTGCGTCGGGTGACGCGCGCGTGACGCGCGCGACCGTACGAGCCTATCACGCCACGACGGACGAACGCCGGCCGCGCCGGCCACGCCGCCACACTGGTGGGACGCGGGCCGGGCGCCGGCCGTCGTCACCGTTCGTGCTGCAGTTCGACGACGATCACCTCGATCGGCTCGGTGCCGTTGTTGACGTCGGCGTGCTGGGTATTGGGCAGGTCCTTGTCGAGCCAATAGGCCTTGCCGCTCTCCCACAGGTGCTTCTCGGACTCGCCGGTCTTCTGCACGATGTCGATGGTCCCGCCCTTGAGCGCGATCAAGGCGCGCCCGTGCTCGTGGCGGTGCATCGTCAGCGGCTGCTTCGGCAGGATGATGCTCTTCCACACCTTCACGTTGGCGTTCTCGAACTGCGGCTCGCGGCGGGTGCCGCTGGTCGCGGTCTGGGCGCCGAGCGTGGCGCCGATGCCGAGCGCGGCACCCAGGGTCACGAGTCCGATCGTCTTCCACACGGTCATCACTCCTCCTCGTCCCACGATCCCCATCCCCACTAGCGGCGCCGGCCACCGCGGCCGCCCCGCTTGCCAGCGGCCCGCGCCGCCGCGGCGCGCCGCGGCCGGGCGGCCACCGCCTTGGCGCGCGTGCGGGCCTTGACGCCCTTGCGCTTGCTCCGCCCCTTGGCCGGCGCGGCGGCCTTGTCCGACTTGCCCCCGGCACGCTTGCGCGACGCACGGCGGGCGGTCGGCGCCCGCGCCGCCGGCATGCGCGTGTAGGTGCCTTCGAGGGCCGGCGTCCACGCCGCGCCGTCCGGCGACATCTCGAGGAGGAACGAGTAGCGGCCGGGACTGGTGCAGTCGAAGGCACAGCGCGAGAAACCGCCGTGCGGCATCGCGTGGACCAGGCGAAGGACGTCGCCGTCGAACGCCCCGCGGTATTCGGCCGGCACGCCCATCACCGAGTCGCACCACGTCATCACGTGCTGTCCGGCGGCGCCGTCCCACCAGAACAGCCCGTGACCGCTGAAGTTGGGCGCTCCGTCGCGCGTCTGCTGGTACTCCTGCACGACGGCGAACCCACCGAGCACGACGCGGTTCTCGATCACGGCCGTGGCAGTGCCCCCCGCCGGATCCCAAGGCGCCGGATGCAGCGTCTCGCCGCCATGCCAGCGTCCGACCAGGGTCTGGAGGCGCGCGTGCGCCTCACCGGGTTTGGGCATCTCCATGACCGCTCGCTCCGAACGTCGTCACCGCGCCGCGACGAAGTCGATCTCGATCCGCGCACCGCGCGGCAGGGCAGCGACCTGCACGGTGGATCGGGCCGGCGGCACGCCGCCGGCCGGGAAGAACGTGCCGTAGATGTCGTTGACCTTGGCGAACTCGGCCAGGTCGGTCATGTAGATCGTGGTCTTCACGACGTCGCCGAAGCCGAGGCCGGCTTCCTTGAGCACCGCGCCGAGGTTCTCCATCACCCGCCGCGCCTGCGCCTCGGTGCCGCCTTCGACCAGCTGGCCGCTGACCGGGTCGAGGCCGATCTGCCCCGACAGATAGACGGCGCCGCCGACGCCGACGCCGGGGGTGTACGGGCCGATCGGCTTGACGACGCCGTTGAACGCCTTCTTCGCCGGCATCTGCGCCTCGGTGGCCGTGCCGTACATCGCGGTGGCGCCGACGAGCGCGGCCAACGCGAGAATCCCCAGTCGATTGCCCATGACCTGACCTCCGTGCGGAATTGACGGGCAATTATAGCGGGGCCCGGGATCCGGGGCTCGGGGCTCAATCAGCGCATGCGGGCGAGGGCGGCCACCGCGATGAGCCGCGCCTTCTCGCCCGATGGCGTCGGGGCCTGCTCCATCGCCAGGATGACGGCGAGGCTGCGCAGTATCTGCTTGGCGTTCTCGATCCGCGCGAAGCGGACCGGATCGACGGTCGGACCGGCCGCCCACAGCGCCGTGTGGTCCTGCACCCACCGCGCCGTCCACGCCTCGAACACCGGCACGTCGGCGTCGGGACGGCGCACGGCGGCGTGCACCGCCCAGGCCAGGCGATCGTTCTCGCCCCAGGTGAAGACGGCGTCGTGCGACTCGAGCTTGGCGCGTATGCCGTCGAGGAGCCGGCCCAGGTTCGCCGGCGCGAAGTAGCGGTTGCGGGCCAGGTACTTGAAGCCATCGGCGGTGTGCGCCGGCGTGTGCATCCAGCCACGCGTGGCGTCGAAGCCGCGCAGATCGCGCTCACGCGCGAAGTAGTCGAGCAGCCGATCGAAGAAGTGCTGCACTTCGTCGGCGGTGAGGAACGGGGCCGCGACGTCGCGGGCCGCGATGAGCGACAGACAGAGCGCCGAGAACGACCGCGAGAACACGCCATCGTCGCCCGCCGTGCCCAGGCCGACGTCGAGGTTCGCCGACCACAGCGCGAGCAGTCGGCGCAGGTCATCGGGCGACACGATCTTGTCGCGGACGATCCACCGCTCGGCGGCACTGTAGGCGACCTCGTCGCGCAGCACCGGGTCGGGCGAGGCGAGCAGCGGGTTCATCTCGGTCAGCAACCCGAGGGCGGTCTGACCCGCCGGCACGGCGAAGCCGCCCTTGGCCAGGGCCAGCCAGTCGTCGCGCGAGCGCGTCTGCGCCGACGCCGCCGAGGTCAACAGCACCGCCGTCACCACGGCGACGGCCCGGCGTCCGCTGAGGCTGGCGATCATGTCGCGCACTGTAGCGCGCGCGCCGTGGTTTGTCGCCGCCTAACGGACGACGACCCGAATCTCCTGGGACGGCCGGCCGCCGCCGGGCTCGTTGCCGCCGCGACGAGGAACGCGGCTACTCGCCACGCCCGAGGAGCCTCACCGACGCACTCGCGTCTTCGCGGATTTCGCCGGCCGTGCGTTGGCCGGGGGAGGCGTCCCGGCAAGCGCCGCTTGCACCTTCTTCGGCAGGCCGCTCCGGACGATGGCGTAGGCGCCCGCGACCAGCGCCGCGATCTCGCGGTCGGGCAGGGCGCTCCACGTGTCGAGCGCCACCCACTTCGCGCGCGCCAGATAGGGCGCCGGGACCGACGCCCTCCCGTTCACACAACTCGGCGAAGCCCTCGTCGTCGCACTTGAAGGAGCACGCCTTGGCGTTCGGATAGGCGGCGTCGGTGCAGGCCACGGCGAACATCTTGCCGCCGACCTTGAAGACGGCATCGGCGCCCCACTGGATCTGCTCGGTGGCGCCGGGTTGCTGGAGGCAGAGTTGGCGGAAGCGTTCGAGGGTCATGGCCGAGCGGCTCCATCGGCAGTGATCACGTGGGCGCGCATCGACCAGTAGCCTAGCACCAGCGCCGCGGCCCGGTGCTACACTCCCGCGCATGTCGCGACGCCTTCTTTACGCCCTGTTCGGCGCGGCCACCATCGCGGCTGGTCTGGTCACTCTCGACGCCAGGCAGCCAGCCGCGACGCCCGGTCCGCTGCGCTTCGAGGTCAGCTATCCGGCGTCGCGCAGCGACACGCCGCTCGATGGCCGCCTCCTGCTGATCCTGTCGACGCGCAAGGACGGCGAGCCGCGCTTCCACGTGGCGTTCGGCCCCGAGGGCCAGCCGATCTTCGGCCTCGACGTCGAGAACTGGCCGGCCGGCGCGCCCGCCAGCGTCGCCGACGGTGCGATCGGCTTCCCGGTGCAGCGCCTGTCGGAGATTCCTGCCGGCACCTACACGGTGCAGGCCCTGTTCCACCGCTACGAGACCTTCAAGCGGGGCGACGGCCACACCGTGAAGATGCCGATGGACCGCGGCGAGGGCCAGCAGTGGAACCTGGCGCCGGGGAATCTTTACTCCACGCCGCGCCAGATCACCATCGACCCGGGGACGAGCGGCGCGATTGCGATCACGCTCGACCAGATCATCCCCGAGATCCCAGCGGTGAAGGACACGAAGTACGTGAAGCACGAGCGCATCCAGAGCGCGCTGCTCACGAAGTTCTGGGGCCGGCCGATGCACATCGGCGCCGCCGTGCTGCTCCCGGAAGGCTGGGACACGCATCCGAACGCGAAGTACCCGCTGTTCGTCTACCACGGCCACTTCCCCGCCACGATCTCGGGCTGGCGCGAGACGCCGCCCGACCCGAACCTGGCGCCCGATTACTCCACACGCTTCAGCCTCAAGGGCTACAACCGCATCCAGCAGGAATACGCTTACCAGTTCTACAAGGAGTGGACGGGTCCGAACTTCCCGCGCGGGATCGCCATCGAGATCCAGCACGCCAACCCGTTCTACGACGACTCCTACGCGGTGAACTCGGCCAACCTCGGCCCCTACGGCGACGCCATCGTCCAGGAGCTCATCCCGTATCTGGAGAAGAAGTACCGCGGCCTCGGCCAGGGCTGGGCCCGGTTCATGTACGGCGGGTCGACCGGCGGCTGGGAGGCGATGGCGGCGCAGGTCTTCTATCCCGAGGTCTTCAACGGCGCCTACATCGCCTGCCCGGATCCGATCGACTTCCGGGCCTTCACCACCGTCGACCTCTACAAGGACAAGAACGCCTACTGGCTCGACGACACCTTCAAGCGCACGCCGCGGCCCGGCCATCGCAACTGGCTCGGCCACGTCGACTCGATGCTGTGGGAGGTGAACCGGCTGGAGCTGGTGCTGGGGACGCGGACGCGGTCGGGGCAGCAGTACGACATCTGGGAAGCGGTCTTCTCACCGGTCGGCCGCGACGGTTATCCCGAGCGCATCTGGGACAAGGGCTCGGGTGAGATCAACAAGGACGTCGCCAACTACTGGCGCGAGAACTACGACCTGGTGCACATCCTGAAGCGCGACTGGGAGGCCAAGGGCCTGGGGAAGAAGCTGGCGGGCAAGTTGAACATCTACGTCGGCGACATGGACAACTACTACTTGAACAACGCCGTCTACCTGGCCGAGGAGTTCCTGGAGTCGACGCGCACGCCGTACTACGACGGCGAAGTGGACTACGGCGACCGCGCTGAGCACTGCTGGAACGGGGATCAGACGCGGGCGAACGCCTACTCGCGGCTGCGCTACCACCAGATGTTCATGCCGCGCGCGGTGGCGCGGATGCTGAAGACGGCGCCGATCGGCGCCGACATCACGAGCTGGCGGTACTGACGACACCCGCGGCCGGGTCAGGGGAGCCGATCGACCCAGCCGCGTCGCGCGACGCCGCCCCGATTCAGGCGGCCGAACTCGCGCCCTGCGCCACGCGCGAGGCCCGGACGCGCCAGCGTTCGGCCGCGCTCAACGCGGTGATCGCCGAACGCCGCAGCACCTGGTTCTCGGTCGGGTTGTAGATGAAGCGGGCATCGAGGGGACGGATGGGACGCGGATCCTCGACCCGCTCGCGTGCCTGGGTTTGCCAGCAACGCGGGCAGCGCCACACCGGCGCCCCCTGCTCGTTGTCACGGACGAGCATATCGTGGCCGGAAACAGCACAACGTAGGGTAGCGAACGCCATACTCTAGCCTCCGGGGGCTGAACAGGGCACGTCGCGTGCCAAGCCCATTCAGGCCATATAGCGCCGATTGGGCCGGTTGCCCCTCAGGACGCCGCTCGGGAAGTCCGCAAAGGCGCAACCTTTTCTCGGGGCCCGTCCGCTGCGATACCAGCCTTTGCCAACCGTTTCCGGGCTGAGTAGAGTAATGAACATGCGAGCAACGGCAGCGCTTCTCACCGTTCTGTGCACGCCGGCGTTCGCGCTGGCGCAGACGCCGCCACCGGCGCCAGCGCCGACCACCCAGGCCCCGGCCACGCCGCCCAAGCGGCCGCGGGCGGCGCCGGCCACCGCCACCGCCGTCCTGACGGTGACCGTCAACGACCCGGCCGGGGCGCCGTTGCCGGAGGTGAAGGTCACCCTCATCGGCCCGGTCGAGCGCGAAGGGGAGACCACCTCGGTGGGCCAGGCGCGACTGCTCGGCATCCGGGCTGGCACCTACCGCCTGCGGTTCGAGAAGGAGGGGTTCTACACCTTCGAAAAGGAGGTGAGCTGGCGCGCCGGGACGCCCGCCCCCAGCGCCGAAGCCACCCTCACGGCGGCTCCCCGCCGCCGCCGCCACCGCCGCCGCCGCCCCCCGAACCGGCCAAGCCGGAGTTCGTGCCCGACCTGCCGGCCGGCAAGCCGTCGAACGTCGACGTGCCCGACTACATCGAGCGGAACCACATCAGCAACAAGGAGCCACGCAAGGAGAGCCTGATCGGCTGCAGCGGCGGCGCCCAGACGTGGCTGTGGCAGGTGCGGGAACCGTGGCTGAACCGGCAGCACGAGAGCGCCGAATTGATGCTGTACATCGTCGGCGGAGAGGGCACCCTGGCGCTGAATGGGCGCGACGTGCAGGTCGCCGCCGGCACGCTGGCGGTGGTCCCGCGCGGCACCACCTACGGCTTGACCCGGCGCGGTCGCGGGCCCGCCATCTACATCCTGGCCACGCTCTCGGGGCCGCCGTGCGCGCAGTGACCGTGCCCGGGCGGCTGGGGACTAGGGGCTGGGGCGGGACAGCGCTTCCCGCGCCGAATACACTGATAGGCGTCATGTCGAGTTCCGATGGTCGCGCCACGGGTGCGGCCGAGGCGGCAGCGCCTTCACAGGATTTCATCCGCGAGATCGTCGCCGCCGACGTCGCCGCCGGCGTCAACGGCGGCCGCGTCGTCACGCGCTTCCCGCCCGAACCCAACGGCTACCTGCACATCGGTCACGCCAAGGCCATCTGCCTCGATTTCGGCGTCGCGGCCGAGCACGGCGGCCGCTGCAACCTGCGCTTCGACGACACCAATCCGGTCAAGGAGGACGTCGAGTACGTCGACTCCATCAAGGACGACGTCCGCTGGCTCGGCTTCACCTGGGACGACCGCGAGTACTACGCGTCGGACTACTACGAGCGTCTCTACCGCGACGCCGAGCACCTGATTGGCCGCGGCCTGGCCTACGTCGACTCGCACTCGGCCGACGAGATCCGGGCCCATCGCGGCACGCTGACCGAGCCGGGCACCGACTCGCCCTATCGTTCGCGCGGCGTGGCGGAGAACCTCGACCTGTTCCGCCGCATGCGCGCCGGCGAGTTCCCCGACGGCGCCCACGTGCTGCGCGCCAAGATCGACATGGCGTCGCCCAACATCAACCTGCGCGACCCGGTGTTGTACCGCATCCGCCACGCGACGCACCACCGCACCGGCGACGCCTGGTGCATCTACCCGATGTACGACTACGCGCATCCGTTGTCGGACGCCTACGAGAGGCGTCACCCACTCGCTCTGCACCCTGGAGTACGAGGCGCACCGGCCGCTCTACGACTGGGTGGTGCGCGAGTGCGAGATGCCGCACACGCCGCGCCAGATCGAGTTCGCGCGCCTCAACCTGAACTACACGGTGATGAGCAAGCGCAAGCTCCTGCAGCTGGTGGCGCACGGCCACGTCGGCGGCTGGGACGATCCGCGGATGCCGACCTTGTCGGGGATGCGCCGGCGCGGCTACCCGCCCGAAGCGATCCGCGACTTCTGCACCCGCGTCGGCGTGGCCAAGAAAGCGAACGTCATCGACATCGGGCTGCTCGAACACTGCGTCCGCGAGGATCTCAACCGGCGGGCGCCGCGGGTGATGGCCGTGCTCAAGCCGCTCAAGGTGGTGCTCACCAACTACCCCGAGGGCCAGGTCGAGACCATGGCCGTGGTCAACAACCCCGAGGACGCCGCCGCCGGCACGCGCGAGGTGCCGTTCTCGCGCCAGCTCTTCATCGAACGCGACGACTTCATGGAGGAGCCGCCGAAGAAGTTCTTCCGGCTGGCCCCGGGCCGCGAGGTGCGGCTGCGCAACGCCTACCTGGTGACGTGCACCGAGGTCGTGAAGGACGCCGGCGGCGAGATCGTCGAGCTGCGCTGCACCTACGATCCGGCGACCCGCGGCGGCGACGCGCCCGACGGCCGCAAGGTCAAGGCCACGCTGCACTGGGTGTCGGCCGCGCACGCGGTGGACGGCGAGGTGCGGCTCTACGATCGGCTGTTCACCGCCGAAGACCCCGAGAGCGCCGCCGACAAGTCCGGCCAGACGTTCGTCGACCTGCTGAACACGTCGAGCCGCGACGTACTTCACGGCTGCAAGCTGGAGCCGATGCTGGCCGCGGTCGCGCCCGGATCGCGGTTCCAGTTCGAGCGGCTCGGCTACTTCGCCGCCGATCCCGATGGCCAGCCCGGGGCGCCGGTCTTCAATCGCACCGTGTCGCTCAAGGACACGTGGGCGAAGGTAGCGGCGCGCGAGGCGTAGCCGCTGTTCGGCACGGGGTCACCGCCGCGCGACCTCGACCCGCAGCTCGAACGGCACCGGTGTGGTGTAGGTCATCACCAGGATGCCGTAGGTGATCCCGGCAGACACCGGCAACGACGCCTCCTCGGCGTTGATCCCGGAGCTCGAGATCAGGTAGGCCCGGCCGGGATCGACGAGAAACAGGTCGAGGTTGTCACCGCCAACCGGCGAAGCGATCCGCACGGCCACCATCAGGCTGCCGTCGAACGGGGACGGTGATCTCGAACACCTTGCAGCGGCCCTGGGCGTCCCAGTTGGGGAAGCAGGAGGGATCGGTCGGAACCACGATCGGAGTCGACGGGTTTGCCCGAGGCCACCGTGGTCGTGCCGACGCCGGGCCGGTACGTCGGCCCGCTGCCGGGGATCGGCTGATCTTCGGGGGGGCCGGATGGCGAAGGCGGCGCCGGCCCGGGCAGGCCCGGGCGGGCGGGCTTGGGGCGGGCGACGCTGGCGCCGGGACCGTGGCGCTCGGCGCGGTGAGGCTGGCGAACGACCGCTTCGCACCGTCGCACCCGGCAAGAATCACGGCCAGCACCGCGGCCGGCACGGCACCGCGCAGAGGCATGGCGTCCGCCAGTGTCGCCGCCGCTCGCGTCCAAGTCTTGGCCGAACCGTGGGCGACCCGCTGGTGTTTCGATGGGTCGGTGTCGGCATGGCTCGGCACCGGATCCGAACATCGACGACGGTCGTCGTCACTGGCCGGAGTCCGTGTCCGCCGGTGCGGCGGGCACCGCGGTGATCGACGCCACGATTGGCGCCGCGCAGCGCCCGCGGGAGTCGTTCTGCGACTCTGGAGCGTACTCCTGCGCTCGCTGACCGGTCCGGTGACGGCCGCGCTTCCCTGACACCTCGACAGCGACCAGCGTCTTCGCCAGGAGTGCTAGCCGTTCAGGCCGAGCGGCAGCTGCCGTGCTCAGTCCGGCGTCGGCGCCACGGCCACCTCCACGGCCGTCGCGCCGAGTGCGTCGGCCGCCGCCTTCGGATCGAGTGACACCAGGAAGCCGCGGCGTCCGCCGTTGAGGTACACGCGGTCGAGCGTCAGGATGCTCCGCTCGATGTAGACCGGCAGGGGCTTGCGCGTCCCGAACGGCGAGGTGCCGCCCACCTGGTAGCCGGTGTGCCGCTCGGCCACCTCCGGCGCGCACGGCTTCACCGTCTTCACGCCGATCTGCCGCGCCAGGTTCTTGGTCGAGACCTCGCGGTCGCCGTGCATCAGCACGATGAGCGGCTGCCTGGTCTCGTCCTCCATCACCAGCGTCTTGACCACCTGGTGCTCGGGCACGCCGAGCTCGCGAGACGACACCTTGGTGCCGCCGCGCTCCTCGTAGCGATACTCGTGCTCGGTGAACGCGATGCCGTGGCGGCGCAAGGCGTGCACCGCCGGCGTGGCTCCGGCCGACATCTCAGGTGTCGAGCGCGGCCGGCGTCCGCAGGTGCCACTTGGCCGCGTCCTGGTAGGCCTTGGCCAGCGCCAGCAGCTGGTGCTCGCGATACGGCTGCGCGTAGAACACGATGCTGGTCGGGGTGCCGCCGTCGCCGGTGAAGCCGTTGGGCACGTTCAGCGCCGGGTAGCCGGCCAGGTTGGCCATCTGGAAGTGCCGCTGCCCGGGCGGCTGCGGGACTCGAGGCGGACGCGGCTCGCCGGGACCGCGCGGTGCCGGCGGCCCGCCGGGGCCACCGCGGCCGACGCTGTTGGAGGCGACGACGTAGACGTCGACGTGGGCCGTGGCCTTGGCGAGCGCCTCCATCATCATCATCCGGGCGCGCTGGCCCTGCAGGAAGTCCACCGCCGACACCAGCCGGCCGGTCGGTCGCCCGCCGTTACGCGCCTTGGCCATGCGGCCGGCGCGGGCGTGCTCGTCGGTGAACGCCGCCGCCTCGACGCCGATGGCGCTGACGTCGAGGGCAAAGTCGGGGACCGGCACCGGCACGAACTCCTTCACTCCGAGTCGCGCGCAGCGCCTCGAGCGTGGCCGTGCCGTTGGCCTTGGCGGCCGGCTCGGTCAGCTCGTCGAACGACGCCTGGAGGATGCCGACCTTCAGCGTCCGGACGTCGAGCCCGGCGTCCCAGTTGAACGGCAGATCGGTCACGCTCATGTCGCGGCCGTCGGGCTTGGCGACCGCCTGCATCACCACCGCGCAGTCTTCGGCGTGGCGGCAGAACGGTCCGAGCCGATCCTGCGTCCACGACAGCGCCATCGCGCCGTAGCGGCTGATCCGGCCGAAGGTCGGCCGCAGGCCGACCACGCCGCAGCGCGCCGCCGGGCTCAGGATCGACCCGCTCGTTTCGGTGCCGATGGCGAAGGCGACGCACCCGGCCGCGGTGGCCGAGGCCGGGCCGGCCGACGACCCGCTCGATCCCTGCGTCGGAATCCCACGGGCTCTTGGTCTGGCCGCCGAACCAGTTGTCGCCGGCGGCGAGCTCGCCGGTGGCGAGCTTGGCGATGAGCACGGCGCCGGCGTCGCGCAGCATCTCGACGACGCTGGCGTCGTAGTCGAACTGCTGCTCGGTGAACGCCGGCGAGCCCCAGGTGGTCTTGAACCCCTTGACCGTGATGATGTCCTTGCAGCCCCAGGGCAGGCCGTGCAGCGGGCCTTTGTAGCGGCCGGCAGCGATCTCGCGGTCGGCACCGGCCGCCTCGGCCAGCCCGAGGTCATCGAGGAACGTGACCACGTTGTTCAACCGGCCGTGGTAGCGGTGCAGCCGCTCCAGGTACATCCGCGTCAGCTCGACCGAGGTGACCTGCCGGGTGCGCACGAGCTCGGCGAGATGGCGCAGCGGCCAGAACGCCACGTCTTCGAGCCGGGCCGGCCGCTTCAGCGCCGGCGCCTTGCTCAGCACCCAGGGCCGCCGCGCCCTGTCCACCTTCATGCCGGCCACCACGGGGCTGAAGTGGTACGGCGGCGAGACGTCGTTGGGGATGTGGAACGCGCGCAGGTCGTCGAGCCGCTCGAGATTCGAGTTGGCGCCGTCGACCAGCGCCTGGCGGTCGGCGTCGGCCAGCTCGATGCCCGAGAGCTTGAGCGCGTCGGTGACCATCGCCAGGGTGACACGGTCGGCCCCGGCGTCCTGCATGCGGGCCCAGAGCACGCCCGGGGCGAGGGTGCCGCCGAGGCCGAGGCCGGTGCAGGTCGCAAGAAAGCGACGGCGCGTGTCGTCGGTGGGCATGACGCGCGGATTATAGCCGCCGTCCACCGGCGACCGCCGCGCCGCGGCGTTCCTGGTCACACCGCGGAGGGCTCACTGGCCAGCCCGGCCTTGCCCCGTCGACCGATCGCATCGCGGCCCATCCTGATGAGGTCGCCGACTGCGGGCCGCACGAGGAGCCACGCGCCGACGACGTAGACCGCTGGCGCCGCCGATGACCTGCAGCGCCAGGATCGCCACTTGCGGCATCGCCATGCCGATCAGCAAGCGCTCGATGCCGACGGCGGCGACGACCATCGGCAGGCACGGGAGCAGCGGCCGGGCGCAGCCGGCGAGGTATGCGCCGACGTCGAAACCGGTCGCGCGCCCGGCCAGGACGATGGTCAGGATCATGTGGATCGCGCAGCCGATGTTGGCGCCGATGCACGCCCACAACACGCCGCCGAAGTAGCCGCACACCGCGACCAGTGCGAGCACGATCACGGCGCGGGCGAAGCTCGTGATACATCACCAGCCGGGTCTGCTGCAGCGCCTGCAGGTAGGCCACCGCCGCCCACGTCATCGGGCGGGTCACCGCCATGATCGAGAGGATCGCCAGCATCGGCGCCATGCCGGCCCACCGCTCGTCGAAGAACGCGGCGACCACGGAGCGTCGACACGGCGGCGAGCCCGAAGCCGATCGGCGTGACGATGATGCCCATCAACAGCGGCGTGCGCACGACGGCGCGGCGGCGTTGCTCGTCGTCCATGCGGGAGAACGCCGGCATCAGCACCTCGCCGATCTGATCGGCGATGTTGTTCACGGGCATCTCGGCGAGCGAGTAGGCGAGGTTGTAGCTGGCCCATCACGCCGGGACTGAACAGCTTCGACATGATCAGGTTGTCCCAGCGCGTCGCGGCGCGATCGGCCACGGCCGCCACCGTGATCGGGGCGCCGTAGCCGAACAGGTCGCGCATGTCGGCCAGGCGAAGGGGCGTGGGCAGCGAGGTACTCGTCGCGCGGCGCCAGCCTGAAGTACAGCGTCGCCGTGAGCACGGCGCGGACCAGCACGCCGAAGACGATGGCGTCGGCGCCCCACCGGTGCGCCATCAGCAGCGCGGCAGCGGTGAACGCCAGCTCGCCGCCGGCGTTGACGGCGGCGATGGTGCGAAAGCGCAGCGCGCGCATCAGCAGCCGCTCGGGCACGTAGCGCGCGCGATCGAGCAGGTGCGCGACGGCGTAGCCGAGCAGGTAGTTCGCCCATGTGCGGCGTGTCGAGCGCGTCGCCAATCGGCCCGCGACTCGACGATAGACGAGCGCCATCGCGACGACGCCGAGACCGACGTGCACGACGAACGCCTGGAACGCGACCTCGGGCGGCGCCTTCTTCGCGATCAGGTACTGGCCGAAGCGCGAAACTGGTGAGCACGCCGGCACTCATCACCGCGATCGAGGCGGTGATCACGGCGCCGTACTCGTCGGGCGCGATGAAGCGCGTCAGGATCAGCGTCCCGACCAGCTGGAGCATGCGGGCGCTGACGCCCAGCAGCATGTTCCACGCGACGCCGCGGCCGGCTTGTCTGGCGACCGACATCAGCGGAAGCGCGCGCTGATCCAGTCGGCGACGATGGCGATCAGCTCGGCCTGGGCGTCGAGCTCGGTGAAGGTGTGGTTCGCCGTCCGGGCAGTAGGCGCAATCGACGCGGCCGCGCAGTTCGGGGAACAGCTCGAAGAGCTGGTCGGCGTGGTTGTAGTTCGCGCCGTGGGTGCCGCTGTGGACGGCGAGGATCCGCACGCCCTTGTCGACCAGGGCGCCGAGCTGGCGACGATAGTCGGCGATCGGCGGATACTCGCGGCCGCCGCTCGGGGCGCTGCGCTGGCGCGGCGACGCGGCGGAGTGCGCGGCACCGACGGCGCCGATCACCCAGCGCAACCGCTCGCCGGCCGTCATCGACGACAGCTTGGCGCGCACGTGCCGCAGTTTCGCCTGCCGGGTCGGATAGACGTACGGATCGACCAGGACGATGCCGGCGACGCGGTCGTCGACCAGCGCGGTGGCGAGCGCGTTGTCGGCGCCGGCGCAGACGCCGAAGAGGACGTGCCGCGGCGTCGGTCAGCCCGCTCATCGCCAGGCGGGTGTCGGCGACGGCGCTCTCGCGAAACGTCGGCGCGTCGCTCGAGGCGACGCTGTCGCCGATGCCGCCGAGGTCGAGGCGCAGGGTCGGGAAGCCCGAGCGCCGCGAGCCGGCGCGCCAGCACGACGTGCAGGCGATGAGGCCCGACGCGATGGAGCACGCCGGCGTTCAGGATGACCACCGACGTCGCCGCGGCGTCGACCGGCTGCGACAAGATGCCGACGAGCTGCTCGTTCCGGCCCGAACCTGCGCACCTCGTCACGCACTCGCTCGGCCGCGACGGGCGGCTCGTGGGTTGCTGGCATGTGGCGGCCGATTGTAAGCTGGCGACCGGTTGCGCGTCCGCATCGAATACTTCGGCGCCGGGACACAGCTGCTCGGCGCGTTCCACGTCGCCCAGCGGCTGCAACCGCGTCGGACTGCGGTATTGCTGTGCAGCCCGTTCGGCGAGGAGGCGTCACGCGCCCACCGCACGTATCGCGTCCTCGCGACGCAGCTCGAGCGGGCGGGCTTCTCGGTGCTTGCGGTTCGACTACTCCGGCACCGGCGACTCGCTCGGGCACGCCGAGGAGGTCACGCTCGACCACGTGCGTCGCGCGACATCGGCGACGGCGGCCGACAGGCTCCTGGCCGTGAGCGGCGCGCAGCGGGTCGCGCTGGTCGGGTTGCGCCTGGGCGCGACCCTGGCGCTGCTCGCCAGCGCGCGCGGGTTGCGGCCGCGGCATCTGTTGATGTGGGACCCGATCGTCGACGGCGCGGCGTATCTGCGCGAGCTGGTGGCCCAGCATCGCGACTACATGCGTGAGGAGATGGGACACGCCTGGCGGGATCGGCTCGCGGATGCGCGGCGACGGTACGCCGCTGGAGGCGTTCGGCGCGCCGATCAGCGACGCGCTGGCGGCGGAGCTGGGCGCGATCGACCTCGCGGCGATCACGCCGTCCGCCGATGCGCTCACGGTCGATCACGACGCGGCCGCCCGGATCCGGCGCGGCTCCCGGCGCCAGGCGAAGTGGGTCGAGATTACCGAGAGCACGGCGTGGAACAGCGATGCCGCGCTGAACTCGACGATCGTCCCGATGGAGGTCGTGCAGGCGATCGTGTCCCAGCTCGAGCACAGTCCATGAGTGAATGGCCCGATCTGCTCGATGTCGTCATCGTGTCGGCCGCGGGCAGCGGTGAGGGCACGGTCGCCATCGAGGCCGACGGCGTCGAGGCGGCAGCCGCCCGCACCGGGCTGGACGCGGCGGCGATTTGGCGGGCGACGTGGGCGCTCGTCCTGGCGCGGCTCGCCGGCGTCGAACGCGTCCGGATCGGTCGCGGCCGCCAGGTCGCGGTGATCGAGCGTTCCCCGCGAGGGCGCGGTCGATGCATGGCTGGCCGTCGCCGCGGCGGACGCCGGCCGCCGCCGACCCGACGCCGGCTGACCCGCCGCATACGGCGTGGGACGGCGACGCGGTGCTCGCCTGGAGCGCGAGCGGCACGCGCGCGACGTGCCGTTTCGATCAGTCGCAGCTCGATCGCGCGACGGTGGAACGTCTTGGTGCATTGCTGCGCGTCGCCATGCGACCGCGTGGTCGTACCCGGGGCGCGGCTCGAACACGTCTCGCCGCTCTCGGCGGAGGAGCGCGCGCTGGTCGTCGACACGTGGAACCAGACGGCGGTCGGCTATCGGCCCGAGGCCACGGTCCACGCGCTGTTTCGCGAGCAGGCGGCGTCGCATCCCGAGCGCATCGCCATCGCCTGGGACGGCGGCCGTCTCGACTACGGCGAGCTCGATCGCTGGTCCGACGCGCTGGCCGAGCGGCTGATCGCCGCCGGCGTCGACACCGACCAGCCGGTCGCGCTGTGCATGGAGCGCTGCGCCGGAAGCGATCGTCGCGGCGCTGGCGATCCTGAAGGCCGGCGGCGCCTACCTGCCGCTCGATCCGCGAGCACCCGGCGGAGCGGCTCGCCTTCGCGATCGAGCGACGCCGGCGCGCGGGTGCTGGTGACCTCGCGCGCGCGAGGTGATGCGCTGGCCGCCGCTGGCGTCGCGGACGATCTTCGTCGAGGACGCCGCCGGGCGATGCCGCGTCGGCGCAGCCGCGCGTCGAGCGGGCCACGCCGGGCAGCCGCGCCTACGTGATGTACACGTCGGGCTCGACCGGCACGCCGAAGGGCGTGGAGATCGAGCATCGCTCGATCGTGCGGCTGGTCGGCCGGCCGGCTACGTCGCGCTGTCGCCGGCGACGCGGTTCCTGCACGCGGCGCCGCTCGGCTTCGACGCCTCGACGCTCGAGATCTGGGGCCCGCTGCTCAACGGCGGCACCTGCGTCGTCTATCGCGATCCGGTGCCGACCGGCCGCGGCCTGGCGCGCGCGATCGCGCGCGCACGGCGTCACCTCGATGTGGCTGACCGCGGCGCTGTTCAACGCCGTCGTCGACGACGATCCGCGGCTGCTCGTCGGGCGTCACGCCAGCTGTTCGACGGGCGGCGAGGCGCTGTCGCCGGCGCACGTGCGGCGCGCGCTCGCGGCGCTGCCGGCGACCGAGCTCATCAACGGCTACGGCCCGACCGAGTGCACGACCTTCACGACGACGTATCGCATCCCGCGCGACCTGCCGGCCGACGCAGCCGATCCCGATCGGCGCGCCGATCGCCGACACGCAGTGCTACGTGCTCAACCGTCGCGGCGAGCCGGTGCCGGTCGGGATCGTCGGCGAGCTGTACGTCGGCGGCCTCGGGGTCGCGCGCGGCTACCTCGCGCGGCCCGAGCTCGACGCCGAGCGCTTCGTCGCCGAACCCGTTCGGCGCCGGCGCGGCTCTATCGCACCGGCGACCTGGTCCGCTGGCGGCCCGACGGCGCGCTCGACTTCTTCGGCCGCGCCGACACGCCAGGTCAAGATGCGCGGCTTCCGCATCGAGCTCGGCGAGATCGAGGCGCGGCTCGGCGCGCATCGCCGGGCGTCGGCGTCGTGCGCGGTGGTCGCTCCGCGAGCGACGGCCCGATGGGCCAGCGGCTGGTCGCCTACGTCGTGCCGTCGGACGCGGCGCAGGCCGGCGCGCCGGTGCTGCGCGCGCAGCTCGCGGCGCTGCTGCCCGACTTCATGGTGCCGTCGGCGTTCGTCGCGCTCGACGCGCTGCCGGTGACCGCCAACGGCAAGCTCGATCGCGCGCGCCCTGCCGCGCCCCGACGCAGCGCGCGCCCCGAGCTGGCGCAGCCGTATCGCGCGCCCGTCGGGCGATCGCGAGGCGCGATCTGCGCCGCGTTCGCCGGCGTGCTGGGCCTCGATCGGGTCGGCGCGCTCGACGGGTTCTTCGAGCTCGGCGGCAATTCGCTGCTGGCGCTGCGCGCTGCTGGCGCGGCTGCGCGACGCCGGGCTGCCCGAGGTCTCGCCGGCGACGTTCTTCGCCGCGCCGACGCCGGCGGCGCTGGCGCGGGCGATCGACGCCGCCGGCGCCGACGGTGCGCCCGCGCGCGCGCGCCGGTGCGCGCCGCGACGAGCCGATCGCGATCATCGGGATGGCCGGACGGTTCCCCGGCGCGCCCGACGTCGAGACGTTCTGGCAGCAACCTGTGCGAGGGCCGCGAGTCGATCCGCGTCTTCCGAGCCGCACGAGCTCGATCCGTCGATTCCGCTGCGCCCAGCGCACCGACCCGGCCTACGTCGCCGGCGCGCGGCGTGCTCGACGGCGTCGAGCTGTTCGACGCGGCGTTCTTCGGCATCTCGCCGCTCGAAGCGCAGCTGATGGATCCGCAGCACCGGCACTTCCTCGAAGTCGCGTGGCACGCGCTCGAGCACGCCGGCTACGTGCCCGAGACGCGCGCCGGGGCCGGTCGGCGTCTTCGGCGGCATGTACAACGCGACCTACTACCAGCGGCACCTCGTGCCGCGGCCCGACGTCACCGGCCGGCTCGGCGAGCTCGCAGCTGATGCTCGGCAACGAGAAGGACTACGTCACGACGCCGCGTCGCGCACAAGCTCGGGCTGACCGGCCCGGCGGTGAGCGTGCACACCGCGTGCTCGACCTCGCTGGTGGCGACGGCGATGGCGATGGACAGCCTGCGCAACGGCGGCTGCGACCTCGCGCTCGCCGGCGGCGTGGCGATCACCTGCCCGCCGAACAGCGGCTATCTCTACCAGGAAGGCGCGATGGCGTCGCCCGACGGCCAGACGCGCCCGTTCGACGCGTCGGCCGGCGGGCACCGTGTTCTCCGACGGCGTCGCGATGGTGGTGCTGCGGCGGCTGTCGCGACGCGATCGCCGCCGGCGACCCGATCTACGCCGTGCTGCGCGGCGCCGCGGTCAACAACGACGGCAGCGAGCGCGCCAGCTTCACCGCGCCGAGCCCCGACGGGCAGGCGGCGGTCATCGCGGCGGCGCACGACGCCGCCGGCGTCGACGCGCGCACGCTGTCGCTACGTCGAGGCGCACGGCACCGCGACGCCGCTCGGCGATCCGATCGAGATCGAAGGGCTGACGCCGCGCGTTCGCGCGGCACACGCGGCGATCGCGGCTTCTGCGCGATCGGCTCGCTCAAGAGCAACGTCGGCCACCTGGTGATCGCCGCCGGCGCGGCCAGCCTGATCAAGACCGCGCTGGCGCTGCATCGCGAAGACGCTGCCGCCGTCGATCAACTTCACCGCGCCGACGCCGGCGATCGACTTCGCGCGCACGCCGTTCCGCGTGCAGCGCGCGCTCGACGCCGTGGCCGCGCGAGCGCCGGGCCGCGGCGCGCCGGGCGTGAGCTCGTTCGGGTTCGGCGGCACGAACGCGCACGTCGGTGCTCGAGGAGGCGCCGCCGCCGATGCCGCTCGACACCGTCGCCGCGCGGCGCCGCAGGTGCTGCTGGTGTCGGCGCGCACGCGCGCCGGCGCTCGACCGAGGCGTGCGCCAACCTGCGCCGACGCTACCTCGGCGACGCACCGACGCAGCCGCTCGCCGACGTCGCGCACACGCTGCAGATCGGCCGCCGCGGCTTCGCCCACCGCCGCTGGTCGTCGCGACCGGCGCTGCCGACGCCGCGCGAGCTGCTCGCCACGCCGGATCCGAGTCGCACGGGTGCGCGGCGAGCTCGGCGCCGAGCTGCCCGACCTCGGCTTCGTGTGTCCCGGGCCAGGGCTCGCAGTACGCGCGGATGGGCCGCGGCCTCTACCGCAGCGAACCGGCGTTCCGCGCCGCCTACGACGAGTGCTGCGCGATCGTCGCAGGCACGCACCGGCGCCGATCCGCGCGACGTCTTCTTCTCCGAGCGATCCCGCAGGCGCTGGTGCCGACGAGCGCAGACCCAGCCGGCGATCTTCGCGCTCGAGTACTCGCTGGCCCGGCTGTGGATGAGCTGGGGCGTCGTGCCGACAGCGCTGATCGGTCACAGCGTCGGTGAGTGGGTGTGCGCCGCGCTGGCCGGCGTGATGTCGCTCGCCGACGCGCTCGGGCTCGTCGTCGAACGCGGGCGACGCATGCAGGCGCTGCCCGGCCGGCAGCATGCTGTCGGTGCGGCTGCCCGCCGACCGAGCTCGCTGCCGCGGCTGCCCGACGGCGTGGTGATCGCCGCCGAGAACGCGCCGGGGCTGTGCGTCGCCTCGGGTCCCGAGCGATCTCGATCGCCGCGCTCGAAGCCGAGCTCGCCGCGGCCGAGATCGCCGCGCGCGTGCTGGTCACCTCGCACGCGTTCCACTCGGCGATGATGGACCCGGTCATCGAGCCGCTCGCCGCGCGCATCGCGCAGATTCGGCTCGCGCCGCCGCGATCCCGATCATGTCGACGGTGACCGCGCGCTGGCTCAGCGACGCGCGAGGCGACCAGCCGCGACTACTGGGCCGAGCACCTGCGCCGGCCCGTGCGCTTCGCGCCCGGCCGCCGCCGCGCTGCTCGCCGACTCGCAGGCGCGTGCTGATCGAGATCGGCCCGCGCGCGACGCTGTCGGCGCTGGCCCGGCAGGCGTGCGTCGGCACGCGCGGCCCTGCCGGCGGCCATCCCGTCGCTGGCCGACGCCGCCGAGCGCGAGCCCGAGGCGCTCGCCGCTGCGCTCGGCCAGGTCTGGTCGCTCGGCGTCGACGATCGACTGGGACGGCTATCGCGCGCACCGAGCGCCGCCGCCGCGTGCCGCTGCCGGCGTATCCGTTCGAGCGACACGCGCCACTGGGTCGATGCGCCCGCGGCGTCGCGCGGCGACTGCGTCGCCGCACGCTCGCTGCCGGCTCCGGCCGCGGCTGCGCCGGTGGCGCCCGTCGTCGACCGAGACGCCGACGTCACACGCCCGCTCCTGCCGATCGTCGCGCCCGGCTCGTCGCGTCGATCGCGCGCGCTGGTCGAGGACGTCTCGGGCCTCGACGTCACCGCCGCCGATCCGTCCACGCCGTGGCTCGAGCTCGGCCTCGACTCGCTGACGCTGACGCAGCTCGCGCTGCACGGTCCAGCGCGACGCACGGCGTCAAGGTCACGTTCCGCCAGGTGATGGAGCGCTACCCGACGATCGCGGCGCTGGCGCACTTCCTCGACGAGCAGCTGCCGCCCGACGCGGCAGCCGGCCGCACCGGCGCACGCCGGCGGTCACGGTACCTGCGGCGGCGCTCGGCCGCCGCCACACCGCCGGCCAAGAACGAAGACGACCCGCCAGCCGGTCCGCAGCGCTACGACGTCAAGAAGGCGTTCGGCGCCATCGCCCGCATCCACACCGCCGTCGACGACGCTGACCCCGCAGCAGCGGGCGCGCCTCGACGCGTTCATCGCGCGCTACACCGCGCGCACCGCGACGGTCGAAGGCCTACACCGCCGAGCATCGCGCGCTCATGGCCGACCCGCGCGTCGTCAACGGCTTCCGGCCGCTCACCAAGGAGCTCACCTACCAGATCGTGATCGAGCGATCGCGCGGCAGCCGGATGTGGGACCTCGACGGCAACGAGTACGTCGACATCCTGAGCGGCTTCGGCATGAGCCTGTTCGGCTGGCAGCCGGACTTCCTCCGCGAGCGATCCACGCCAGGTCGACGCTCGGCTACGAGATCGGCCCGCAGCACGTCCTCGCCGGCGAGGCGGCGCGCGCTGTTCTGCGAGGTCACCGGCGCCGACCGCGCGGCGTTCTGCAACACCGGCTCGGAGGCGGTGATGGGCGCGATGCGCATCGCCCGCACCGTCACCGGCCGGAGCCTCATCGCGATCTTCACCGGCGCCTACCACGGCATCTTCGACGAGGTGATCGTCCGCGGCACGCGCAAGCTGAAGCAGCATCCCGGCGGCGCCCGGCATCATGCCGTCGACTCGTCGCAGAACATGCTCGTGCTCGACTACGGCACGCCCGAGTCGCTGGAGATCCTGAAGCAGCGCGCGCGACGAGCTGGCCGCCGATCGTCGTCGAGCCGGTGCAGAGCCGGCGGCCCGACTTCCAGCCGGTCGAGTTCCTGCGCGAGCTGCGCGACGCTCACCGAGAGCGCACGGCACGTGCTTCATCTTCGACGAGGTCGTCACCGGCTTCCGCGCGCACCCGCGCGGCGCGCAGGGGCTGTTCGGCATCCAGGCCGACCTCGCGTCCTACGGCAAGGTCGTCGGCGGCGGCTTCCCGATCGGCGTGATCGCCGGCAAGCGCGAGTTCATGGACGCGCTCGACGGCGGACACTGGCAGTACGGCGACGACTCGATGCCGACGGTCGGCGTCACCTACTTCGCCGGCACGTTCGTGCGCCATCCGCTGGCGCTCGCCGCCGTCGATCGCCGTGCTGAAGCACCTGCGCGACGCCGGGCCCGCAGCTGCAGGAAGCGCTGACCGCGACGCACCGCCGGCGATGGTCGCCGAGATCAACGCGCTACATGCGGCGAGCTCGGCGCGCCGCTCAAGCTGCAACACGTTCGCGTCGCTGTGGCGCAACGCCTTCACCGAGGACCTGCCGTACGGCGACCTCTTCTACGCGATGCTGCGCGATCGCGGCATCCACATCCTCGACAACTTCCCGTGCTTCCTGACGACGGCGCACAGCGACGCGGACGTCGCGGCCATCGTCGCCGCCTACAAGGCCGCCGCCGACGAGATGCAGGCAGGCCGGCTTCTTCCCGGTCCGCACGACCGTGCGCGCCGGCGGCCGACGAGGACGTCGGCGCGACGCGAGGCGCCGTCGACGGAGCCGCAGCGCGAGGTCTGGCTCGCCGACAAGCTGTCGGCCCGAGGCCTCGCTGGCCTACAACGAGAGCGTCTCGCTGCACCTGCGCGGCGAGCTCGACGTCGGCGCGATCGCGACAGCGCGGTGCGCGAGCTGCCGAAGCGCCACGACGCGCTGCGCGCGACGTTCGCCGCCGACGGCGCGACGATTCGCGTCGCGGCGGCGCGCCGGCGCTCGAGGTCCCGCTCATCGACCTGTCGGCGCTGACCGCCGATCGCCCGCGACGCCGAGCTCGCCGCGATCTGCGACCGGCACGTCAGCGAGCCGTTCGATCTCGAGCACGGGCCGCTGCTGCGCGCCGAGCTGGTGCGCCTCGAGCCGAATCACCACGTCCTGGTGTTGACCGGCCACCACATCGTCCTCGACGGCTGGTCGTACTGGGTGCTGGTGCAAGGACCTCGGCGCGCTCTACGCGATCGCGACCGGCGCGCGCTCCGCGCCGCTGCCGCCGGCGCCGTCGTTCGTCGACTACGCCGCGCGCCAGGCGACGCGCGCCGAGCACCGCGCAACGAGCAGTGGTGGGTCGGCGCGGTTCGCCGACGGCGTGCCGGTGCTCGATCTGCCGACCGACCGGCCGCGCCCGGCGCTGCGCACGACCAGCGCCGGGCGCGAGGATCACGTGCTGCCGGCCGACGCTGCTCGCCGGCGTCAAGAAGGCTCGGCGCCAAGCTCGGCGCCAGCCTGTTCGCGACCCTGCTCGCGGCGTTCGACGTGCTGCTGCACCGGCTGACCGGGCAGGCCGATCTCGTCGTCGGCATTCCGGCCGCCGGCCAGAACGCCGACGGGCTGGCGGGCCTGGTCGGCCACTGCGTGCACATGCTGCCGCTGCGCAACCGGATCGCGCGCGGCGACACGTTCGCCAGCGCATGTGACGGCGTCGCGCGCTGACGCTGCTCGACGCCTACGATCACCAGGACGTCACCTTCGGCCGCGTGCTGCAGATGCTGCCGATCGCGCGCGATCCGAGCCGGCTGCCGCTGATCAGCGTCGTCTTCAACATCGACCAGGCGCTGACCGGCGAGGCGGCCAGCGTGCCCGGCGTCGACGATCGAGCTGGCGTCGAACCCGCGCGTCCACGAGACGTTCGAGCTGTTCATCAACGCCGTCGACACCGGCGCGCGGGATGCGCCTCGAGTGCCAGTACAACCGCGACCTGTTCGACGCGCAGACGGTGCGCCGCTGGCTCGCCGGATTCGAGACTGCTGCTGCGCGCGTTCGTCGCCGACCCCGAGCAGCCGATCGGCGCCGTCTCGATGCTCACCGACGACGACCGCCGCCTGCTCGCGGCGTGGAATCAGACCGCGCTCGACTATCCGCGGGAGACGCGCGTCGAAGCCCTGGTCTTCGACACCGCGCGCCGCGTGCCCGATCGCATCGCCGTGCGCTGCCGCGGCCGGACGCTCACCTACGCGCGAGCTCGGCCGAGCGCGCCGAGCGCGATCGCGGCGGCGCTGCGCGCCGCCGGCGTGCGCCCGGCGGATCGCGTCGGCCTGCTGCTCGACCGCGACGTGGACCTGCTGCCGGCGCTCGTCGGCACGCTGGCCGCCGGCGCGGTCTACGTGCCGCTCGATCCCGTCGTTTCCGGCCGAGCGCCTCCGCTTCATGGTCGAGGACGCCCACCTCGCGGCGGTGCATGACCACCGCGCGCGCCAGCTCACGAGTCGCGCGGCATCGTCGGCGACGTTCCCGTCGTGCGTCTCGACGACGTGCCGCCGGCGACCGACGCCGCCGGCGACGCACATCCCGCACGGGCGGGCGACCGACACCGCCTACGTCATCTACACGTCGGGCTCGACCGGCACGCCGAAGGGCGTGCGCGTCCCGCACCGGGCGGTCGTCAATCTCCTCGCCGCCATGCGCGAGCGGCCGGGCTTCGCCGAGACCGATCGCCTCGTCGCGGTCACGACGCTGTCGTTCGACATCGCCGTGCTCGAGCTGCTGCTGCCGCTGGTGAGCGGCGCCGAGATCGTGCTCGCCACGCGCGACGAGGCGACGGACGGCGACGCGCTGCGCGCGGCTGCTCGAGACGACGCAGGCGACCGTCATGCAGGCGACGCCGGCGACGTGGCGCCTGCTGCTCGAGGCCGGCTGGCGGGGCACCGCCGGCTTCAAGGCGCTGTGCGGCGGCGAGGCGCTGCCGGCCGATCTCGCCGCCGCAGCTGCTGCAGCGCGTCGGCGAGCTGTGGAACATGTACGGCCCGACCGAGACCACGGTCTGGTCGACGCTGCGGCCGGGTCGACGCGGCGCACGCCGATCACGATCGGCACGCCGATCGCCAACACGCAGATCCACGTCCTCGACGAGGACCGCCAGCCGGTGCCGGTCGGCGTGGTCGGCGAGCTCTACATCGGCGGCGACGGCGTCACCGCACGGCTACCTCGATCGGCCCGAGCTGACCGCCGAGCGCTTCGTTCCGGATCCGACCGCCGGCCGATCCGAGCGCGCGGCTCTACCGCACCGGCGACCTCGGCCGCTGGCGCGCAGACGGCGCGCTCGAGTGCCTCGGCCGCACCGACCTCCAGGTCAAGGTGCGCGGCTATCGCATCGAGCTCGGCGAGATCGAGGCCGCGCTGGCCGCGCATCCCGGCGTGGCGCAGGCGGCCGTCGTCGACGCGCGAGGATCGGCCCGGCGACGTCCGCCTGGTCGCCTACCTCGTTGCGCGCGGACGACGCGCGCCGGGCGACGACGTGCTGCGCGAGCACCTCGCGCGCACGCCTGCCCGACTACATGATCCCGCCGCGGTTCGTCGTCGCTCGCCGGCGCTGCCGCTGACCGCCAACGGCAAGGTCGACCGCCAGGCGCTGCCCGCCCCGTCGGGCCCGGCGCTCGCCGAAACGGCGAGCCGATCGCCGCCGCGCACGCCGACCGAGACAGAGGTCGCGCAGGCGTACATGGAGGCGCTGGCGCTGCCGCGGCTCGGCGTCCACGACGACTTCTTCGCGCTCGGCGGGCATTCGCTGCTGGTCGCCCAGATGACGCGCGAAGCTGTCGCGCACGCTCGGCCGCGCCGTGCCGATGCGCGCCGGCTTCGAGCATCCGACGGTCGCGGCGCTGGCCGCCTGGCTCGACGGCGCCACGCCGTCGCGACAGCCGACGCGCCGCCGACGATTCCGCGACGCGCCGGCGCGGCGACCGGCGCCGCTGTCGCTGATGCAGCAGCGGGTCTGGTATCTCGAGCAGCTGCAGCTCGGCAAGACCGTGTTCAACGTGCCGTCGGCGCATCGCCTGCACGGCGCAGCTCGACGTCGGCCGGCTCGAGCGGGCCTTCGCCGAGCTGGTGCGCCGCCAGCCGGTGCTGCGCACCGTGATCGGCACCATCGGCGACGCCCCGGCGCAGATCGTGCTCGAGACCGTCGACACCGTCGCTGCCGCTCGAGACCGCGTCGCCGACGAGGCGCAGCTGGCCGCGCGGCTCGAGGCCGACATCGCGCAGCCGTTCGATCTCCGCGCGCGCCGCTGTTCCGCGTGAAGCTCTTCCGGCTGGCGCCGGATCACCACGTGCTGTTCTTCATGGCGCACCACATCATCTGGGACGGCTGGTCGTTCGATCTGTTCTACGAGGAGATGACACGCGCTGTACCGCGCGGCGGTCGAGCGCGCCGCTGCCGCCGGTGACCTACGGCGACTTCGCCGCGTGGCACCGCGACTGGATGAGCGGACCGGAGCTCGTCACGCCAGCTCGAGTACTGGCGCGGCAAGCTCGCCGGCGCGCCCGACGCGCTCGACCTGCCGACCGATCGCCCGCGGCCGCCGATCCAGAGCGGCGAAGGCGCGACCGAGTGGCTCGCGCATCCCGACGGCGACCGCCGCCGGGCTGCGCGAGGTCGGCCTGCGCGAGGGCGCGACGCTGTTCATGACGCTGCTCGGCGGCCTGGACCGCGCTGCTTGCACCAGCTGTCGCGGCAGCGCGAGGTGGTCGTCGGGACGCCGGTGCGCGGCCGCAGCCTGCCGGAGCTCGAGAACGGTGATGGGCTTCTTCGTCAACGCGCTGCCGCTGCGGCTGCGCGTCGATCCGAGCGCCAGCTTCCTCGAACTGCTGCGCCACGTGCGCGCCGAGGTGGTCGAGGCGTTCGGCGCCCAGGACGTGCCGTTCGAGCATCTGGTGCGCGTGCTCGACGCCAAGCGCGACGAGAGCCGGTTCCCGATCTACCAGGCGTTCTTCTCCTACCAGGACGCGCGGCAGCGCCCGCCGACGTGGGGCGACCTCGAGCACCACAACCTGCCGGTCTTCCAGCCGGCCGCGGCGCAGGACGTGGCGCTGTGGTTCCTCGACAACGTCGACGGCCTGGTCGGCGGCCTGAACTACAACACCGACATCTTCGAGGCCGGCGACCGCCGCGCGGCTGGCGGCGACGCTTCCTCGCCCTGACCGAGGCGATCGCCGCCGATCCCGAGCGCTCCGATCCGCGAGCTGCTCGCGGTCACGCCCGAGGAGCGCGCCAGCTGGTCGCGTGGAACGAGACCGACCAGGCCGCTGGCCGGCGGACGCGACGCTGCTGTCGCTGTTCGCGTCGCTCGGCGCGCACGGCGCCGGCGATCGCGGTTCGCCACGGCGGCCAGGCGGTCTCCTACGCCGAGCTCGCGGCGGAGCGCGACCGCATCGCCGCCGCGCTGGCGCGCGCGCGGCGTCGGACGCGGCGACGTCGTCGCGCTGCTGGTCGAGCGCTCGCCGTTCATGCTCGCCGCGATGCTCGGCACGATCGCCGTCGGGCGCGACCTACCTGCCGCTGGATCCCGACGTTCCCGGCCGTCGCGCCTGCAGTTCATGCTCGACGACGCGCGCGCCGCCGTCGTCATCACCGACGTCGACGGCGTGATCGAGATCGATCCGGCGCAAGACGCTGCGGCCCGACGCGATCGCCGGCGGGACGGCGCCGGCGCCGGTGGTGCACGGGCCGACGACGCGGCCTACCTGATCTACACCTCGGGGTCGACCGGCACGCCGAAGGGCGTGCGCGTCCCGCACCGCGCGGTCGTCAACTTCCTGCAGTCGATGCGTGAGCGGCCGGGGCTCGGCCACGGCGATCGCCTCGTCGCCGTCACCACGCTGTCGTTCGACATCGCCGTTCTCGAGCTGCTGCTGCCGCTGGCCGTCGGCGCGGAGATCGTGCTCGCCACGCGCGACCAGGCGATCGACGGCCACGCGCTCGCGCGGCCTGCTGGAGCAGCACGAGCGCCACCGTCATGCAGGCCACGCCGGCGACCTGGCGCCTGTTGATCGAGGCCGGCTGGCGCGGCGGACCGGTCGTTCAAGGCCCTGTGCGGCGGCGAGGCGCTGCCCACCGAGCTCGCCGAGGCCTGCTGCAGCGCGTCGGTCAGCTGTGGAACATGTACGGCCCGACCGAGACCACGGTGTGGTCGACGTGCGGCCGCGTCGAGCCGGGCCGCGGCGGCGTCACCATCGGCACGCCGATCGACAACACCGCAGGTCTGGATCTCGACGACAGCGGCGAGCCTGGCGCCGCTCGGCGTACCCGGCGAGCTGTGCATCGGCGGCGCCGGCGTCGCGCTCGGCTACCACGAGCGGCCCGAGCTGACGGCCGAGCGCTTCGTCGCCGATCGGTTCTCGCGGCCGCGCCGACGCGACGCTGTATCGCACCGGCGATCTCGGCCGCTGGCGCGCCGACGGCGCAGCTCGAGCACCTCGGCCGCACCGACTTCCAGGTCAAGGTGCGCGGCTATCGCATCGAGCTCGGCGAGATCGAGGTCGCGCTCGCTCGCCACCCGCAGATTGCCGAGGCCTGCGTCGTCGCACGACCGGGACCGGGCGGCGAGCCGCGGCTCGTCGCCTACGTCGTCGCCGCGCGGCGACGCGCCGCCGCCGCCGACGCTGCGCGAGCACCTGCGCGCGATCGCTGCCGGAGTACATGGTGCCGGCCGTCTTCGTCGCCCTCGAGACGCTGCCGCTGACGCCGAACGGCAAGGTCGATCGCCGGGCGCTGCCGGCGCCCGAGCTGCAGGCGCCGGCACCGACCGCGTCCGGACCGCGGCACCGCGCACGCCGACCGAGCAGGTCGTCGCGACGGTGTGGCGCGAGCTGCTCGGCGTCGAGCGCATCGGCAGCGCGCGACAACTTCCTCGACCTCGGCGGCCATTCGCTGCTGATCATGCAGGCCATCGCCATGCTCGAGGCGCGCACCGGCAAGCGCATCAGCCCGCGGGCGTTCATCTTCCAGACCCTCGAGCAGATCGCCAGGGAGTACGACGGCACGGCGCCCGAACCGCCGCCGCCGCCGCGCCGCGCGCCGTCGCGCCTGCAGCGCTGGCTGTCGGCGCTGCAGCCCCGGCGCCAAGTCGTGATCTACCGCGTCGTCGCCATCGCGCGCGATCGTCGCCTGGTGCGCGGTGATGCTCGTCGTGCGCCGCACCGACGCCATCACCGACGACTGGCAGGGCTGGCGCCAGGCCGACACCCAGGCCATCGCCCGCAACCTGGCGTTCGAGGAGTTCGCGCCGCACAGGCCGCGCATCGACTGGCGCGGCGACGGCCCGGGCTACGTCGAGACGGAAGCGCAGATCTACCCGGCGCTCAGTCGCCGTCGCGATGCGGGTCTGGCGGCGAGAGCGTGTGGCCGGCGCAGCTCCTCTCGCTCGCCAGCGTCGCCGGCGGGCTGATCGTCGTCGCCGCTGGCGCTCGGCCCGGCGGTTCGGCGAGCCGGCGGCCTGCGGCGCCCTCCTGCTGATGCTCGGGCATCAGGGCACGATCGCGATGTCGACCTCGATCCAGCCCGATGCGCTGTCGTTCCTCGGCCTTCGCCATCGGCTTCGTCGCCTTCGTCGCCTATCTCGAGGCGCCGTCGACGCGGCGGCTGGTGCTGTGGGTCGCCGCCACGGCGCTCGCCGGGCTGGTCAAGCCGACGACGCTCGAGCTCGGCGTCGCGCAGTTCGTGCTGGTGGTGCTGACCGGGCGGCATCGCGACCTGCGGATCTGGATCGGCTGGGCGATCGTGCTCGCCGATCGTCGCCGCCTTCATGGCCTACGCGCGCACGCTCTACCTCGAGTACGGCAACACGTTCGGCATCCTGAGCGGCGGCGACAGCAAGCTGCCGGCGACGGCGATGTTGCTCGCCGCCGTCGACGTGGACCGAGCTGGCGCGCTACTCGATCGTGTGGGGCGTCGGCGTGGCGGCGGTGCCGGCGGCGATGGTCCTGGCGTGGCGGCGCGCGCTGGCAGCCGCAGCACGTCGGCGCTGGCGGCCGGCGCGCTGCTGCTCGTGCGTCATCGCGCTCCGCTACACCTCGGGCTCGTTCGGCACCCACTATCACCTGCCGCACGTCGTGCTCGGCGCCTGGCTGGTCGCGGCGGCGCTGCAGCGCCGGCGCGGGCGCGCTGGGTGATCGCGCTGCGCGCTCGTCGCGATCGTGATGGGCGGGCGCGGCGCTGCGCTTCGCCGAGCTGCCGCCGCAGCGCGAGACCGTGCTCGGCGCGAGGCTCGGCGCAGCTGGCGCCGCCGGGCACGCTGGTGGCCGTGCGGGCGCGCGGCCGAGAGCTTCAACCCCGAGTGGCGCACGGTGAACAACTACGAAGACCCGCGCGTGTTCTATGTCTCGCGTACCAGGGGCTGGGTGCTGCCGAACGACCTGGCCGGCGCGGCACGCCTCGCACGACGTCACCGCGCGCGGCGCGCAGGTTCTACGTCCACGTGACGCAGAAGCCGCATCGACGCCGAGCTCGCCGGTTGGCTGGCCGCGCACGCGACCCGGGTGCACGCGTCGCCCGAAGGCGAGATCTATTCGTTGCGCACGAAGTAGTAGCCGCTGTACGCGTCGATGTCGCGGCCGACGGTGAACGGAATCTCGCAGTACTGCTCGCGGTTCTGCCAGTCGTCGACGATCCGATAGCCGAGGGCGGTCGGCCTCGGCGACGAACTGCGGCGCGATTGTAGATGCGGTAGGCATGGAACGCGCGCCCGGTCGACTGCACGGTGACGAACGGCTCGCCGTCGTAGACCGGCAGCTTGTTGACGATCAGGTGCTGCGGGCGCGAGCCGACCTCGGTCGAGCAGCTGCGTCAGCGACAGGTCGACGTACTGCAGCGCCCCGGCGGCGAGCAAGACCGTGCAGCCGCGGCGCGTCGCGGACGTCGCTCGTGAACTCCAGCCCGGCGCTCGGCCGCTCGCGCGGCGAGCTCGGCGCCGACCTTGACGATCGCCGGCACGTCGTGGACCAGCCAGCGCAGGCCCGGCTTGTAGTCGAGGTAACTGCGCCAGCCGTGATAGCTGACGCCGACGTGGCCGCCGAAGTCGAACACGAACGACCGCTCGTCGAGGATGTCCTTGAGCCAGAACAGCACCGCGTAGTCGCTCTGGTTGGCCTGCTCCATGCGGTGCCGGTAGAGGCCGGCCAGCTCGGCGTGGTCGTAGCCGACCCGCGCGCCCGCCGGGATCGAGCGCCTCGGCCTCGGCGAACGTCGCGTAGACGCCGCGAAAGCGGTTCGGCGGCCGGCGGGCGAACGACCGTGCGTAGTCGGCCTCGAGCACGTGGCCCACGACCGGGAGCCGCCATGCATTGCTCGACACGCGCTTGCCGAGCTCAATGAGACCCACGCTGGTTCGTATATCATGAGGCGCCATGCCCGCGCCCCGCATCCACGTCGCGGCCGCAACGTTCGAGCCGTGGCGCATCCAGGCGCTCACTCACGCGCTGTCCGATCACCCGCTGCTGCAGATCGAGTCGCTGGTCGAACTGGGCAAGCGCCAGCAGGAGCGCAAGCTGGTGCGCACCCACACCGCCGACGCCACGGCCGGCACCAGCTTCGCCGACGCGCCGAACCTGCATCCGAACACGGCCGGCGCGGCCGCGACGCTCGCGGGCATCGCCAACGCGCGGGCCTGGATGTCGCTGCTCAACGTGCAGGCCGATCCGATCTATCGCGCGTTCATCGACGAGATCCTCGACGAGGTGCGCCCGGTCGTCGAGCACCGCGATCCCGGGCATGTGCTACCGCGCCGGCTGGATCTTCGTGTCGTCGCCCAACGCGGTGACGCCGTTCCACATGGACCACGAGCACAACTTCATCCTGCAGATCCGCGGGACGAAGCGGCTCTACGTCTGGGACCCGTTCGATCGCGTCGTCGTGTCGGAGCGAGCCCAGGAGATGTTCCACGACGCGCACTCGCGCGAGCTGGTCATCTGGAACGAGGAGTGGCGCGTCGCGCGCGCACGTCTTCGACCTGCAAGCCGGGCAGGGCGGCTACATGCCGTCGACGGCGCCGCACCTGGTCGAGAACGGCGCCGAGCCGTCGATCACCGTCAGCTTCACCTACTACACCGACTCGACCCGCCAGCGCGAACTGCTCTATCGCGGCAACGCCCGGCTGCGCCGGCTCGGGATCACGCCGACGCCGGTCGGAGAATCGCTGCAGCGCGACCGGATGAAGGCCGCGGTGCTGTCGGGTTATACGGTCGCTCGCAACTCGGCGCGCCGGCTGCTCGGCCGGTCGATCCGGCAGAACGATCAGACCTACGCACCGGCGTGACGGCTGAGCGCGGCGATCGTCGCCGCGCCGGCCGACCACTGCGGTGTCAGTATCTGCGTATGCGCACCACTGTGGCCGTGGCCGTCGTCAGCGTCGTCCTCGGAGCCCAGGCGACGGGCCGATGCGTACTCCCTGGACGCCTTCAACATTCGTGTTGTTGGGCGGCTCCGCTTGGTTCGTTGTTCGCCACGGAGGGCGGAGGAGGCTTTCACGGTAAGCCAGCGATCGCGTGCTTCATTTGCGGCAGCGATTGTCGTGTCGGCGGTCCGTCGGCGCAAACTCAGCCGCTTCATTTCCTTTGTGTCCTGACAGAAGCGCCTGCGGAACGCGGCCTGACAGGAGTCCGAACGCCCTAAGCGACAACACGCGCAGCAACCGAATGGGGCACTGGATGGACAGACCCCGTACGAACGACTGATCGCAAAAACGAGGGCGGGATCGTCACCAGCGTCTTAGGAATCTACAGTCCAAGTTGTTGATTCGTCTTGCTCTCTGGTGTCTGGTCTTCCCTCGTTTTGCCGCCGAGCTTCATCTGGACTCGGCCGCGCATTCGTACACACTCGCCGAGGTGGGCTCCCCCTTGCGGAATCGCGGATAGGTCGGATACGAACAGAGCGGAAGACTCCTCTCGCCGGCGGTGACAGTCACCGACATGCCGGGTGCCGTGTTGTTCTCGACCCAGTCGAACAGGAGGCCCAGCTGGTCGTAGCGATTCGGGATCGGAACCGACACGAGAGCCTTCCCTTCTCCGCTGACACCGTAGCTCGTCCCGCTCAACCCGTGTCCGGTCTGCGGCATCACGAAGAAGCGCGCGAAGCGATCAACGGTGGCGCGGCCCATCCGATCGAGCACCGACTGGTAATAGTCCAGCTGAGCGCCCGGTGAGGCGAGCGTGTCGTTCGTGCCGATGGTCACGATCATCTTGCCCCCGCGCTTCTGAAACGCCGAGAGATCGGGGTTGGTCCCGTCGAGGATGGCCGAGAGCTCTTCCCGGCGGCGGTTGAACGCGCCGCCTTCGACGTAGTCGAGCGGATTCGCCGACAGGTTCTTCATCAGGAACCCGGTCACGCCCAGCACGCCGAGATGCGAGTGCATCGGTGCGCCCTCGGCGGCGCCTTCCTGGCCTCGGAACCGCGCATTCAGGATCAGGCCGCTGCCCGATGGATCGGTATTGGGCACCCACATGCCGAACGATCGCGTGCCGTTCGCGAGCGGCGCGGCAAACGGGTAGCGCTTGTAGGTGAACTCCAGCGTCGAGATCTGGCCGTCGGTGAGACACGCGTTCGCGCTCGTATCCTCGGGGTTCGGATCGACGTTGTTCGGGCAGCGCTTCGCCGCCCACGGCCGCCGGTTGCGCGCGCCTTGCGTCACGTCGAAGATGGCGCGGCACGCCATGTAGTTGTTGATGATGCCGTCGGCGAGGCCGTCGAGCGCTGTCGCACTGGCGCATGAACTCGCCGCGAATCGCGTTGATTTTGGCCGGCGTCACCCAGTTCGCCACGGCTTCTCCTGAATCCGGATCAACTCGGGCGCCAGCATCAAGCGTGGAGAAGCCGACGATCGGCACGTTGGCCGCGATGCCGTCGTAGTCGGCCGGGATACCGTTGTGCGACCGTCAGCGCCTCGCGTCCGCCTTGCGACGTGCCGATGTAGTAGTTGAATCGCGGACGTTCACCGTACGCGCGCTCGATGATGACCATCGCGGCATCGTGCGTCTTCTTCATCTGCGCGTAACCGAGGTTCTTGATGGCCTCCTCGTTGAGCGTCCAGTCGTCAGAGTGTTCGTTCCTGGCGGCGGGCCCGCCTGCGCGCCGCGGCCGAACGCGGCTTGATGGCCGGAGTCACTGCCGTATGTGGCAAAGCCGCGATCGAGCAGCGACGGTCCCTGCGCGCCCGGTCCGCCGCCGGTCAGATTGGGGATGATGCCGTTCATCCCTCCGCCGCCAAGCTGCGCCGCACGCCGCGACCACGACGCCGGCAGCACCACGCCGAAATTGATTGGCCTGGCGGTGGTGGCGGTATCGATCGGCGCCATCGATCCGTTCACGCGGCAATGTGCCGGCGCGCCATTCGCGGACTCGACCCAGGACGGTGCGGACAACGTGACGCTTCGCACGGGCTCGCCGATCGCCGACGGCGCAACCAGCGACCCCAGCCGCTCGGCGGTGCAGTCGGCCGCAGTGATGGTTTTACCCGCCGCGTTCGCAACCGTCGCCGTCGCCACAGGGCTCGCCTGATCTGTCGGCGCCGGAGTTGCCGCGAGAAACGGGACGGTCGCCACGACAAGCACCGCGAGCGGAGCCAGCACGCCAGGGATCAGTCGCAACATGTGTTCATTCCTCTCCTCATGTGCCTGCTAGCGCACGTCGGGTTTGGCCGGCACGAGCGGCGGATCGATTACGCACGCGCCCGGCTGCCACTTCGACTCATCCGGTTCGCGCATGAAATGCGCGCTCGTGAGATAGGGCGCCGTCAGATACACCGGATCGTCAACGGTGGTCTTCACGATCATCCACTGTGCCCCGTCCGGGCCGTCCACACGGTCGAAGTACTCGGTCACGGTGGCGTTCTGGCTGTACGGCACGCCATTCTTCCGCAAGTACCCGCCGCTCAGATGCGTCGTGACGACGCGCATGGCGCCGGTGCCGTACGCGGGAGGGGCACCAGCGCCGCGGCCGCGGAAGACGTCAACCCACTCGGCCACCGAATGCCCCTGCAGTGTACGTGGACCCGCGAGCTGACGCGAGCGATCGAAGTGCAGGAGCCTGGTCTGTCGTCCGGCATCCGTCTCGATCTTCAAGGTCTGGTCGTCAACCCAGCCAATACGCAGGCGTGTCGGCATCCGCATGATGCCACCGGCGCCGTAAGCCTTGCACTCGTTGCCCGCGGTGTTGTCCTTCGCGTAATCCCACGAGCCGGCCGTCCGCCGGCCCGCCTCATTGAGTGGAATCCCGAGCGTGTCGCCCTTGGCCGGCGTCGGCATGCGCCACTTCCAGTCCTCGGTCACAACCGACACCCACACGCCGCTCGGATCAAAGGGTGCTGCGGCGCGCGCAAGACCAGGCGCACGCGCCTGCTGCGCGTCGAGACCGGCCGCGCCGGCCAGCCAGAGCGTGATTGCAGCGGCGGTGAGCGTCTGCCGATGGACCTTCGCCGGCACGCGGGTGTCCAGGCTCATGTGGCTACCGGCCGCCGTCGATGAAGTTCAGACCCGAACCGGCAACCGGACCAGATCCGTCCCATGGCTTCTGCAAATCGCTGTAGACCGCTTCGACGAACGCACCGTCGCCCGCTCTGCCTCACCCACCCCATACACCGGCGCGAAGTCAGCGAGCGGACGTGCAGCCTGAACCTGTGCGAGGGTGAACTTCTTGTCGATCAAGTACTGCACACGATCTCGCGCGATGGTCGCCATATCACGAAGTTCGACGACGTCCGACTCGGTGCACAGCCAGCCATGCCCCGGAATGATCCGAGTGCCGCCGCTCTGGTTGAACTGCGGCACCGCGAGATCGATGACGTGATTCAGGCCGTTGATGATCCCTTGCAGCCGCCCGCCCTCCTGGACATCGAAGTGCGGAAAGCTCGCCGGCTGCACCAGATCGCCGCCGACAATCACGTCGGAGCGGCGGAAATACACCAGCACGTCGGCATCGGTGTGCGCGCTCGCGCGCCACCACAGCTCGATCGCCTCACCGTTGACATGCAGCTGCTTGTCCTCGGTGATGAACGACGACCGGGCGACGGTGTATCGGGATACACCGCGCTGCCCCGTCGCGGACCGAGCATCCGATCGATCGTGTGTTGATGCGCCACGACGATCACGCCGTTTGGATTCTGCCGCAGCTCGGCAGCCGGCCCGGCGTCAGTGCGTTGCCCCCCGCTCGCCTTGACCAGCACTGCATTGCCGCCGACATGATCCGGATGCGCGTGAGTGTTGATGATTACTGATGGGCTTGTCCGAGAGGCGGCGAATGGCCGCGAGCACGGCATCGCCGGACGCGGCCAGCCCGGTGTCGACCACCACGACGCCGTCGTCGCCGATCTGGACGGCAATGTTCGCCCCGGCCCCGACCAGCATATACACGCTCGTCGAATCGAAGCCGTGCACCCGAATGGCGCGGATGTCGAATGCGTCTCGTGCTGACGGCCCGCCCTGCCGTGCATCGACCGCGCTCGACAGGACCCCTGCCGCGATGAACGTCGCAAGACAGAGGCACGATCGACGCGGCCGCGACTGGAGAATCAACGCGATCGCCGGGTGCATCATGGCCACCTAGCGTGACTGGCTCGTCCCCGGTGCGGGGAAGGACGGGCCTGATACTCCCGCACCATCGTCCGCAGCGTCGGCAGGAACTCCGGGAAGAGTGTGGCCTTTCCGCCGCGCGAGGTTTCCCAGGGAAGGCCGACGAACCTCGCCCAGTCGGTATGTCGCGCACCGGCCGGGTAGCTCGGTACGTCGCCTCTGTCGCGGCCAACAATCTCGTCCACGATCTCGAACTGACTCTGACGCGCACGCGGCGTCACTCTCGGATCGAGCACGAAATCCATCGACCGGATGAGCGGCATCTCGGGATAGGCCGGATCGACGACGAACTGCACCACGGTCAACTGGTCGCCGTGACGTATGAAGTGCTCGACGACCTGTCTTGTGACTGGCCGGCGCGCCATTGCGCTCGAGAAAGCTGGCACGCACATGGGTGGTCGTGACGGTCAGTGTGTGACCCACCCAGCGCCCCGTCGAGAACCCTTCCCAGGGACGCTCGGCGACCGGGAGGGTGCGGCCGCCCGTCGAGCCAGACGACGCGCTCGAGGGCGCCAATCTCACAACACAGCGTGTAGGCGACGAGCTGTCTGGTCGCCGGATCGAGCATCTTCTCGATTCGCGCCGGCGAGCGGAACTGGTAGTACTGCACGCCATGAGGCTCGGTCTGCCGCTCGCGCTGCGAGAGGATCGACGCGTCCCAGGTATCGGCGCGCAGGCGCCCGGCATCGTTCAATGGCAGGCCTGTGTAGTCGCCGATGCCGGCGTTGCCGCGCGGCCGCAGGTTCTCCTCGCTGCTGATCCAGTTTCCAGAGATATCGATCTGCGCCGACGCGGGCGCCGCGATTGCCAACACCGCCGCACATACCAGGTGCCGCATGGGCTCCTAAGGCATCCCGCGCAAG
>CAWAYR010000029.1:0-120397 GCA_963786365.1 uncultured Acidobacteriota bacterium
GAGCGGCCCGGTGGTCCTGCCGAAGGTGATCGATGGCCGGGACCGATTGTTCTTCATGGTCAACTGGGAAGGCCTGCGTGAGGACAAGTCGCTGACGCAAACCCCTTCGCTGCCGCTCACGGCCTGGCGCAACGGCGACTTCTCCGGCCTTCGCGATGCGAGCGGCAACCTGATCCCGATCTACGACCCGGCGACGCGCGTGTTCGACGCCGCCGGCAACGTGCTGCAGGCGCCGCGGCCGTTTCCCGGCAATATCATTCCCGCGAATCGGATCGACCCCGTCTCGCAAAAGCTGCTCGCCTACTACCCGCTACCCTCGCAGGAGGTAACCGGCGTCAACTTCGTGAACAACGAAGCGCGGCAAGTCAATGCCGATCAGATCACCTACCGACTGGACTTCGCGCATGGCCCGTCGACGTGGACGTTCCGGCACAGCTACTCGAACGAGCACGGTTACGATCCCTTTGCGATCCCGGACATGGGAATCAACACCGACACCAAGGTGCATCAGCTCGTGTTCAGCAACACGCGCACGATTGGTTCCAACAAGCTCAACGACGCGAGAATCGGCTTCGGGTACCTGAAGAACGGGCACATCTCGCCGCGCGCCAACAACGAGAACGTCGTCAAGGAGCTCGGCATCAACCTGCCCTCGGACAATCCGCTCTATTGGGGCGTCCCGAACATCAACGTGACGGGGCTGTCCGGGCTCGGTGAAGAAAGCGACGCGCCCTTCATCAACGACGACACGACGATTCAGTTCGTCGACAACTTCACGTGGACCGTGGGCTCACATTCCCTCAAGCTGGGCGGCGAGCTGCGCCACGTGATCTACGACCAGATCGGCGGCGTCGTGACGCGCGGCCGGTTCGCGTTCGACGGCCGCTACACGCAGGATCCTCTCGCACCGGCCGGCTCCGCCGCCCGGCTCGGCGCCCCGTTCGCCGATTTTCTCCTCGGGACCTTCAATCGTTCCGAAGCGCAGGTTGGCGCGCCGATTGCCAACTTCCGCTCCAACTACTTCGCGCTCTACGCCCAGGACAGCTGGCGCCTTGGGTCGAACGTCACGATGAACTACGGGTTGCGTTGGGAGTACGACCAACCCTTCGTCGACACCAACGACGCGATCGTGAACATCGACTTCGACTGGGCCAACACACACCCGCCGATCTTCGTCCGCGCGGGAACTGGCGATCCGTATGAAGGGGATCCCGCGTTTCAGCTCGCGCCCGATATCCAGTACGTGCGGGACGGCCGGTTCGGCCGGGGCGCTTACAAACCGGACAAGAACGACATTGCGCCACGCCTCGGCATCGCGTGGACGGTTACCCCCCGGACGGTGATCAGGTCGGGAGCCGGCATCTACTACGTGCGAGACATCGGCAACGCGGTCTTCGACACGGTGCGGAACGCGCCGTTCACGATCAGGCGCGACGAGCCGGCCGAGAGCTTCCGTCCGAACTTGAGCTACCAGCAGCCGTTCGCCCGTACCGGCGCACCGACCTTCATTCTGGCTGCCCAGTACGACGAGCCTTCGTCGTACGTCGGGCAGTGGTCGGTCGGCGTCCAGCGCGAGCTGACCGGGACGATGTCCGTGGAGGCGACGTATTTCGGATCGGTCGGCCGTCACCTGCGCCGCCTGATGAGTTACAACAACCCGGAGCCGAGCCAGCTCGCCAACACCAACCTGGCGCGGCCGTTTCCTCAGTTCGGGAGCGTCCAGGTGATGGCGGCACCGGGCAGCTCGCACTACAACGCGCTCTATCTGAAGCTGCAGAAGCGATTCTCTCAGGGGGTGAGTTTCCTCAGCTCGTTCTCGTACGGGAAATCGATCGACAACGGCAGCGGCATCCGCACGTCGGATGGTGATTCGCTGACGCCGTCGAACAACTACGACCTGGGTCTCGAGACGGGACTCTCGGCGTTCGACTTCCGTCGTCGCTGGACGACGTCCGGGTTATGGGATCTGCCGTTCGGCGAGGGTCGAAAGTATCTCAATGGCGGAGGCGTCGCTGACCTGGTGCTCGGCGGCTGGCAGGTGGGCGGCATCCTCACGCTGCAGGACGGGTTTCCGTTCACCGTGACGTGCGGTCCTGGCAACGTTCAGAACGGCGGCGGCGCCTGCTATCCCGACGCCACCGGCGCCGACTGGCAGCTGTCGGGCGACGAGCGCACGCGGACCCGCTACTTCAACACCGACGCGTTCGTCGATCGCATTCCAGCGGGCGGCCCGTTCAGATACGGCACCGTCAAGCGGAACTCGCTGATCGGACCGGGGATCATCAGCCTGGACGCCTCGGCCAACAAGCGGTTCATGATCGGCTCGCAGTACCTCGAGTTGCGCATCGAGGCGTTCAACCTGCCCAATCGTCCCATCTTCGGTCAGCCGGGGACTCAGCTGCGAACGCCGAACTACGGCGTGATCACGACCACCCGCCTCGATTCGAGGCAGATTCAAATCGGATTGAAATACGTGTTCTGAGTCGTCTTCTCAGTCGACCTTCGCGGCGTTAATCTCGATGACGTTGTGGTCTGGATCGAGCACATAGATCTGCGGGAACCCGGCCGCTCCCGTTGGACTCAGACGCATCGGTAGCGGATTATCGCTCGTCGGCCTCGGGTTCCGGTCGGTGCTTCGGCGGAAACCCTTCGACTCGAGATGTGCGACGGCCGCCGCGTAGCTGCCGACCCGTATGGCGAAATGCGCGTCATGCGAATCGATCGGCTTACTTTGTCTGAACGTCGGGTCCTCGCTGTCTTTCGGGACGATCAGGTGAAGACTGCGGTCACCGACCTTGTACCACCTACCGTCAAAATCGAACTCCGGACGATCCATCGGCTCGAGACCAAGTACACCCTCGTAGAACTTCGTCGAGCGCACTAGATCGCTCGCGGGCAGGCTGACATGATGAACTGATTCGATTTTCAGCATCGCCCCCTCCATCAGTGGAAGCCGCGGCACCTCGGTGCGACGTTCCACGGCCAGCTTGGATCACGGTCATCCGTCTTCTTCGGGCTCCGGCGGAAAAACAAGGTTCAGGATTGTGGCGGTCATCGTTCCGACAATGAGTGGCGAGCCGAGGATCGGATGCCACGCCTCCGGGAGTTGCGCGAGCGCTCCTGGAACCGTCTGGACGCCAAGGCCGAGCCCGCACGCTACCGCAAGAATGAGCATCGTGCGGCCGGAAAAGCCCCCTTGCGCCACGATCCGCACGCCCGCCATCGCCACCAGCCCAAAAAGGACGACGGTCGCGCCGCCCAGCACCGCCGGCGGCATCGCGGCAACGAGTGCGCCGAGTTTCGGCAACAGGCCGAGCGCCATCAGGATCACGGCGGTTGCGTAGCCGACCACACGGCTCGCGACACCCGTGAGCTGGATCACCCCGTTGTTCTGCGCGAAGGTGGTGTTCGGGAAGCGAATTGAAGATTGCGGCGAGGATCGAGTTCAATCCGTCGGCGAGGACGCCGCCGCGCACGCGCTGGATGTAGATCGGTCCCGACACTGGTTCACCCGACACCTGCGAGGTCGCGGTGATGTCACCAACCGACTCGAACGTCGTAATGAGGTAGCTGAACGCGAATGGCGCGAGGAAGCGGAGGTCGAACGAAAGCCCGTAGTGGAATGGGGTCGGGAAGAGGAGCCAATCGGCTTCGCGTACGGGGCGGAAATCCACGACGCCCGCGAGCCCGGCGACGGCGTAGCCCGCGCCGAGTCCGAACGTGACGGCGCCAATCCTCCCGATGCCACGGCTGAATCGATTGAAGAAGATGATCACGACGATCACCAGAAGGCCGAGGCCGAGATTACGCGCGCTCCCGAAGTCCTTCGCACCGACGCCACCGGCGAGATTAGTCATGCCGACGTGGATGAGCGAGAAACCGATCATCATGACGGACGTGCCGGTGACGACTGGCGCAAAGAGACGCTGCGCGAAACCGAGCACGAACGAGAGGATGATCTCCAGCGGCGCGGCAAGGATGCTCATGCCGAGCATCAACGGGATACCGCCGACGGCGCCGGCGGCCAGCGCAGGGCCGACGAAGGTGAACGACGTGCCCTGCACCGAGAGGAGCCCGGTCCCAACGGGCCCGATGCGCATCACCTGCGTGACGGTAGAGATGCCAGAGGCGAAGAGCGCCATGCTCACGAAGAACGACGTTTCGTCCGGGGGCAGGCCGAGACCCGTCGCGATGATGAGAGGCGGGGTGATGATGCCGACGAACATGGCAAGCGTGTGCTGGAACGCGATGAAAAACGTCTCGAGAACCGGAGGGCGCGATTCCACGGCATAGACAATGCCGAAGCGCGGTCGTCGCGAGGACACGCGGCAATTCTAGCTAGTCAGTCAGTTCGTCGAACGTGCGAATCTCCGTGTGGCCATGGCCGGGGGGCGGCGGCCGGTTGCCCGGCCGAATGCAGAGCCGCGTCTGCATGCCGGCCGTCCGCGCCGCATCCAGCTCCGCGGCGACGTCGGATACGAACAGCACGCTCGCGACCGGAATCCCCATCGCCGCCGCGATCCGCCGGTAGCTCTCCGGATCGGTCTTCGGTCCCGTCGTCGTGTCGAAATGCCAGCGCAGCAGCGACGTGAGATCGCCGGCCGATGAATGGCGGAACAGCAGCTGCTGCGCGAGCACGCTGCCCGAGGAGAAGATGCCGGCGTCGATCCGCTGCGCGCGCCAGCGCGCGAGCGCGGCGGGCACGTCCGCGAACACCTCGCCGACCAGGTCGCCGCCGCGGTAGCCCTCCTCCCAGATCAGCCCCTGCAGGGATTTCAGCGCTGTCGACTTGCGATCGTGGTCCATCAGCCACTCGAGGTACGAGAGGATCGATCCGGCACGCGCGGCCGGCGGCTGGTCGATCCACGGCGGCACGGCTTCGGCCGCGGCGCGATCGGAGGCGTGCTCATCGCGCAAGCGATCGTAGAGCGGCGCGTGCCCGGGGGATGCCGCGTGCTGCTCGACGTACCGTCGCAAGTGACGGCGCGCGTACGGAAACAGCACCTCGTACACGAACCGGATGGGCGTCGTCGTGCCCTCGATGTCGAGGAGGACGGCGCGGATCGTCGGGCTCACACGTCAGCGGAGACGTACGACGGGCCGAAGCAGACGGGCTGAAATCCCGCGTCGATGCCGGTCGCCGTGTAGTGCGGCGTCCAGCCCGCCTGATCCTGAAACAGGCGGATCGCCCGGATGCGCCGCTCGGCGCAGAGATCGAACCAGTGGTGCGTGCCGCGAGGCACTCTGATCAGATCGCCGGCCTCGACCTCGAGCGCGAAGACCGTCTTGCCGGGCGGATGAACGTGGAACAGGCCGCGCCCTTCGACGATGAAGCGCACCTCGTCTTCGTCGTGCCAGTGTTCGCGGTTGAACTTCGCGAGCATCGCTTCGAGGTTGGGCGTATCGGGCCTGACGTCGATCACATCGGCCGTGCGGTAGCCGCCGCTGGCCTTGAGCGTCTCGATCTCCCGGCCGTAGGCCGCAAGCACCGCGTCCGCGTCGGCGTCGGCGCCGACAGGACGATCGGCCGTCCATCGCTGGTAGTCAATCCCATGGGCGGCAAGGAAGGTGCGGACCGCGCCGGCCTCGGTGATCGCGGTGTTCTCTGCCGGGATTCTGATGACCGCCATGATGTCAACCCTCGATCCGGCCGGACGCCTCGAGCAGGAACTCGACAATCTCCACGTGGCGCACGGCCTGGGACAGCGTTTCTCCCCAAGTGTACAACCCGTGGCGGCGAAGGAGGAGCGCGTGGCACGCCGGATGGCGGTCGAGCGTGTCCCGCACCCGGCCGGCCAGCCGGACCATGTCCTGGTCGTTCTCGAGAATCGGAATCCATTCCCGGTGCTCGTGCGTCGCCACGCCCTCGAGGCCCTTCAGCATCTCGTAGCCCTCGATGGCGAGGCCTCCCGCCGCGGCATGGCGATCGGAGAGCAGCGTGCTCCACAGCGAGTGCGTGTGCAGCACGGCGCCAGCGCCGCGAACGCGGACGATCTCGAGATGCAGGCGCGCTTCGGCCGATGGCCGCGGCGATCGTGCCTGCGCGGCGTTTCCATCGGCATCCAGCTCGAGAATCTCGGCGGCGGTGAGATCGCCTTTCCACGCGCCGCTCGCCGTAATTGCCAGCCGCAGCGGATCGCGCGTGATCACGGCGCTGAAGTTGCCGCTGGTGCCAGGGACCCAGCCGCGGGCGTCGAAACGACGCCCCGCCTCGGCCAGCCGCCGTGCGATCTCGGAAAGCTCTGCTGCCATCGCCGACCAGTCGTTCACGCTTCCCGAGATCTTACCCCGCGCCGAAATTGACACGCTTGTCGGACCGTGGAGGGCATCCTGGTGTTCGCAGAACGCGTCCTGCTGCCGCCTGATTCCGATCAGGCGAGCGCGATTGTCGCCACGACGGCTGGACGCAGGTCGCAGATTCAGCGGTTGGCTATCCGTCGCGCAGCCGCCTCAGCCAATTGCGCACGACGAAGAACACAACGGTCGATCCCACCAGGGAAAGGATGAACGTCAACCCGCCATCGAGCCACGGGTCCAGTACCGCGTCGATCATCCAGCCGGCGATCATCGCCGCCATGGCGCCGCCTATCGATGGCATGGAACGGGGCTCGTGTCAGTCAGGCGTCGATTGTGGCACGGGCACTACGACCCACCGAGGGCACCGCCTTCGACTACACTCGGCCGGTCATGTCGACGCCCCCGGCCGCCATGCCCCAGTTGACGCGCGCCATCGGCCTGCCGCAGGCCGCCGCCATCGTCATCGGGACGATCATCGGCACCTCGATCTTCGTGCAGCCATCGGAGATCACGCGCGAGGTGCCGAACATCACCGGCATCCTTCTGGCCTGGACGCTCGCCGGCGTCCTCACCTTCATCGGCGCGCTGGTCTGCGCCGAGTTGGCCACCGCGTTTCCACAGACCGGCGGCGTCTACGTGTTCCTGCGCGAGGCGTTCTCCACCCGCGTGGCGTTCCTGTGGGGCTGGGCTAACTTCTGGAGCATCCACTCTGGGATCATCGCCGCCATCTCGGTGGTGTGTGCTCGCTACATCGCGTTCTTCGTCGAGATGAGCCCGCTGCAGCAGCAGCTCACCGCGGCCGGCGTCATCGCCGTCATCTCGGCAATCAACTACGTCGGGGTTCGGACCGGCACCACCGTGCAAACAGCGATTACCGCGGCCAAGCTGCTGGCCATCGTGGCGCTCCTGGTCGGCGGTCTTGCCCTCTCGGGCGCCGGCGGCGGCGACGCGTGGAAGCTCAGCCTGAGCGAGCTGGCCGCCGTGCCGCTCGATCGGTTGCTGCTCGGCATCAGCGCCGGTCTCTTCGCCTTCGGCGGCTGGCACATGGTCACCTACACGGCCGGCGAGACCACCGATCCCGTGCGCACGCTGCCGCGCGCGCTGACCATCGGCGTCGTCGTGGTCACGATTTGCTACATCGGCCTGAACGCCGTCTATCTCTACGTCCTCCCACTCGACGCCGTGCGCCGATCGCCGCGCATCGCCGCCGACGTCGCGCAAGTGCTCGTGGGATCCGGCGCGGCCTCGGCGGTTTCGGCGCTGGTCGTACTGTCGGCCTTCGGCGCGCTCACCGGCATCATCCTGGGCGGGCCGCGGATGTATTTGTCGATGGCGCAGGACGGGCTGATGCTCAAGTGGATTGGCGCCGTGCACCCGACCTACCGCACGCCGCATCGCGCCATCGTGTTGCAGGCGGTGTGGGCGTCGGTGCTGGTGCTCACCGGCAGCTACCCGACGCTCTTCGGCCGGGTCATCTATATGGAGTGGTTCTTCTTCGGCCTGATGACGGCCGGCGTGTTCGTGCTGCGCGGCCGCCCCGGCTATCAGCCGGCGTACCGGATGTGGGGCTACCCACTGACGCCGGCCTTGTTCATCCTGGCGTCGGCCGCGATCGTGCTGAACCAGCTGCGCTCGCAGCCCTGGGAAGCGCTGTTCGGCGCGACTGTCGTCGCCACCGGCTGGCCGGTGGCGCTCTGGGTCACGCGGCGGCGCGGGTAGCGCGCCCTACGTAGGGCAGAGCTTTAGCTCTGCCTCGAGGCGGCTCTAAAGAGCCGCCCTACATAATCATTTTTCTGTCGACGTAGGGCAGAGCTTCAGCTCTGCCTCGAGGCAGCTCTAAAGGGCCGCCCTAAGCAACCGTTCCAAGAGCGCCCTGCGCTCCGCCGTCTAGCTCGGCATCATGACGTGCGCGGTCAACGTCCCAGCGCCCATGATCCAGGCGCCGCCCTGCCGTGGGTTGTCGGGCAGCCCCGTGGACTGGGTAGTGGCACCTGGCACGGCGATCATCTGATGGTGCCGCTGCGCCTGCTCGCGGGTCGGCCCGGCCACGCTGTGCCACATCGACCCATACTCCGGCTTGACCCGGGTGCCGGCCTTCTCCTGCTCGGTCAGCCATGCCTCGGACTTCTTCCGGTCGCCCATCGCCTCGGCCCGCATGTTCTGCGCCACGCGTTCGAGGTTGCTCAGGCTCGTGCACTGGACCGAGAACGGCTGCTGCTGCGGGAAGCCGGACCGGTCGTAGCAGACCAGTTGGTTGGTGCCCTTGCGGAGCGTGTCGTAGGTGAAGTCCGGCTTCCACTTGACCACGGTCGCCTGATCCTTCTGACTGGCCGGCGCGGCGACGAGCGCCTTGTCGACGTCGGCTTGCGAGGCGCCGGCCTCGAGCGCCGGCGGTGGCGGCGGTGGCGTCCGCCCGGGTTGCCCCTGCGCGAACGACACGAACGACCCCGCCATCATCCCCATCACGAACAAAGCCGCACTCTTCATGCTGACCTCCAGCCGATTTCCGGCGCGACGCAAGAGAGCGTCGTCCGATACCGCCCATTGTAGTCATCGACTCCGGGTGAATCGAGGGCGACGCCACCTTAGGCATGCCGCGTTCACGCGACTCCTTGGGCTCACGCAACCTCGAGCATGGGGGCCGTCTATGGTACCCTTCGCCCGCGATGATCCTCGACGTCCACAACCACTACTACCCGCCCGAGTACCTCGACGAACTGAAGAAGGGCGGCAGCACCATCACCGTCGACGAGGACGCCGAGGGCAACCCGCGCGTGCATTACCCCGGCGACTACAACATCGTCGTCAAGGGCCACCGCGACATCGACTATCGCCAGGACATCCTCGACCAGCTGGGCATCACCAAACAGGTAATCACCTTCACCACGCCCGGTGTGCACGTCGAGCGGCCCGCCTTGTCGGTCCAGTGGGCCACGCTGGTCAACGACTGCCTCGGCAAGATCGCCAAGGAACGCTCCAGGCACTTCTCGGCCCTGGCCACCCTGCCGCTGAACGACCCCGCGGCCTCGGTCATCGAGCTCGAGCGGGCGATGAAAGGGCACGGGCTGCCGGGGGCGATGCTCTTCAGCAACGTCAACGGCGTGCCGCTGGCCGACGAACGCTACTGGCCGCTCTACAAGAAAGCCGACGAGCTCGGCGCCGTGCTCCAGATCCACCCGATGTATCCGCTCGGCGTCGAGGCCATGAAGGAGTACTGGCTGATGCCGCTGGTCGGCTTCCTGATGGACACGACGCTGGCGACGGCGCACCTCGTCTTCGCCGGCGTCCCCGACCGCTACCCGCGCATCAAGTGGGTGCTCGGCCACCTGGGCGGTGCGATTCCCTACCTGGCCGAGCGGCTCGACCGTGGCTACGAGGCCTTCGCCGAATGCCGCAAGAACATTGACCGGCCGCCGACCGAGTACCTCAAGCGCTTCTACTTCGACACCGTGAACTTCGACCCCGGTGCGCTGATGCTGGCGGTGCAGTTCGCCGGCGCCGACCACATCCTGGCCGGCAGCGACTACCCGCACCAGATTGGCAGCATCCAGAAGATGAAGACGGCGCTCACCGGCTTGCCGCTGCCCGAAGATCAGAAGGCCGGGATTCTCGGCGGCAACGCCGCCCGCGTCTACGGGCTGCGCTAGGCGGACGGCGCCGGCCCGTGGTCACGCGCCGAGCAGCGTGGCCAGATGGCCGAAGTCGCGGGCCGAGACGTCGACCGAGTCGTCGGCGGTCAGATCGGGCCGGCGCGTGGTGCTATCGCCGAACTCTGAGGCCCGGACCACGAACGCCGTGCGCAGCCCGACGGCCTTGGCGCCACGCAGGTCGGGCAGATGCGCCGCAACCATCATGACGTCACCCGGCGGCAGGTCGAGGTAGGCCGCCGCCGACTGATACACCTCGGGGTCGGGCTTGTAGTGTTTGGCGAGCTCCGCTCCAAGAATGCAGTCCCAAGGTAGATCCGCGTGCTTCGCCATCCTCGTCATCAGCGAGATGTTGCCATTCGACAGCGGCGCGATGATGAACTTGCGCTTGAGCCGGCGCAAGCCGGCGACCGAGTCGGGCCACGGGTTGAGGCGATGCCAGGCCCGGTTGAGATTGTCGATGTCGTCGGCGCTTAAGCCGGTGATGCCGAACTCAGGCAGCAGGCGATCCAGACTCATCCGGTGCAGCCGATCGAGCGTCGTCCACGGCAGCTCACCGGTGCGGACCTTGTTCATGCTCGGCGCGTATTGGGCCCGCCACGCATCGGCGAAGGCCGCCCCGTCCACCTTGAGGCCCTTGCCTCGGGCGAGTTCCTCGACCTGCGTCGCCACCGAGGTTCGCCAATCGACCACCGTACCAAACACGTCGAAGACGAGGGCTTTGACCGACGCGAGCGAGGCGTTCGCCGTGGTCTGCAGCCGGGTCGACGCCGCGGTGCGGCGGGGCGAGCGTGCCGCCATGGCCACGACGCCGGCGGCGGCCCACAGGAACGTCCGGCGGGGTGACGAGCGCATCGGCATGCGCTCATCCTAGCGCACCGGCTCCGCCGGTTCGCTTACACTCAGGGCGCATCGCCGGCCGCCCGCCGGTTCGTTCAGGAGCTCGTCTCATGCGCGTGATGACCCGATTCGTGCTGTCCGCCGCTCTGCTCGCCCTGCTCCCTGCCACCGCGTCGGCCACCTGGTCGGTCATCGCCCTGGACGCGAAGACCGGACAGGTGATCATCGCGTCGGCCACCTGTGTGCGGCAGGCCGGCTTCCCGCAGCGTCAGCCCAACGGGTCGCGCGATCTGATGGACGTCCAGGCCGTGATCGTCCCGGGCCTCGGCGTGGCCGCCTGCCAGGCCGGCGTCGACAACACCCGCAAGAACCAGATGCTGGTCTACAACGAGATCAGGAAGGGCACACCGCCTGAGAAGATCATCGAGCTGCTCAAGCAGGATCCCGACGTCGAGCGCCGCCAGTTCGGCATCGTGATGCTGCCGCAGGGCGATACGATCACGCCGCGTAACAACCGCGCCGGCTTCAGCGGCAGCGGCAACTCGCAGTCCTCGCTCTCGTTTGGCGGCCAGGTCGGCGACATCTACTACCAGGTGCAGGGCAACACGCTGCTCGGCGACCAGGTGGTGACGATGGCGGCGCTGGCCTTCACCCGCGCCTCGGGCACGATGGCCGACCGGGTGATGGCGGCGATGGAAGCGGCGGATCAATACGGCGGCGACCACCGCTGCAATTGCGGCAACAACCCGCTGACCCACGTGCCGTGCGACGGCAAGACCGCGCACGTCGCCTACATCGCCATCGCCGACAAGGGCGATGCGGTCGGCGTCACGCACAACGACGGCAAGTATTTCGCGTATCTCAGCGTCACCGACGACGACACCAAGGCTGGCGAGAGCGGCAACCCGGTGAAGACGCTGCGGATGCGCTACGACGCGTGGAAGAAGGCGGGCGCTGGCCGCACCGCGCCGCCCGGGCCGACACCGTTCAAGCCGGCGCCGTAGGTCACGACGCGCGCCGGATCTCCTTGACCCCCAGTTTCAGCCGGCGGCGCAGCAGCGCCCGCAGGGTCACGCCGTCGGCGTAGCCCACCTGGGTCGCGACGTCGTCGACGCTGGCGCCGCCGGTCCTGAGCAGGTGCACGGCGCGCTCGACCCGCAGACTCTGCACGTAGGCCAGCGGCGATTTCCCGAGCACGCTCTGCAGGCGGCGCGCCAGCGTCCGCTTGCTGGCGCCCACGGCCCGTGCGGCGTCATCCAGCGAGAAGCCGTCGGCCAGCCGTTCACGGGCCCAATGCTCGAACCGCTGCACGACCGGGTCGGTGTGCGCCAGATGATCGGCGAGGGCGTAGGCCGATTGCGAGGGGCGCGAGTCGACGATCAGGTACCTGGCGGTGAGCGCCGCGATCTCCGGGGTTACCTGGCGGACCAGCCACAGCGCCAGATCCACGTGGCTGAGCGCCGCCCCGGCCGTTACGGTGCGGCCCGAGCTGACGATCATGTTCGACTCGTCGAGCCGCACCATCGGGTAGCGCTGGCGGAACATCGGCGCCAGCCACCAGGTGGTGGTGGCGCGCTCGCCGTCGAGCAGTCCCGATTCGGCGAGCACGAAAGTGCCGATGCAGGCCGCCGCCATGACCGTGTCGGGACGCGACCAGCGGCGCAGCAGCACCGCGGCGTCGGCGATATCGGGCCGTGTCAGCGCTGCCGCCAGCGGCCCCGGCATCTTGAAACCGATCGCCGGCACGACCACGCAGTCGGGGGCGCGCGTCGGCGCGGCCAGCACCGGTACGGTGAGGCCATTCGACGTCTTCACGGCGCGCCGGACCCCGACGACCCGCAGGTCGAACGGCGTCACCGGCGCTCGCGACGCTTCGATCAATTCGTTGGCGGTCCGGAACACGTCGGTGACGGCAGCCAGGCCGAGATCGAATACCCCGTCGAGGGCCAGGACGTTCACGCGCATGGCAAATACACTATCAAATATGTCGTTCTTGCCAATGGCCGGCTCGGCCAGATGCCGCTAGTCTCGAACTCGCCGCCTCCGCACGGGTGCCAAGCGCCCGCGGTAAGGTGTGTCGAATCCGACGCCCGTCACACGTCTCATCCCCGGAGGAACGTCATGGCTGCGCCTCAGACCTATCAGAATCACGCCCGACTTGTGCCGCTGTTTCATTTCGTCGCGCTGCCGATCCTGCTGGTGAACGTGCTGCTCATGGGCTACCGGGTGGTGCAGGCGCCCGGCATGGCGACCGGCTGGGGCCTGCTCGTGGCCATCGCCCTGTTCCTGGCGCGCGCTCTTCGGCCGGGTGTTCGCGCTGGCGGCACAGGACCGAGTCATCCGGCTGGAGGAACGGATGCGGCTGCGGGAGCTGCTGCCGGCCGACCTGCGTGGACGGGTCAACGACTTCACCGCCGAGCAGCTGATCGCCCTGCGCTTCGCCAGCGACGGCGAGGTGGCCGAGCTGGCGGCGACGGTGTTGCGTGACCGGGTGGCGAAGCGCGCCGAGATCAAGAAGATGGTCAAGCAGTGGCGGCCCGACGAGCAGCGCGTCTGAGCCGACGCGACTAGCGCGGCGCGTGGAGCGGGCCGGCGGGTGACGGTCGCGGAGTCGAAGTAGCGCACCCCGTCCACCGTGGTGACGTGGGCTTCGACCGTGTAGGTGCCATCACGCGACGGCACGATTGTGCCGCCGGCCGTCCGCCGCGGCGGCGCGCCCTTCCAGCCGCGCAGACCCTCGCGGATCACCCGACCCTGGAGTCCGCCGGCCGGCGTGCCGAGCCCGGTGAGGTGCAGGAGGGTGGGGGTGAAGTCGACGTTGCCGGTGGCCGTCGGTACTCACCGTCGCCTCGCGGAAGTCGGGACCGGCGGCCACCAGCGTGTTCCTGACTTCGAACCGGCTGGTGCTGCCGTGGCCAGCGCGGCCCGAGCCGGTGGCGGTGCCCGCTGTCCCTGGTCCCGTGCCGTCGGCCCAGGCCGCCGAGACGAGAATCTGGCCGGCGCGGCGGTGAGCCCAGCCGATGAGATCGAAGGACAGCGTCCCCATCACCTGGCCGGCCAGGTCTCCCGCGGCCTTGCCGCGCGTGAAGATCGCGCCGACCGCCGGCTGCTTCTGCAGCGCTTCGACGATCGCGGTCACGCGCGCCTCGTCGGGCGCTCCGCGCAGGTGCACCGCGCCGCCCGCCACCACGATATCGGGCGTGCCGTCGGGCAACGTGCGGATGAACGGTCGGACCAGTCCCGCCAAGTCGAACCCGCCCGTATGGGCGGAAAAGCCGTGGTCGGAGGTGACCACGAGGTTGGTCGTCTCGAGCCGGCCCTGATCGCGTAGCCAGTCCTCGATCCGTCCGATCTCGGCGTCGACGAGCCGCAGCGACTCGCGGGTCGCCGGATCGTCGAGGCCCCGGGCATGCGCCGTGGTGTCGGGGTCGCTGTACCACACGAACACGACGTCGGGGCGGACCTCGGGCAGGCCGATGCGCAGCAGCAGGTCGGTGGCGTAGCGGTTACGGGCGGCGTTGGGCAGTCCGGCCGCGGGCGTCGGGCCGAGCATCGCCACGCTCTTGGCCCGCCACTCGTCGGGCCGCGCGAACTCGGTCTGCAGGATCACCCCGGCGTCGGGTGTCGGACTGAGCAGCAGCGCCGACCCCGGCGAGCCCGAGCTCACGACCAGCAGGCGCTTGCCGGCGCGGCCGAGCATCTGGCCGAGCGTGGGCGCCGCGAGCAACGATCGGTCCCTGGCCGCCACGCCCAGCAGCGCCTCGTGGTCGGCCGTGTCGATCGTCTTCACCGGATCGACCGACGGGATGTAGATCGTGTTGCCGAGCAGGCCGTGACGCGCTGGCAGCACGCCGGTCACGAACGTGGCGGCGTTGACCCGGGTCACCGTCGGGAACACGGCGTGGTGGGCGGTGAACTCGACGCCGCGCGCGGCGATGCGATCGAGACGCGGCATCTGCCGGGCCGTCACCATGTCGGGCCGCAGGCCGTCGACGACGATCACCAGCTGCAGCCGCGGCGGGGTCGGCTGGACCCGCGACACGCCGGCGGCCGCACTCAGCCCGACCATCGCCGCCGCCCACATCGCCGTGCGCCGTGCGCCCATGCCTGCGAATCCTACCAGGGCCGTTCAAACCTTTCGGTGGCGGCAGCCGTCAAATCAGCCGCCATGGATCATCTCCTGCGCGATCTCCGCCACGCCGGCCGCAGCCTGCTCCGCACGCCCGGGTTCGCCCTCGTCGCGGTGCTCACCCTCGCGCTCGGCATCGGCGCCAACACCGCGATCTTCTCGATCGTCAACGGCGTGCTGCTCCGTCCCCTGCCCTACCCTCGGCCACAGCAGCTGATGTTCCTGACCAGCCGGTTCCCGGCGATGGGCTTCGACCAGTTCTGGGTGTCGCCGCCCGAGTTCTTCGAGTTCCGCGAGCTGACCCAGTCGTTCGCCTCGGTCGGGGCGTTCACCACCGGGGAGCTCAACCTGATGGCCGGCGAGCGTCCGGTGCGCGTGCGCGGCGCCGCGGTCACCGACGACCTGCTGCACCACGCTGGGCGTCTCGCCGGCGCAGGGTCGCCTGTTCGCGGCCGGCGAGACCAACGCCAACGGCCCGCAGCTCGCCATCCTGTCGCACGAGCTGTGGCAGTCGGCGCTGGGCGCCCGTCCGATCCTCGGTCAGACCATCGACCTCGACGGGGTGCGTCGCGAGGTCATCGGCATCCTGCCGCCGAAGGTCGACGTGATGGACAGCCACGTCGAGGTCTGGCTGCCGGCCGGGCTCGACCCGGCCAACCGCCAGAACCGCGGCAGCCATTTCCTGTATCTCATCGGCCGGCTGAAGGACGGCGTGACGCCGGCGGCGGCCGAGGCCGAGCTGGCGGCGCTGCTGCCGCAGTGGGGCGAGCGCACCGGCGCCAAGATGCACGTGCCCGATCCCGAGAATCACCCGCTGCAGATGGAGCCGGTCCAGGCGGAGATCGTCGGCAGCGCCGCGCGCGCGATCTGGGTGCTGCAGGCCGCGGTCGGCTTCGTCCTGCTGATCGCGTGCGCCAACCTCGCCAACCTCCTGCTGGCTCGGGCCGAGACCCGGCACCGCGAGTTCGCCGTCCGCACCGCGCTCGGCGCCACCCGGGGCACGCTGCTGCGCCAGTTCGTCATCGAGGGCACGGTGCTCTCGCTGGTCGGCGGACGGGCTCGGCGTCGGGCTGGCCGTCGGCGGACTGCGCGCGCTCCTGGCGTTCTATCCCGAGAGCCTGCCACGGGCGGCGGACGTCGGCCTCGACCCGGTCGCCCTGGCCTTCACGCTGGCGGTCTCGCTGCTCACCGGGCTCGTCTTCGGCCTGGCGCCGCTCGCGCACACCCGGGCGGGCGCCCTGAGCCTCGCGCTCAAGGAGGGCGGCGGCCGCGGCGCCACCGGTGGTGGCCGCCACGGCGTGCGCCGGGCGCTGGTCGTCGCCGAGGTGGCGCTCGCCATGGTGCTGGTGGTCGGCGCCGGCCTGATGGTGCGGACGATCCTGAACCTGTCGAGCGTCGACGCCGGATTCACTCGCACCCGGCTGACCACGTTCGCCCTCGACCTGCCCAACGCCAACTACGGCGCGTCCGCCGACCGGGCGCGCTTCTATCACCGCCTGGTCGGGGAGCTGCGGTCGCTGCCCGGCGTGCAGGGCGTCACGGCGATGAACGGGCTGCCGCCGCTGCGCCGGGTGGACGCCAACGACACCGACCTCGAGAACTTCGTGTCGCCGAAGGAAGGCCCGTTCGAAAACGTCGATTACTACCAGACGGTCGGCGCCGACTACTTCGAGACGATGGGCATCCCGATCGTCGATGGCCGCGGCTTCACCGGCACCGACGAGGGCGGCGCGCCGGTGGCGATCGTCAACCAGACGTTCGTGCGCACGTTCTTTCCCGATCGCAGCCCGCTCGGACAGCGGCTGCGGGTCGGGTTCTCCGACCGCAACCCCTGGCTCACGATCGTCGGCGTCGCCAAGGACGTCAAGCAGGGCGGCGTCGATCAGAAGACCGGCACGGAGCTCTACTTCTACGGCCCCCAGGCCATCGCCGACGCGCGGCTCTTCGCGCCGCTGCAGATGAATCTCGTCCTGCGCTCCGATCGTCCGGTGCCGTCGCTGGCCATGGACGTGGCGGCCGTGGTCCGCGCCGCCGATGTGTCGCTGCCGATGGCCGGGCTGAAGAGCATGGACGAGGTGTTCGGCGACTCGATCCGCCGGCCGCGGCTCATCGCCCAGCTCCTCGGGACGTTCGCCGGCCTGGCGCTGCTGCTCGCCGCCATCGGCACCTACGGGGTGCTCGCCTACATGGTCACCGAGCGACGCCGCGAGATCGGCATCCGGATGGCGCTCGGCGCCAACCAGCGCACCGTGGTCGGCGACGTCATGCGCCACGGGCTGAGCCTGGCCGGCGCCGGCATCGTGCTGGGCCTGGCCGGCGCGCTGGCGCTGGGACGGCTGGTCGCGTCGCTGCTCTTCGGCGTCGGCGCCGCCGATCCGGCCACCCTGGTCGCCGTGATCGCCACGATCGCCGCCGTGGCGGCGCTCGCCTCGGGGTTGCCGGCGTGGCGGGCGTCGCGCGTCGACCCGACGATCGCGCTGCGCAGCGAGTGACGGCGCCGCTCCCGCGGTCTCGCGTAGGGCGCTCTTTGACCCGGTCTAGCGGAGGCTGCTGTTGCGTCGCGGTTCGTTGGCCGCCGCAGGTCCCGGTTCGACGCCATTCCGCTGGCGCACCGAGTGAGCGCACAGAGCCAGGCACAGGTGGCCGCAAGGGTCAGCAGGAGGACGGTGGCCATCAGAAAATCGGCGTCCACGCCGGTGTCCCACACGAGCTGTCTCGGCTGCGTTGCCACCTGCCATTCGGCCGCGCCGGTCAGCCACAGCCGCGTGAGCGACCAGACGTCCCCCGCGGCGTGCAAGGCGAGCGTCGGCAGGATCGAGTTGCAGGCGGCGGTGATGCCGCCGTAGACCGCCGACACGGCCACGTAGTACGGCAGCATCGCGACCACGTGGCCCGGATGATTCGGAAAATGCAGCAGTCCGAAGACCACTCCGGGTACGACGATTCCCAGGGCGCGACCAAAACGGTAGCTCGATCGGCGTCTGCATGTAGCCGCGAAAGCCGGCCTCCTCGGTGACCCCGGCCACCAGCGACCCCATCACCAGCAAGATGAAGGTCGTGATCGGGGGCATGTCCGCCGGCACCACGATGGGCGGCGACGGCGGAATCGCCACCAGGCGCCCTAACAGCGCGGCGAAGGTCAGCAGCGCGCCGAATCCGACCAGGCCGGCGAGCACCGCCATGGTCCACACCTCGGCCGGTAGCCGGCGAGCGCGCAGGTGCTCGCGTCGCCAGGCGGCGGTGTCAGGCCGAGCCAATCGCGCCGCTGATGTACCGCCAGTAGATCCAGAGGTAGGCGGCCATCGGCAGAACCGCCCAGGGCACCAGCGTGAGCACGCGCAGGTTCAGCGGCGCGAGTGCCGCGGCCCACGGCAGATTGCCGGCCAGCAGAACGCCGACGCCGGTCAGTATCGAGGTGATGATGAGAAGCATCACCAGGGTCGCTTCAGGAACGGCCTATTCACTCGCCGTTGCTCACCGAATCGAGACTGGACGCGCGCGGACACCGTGAGCATCCACGCATCCTATCTGTCCAGCCGTCTTACACTTCGCGGATGGTCGCTGACGGATCGATGCGCGTCGCCGCCCGCGCCGGCGCCCACATCGCCAGGAGCGCCACCCCGAGTACGGCAACACCGACGCCGGCAAACGTCATGGGATCGGCCGGACTGACGTCGACGAGCAGACCGCGAATCGCACCAGCCGCGCCGTAGGCGACCAGCAGGCCGAGGCCCAGACCGGCCACCGCCAGCACCAGCCCGTCGCGGGCCACCAACCGCAGCACGTTGCCAGCGGTGGCGCCCAGGGCCAGTCGGATACCCAGTTCACGCCGGCGTTGCGCCACGCCGAAGGCGAGCACCCCGTGCAGGCCTGCGGCGGCGATGAGCAGCGCGGCGAGCGAGAACACGCCGACGACCACCGCGGCGAGCCGCTGCGTGGACACGGTACGCAGCACGCCGTCGCGCATCCGAACCGGAGGCGTCAGCGCCAGTTGCGGATCGAGGGCCTGCATCGCCTGGCGCAGCAGACCGCCCACGGCTTCGGGCGGCGCAGTCGTCGCCACGACGACGCTGGGCGTGCGGAACAGCCCGGCGACGTTCTCGCCGAGGCCCTCGTCCTCGACCCCGGCCAGCGGTGCGTAGACGTGCGGCGCTGGTGCCCGGTCGAGTCCGGCGTCGCGGACGTCGCCGACGACGCCGGCCACGGTCAGCCACGGCGTGTCCAAGCCGCCGCGCAGCCGCTTGCCCACCACGTCCTCGCCGGGCCAGAACTGCCGTGCGGCCGTCTCGTTGACGAGGACCGCCCTCTCGCCGCCGCGGCGATCGGTCGCGCGCAACCCACGGCCAGCGGCGATTGGCACGCCCAGCGCTTCGAGATAGCCGGGGGTGATCCACGAGTAGACCGCCACCGGCGGACTGGCCGAGGCGTCGTGATCCTCGATCATGACGGCGCGGTGCTCGAGCGGCGCCATCGGCTGGTCCATCGACAATCCGACGCGGCGCACGCCGGGCACAGCGGCCAGCCGTTCGAGAGCCTGCTCGTAGAACTGGCGCACGCGGGCGCCATCGGCGGCGTACGCACCCAGCGGCAGATAGGTCGAGAAGGTCAGCGTCTGTTCGACGTCGAAGCCGGGCGTGCGCGCCAGCAGCGCGAACAACGTGCGCCCGAGCAGCGCCGCCGGTACGAGCAGCAGCACGGCGAACGCGCACTGGGCGACGGCCAGCCCGCGACGCATGCGCGCCGACGCCGCCCCGGTGGCACCGCGCGACGCGCCAACCGTCAGCGCCGCGGCCGGAGCCACTCGGGACCAGCGCCAGGCCGGCGCCAGCCCGAAGAGGACGGCGGTCAGCAGGGCGGCCATCGCCGTGAACACCAGCACGCGCGCGTCGATGGCCAGGACGTCGACGCGGGGCATCGTGGCCGGGAGCACCAGCGGCGCCGCGCGCACGAGCGCCCAGGCCACGCCGAGCCCGAGCGCCGCGCCAATGCCCGACAACACCAGGCTCTCGGCCAGGAGTTGTCGCGCCAGCCGCAGCCGTCCGGCGCCGAGCGAGGCCCGGACCGCCAGTTCGCGCTGCCGGCTCGAGGTGAGCGCGAGGAGCAGGCTGCCCGAGATTCGTGCATCCGGCCAGCAGCAGCAGGAGCACCGTGCCCAGCAGCACCAGCACGAGTAGCCGCGAGCGGCCAGACACGGCGTCGCGATAGGGCGTGAGCACCCACGTCACCGCCGTATTCTTGAACGCCGACTGGACCTCGGGGGGATACTGCGCCCACGACGTGCCGGCGAGCGTGGCCGCTTCGGCCTGCGCCGCCTCGAGCGATGCGCCGGGCGCCAGCCTGGCGAGCACGCTGTTGGCGTAGTAGCTGCCGCGCGCCTGCAGCTCCTGCTCGCTGAAGGCCAGCGGCACGAGGACATCGGCGGGCTCGCTGTTGAACAGTGGGCCGACTTGCGGGAACACCGCGCGCTCGGGCATCACCCCAATGACCACGAACGGCCGCCGGTCGAGCAGCACTCGACGTCCGACCACGGTGGGATCGGCGGCGAAGCGGCGAGTCCACAGCGCGTGGCTCAGAATCGCGGCGTCGGCGCCGGGTCGGGCGTCGTCGGCCGCAAACGCACGGCCAAGGCTCGGCTGCACCCCCAGGACATCGAAGAGCGACGGCGAGACGACGGCGATGTCGATGCGTTGGCTCTCGCCCTCACCGGCCAGCTCGACGCTGCCGTTGCGGTAGGCGGCGACGGCGCCGAACGACCGCTGTCCGGCGACGAAGTCCTGGAAATCCAGCGGCGAGAAGGGGATGCGTGCGAAGCCGATGCCCGGCGCCGACTCGTTGACGGCGATGATCCGGCGATCGTCAGGGAACGGCAGCGGCGCCAGCAGCACCGCGCTGACCAGGCTGAAGATCGCCGAGCTGGCACCGATGGTGAGCGACAGCGTGAGGAGCGCCGCAGACGTGAACCCGGGATGACGGGCGAGCCACCGCAGCCCGTAGCGGCCGTCCTGCCACGTCTGCGCGAGGATCGGGCCGATGCGTCCGCTGCTTGGCTCGTCGAGCAACGGGCGGGCGATGCGCCGGGCCGCCTGCGCCGCCTTCGACCGTTCGGCGTCGATCATCTCGCGAGCGAGCACCGCCCAGTCGGCGACGACGCCGTGCGCCGCCTGCTCGGCAGCGGCGTGATCGGCGCCGGCGGCCCTCGCCTCGTCGTAGGTCTGCTCCATCTGCTGCGCCAGCTCCTCGACGATGTCGGCCTCGCGATCGGGCGCGAGGCCGAGTGCGGGCAGGTGCGCGCGGACGAAGACGATGAAGGGAGACGGCGCCATCGGTTCAGTCCTCCTGGGGCACGAGCGCGATCCGGTGGATGGCGTCGACGAACGCCTGCCAGCTCCGGCGCTGCTCGCCGAGCACCCGACGGCCCGCGGCCGTCAGCCGGTAGTAGCGGCGACGGCGCTGCCCGGCCTTCTCCACCCAGCGGCCGTCGATCCAGCCCTTGCGCTCGAGCCGGTAGAGCAGCGGGTAAAGCGAGGCGACGTGGAATTGCAGCACGCCCTCGGACCGTTCGGTGATGAGCCGGGCCAGGTCGTAGCCGTGCCGGGCTTCGCGCTCGAGCAGCGCCAGCACGAGCAGGTCGGCACTGCCCTTCTTCAATTCGCGATCGTCAGCTGGTGCCATATATGGCGTAAGCATATATCACAGACGGAGGCCGCCCTCCAGAGGTTCCCAAGCGGAGACGGGCGCCGGCGGGACGCGTCAGCGGCGGCCGGCGACCGCGACCGGCACACCCTCGTAGGCGGTGTGGGCGGCCAGGGTCTCGCCCTTCATGATCACGCTGTGGGGCGCCACGCGGGTGCCGACGCCGACCGACGTGCCGTAGAGCGGCACGGCCCCCGGTCCCACCGTCGCGCCCGATCCGATGTGCACGCGACCCATCTTGAGGACCCGGTCCTCGAAGGTGTGTGCCTGGAACAGCGCGTGCACCGTGGCGCCGTCGTCGATCGTGATCATGTCGGGATCGACCACGTCCGCGAACCCCGCGCCGAGAAGCACGCGGCGGCCGATGGTCATCCCCATCGCCCGCAGATACCACGTGAGCCACAGGGTGCCTTCGAGCGGCGCGACGAACCAGGGCACGTACAGGCTCCAGGCCACATACATGAAGTCCCACCGGCTGCACCAGCACGACCACAGCGGATGCTCGCCGGGCCGCACGCGGCCCAGCAGCAGCCACTTGAGGGCCAGGCACACGGCGGCCAGCGCCCCACCGGCCGCCGCGGTCGCCAACGCCACGGGGCCGATCACGGCCAGGCCGGTGGCCGAGACGGCGAGCAGGCGGTCGAGCCACCACGCCGTCACCAACAGCAGGCCTAGCGGCAACCCGAGGCGCGCCGTCTCCCACGCCCAGCGGTTCACGCGTCGCACCAGCGAGGGCGGCTGAGTGTGACGGCGATCGACAGCGGCGCGCGGACGCGGCAACGGCATCGGCGGCTGCCCGAACCACGCCGCGCCCGCGGCGTCGGCCATCGCCGGAATCGCCACGGTGCAGACGCCGAGCAGCGCGTCGGCGGGCAGGACCGCCCCCGCCCCGAGCACGGCGTGGTTGCCGACGAACGTCCGTGCGCCGATGCCCACCGGCGCCAGCGTCAGCGTGCCGCGATCGACGCGCGGCGCCGCCAGATACACGCCGTCGGCCAGGAAGCAGTCGTCGCCGATGGCGACCAGATCGGGCACGGTGTCGACGATCGTGCTCACCTCGCAGCGCCGGCCGATGCGCATGCCGGCCGCCCGCAGCCACACCGGCCAGAACAGGGATCCGCTCAGCCAGGTGCTGGCCCGGTCGAGCAGGCGGGTCTTGAGATCGACCCGCACGCTGGTCCAGCTGCGCGCCGCGCTCACGCCGTGCGCTTCGCGCCCGAGGATGCGGCACAGCCCGGCGGAGAGACCGAGGCTGACGCTGAGCGCCGCCGCCGAGGCCGCCGCCGTCAGGAGCCACAATCCCGGCGACCACAGCCGCCGGTGGAGATCGGCGAGCGACCGGAGATCGGCCACCGCCAGCACGCCGAGCGCCGCCGCCAGCGCCGGCAGCCAGAACACCGCATCGGCCGCGCTACGCGCCGCTCCGATCGCCGCGCTGTGCGTCCACGCCCCGAGCCGACGCGGTGACGCGGCGATCGGCGCAGCCGGCGTGCGACCGGTGCGCACTGCCGGCACGCCGTCCCACCGCTCGCCGTCGGGCACGCGCGTCCCACCGCGCACCGAGGCCCACGGTCCCAACGACGCCCCGGCACCGATGTGGCACCCGGGCCCCACCCCCGCGTGGATGTCGAGGGTGGCGCCGTCGCCGACGCTCACCGGGCCGATGACGATGTGCCCGTCGTCGAGCTCGACCACCCGCAGCGCCACGTCGCGGGCCAGCGACACGTGGTCGCCCAGCGTCAGCAGGTGCCAGCAGCCCGGTGAGAGATCGACGCCGCGGGGCAGGTGCACGTGGTGGCCGACCTGCGCGCCCAGCGCCCGCAGCGTCGCCGAGATCGCATGCGTGCCGGCCAGCGTGTCCCACGGGATGCGAGCGGCGACCCGCGCGACGATCCACAGCCGCACGTGCAGGCTGCCCCAGGCCGGCGCCCGGCCGGGACCGACGCGGCCAACGAGGGCGCGTGAGACCACCGCGGTGGCGAAGACGGCGAGCGGTGTGCGCAGCGCCTGCGCCGCGGCCACGGCCACCGGCGCGAGCCACACGACGCCGGCCAGGCCGACGCGCGCGTCGAGCCACGGCACGACGAAGGCGACGGCCACATAGGCCAGCAGCGAGGTGATCGCCAGCTCGCCCAGGATCCATGCCGTCTGCACAATGGTCGCCGCCAGCACGCGGGCGGTCGACGCCAACGGCGGCGGCGGTGCAGACGCGGTCGCGGGGACCGCAGGGGCAGGCGGAACGCGGGCGGCCAAGGCCGCCGCGGTGCGCGCCTCGTAGACGTCGCGCGTGGTCAGCGCGGCGGTGTCGGCATGCTCGCGCAGGCGCGACACCAGCACGCCCGCCCCGAGCGAGTCGCCGCCGAGATCGCCGAAGAAGTCGTCGTCCATCGACACCGGCGAGGCTCGCTGCAGGGCCGATTGCATCGCCGAGGCGACGACGGCTTCGAGCGGCGAGCGCGGATCGACGTGGGCGCGCGCGGCCCGGTCACCGGGCGAGTGGTCGAGACGCGGCAGCGACGCCCGATCGAGTTTGCCGCCGACGGTGGCGGGCAGGGCGTCGAGCACGCCGATGTGCGCCGGCACCATGTACGCCGGCAGATGCCGCGCCAGTTCGGCCGCCGAGCGCCGCCACGTCGACGGCGCTCCCGCCCGCGGCCGGTACGACGAAGGCCACGAGGCGCTGGCCGTCGCCCTCACCCTGGACCGCGGCCGCGGCCTGCGCCACGCCGTGGCACGACGCCAATCGCGCTTCGACCGCCTCGAGCTCGATGCGATAGCCGCGCAGCTTGACCTGCGCGTCCAGGCGCCCGTGGCAGAAGAAGCGTCCGTCGGCGTCGCAGGTCGCCCGGTCGCCGGTGCGGTAGATCCGTCCCAGCGCGGGATGGCGCTGGAACCGCTCCGCCGTCAACGCCGGCAGGCCCCGATAGCCGCGCGCCAGGGCCACGCCGCCGAGGCACAGCTCGCCCGCCGCGCCCGCGCCCACTTCCTGCCCCTCCGCGTCGAGGACCCAGGCCGCGACGCCGGCGATCGGGCGGCCGATGGCGATCGCCGCACCAGGCCGGACCACTTCGCGCACGACCGTCACCGTCGTCTCGGTCGGGCCATAGCCGTTGACCAGCGTGCGGCCGGGCGACCAGCGCTCGGCCACATCGGCGGGCAGCGCTTCCCCGCCGACGTAGAGCAGGCGCAGCTCGGGCAGGGCGTGCTCGGGGTCCTGGCAGCCGGTCAATCGCAGGAGCGTCGGCGGCGGGCAGAACACGGTGATGCGCTCGGCGGACAGCCACGCCACCAGGTCGGGCCCGAGGCGCACCGTCTCGTCGTCGGCGACGACCAGCGTGGCCCCGGACGCCAGCGCCAGCCAGGTCTCTTCGAGCGACGAGTCGTAGGCGGCCGAGGACCCCTGCGCGACGCGGTCACCGGGCCCGAGGCCGAACTCGTCCAGGTCGGCCTGCACCAGGTTGGCGATGCTGGCGTGCTCGACCAGCACGCCCTTGGGTCGGCCCGACGTGCCGGACGTGTAGATGACGTAGGCGAGCGACGACGGTCCGAGCCAGCCTGGACATCCGCTCCGTCCCTCGAGGCCGTCGCCGCTCGTCGGCGGCGCCCCCTCGATGACGACGACGGTGTCCGGGTGGACGCCGAGGGCCCGCAGCCGGGCCGCGCCGGCGCCGTCGACGACAATCGCCGCCGGCGCGGCGTCGTCGAGGAGCGCCCGCACCTGTCCCTCGGGAAAGGCCGGATCGAGGCAGGTGAACGCCCCGCCGGCACGCAGCACGGCGAGCTGCGCGGCCACGAGCCAGGGCGAGTGGCGCGGCAGCAGGATGGCGACCAGCTGGTCGGGAACGGTCAACGGCGGCAGGCGGCGGCGCACCACCTCGGCCGCGCGATCGAGGGCGGCATAGGTCACCGTCGTCCGCGCTGGACGCCGCGTGCCCGGCGGGATGTCGAGCGCCAGCGCGTCAGGCCAACGCCGGACGGCCCGATCGAAGAAGGCGTGCAGCAACGACGACAAATCCGGGGCAGTTTAGCAGCCCGTGGTGGAAGTGGTGGCGCAGCACCGAGGACGGCGATGCGCGCGGACCTTCACCCCAACGTGCGCAGTCCGCACGTTGGGGGCCCCGAAGAGGCGCGACGACAGCCGGGGCCCCCACGACGCGTGGTGTGCGTCGTGGGGTGGCCGTGAATACGGGCCAGTATTTGAGGGAGGAGCAACGATGCGAGGCGCGATGCAGCGCCGGCCGAATGCCGGCAGCACTTTCACCACGGGCTGCTAGCAGCGCCGTCGCCATCACACGCGCACGGGGGTGCGGGCGGCGCCCGCATCCGTCGCCTGGGCGTCGTCGGCGCGCGTCGGGCGCGCAGCCGGAGTAGGATGCGTCCGCAGGAGCAGATCCATGACAGGAACGCAGCGAAAAGCGTGGGCGGCGACGGCGGCGTTGGCCCTGGTGATGGCGTGGACGGCGGGATCGCGGCCGGCGGCGCAATCGGCACCGAAGGCCACCCCCGACACGCCCTTCAAGCTGATGACCTTCGAGACCGGCGGCACCACCCGCGTCGGCATGGTCCTCGGCACACGCGTGCTGGACATCGCCGGCGCCAACCGCCACGTCAGCGAGCGGGCGTCCCTGCCGGCCGTGACGATTCCGACTGAGATGAAGGCGCTGATCGAGCAGTATGCGACGGTCTCGCCGCGGCTCTATCAGATCGCCAACTTCTTCGCCGCCCAGGCGCCGGCGAACGTGCCGTTCGCGTTCGACGTCGCGGCGGTGAAGGTCCTGGCGCCGATCAGATACCCGTGGAACCTGATGGCGGCCTCGGCGAATTACAAGGCCCACGCCATGGGCATGGGCGCGACTGGCGCCTACGCTGCGCCTGCCCCGGCGGCGCCGCCAGCCGTCCACGTCCGCGACCGCACCGACGCCCCCGCGCCCGCCGGCCGCCGGCGGTTTCGACGCCACGGCCGCCGATCGCATCGTGCCCGATCGCGACGCGCCGATCATGTTCGCCAAGTCGCCGCGGTCCTGCATCATCGACCCCAACGAGCCGTTCTACATCGTCGATGGCCGCGGCCGCACCGACTACGAAGGCGAGCTGGCGATCATCATGGGCCCGCGTCCCGCCTATCGCATCTCGCGCGAGCAGGCGCTCGACTACGTGTTCGGTTACAGCATCATGCAGGACCTGAGCGACCGCGGCAGCGAACGGCTGCGCGAGGTGACGATGTTCCCCGGCGCCAACTGGTTCGACGGCAAGAGCATCGACCGCGGCGCGCCGTTCGGCCCGGTGATCGTGCCCAAGGAGTTCCTGCCCAAGGGCCCGAGCGATCTGCGGCTGGTGACGCGCGTCAACGGCGAGGTGATGCAGGACGCCCGCACCAGCAACCTGATCTGGAGCGAGCCGCACCTCATCGCCTACGTCGCCTCGCGCATGACGCTCTACCCCGGCGACGTCATCGTCACCGGCACACCGGCCGGCACGGGCATGGAGCGGCAGAAGTTCCTCAAGCCCGGCGATGTGGTGGAAATCGAGGTCGAGGGCATCGGCACGCTGCGCACGCCGTTCAAGGCGCTGTCGGAGCGGCCGGGGACGCAGTAGGGCTAGGGGCTGGGGGCTGGGGCGGGTCAGAACCCCATACGCTTGGCCGGCGTCCACGCGCGTGAGCGTAGTCGGTCCAGAACGGCCGCGGCGACGACGGCATTCCCGGCGGCATCCGCACGTCCGAATTCTACGGGGCTGACGCCTAGCCGAACGGCTGGCGCGCTGCATGGCGCCGCCTTGCTAGCGTAGGGACATGACCGACCTCCTGACGACGCTCTCCACCCAACTCGCCGCCGCGGCCGACACCGCCGGGGCGTCGATCGTCCAGATACAGGCGCACCGCCGGCCGGTGGCCGGCGTGGTCTGCGACACCGACCTCGTGCTCTCGCCGGGCGTCGCCGTGCACGACGGCGTCGTCTCGGTACGCCGCGGCGACGGGCAGACCTTCGAAGGCACGGTGCTGGGCCGCAGCGCGAGCACCGGGCTGACCGTGGTCCGCGTGCCGGGTCTCGGCGCACCGCCGGCCCCGACCGCCGCCGAGCCGCGAGCCGGGCACATCGCCCTGGCCGTCGGCCGCACCTGGAGCGGGGGCCTGTTCTCGGCGCTCGCCCCGGTGGCGGTCGTCGGCGGACCGCTGCGCACTGGACGCGCCTCCGAAATCGCCCGCGTCGTGCGCATCGGCCTGGCGCCGCACGGCGCGCTCGACGGCGGCGCCCTGGTCGACGGGGCCGGGGCCGTGCTGGGCGTCATCACGTCGATGGCCATTCGCGGCACCACGGTGGTGATTCCCGCCGCGCTCGCCTGGGCCGCGGGCCACGAAGTCGCCGCCAAGGGCGGGGCGCGTCAGGGCTTCCTCGGCGTGAGCTCCCTGGCGGTGACGCTGCCGGAGCGGCAGCGTGCCGACGGGCGCGAGGGTGGACTGCTCGTCACCGGCTTGGCCGAGGGCACGCCGGCCGAGCAGGCCGGCCTGCTCGTGGGCGACGTGATCGTGGCCTTCGACGGCGTCGCCGTGGGCGAACCCGAGGATCTGCTCACGCTGCTGCGCGGCGACCGCGTCGGACGGGCCGTGCCGCTCGCGGTGCTGCGCGGCGGCGCACCGGTCACCGTGACCGTCACGGTGGCGGAACGCAAGCGCGCGTAAGCTCGCAGTGGCCCGGTCGTGAATCGGCTCGAGCACCGAGGGCGACGATGCGCCTGTCCCACAAGGCGCGACGACCGAGCATATTGGACGATATGAGAGGGAGGAGCAACGCCGTGGGGCAGGATGCAGCGTCGGCCGAATGCCGAGCCGATTCGCGATCGGGCCACTAGTAGTGCCGAATCCGCTTCGCGTGTTCGTGTCGGCGACGTCGGTCGACGACCGGCGCCGCCTGCAGGACGAGGTGCGGCGGACCGGGTGGCGGCTGGTCGATCGGCTCGACGACGCCGATGTCGTGATCGGCAACGCCGCCGACTGGCCGGCGCCGGCCTCGTCGGCCGACGGCGAGGCCGAGGACGATCCGCCGGTGGAGGCGCTGACCGCCCGCGAGCGCGAGGTGCTGGCCCTGCTGGCCGACGGTGTCGGCAACCGCGAGATCGCCCACGCGCTCGGGATCAGCGAGCACACGGTGAAGTTCCACCTGGGCGCGATCTTCGGCAAGCTCGGCGCCGCGACGCGCACCGAGGCCGTGCGCCGTGGGCTGCGGCTGGGGCTGATTGCACTCTGAAGCGGCTAGCGGCCAGGGACTAGGGCTAGACGCGAGGACGGATGAAGATGCACGACGATAACGATCTACTCGATGCCTACTCGCGCGCGGTCATGGACGCCGTGGATCGCGTCGGCCCGGCGGTGGTGAACGTGGACGTCGCGGGCACCGCACCGACCGGCGGGCGCCGGCGTCGCGCCGGCGTTGGCGGCGGCTCGGGCTCGGGCTTCGTCTTCGCCCCCGACGGGCTGGTGCTCACCAACAGCCACGTCGTCGACGGCGCACAGGCGATTCACGTGACCACGATCGAGGGCGAGCGGCTGACGGCCGATCTCGTCGGCGACGATCCGCACACCGACCTCGCCGTGCTGCGCGTGACCGCGCCAGCGCTGCGCGCGGCGCCGCTCGGCGACTCGACCCGTCTCAGGCCGGGCCAGCTGGTCGTCGCCATCGGCAATCCCCTCGGTTTCCAGCACACGGTGACGGCCGGGGTCGTGAGCGCGCTCGGGCGGTCGCTGCGCGCCCGCACGGTGCGGCTCATCGACAACCTGATTCAGACCGACGCCGCGCTCAACCCCGGCAACTCGGGCGGGCCGCTCGTGACCAGCCGCGGCGAGGTGGTGGGCGTCAACACGGCCGTCATCCTCGGCGGCCAGGGCATCGCCTTCGCAGTGCCGAGCGCCACCGCGACGCGGGTGATCTCGGCGCTGCTGCGCTTCGGGCGGGTGCGGCGCGGCTGGCTCGGCGTGGCCGGGCAGGACACGGCGATTCCGCGCCGCGTCTCGCACGCGCACGGGCTGCCGGCCAATCGGGGCCTCGGCGTCACGGCGGTGAGCGACGACAGCCCGGCCGCGCAGGCCGGCGTTCAGCCTGGCGACGTGATTGTCGACTTCGACGGCGCCGCGGTGTCGGGCGCCGACGATCTCCATCGGCTCCTCACCGAGGAGCGGATCGATCGTCGCGTCCCGATGCGCCTGCTGCGGCACGGCGAGAACCATCGCCTCGAGGTCGTGCCGTCGGAACTGCCCTGACCGCGGCGTCACAGGGTCGAGGTTGTGTCGGCCGCCATGGTGTCGGATCATGAGCTGACGCGCACGGCTCGTCGATCCCGCCCCCTCGTGCGCCGCCCCAATCACACGAGGAGACCGTCATGTCTCGCATCCAGCGGATTGCGCCCTGTCTGTGGTTCGACAGCCAGGCCGAGGAAGCCGCGCTGCACTACGTCTCGATCTTCAAGAACTCCAGCATCAACGCCATCGCCCGCTACCCCAAGGCCGGCTTCGAGACGCATGGCGGAGCCCGAAGGCTCGGTGATGACCGTGGACTTCGTGCTCGACGGCCAGACGTTCACGGCGCTCAACGGCGGGCCGCACTTCAAGTTCACCGAAGCCGTGTCGCTGCAGGTCTATTGCGACACGCAGGCCGAGATCGACCAGTACTGGGCGGCGCTGTCGAAGGGCGGCGATCCCAAGGCGCAGCAGTGTGGCTGGCTCAAGGACAAGTACGGCCTGTCGTGGCAGGTGGTGCCGGCGACCATTGTGCAGATGTTCGCCGACCACACCTCGGAGCGGGCCCAGCGAGCGATGCAGGCGATGCTGAAGATGAAGAAGCTCGACATCGCCGAGCTCGAGCGTGCCGCGGCGGGCTAGCGTCCCGGATCAGAAATTGGCTGACGAATATTCCGGGCGCGGCGCCCGGATCGGACACTAGTATTGTCGGCGTGCAACTGACCCGGCGCGCATTGTTGTCCGCGGGCACGCTCGTCCTCGCCGCCGCGCCCGGCGTGTCCGCCCAGGGAGATGGCATGTACGGATTGATCGGCAAGATGACCGCGGTGGACGGCAAACGCGACGATCTCGTGGCGATTCTGGTCGACGGCGTTGCCGGCATGCCTGGATGTCTGAGCTACATCGTGGCCACCGATCCGGCCGACGTGAATGCGATTTGGATCACCGAGGCGTGGGACAGCAAGGCGAGCCACGACGCCTCGCTGGGCCTGCCGGCGGTGAAGGCGGCGATCGCCAAGGGCCGGCCGCTCATCGCTGCGTTCGGCAGTGGTACCGTGACGACGCCGGTCGGCGGCCACGGCCTCACGCCAGCGAAGTAGCCGTGGCCGAGCCGTCGCCGCGCGCCCAGTTGTCGGGCTTCATCTCCAAGTTCAGCCCGCCGATTGCCGCGCGGGCGCGGGCCGTGCTCGCGGCGCTGCGAACCCGCCTGCCCGGCGCCGTCGAGCTCGTCTACGACAACTACAACGCGCTGGCCATCGGATTCGGCCCGACCGAGCGGATGAGCGACCTCATCGTGTCGGTGGCGGTGTATCCGCGCTGGGTCAGCCTGTTCTTCTTCAACCCCGGCGAGCTCGACGATCCGGCGCAGCTGCTGCAAGGCAGCGGGACGATGGTGCGGCATCTGGTGCTGGCCGCGGCCGACGACCTGGACCGTCCCGCCGTCCGGGCCCTGCTGCGGCAGGCGATCGCCGTCGCCGACGTGCCCCTCGACGCGCGGCAGCCGCGCCGGCTGGTGATCAAGTCGGTCTCGGCCCGGCAGCGGCCGCGGCGGCCGGCGTCGGCGGCGGCGGCGCGCACCCGGGCGGCGAAGGCGGGACGCGGGCCGGTGGCGCCCGCGTCCGCACGCCGCCGCGGATGATGGAGGACTCGATGCGTGCCTGGCTGCGCCGCGCACTGGTGACGGGAGCCGCGGGGCTCGCCGTCGCCTGCGGGCCGTCATCACCCCCGCCGCCGGCGCCGACCGCCGCGCCGACGTTCGTGAACCGCGTGTGGCGCGTCGCCGAATCCTCGGCCGTGGCCTCAGGTCAGCTCTATGTCTTCCTGTCGGAGGGCACGCTGGTCATCGCCTCGGCCAACGGCACGCCCGCGCTGGGGCGCTGGACGCGCTCCGGCGAGGGCCTGACGCTGGTCGAAGAGGGCCAGTCCTACCCGACGGACATCGTGTCGCTGACGGCCGATGAGTTCCGCATCCGCAGCCACAACCCGGGCCCGGCCGTCGACATCCGTCTCGTGCCGGCCGATCGCGACCCGCAACGAGACGGACAGTGATCAAACGCGTCCGCGGGTGACTTCGCGGTCTGGGACGGCGTATTCTTCGCGCTGCGCCGCCTTTACCGATGATCGCGACCTACGGCTTGACCCACGTGGCCCTGAACGTGCGCGACCTCGACCGCACGTTGGCCTTCTACCAGGCCGTGTTCGGCGCGGTGGAGGTCTACCGCGGCGACGACTTCCTGCAGCTGCAGACGCCGGGGTCGCGCGACGTCCTGGTCTTCGAGCGCGCCCTCCGCCCCCGCGGCCAGGCCGGCGGCGTGAAGCACCTGGGGTTCCGCCTCGTCCGGCCCGACGACATCGATGCCGCCGCCGCGGCGGTGCGTGGCGCTGGTGGGCAGGTCCTCGAACAGGGCACATTCGTGCCGGGCGAGCCGTACTTGTTCGCCAAGGATCCCGACGGCTATGTCCTCGAGATTCGGTTCGAGATCCCGACCCCCGTGGATCCTCCCACCACCGGCCCCCGGGCGTTGCGACGGGCACGGACAAGCCGCCGCCGGATGTGAGATTCTTCAGAGTCGATGGAGGACGCGATGGACCGACGACAGGCACTCACCGCCGCGGCCGGGCTCGCCGTGGCCGCCGCCCCGGGGCGCGCCGAGGCCGCCGACGCCGACGTGCTGAAGCTGCTCGACGCGTTCGCCGCCGCCTGGAACCGCCACGACGTCGACGGCCTGATGGCGTGCATGAGCGCCGAGTGCGTGTTCGAAGCGGCGGCTGGCAAGGACGTGGCCGGCACCCGGCACGTCGGCAGCGACGCCGTGCGCCGCGCCTACGCCGCGGTGTTCGAGACCTATGCCGACGCCCGCTGGAACAACCCCCGCCACTTCGTCGCCGGCGATCGCGCCGTGTCGGAGTGGACCTTCACGGGCACGACCAGGGACGGCACGAAGGTCGAGGTCAACGGCTGCGACGTCTTCACGTTGCGCGGCGGCAAGATCGCGATCAAGAACTCGTATCGCAAGCAGCGCAGCGCTTAGCCGCACGGACCAACGACGCGACGGCCGGCGATGCCGGCCGGCAACGATGACGAGGCCCCGGCGCTGCCGGGGCGATCCACAGGGAGAGAGTGATGACCTCGATGGCATTCCGTGTATTGACCGTGGCCTCGGTGCTGACCGGGGTCGCGACGCTCGGGGCGCAGACGGCGAGCGTCCAGCGCTCGGCCCAGCACGACTACCGCGTGGTCACGGTCGCCGACGGACTGGTCCAGCCGTGGGCGATCGCCTGGCTGCCCGGCGGCGACGCACTCGTCACCGAGCGGCCGGGACGGCTGCGGATCGTGCGTGGCGGGAAGCTGCTGCCGCAGGCGGTCGAGGGCGTGCCGCAAGCGGTCTTCGCCGGGCAGGGCGGCCTGCTCGAGGTTGCCGTCCACCCGAACTTCGCCACCAACCACTTCCTCTACATCACCTATTCCAAGACCAAGGCCGACGGCACCGGCACGACCACGGCGCTGGTCCGCGGCACCTTCGAGAACGATCGCCTGACCAACGTGCAGCAGCTGTTCGAGTCGGTCTCGACCGGCCGCGGGCACTTCGGCGGCAAGATCGCCTTCGACGGGAAGGGCTACCTGTTCCTCACCCTCGGCGATCGCCAGGTGCCGCCGGAAGGCAACCTCGAAGCGCATCCCGCGCAGGACCTGACCAATCATCACGGCAAGCTCATCCGCCTGCACGACGACGGCAAGGTGCCGGCCGACAACCCGTTCGTCAAACGCGCCGGCGCCAAGCCCGAGATCTGGAGCTACGGCCATCGCAACATCCAGGGCATCGCCATCGATCCGGCGACCGGCAACGTGTGGACCAACGAACACGGCCCGCAGGGCGGCGACGAGCTCAACCTCGAGCGGCCGGGGCACAACTACGGCTGGCCGGTGATCGGCTTCGGCGTGAACTACCGGACCGGCGCCGCCATCCACAGCGGCACGCACCGCGAGGGCATGGACCAGCCGCTGCACATCTGGGTGCCGTCGATCGGCATCTCGGGCGCGATGTTCTACACCGGCGATCGCTTCCCGGGCTGGAAGGGCAACCTCTTCATCGGTGGCATGGTCGGCGAGCAGGTCGGGCGGGTGACGATTGCCGGCGAGAAGGTGCTGGCGCGCGAGACGCTGCTGCCCGGCGTCGGCCGCGTTCGTGACATCCGCCAGGGGCCCGACGGGTTCATCTACCTGGTGACCGAGGACGAGGACGGCAAGCCGACGCCGGTCGTGCGCCTCGAGCCGGTCGAGCGCTCGACCTCGCGGTAGGCGCGCCGTCACCCCGCGTCGCCCATGGCCCGCGATCGCCACCTCCGCCTCGGACTCGCGGCCGCCGGTCTGCTGGTCCTGGCCGGGCCGCTGGTCGGCGCGCGGGCGCTGGATCGCACCGGCCTCGACGCGCAAATCGGCCGCGTCTTCCAGGAGCACGCCTACGAGCCGCCGGCCTTCGGGCCGGCGCGGTGGCTGCCCGACGGCTCGGCCTACTCCACCGTCGAGCCATCGGGAAGCGGCGGCTCCGACATCGTCCGCTACGATGCCGCCACCGGCGAGCGGCGCGTGCTCATCGCCGGGGCGCGGCTGGTGCCGCCGGGCCGCCAGACCGCGCCTCGACATCGCCGACTACCAGTGGTCGGCGGACGGCACCAAGCTGCTCGTCTTCAGCAATACCACCAAGGTGTGGCGGCAGAACACCCGCGGCGACTACTGGGTGCTCGAGCTCGGCTCCGGGCCGCCTGCGACAGCTGGGCGGCGCGGCGCCGGCCTCGTCGCTGATGTTCGCCAAGTTCTCGCCCGACGCGACGCGCGCGGCCTACGTCCGCGCCAACGACCTCTACGTCGAGCGGCTGAGCGATGGGCGCATCACGCGTCTGACCTCGACGGGGTCGGAGACGATCATCAACGGCACCTCCGACTGGGTCTACGAGGAGGAGCTCGACGTCCGCGACGGCTTCCGCTGGAGTCCCGACGGCCGCCGCATCGCCTACTGGCAGTTCGACACCTCGGGCGTCGGCATCTTCACGCTGCTCAACAACACCGACAGCGTCTATCCGGTGGCGACGCGCATCCCCTATCCGAAGCCCGGCACGACCAACTCGGCGGCGCGGATCGGCGTCATCGCCGCCGACGGCGGCGACACGACGTGGATGCAGACGCCGGGCGACCCGCGCGACAGCTACCTGGCGCGGCTCGAGTGGCAGGACAACGGCGCGCTCGCCATCCAGCAGCTGAATCGGCTGCAGAACCAGCAGGACCTGCTGAGCGCCGACGCCCGCACCGGCCAGGTCGCGCGCGTGTTCCGCGACCGCTCCGAGACGCTGGGTCGACGTCGTCGACACGGTGCGCTGGGTGGACAAGGGCAAGGCCTTCCTCTGGCTCAGCGAGCGCGACGGCTGGCGGCACGTCTACAAGGCCGCCACCGACGGCACGTCGACGGCGCCGGTCACGACCTTCGACGCCGACGTGATGCAGCTGCTCGGCGTCGACGCCGACGACGAGTGGGTCTACTGTCATCGCCTCGCCCGACGACCCGACGGCCCGCTACCTGTATCGCGCCCGCACCGACGGCCGGGGCGCGCCGGAACGCGTGACGCCGGCCGACCAGCCCGGCACCCACAGCTACCGGCTGGCGCCGGGCGGCCGGATGGCGTTCCACACCTACTCGCGCTTCGACGTGCCGCCGGTGACCGACGTGGTCGAGCTGCCCGGCCACCGCGTGCTGCGGACGCTGACCGACACGGCGGCGCTGCGCAAGGCCCTCGAGACGGTCATCACCCGCCCGGTCGAGTTCTTCACCGTGCCGGGCGACGGCGGGATCACCCTCGACGGCTGGATGCTGAAGCCCGCCGACTTCGACTCGGCCAAGCGCTATCCGCTCCTCACCTACGTCTACGGCGAGCCGGCCGCCACCACGGCGGGCGACCAGTGGTACGGCGGCACGACGCTCTTCCACCGGGCCCTGGCCGACGCCGGTTACGTCGTGGTCAGCATGGACAACCGCGGCACGCCGGCACCCAAGGGCGCGCCGTGGCGCAAGGCCGTCTACGGCGCGGTCGGCGACCTGTCGTCGAGGGACCAGGCGGCGGCGGTGCGCGCGCTGCTCGCCCGCCATGCCTTCCTCGACCCGGCGCGGGTCGGGGTGTGGGGCTGGAGCGGCGGCGGCACGAACACGCTCAATGCGATGTTCCGGTTCCCCGACGTCTACCACGTCGGCGTGGCGGTGGCGCCGGTGCCGGATCAGTCGCTCTACGACACCATCTACCAGGAGCGCTACATGGGCCTGCCCGGGCCCAACGCCGCCGGCTACAAGCTGGGCTCGTCGATTCACTACGCCGACGGCCTGAAGGGCGACCTGCTCATCCTGCACGGCTCGGGGGACGACAACGTGCACGTCCAAGGCACCGAGAAGCTGGTCAACCGCCTGATTGAGCTCGGCAAGCCGTTCGACGCGATGATCTACCCGAACCGCTCGCACTCGATCTCGGAAGGGCCGGGCACGACGGTGCACGTCTACCGCAAAATCGCCCGCTACTTCGTCGATCACCTGCCGCCGGGCGGGCGATGAAGGTCGCGATCGTCGGCGGCCCGGGCATCGGCAAGAGCACGCTGGTCCGCCAGCTCGGCGATCTCTACCACCACGGCAGCTACGGCGAGGGCGAAGAAGGGGTGTGGGACCCGCGCGTCCTCGCCGACATCGCCGCCGGCCGCAATCCGGTCGGCGTCACCGCCTACTTCGCCTGGCTCTACGACGCCAACTACCGCGACGCCGCCGCCCACGACGGCCCCGGCAAGGTGATCTTCTTCGAGGGCGCGCGCATCACGCTCGAAGCGCACATCCCCGAATATCCGGCCGAGTGCCACGACGAGCTGCGGCGCGTCCTGGCGGTGGGCGACCACTGGGCGCCCGACCGCGTCATCGTGCTCACGTCGAGCACCGACACCATCGAGAAGCACATCCGCCTGCGCAACCGCCCGCACGAGCGGGCCGACGAGATGGTGCGGCGCTTCCGGCTGATCGACGCCGAGTTCCGCCGCCTGGCGCCGGCCTGTCCCAACGCCGTCGTCATCAACCGCGACGGCCGTGAGTTCCACGACCGCGCCGGGCTGGTGTCGATCATCGAGGCCGCGGGGCTGCCGCCCTTCCGCGAAGTGCCGTACCGTGTGATGGATCGCTACGAGCCGGCGTAGCCGGTGCGCGCCGCGGCTACTGGCCCATCGCGCCGAGCGGGATCGACGCCGTGTCGAGCGTGAACCGCGCCAGCTTGGCGCCCTTGGGGACGCGGAACGAGAAGGCACACGCGAACGCCGGCGTCGCGCCGACCTCGGCGAACGACTGGGCGGTGTTGTAGGCCTTGCCCGCTTCGTCGTAGAGCACCGGCTTGGGCAGCGGGCCGGGTGTGAACGCCGCCAGCACTTTGAAGTCGACCTTCACCGTCGCGAACTCCATCGGATCGCCGGGCTTGATGACACCGCGGACGATGTTCGCGCCGGGCGGGCAATCGGTCAGGCTGACATTGGTCGCACGGTCAACGCCCGACACGGCGACCTCGAGTCCCTTGTAGGTCGCCGCCGCCTGCGCCCCGGCGGCCACGACGGCCGCCGTCACCGAGGCGCAAGCGAGCAGCCACCGGACGCTGAGCTGAGCGCGCATCGGATCGCTACAGCGGACGATCCGGGAACATGATCGTCCGCCACATGTGCGCGGTCGGACTGTTGTCGTAGCCGATGCCCTCCTTGGGCTGCTTGAACTGCCGGCCGATGATGTCGACGAAGGGATCGATCGACACCACGGCGTTCGGGTCGAACGAGTACAGGTCGTTCACCGTGACCAGCCGCGGCAGGTCGTACCAGCTGTGCTTGCGCACCATCTCGTAGTTGTGCTCGAGGTACGGCTCCGGCTTGTAGTCCTCGCCGAACGTGCGCAGGTAGCTCTCGGGATACTCGTAGCCGAACTTCTCGTCCGGATAGAAGCGCAGCGTCTGGTGATGGCGGATGGCGAAGACCACCTTCTCGGACGCGTACGGCTCGATGATCTGCGCGCCCCACCAGCCGTGATCGACCTTCACCAGCGCGTGCACGGTGTCGTGCATCAGGCAGGCGAAGACGACCTCCTCGGGCATGCCGGTCTTGAGCGCCCGGGTTGCGCTCTGCAGCACGTGGTTGGCGGGCGCGAAGCGCTTCTCGAAGAACTCGAGCAGCGTCGGCCGATCCGACATCTTGGGCAGCGGGCCGCGCGGCGAGCCGTCGCGGTTGCTGGCGTTGAACACGTTGCCGCCGCCGCCGCGAATGCCGGTGCGCTGGGCGTTGCGCTCGGCAATCTCGGCCATGGTCGGAAACTTCGCGGGCGCTGCCCTGTTGAAGCGCGCTCGCGGCCGCGTCCAGTTCCTCTTCCATGTAGGCCTCGAGGGCATCGGCCTTCTGCTCCGAGGTCATCAGCGCGACAGCCGCGGTGCCCCCGAGACTCTCGATGAACCGCCGGCGATCGATGTGCATTCGGTCCTCCTCGATTGGCAGTCGGGGAGGGGCGCCCGGCACCCGCACTCCCAGCCCGATAGATGCGCCTTCTGGGTACCCGCCGTCAAGTCAATTTGCAGCCGCACCGGGAGGCGGCGCGGTGGTGGCTGGCTAGCCGGCACTGACCGCTTCGCGGCACACTACCGCCGGTGAGCCACGAGCAACTCCCGTCCCGTGTACTCCACTGGCGCCGGCCGTCTGTGCCCGACCTGCGGCTGGCCGGAGCGCGACTGCCACTGCTCGACCGCCTTCGCCCGGGACGAGGCCGTCCCGGCCCGCGTCGTCGCCAAACTGCGGCTCGAGAAGAAGGGCCGCGGCGGCAAGGCCGTGACCGTGATCTTCGACTTGCCGCGCAACCAGACGCTGCTCAAGGACCTGTGCGCCGAGCTGAAGCGCACGTGCGGCGTCGGCGGCGCCGTGGCCGAGAACACCGTCGAAGTGCAGGGCGACCAGCTGGCGCGGATACGGCCGCTGCTGGTGAAGAAGGGCTGGACGGTCAAGGGATGAACGAGGCGCTGCCGATCGACCCGCACGTCGGGACGGTCCGCGCCGGCCTCGATCGCCACCGGGCAGCGGTACTGGTCGCCGGCCCGGGCGCCGGCAAGACGACGCGCGTGCCGCCGGCCCTGATCGACCGCGGCCGCGTCGCTCGTCCTGCAGCCGCGACGCGTCGCGGTGCGCGCCGTCGCGGCGCGGATCGCCGAGGAACGCGGCTGGACGCTGGGCGGCGAGGTCGGCTGGCACGTCCGCTTCGAGCGACGCTTCACCGCCGAGACGCGGCTGCTGGTGGTCACCGAAGGCATCCTCACCGCCCGCCTGCAGCACGACCCGCTGCTGTCGGACGTGACCACCGTGGTCCTCGACGAGTTCCACGAGCGCAGCCTGCACGTCGACCTCGGGCTGGCGCTCGCGCGCCAGGCCTGGCTGGCGCGGCCGGACCTGCGGCTGCTGGTGATGTCGGCGACGCTCGACGCCGCACCGGTGGCGCGCTACCTGGGGGACTGCCCGATCGTCGAGGTGCCCGGGGCCGTGCACCCGCTGGCCATCGAGTACGCGCCGGCCGAGGCGGTGCCAGACGCCGTGCGTGGCGTGCTGCCACGAACCGCCGGCCAGGTGCTGTGCTTTCTGCCCGGCCGGCGCGAGATCGAATCGGCGGCGGCGACCTTGGCGCGTGACACCGCCCTGCGACGGCGTCGAGGTGGTGCCGCTGCACGGCGGCCTCGACGGCGACGCCCAGGACCGGGCGGTGCGCCCGGCGGCGCCCGGCCGGCGGCGCGTGATCCTGGCGACCAACCTCGCCGAGACGTCGCTGACCGTCCCCGGCGTCTCGGTGGTCGTCGACTCCGGCCTGGTGAAAGTGGCGCGCTACGACGCGGCGCGCGGTGTCGATCGGCTGGACCTGGAGCGCGTCTCCGCCGACAGCGCCACCCAACGCGCCGGCCGCGCCGCGCGTCTCGGACCTGGGCTGGTGCGACGGTTGTGGGACGCCGCGCGACCGGCTGCGCGAGTCGCGCGAGCCCGACGTCGCCCGCGTCGATCTGGCCGGCGCCGCGCTCGACCTGCTGGCGTGGGGCGCCGATCTGCCGACGTTCGAGTGGTTCGAGGCGCCGCCGTCCCACGCCCTCGACGCCGCCGTGGCGTTGCTGACGCGGCTGGGCGCCGTGGCCACGCGCGGCGATCGGGTCGCGGTCACGCCGCTCGGCCGGCAGCTCCAGCGCTGGCCCGTGCACGTGCGCCTCGCCCGGATCCTGGTCGAAGCACGGGGGGCGGCGAACGTGGCGGCCGCGTGCGCGCTGCTCGGCGAAGGCGCCGCCCGGGGCCCGGGCGGGGCCACGACGTCGTGCGATCTGCTCGCCGACCTCGATCGCTTCGCCGCGCAACCGGCGCACGTGCGTCAGGTGGCGCGCGAGCTCGAACGGCTCGCGCGCGCCGTGCTCGACGATCCCGCGACGGCCTCCGCCTCGGAGGACGGCCTGCGGCGCGCCCTGTTCGCCGGCTACGCCGACCGCCTGGCCCGCCGCCGGCCCGGCGCCGCCGACCGTGTGACGCTGGCCTCGGGGCACGGCGCGACGCTGGCGCGCGAATCGGGCGTTCGCGACGGCGAGTTCCTGGTCGCGCTCGACGTGCGCGGTGCGGATCGGCACGGCGTCGCCGAGGCGCGCATCCACCTCGCCAGCCAGGTGGAGCCCGAGTGGATCGCGCCGACCGCCATCGCCGTCGAACACACGCTCGACCAGGTCACCGGCCAGGTGCGCGCGCGGCGCGTCGCCCGGGTCGACGCGCTGCTGCTGAGCGAGACGCCGGTGCCGGTCGTCCCCGAGGCCGCTGCCGCCGTGCTGGCCGAGGCCTGGCTCGTTCGCGGGCCGGGCGAGGGCGACGCGGAGCTGCTCCGTCGCCTGCGCTTTGCCGGTCTCGACGTCGATCTGCCGGCACTGGTGCGCCGCGCCGCCGGCAGTGCCCGACGCCTCGACGACGTGCGGATTGTCCAAGCCCTGCCGCCCGACATCGCGCGGGCGCCTCCAGCGTCTGGCCCCGCTGGCGCTGCCGGTACCGAGCGGACGGCAGGCCCCGCTCACCTACGCCGACGATGGATCGGTGACCGCGTCGGTGAAGCTGCAGGAGCTCTTCGGTCTGGCCGACACGCCGGTCCTCGGCGCGGCGCGGGTGCCGGTGACCTTCAGCCTGCTGGCCCCCAACGGTCGGCCGGTGCAGACCACCCGCGACCTGCGGAGCTTCTGGCAGCGCACCTACCCGGAAGTGCGCCGGGAGCTGCGCGGCCGCTATCCCAAGCATCCCTGGCCCGACGACCCGTGGACCGCGGTGCCGACGCACCGGACGACACGATCCTCGAAGCGGTAGGCTCGGTGTTACGGGCGCGATACCTCCCAGGCCATCGGCGCCAAGGCTCGCCAAGCGCTGGCCGCCGGTTCGTTGCCAACCGGCGAGTCAGCGCCCACCGAACGCGACGACGCTTTCCAGGTACGTGAACCAGAGCGCGTCACCACCGAACGTGCCGGTCACCACCGGGCCGCCACCCATGCGGGCGACGAACCCGTTGACCGACAGCCATGGTGTGATCACCCAATCGGCCGACGCCTCGATGCTGGTGCCGAGGCGCCGGCTGCCGTTCGAGGGTCGGCCGGCATAGCCGAACGCCGCCCCACGCGCCCGAGTCGCACCGCTGCCGGCATACCAGAGGTCGGCGGCCGATGCGAGATCGAGACGCCGCACGTCGGCCCGCAGCCCAATCGTGGGCCGCGGCCGCGCCTGGACCTGGACGAACACGTCACGCAGGTTCATCGTCCCGTAAACGGTGGTCATCGCGAAGCGGCGGACGGTGGGCAGCATCGGGAAGAACGTGCCGTGCTCGTCGTCGGTGGCGTCGTCGTCGCCGCTGGCGTGGAACAGCCCAGCGCGCAGCCACGGCCGCCATGGCGCCGCGGTCCACTGATAGCCGCCCTCGACGGCCACGGCGCCGGCACGATGGTGATCGTCGTACCACGTTCCGCCCTGCGCGGCCGCCCACACGAACAGGTCGGCCTCGCCAGGCCCAGCCGGATACGCGCCCACGAGCACGGCACCGGCGGTGGTGACGTCGACGTCGACGGCGGCGGCGGTCCGACCCGTGTTGTCGGGCCGTTGGGTCACCGATCGCCGGTCGCGATAGTGCCAGGCGACGGCCTGCACCTGCGTCTTCGCTCCGTCAGCAGGGCCCGAGGGACGCGAGCTCACGGTGGCGCCGGTCACCAGCACGCGGGTCATGGTCGTGTTGGCGACGTAGGCGAACCCGCCTTGCGTCGGCATGACCGACACGCCGGTCACCTTCCAGCGCGGGTGGGTGTAGTCGACGCGCACGCCGTCGAATCCTCGCTGGACGATCGACCACTCGAACTCGCCGAGCAGCCGCGCGTCGAGCCGCTGCCGCTTCACCACTTCGACCTTCGGCACGCCGCTCGACGCCTCGGCGCCCGAGGTGTAGCCCATGCGCCCGATCTGAACGTCCACGCCCGGCAGTGCGCCCGGCAATCTGAGGTTGGCGAACCGCAGGAACAGCTGCTGCGCGAGCTCTTGGCGCCCGCTCTGATCGAAATACAGCGCGCCGGTGCCGAGGCGCCGGGGCCGATCGCAGTTGTGGGCAGTGCGGCGAGACTCACGGCCTGCGCCGCCAGAGTCGTCTCGACCCGCGGCCAGCGCCCGCGCAGCTCGAGGCGCAGGCGGTTGCCGAAGAACGTGTAGTCGGGATCGCCGCCGCCCGGCCGGGGCTCGAAGTAGCGCCACGTCTCGACGCGCGTGAGCAGCATTGCCGACGCACGCCAGGTGGCCGCCGGCGGCGACAGCGGTTGGGCCCGAGCGGCGTCGGCGCCGACCAGCGCCGCGGCGACAACCGCGAGCGCAGCGACGACGCTCGCAGGACGCGCGCGCGGATGAACGACTGGCGGCGCCACGTCAGCGACCTGGCGACGTGTCGGGCACATGGCATTGCCGGCACCGCGTCCGTTCGGGATGCGTGGTGCGGATCTCGGCACCGCGCCCCGGGACCGGCGTGACATGCCTGACACTCGCTCCGCAGCTGCAACGTGTGGGGGATCGTCGGCGGTGCGCCCGGGCGTGGCGCGGCTCCCCTGCCACGGCCCTTGGGCCAGCCCGGTGAAGCGCGACGCGACCAGCAGCGTGCCGGTCTGCGTTGGCACGTGGCACTGGCGACAGCGCCGCATCGCGCCGGCCGCCGCCGCCTCGCCGTGCGGCGAGGCCGGGGCGACGCCGATGCCGTCGATGGCCGTGCCGTCGGCATCGTGACAGGTGCCGCAGGCTGCCGACCGACGGCGTCGTGCGGAATCGTCGGCGGCGCGCCGTCGTAGGCACGGCCGAGCGCGCGCTCGCCGGTGAGCGCGGCGTGGCCGGTCCCGGCCGCCGGCGATCCGCAGCTGCCGGCCACGGCGAGGGCGACAGCACGCCGCGGCGATCGCCGCGGCTAGACGCGCTCGAGACGGACCGCGCATTTCTTGTAGTCCGGCTGCTTGCTGATGTTGTCCATCGCGTCGAGCGTGAGCAGATTGACGAGGCAGCGACTCGTCGAAGAACGGCACGAACAGGGTGCCGCGCGGCGGACGGCCGCGGCCATCGACCTCGACGGTGAGCTCCAGCGCTCCGCGGCGGCTCACGAGCCGCACGCGGTCGCCCTTCTTGACGCCCTGCTGTTCGGCGTCGGCGCGGTTCAGCTCCACGTAGGCCGCCGGCACTGCCTGGTGCAGCTGCGGGATCCGGCGCGTCATCGAGCCGCTGTGCCAGTGCTCGAGCACCCGCCCGGTCGCTGAGCCAGAACGGATAGGCGTCGTCGGGCGACTCGGCCGGCGGATGGTACGGCCGCAGGAAGAACGCGGCCTTCTCGCCGTAGCCCACGGCCTTGTAGAAGTGGGCGCCGCGTCGCCTTCTTCACGTACGGGTCGTAGCCGGCCGTGTAGCGATACGGCGTCTCCTTGCCGTTCACCACCGGCCACAGCATCCCGCGCGTGCTCTTCAGCTGCTGGTAGCTGGCGAGATCCTTGCCGTGCCCGAGGCCGAACGAGCGGTACTCCTCGAACATCGGCTCGTGCCAGTCGTCCTCGGGCCAGGGGAACAGATGGCCCATGCCCATCCGCTTGGCCACCTGGATCACCTGCCAGGCGTCCTCGCGCGCCTCGCCCGGCGGATCGACCATCTGGTTCCACTGCTGCGTGCGGCGCTCGGTGTTGCCGTAGACGCCCTCGCGCTCGACCCACGCGGCCGCCGGCAGGATGAGATCGGCCATCGCGGTCGTCGGCGTCGGGTAGATGTCGCTCACCACGATGAAGCGCCCGTCGCCGGGCGTGCGGTCGAAGCGCGAGCGGTTCGGCAGCGTCACCCACGGGATTGGTCGTCTGGATCCACAGCGCCTTGAGATCGCCGCGCTTGAGCGCCCGGAACATGTCCACGGCGTGATAGCCGGGCGTCGCGGGAATCGTGCCGGGCGGCAGCTTCCAGATGCGCTCGGCCTCGGCGCGGTGCTCGGGGTTGGTCACCACCATGTCGGCCGGCAGCCGGTTGTTCGAGGTGCCGACCTCGCGCGCCGTGCCGCAGGCGCTCGGCTGGCCGGTGAGGCTCAGCGGATTCGAGCCCGGGCGGCAGATCTTGCCGGTGAGCAGGTGCAGGTCGGTGATGAGGTTGTTCATCCACGTGCCGCGCACGTGCTGGTTGACGCCCATGCACCACAGGCTGACCGTGCCGCGCGACAGGTCGCCGTAGATCGCGGCCAGCGCCCGGATCTGCTCGACCGGCACGCCGGTCACTTCCCGCACGCGCTCCGGCGTGTAGTCGGCCAGGAACGTGCGCAGCTCGTCGAGCGAGCTCGGCCGCGCCTGGTCCTCGAAGGTGTAGCGCTCGGCCTGATCGTCGAAGCAGCCGTAGCCGATCGCCTTCACGTCTTCGATGCCGCGGCGGAAGACGACGTTCTCGGCGATGAACGCCTGGTGGATCCGCCCCTCGGCCACGAGCAGGTGCAGGATGCCGTTGGCCAGCGCCAGGTCGGTGCCGGGCTTGAAGAGCACGTGGAGGTCGGCGTAGTCGGTGGTCGGCGTGCGCCGGGTGGCGATGTCGACGATGCGGGTGGCCGGCTTCTGGCGCTTGGTCTCCAGCAGCCGGCTGAACAGCACCGGGTGCATCTCGGCCATGTTGTTGCCCCAGAGCACGAAGTCGTCGGCCAGGTCGAGGTCCTGGTAGCAGCCCATCGGCTCGTCGCTCTGGAACTGCGTCGAGGAAGCCGGAGACGGCGCTGGCCATGCACAGGCGTGCGTTGGGTTCGAGGTTGTTGCTGCGCAGGCCGCCCTTGACCCATTTCTGCGCGGCGTAGCCGTCGAACACGGTCCACTGCCCCGATCCGTACATCGCCCACCGCGCCGGGGCCGTGCTGCTTCAGCGTCTCGCCGAACCGGCTGGCGACGAGGTCGAGCGCCTCGTCCCAGCCGATCCGCGTGAGCGACCCGTCCGGCTGTCGCTTCTGCGGGTACAGGAGCCGGTCCGCGCCGTAGAGCAGGCCCGGCAGGTGGTAGCCCTTCACGCACAGCAGCCCGCGGTTCACCGGGCTGGCCTCGTCGCCGCGCACCGCGACGACGCGTCCCTGCTCGACGCCCACCATCACGCCGCAGCCGGTGCCGCAGAACCGGCACGGCGCCTTGTCCCACACGACCGAGGCGCGGTCGACCGGCGCCGCGCTGCCCAGTCGCGCCGCCTCCTGCTGGTCGGCGCACGAGAACGCCGCCACGGCCGGCGCCGCCACCGCCGGCCATCTTCAGGAACGTGCGGCGCCCGACCGGCTCGGTCATCGCTCCTGCCTCGTCTGACCGTAGCGCCGCTGCATCTCGCGGTTGATGGCGTCGGCCTGCTCCTCGGCGCCCTTCTGCAGCCACTGGTGCTCGGGCCGGCTCAGGATCTCGTCGATCACCTGGTTGGCCCGCCGCGCCTGCTCGCCGCGTCCGGCGCGCATGCGCCGCCGCCGTGATCTCGCGCGCCTCGGGGATGAGCTTCATGTAGAAGCGCTCGGCGACCTCGAACATGCCGTGCCACTGGGTGTAGTCGGGCGCCATCATCGACGCGCCCATCCGCGCGCGCCGGCCTTCGTGGTGCCACAGGTAGTACCAGGTCCACTCGATCTGCTCGTCGTACTGCGTCTTGGTGATGAGGCTGTTCGCGGCCAGTGCGCTCATGATCGCCTGGCCCGGCTTGGCGAACTTCTCGTTGTAGTGGATCGACCAGGTCGTCGTACTGCCGGTAGAAGAGGTTGATGTGATCCGGGGTGTGGCAGGTCGAGCACACCTGCTTCATCCGGTTGCGCTTGGCCTCGGCGGTGTCGGCGATCGCGGCCCGCCGCTTCTCCGGATCGGTCTCGGTCACCACCGCGTGGTTGGCGTCGGTGTCCATCACCAGGCTGACCGGCGGCCGGTTGGTCCACGAGATGCGCTCGCCCGGATCGTGGGTGATCGTCATGCCGTTGCGGAGGTTGGCGCTCATGTGGCACGTCGCGCACGTCGGCGCCGCGCTGTAGTCCTTCCCCACCACCCACGGCCTGGCGTCGAGGTTCATCTCGCCGATGAGGTCGCGGAACGCGACGCCGTGCTTCGACTCGTCGTAGATCTCCTTCTGCGGGTGATCGGGGCCGAGGTGGCACTTGCCGCAGTTCTCGGGCTGGCGGGCGCGGCGCGCCGAGAAGTCGTGGCGGCTGTGGCAGGCGGCGCACGAGCCCGAGCGAGCCGTCGAGGTTCATCCGGCCGATGCCGGTGTTGGGCCAGCTGCGTGCTGCTGAAGAGCGGCTTGCCGCTCTCGTTCCTGACGATCCGGCCGACCGCGTCGGGATTGGTCGGCTGGCCGTGCTCGTCGGGCTTCAGCTCGCGCATCGTCACCAGGCCGCCATCGCTGGCCTGGAACGCGACCAGCGACCCATGGCACTGCTGGCAGCCCGAATTGGCCGGGGCCATGCCGTTGACGCCCGTGACGGCCTTGCCGGGCGTCGGCGAATGCGGGCTGAAGGCCACGCGCGAGCCCTCCACCGTCTCGGCCAGGAAGTTGTCGAGCGACGCCAGGATGTTCCCGGCCTTGGAGTGGTGGCTCTGGGCGAACTCGGCCGACTCGGTGGGATGGCAGCGGGCACAGTCGCGCGGCGTGACGATGGTGGCGATCTGCTGGCCGTAGTGGCTGAAGACGTCGGCGTCCTTGGCCTCGGCCTGGTGGCAATCGACGCAGGCCACGCCCTTCTCGGCGTGGGTGCGAGCCCTTCCAGTGCTCGACGATGCCGGTGGACACCTGGGTGTGGCAGTCGACGCACTGCCGCGAGGCGGCCGGCGTGGCGACCGCGGCCCGGGCCTGGCCCGGCTCGGCGCGCCGGCGCGACGACCTCCAGCCACTGCACCGCCACGAGCGACAGCAGGAACAGCAGCCCCAGGCCGCCGATGACCCAGCGTTTCTGATCGAGTGTCATACCGTCATCCTCAATGCGCCACGAGCGCTTCCCACAGGGTGAAGCCCATGATGGTCAGCGCGCCGACCACGCCAATCCACACGCTGGCGTCGGCGTACTTGAAGCGCCGCACCAGCCAGTCGTCGATGAACGGCCAGCAGAACATCACGAAGACGATGAAGCCCTGGGTCAGCACGGCCGTGGTGCCGGAGAACAGCTTCAGCCAGCGGAACGCGACGTAGAAGAACCACTCCGGCTTGATCACCTCGGGCGTGATCTGCGGATCGGCCCGCGGGCCCATCTCCACCGGCAGCAGCGTCGCCAGCGCGCTCAGCAGGATCATCAGCGTGAGGCCGATGATGAGCTCGGTGTAGAAGTGCTCCGGGAAGAAGTTGAACTGGCGCGCTGGCCCGGGCGCCTCGTCCTCGAACTTCAGCTCGGTGACGCCGTGGAGCCGCACCAGGCCGATGTGCATCATCAGCACCAGGATGAGCGTCACCGGCAGGACGGCGCCGTGCAGGATGAAGAAGCGCGACAGCGTGCGGTCGTTGTAGGTCTCGCCGCCGAGCAGCACCTGCTTCATGAACGGGCCGACGACCGGCACGGTGTCGCTGATGTTGGCGCCGACGGTGGCGCCCCAGTAGCTCAGCTGCTCGAACACCAGGCTGTAGCCGGTGAACCCGAGCATCAGCGTGCACACGAGCAGCGTCATGCCGATCATCCAGTTGAGCTCGCGCGGCCGCCGGTAGGCGGCGGTGAAGAAGACGCGCATCTGGTGCAGCACGACGGCGGCGATCATCAGCGTGGCGCCCCACTTGTGCAGGCCGCGCAGGTACCAGCCGAACGCCGCCTCCTCGGTGATGTAGCGCACCGACTCGTAGGCCGTCGCCGGCGACGGCTGGTAGTAGAACGCCAGCAGGATGCCGGTCACGATCTGGACGACGAACAGATAGGCCGGCGTGCCGCCCAGCGCGAACCACCACCGCTTGAGGTGGTAGGGCACGGGCTCGTTGGACATCGCCGCGATCCCGTCGACCGAGACCGGCACGCGCTCGCCGAGCCAGCCGCGGACGCCGCTCACGCGCGCTCTCCCTGTCGCACCTGCGCATCCGGCGCGGCGCTCGAGACAGGTGAGACACGGGTCATGACCGGGGCCGACCGGACCCGTCACATCGACGATGCCGGCCACCTCGCCGATCGACAGTTGCTCGGCCGGTACGTGCAGGTAGAGCAGCCCCCTGTCGACGGTGAGCAGATAGCGCGGCAGCGACTGGCCGGCGTCACCTGGCGGCCCGCCGGTGGCCTTGCCCTCGGTATCGAACGTGCCGTTGTGGCACGGACAGAAATAGCGGTTGTTCTGCCCTTCCCAGCGCACCTGGCAGCCGAGGTGCGGGCAGGTGCTCGACAGGGCGATGAAGTCGGCGGCCGTGCCCGCCGAGCCGCGTCGAGTGACGTTCACCGTGCGTCCCTCAGGCGTGCGGTACAAGCAGCGTGGCGCCGGCGGCGACGTCGGCTACGCGCGTCACGAAGAGCTGATGCAGCCGCCCGGAGTGCGCCGGCAACATGAATCGGCCACCGACCCACGCGAACAGGCCGTAGCCGCCGGCCAGGCCGGCGACCATCGCCAGGTGCGACGAGAGCCACAGCGCCGCCCGGCGGGACATACCGGTCGGCGCGGCGTCGGAGGCGGGGGGCACGGGATCGTGAGCCATCGACTTCGACCTCAGCGGTCAGAACGGCCGGAAGCCCTGCGACGGATAGCGCGCCAGGGTGTGGAGGTGGTAGAGCGGCTGGGCGTAGGCCAGCGCGATGAGGACGACCGCCACGGCGCTCCACAAGCCGAGGCGATCCCAGAGCGACGGACCCGGCGTGGGCGGCGCCAGAGGCTCGGCGTACTCGAACGGCGCAGGCGCGCCGCGCGGCGCCACCAGCATGGTGCCGACCACGATGCCGACGTAACACATCGCCGAGACGAACAGGATCACGCCGCCGATCGCCGAGAGATTCACGAGCGGCACCCACGCCTGCGGCGGCCGCAACGCCCTGGAACTCGCCGGTGTAGACCCGGCGCGGCATGCCCATCAAGCCGGCGATGTGATTCGGGATGCTGAAGAACTGCATGCCCGACGAACCAGAGGTAGGGCTGCAGGGTCGCCAGGCGCGGAAAGGCGATGGCCCGGCCGGTGAGCCGCGGCAGCATCCAGTAGGTGACTGCCCATGAAGGTCAGCGCCACCGCCGTGCCGACGGTGAGATGGAAGTGGCCCTGCACCCAGGCGGTGTTGTGAATCATCGCGTTCATCGCGTAGGCGGCGTTGATCGCGCCACCGAAACCGCCCAACGCGAAGGTGACCATCGACAGCGCGACCCCGGCGAAGAAGGGATCGCGCCACGGCAGCACCCGAATCCAACCGAAGCGCCCGTTGCCGCCACGGGCGCGACCGGCGTGCTCGAGCGAGGCAATCACGGTGAACGCCGTGACCAGGCTCGGGAACATGATCGCGTAGGTGGTGAAGGTGTGGACCAGCTTCCACCCGCCGGCGATGCCGGGATCGGTGAACTGGTGGTGGAACCCCACCGGCGTGGAGAACAGGATGAACTGGACGAAGACCACGCGGGTGACGGCGTCGCTGAAGAGCTTGCCGCCCGCCACTTGCGGGATCACCGTGTACCAGAGCACGTAGGCCGGCACGAGCCAGAAGTAGGTGAGCGGATGGCCGAACCACCAGAAGTAGGTACGGGCCACGAGCGGGTCGATCCGCGCCACCAATCCCAACGACCACGGCAGGATGAAGATCAAGCACCTCGACCGCCAGGCCGGCGGTCGCCAGGATCCAGATCGCCACCGCCGAGAGCATCCCGTGCGCAGCCAGCGGCACCCGGGCGGTGGGATTGGCGCGCCGCCAGGCGCGCAGGCTGGCGATCATGGCCCCGCACCAGATCCACGACCCCACCACCAGCAGCGTCGCGCCGAGGTAGAACGCGGGATGGGCGAGCAGCGGCGGATAGAAGGTGTAGAGCACGGTGCTGGTGCCCGACAGAATCGCCAGCGTGGTGGTCACCGTGCCGACGACGGCAATCCAGAAGCCGGCCCACGCCCAGCGCAGCCCGACCACCCGGCCCAGCGTCGTCTCGACCACGAGGTAGCCGAGAGCCATGATGAAGAACGTGGTGAACACCAGCGCCTCGAGGACACCGTGCGCTGTGACCGACAGGTAGTAGAGGCGCGCGGAGCCGAACGGGAGCTGCACGCCGGCGCGGGCGAGCGCTTGCATCACCGCCATCATGCCGCCGACGGCGAAGGCGGCCACCGCGACCCAGACGTTCGCGAGCACGAGCCGGGTGGCTGGCGTCATCGCCGCGGCTCCACGACGACGGTGCCCTGCATCAGATGGTGAGCGAGCCCGCAGTACTCGTTGCACACGACCAGGTACTCGCCCGGCGTGTCGAAAGTGGTGGTGGCCTGACTCACGTAGCCCGGCGCGACCGTGAGGTTGACGTTGGTGCCGACGATCTGGAAGCCGTGCAGCACGTCGGCGCTGGTGATGCGGAAAGTCACCGGCACACCGGCCGGTACGCGCACGACCGTCGGGCGGAAGACGTAGAACTCGGCCCGCATCGACACCGTGAGGGCGCCGGCTTCGCCGGTGGCCACTCCGGGTGCCGCAAACTCGCCCTGCACCGACAGCGTCTCGGGGTTCACCGTCTCGGTGTGGCTGGGCGGGTGCGCCGCACCGCCCATCGCCGTGGCGACGATGGCGCCGGTGAAGAGCGCCAGCATCGCGCTGGCGGCCCACATCCAATGACGTTCGGTACGCTCGACGTGCATCGGCGGTCCGCGGTCCCTACGGAGTGTTCCTCGGCAGGAAGAGCCCGAAGAAGAAGGCCAGCCATCCGGCCGCGACCAACCCGCCGAAGATCGCGACGATGACCACGGTGCCGCGCGTATCGCTCTCAGAGGATGGCGGGTCGGCCATGCGCCGGATTTTACTCACGGACTCGGGACGTTCGGACGGCGAGTGCACGCGATCAGGCAGGGGCGGCGGCCTCACGATCGCCGTCGCCTCACGCCCCACACCGGCTCGACTGCTCATCGCCGGACGCGCCGGAGGGGGGAATATTCACCAGCAGAGCGACTTTTTCCGCTGCCTTGGAGGCCCTGGCAGCGACGTCAGTGGCGATTGCCGACCGCGATTCCGGCCGGTTGTCGTCTACCTCGGGCAAGACCAGTCGCATCGCCGCCCGCGTTGCAAGAGGCGATCCCGAGCCAGGTCGCAAGGGCACGCGGATGGAGCCCGGCGCGCCGAAGGGACCTGCATCGCCAGCTCCGCGGCGCGCGGTTGCGCGGCCAGCCGCGGCGGATCCGACCGATTCGACGCATCCCACGCGCCGAAACGCGAGAAAATGATCGCGACGGTCGAGGCGAACCAACGCCGACGTCGACACCTCTGTCCGGCACCTTGCTTGCACCCCAACCGCCCATGCAGAAATCCGTGAAGTGTGCATCCCTGGCGACGTTGCTGGCCGTCGCGTCCGTCGCCTCGGCTCAGCCTGCGCCCGGCCACGCCCCGGCTGGTTGGGACGCCGGCATCACGCTCGCCGAAGCGCCCGATCGCAACCCGGATCCCGGCGTGGTCGAGGTCGACCTGACCGCGAGGATCGCCGAGGTCGAGATCGCGCCCGGCACCCGGGTGCGGGCGTGGACCTACAACGGCGGCCTCCCCGGGCCGCTCATCCGCGCCAAGGTCGGCGATCGGGTCATCGTCCACTTCGTCAACGAGCTCGACGAGCCGACGACCATCCACTGGCACGGCGTACGCGTGCCGATCGAGATGGACGGCGTGCCCGGCCTGTCGCAGCCCGAGGTGAAGAAGGGCGAGCGCTTCACCTACGACTTCGTCGTCCGCGACGCGTCGCTCTATTGGTACCACCCGCACGTGATGTCGGCGGCCCAGGTCGGCAACGGCCTCTACGGCGCGCTCTTGGTCGAGGATCCGGCCGACGGCGTCGGCGTCGCCGACCAGCTCACGCTGGTGCTGAGCGACATCGGCGTCGACAAGGGCGGCGCGCTCGAACCCGCCGACAGCGGCGGTTCGGCCGGCATGGTCTTCGGCCGCGAAGGCGCGTCGGTGCTGGTCAACGGCCGGATGCACCCGACGCTGCGCGCCCGCGCCGGCGCGCCGCAGCGCTGGCGCATCGTCAACGCCGCCAAGAGCCGCTTCTTCTACCTGGATCTCGACGGCCAGCCCTTCACCGTCATCGGCCAGGACGGCGGGCTGCAGGAGCGGCCGGTCACCTCGGACATCCTGCTCATCACGCCGGGCGAACGCCTCGACGTCGTCGTCGCCCCCACCGGCGCGCCCGGCGCGTCGATCACGCTGCGCTCGATGCTCTACAACCGCGGCTACGGCAGCATCGAGTACCGCAGCGTCGAGGATCTCTTCACCGTGACGTTCACGCCGGAGCCGCCGCTGCCAAAGGCGCCGCTCCCGGCCGTGACCCGCGTGCTCACGCCGCCGCCCGCGAACGGCGCCACACCGGTGGCGATGGTGCTCACGCTGCCGCCGCAAGAGGCCGGCCACTCGGAGTTCCGCATCAACGGCGTCCCCTACTGGAAGGCCACGCCGTTCACCGCGGCGCTCGGCGAGACCCAGCTGTGGACGGTCAAGAACGACACCGAGTGGGACCACCCGTTCCACCTGCACGGCTACTTCTTCATGGTCGTCGACGAGAAGGGCCAGCCGGTCGGGCCGAAGGTGTGGAAGGACACGGTCAACGTCCCGATGAAGACCACCGCCCGCGTGCTCGTGACCTTCGACGAGCGGCCCGGCGAGTGGATGATCCATTGCCACATCCTCGACCACGCCGAAGGCGGGTTGATGGGCACGGTGCGAGTTGGCGATGGCGGCGGGGCCGGCACGCACACGCATCCGGCACCGGTGAAGAAGCCGTAGCCGATGCACTTCGGGGCGGCCCTTCAGAGCCGCCTCCACGGCGGAGCTGAAGCTTCGCCCTACGGGTTCATCCGCATGCCTCTAGTGACGCTCGACCATCTCTTCCACGCTTACGGGCACTTGCCGCTGCTCGACGACGTCTCGCTCCAGATCGACGCTGGCGAGCGTCTCGCCCTCATCGGCAGGAACGGCACCGGGAAGTCGACGCTGCTGCAGATCGTGAGCGGCGAGATCGTGCCCGACCGGGGCACGGTGTGGCGGGCGCCGGCCACCCGCGTCGCCCGGCTGGTGCAGGACGTGCCGCTCGACACCCACGACAGCGTGTTCGAGGTCGTCGCCGAAGGGCTGGGCGACCTGAGCGCGCTCATCGCCGCGTATCACCATGCCTCGACCGAGGTCGCGCACGGCGACCAGGCGGCGCTCGAGCGGATGGGCCGGCTGCAGCACGAGCTGGAAGAGCGCGACGGCTGGCGCCTCGAGCAGCGCGTCGAGCTGGTGCTCACCCGCCTGTCGCTGCCGGCCGACGTGCCGGTGGACACGTTGTCGGGCGGCTGGCGGCGGCGCGTGCTGCTGGCGCGGGCGCTGGTCGCCGCCCCCGACGTGCTGCTGCTCGACGAGCCCACCAACCACCTCGACATCGACGCCATCGAGTGGCTCGAGGCGTTCCTGGCCGAGTACGCCGGCGCGGTGCTGTTCGTGACCCACGACCGCGCGTTCCTCGAGCGGCTGGCGACCCGCGTCGTCGAGCTCGACCGCGGACACCTCACCTCGTGGCCGGGCGACTACGCGACGTTCCTGCAGAAGAAGGAGGAGTGGCTCGAGAGCGAGGCGCTGGCGCACGGGAAGTTCGACAAGAAGCTGGCCGACGAGGAAGTGTGGCTGCGGCGCGGCATCAAGGCCCGCCGCACCCGCGACGAGGGCCGGGTCAAGCGCCTGATGGAGATGCGCGCCGAACGGGCGGCGCGGCGATCGCCGATCGGCACCGTGCGGCTGTCGCTCGAAGCGGCCGAGGCCCCCGGCAAGCTCGTGATCGAGGCCGAGCACGTCGCCAAGGCGTTCGGCGACCGCGTGGTCATCGCGCGACTTCTCGACCCGCGTCGTGCGCGGCGACCGCATCGGTCTCATCGGCGCCAACGGCGCCGGCAAGACGACGCTGTTGCGGCTGCTGCTCGGCGAGCTGCCGCCCGATGCCGGCACGGTGCGCCGCGGCGCCAACGTGCAGGTCGCCTACTACGACCAGCAGCGCGAGCAGCTCGACCCCGAGCGGACGGTGGTCGACACGATCGGCGACGGCAACGACCGGGTGACGGTCGCCGGCCGGACCCGGCACGTCCACGGGTATCTCGAAGACTTTCTCTTTTCACCCGAGCGGGCGCGATCGCCGGTCAAGGCGCTGTCGGGCGGCGAGCGCAACCGGCTGCTGCTGGCCCGCCTGTTCACCCGCCCGGCCAACGTGCTGGTGCTCGACGAGCCGACCAACGACCTCGACCTCGAGACGCTCGAGCTGCTCGAGGCGCAGCTGGTCGACTGGCCGGGCACGCTGCTGGTGGTGAGTCACGACCGGCGCTTCCTCGATCACGTGGTGACGAGCACGATCGCCTTCGAGGGCGACGGCCGCGTTGGTGGAGTACGTGGGCGGCTACGACGACTGGCTGCGGCAGCGGCCACAGCCACCAGCGATCGACAGGGCGGGCACCGTGGCGGCGCCGACGCGCGGATCGGGCGCCACGCGCGTTCCCCCCGGCCGCCGGCCAGCTCACGGAAGGCCACCAACAAAGAGCGCCGCGAGTTCGAGGCGCTGCCCGCGCGCATCGAGGCGCTGGAGGTGGAGCAACAGCGGCTCGCCGCCGAGGTGGCCGCGCCGGAGTTCTACAAGAAGCCGGCCGCGGAGATCACGGCGGCGATGGCGCGGCTCGAGGCGATTCCGGGCGAGCTGCTGGCGGCCTATGCCCGCTGGGACGAGCTCGACGGCCTGCGCTAGGCTGATGGGCGATATGGCGACACCACGCCGGCCGGCCGTCGTCCGCACCGCGGTCGCTGCGGCGCTGCTGTGGTGCGCCGCCGTCCACCCGGCCTGGGCCCACGGGGTGTCGGCGGCCGATCGCACCTTCATGGAACGCGGCGGCCTGATGGCGTTCCTGTACCTGGGCGCCAAGCACATGGTCACCGGCTACGACCACCTGCTGTTCCTCTTCGGCGTGATCTTCTTCCTCTACCGGATGCGCGACGTCGGGCTCTACGTGACGCTCTTCGCCGTCGGCCACAGCGTGACGCTGCTCTACGGCGTGCTGAGCGGCACGCACGTCGACCCGTATCTGGTCGACGCGGTGATCGGCTTCTCGGTCGTCTACAAGGCGCTCGACAACCTCGGCGCCTTCCGCCGCTGGTTCGGCGTCCAGCCCGAGACCAGGGCGGCGGTGTTCGTCTTCGGGCTCATTCACGGCTTCGGCCTGGCCACCAAGCTCCAGGACTTCGCGCTGCCGCGCGCCGGGCTGGCGCCGAAGATCGTCGCCTTCAACGCCGGGGTCGAGATCGGGCAGCTGCTCGCGCTGGCCGCCATCCTCATCGCCATGGCCTACTGGCGGCGCAGCGCCGCCGTTCTCCCGCCAGGCCTTCGCCGCCAACGTGATCGTGATGACCTGCGGCTTCGTGCTGATGGGCTATCAGCTCACCGGCTGGTTCGTGTCCTAGGCACGAGCCCGCCCTCCTCATGCCCCAGACACCGCCTTCCCCGTATCCGCCGCCCGCCGAATCGCCGTCGGCGGCGCGCCTGGTGCGCGCGACGCTCGGCGCCGCCGTGGTCGCCGCGGCCCTGCTCGCGGTCGTCGTGCTGCCGGCGGAGTACGGCATCGACCCAACCGGACTCGGGCAGCGGCTGGGCCTGTATCGCGCGCCGGAGCCGGCCGCGGAACCCTTGCCGTCGAGTGCCGGCGACGCCAGCGCCGGTGCGGGCACCGGCTCGCTGTTCACCAGCCCGACGCCGTATCGCACCGACGAGATGTCGATCACGCTCGCGGCCGGCGAGGGCGCCGAGATCAAGGCGCAGATGGCCGCCGGCCAGCGCCTGGTCTACTCGTGGACCGCCACCGGCAACGGCGTGGACGTGGACATGCACGGCGAGGCGATCGACAAGGCCGGCGGCGACCGCAGCTACCAGACCGGGGAATTCCAGACCAGCGGCCACGGCGCCTTCGAGGCGCCGATGGCCGGCAATCACGGCTGGTTCTGGCAGAACCTGAACGACGACCCGGTCACGGTCACGGTCAAGACGGCCGGCTTCTACGCCCGCCTGTTCCGGCCCTAGCGGCATCGCATTCCCGGTTCCCTTCCATCCGTCTTGGGTATACCCTCTCGGCGAGCGCCGCACGCGCTCGAGGAGGTCGACTATGAACCGCAGTGTGGCCGCGGCCGTCGTGGCGGTGGCCGTCTGGGCCGCTGATCGACCGGTCACCGCGCATCACTCCTTCGCCGCCGAATACGATTCGACCAAGCCGATCACCCTGACCGGCACGGTGACCAAGGTCGAATGGATGAACCCGCACGTCTACTTCTACATCGACGTGAAGGACACCGCCGGCGCGGTCGCCCACTGGTCGATCGAGGGCGGCGCGCCGACGTCGCTGTACCGGGCCGGATGGCGGCGCGAGTCGCTCAAGTTCGGCGACGTCGTGACCGTGCACGGGTTCCTGGCGCGTGACGGCAGCAAGCTGGCCAACATGCGCACCGCGATTCTGGCCGACGGCCGCGAAGTGTTCGGCGGCCAGCAGGTACTACAGCCCCTCGACGCCGAAGCGTCCCGGGCACTAGACGGCGCGAGGAGCGGCGGTCATGGACAGAGCGTGGTCTCGCCTGGCGCTCGGCGCCGGATTCGCGCTGGGCGTGGTGCTGGCGCCGGCGGGTGTCGCCCGGGCGCAAGGCCCGGCGGCCCACCCCGATCTCAGCGGCTTCTGGGTCAACCAGTACACGCCCGACCTGTCGGTGGCGCTGGGCAAGCAGCCGCCGTTCACCGCCGTGGGGGCCGAGCGCTGGCGCACCGTGGACACCTCGAAGGACCCGACCGGCACCTGCCTGCCGGTCGGCCCGTCGCGCGGCTTCACGGCGCCGTTCCCGTTCCTGCTGGTGCAGGGCCGCGACACGATCGGCATCCTGTTCGAGTACCAGGCGATCTGGCGGGCCATCTACATGGATGGCCGGCCGCATCCCGAGGACATCGCCGAGTATCCCTATTTCATGGGGCACTCGATCGGGCGGTGGGAGGGCGACGTGCTGGTCGTGGACACCACCGGCATCGACGAACGCAGCTGGCTCGACACCGCGGGACACGAGCACAGCGCGCAGCTGCGGCTCACCGAGCGCTTCGAGAAGAAGGGCCCCGACACGATGCAGTGGACGGCGACCTTCGAGGACCCGGTGTTCTTCACCCGGCCGTGGTCGGTGACCCGCACCTTCACCCGCGGCAAGCCCGACGACCGGCTGCTGCCCTACGCCTGCAACGAGAACAACAAGGACGTCGAGCACCTGCGGACGCAACCAGCCGAACCTGAACTACAAGCACATCCCCGAGCCCGGCGACCCGACCAAGCCGCCACCCAAGCCGCCGCCGGGCGGGCCACGCTAACCGGCTACGCCGCCAGGAAGTCGAGCACGGCCTCGGTGAAGGCCGGGGCGCACTCGACGTTCGACAGGTGCGCGGCCTCGAACCGCCGCAGCTCGGCGCCGGGGATCGTCCCGGCCAGCCACTCGCCCGCCGCGGGCGGCGTCGCCACGTCGTGCGTGCCGGTCACGACCAGGCACGGCGCGCCGACCCGTGACGCCTCGCCCCGCAGGTCGGCATCGCGCAGCGCCGCGCAGCAGCCCAGGTAGCCCGCCACCGGCACGCGCGAGCAGCGTCGCCCGCATCCGCGCGACCGTGGCCGGGCTCGGCGTGCGCGGAACGCCGGCGTGAACCACCGCTCCATCGTGACGTCGGCGAGCGCCGCCAGGCCGCCGCTGCGAACCAGGTCCATCCGTTCGGTCCACGATGCCGACGAGCCGATCCGGGCCGCGGTGTTCGCCAGCACGAGCCGCTGCACGCGGTCCGGCGCGTGGACGCCGAGCCACAACGCGGTGATTCCGCCGATCGACACGCCGCAGACGTGCGCGCGCGCCATGCCCGCGTGATCCATCAGCGACACGACGTCGCGGCCGAGACGCGCCAGCGTGTACTCGCCCTCCGGCACGTCCGACGCGCCGTGGCCACGGGTGTCGTAGCTGAGCACGCGGTGGTGACGCGACAGCGCGTCGATCTGGGCCGCCCACAACCCGCGGTCGGTGCCCAGCGCGTTGGACAGCACCAGCGGCGGCGCCGGCTCCGGTCCCGACAGCGCGTAGGCGATCCGACAGCCGTCGTCGGTCGTGTGGTGCGGCATGGCGACGGCGTCAGCGTCAGCCGACGGGGTGGCTCGGCCACCACGGCCGACAGCTCGGCCAGCGCATGGTGCGCCGCCGGCACGCCGCAGTAGATCGCCTGCTGCAGCACGATCTCCTTGAGCTCGTCGACGCTGAGGGCACCGGCGGCGAGCGCGGCGCGGACGTGCATCCGCAGCTCCTCCCAGCGGCCGAGCGCGATCATCGTGCCGATCACCAGGACGCGACGGTCGCGCAGGTCGAGCCCGGGCCGGGTCCAGATTTCGCCCCAGGCGTAGCGGGTGATCAGGTCCTGGAACTCGGCGGTGAGCGGCGTCGTCGTGGCCACCGCCCGGTCGACGTGGGCCTCGCCCAGGACCGTGCGCCTGATCGCCATGCCCGGCTGCGCGGCGCTGGTCGTCGTCCATGCCGATCCTCACTTCCTGTCGCGCTGCCACCGGGCCAGGGCGCGGTCGACGAACGTGCGGCTCGCCCCGGTGAACGAGGCGGGATCGAGCGCGCGGGCGATCCCGCCGGCGTCGAGGTGGTGGCGAATCTCCGGCTCGTCGGCGGCCACCTCGTGGAGCGCGCGCCCCTCGGACAGGGCCCGCCGGCAGCTGCGTTCCACCACGCGCCATCGCCTCGCCCCGGCCGATCGCCGGCGCCAACGCGGCGACCAGCCCTTCGGCGCGGGCGACGCCGCCGGCGGCGTCGAGGTTGGCGCGCATCCGGCGTCTCGTCGACGACCAGGTGCGCGAGCGCGCCGGCCATGGCCTGGGCCGCGTCCCGGGCGAGGTCGACCAGCGCCGGCAGGGTCTCCCACTCCGCCTGCCAGCCGCCGACCGCGCGCTCGTGCTCCTGCGACCATCGCCGACAGCATCGTGGCCACCAGGCCCGGCGCCTGCACCGCCGCCGCCACCGCCCGCGCCGACGCACCGGGTTGCGCTTGTGCGGCATCGACGAGGAGCCGCCGCGGCCCGGTGCCGCCGCCTCGGCGACCTCGCCGACCTCGGTCTGCGCCAGCAGGGCGATGTCGCGGCCGACCTTGCCCAGCGCGCCGCAGGTCAGGCCGAGCGCACACGCCACGTCGACGACTCGGCTGCGTTCGGTGTGCCACGGCAGATCGGGCACGCGCAGGTCGAGGCGGGCGCGCCAGCGCCGCCGCCGCGGCCGGGCCCCGCGTGCCGAGGCTCGACAGCGTGCCGGTGGCGCCGCCGAACTGGACGGCCAGCACGGCGTCGAGGGCCAGCGCGAGCCGCTCGCGCACCCGGACCAGGCCGTCGAGCCAGGTCGCGGCCTTGGCGCCGAAGGTCGTCGGGGTGGCCTGCTGCAGCCAGGTGCGGCCGGCGATCGGCGTGGCCACGTGGCGGCGGGCAAGATCGGCCGCCGCGGCCGCCGCCTGATCGAGCGCGGTCAGCACGTCGCCGATCGCGGCGCGCAGCTGCAGCACCAACGCCGTGTCGATCACGTCCTGGCTGGTGGCCCCCCAGTGCACGTGTCCGGCGGCGGTCTGGTCGAGCAGCCGCCACGCGACGGGTCAGGTGCCGCACCAGCGGGATGAGGAGGTTGCCGGCCTCGACCGCCTCGGCCGTCAGCTGGTCGAGATCGTAGAACTCGGCGTACGCCGCGGCGCGAATCGCCGGCACGCTCGAGGCCGGGATCGCGCCGACCTCGGCCAGCGCCTCGGCGAGCGCGACCTCGACGTCGAGCAGGGCCTGCACGCGGCGGGTCGGGGCGAACGGCGAGTCGTCGGCTGGGGCCATGGACGGTGGGACGGTGGGACGGTGCGCCGCCACCCGAGCCGCGCTACACGTCGAAGAAGACGGTCTCGCGTTCGCCCTGGACGACGATGTCGAGATGATACTCGCTGGCCGTGGCCGGCACCGCCAGCAGCGTGGCCCGGCGATCGGCGGGGATCCCGCGCAGGATCGCATCGCGCTCGTTGTCGGGCTCGTCGGCGAAGTACACGCGCGTGAGGTACTCGCGTCAGGATGCCGCGCGCCAGCACGCGCACGGCGAAGTGGGGCGCGTGGACGGCCCCGCCCGGGTCGACGCGCGTGGCCGGCTTCACCGCGCGCAGCCGATAGCCGCCATCTGCCTCGGTCCACACGCGACCCACGCTGCTGAATCCGGCGGCCCAGAACTCGAGCACGCCGTCGGGGATGCCCTCGCCGGCGCCGTCGAGCAGCCGGCCGTGGATCACCACGGGCGTCGTCAGCCCCGGCGCGGTCATCGGCTCGCGTCCGACCTGCAGGCCGAGATGCAGATAGGGGCCCACGGTCTGGAACGGCGTCAGCCCGGCCACCTCAGCGCCCCTCCATCGGCGTCTGGTCGCGGCCACGCAGGACCAGGTCGAACCGGTAGCCGAGCGCAAACGCCGGCTCGGTCAGGGCGAGGTCGAAGGTCGAGACCATTCGCTCGCGTGCTCGCGCATCGGGTACCGAATTGAAAATCGGATCGAGCGGCAGCAGCGGGTCGCCGGGGAAGTACATCTGCGTGACCAGGCGCGTGAGGAACGCCGCGCCGAACAGCGAGAAGTGGATGTGCGCGGGGCGCCAGGCGTTGTCGTGGTTGCGCCACGGATAGGCGCCGGGACGGATGGTGACGAAGCGGTAGCGGCCGTCGCCGTCGGTCAGGGCGCGGCCGGCGCCGGTGAAGTTGGCGTCGAGCGGGCCGTCCCACTGATCGACCTTGTGGGCGTAGCGGCCGGCGGCGTTGGCCTGCCACACCTCGATGAGCGTGTGCGGGCACCGGCCGGCCGCCTTCGTCGAGCACACGCCCGGCGACGACGATGCGCTGCCCGACCGGCTCGCCCTGGTGCTGGCGCGTGAGGTCGTGATCGAGCGCGCCGATGCTGTCGCGGCCGAAGACCGGTCCCGTGAGCTCGGTCAGGGTCTGCGGGATGAGGATGAGCGGCCGTGTCGGATGGCGCAGCGCCGTGGCGCGATAGGCCGGGGAGTTGGCGGGCGGATGGACGTTCGGCTCACCGCGCTGGATTGACACACCGTGCTCGCGCGTCTAGTGTAGGCGAACTTCGATGGCGGCCTCGCGCGCACAGCTCTGCGATCGTCGCCGCCATCGTCCTCGGCGCGGTGCTGTGCGCACTGCCCACCCCGGCCGACCTGCCGCCGCTCGGCCAACGCGCCGGCGCGCTCTTCGCCGTGGCGCTGCTGCTGTGGGTGACCGAGGCGATCCCGATCGCCATCACCGCGCTCCTGACCCTGGTGCTGCAGCCGCTGCTCGGGCTGGCGCCGCTCGGCGCGGCGTTCACCAGCTTCATCAGCCCGGTGTTCTTCTTCGTGCTGGTGATGTTCGTCATCGCCCAGGCGTTCACCAGCACCGGGCTGGCGCAGCGCTTCGCGTGCTGGCTGCTGGCCAAGGCCGGCGGCTCGACGCGTCGCGCGCTGCTGCTCTTCATGGTCGGCACGGCGACGCTGTCGACCGTCGTGTCCGACGTGCCGTGCGCCGCGGTGTTCATGGCGGTGGCGCTGGGGCTGTTCGACAAGATGGGACTCGTCCCCGGGCAGTCGTCGTTCGCCCGCTCGGTGATGCTCGGCATCCCGATCGCGTCGCTCATCGGCGGCATCGGCACGCCGGCCGGCAGTTCGGTGAACATCCTGGGGCTGGGCTTCATCGAGAAATTCGGCGGCGTGCGCGTCCCGTTCGTGCACTGGATGGCGATCGGCATGCCCATGGCCGTCATCCTGGTGCCGTTCGCCGCCAAGGTCCTGTTGTGGTTCTACCCGCCCGAGCGCGACCGGATCGAGGGCATCGACTTCCGCGCCGAACTGGCGGCGATGGGCCCGCTGACCGCCGGTGAGCGCAAGGTGCTGGTCCTGATGGCGGTGATGCTGGCGCTGTGGATCGCCAGCTCGTGGATCCGCGCCATCGACGTGGTGATCGTCGCGATCCTCGGCGCGTGCGGCGATGTTCCTGCCCGGCATGGGGCTGTTCGACTCGTGGAAGCAGGTCGAGCGCGGCACCGCCTGGGACACGCTGCTGATGATCGGCAGCGTCACCTCGCTGGGCGCGGTGTCGGCCAGCTCGGGGCTGGCGACGTGGCTGGTCGGCGCAGCGCTCGGCGGCATGGAGGCGTGGCCGACCGCCGCCGTGCTGGCCGCAGTCAGCGCCTTCATCGTGGTGGTGCACCTGCCGGTGCCGGTCAACCCGGCGATCATCGCCGCGATGGTGCCACCGATCGTGCTGCTGGCCACCTCCAGCGGGCAGAACCCGGCCCTCTACGGACTGCCGGTCGTGTTCACGGCGTCGTGCGCGTTCCTGCTGCCGCTCGACGCCGTGCCGCTGGTGACCTACAGCCGCGGCTACTACCGCATGTTCGACATGTTCCTGCCCGGCGCCGTCATCAGCGTGGCCTGGGTGGTGGTGCTGACCGTCCTGATGCTGCTCATCGGACCATTCATCGGCCTGATGTAGCCCGCTGATCACAGAAACGGCGTCTCCACATGTTGGTGCCTGGCACCAACACGCCGCTTGGTGCCAGGCACCAGAGCGATCGTCTTACGATCCTGTAAGAGTGCCAGGCATCAGCACTAGCTATTGGGGCGGCTGGTAGTAGAGCCACGTGGACGGCTCGGTCTCGTCCCACACGCACCACGTCGGACGCGCCAGCCAGTCCTGGCCGAGGTCGCCGATCGGCGCCCCGGGCGGCGCCGGCGCCGCCGGCACGATCTTCGACGGGTCGGCGCTCGGCCGCTCGAGGAAGCGCTTGATGTCGGCGGCGAGCAACGCGTGCTGCGCCTGGTCGGCCTCGCTCTTGGCGGCCGCGGCGGTGCGCAGCCGGGCCGCGAGGCGCTGCAGCTTCAGCGAGGCGATGGCCCGCACCTGGCCGTTGGGCGCCGACATCGCCAGCCACGTGACCCGATCGACCAGCACCCGCTCGGCGGCGCGGCGCACCTCGGCTTCGTACGCCGAGGCGGTGGGCGCGTCGAAGGTGGCCTTGGTGAAGCGGTCGATGACCTCGCCGAGCCCCGGCAGCGCCGGGTCGACCGCGCTCTGCGCCACCATCCGCGCCGCCCGGTCGGCCTGCAGCGTGAAGCCGATGGTCACGTCGGCGGCGATCGTGCCGGGACTGAGCGGGTCGAAGCCTTCGCCGGTCGTGCGCGGGAAGAGCTCGCGGTGCAGGCCGAAGCCGGGCGGCCGGGGGGCAATCGCGTCGAGCACCGCCTTGGGCACGGTGAGCTCCGACGGCTTCAGCGTCGCCGCCAGCGCCTCGATCGCCTGGCGCTGGTTGGCCGCGCTCTCCCATTTCACCGGCGTGCGGCCGTCGCCGCGCATGGCGTAGACGAAGTCCTGGCCGCCGACCATCGACGCCGCGCCCTCGACGGCGTAGCGGTGATACATGAAGATCGGCACGAACGGCTCTTCGATGGTGGTCATCGGCGCGCCGAGCCGGATCGTCCGGGCGCCGATCCGATTCGAGGGCGGCCCGCCGCACCTTCATCAGCCGGCCGAGTTCGTCGGCCTGGTTGACGCCGTTGGACCACTGCTCGGTGCGCGGATGGATGTCGGTGTCCTGGTTGGTGAAGTAGCGCAGGTCCTGCGCCCACGCCTCGTCGAGGATGCGCGGCAGCGCCGCCGCCTCGTCGGCGGCCGAGGCGAACTGGCGGTAACCGAAGTTGATTGCCACCTTGTCCCACTCGCCGATGCGCGCTTCGTAGGCCTTGGAGAGGTCGATGGTGCCGTCGGCCTTGAGCTCCTCGAGCGGATGCGGGTAGTCCATCACCGAGATCCAGCCCTTGGTGCTGTCGTAGTAGTTGTGGCCGAGGCCGAGCGTGTGCCCGACTTCGTGCGCAGACAGCTGGCGGATGCGGGCGATCGCCGTGTCGTAGAGCACCGACGGCTTCTCGCGGCCGGTCTCGTAGGGCGAGAGCAGGCCCTCGAAGATCATGTAGTCCTGACGGTCGCGCAGCGACCCGAGGGTCACCGTGGCCTTGATGATCTCGCCGGTGCGCGGATCGCTGACGCTGCCGCCGCTGCTCCAGCCGCGGGTCGAGCGATGCACCCAGTTGATCATGTTGTAGCGGATGTCCATCGGGTCGGCATCCGCGGGCAGCACCTCGACCTTGAAGGCGTTGCGGAAGCCGGCCGCCTCGAACGCCTGGTTCCACCACATCGCGCCCTCGATCAGCGCCTTCTTGACGTCTTCGGGCGCGCCCGAGTCCACCCAGTACCTGGATCGGCGTGACCGGCTCGCTCAGCGCCGCCGCCGGGTCCTTCTTCACCAGCCGGTGCCGGCGCATGTAGCGGAACACCATCGGCTCGCCGATCGGCACGCTGTAGTCGACGAAGCTCAGGCCGCCGTAGCCGGCGCGCGGGTCGTCGATGCGTGGCACGAACCCGGCCGGGGGCAACTCGACGAACGACAGGTGCTCGCGCAGCGTCACGGCGTCGGCGGTGGGCGTGACGCTGCCGACCGTGCCGCTGAAGAGGTTGCCGCCGAAGCCACCGCCTCCGCCGCCGCCGCCGGTGGCGCCGATGGCCGCCGGGCCCTGCTGTGGCCCGAGGCCGCCCCGCTGCGCCACCGCTTCGTTCACGAACGTGAGCAGCATGTCGACTTCGGTGTTCTTCGGAAAGCCCTTGGTGTTGGGCAGAAAGAAGGTGCTGCGCGAACGGTCGACCCGGTAGTTGCCGGGGCGCAGGCCGCCGGCGGCGCCATGCACGTCGCGCAGGAAGAAGTCGGTGGCGTCGACGAGCACGCGGTCGCCGGATTCGGCCGCCACGGCGAAGCCCCACAGCACCGACTTGGCGAAGGAGTCTTCGACCGACTTCCGTTCGAGCACGTTGGGACTGCTCGAATCGGAACGACTGGTTGGGCTGGACGAGCAGCACCCGCGGACCGACGCGCTGGAACTTGACGATCCGGCCCTGGCCACCCTGACCGCGGTCGAGTCCCAGATCGTTGGAGCCGAGCCCGGCCGAGAGCCCGGTCGACATCAGCAGCTCGCTGTCGAACCTCGTCACCTCGAGCAGCATCGTGCCGGCGCGTTCGTCCCAGTAGAGCGGCACGTAGCCGTCGATCTTGCGGAGACCGGCGGTGCGGTCTTCGATGCTGGCGACGGGACCGGGCCGCGCGCCGCGGCCTTGCTGCGCGCCAATCGACACCGTCGCCGCGAATCACGCGCCACGACCAGGGACAAGCTGAGCTTCGACATGGACTCTCCTCGCGCCGACATTCTACGCTGGCGTGTCGTGCGACCGGCCGCGGCAAGCCTCGTCAGAAGCCGATCAGGGTCCGTGAGGTTCACGACGAACCGGTGCGTCCACACCCACTCGTTCTTGCTTGCTGTACGTCGGCCGAGCTCTTGAACTCGGTCGGCTTCGATCGGGCCGGGCAGGAAGTCCCACCCGCCCTCCCAGTAGAAGCTGCGGGACAGATTCCTGAGCAGCCCATTCGTCGGGAGAAAAGAAGGCGAACGGCGTCAATCGCACGCGGACCGGAATCACCGCCTGGTAGTTCTTGTAGCGTTCATCAGCGCGATCGGCGCTACCCACGCCGTTGAAGTGGTACAGGCCAGCCCCGGCGCCCAGATGCAGCACCGGGGTGGTCCAACGGCCTCACGTAGAGCATGAACAACGACCGCGTCAGGCTCGGTGGTGCCCCAGTCATCGGGGTGGTCTCGATGTCCTCGTTGGTCAGCGGCGAGACATGGAACGAGAGAAACCACCTCGGCGCATCGAACACGCCGCACGGCAGCCTTTTGACTCGTACTCGATCGACATTGCGGATGTTGCTGCCGGAAAACGCGCTGCCGACCTCGCCGTCCCTGCTTCGGCAGATCAGCCGATCGAACTCCAGAAGCATCTTCGGACTCGGATCCACTTCGAACGGGCCTGGCCCGCTGAGTCGCTCGAGCCACCCCCACCATTCGCGCTTCCCCTGCGCTTCGACCTCGCTCGGGGAGGCCAGGGTAAACAACGAAGCCAGCAGCAGACCCGTCGTCAGCAGTCGCATCGACCACGCCCTTTCTCGTTGAGAAACGTCCGACGCAGCGCCATCGGAACCATCGGGGATCACCGCGACGGCAACGCGTGCGCGAAGTCGTCGAACAGATTCCCCTCGGCGCCGGTGCGCCGAAGCTCCGGGTGTCCCCGGCTCACGGTCAGGTTTCGCGGCGGCGGCAGCGATGGGCAGCTGACGAGCAGCTCGTCGGCACGGCTGCCGACCTCGAAACATCGGGTGCCGGCGTACTGCAGGATCGGGAACGTGGCGCTGAAGAGGATACGCCACGAGATGGATGCCAAGAAGAGCGCGACGAGCAGCGGCGCCGCGATGCTCACGGCCGGCACGAGCCCGATCCGCTCGCCGCGGCGCTGCGCGAGCCGGTGCACGGCGATCAGCCCGCCCACCAGGAACAACTCGATGACGTGCAGCCGCAACCGGAAGGACACATGGCTGTCTTCGGCCGCTGAACCGAGCAGCGCCAGGTCGGCTACCGGAGCGTCATTGACGCCGCCCAGAATTGCCGAGATCAGGGCGCTGAAGGGTGCGGCCACGGCCGCGACCGCGACCAGCCCGATCAGGCAGACGACCTGCGCCAGCCGGCCCGGTTCCGCCAGCCCCGCGCGACTGACGACCTCGCTGCCCCGTTGAACGGCCGCGGCGGCCAGGCGTTGCAGGCGCGGGAAGAGGCGCAGCACCAGGCCGACGACCAGGCTGATGGCGTTGACGACAACCACGGCCAGCACCAGCAGGGCAACGGGCGCCACCAGCGACCGAGCCCCCCAGACGAGGTGCTGCAGCGGCGACTCGGCAGCGAACGCCGGAGGCCGGGCCAGCGCCACGTTGAATGCGGTCGTCGTCAGGAACCCGCAGAAACCGCAGAGGACGACGCCGACACCCAGTGTCAGGGCCAGCATCTGAAGCGCCGACCCGGCATCGAAGCCCGCCGGCCGCGCGCCGCCGGCCGGATGCGCCCGGCGCCGGCCGGACGTCTTGCGCGACGAGGCTTCCTCCGCTCCCTTCAGCTCACGCTTGAGTGAGAGCGCTGAACGCGGGCGCTCGGCCAGCGCCGGCGACAGCGTCTTGTCCACCACGCGCACGACGACGTCTGGCACCTCCGGCCGGAGGTCTCGCAGGCTCGACCGGCGCCCGGCGCGGTGCGCTCGAATCAGCTCCTCGAATCCCTCCCCGTCCACCGGGTAGCCACCGCTCAGCAGGTAGTGCAGCAGGACGCCCAGGCTGTACAAGTCCGCGGCCGGCGTCGCGGCATGGCCGTCCAGTACTTCCGGCGCCATGTAGAGGGGCGTGCCGACCACGCCTGACAGCGAACGGATCTCCAGCGCACGCTCGCGCCCCGCGCCGAAGTCCATCAGCACGACCCGACCGTCGCGGTCCTTCATGACGTTGCTGGCCTTGACGTCGTGGTGGACCAGGCCCTCCCGGTGCACGGCATCGAGCGCGTCGCACAGTTCGGAACCGATGCGCAGGACCTCCCGGATCTTCAGCGGGCCGTTCTGGTGCACCATCTCGGCCAGCGTGCGGCCGCGGACCAGCTCCATCGCCAGCCCGATCTCGTTGCCGATCCGCTGCGCACGAAAGATGGTGACGACGTTGCGATGCCGGACGCGCGCCATCAGTTGCCCTTCGCGCAGGACACTGGCTTCCGACCCCGCCGGCAGGCGGGACAAGTCGATGACCTTGAGGGCGATATCGCGGTGCAGCACCGGGTCCCAGGCCCGGTGGACGGTCCCGAAGCCGCCACGGCCGATCTGCTCGAGCAGCGTGTACTCGCCCCACGGTTTGGTGCTCGGCTCGAGCTGCGGATGCGGAGTGTCCGTGGTACCCGGCGGCGTCGCGGTCCGGGTCTGGGCGTCGTCGGCCAGCGTCGTCGCCCCGGCGCCTGCCCCAACTGCCCTCGACATCGCGTCGAGCAGCGCCTCGACCACGCCCCGATACTCCTGGTCGTCGCCGCACTGCTCGAACAAGAATTGCGGCCGCTCGGCTGGGGCCCGCCTCGACGCCAGCTCGGCGATCGCGGCCGCACGGCGCCATTGCTCAGGCGTCATGGGGTCGACGTGTCCGCCGAGCGTCAGGTCCACTCATGCCAAGTCCCGCGCATGTTAATTGACCACCCCGTCTTCGCGCCGACATTCTACGCTGGCGTCGCACGACCCGGCGGCGGGCTCGAGCAGCGCCGTCGCGGGGCGGTGGGGCGATCCGCTCGGATAGACTCTTGGCCCGTGTCCTGGGTGTTCCTCGCCGCCTATGCCTGCTCCGGCATCGCCGGGCTCGTCTACGAGGTGGCGTGGACACGACAGCTGACGCTGCACCTCGGTCACACCACCGCCGCCGCCAGCGCCGTGGTCGGCGCGTTCCTGCTCGGACTCGCGATCGGCGCCGCGGCCATCGGACGGCTGGCGACGCGGCTGTCGCGATCGCAGGCGCTGTACGGATACGCGGCGCTGGAACTGGGCGTCGCGGCGTGCGCGCTGGCGCTGCCGTGGGAACTGGCGGCGCTGACGCCGGTGCTGCGCTGGGCGTATCAGGACGGGGCCCCCGGCCTGCTGTTCCCGCTGGTCCGGGTGCTGTCGTGTCTCCCGATGGTCCTGGTGCCGGCCGTGGCCTTGGGCGCGACCTTCCCCCTCGCCATCCGCTGGTTCGCCGTCGACTCGGAGACGCCGGCCCGGCGGAGCGCGATGCTCTACGCCACCAACACCGCCGGTGCCGCAGTCGGGGCGCTGGTGGCGGGCTTCGTGCTCATTCCGTCGCTTGGCCTGCGCGGAACGACGGCGGTGGGCGTCGCCGCCAGCACGTTGTCGGCGCTGGCGGTCCTTGCGTCTCGCGCGCCGCGGGACGGAGCCGGCCGTGGTCGCCTCGCCGACGCGAGGTCGACGCACGACAGGGCGGGACACCGCGGTCGCGGATGCCCCCCAGGACCCCACCGGCACTGACCGCGCGCGCCTCGCCCTGGCCTCCGTGGTGCTTGCCGCGTCGGGATTCGCTGCACTCGTCCACGAGATCGCATGGACGCGAATCCTCGCGATGGTGCTTGGCCCGACGACCTACGCGTTCGCCGCGACCCTCGCCGCCGTCATCGCCGGCACGGCCGCGGGATCGTGGGCCGGCACCTGGCTGGTCGGCCGGACACGCCGGCCGGCGTCCCCGCTCGCACTGCTGCTGGCCATGGCGGCGATCGTCACCATCGCGACCTACTCACTCGCCGGCGGTCCGCTGCCCCGGTTCGTGGCCGAGCGGATTCGCGACGCCCCGGCGGAAGCCGCGAGCTGGGCGCAATGGGGCGCCTGGCTGGCCGCCGCGCTCGTGGTGCCGACGGCGGCCTGCCTGGGCGCGGCCTTCACCCTCGGACTGGCCACGGCCGGAGCCACATCGACGACGGCCTCGCGGCGCTTCAGCGCCGTCTACGCCGCCAACACCGTGGGCTCGGTGGGCGGGGCGCTGGCCGCCGGCTTCCTGCTGATTCCCTGGCTGGGCCTGCAGGGCACGCTGCAGGTCGCCGGCGCGGCGCCTGGTGGCCGCGGCGCTGGCCGTGGCGATCTGGGGCGACGTCTCGACACGAGCCCGGAGCGCGGGCGTGACGGCGGCGCTGCTGGCGGTGGCGGGCCTGGCGTTGGCGCCGCCCTGGGATCGCGCGCTGCTCGCCGGCGGCGGCTACCTCTATGCGCCGTTCGTGCCCGCCGATCTCGAGCTCGGACCGATGCTGCGCGCCGGCACCCTGCAGTTCTACGACGAGGGCGCCTCGGCGACGGTCGCCGTCAAGCGCCTCACCGGTACCACCACCCTGACCGTCGACGGCAAGACCGACGCCTCGAATCGTGGCGACATGCTCACCCAGAAACTCGCCGCGCACCTGCCCCTGCTGCTCCACGACGCGCCGCGTGAGGTGGCGATCGTGGGCCTGGGAAGCGGCGTGACCGTGGGGGCGGCGCTCACGCATCCGATCACCGGCGTCGACGTCATCGAGCTGTCGCCCGAGGTCGTCAGCGCCTCGTGGCACTTCGCCGTCGAGAATCGCCGCGCCCTCGACGATCCGCGCACCCGGCTCGTCATCGGCGACGGCCGGTCGCACCTGCTGCTGTCGCGGCGTCACTACGACGTGATCGTCTCGGAGCCCTCGAACCCGTGGATTGCCGGCGTGGCCACGCTCTTCACCCGTGAGTTCTTCGCGGCGGCACGCGCTCGGCTGGCGCCGGGCGGCGTGGTCTGCCAATGGGCCAACGCCTACAACATCGGCGCCGACGATCTGCGGGCGATCGTCGCGACGTTCCTGGAGGTGTTCCCTGATGGGGCGGCCTGGCTCGTCGGTGAGCACGACGTGCTGCTCGTCGGCGGCGTGGCCGGCGCCGGGGCGGCCGACACCGACATGAGCCAGCGGCTCGAGGCCATCGCCGCCCATTGGCGGCGGCCGGGCGTGGCCGAGGATCTCGCGACGGTGGCGGCCGTCGAACCGCTGTCAGTGCAGTCGCTCTACGTCGGCGGCCGGCTGGAGCTCGCCCGGTATGCCGCCGGTGCGCCGGTTTTCGCCGACGATCGCATCACGCTCGAGTTCACGGCCCCGCGTGAGATCCTGCGCCGCAGCGGCGGACAGAACGGCGCGGCTCTGCGCGCGCTGGTCGGCGACGACGGCGGGCCAGAGGCCCTGGTGCAGGCGCGGCGCGCCGCCGGCGCCGCCGGCTGGCGCCATCGCGGGCAGATGTTCGCCCGCTCCGACGTGCATCCACGCGCCTACGAAGACTTCGTGACGGCGCTGGCGCTCGACCCCGACGATGCGGCGGCCCTCGATGGGCTGGTGCGGGCCGCCACCCTGCTGCGCCGCGGCGGCGACGCGCTGTCGCGGATCGAGACCGTCAGCGCCGGTCGCGCCGACACCACCGCGTTCGCCATCGCGCGCTCGAAGCTGGCGGCGGCGGGCGGCGAGCCAACCGCGGCGCTGTCGGCGGCTCACGCGGCCGTGGCGCTGGCTCCCGCCGATCCCGCGGCCCTCGAGCAGCTGGCGTCGGTCCAGGTGGATGCCGGCCGGCTCACCGACCTCGACGCCACGGTCGACGCCTTGCGCCGTCTGCCTCCACGTGCGGCGACGGAGTACTACGCCGCGGTCGCCCGCCTGCTTCGCGACGACCCCCACGCGGCGCTCGACCACGCGGAACGGGCGATCGCGATCGACCCGGCGTACGCGGCGGTCTACGACCTGGCCGGCGCGGCGCTGACCAAGCTCGATGCCCCGGATCGGGCCCGGGCGATGTTCGAGCGATCGCTCGCCTTCGACGCGCACGACAGCGCCGCCTACCTGAACCTGGGGCTGCTCGACCTGGCGGCAGGACGCCCTGGCACGGCCGCCAACTACTTCGCCGAGGCCCTGTGGCTCGATCCGACGTCGGCAACCGCCAAAGAAGGGCTGACCCGGGCGACAAGGCGCTGATTTCCAGGGGATTTCGCGGCCTCCCCAGGGACGAGCGGCGGCGCGGCGTGCCCACTTTGGCGTATCCTCCTGAATCGCCCCTTGAGATCTCTCTCGACCGCGGGGCATGGAGGTCCGAGCAATGACACGTAACATCCTTTTGGCGGCAGGCCTGCTGGCCGTCTCGACCAGCGCCTTCGCCCAGGCCAATCCGGAAGTGGAGAAGGCACTCCTGGCGGCGCCGCGCAACGCTCGCGAGGCCGCCACCGTGATCAAGTGGAAGGCCGACGGCACCTACGACACGCTGAAGGAGGGCACCAACACCCTGGTCTGCTACGACCAGTCGGGACAGCCCACCGAACAGCCGTTCTCGGTGCAGTGCACGAGTAAGGCCAATCTCGAGCGCGTGAAGCAGAACAAGAAGTTCGAGATGGAGCCCGATCGCGACAAGCGCACTGCCGCCATCGCCGCCGCCGACAAGGACGGCAGCCGCATCAAGCCGGAGTACGGCTCGGTGTTCTACACCTTCAGCGGCGCCGATCAGGCCACCGCGCGCGGCCACATGACGGTGGCCGTTCCCGGCGCTACCACCGCCACCACCGGCCTGCCCGACAACAACAAGATGGGCGGGGCGTGGATCATGGCTGCGGGCACCTCCGGCGCGCACATCATGGTGCCCGGCCAGTAACACGCTGACCACTGCGCACGCGCGCTGCCGAACCGCCCGAGGTGGCGGACTCGGCGGCGCGTGATCGTTCCCGGCCACGAACGACGGGGGATTCATGCGACGCCTGGTGCTCGCCGCTGTGCTGGCCGCATGGCTTCCGCAGGCTGCCTCGGCACAACCGAGCGCGCCGGTCGTCATCAAGACCGACGTGATCTACGGCCGCGTCGAGGGATCGGCGCTGCTCGCCAACCTCGCCTACCCCGACGGACCCGCCCTCAAGCCAGCCATCCTCTCGGTGCACGGCGGACGCTGGCGCGCCGGCAACCGCGCCGATGCCAGCAGCATCAAGGTGGCGCAGTGGGCCGAATTCGGCTTCTTCGCCATGTCGATCGACTACCGCCTGGTCGGCGGGTCGCCGGCCCCGGCTCCGTACCTCGACCTGCTGTGCGCGATCCGCTGGGTGCACGCCCACGCCGAGGAGTACCGGATCGATCCCGAGCGCATCTATCTCATCGGCCAGTCGGCCGGCGGCCAGCTGGTGTCGCTGGTCGCGACCATCGGCGAGGCCGACTTTCCGCGCGTCGGCGGCTGGGAGAAGGCGCGCAGCGACGTCCGCGCAGTGGTCAGCGTCGCCGCCGCCTACGAGCTGAACACGCTGTCGTGGGGCAATCTGTGGACGCCGGCGTCAGGCGACGTCCAGGCGGCGCGCGCCGCGGCGTCGCCGGTCAATCACGTCACGGCCTCGACCAAGCCGATCCTGGTCATCCACTCCGACGACGACAAGTCGGTGCCCGTGGAGCAGGCGGTCGACATGGCGGCGAAGCTGAAGGCGGCCGGCGTGACCAGCCGCTTCGTCCACTACACCGACCGCGGCCACATGGGCATCACCGACGAGGTGATCAAGGAAGCGCGCGCGTTCATCGGCGAGGTCGAGCCGAAGAAGTAGCGTCGTCAGCCGGCACGGAGCTCGCGGGCGAGCGCCTCACGATCGAGCTCGTTCTCCCACCGCGAGACCACGATGGCCGCCACGCCGTTGCCGATGAAGTTGGTCAGCGAGCGCGCCTCCGACATGAAGCGGTCGATGCCGAGGATCAGCGCCAGGCCCGCCACCGGGATCGACGGCACCACGGCCAGCGTCGCGGCGAGGGTGATGAACCCCGCTCCCGTGACCCCCGACGCCCCCTTCGACGTGAGCATCGCGACCCCCAGGATCGTCAGTTCCTGCTTGAGCGTGAGGTCGATGTTCAGTGCCTGCGCCACGAACAGCGACGCCATCGTCAGGTAGATGTTGGTGCCGTCGAGATTGAACGAGTAGCCCGACGGCACCACCAGCCCGACCACCGATTTCGAGCAGCCGAGCCGTTCGAGCTTCTGCATCAGCGGAACCAGCGCCGATTCCGACGACGAGGTGCCGAGCACCGTCAGCAGCTCTTCCTTGATGTAGCCGATGAAGCGCAGGATGTTGAACCCGGTGACCCAGGCGATCGTCCCGAGCACGCCGACCACGAACAGCACGCAGGTCAGGTAGAAGCTGCCCATGAGCAGCGCCAGCGGCTTGAGCGAATCGACCCCGTAGCGGCCGATGGTGAAGGCCATCGCTCCGCCGGCGCCCAACGGCGCCAGCTTCATCAGCAGGTTCATGATCCGGAAGAAGACGTGCGAGGCGGTCTCGATGACCTGGTGGACGACGTTGCCGTCCTTGCCCATGTGCGTCATCGCGTAGCCGAAGAGCACTGCGATGAACAGCACCTGCAGCAGGTCGCCACCGCCGGTGAAGGCGTCGAAGAACGTGCGCGGGATGATGTGCAGCAGGAACTCGACGGTGGACTGGCTGGCTGCAGTCTTGGCGTAGTCGGCCACCGCCCGGGCGTCGAGTGTGGCCGGATCGACGTTGAAGCCGGCCCCCGGCTCGATCAGGTTGGCGACGACGAGGCCGATCACCAGGGCGAACGTCGACACCACCTCGAAGTAGAGCAGGGCCTTGCCGCCGACTCGGCCGACCTTCTTCATATCGCCGGCGCCGGCGATGCCGAGCACGACCGTGCAGAAGATGATCGGGCTGATCAGCATCTTGACCAGCGCGATGAAGCCATCGCCGAGCGGCTTGAGGGCGATGCCGACATCCGGCCGCACGTAGCCGATGGTGCCGCCGACGAGGATCGCCAGCAGCACCCAGAAGTAGAGATGTCCCGTGAGGCGTGTCATCCGGCGCGGTCAGCGTTCCTTGAAGTGTTAGCGGACGCGCAGGCAGAGAACGTGGGCGCGGTTCCGGGGGTCACGAGCGGCGGCGCTATGATGTCGCGATTCGCCGTGCCTTGCCAAGGGGAGGACGTCCGGTTCCTGCCGTGGCGCGATGTCGCCAGCGCACTGGAGCGACGCCGACCAGTCGCTTGAAGGCCCGGCTGAAGGCCGCCTCGGACTCGTAGCCGACGTCCTGGGCCACCGCCGCGACCTTCGCGCCTGGATCCTCCATTCGCAGGGCCGCCAGTTGCATGCGCCAACGCGCGAGGTAGGCCATCGGCGGGTGTCCGACGAAGTGCGTGAAGCGCTCCGCCAGCACCGACCGTGAGACGCCGGCGTCGTGAGCGAGCGCCGTCAACGTCCAGTGGCGGGCCGGCTCGGCGTGCAGCCGGGCCAGGGCGCGACCGACCAGGGCATCACGCAGCCCACCGAGCCAGCCGCTGTCGGTCGCGGCCGAGGTGAGCTGGGCGCGCACGACCTCGACGAACACCAGCTCGGCGATGCGCAGCAGCACCGACTGGCTGCCCGGCCCGCGGTCGCGCGACTCGGCGACGGCGAATTCCAACAGGGTGCTCAGCCGGTCACCGGCGACCGCCGAGGGCAGGCGCACCGCGAGCAGCGCCGGCAGCGTCGCCAGCACCGGATTGAACGGCAGGGCATCACAGCCGAGAAAGCCGCAGATCACGCGGATGCGATCGGGTCCGCCACCGCCCTCTCGCACGACGAACGGCATGCGCCCGGCGGACATGTCGCGGAACCAGCCCAGCGTCTGGTCGTCGGTGAACCCCGAACGGAGCCCGGGCGCACTCGTCAGCGCGTAGGCGTGTCCGTGGGGCACGATCAGGACGTCGCCGGCCTCGAGCCGCACCGCGGGGAGGCCAGGCGATTCACACCAGCAGGCGCCCTCGCGAACGACGTGGTACGACACGATGTGCTGCGCGCGCGGGAGCAGCACCGGCGCCAGCACCGGCGCCGCCGGTGCTTCGGCCACCCACGGCGTGGACGCATCGACGAGGAAGAACAGCGCGCCGCTCAGCCGCACCGACTGCAGCACGTCGGACAACGCATCGGCGGCCGGCGCCGGCCCGGTCGCCACTGCCGGAGCAAGGGGTTCGGACGCGCAGTCATGGTCTGCGCTCACGACGCCATCCTACACTGCCGGTCACCGTGACACCGGAGGTCGATATGCCACACGTCAACGTCTCGCAGCCAGGATGGCAGGTCGAGGGCGACAGCGCCGAGGCCTACGAGCGCTACCTCGCGTCGGCCTTCAGCCCGTGGGCCGCGCAGCTGGTCGAACGGGCCGGCGTCAGGACCGCCGACCGCGTGCTCGACGCCGCCTGCGGCACCGGCATCGTCGCCCGCCACGCCGCGGCGCGCACCGGTCCGACCGGCCGGGTCGTCGGGGTGGACGTCAACGACGACATGCTGCGGGTGGCACGCACGGCGGCGGCCGCCGTGCATCCGCCGATCGAATGGCAGCACGGCGACGTCGCCGCCCTGCCCTTTGCCGACGGGACGTTCGACGTCGTCTGTTGCGAGCAGGCCCTGCAGTTCTTCGCCGATCCGGTGCGCGCCCTGGGCGAGATGCACCGCGTCCTCGGCGCCGACGGCCGCCTGGGCGTGAGCGTGTGCCGGGCCATTCGCTACGCGCCGACGTATGGCGCGCTCGCCGCGGCGCTCGATCGGCACGTCGGCCGCGAGGCGGGCGCCATCATGCGCTCGCCCTTCGCCAGCTGGGACACACAGCAACTCCATGCCCTGTTTTCTGCCGCCGGGTTCACGAACGTGCGCCTCGTGATCGAGGCATGCAGCCTCCGCTACCCCTCCTGCGAGGAGTTCGTGCGACGGGAGATGTCGAGCTCCCGCTGGCCGATGTCGTGCGCGCGCTGTCCGACCAGGACCGCGACGCGTTGGTGCGCGACGTAGCTGAGGCAGTCGCCGACCACCTGGACGACGACGGCGTGCTGTGCCCGCTCAGGTCTACGTCGCAGTCGCCCGCCGTTGATTGCAGGCAGTGACCGGCACGCCGCCGGCACCGCACACCGGTGGCCTCATGCGCGCCATCTCGGCCACCACCGGCCCGTCTGGCGGCAGTAGGCGGTGTAGTCGACGCCGAAGATCCGACGCAACGTGGGTTCTTCGTAGAGCACGACGAACCCGTGGGTGACGAGCACGAACGCGGCCGCATAGCCGAACAGCGACGGTGACCGGTAGAAGAGCGCGGCCCCAGCCAGCGCCAGGCCGGCCCCGATGTACATCGGATTGCGGACGAGTCGATAGGGCCCGCGGGTGACCAGGCGCCGCGGCGGATCGAACGGCGCCGGGGTGCCCTTGCCGACGAACACGAAGGTGACGATGCAGGCCACGGCGAGTGCGGCGCCGGCGGCGCCGAGGATAGCTCCAGCGACTTGCGGGGCGCCAATCGTCGGCGGACGGACGATGCCGGTCGCCGACAGGATCCGCCCCGGCAGGAAGATGAGGAGGACGCCGATGAACAGCGCCGAATACGTCGCCGCCCGAGCCAGTACGAACATCAGCGGCGGCCCGGCGGGATCGTCCGGCGGAACGCCCGCTCGGCGAGCAAGGTGGCCACGACCGCGAGCGTCAGGGGACCGAACACCGATTCCTGCTGCGGTCCGGTCTGGCGCCAGTGCTCGAAGGCGATGAAGTAGTGCAGCGCCGCAAACAGCGTCGCCAGCACCGCGAGCACGTACCACTTGCGCATGGCCCGGCCTACTTCGGTCTCGCGCCCGTCAGGGGACGCGGATTGCCGACGGCGAGCGCGGCGTCGCGAGCCACCGCCGCCAGCGTCCTGTAAGCCCAGATCGCGAGCGCGCCGGCGACGAGCAGTGCGGCCACGGTGGCCCAGAACGAAGCGTCGGCCCCGCTCTCCCAGACGAGCGGCGCCGGGGTCGTCGTGAGCTGCCATTCAGACTTCCCCGTCGTCACGAGGCCGATGGCGCTGAAGATGTTGCCTCCGGCGTGCAGCACCATGCTCGGCCGGGTCGAATCGGTGAGGTGGGCCAGCGTGCCGTAGACGGCCGCAACCGCGATGTAGAACGGCAGGAGCACCAGTCCGACCTCGGGATGCGAGAAGTGTGCGAACGCGAACACCATGCCGGTGATGACGATGGCGGGCACCGGGCCATGCCGTTGCTCGATCGGGCGTTGCAGGTAGCCGCGGTACGACGTCTCTTCGACCACCCCGGCGACGACGGCGCTCATCACGAGCCACACCGCCACCGTGAGTGCCGAGTACTGCGAGGGGTCGAGATCCTGTTGTTGCGGCAAGCGCACCAGCCGGCCGAGCACGCCCTGCAACAGCATGACGCACCCGAGCCCGAGCATGCCGGCGAGCAGTGCCGCGCCCCACACTTCGTCGGCGATCGGATTGCCACGGGCAGTCGCCCGCCGCGACCCGGCGGTGGTGCGCGGCCATCCGTCGCCGCGGACGAAGTAGCGCCAGTACGCCCACAGGTAGACGGCCATGATCGGCACCGCCCACGGCCCCGCCGACGCGTGCCGGATGTTGGTGCCGACCAGCCAGGCCCACGGCAGCGTGCCCGCCGCCGCCACGGCGACGCCGACCGTTACGGCGCGGACCACGACGGGCAATCGTTGCCAGACGTCCGCAGCCAAGGCCGGGCGCACGGCGTTCATCGAGCCCTCACCGGTCGAGCCATGACGGCTCAGACTACTCCTTCCGACGGCTCTCCGGGGTGCAGCCAGATGCACTGACGTGACGGCAGCCGCGGTCAGCGTTGTCGTCGCTTGACGGTTGTATATAGGTACGCTACATATAGGCACGCGATGGTCATCACCTTGAGCGACGGGGTCAAGCGCGGCAGCGCCGAACTGGCGGTGCTGGCGGTGCTGGCCGATCAGCGTCTGCACGGCTACGAGATCGCCCGCCGCATCGAGCACGACAGCGGCGGCGCGCTGCACTTCACGCTGGCGTCGCTCTATCCACTGCTCTATCGCATGGAGAAACGGGGCTGGACCAAGGGCGGCTGGGAAGCCACCGCGGCCGGCGTCCGACGGCGCTGCTACAGCCTGACCGCGGCCGGAGCACGGCAGCTGGCCTCCTCGCGCCGGGAATGGGAGACGTTCTTTCGAGCACTGCAGCAACTGGGGGCGCTCAGCCGTGCCTGACTGGCGGGAACTGCTTCGCGCGCGTCTCCACACGCCGACCCTCGACAGGGAACACGCGCAGCAGGTGCGCGACGAGTTGGCCGGCCATCTCGAAGACGCCTATCAGGAGGCCCGCAGGCGAGGCTGCACCGAGGAGGTGGCGGTGGCGTCGGCGCTGCAATCGGTGCCCGACTGGGCGGAGCTCGAGAACGCGATCGACAACCACCTCGGAGGCCGACCCGTGACTCACACCATGCGGACCTTGTGGATACCCGGGCTGGCGGCGTCGCTCTGCGCGGCGCTGCTCATCGTCGTCGTGCCCCTTCTGGCGCCACCCGCCTGGTGGGCGGATTCGAGGGCGTGGGTCCAGGCCCTGGCGGCGGCGACTGCCCTGGCGTGCTATGTGGCCTTCGGCGCCATGGCCGCGGCCTGGTCGCGGCGAGCCGGGGCCGCCGTGCGCACGCGGCTGTGGGCCGGCTTGTTCCCCGTGTGGCTCCATCTGGCCATCCTGGTACAGGCGATCGCCAAGGGCATCCAGATCGACCTGCGTCAGCATCCCGCACAGTTCGACTCCCACCTGCGTCTCGTCCTGGTCTTCGTCGTCGTGCCCGGGGTGATGCTGGCCCTGGGGGCCGCGCCTTTCCTGCGTCGGTCGGCACCGGCACCCAGGTAAGCGCGGCTCGACGTCAGAAGCCGTACAGCGTCGCCGGGTTCGTCACCAGCACGGCTCGCCGCACGCCGGCATCGGGGATCCACGTCGCCAGCAGATTGAGTATTCGGCCGTCGTCGATCTGGAACAGCGGCGTCACGTCGGCGGCTGTCCGGCCGGCCCCAGGCGACGAGTTGGGGTGCGGCCAGTTGGTGGCCCACAGCATACGTTCCGGGTTCGCCGCCACCAGTGCCGTGGCGAGGGGCGAGACGTCAGGATAGTCGGGCGACTGGCTCGACACGAGATACGGCGCGGACAGTTTCACGTAGGCCTTGCCGGCGCGCACCAGCGCCAGCAGGGCCGCAACACCGGGCTGGCCGGTCCCCGACGCGGCTTGCGCGCCCGCGAAGTGGTCGAACACGACGCGTACCGGCGCCTCCATGATGAGCTCGCGCAGGCCCTCGACGACCGCGGGACGGGTGTAGAGCTGAATGTGCCAGTCGAGACCCTGAATCTGCTCGACCGCCCGCTGGAAGCGGCGGCGGGCAACCGCCGGGTCGGTCTCACCGCTAGTCTCGAGGTTCAAGCGGATGCCGCGGATTCCGGCGCGTTGCATCTCAGCCAGCGTCGCTGCCGGCGTCGCTTCGTCGATGACCGCGACGCCTCGGGCCCCGGGACCAAGTTGTCGAATCGCATCGAGCGTGCAGGCGTTGTCGGTGCCGTAGACGCTGGGCTGGACGACGACGACGCGGCTGACGCCCAGGGTGCGATGCAGGGCGCGCAGCTCCGCCACCGTGGCCGTCTCCGGGGTGTATCGCCGGCCGGCCGCGAAGGGAAACCGCGCGGGATCGCCGAAGACGTGGGTGTGACAATCACACGCGCCCGGTGGCACGTCGAACGTCACCGGCGTCTTGGGCTGCGACGGCTGCGGCATTCACGGAGATCGCGCGGCCGGACAGCGCCGCCGCTCCGGCGGCCGCCGCCGCCACCAGCACGCGACGTCGGGGGATGGCCCCAGTGCGCCTAGGATTCATCGCTGTGGTCCCTGCAAGGGCCGCGGGTCAGGCGGCTTCCAGGATCGAGATGCCGGCGCCGGTGTCGATCTCGCGCGTGAACGCGAAGCCTGCCGCCGCGAACAGCGCCTCGTATTCCCCTCGCGTTCGTTGTTTGCCTCCGATCAAGGTGAGCATGTGGATGTCGAGCATCTTCGCCCAGGAGGGGCCGGCATCGTCGGGGACCATCTCTTCAATCAGCAAGAGCTTGGCGTGCGCCGGCGCGGCGCGGCGAATCGCTCTCAGGATCGCGATCGACTGTGCATCCCCCCAGTCGTGGATGACCTCCATCACCAGGTAAACGTCGCAGACCGGCAGCTCGTCCTTGAAGAAATCGCCCGCCTGCCGGGTCAGCCGTGGCGATTGGGCGCCGGCCGCATCCTCGATCACGTGGGGCAGGTCGAAGAGCACCCCTCTGGCCGCCGGGTTACGCTCGAGCACGGCACGGAGCAGGTGGCCGCGCCCGCCGCCGATGTCGCCAATCAGCGCGAGGCCGGAAAAGTCGTAGGCCGCCAAGACACCGGCGATCTGCGTCTGCGCCTTGGTCGTCATGGTCGCGTTGAAGATGGCGCTCGCGTCCGGGTGTGCGGCGAAGTAGCCAAACAGGCCGCCGGCCACGACCTGATCCCCTGCCGGCAGGCCGGTGCGCACCGACTGCTCCATCGCCTCGAAGCTCGCCCAGAAGGGCGGCAGGCCGAACATCCGCACGTAGTTGCGCATGGACCGTGGGTGATCGGTGCGCAGCATCCGCGACGCCGGCGAGTGGCGGAACCCGCCATCGCACCCCTCGAACACGCCGTGTGCGGAGAGCAGACGCAGCACGCGGCCCAAGGCATCCGGGTGGGCGCCGACCGCGGCGCCGAGTTCGGCGGCTGTTCGCGGGGTCTCGTCCAGGTGGTCGGCAACCGCCAGGTTGGCGACGACGTGCAGACCCCGCGACACACAATATCCGGCGGCCATCTGCCGCAGCGTTTCGAACGGGTTGGACTCAACCATCGCGCACTGCTCCCGGACCACCTTTACAGCTTCCACAGGCCGTGCTGGACGCCCCCCTGGAAGTAGATGGCAAACGTGCCGTGACCGGGGATCTCCAACGGCGGATGGGCGACTTCACCGCCGGCCCGGACGGCCGCGGCGACGGCCGCTTCGATGTCGTCCACCAGCCAGTAGGGGCGCACCACCGGTTGCTCTGACCTCGCTCAGAGGCGCCCGCACGCCCACGAGCCCGCCGCCCGGCAGCGTGGCCGTCCGTGCGTTTCCGAGGCCCGCGTCCGGTTTGCCGAACTGAAGCCCGTTCGCGGCGGCGTACGCTGCACACACCGCGTCGACGTCCGTGGTCACGATCTCGAGGTAATGCACCTTCATGGTCGTTTACTCCGGTTGCCGCGTGCTCGTGGCCTTCGGCACCAGTTTCAACAGCCGGCCGTTGCCCGCGTCGGTCAGCAGATAGAGGTGGCCGTCGGGGCCCTGGCGCACGTCGCGGATCGCCTCCCTGAGGTCGGTCAGCAGGCGCTCCTCGCCGGTCACCTTCTCGCCGTCGACCGTCACCCGCACCAGGTCGCGGGTGCCGTGGCCGCCGATGAAGAGACTCCCCTTCCACGCCGGGAACGCGTTGGCGGTGTAGAACGCCATGCCGCTCGGGGCGATGACCGGGTCCCAGTAGTAGAGCGGCTGCTCCATCCCGGCCTGCTGCTGGATGCCGCCGGTGATCGGGCCGCCGCGATACTCGATGCCGTAGGCGATGGTCGGCCAGCCGTAGTCCTTGCCCTTGCGGGCGATGTTGATCTCGTCGCCGCCGCGGGTGCCGTGCTCCACTTCCCACAGCTCGCCGGTCGTGGGATGGAGCACCGCCGACTGGATGTTGCGGTGGCCCAGGCTCCACATCGCCTCGGGCACGCCGGCCTTGCCGACGAACGGGTTGTCCTTGGGGATCGAGCCGTCGGCGTTGATGCGCGCGATCTTGCCGAGCAGGCCGTCCATGCGCTGGGCCTGCATGCGGCCCTCGGTGATCGAGCGGTCGCCCATGGTGACGAAGAGCGTGCCGTCGCGATGCCAGACCAGGCGGCTGCCGAAGTGCAGCCGCGAATCGAGCGACGGCGCCTGGTGGAAGATCACCTGCACGTTGTCGACCCGCGGCGCCGCGCCGTCGACGAACGTGCCGCGGGCCACGGCGGTGTTGTTCACGCCGCCGTCGCGCGGCTCGGCGTAGCTCCAGTAGACCAGCTTGTTGGCGGCGAATTTCGGATCGAGCGTCACGTCGAGCAGGCCGCCCTGGCCGCGCGCGTCCACGGCCGGCAGCCCGGCGATCGGCTCCGACTTGGTGCCGTTGGCATTCACCACCCGCAACCGGCCAGGCCGCTCGGTGACGAGCATCCGGCCGTCGGGCAGGAACGCCATCCCCCACGGGTTCTGCAGGCCCTCGGCGACCGTGACCACGTCGAACTGGACGTTGAGCTTCTGCTCGGGCGCGCGCGTCTGCCCGGCGACGGCCGGCTTCTGCGCCGGGTCGTTGGGCGGCCGCCGGTCGACGCCCGGCCACTGGCCGCCTTCCTGAGCCAGGCAAGCGGCGGTGGCAACGAAGCCAAAGAGCGTGACCAGAGCGGATCGCGACATTGGAGACTCCATGCGAAGGACGTCCTCCGATGTTACAACGCGCGGTGTAATACGCGCTCGAGCGCGACCTGGGATCGCTAGTGGGCCTCGATTCCCGGTGGATACCGATCGGCCACGAGGTTCAGGCGGATGCCGTGCTCGAGCAGCGCCTTCAACCCCGCGAGCACCAGCGAGAAGCCTTGCGTCGAGTCGGTCACCTGCTGGACGAGCGCATCGCCATCGCCGGCGAATCCGCTGTTGGTAATCCGCACGAACGTCGTCCGATCAGGCTGCGCCGCGAAGGTCCATTCCACGGTCGTCGGACCGGCCTGCCCCGGCCACTCGACGACCAGCCGCGCGTCTGGCTCGACGGCGATCACCGTCACCGGGATGTCGATGCCGTACATCTCCCACGCCCACCGAACCTCGCGCCCGACCTCGAGTCGCCCACTGCTCTTCGTGAACCAGAATTTCGTCGTGATGGCCGGGTCGATGAACGCCTCGAACACCTCCGCCACCGGCCTGCGGATGAGCATCCCGGTCTTCATCACCGGAACCTTCGTCAGCTGCATCGTGTCCATGGTGTCCTCCTGAGCGACGGGCCCTCAGCCCTGCTCGACGTGGGCCTTCAGCCGGGTCAGGGCGCTGTCCCAGCCACGGGCGATCAGATCCAGATGGCGCCTGGCCTCGACCAGTTGTCGGGGATTCAGGGTCCAGACCTGTTCCCGGCCGACCCTCGTTCCGTCGATGACGCCGGCCGCGGCCAGCACCTGCAGATGTTTCGAGATGCCCTGGCGCGTCTGGTCGAAACGATCGGCCAGGGTCGTCACCGACGCAGGTCCGCTGGCCGACAGGCGATCGAGCAGCGCCAGCCGGGTCGGGTCACCGAGCGCCGCGAACAGCAGCGCCGCGCCGGCCAGCCGGTCAGCGCGTTTCGACATGGCTCTTGATCCAGACCACGACGATCGCCCAGCCCTGGTCGTTGTCGGCGTGGACCGCGGCTCGACGCGCGAGCGCGACGGCGTCGAAGCCGGTCTCGGCCACCGACAGGCGCGTGCCGCGTCCGACCGGCTCGAGCGTGAAGGTGACGGTCGTCATCGGCTCGCGGCCGTAGTCCACGGTGGGATCGACCTGGCCGGGATGCCACTGCCACACCAGCCGGCGCGGTGCCGTCATCTCGACGATCCGCAGGCGGTTGCGCTGGCCCTCGTGGCCGGGATGCACCGACGTGATCCAGACCTCCTGACCCGGGGCGATGACCCCCTCGAGCGTCATCTGGAACCACTGCTCGATCTCGTGCGCGGTCGTCAGCGCCCGCCACACCCGCTCCGGCGGGGCGTCGATGTCGATGTGCTTGTCGATGCGGGCGAGTTCCGTGAGTGGCATCGCGCAACCTCTTGGTTGCACGATACACGCGGCCGGCTGAATTAGCAACCGTTTAGTTGCGCATTCCGGAGCCGCCGTACCAAACGACGGGGCGGACCCGTCGAGGTGCCCGCCCCGTTCCGAACGGCGCCGCGTCTAGCGCGGCGGCTGCTGGGTGGTCGTGGCGCCCGTCGCCGGCAGCGCCAGCGAGATGTACTCGCCGCGGTAGTTGCCGCCGCTCACGCCGACCACGATGTACTGCTTGCCGTTCAGCGCGTAGGTCATCGGCATGCCGACGACTCGGCGCCGGCAGCAGCACTTCGCCGACCTGCTCGCCGGTCTGCTTGTTGTAGGCGCGCAGCATCGCGCCGCGCGCGCGTCCGGGCGGCGCGGTGAACTGCGGGTCGCCGGCGATGACCAGCGTCTTGGTGATGAGCACGCCGACGCTGCCGTTCTGGCCGGTCTTGGCGATGGTTCATGCCCTTCAGCAGCGGGTTGTCACGCACCGCGTCGGGGGTGTCGCCGTGCGGCACCTGGAACATCAGCGAGCCGTTCTTCAGGTCGATCGCCGCCATCACGCCGTAGGGCGGCTTGACGATCGGCAGCCCGCCCAGGCCCTCGGCCAGCTTGCGGCGGCCTTCGTTGCCGGGGAAGGTGTCCACCGGCGCACCGGCGCGGGCAGGACGCGGCAGGCCGTAGTCGGGCTCGGCCTCCCAGCGCGGCAGGCGCGGCTTGGTCTTGAACTGCTCGGGGTTCACCTTGTCGAACTCTTCCTTGTCGTAGTGCCCGACGGTCACCGCCGAGTTGCCGGCCTGGGTGTAGAAGATGCCGGTCTCGACGTCGAAGCCCGAGCCGGGCCAGTTGACGCCGCCGTTCCAGTTGCCGATGTTGATCGCGCCGAGCTTGTCGGGCGAATCGGGGCCGGTCGGCGGCACGTACGGCGTCTGCTCCCAGCGGAAGGACTTCAGGTTCTCGAGCACCTGCTTGCGCAGCTCGGGCGTGAAGTCGATGAGGTCGCTCTCGGCGACGTGCGTGCGCGAGTAGGCCGGCGGCTTGGTGACGAACGGCTGGGTCTTGGCCGTCTTCTCGCCGGGGATCGTGCTCTGCGGCACCGGCGCGCTCTTCAATCGGCCAGATCGGCTTGCCGGTGATGCGGTCGAACACGTAGAGCCAGCCCTGCTTGCTCGGCACGGCGACGAGCTTGCGCGGCGTGCCGTCGACGGTGGTGTCGATGAGCAGCGGCGCCGACGACATGTCGTGGTCCCAGATCGGGTGGTGCACGAACTGGAAGTGCCACTTGTAGGCGCCGGTCTTGAGGTCGACGGCGACCAGGCTCTCGGCGAACAGGTTGTCACCCGGCCGGTTGCCGCCGTACTCGTCGATGGTCGGCGACTCGACCGGCAGGTAGACCAGGCCGGCCTCGGGGTCGGCGGTGATCTGCGTCCACACGCCGGTGTTGCCGGTCCAGTTCCACGACCCGCCTTCCCAGGTGTCGTGGTACTTCTGGCCGGGGCCGGGCATGGTGTCGAACTGCCACACCTTCTTGCCGGTGCGGGCGTCGAAGGCGCGGACGTTGCCCTTGACGTTGGTGCTGTAGACGTAGCCCAGGCCCTCGAACATCGACGAGCCGACGATGATCAGGTCGCCGACCACGGTCGGCGTCGAGTGCAGCCCGATCTCCGACTTCTCGAGATCGGCCTGCTTGCCGTTGATCATGATGCCGACCTTGAGGTCGACGCGGCCGTTGGTGCCGAAGCCGGGCATCGGCACGCCGGTCTTGGCGTTGAGCGACACCAGCTGGTAGCCGGTGGTGACGTAGATCACGCGCTCGTCGCCCTTGCCGTCGGTCCAGTAGGACAGGCCGCGGCCCGAGAGCTGGCGCGGCGCCCAGCGGGTGGCGCGCTCGCCCTCGTCGAGCGAGTACATCCACTTCTGCTCGCCGGTGCGCGGGTCGAGGGCGACGACGGCGCGGCGGGTGCCGGCGGTGGCGTAGAGGACGCCCTTGACCATGAGCGGCGTGCCTTCGAGCTTGGTCTCGGGACGCGGACCGAGGTTGTCGGTCTTGAAGCGCCAGGCGACCTCGAGCTTGCTGAAATTGGTGCTGTTGACCTCGGCCAGCGGCGAGTACTTGCTGCCGCGGAGATCGGCGGTGTACATCGGCCACTCGCCATTCGCGGTGCTCGGCTGGCCGGTGCTCTGTCCGGACAACCGCGGCATCACGGCGAGTCCGGCCACCAGCAACGCCGCCACCGGTACGGCGCGAAGAGCCAAACGCTTCATGGGTTACTCCTAACGAGATTGCCTGCGATCGGCGTGGCGCCGCGACCCGGCCCAGCCGTGGGATCTGCGAATGATACCGCTCCGCGGCAGGTCCCTGGGAAGCCCCGCGATGCCCGCCGCAGCATTTCGGCGGTCAAGGTCAGGACGCCACGTAGGGCAGCTCTTTAGAGCTGCCTCCAGGCGAGCTGAAGCTCTGCCCGCGAACAATCGAGCACGCTCTAGCGGGCGCCGCCCGGGGTCGCCCGGCCGCCGCGCTGGGGCGGCGGGTTCTTGATCAGCCGGTACTGGTTGATGCCGGCGTAGACCTTGAAGTTGATGCCCATGCGGCCGATCTCGGCGGTGGACTTCATCGGATCGCCCGACACGCCCGAGTCCGCCGGCCCGCCCCACGGCTGGATCCGATCCTTGCGGATGCCGGCCGGATGGACGTGGAGCATCTGCGAGGTGTCGCTGATGCCGGCGTGCGCGCCGACGGTGGCGTCGTCGTAGTCGAACTCGGCTTCCAGCCACGCGCGGTAGGTCACGCGGCCCTGCTCGTAGTAGTCGGTGAGCGCGAACACCGTCGTGCCGCTGCCCTTCCATTCCTCGTTCAGCGTCTTGGCCACCGCGACCATGCCGGCCTGGTTGCCGCCGCTGTCGCCGATGAAGAGGATCTCCTTGAAGCCGTGCGCCTTCAGGCTGCGCGCGGCGGCGTCGAGCAGCTGGTCGTAGGCCGGCGACGGCAGCGAGATCGACCCGAGGGTTCTGGCGATCGGGATCGCCCTCGGGCACGTACTGGATCACCGGCGCCACCAGCGTGTTGCCGATCTTCCGCGCCATCTGGTTGGCGGCGTAGGCGACCACGTAGTTGTGCTTGCCGAGCACCATGTGGTACCCGTTCTTCTCGGTGCCGCCGGTGGGCACGATCACCGTCGTCTTCCCCGCCTTCATCAGATCGCGGGTCTCTTCCCACGTCAGCTCGTCGATGAACACCGTGTCGGGCGGACGCGTCGGCGTCTTGCCGGCCGGCGCTGTCAGCATGGTCGGCTGGGGCGGCCCGGCGGCCGCGCCGCGGCCGCGCGCGCCGCCGCCGCCGCGCCGCCCCCACCGCCGCCCTGCTGGGGCGCGGCGGGCACCGGACCCTCGGCGCCGCTGGTCATCCGCTTGATCTGCGCCAGGGCGTTGTCGACCTTGATCTGCATCAGCGCGCGGCCGACCTCGGGCGACGACTTCGACTGGTTGACGCCGCTGACGCCGTTGTTCTCGTAGTCGTTGCCGACGAGGCGATCGGTGCGGATGTGCTGCGGCGCGATGAACAGCAGCTCCGAGGTGTCGAGGATGTTGGCGTGGTTGCCGACCTCGGCCGGCGGCACGCCGAGGAACTTGGCCGCCCACTGCTCCTGGTCGCGGTGCGCCTTGGTGTAGTAGTCGTCGATCCACATCGCCTTGGCGCTGCCGGCCCACAGCGTGTTCAGCTTCTCGGCGGCGCGTGCGCATGCCGGTGCGGTTGCCGCCCGACTCGCCGATGAACATCACCGTGGTGAAGCCGCCGGCCTTGAGGCTGCGGCCGGCGTTGACCAGCAGGTCGACGAAGCGATCCTCGGGCAAGGTGATCGTGCCCGGCTTGCCCATGTGACCGGTGGGCGGATCCCAGCTGCCCTCGGGCACGTAGGTGACGATCGGCGCCACCAGCGTCTTGCCCACGCCGCGCGCGATCTTGTCGGCGGCCCAGGTCATCACGAACTTGTGCTCGCCGTCGACCATGTGCGGGCCCTTCTGCTCGGTGCCCGCGGTGCCGACGATCACCGTGGTCCAGCCCGGCCTTGACGAGGTCGCGCGTCTCGGCCCAGGTCAGCTCCTCGAGGAAGACCGTGTCGGGCGGGGTGCCGCCCGGCCCGGTGGCCGGGGCGTTGGCGGGCCGCTGCGCGGTGGCGGCGACCCCCAGCAGCAGGGCGAGGACGGGCACGGTCAGCAGCGTTCGAAGTCTCATGCGGCACTCCTCAGGCGATTCCGGCGGCTACAGCCTACACCCGGCGCCTGGAGGGCCTGTCAACGAACGTCAGCGCCGGCCATGGGCGGCGCAAATCGCCTCAAACGTCACGTAGCCGAACTTCGTCGAGTCGGGGGACCAGGAGTTCACGTTGATCGTGCCCTGGCCGCCAATCAGCTCGACGACGACCTGAGGCGCGACGTCGCGCGGTTTGTCGCCAGGCAGGTCAATCATCCGCAGCTGCACCTTCAGCGTCCGGTCGCTATGACCCTTGGTGCCGGCGGGAAACGAGAGGAACAGCAGCTTGCTGCCGTCGGGCGACGGATGCGGGAACCAGTCCTCCAGCGCGTCGTTCGTGATGCGCTCGGCCTTCTCGTCGTTCGGACCGCCGCCGTCGGCCGGAATGCGCCAGATGTTCCCGCCGCCGCCAGCGCGATCCGAGTTGAAATAGATCCATCGTCCGTCCGGTGAGTAGTCGGACCCGTCGTCATGCGCAGGATCGGAGGTCAGGCGCTGCTCGTCGCCACCGGCGGTGCGGATGCGATAGAGGTCGTACTGTCTTGCCGTCGCGATTCGCGACAAAGGACAGGTAGGCGCCATCCGGCGACCAGCCGTGGAAGAAGCTCGGGGCGGCGGCCACGACGAGCCGGTGATCGGAGCCATCCGCATTCGCGACATACACCTGCGACTGGCGTGACGACGGCGAGGTCGCCGAGATCGCGAGCCGCTTGCCGTCGGCGGAGAAATCGTGATCGTTGTTGGCCCGCAGCGCCGGGTCGAGATTGATGGCTTCGGGCGCGGATCTGCCGTCAGCGGCGATGCGATAGAGCTTCCCTTGGGAATTCACGAGGAGATAGTTGCCCTGTCGCGACCAGTTCGGCGCCTCCCAGATGCCGTCGCCCTGATGGACGAGCGTCGAGGACTTCCGCGTCAGGTCATAGACCATGATCCGGCTGATATAGGTCGGACCAGGCGGCGCGGCCGCGGGTGGTTGCGGTGCGGCGTGACGGGCTGCCCGGCGCTCATCGCGTCGGTGAGCAGAGCGGCATCGACGACGAGCACCGCCGCGGCGGCGAGGGTCTGGATCCGGCGTGCTTCGCTGGACCATCCCGCGAGGCCCCTCGATTCTACGGCCGGTCCGATGCGGCCGAATCACTGCCGCTCGGCATGGCCGGGCATGACAATACTTCGATTGGCCCGACGGAGCCACTCCGGGCGCGCGGTGTGTCAAAGAACGGCAGCGCCGAACGTCGTATCTGGAGGGCAGGTCAGGGAACGGCGACGAAATCTGGTGTAATCTTCGCGCTGGATCGCTCGCTGCGCAGTGGCATGCGAGTTGCTCGGTGATCAGCACAGGCCGAGCCCGAGGCGCCGGCACCACCCACGGCGCGCCGCCCGGCTTCCGGAGGCACGCCATGGGGCCACTGCGCACGCTGCTCGCAAGCGACCACCGCCAGACGCTCGAGTTCTTCTTCATCGGATTGAAGGACGTCGCCGGCACTGACGTCGATCGGCGGGAGCTGCTCTACAACGCCAGCGTCCTGGCGCACTACGCCCAGGTCTCCACGGCCACGACCATCGACTTCCCGACGCCGTCGAGTCTCGAGGCGGTGTTCGACACCTTCGTCGTCGAGCGCCGGCCAGGCCTTCGACAGCGGCATGCTCGAAACCGCCGGCACGAACTGCCTGATGATGGCCGGCTTCTTCGAGGATCAGGCCCGCAACCGCCACAACGTCCGCTGGTACGCCGACCTCGGCGCCGGCGTTCTTCTTCCGCGCCGCGCACCGCGAGCCGCAGGGGAGCAAGGCCCTGCTCATGGACACGATGGGCCGTAACTTCGAAGCGTGGCGACTGCGCTACGCGCGGCTCAGCCGCGAGCTGCGCGACACGCCGTTCCTGCTCAACCTGCCGACGCCGCCGCGCACGATGTAGCGCATAGAGCGTTTCTCGATTATGGTCAGAGCCGCCTCGAGGCAGAGCTGAAGCTCTGCCCTACGTGGCACCGAAAACCGGGCGTCAGACCAGGAACGCACTGGCGTCGAACCCGTCGGGCAGCCGCCCGGTCGGCGCGATCGCCGCATAGGGGCCGCGCGCCAGGAACCGGCCGGAGCCCGGCGCGAGCGTCGACGACGCCGTCACGCATGACCACCTCGCCGCGGCGCACGGTGGCCACCGGCCAGCCCGTCACCTCCAGCCCTTCGTAGGGCGTGTAGTCGATGATGTGCTGCAGCCGGGCGTTGGTGATGGTCGTCCGTCGCGCCGGATCCCAGAGCACGAGATCGGCGTCGGCGCCCGGCGCGATCGTGCCCTTGGCGGGATAGAGGCCGAAGAGCTTGGCGGGGTTGGTGGCGGTCAACTGGACGAACGTGCTGGCCGAGATGCGTCCGGCGGCCACCCCCTCGCTGAACAGGATCGGCAGGCGCGATCCCAGTCCGGGCACGCCGTTGGGAATGTCGCGGAACGGCGCCTCGGCGCCGTTGACGCGCTTGCCGACCGGGGTCTCGAACCCCCAGCCGCTGTGATCCGACGACACGACGTCGAGGGTGCCACGGCGCACGGCGTCCCAGAGTCCGTCGCTCGCCTGCCGATCGCGCGGCGCGGGGCTGCACATGTACTTCGCCCCTTCGAACCCCGGACGGTCCATGTCGGCGGCCGACAGCACGAAGTACTGCGGGCAGGTCTCGCCCCACACCTTCAGCCCCCGGGCCTGGGCGCGGGCGATCTCGTCGGCCACCTCGGGGCACGACACGTGGAAGATCTGAATCGGCTGGTCGACCAGCTCGGCCAGGGCGATGGCCCGGTAGGTGGCCTCGCGCTCGACCACCGAGGGGCGCGACCACGCGTGGTACTTCGGGGCGGTGCGGCCGTCGGCCAGCAGCGCCGCGGTGCGCCAGGCGATGGCGTCGTGGTTCTCGCAGTGCACCGTGACCAGCGCGCCGCACCGCCGGGCCGCCGCGAGCACGCGGAGGAACTGGCGATCGTCGAGGTGCAGCGGATCGTAGGTCAGGAACACCTTGAGGCTGCGGATGCCCGACGCGACGATCTCGGGCACCTCGCGCTGGATCACGTCGTCGCTGGCATCGGTGATGATCTGATGGAAGCTGTAGTCGACCATCGCCGAGGCGGCGCGCCGGCGATACTCGGCCAGCGAATCGGCCAGGCCCTGGCCCTTGAACTGCGTCGAGAACGGGATCACCGTCGTCGTGCCGCCGGCCAGGGCCGACCGGCTGCCGCTGACGAACGTCTCCTCGTCGGCGCGGCCGCCCGGCTGGAGCTGCTCGATGTGACAGTGCGAGTCGACGCCGCCAGGCATCACCAGCAGCCCGCCGGCGTCGATCGTCGCGATCGCCGCGCAGGCCGAGCCCGATCGCCATGATGCGGCCGTCGCGGATGCCGACATCGGCGCGGCACTGGTCGGCGGCGGTCACGACCGTGCCGCCGGCAATCACGAGCTCGTAGTCGGCCATGGTGGAGGGGCGAGGCGCGCGTTCTGAGCCGGCTACGGCAGCGCGAACACCCAGATCGCGCCGCCCTCGGGCACCTCGGGGAACTTGCCCGGCTGCAGCCGGTTGAGCCGCGCCTGCATGCCGCGGGCGTCCACGCCCCAGCCCGACGCCACGGCGACGTACTGCTTGCCGTCGACCGCGAACGACGACGGCTGCCCGGTGATGCCCGAGTTGGTCGGGAACTCCCACAGCAGCTTGCCGCTGGCGGCGTCGAAGGCGCGGAACATCCGGTCGTTGGTGCCGCCGCTGAACGCCAGGCCGCCGCCGGTGGCCAGCATCGGCCCCCAGTTCGCCGAGGTCGGCGAAGGTGTGGGTCCACACCCGCGCGCCGGTGTCGACGTTCCAGCCCTGCACTTCGCCGATGTGATCGGCGCCCTCGGCGATGTAGAGCGTGCTGGTGGCGCCGGTATAGCTGCTGCCGGCCTTGTAAGTGGCCGGGCGGCCAATCAGCGTGGCGCACAGGTTCTCGTTGGCCGGGATGTAGATCATCCGCGTCTTCGGGCTGAAGGCGATCGGCGGCCAGTTCTTGCCGCCCCAGTGCGACGGGCAGAAGTCGGCCATCTTGCCGGTGCCGGGCTTGCGCGCCGGATCGACGTCGGGCCGGCCGGTGACCGGGTCGAGGCTGCGGAAGGCGTTCTGGCGCACGTAGGGCTTGCCGTCGACGAACTTGATCGGGCCGGCGGAGCGCTCGAGGAACCACAGGTAGCCGTTGCGGGCCACGTCGATGAGACCCTTCACGGTGCGGCCGTTGCGCTGGAAGTCGACCAGGATCGGCGGCGACACCTCGTCCCAGTCCCACGAGTCGTTGGGGTGGTATTGGAAGTGGCCCTTGATGCTGCCCGGTGGTGGCGTCGAGCGCCACGGTCGACGCGGTGTAGAGGTTGTCGCCCGGCCGCTGGTCGCCCATCCACGGCCCGCCGTTGCCGGTGCCCCAGAACGTCAGGTTGGTGGCCGGGTCGTAGTTGCCGGTGACCCAGACCGGCGCACCGCCGTTCTTCCACTGGTCGCCCTTGGGCCAGGTCTCGCTGCCGGGCTCGCCCGGCGCCGGCACGGTGTAGGTGCGCCAGATCTGCTTGCCGGTCTCGACGTCGTACGCGGCCACGAAGCCGCGCACGCCGAGCTCGCCGCCCGAGGCGCCGACCATCACCTTGCCGTCGGCGACCAGCGGCGCCAGCGTCATGTAGTAGCCGTCCTTGTTCTCGGCCACCTTGGTCGCCCACGCCTGGGCGCCGGTGCGCGCATCGAGGGCGACCAGCGTCGCGTCGTTGGCGGCGAAGAACACTTTGTCGCCATAGAGCGCGATGCCGCGCGTGGTCGGATGCGGCGCGATGATCGTCTCGGCCACGTCCTTGATGTAGCGCCACAGCAGCACGCCGGTCTTGGCGTCGATGGCGACGACGCGGTGCTCGGGCGTCGACAGGAACATCACGCCGTTGACGACGACAGGAGCCGCCTCGTGGCCGCTGCCGACGCCGGTCGAGAACACCCACGCCGGCCGCAGCTGGCCGACGTTGGCCGGCGTGATCTGGTCGAGCGGGCTGTAGCCCCAGCCGTCGTAGGTGCGGCGCACCATCGGCCACTCGCCGTCGGCCGGGTTCTTCAGCCGTTCGGCCGTGACCGGCGCGTAGGCCTTGAGAATCTCGGGCATCGGCACGACCAGCGGCGGCAACGGCGGCTGCTGCGTGAGCGGCGGCTGCGTGGGCTGCTGGGCGGACTTCAGGGACGACGCCGGCCGTGACGGCGACGGCGGCAACCATGACCACGACGCGGAGGCTCGGCATACGGCGGCACGATACCCGATCCGGCCTCACGCCGCAACTCAAATCCTGCGGCGGCAGGTCGCGCTGCGGGCTCGGGATCGCGTCTAGTCCGGGGTCGGCACGAGCCGCTTCAGTTCCTCGCCCCAGTGCTGCACGACGACGAGGCTCGCGGGCGCGGCGCGTCTGCGCCGGCGCCGCCGCCCTTGACCATCAGGAACCGCTGCCCGTCGGGGCAGATGTCGTAGGTGCGGCCGGAGATCGCCAACCGGGGATCGTGATAGTAGCCTTCCTTCACCACCAGCGTCGGCGTCGTCGCCGCCCACGACGTGCCACGCGCCACGCCCACGCTCATGAGCGCACCCGCCGGCGACACATAGAGCAGTTCCTGACCGCTCCGCGCCCAGAGCGGCCGCGTGCCGCCCGCGGTACGGACACCTGCCAATGCCCGCTGTTCACGTCGGGAAAGGGCCGCACGGAGATCTCGAACCGGCCCGAGTCGTTCGCCTCGTAGGCCAGCCAGCGGCCGTCGGGCGAGACGACGCCGTTCCGCTCGGCAAACGGGGACTGCACGAGCGGCGTGACGGCACGCGAGTCCGTCCAAGTCGAGCTGCATCATGTCTTCGGCCGTGTTCGCGGCGACGCTCGGTGAAGATGAGGCGCGGCCGTCGGGTGACACGCCGGTTGCGTGCTGCAATACTGGCACTCTCGGCTGAGCCGCTCGACCGCGCCCGGTCGTGTTGGCCGGCTGCCAGAAGAGATTCCGGATGCCGGCGCGCTCCGAACTGAAGATCAGCGCGCGCCGTCGCGCGTCCACACGGGCGAGTGGTCGACTCCCGCGTCGAAGGTCGACGCGGGTGAGCGTGGGGCGGCCAAGATCCCAGACCCAGACGTCCAGCTCCTGATCGACGGCTACGACCGCGACGCGCTTGCCGTCGGGTGACAGGCGCGGATAGACATAGCGCGCGCGGCGGCGCCGGGATTGGCGTCTCGCGACCCTGGCGGTCCACCCAGACGAGCGTGCGCTGCACTCCGCCGGTCGCCGACGCCCCCCGGCACGTACGCCAGCGTGCCGTCGCCCGCCACCACGGCGTCCGCGTCCGCCGTGGGCGGTCGTCAGCACGTTGCGGAACGACCGCACCGGCGTGCCGCGCGTCTCCAGGCGGGCCAGGTCGAACGGCACCGCCCGCAGCGCGCCGGCCGCGGCGTAGACGAGATGGCCGCTCGGCACGTAGCGCGGCCGATGGCTGCCGCCCGCGTACGAGGACGGCTGTGCGATTCCCGTCTGCAGATCCAGGACGGCCACTTGTGCGGCGTCGAGGCCGCCCGTGACCGCCGTGATGGTGAAGAGCACGGCCCGGCCGCCCGGCAGCCGCTCCGGCCACACGTGGTCGGCTTCTCCCTGCGCGCGGATCGGGCCGCGTGAGCACGGTCGCCGGCCCGCCCCGCGGCTGGGACCTGCTGCAGGCCGGTCGCGCCATTGCGGTGGCGACGATGATCGTCTCGTCCGATCCCCAGGTGGCGCCGCGGAGTCGCGCCGTCGAGCTGGGGCGACAGCGAGACCGCCGGCCCGCCGGTCGACGGCCACCTTCTTCAACGAGACCGCCATCCACGAACCCGATCCATTGCCCGTCGGGCGGAGACGAACGGCCCGCGCGGCTCAGCCGGTGAACACCGCCTCCGGCTCCAGGGCGTCGAGCGCGCGGACGAAGAGCTGCGTGCCGTTGTTGCCCACATAGACGACGCGAGAGCCATCAGGCGCGATCGCCAGGTCGCGGTGTGCCGGTGATGGTCATCGCGGCAGCGCCCGGTACGGCGCGATCTGCAGCCGCGAGACGCGTGAGCGGCAGCGGTGCAGCCGCGCGCGTGGCGTACCAGACCCCGGTGCCCGCGACCGTGGCGGCCACCAGCGCAGCGGCCACCGGCGTGACGACGCGACGCCACAGCGGCGGCCGGGACAGCGGCTCGGCGGCCACCGCCGCGGCTGGCGCGGCGAGGCTCGCGGCCTTGTCCAGCACGAAGAGCGCCGTGGAGATGTCGGCCACGCGGCGGCCACGGTCCTTCACCAGACAGCTCTGCAGCAGCGTGCGGACCGGCAGCGGCACGTCGGCGGGCAGCGCCTCCCAGTTGGGCTCGAGGCGCACCACCGCGCCGAGCACCTCCGCCATGTCCTCGCCGTCGAAGGCGCGGCGGCCGGTCAGCATCTCGTAGAGCACGGCCCCGAACGCCCAGATGTCGCTGCGCCGGTCGGCCTCGCGTCCCTTCGCCTGCTCGGGACTCATGTAGGCCGCCGTGCCGAGGATCACGCCGATGCCGGTCATCCGCGCCGGCGAGGTGATCGTCGGCGACGCCGTGACGTCCTGGCTTCCTGCCGACTCCGGCTGCGCGAGCTTGGCCAACCCGAAATCCAGCACCTTCACCACGCCGTCGGCGCGCACCTTGATGTTCGCGGGCTTCAGATCGCGGTGGATGATCCCCTGCTCGTGCGCCGCGTCGAGCGCCTCGGCGATCTGCCTCGCGATCGGCAGCGCCTCGTCGAGCGGCAGCGCTCCGCGCGCGATCCGCTGCGACAGATCCTCGCCCTCGACCAGCTCCATCACGAGCGCACACGACGTCGCCGCGCGCGCTCGAAGCCGTAGATCTGGGCGATGTGGGGATGGTTGAGCGACGCGAGCGTCTTCGCCTCGCGCTCGAAACGCGCCAGCCGCTCGGGATCGCTGGCAAACGACGCCGGCAGCGTCTTCAGCGCCACCTCGCGGCCCAGCGTCGTGTCGCGCGCGCGATAGACCTCGCCCATCCCGCCGGCGCCGAGGCGGCGAGGATCTCGTAGGGGCCGAGACGCGTGCCGGTTTCCATAGCCATCGGCTACGGCACCGGAACCCGCTGCTTCAACTCCTCGAACCAATTCAGGACCAGGCGCATCCCGGGCGAGGAATCCCGCGCCGCGTCTTCCGGGGTGGACGTGATGCCGATGAACCGGCCGTCGGGCAGGATGTCCCAGGCTCGTGGCTCGCTCGCCACGCGATCGCCGGTGACACTCGCGGGAAATCGCACCGGCGTCCCGAAGGTCACGCCCGCCGCGGTGGTGACGCGCACCGCCACCATCTGTCCGGCAGTCGCCGCGGCCGTGAACACCAGCTCCTCGCTGCCCGATTTCGCCCACACCGGATGGAAATCCACGAGCTGCTTCGGCACCTGATACACCGCGCCGGTCGCGGGGAAGGGCTGCAGGAAGACGCCGCGATTGACATCGGCGGCGCCGCCCGTCCCCTTCGCGTAGGCCAGCCACTTGCCGTCCCGCGAGAACACCGACCCGATCGATCCGTTGGACGAGACGCCGCCGAACGGGGCCGTCGTCTTGTCGGCCAGCGTCAGTATCCAGAGGGCGACGCGCGTCCCGGCTGCCGAGGCCGGGCCGGCACCGAACGACAAATGTCGCCCGTCGGGGGACCAGGACTCGGGGACATGCTCCTCACCTGCCGCCGGGGTCGTCAGCCGCTCCGCAACGCCGGTGCCGTCTGCACGCTGCCGGAAGATGGCGAGATCTCCGCCGCGGTCCGACTGGAACGCGATCCACCGACCGTCCGGGGACCACACCGGAAAGCGGTTCTTGCCTTCCGTGGCCAGGCGCTGCACCGCGCTCGTTCCGTTGAGGGCATAGATGAGGACGCTGGCCTGTCTCCCATCGTCGACGCCCAACGCGGCACGCGTGCCGTCGGGCGAGACGCGCACATGCGAGTAGGCCGCGGGCGGCACCGGCAGGCCGGTGATGTTGCCGGCGCGGTCGCCAATCGCGAGGCGGCGCACGGTCTGGTTCCCGGTCGGACCCGGCAGGTAGACAAGCGTTCCCGAGTCGGAGACGGCGAGCTGCATCTCGCCGGTGGGCCAGCGCCTCACCCCTTCCACGACCGGCACCGCCTCTCCGCGCAGCTCCCGGCGGTCGAGGTCGAACGGGGCCGCGAACACGACTGCCCCCGACCGTATAGATCAGATGACCGGTGCTGACGTATCGTGCCCCGCTGCCTCCCTCGAGCACCGTCTTGCGCTCCCCCGTGCGCAGTGACTGCACCACGGCCCGGGCCTGATCCCAGCGCGCCGGTCCACCGGTCAGGCTCGCGATCGTGAACAGCAGCGCGTCTCCTCCAGGCAGCATCTGAGGCGCGAGCACGGTTTCTCCGGCCTCGACCTTCACCAGCTGCTCCGGCGGTCCGCCCGCGGGATTGCACCGCATCACACCGCCCGAGCCCCGCGCCACCAGAATGCCGGACGCATCCCAGTCGAGGCTCACCGCTTGCGAGTCGCACACGCGGAGCGCTGCGCCGCCTTGAACGCTGATGCGCTTCACCGCCTGCTGAGAGGCCGAGTAAAAGGCAATCCACCTGCCGTCCGGCGAGAAGGCGGGCGACTGGAGGTTCTGTCCCATGTCCGATGCGGCGACTGGCACCATCTCGAAGTCCGAGAGGCGACGAATCAGCAACCGCCCCTCGGTGAGGTAGGCCAGCTCGTTGCCACTGGGCGACAACGCCATGGTCCGCCCAGACGTGCCGAGCACCTGGCCCGCGGGCAGCCCGAGCAGAAATCGCGCGACCGGCGCCGGCGGTGCCGGCGGCGTGACGTCACGAGAGAACCCCACGCCGGCCGCCGCTACTGCGACGGCGGCGAGACCCGCCAGAGGGAGGACACGACGCATCAGGACATGGCGGCGCGCCAGCGCCACGGCGGTCTCCAGGCGCGCCTGCGCCGCCCCGGCATCCACCGGCGCGGCGGCGGTGCTGGCCGGCGACAGCACCGCGGGCTCCTCGAGCACGAATCGCACCGTGGACATCGACCCGATGCGCCGGCGCCAGTCGCGCTCCAGGCACCGGCGGATGAGCATGTCCACCGAGGTCGGAAGCGCGGGCAACATCGTCCAGTCGGGTTCGCCGCGCAGGATCGCGGCCAGCGTGTCGCTGACGTCCTCGCCCTCGAAGGCCCGCCGGCCGGTCGAGCATCTCGTAGAGCACGCAGCCGAACGCCCAGATGTCGGTGCGCTTGTCGACCGGCTTGCCCTTGGCCTGCTCCGGCGACATGTAGGCCGCAGTGCCGAGGATCATCCCGCGCAACGTCATCGCCGGCGAGGTGATGGTCGGCGAGTTCGCCAGGTTCGCCGATCCTCCGTCGCCGATCCCGGACCCAGGCTCCAGCGCTTTGGCGAGCCCGAAGTCGAGCACCTTCACGACGCCGTCGGCGCGCACCTTGATGTTGGCGGGCTTGAGGTCGCGGTGGATGATCCCCTGCTCGTGCGCGGCCTCGAGCGCCTCGGCAATCTGCCGCGCGATCGGCAATGCCTCGTCGAGCGGCATCGGTCCGTGGGCGATCGAGCGCTTTGGCGAGCCCGAAGTCGAGCACCTTCACGACGCCGTCGGGGCGCACCTTGATGTTGGCGGGCTTCGAGGTCGCGGTGGATGATCCCCTGCTCGTGCGCGGCCTCGAGCGCCTCGGCAATTTGCCTGTGCGATCGGCAACGCCTCGTCGGCAGGGATCGGTCCGCGGGCGATCCGCTGCGACAGATCCTCGCCCTCGACCAGTTCCATCACGAGCGCACACGTGTCGCCCGGCGCGCTCGAAGCCGTAGATCTGGGCGATGTGGGGATGATTGAGCGACGCGAGCGTCTTCGCCTCGCGCTCGAATCGCGCCAGCCGTTCGGGATCGCTGGCAAACGACGCCGGCAGCGTCTTCAGCGCCACGTCGCGGCCCAGCGTCGTGTCGCGCGCGCGATAGACCTCGCCCATCCCACCCGCGCCGAGCGCAGCGAGGACCTCGTAGGGGCCGAGACGCGTGCCGGTCGCCATCGCCATCCTAGGGAACCGGAACCCGCTGCTTCAATTCCTCGAACCAATTCACGGCGAGGCGGATCTCAGACGAGGTACTGCGCGCCGCGTCGTCGCCCTCGGCAACCAGGCCGATCAACCGACCGTCGGGAAGGATGTCCCACGCTCGCGGTTCGGGTGCCACCCGGTTGCCGCTGACGCTCGCAGGAAAAAGCACCGGCGGTCCGAACGTCACTGCACCCTCGTGGGTCACCGGCACGGCCACCATCCCCCCCACAGCTGCTGCCGCCGTGTAGACGAGTTCGGCGCCCGATGCCGCCCACGCCGGATGGAAGTCCACAATCTGCCGCGGCGCCTGGTAGATCGCTCCCGTTGCCGGAAACGGCTGCACGAACACCCCGCGGTTGGCATCCGATAGGGAAGCCACCGTCCCCTTGGAGTACGCCAGCCACTTGCCGTCGGGCGAGAAAACCGATCCGATCGGCTCGACCGAGACCACGGCGTCGAACGCAACCGCGTTCCGGTTCGACAGCGTGAGCATCCACAGGACATATTCGTTCTTCCCTGCTGCGAACTTCCGGACGCTGAAGGAAAGGTATTTACCGTCGGGAGACCAGGACTCGGGCACATGCTCCTCGCCCCCCACCGCGGTTGTCAGGCGCTCGGCAACCCCTGTGCCGTCAGCACGCTGCCGGAAAATGCCGAGATCTCCGCCAGCGTCAGACTGGAACGCGATCCATCGAGCATCGGGTGACCAGAGCGGATACCGGCTATTCCCGGCCAGTGGCAGCCGCTGGATCGCGCTCGCCCCGCTAAGCGGATAAATCAAGACGCTTGCCTGCTTCCCATCATCGACGCCGATGGCAGCACGGGTGCCGTCACGCGACACGCGCACGTGGGTGTACGCCGCCTCCGCAACGGCGAGGTTCTTGATGGTGCCGGAGCGGTCACCTATCGCCAATCCGCGAAGCCCCCGGCCGGCTCCGGCAGGCCCAGGTTGGTAGGCGAGCACACCTGAGTCCGAGACAGCGAGCAGCAGGACGCCGCTGGCTGAGCGCCTGACGCCTTCCACAACCGGCACGGCCTCGCCCCGCAGCTCCGCCGCGCCGACGTCGAACGGTGCCGCGAACACAATGCCGCCAACCGAATAGATCAGGTGACCGGTGCTGAGGAAGCGCGCATCGCTGCCTCCCGTGCGCACCGTCTTTCGCGCGCCCGTTCTCAACGTCTGTACCACGATTCGGGTCTGCTCCCACAGCGTGCCACCCCGGAAGCCGTCCAGGTTGGCGATCGTCAACAGGAGCGTTTCTCCGCCCGGCAGGAGTTGAGCCCCGAGCACGGTCTCCCGGTCTTCTACCGTGGCCAGTTGCTCCGGCGCGCCACCCGCGGGGTTGCATCGTATGGCACCGCCGGTACCCGTGGCCGCAACAATGCCGGAGGGATTCCAGTCCAGGCTCGACAGTCGCAACAACGGAGGCAAATCGCAAACGCGGAGCGCTGCGCCTCCACGGACACTGATTCGCTTCACCGCGCGTTCCGCGCCGGAGTAGTAGGCAATCCACTCACCATCCGGCGAATATGCGGGCGACTGGATACTCCGTCCCAGGTTCGTGGCTGCGAGCGGCCTCATCTCGAATTCGGAGAACCTGCGGATCAGCACTCGGTCTTCGTCAAGATAGGCCAGTTCGTTGCCGGTGGGTGACAGTGCCAACAACCGAACCACATCCCTGAGCGCCCGGCCATCGGCCGGCGTCAGTGAGAATCGCGTGACCGCCACAGTCGAGGGCGGTGGACCTTTCCGGGTGAACCCCACCACGGCGGCGACGACGGCTATGGCTGCGAGTGCGGCCAGCGGGATGACGCGCCCCACCAGGACATGGCGGCGCGCCTGCGCCACGGCGGTCTCCAGGCGCGCCTGGACTTCTCCGGTCGCCATCTGCGCGGCGGCGGCGCTCGCTGGCGACAGCACCTCGGGATCCTCGAGCACGAACCGCACCGTGGACATCGACCCGATGCGGCGGCGCCAGTCGCGCTCCAGGCACCGACGGATGAGTGTGAGCACCGCGGGCGGGAGTGAGGGCAACCTCGTCCAGTCGGGTTCGCCGCGCAGAATCGCGGCCAGCGTATCGCTCACGTCTTCGCCCTCGAAGGCCCGCCGGCCGGCGAGCATCTCGTAGAGCACGCAGCCGAACGCCCAGATGTCGGTGCGCTTGTCGACCGGCTTGCCCTTGGCCTGCTCCGGCGACATGTAGGCCGCGGTGCCGAGGATCATCCCGCGCATGGTCATCGCCGGCGACGTGATGGTCGGCGAGTTCGCCAGGTTCGGCGATCCTCCGTCGCCGATCCCGGACCCCGGCTCCAGCGCTTTGGCGAGCCCGAAATCCAGCACCTTCACGACGCCGTCGGCGCGCACCTTGATGTTGGCGGGCTTGAGGTCGCGGTGGATGATCCCCTGCTCGTGCGCGGCCTCGAGCGCCTCGGCGATCTGCCTGCGCGATGGGCAGCGCCTCGTCGAGCGGCAGCGGGCCGCGGGCGATTCGGCGCCAGATCGTCGCCCTCGACCAGTTCCATCACCAGCGCGGCCGTCTCGCCGGATTGCTCGAAGCCGTAAATGTGGGCGATGTGGGGATGGTTGAGCGCCGCCAGCGTCTTGGCTTCGCGCTCGAATCGCGCCAGCCGCTTCGGCGTCGCTGGCGAACGACGCCGGCAGCGTCTTCAGCGCGACGTCGCGGCCCAGCTTCGTGTCGCGCGCCCGATAGACCTCGCCCATGCCGCCGGCGCCGAGTGGTCGCAAGCACTTCGTATGGACCGAGGCGGGTGCCGGGCGTCAGGGCCATGGCTATCGTCTGGATCGCGGCCATCCAGTTGACGACGACGTTCAGTGGCGGCACGCTGCCTGACTGCGGCGTCCTCGCGTTGAGAAGGAAGCGCTGTCCGTCCTTCGACACGGCGTGCGTCTGGCCGACGCTGATAGAGGTCTGGCCGGTGTTGAAGCCGGTGTTGAACATGCCGGTGGGAAAGAGCGCTTGCGGGGTACCGGCATCGACTCGACCGGTCGTGTCGATCGGCACGGCCATCAAGGTCGAGTCAGCGCCGAGGTAATACAGCTCCTTGCCATCCGCCCGCCAGATCGGCGCGGACCCTCCGGCCGTCGACACCTGCAGTTTCTCGCCGGCCTCGGGGAACGGTTGCACGAACACGTTGGGCTGTCCGCTGTCGTCGGTCGTGTAGGCGATCCAGCGGCCATCGGGCGAGAACACCGCTTCACCTTCGAAGTAGTTGGTGTGCACCAGCGGAAACGGCTTGCGGTCGCCGAACAGGGGGAGGATCCAGACGTCGGAGGTGCGTGGAAACGCCGCCCGCAGCGTGTACGCGATGAAGCGGCCATCCGCGGACCAGCTGGTCGGGGCGATCGCCACGCGTGTTGCCCACGCCCTCGACGAGCGACTCGTCGGGGCTCGTGCCGCCCACCCGTTTCTCACGCAACGACAACTTCCCCGATCTGCGGCTCTGGAAGGCGATTCGCGTGCCGTCTGGCGACCACACCGGCGAGCCGTGGACACCCGGCTCGCCGGTCAGGCGCGAGCGCCCGTTGCGGGCGATGTCGATGATCCAGATGTCGACGTTCTGCAGGTTGACGGTGCCCACGGCGACCGCCACGCGGCGTTCCTCGGGTGACAGCGCCAGGTTGAGGTACGGCGCGGGTCCGCCCACCGATGCCGAGGGCACGACCCGTGCGATCGCGCCAGGTCAGCTGGGTGACAGCGAGGGAGTCGTCGCCGCCATACACCAGCGTGCCATTTTCCGACACCGACGCGCCCACGTAGCGGCTTCCCTCCTGGCTGACGCGCTCGGCCACCGGGAAGGCTTCGCCATTGATTTGCCGCGTCTCCGGATCGAACGGCTGCGCCATCAAGGTCTCGTCGCGGGCGAACAGCACGTGGCCGGAGGCGTATGCCGCCGATGACTCTGCCTGAAGCAACGTGACGTCGGCTTCGCCCGGCTCGAGGGAGCCAATTCTGATGGTCGACGGCTTCGCCGACCGGTGCCGGGGGCGCCAAAGACCTCGGTGTAGAGGAAGTGACGGCCATCGGGCAGAAAGTGCGGCCAGCGGTGGCGCGTGTCGGCGTTCGCCGGATCGAAGCGAGTGACGACGGCCGGCACGCCGCCGGCGCTCGAGACGCGCCAGAGGGTCTCGCGACCTGGCGCGTTGGCGACCTCCCCTGGCGCGAACAGGATCACGTTGTCGCGGCTCCAACTGCCGCCGCGGCCGAACGGAGCGTCGCAGAGCACGACCGCCGGGCCGCCGGCGATGGCGACCTTCTTCAACTTGCCATCGGCGAAGAACCCGACGAAGCGGCTGTCCGGCGACCAGAACGGGAACGTCCCGCCCTCGGTCCCTGGAATCGCCCGGGCGGCAAGGCTAGCGACCGGGCGCAAGTAGATCTGATACGCGGCTTGAGCCCCGGCGACGAAGGCGATGTTCTGGCCATCGGGTGACACCGCGACCTGAGTCGCGGTCCCGGTCCCTCCGCCGGGCGGACCGCCAAACGACGCGTTCTCCGGCGGCGCGATGGTGAACGTCACTGGCACGGCCGGGGACGTCACGTCGCCGGCCGACCGCCGGGCGACGACGGTGCCAATCAACATCGATCCGAGCGCGAGCACGCCCGCAGCCGCCCACGGCACGACCCGTTTCCACCCGGACCGGGCCGGTGTGATGGCGGGTGCACCGGCTTCGTCCGGGGCGCCGCCGAGCAGTTCGTCGATCCGGACCCGCGCCTCGCCGATGTCGCGCAACCGTGCCTTGGGATCCTTCGTCAGGCAGCGCGTCAGCAGGCGCCGGAGCGCGACCGGCGTCGCGGCCGGCAAGGCGCTGCCACTCGGGATCCTTCAACAGGACGGCCGCCAGCGTGGTGGAGACGTCGTCGCCCGCGAAGGCCCGGCGGCCGGCCAGCATCTCGTAGAGCACGCAGCCGAACGCCCAGATGTCGGCGCGCTTGTCGACCGGCTTGCCCTTGGCCTGCTCCGGGGCCATGTAGGCCGCGGTGCCGAGGATCATCCCGCGCATCGTCATCGCCGGCGAGGTGATGGTCGGCGAGTTCGCCACGTTCGGCGACCCGCTGTCGCCGATCCCGGACCCCGGCTCCAGCGCTTTGGCGAGTCCGAAATCCAGCACCTTCACGACGCCGTCGGCGCGCAGCTTGATGTTGGCGGGCTTGAGATCGCGGTGGATGATCCCCTGCTCGTGGGCGGCTTCGAGCGCCTCGGCAATCTGCCTCGCGATGGGCAAGGCCTCGTCGAGCGGCAGCGCGCCGCGCGCGAGCCGCTGCGACAGATCCTCACCCTCGACCAGTTCCATCACCAGCGCCCGGACGCCGCCGTTGTCTTCGAAGCCGTGGATGTGGGCGATGTTCGGGTGGTTCAGCGCCGCCAGCGTCTGGGCTTCGCGGGTGAAGCGGGCGAGCCGTTCGGCGTCGCTGGCGAAGAGATCGGGCAGCACTTTGATCGCGACGTCGCGGTGGAGCGTCGTGTCACGCGCCCGATAGACCTCGCCCATGCCGCCGGCGCCGAGGAGGGAAAGCACCTCGTAGGGTCCGATTCGGGCGCCGGCCGCAATCGCCATTCGGCTATGGCGGACGATACTCGATCCGGACGGGACCGTGCTGGCCGGCGCGTCAGCGGCCCTCCGCATGCGGGCTGACGACCTCGCCGCCGCGCGCCTGGACCGCCAGCCGACGATCGAGGCGGCCAGGAGGATGGCAATCCATCCGGCGGCGAGGACTTCGAGCAGGCTGCCGCGCCTCGATCGTCAACGTCAGGAAATCCACGTTGCCGGTCCGCCAGAACAGCCATTCGCCTGCCATGGTCGTCGCCAGCAGCCGATTGCCGGTCTCGAGAACGACGACGCCGTTCCCGGTTGCGGGATCCAGCCGTGCTGCGGTGTTGATCGCCGGATCGTTGTTGCCGTCATGGCCGATGACGAACCCGCCAGCGTTGTTGCCGGCATAGAGCATCGTTCCGAGACCCCAGATGGCGGCCCCCAGCTGCGAGGCATGCGGGCGGCGCATCTCTTCGAGAGTCCTGGGTTCGAGGACCCCGCGCCCCGCGGGTTCGCCATTCGGCCCGATCGCGTGCGCCTGGATGAAGCGGGTCACGTCGGCGGCCGACGTATAGAGCGATGTCGCGGCGAGCGAGGTGAATCGATAGTGAATCGCCGGCGTTCCATCGACGTCGTAGAACTCGGCGATGTTGGTCGGAGACGCGCCCTCGAGGCTGTAGGTCGATCGCGTCATGCCGAGCGGCGCGAACACCGCGCTCCTCATGTAGTCGTTGAAGGATTGTCCGGAGACTTCCTCGATGATCAGCTGCAGCAGCGTATAGCCGCCTCCCGAGTACTCGAAGGCGCTTCCCGGCTCGATACCGACTCGAACCGCCCCGTCGGCACCGGGCGACGCGTCGGCCGCGCGGGTCAAGGACGCCACGAGCGGCTGCACCGGCTGGCCTGGCGCGAATCCGCCATAGCCGAGCCCGTCGGTCAATCCCGCCGTATGGCTGAGCAGCCGGCGGACCGTGACGCCGCCGTTGTCGAACTCGGTCTTCGGCAGGGACCATCGCGTGAGATAGGTCGACACCGGCGCGTCGAGGTCGAGCGTCCCGGCCTCGACCAAGGTCATCACCCCCCAGGCCGTGATCCACTTGCTCATGGAGGCGACCTGGAACAGCGTGTCGCGATCGACAGGCTGGCCGGCCGACGTGAAATGCTCGTCGAACACCTGGCCGTCCTCGATCAGGACGAAGGCGACGTTGCCGCGACGGGTCCTGTCGATCTCCGCGACGGCCGCATCCATGAAGGCGCGCGCGTCGCCCCGCAGCGCGCCAGTGGCTGACGCCACCAGCCCTCCACCGCTCCCGCAACGACAACGGCGGTCCAGGCGGCGAGGGCCAGGACGGTGCACAACACGATCAAGGAAACTCGGCCCATCGATCTCGTCGGATCTTCACACAGCCGATGGCCGTGGCACGACCCGGGCTATAGTGTCGCCTTCCGAGGAGGCCCTCATGCGAATCGCGAACATCCTCACGGCCGTGGCGCTGGCCGGGACACCGTCGGTGGCACTGGCCCAGGTCGAGAACATGGGCCCCAAGGCCGCCACCTACATCACCGACGAGGACGTGAAGAAAGTGAACGCGCTGCCCGGGGTGGATCGCCAGATCGTCAGCGTGGACGTCGGCAAGCTGAACGAGGCGGTCGGCATCGTCCACCGCGGCAGCACCCGCAACGCCAAGCCCCCGGCGGCTGCGCCAGCCGGCGGCGCCGCTGCGCCCGCGCCGCGCCGCCCCGTGCGGCGAGCAGGCGGCCACGCCGGTGGCTGGATCGCCAGGCGGCGGCATCGCCCACGACCACCAGACCGAGACCTACATCATCGTCTCGGGGACGCGGCACGCTGATCACCGGCGGCCGGATCGTGAACGGCCGCAAGTCGGCCCCCGACAGCCCGGTGACCACGGTCCTCAACGGCCCGTCGTGCAGCGGCGCAATCGCCGGCCCCGACGTCGTCACCCGGGTGGTCAAGATCGGCGACATCATCATCATCCCCGCCGGCGTGCCGCACGGCTGGAGCGACATCCCCGATCACGTCGACTACCTCAGCGTGCGCCCTGATCCGGATCGCGTGCTGAAGCCCTACGTCCACCCGTCCGTACAGAAGAAGTAGGGCTCGTCGCGGCCAGATCGCGGACAACGCTTCGCCGAAACGGGCCCGGATGGAAGGCGGAACGCCCGTTACGGGAGTTGCGATTGATGACATCTGCAGAGCGGATGGGTTGCGCCGTGCTTTGACGCCGATCGACGCGCTGACGTATTCTGAGCGGCGCGTACCGCGCGCAGCCTGATTCATGCGACTGTCGCCGTCCCGTCTCGCGTCGAACCTGTCGATCGGCATCGTCCTGTCGATGGCGCTCGTCCAGGCGGGCGCCGCGATGGAGGTCGACGGCATCGACCGCGACCTCCACCTGCGGGTCACCCGCGTCGGCGCGCAGCGGATCGACGCCGACGGCGAGCACCTCGTCGGCGACGTCGAGGGCTTCGCGCTCAGCGTGTCCGAGCAGGCCGCGCCCGACCAGGGCCTGGCACTGGTCATCGCGGCGCCGGCCGGCGCCGCGTCACCGCGCCGGTCCCGCCCACCGAGTTCGTCTGCCTCCTGCTCTCCCGTCCGGCCGCACCCGCGGCCGGCCGTTCGACCGCGCCGTCGCGCGGCCGCGCCCCACCCACCACCTAGCCCGCTTTCCTGCGCCCCGGCGCCCGCACGGCGGTACGTGTGCGGCTGCGCCTGCGGGCGCGTGTGCGTCGCCAGGGTTCGCCTGGCGGATCGCCGCGGTTCACGCGAGGTGGATGGTTCCCCATGCAGCACCACACGTCGATGTTCGGTCATCCGAAGGAGGACGCTGTCGCCGGCATCGTCGTCTTCCTCGTTGCGCTCCCGTTGTGTCTCGGCATCGCGATCGCGTGCGGTGTGCCGCCGGTCTCGGGGCTCATCGCCGGCATCGCCGGGGGCCTGGTGGTGCCGTGGATCAGCCGCTCGCCGCTGTCGGTCACCGGTCCGGCCGCCGGCCTCACCTCCATCGTGCTCGCCGAAGTCGATCGCCTCGGCGGCATCCCGCCGTTCCTCACCGCGGTGGTGCTCGCCGGCGTGCTGCAGTTCGGCCTGGGCGTGCTGCAACTGGGCCGCTTCAGCGCGCTGGTGCCCTCGGCGGTCATCAAGGGCATGCTCGCCGCCATCGGCATCACCATCATCTGGAAGCAGCTGCCGGTGGCCTTCGGCGTCACCGGCGGGCTTGAGCGACATCCCCGGCAACGTCAATCCCGGCGCCCTGGCCATCGCGGCGATCTCGCTGGCGCTGCTCTACGGCTGGAAGCACACGCCGCTCGGCAGGAACAAGCTGATCTCGCCGGCGCTGGTGACGGTGGCGCTCGCCAGCCTGCTGGCCGAGCTGCTGCGCGGCACGGGCCTGGCCCTGAGTCCCAGCCACTACGTCGAGGTCCCGCTCGGCGGAATCAGCGGCCTGGCCAGCGCGCTGCCGCGGCCCGACTTCGCCGCCATCGCCAACCCCGAGGTGTGGATCGCCGCCGCCACCATCGCCGTCGTCGCCAGCATCGAGACGCTGCTGTCGGTGCAGGCCGTCGACCGGCTCGATCCGCTGAAGCGCCGCAGCCCGCCCGATCGCGAGCTGCTGGCCCAGGGCGCCGCCAACTCGGTGTCGGGCTTCCTCGGCGGCCTGCCGGTCACCGCGGTGATCGTGCGCAGCGGCGCCAACGTCGCGGCCGGCGCGCGCGAGCGGCTGTCGGCCTTGATCCACGGCGCGCTGCTGCTGCTGGCGGTGGTCTTCGCCGGCCAGCTGCTCAACAAGATCCCGCTCGCCTGCCTCGCCGCGGTGCTCATCCAGGTGGGCCTCAACCTGTGCAAGCCGGCGCTCTTCGCCACCCAGGTGCGGCTCGGCGCCACCCAGCTGCTGCCCTTCGCCATCACCATCACCGCGGTGCTGACGCTCGACCTGCTGAAGGGCGTCATCGTCGGCATCGTCGTCGGCATCCTCTTCGTGCTCTACGAGAACTCCAAGCGGGCGGTGGTGGCCGAGCGCGACCACGACGGCCGGGTGCGGATGCGCTTCCGCCGCGACGGCACCTTCGTCTCCAAGCCCGGCATCGTCTCGGCGCTCGAGGACGTGGACGACGGCGCCGAGGTGGTCATCGACGGCACCGGCGAGTACATCGACCACGACGTCAAGGAAGTGATCGCCACCTTCGTCCAGGACGCCCAGCACCGGCAGATCAAGGTCACGGTCGTCGGCATCGACCTGGCGCACGCCCAGCCGGGCGGAGGCCACTAGTGACGGCCATCACGCCGCTGCCCGGCGGATCCGGTCGAGCGGGCGCTGGCCCGGGCCAGCGGGCTGCTGCCCGACCAGGGCCCGATCGGCGTGTTCGTCCACCACAACACGCTGCACACCTTCCAGCACCTGCTCGTTCCACGAGGCGGTGCAGGCCGGCGCCGACGCCCTCGGCGCGCGGCCGTACCTGAGCCTGCCCGAGTTCCGCGCCGCCCTGGCCTCCGGCCGGATCGCCGACGCCGACCTTCGACACGAGATCGCCGCGACGCTCGACGGCCGCGCCGCCGAGCCGGTGCTGCCGGGCGTGCGCCGCGACGCGCTGTGGCACGTGCTGCTGGTGGACGACGCCGACGGCGACGATGCCGCCGGGCTGGCGTTCACCATCGACGCCGGCATCGCCGCGCAGTGCCAGGACCGTGCGCTCTGGCAGGCGGCGCTCGACCGCGTCGGCCACGGGCCGCAGCCGCTGCCGCCGGTCGGGCCGGCGCCGCGCCGCCACCGCGACGTCCTGGTGGCGCTCGGTGCCGACGATCCCGACGTCCCGGTGCACGGCGAGCTGGTGCGGCTGGGATCCGGCTTCCTCGACCAGGGCCAGGCCCACGTCGCACTTCCCCACCGATCGCGCGGCTTTCTCGCTGCGCTGCGCCGAACTCTACGCCGGCGGCGCGTCGGCCCCGCGCGAGTGCCGCGGCGTGGAAGCCGACATGCGCCAGGTGTTCGCCGAGCAGACGCCGGCCCTGGCGATCCTGCGCGCCGTGCCCGCGGCCCTCGGCGTGCCCGGCGACGAGATCGAGCCGTTCCTGCTACCACACCGCGCTGGCGCTGCCCGGCTGGGCCGGGATGTTCTCGCGGCTCGAGCGCCATCCCGAGGACCATCCCGACGGCCCGCCGACGACCCTGGCGGAGTTCATGGCGGTGCGGCTGCTGTTCGAGCGCCGCGCGGTCGAACGCGCCTGCCGCGCCGCCGCGCTGCCGGCCGGCTGGGACGCGCTGCGCGAACGGATGCCGGCGCCCGAGCCGCGCCCGACGATCCTGGCTGCCTCGCTGCTCTGGCACATTGCGCGACGAGCAGGCCTGCCGCCCGCCGCCATCGCCGCCCTCGACGATGCGACGCCTGGCCGGGCTGTGGCACGAGTGCGCGATGTTCGGTGACGGGCCGCGCCGGCGCCTCTTCCATGAAGCCTACGAGCGCACCTACCGCCGCACCATCCTCGACGCGATGGCGGCGCGCCGGCAGTTGCCGGTCGGCGGCCCGCCCGGGCGGCCGCGGGCGCAGTTCGTCTTCTGCATCGACGAGCGCGAGGAGTCGATCCGCCGCGCGGTCGAGGAGCAGCATCCCGCCTACATCACCTACGGCGCGGCCGGGTTCTTCGGCGTCGCCATCGACTATCAGGGGCTCTACGACCGCCATCCCGCGGCTCACTGCCCGGTGGTGGTGACGCCGGCGCACGAGGTGTACGAGCAGCCGATGGAGTCGGATCTGAGCTGGCACGCGCTGCGCAGCCGTGCCCGCGACGCCTGGCTGGGGTTCGAACGGCGCAGCGGCTCGCTGTCGCGGAAGCTCACCGGCGGCGCCGGACTGTCGTTCCTGCTCGGCCCGTTGACCGCCGCGCGCACCATCGCCCGGGTGATGGCGCCGCGCTCGGCGATGCGGGTCAGCGAGCGGGTGAAGGCGCAGTTCGCGCCGCGGCCGGCCACCCGGCTGTCGGCGCTGCGCGCCGACGAGCGCGCCGCCGCCGCCCGGCGGCGGCAAGCCGGTGGGCTTCTCGCTCGCCGAGTCGATCGATCGCGTCACCGCCACCCTCGTCAACATCGGCCTGGTGGACGACTTCGCGCCGGTGGTCGTGATTCTGGGCCACGGCTCCACCAGCCTGAACAACCCGCACGAGTCGGCGCACGACTGCGGCGCCTGCGGCGGCCGCCGCGGCGGCGCCAATGCGCGGCTCTTCGCCGACATGGCCAACCGCCCCGAGTCCGCGCCGGCGTCCGCCAGCGCGGCATCGCCATTCCCGACGACACCTGGTTCATCGGCGCGCTGCACGACACCGCCGACGACAGCGTCCGCTACTTCGACCTCGACGCCGTGCCGCCGGTGTGCGCCGACGGCGTTCGCCGAGGCCTTCCAGGCGCTCGAACGGGCCCGCGCGCGAGAACGCGCTCGAGCGCAGCCGGCGCTTCGACGACGCGCCGCTGCACCAGTCGGCCGGCGCGGCGCTGGCGCACGTGGAGACGCGCTCGGCCAACCTGGCGCAGCCGCGGCCCGAATACGGCCACTGCACCAACGCCATCTGCATCGTCGGGCGGCGCGAGCTGACCCGCGGCCTGCACCTCGATCGCCGCGCGTTCCTGGTCAGCTACGACCCGACGACCCGACCACAACCACGCCGTCCTCGAGCGCATCCTCGCCGCGGTCGGGCCGGTCGGCGCCGGCATCAGCCTCGAGTACTACTTCTCGTCGGTCGACAACGAGGTGTTCGGCTGCGGCACGAAGCTGCCGCACAACGTCACCGGCCTGATCGGCGTGATGAACGGCCACCAGAGCGACCTGCGCACCGGGCTGCCGCTGCAGATGGTGGAGCTCCACGAGCCGATGCGGCTGCTGCTCATCGTCGACGCCACGCCCGAGGCGCTGCTGGCGGTGGCCGGCCGCCAGGCCGAGGTGGCCGAGCTCGTCGTCAACCGCTGGGTGCAGCTCGTCTCGGTGCACCCGGTGACCGGCGCGATGGCGGTCTTCGAGGACGGCGGCTTCGTGCCCTACGAGCCGGCGCCGGTGACCCTGCCGCAGGTCGAGCGCTCGCCCGACTGGCACATGCGCACGCGCGAATTCGTGCCGCCGGCGCTGGTCGCGCGCGGCGCTGCACGTGCCGGCGGATGCCGCCCGAGGCGCCCGATGTCACCGCCGCCCGAGGTCGTGCTGACGTGACCGCGCCGATGTGGTTCCTGTCGCTGGCCATCCTGGCCCCGCTGGCCAGCGTGGCGGTGATCGGCCTGCTCGTCCTGCTCGGCGATCGGCGGCCGTCGGAGTCCACCGTCGCCGGCGTCGTCGGCGTCGGGCTGGTCGGATCGGTCGTCGGCGGGCTGCTGGTGCTGGCCAGCTTCGCCGGGGTCTTCGGCCCGCGCCGTCAACGGCGACGTCGAGTTCGGCGACTGGCTGCGCATCCACGAGTTCGTGATCCCGGCGGTGCTGCGCGTGGACGGCATCTCGGTCACGATCAGCGTGTTCAGCGCGTTCCTGACCGCGCTCGTCGCCCGCTTCTCGCGCCGCTACCTGCACAAGGAACCGGGCTTCATCCGCTTCTTCACGCTGCTCGGCCTGTTCGCCACCGGCACCCAGCTGGTGGCGCTGGCCGGCGCGCTGGAGCTGTTCTTCGCCGGCTGGGAGCTGATCGGCATCTCGTCGGCGTTCTTCATCGGCTTCTTCCACGAGCGCGACGAGCCGGTGCGCTCGTCGGTGCGGGCCTTCGCCACCTACCGCCTCTCGGACGCCGGGCTGCTCATCGCCACCGTGGCCACCTTCGAGCTGCTCGGCTCGGCCCGCTTCTCGGCGCTGGAAGGCGCGGCGGCGCTGCCGCCGGGCGAAGCGACCGTCCTGGCGCTGCTGTTCCTGCTCTCGGCGATGGGCAAGTCGGCGCAGCTGCCGTTCTCGGGCTGGCTGCCGCGGGCGATGGAAGGGCCGACGCCGTCGAGCGCGCTGTTCTACGGCGCGGTGTCGATCCACGCCGGGCTGTTCCTGCTGCTGCGGGTCTGGCCGGTGTTCGAGGCCTCGCCGGTGGCTCGCGCCATCGGCGTCGCCGTCGGGCTGGCCACGGCGCTGTACGCCGCGGGCGTGGTGCGCGTGCACACCGACGCGAAGGGCGCACTGGCGCACGCCACGCTGGCGCAGGTCGGGCTCATCCTCGCCGAGATCTGCCTGGGCTGGACGACGCTGGCGCTGACCCACCTGGTGTGCCACGCGTTCCTGCGCCTCGGCCAGTACCTGAAGGCCCCCAACACCATCCACGACACCCACCGGGTCGGGCACGGCCACCACGAGCCGGACCTGCTCGAGCGCGTCGTCGCCGCGCGCTGGCGGCGCGCCTCTACATGCACGGCCTGCACCGGCTGCGCCTCGACGATCGCATCGACACGGCCTTCGCGCCGGTGCTGGCCCTGGCCCACGGCGCTCGACCGCGCCGACCGCTGGCTGCGCCGCACGCTCACCGCGGACGGGCCGCGCTCATGACCCCGACGCCGTTGGCCTCGGCGCCCTGGGAAGCGCTGATCGTCTGCCTGCTGCTGCTGGTGGCGCCGGCGCTGACGCGGCGCCTGGGCCGCGACCTGCTGACGCTGGTCGCGCTGGTCGGCGGCGTCGTCGCGACGCTGTTCACCGCCAACGGCACCTACGCCTATCTGGCCGCCGCCGTGACGGCGCTGCTCCACGCCTGGACCGCGGCAGGCGCGCAGCCGCACCGGCGCTGTCAGCCTCGCGGCGGCGGCCTTCCTCACCGCCGGTGCCGGCATCGCGCTGGCCGGCCACGAGCTGACCGCGGCCTTCTGGCTGTCGTGCGCGGCGATCGGCGTGCGGGCCGGCGTGATCCCGCTGCACCTGGGCGTCGCCAGCCTGTGCGACCGCGCCCCGCTCGTCCAGGTGCAGCAGGCGGCCTCGACGATCGCGCTGGTGTTCATCCACCTGCGCTTCGTCGACCACGATGCGGCGGCCATCGCGATGGCCCCGGCGCTGGTCCGCTCGGCGCCGCCGCGGCCATCACCGGGGCGCTGATGACGCTGGCCCAGCGCGACCTGCGCGGCTTCTATCGCGGCACGACGGTCGCGCACGGCGGCATCCTGCTGGCCGCGCTGGGGACCGCGCCGCTCGGCAACTTCGCCGCCGCGCTGCTGGTGGCGGTCACCATCGGCCTGGCGCTCGGCGGACTGGGGATGATGATCACCGCGCTCGAGGCCCGCGTCGGCGACGTCGCCTATCGCGGACCGGGCGGCCGCGCCGGCGCGTTCCCGCGGCTGGCCGCGGCGTTCGCCCTCTTCGGCGGGGCCGGCGTCGGTCTGCCGGGCACGGCCGGCTTCGTCGCCGACGACCTGCTGCTGCACACGCTGTGGCTCGAGAGTCCGACCAGCGCCGTGCTGGTCATCCTCACCGCGGCGGTGCTCGCGGTCGCCACGCTCATCGTCTTCTCGAAGGTGTTCCTGGGCCGCACCGTGCCGTCGCTGGCGCCCGACCTCTACCGTCGCGAGCGCATCGCCGCCGCCGTGCTGCTGAGCCTGCTCATCAGCCTGGGCCTGGCGCCCGGGCTGCTGCTCGGCCCGGCCGATGCCTTCCTGAGCGCGCCGCCGCCGATCGCCAGCGCTGACAGCGCCGACGCGCCGTGATCAGCGCTGGGCAGGCTAGGTGCCGGCGCGGCAGACGAAGCTGGCCGCGTCGTCGATCGAGCCCGATGCCGCTGTAGGCCGCCACCTGCGGGTGCGGGCACAACGGACGCGAGCGGACCACGGCGCCGTCGACGACGCGCGAGGCGACGACCCGCGTCGGGCCGACGCCGCGCTCGACCCACTGTTCGAGCTGGGTGAGCATGTCGAAGCGATCCACGCCCGGGCCGCCGCTGCAGTGGTGCATGCCCGGCACGAAGTAGGTGCGCAGGAACGCGTCGGCGGCGGCCTGACCGCCGGCCAGCGTGGTCGCCGCCTCGACGTAGTGCAGCGTGCCGAGCGCGCTGATGCCGGGGTCGGCCCAGCCGTGATAGACGATCAGCCGGCCGCCGGCCTTGGCGTACGGCCGCAGGTCGGGGTCGAGCGGGCTGAGGATCTGCGGTCATCGTCTGCAGCCGCGGCAGGTCGGCCGGGAAGCGGAAGGTGCGCCACGAGAACCCGGGCGCGTCGTCGTCGAGCGCCAGGAAGCGGAAGTTGGCGTCCATCAGCGAATAGCCCGACGGCGCCTTGGCGCCGAAGGCCAGCGTGCCGTCGGTCTGCGGCAGCCGGCGGTTCGTTGCCGGTGATCCAGCCGCGCCAGCCGCGTGGACCCGCCCTCGTGGCCCTTGCGGGAACGGCGGCGCGAACTCCTTGCCCGCGGGATCCTTCAGCCCGGTGTAGATGGTCCGCACGATGCCGACCTGGCCGGCGGTGAGGCAGCCCGGGCCGTCCGGCGCCGCGTGCACTGGAGCGACGCCGGATCGAAGTCGCAGGTGCGCGGATCGGAGATCAGCCCGTCGGCGAGACCGTCCTTGGCGTCGCAGGCGGCCAGCGTGCTCGCGCGACAGCAGTTCGACCTTGGCCTCGGGCAGGTAGTTCGCCGGCGATGCCAGCAGCTGCTGGAAGAGCACCGCCCGGCCGGCCTGCATCGGCGTGCCGGTGGCGGGATCGCCGGCGATCACGCCGTCGAAGTCGGTGGGATAGCGCTGCACTTCCATCATCGCCTGCCGGCCGCCGTTCGAGCAGCCGTTGAAGTAGGCGTGCGCCGCCGGGCGTCCGTAGTAGCCGGCGGTCAGCGCCTTGGCGGCGACCGCGGTCACGTGCGTGCCGCGGTGCCCGTAGTCGATCTCCTTGGCGCGGTTGGCGCCCCAGGCGGGATCGGCAGCGTCGTGGCCGGTGTCGGTGGACGCCGAGGCGTAGCCGCGGGCCAGGCCGGTGGTGAGGCCGCCGATGGTGCCGGCCAGGCCGCCCACGCCCTGAAAATAGAACTTCCCGTTCCACGACGCCGGCAGGCCGACGCGGAAGCGGACCGTGTTGCCGGGCACCCGGACGTGGCCGTCCACCAGGCAGTGCCGCGGCGCGGTCGGCGCGGCCTCGACCCACGCCGCCGCGGTGATCGTCGTATCGCCGGGGGCCTTGGCCTGGACGGCGGCGACGGAACACGCGGCGTCGGCCGGCGGGCTGCCCTGCTGGGGAAGGACGCGGGCGTCGAGCGCGAGGACCGACAGTCCGAACACGATTCCCGCCGTTGGGATCTTCATCGTCTTACCTCGTAGCCGGGTTGGGCGGTCGAGCGGCGGCCGGCGCCGTCGCGCGGCCTTCTCCACCGGCGTGCGAATGCGCCGGAGCATTGTATCGTCCGGCCGGTCCCTGTCGGTTCCTCCCCGGCCGTGCAATAGAATCGCACCCAATGTCTAGTCTCGCCGCCTCGAAGCCGCGCATCTCGCCGACCATGCAGATCATGATCGGCCTCCTCGTCGGTCTGCTCGTCGGCTGGTACATCAGCACGTTCGACGACACGACGGCGGCTTACTACGCCAATATCATCCGGCCGTTCAGCCAGATTTTCATCCGGATGATCCGGATGCTGATCGCGCCGCTGCTGTTCGGCACGCTGGTCGCCGGCATCGCGGGAGCGGGCCACTTCAAGGACGTCGGCCGCATGGGCCTGCGGGCAATCATCTACTTCGAGGTCGTCACCACGCTGGCGCTCTTCATCGGGCTCGCGGCCGTCAATATCCTGAAACCCGGCGTTGGCGTGGTGCTGCCGGAAACGTCGGGCGCGCCCGCCGTGGCGACCGTGGCACAAACGTGGGACCAGATCCTGCTGCACCTGGTGCCGACCTCGATCATCGAGGCGATGTCGACCGGCGACATCCTGCAGATCGTCGTGTTCAGCATCGTGTTCGCGATCGGACTCGGCATGGTCGGCGAGAAGGGCCGGCCGATGATCGCATGGTGCGAGTCGCTGACCGAGGCGATGTTCAAAGTCACCCACATCGTGATGCTGTACGCCCCGATCGGCGTCGGCGCTGCGATCGCCTACACCATCGGGGTCAGCGGCATGCAGGTGCTGCAGAACCTCGCCTACATGATCGTGACGCTGTATATCGCGCTGGCGGCCTTTTTCCTCGTCGTGCTGATTCCGGTGATGCTGATGTTCCGCATCCCGATCGTCGGGTTCTTCAAGGCCATCAAGGAGCCGGCGCTGATCGCGTTCTCCACCACCTCGAGCGAAGCCGCCTTGCCGCGGGCGATGGAGTGTGTCGAAGCGTTCGGCGTGCCGCGCCGTATCGTCTCGTTCATCCTGCCGCTCGGCTACAGCTTCAATCTCGACGGCACCACGCTCTACCTGTCACTGGCGTCGATCTTCATCGCGCAAGCCGGTGGCATCGAGCTGACCTGGGGCCAGCAGCTGACCATGATGCTGACGCTGATGCTGACGAGCAAGGGCGTGGCCGGTGTGCCGCGCGCGGCGCTCGTGATCCTGGCGGCGACGGTGGCGAGCTTCAATCTGCCGCTCGAAGGGGTCGCGCTGGTCCTCGGCATCGACGCGCTGATGGACATGGGCCGCACCATGACCAACGTCGTCGGGAACTGTCTCGCGTCGGTCGTCGTGGCGAAGTGGGAAGGGGAGTTTGCCCCTAACGCCACAGATTCAGGAAAAACGTAATCAGCAGCGCGTTGGCGAAGTCGATGAAGAAGGCGCCGACGAGCGGGACCACGAGGTAGGCTTTCGGCGCGGGCCCATAGCGCTCGACCAGCGCGCCCATGTTGGCCATCGCGTTCGCCGAGGTGCCCAGCATGAACCCGCAGAAGCCGCCGGACATCACGGCGGCGTCGTAGTCGCGGCCCATCACACGCGGCACGACCCACACGCAGATCGCGCCGATCAGCGCGACCTGCGCGGCAAGGATCACCAGTAGCGGAATCACGAGTCCTGCCAGTTCCCACAGCCGCAACGTCATCAGCGCCATCACCAGGAACAACGACAGCGCGATGTTGCCAACGTCGTCGATGGTCTGCTGCGACAGGCGGAACATCCCGGTGAAATCGTCGAGGTTACGGAAGACTGCGGCGACGAGCATGGCGCCAATGTAGGCGGGCAGCGTCAGGCCGGCGCGGGTCAGCCATCCGCTGACGACAACGCCCAGACCGACCGTCACGAGCATGATCACCAGGTGCTTCATCAGCACGTAAGACTCGGCGTCTTCGCCGGCCGGCGAGGTGACGTCAGGCGAAGGCATCTGCGCCTCCGCCAGGTTCTCGAGGGTCCCGCCGGTCGGGCGCCCGGGCATCCCGCCGAGCACGTTGCGCTCGACGAGATACGTGCCAATCGGACCGCCCATCACGCCGCCGGCCACGATGCCGACCATGGCTGCGGCCACAGCCAGCGTCGCGGCGCCAGGCACCCCGGCCTGTTCGAACAGCGGCGCAAAGGCGAGCCCGGTGGCCGGACCGCCGGTGAGCGTCACCGATCCGGCCAGCACGCCCATGAGCGGGTGTTGGCCCAGGCCCCACGCCACCGCGACGCCGACGATGTTCTGCAGTGCGGCGACGACGAGCGCGATGATGAAGAACAGGAAGACCAGCGGTCCGCCGCGACGCAGCAGCGTCAGGCTGGCCGCGAAGCCGATCGACGCGAAGAAGGTGTTCTGCAGCGGCACCTGCAGCGCCGTGTCGAACGTCGAGCGGCCGGATGTTCCAGAAATACAGCACGGCGAGGATGCCGGCGACCGGCAGGCCGCCGCACACCGGCGCTGGAATGTTCACCCGTGCCAGTGCTGGAATCAACCGCTTCAGTCCATAGCCGAGAAAGAGGAGGCCTCCGGCAAAGGCCACGGTCTGCACGAAATCGAGCGCGAGAGGAACCGTCACGCCGCGAAGTATAGCGGTTAGTCCAGGAAGCGTTGGTTGGCTGCGTGAGCAGCAGTCGCTGTGGCTGAGCCCACGGAGCAGGGTCAGATGAACGCTGAGTCTGTAGCCGGCCCGCCGTTCCTGCTATCGTGATGGCCGCAGTGTCCACTCCTCGCCCCATGCCGGCACCGGATCGCCCGGATCTGCTGCGGGCCATCCTGACCAGCCGCGTCTACGACGTGGCCCACGAGACGCCGCTGGAGCCGGCGCCGCCGCCTGTCGGCGCGGCTGGGACGGCCGGTGCTGTTCAAGCGCGAGGACATGCAGCCGGTCTTCAGCTTCAAGCTGCGCGGCGCCTACAACCGCATCGCGCACCTCGACGAGGCCGAGCGCCGCCGCGGCGTCATCACCGCCAGCGCCGGCAACCACGCCCAGGGCGTGGCCTACTCCGCCCGGCACCTCGGCATCTCGGCGCTGATCGTCATGCCCGAGACGACGCCGGCCATCAAGGTGCGCGCGGTGCGCGACCTGGGCGCCGAGGTGGTGCTGCACGGCGACAGCTACGCCGACGCGCAGGTCCGCTGCGACGCGCTGGCCGCGTCCTCGGGGCGCGTGTTCATCCATCCGTTCGACGACCCGCTGGTCATCGCCGGCCAGGGCACGGTGGCGGTGGAGATCCTGCGGCATCACCTCGGCAGCCGCGCCGCGGCCATCTTCGTGCCGGTCGGCGGCGGCGGCCTGATCGCCGGCATCGCCGCCTACGTGAAGGCCATCCGTCCCGAGATCGCCGTCATCGGCGTGGAGCCGCAGGATGCCGACGCGATGGCGCAGTCACTCGCGGCGGGCCACCGCGTGACGCTGGATCACGTCGGCATCTTCGCCGACGGCG
>CAWAYR010000030.1:0-60378 GCA_963786365.1 uncultured Acidobacteriota bacterium
CCGTGCCGAGCGCTCGCCGTCCACGCCTTCGAGCTTGTCGTGAATCTCGAGCGTGGCCTTGGCCAGCAGGAACAGGCCGCCACCGAGCACGATGAGATCGCGCCCCGAGACGGCACGCGGCCGAGCACCACGAAGAGCGGCGTGGTCGAGCCGGGCGATCAGGCCAGGGAGAACAGCAGCAGGATGCGCATCACCATCGCCGCCAGCAGGCCGAGGCGGCGGGCGCGGGCCTGGTCCTCCTGGCGCAGCTTGCCGGCGAGGATCGAGATGAAGATGACGTTGTCGACGCCGAGCACGACTTCGAGCGCGGTCAGTGTGACCAGCGCGATCAGGTTGTCAAAGGTCAGCAGGGTGTCCATGGGCGACCGGAATCAGGCGATGGCCGGCCGGCGCGGCTTGTGGGCGCAGGTGGCGGCGTTGACGCACGCGTCGGCGAGGCGCAGGCGGGCGACCGGCATGCCACCGACCAGGTGCTGGTCGACGATCTCGGCCACGTCGGTCAGCGTGACGCCGCCGTACCAGACGGCTTCGGGATAGACCACGACCGTCGGGCCGTGCTCGCACTGATCGAGACACCCCGAGCGGTTGGCCCGGACCCGCCGCTGCAGGCCGCGCTCGGCGAGCGTCTGCTTGAAGGCCTTGTGGAGCGCCTCGGCGCCGGTCGGATCGCAACAGCCACGCGGATGGCCGTCCTCGCGGCGGTTGCCGCAGACGAACACGTGCCGTTCGAACGGGGGCATTTCGTCGCGGCCTAGGCGATCTCGGCCAGCTCCGGCCGCTCCTGCAGGGCGCCCCAGGTGTCGGGGTCCTGCCACAGGAGGGTCCAGAAGTAGCGGGCGACGTCGGCCTTCGGAAAGGCCGCCGCCAGCGTGTCGGCAGCGGCGGTCAAGGCCTCGGGCGCCGGCACCTTCGGGGTGTCTTCCTCGATCAGCCCCTGGTCGTGCTTGATGCCGAGAGCGTCGAGGAAGGCCCCCATCATCGGCCGCTGGAACTCGAGGTGGTAGACGACGAGGAGGCGGGCGGCGAGGAGATCGGAGACCTGGGCGATGCCGGCGAGGTACTTGGCGCGCTTGTCGACCGGGAGCGCCTGGACGCTGCGCGGCCGGAACTTGATCTGGCGGGCGATGAGGGCTATCGCCTCGGCCTGCTCGAGCGCAGCGTTGTCATCGGTCCAGAAGGCGCGCGCTGCGGCCGCGCGGACGTCGGGGGGCATGGATCGCCACAGCTTGGCCGGTCGCATGGCCTCGGGAGTCGTCGGCATAGGCGACCAAGGATAACAGCCCGGCCGGGCGGCGCGTAGCCGGCGATCGCCGCCGGGACGCGGAACAGCCGCGTCAGGCGGGCCGAAACGCCTAGGCGGCCCAGGCGACGCGGCGCAGCAGGGCCACGTCGTCGAGCATGCGGCCGGCGCCCTTCACCACCGAGGTGAGCGGGTCGTCGGCCACCGACACCGGCACGCCGGTTTCCTCGCGCAGCCGCTGGTCGAGCCGGCGCAGCAGCGCGCCGCCACCGGTCAACACCAGGCCCTGGTCGTAGATGTCGGCCGAGATCTCGGGCGGAATGCTCTCGAGCGCGCCCTTGACGGCGTTGACGATGGCCTTCAGGGGCTCGTTCAGCGCCTCGAGCACTTCACTCTCGTTGACCTCGACGATGCGCGGCCGGCCCTCGCGCATGCAGCGGCCACGCACTTCCATCGAGTGCACCGGCTCGCCGTGGCACGCGGTGCCCAGCGTCTTCTTCACGTCCTCGGCGGTCCGTTCGCCGATCAGCAGGCCGTGCCGGCGCCTCATGAAGCTGATGATCGACTCGTCCATGTGGTTGCCGGCGGTGCGGATGGCGCTGGTGTAGACCATGCCGCCGAGCGAGATCACGGCGATGTCGGTGGTGCCGCCGCCGATGTCGACGACCATGCTGCCGGTGGCTTCGGTGATCGGCAGGCCGGCGCCGATCGCCGCGGCCATCGGCTCGTCGACCAGATGCACCTCGCTGGCCTTGGCCCGGTAGGCGCTGTCGATGACGGCCCGGCGCTCCACTTGCGTGATGCCCGACGGGATGCCGATGACCAGGCGGGTGGGGACGCGCGCCAGGTGACGCTGCCCTGCGCTTTGCGGATTAGGTAGCTCAGCAGCCGCTCGGCGGCCTCGAAATCAGCGATCACACCGTCGCGCAGCGGCCGGATCGTGGTGATGTTCGCCGGAGTGCGGCCGACCATCGCGTGGGCCGCGTGCCCGACGGCTTCGGTCTTATCGCTCAGGGTGTTGACCGCGACGATGGACGGCTCGTCGACGACGATGCCGCGCCCGGGAGCGAACACGACGGTGTTCGCCGTTCCGAGGTCGACTGCGAAGTCGCGAGCGCCGAAGGGCAGGACGTTGAGCAGCATGTCACTCCTGAGCTGAACCGGGCGATTCGTAGCCGCCAGCTTGGCAAGTCGCGTGCCGGACCCGCAAGTTTCGCTCTTTTTCGCGCCGGGCTGTGCAGCGGCGCGTCGGGCTGACAACCTGACGGCTCACTGGGTTAGGGCGGATGGCCCCTGCGCGCCGAACGAACTCGTCGATGGACCGACAGGACTGTCAGCCGCGGCGTCAACGCCCTGACCTGACCGGGTAACAAATGGACGAGCTGTATCAAATCACCTGCGACCGCCGGCGTGACGATCGCCCACGATCCGCGCGACGCCGGCGGCGTTTTTCGGGCACGATGCGGGGCACGGATCAGCGAGTCAGGGGGGGCGATGAGCGCAGCGCAGGAAAACTTCTTCGATCAGGTGACGCGGTACTTCAACGACGCGGCGCGGTTCACGACCTATCCCGAAGGCCTGCTGGCGCAGATCCGCTGCTGCAACAGCATCTACCGCTTCGACTTTCCCCTGCGGCGGGCCGATGGGACCATCGAGGTGATTCACGGCTGGCGGGTCGAGCACAGCCACCACAAGCTGCCGACCAAGGGCGGCATCCGCTTCGCCCCCGACGTGCACGAGGAGGAGGTCATGGCGCTGGCCGCGCTCATGACCTACAAGTGCGCCATCGTCGACGTGCCCTACGGCGGCGCCAAGGGCGGCATCAAGATCGAGCCCAGGAACTACAGCATCGAGGAGCTCGAGCGGATCACGCGGCGCTACACCCACGAACTCGTCAAGAAGAGTTTCATCGGCCCCGGCATCGACGTGCCGGCGCCCGACTACGGCACCGGCGAGCGCGAGATGGCCTGGATCGTCGACACCTACGCCGCGATGCATCCGGGGCAGCTCGACGCGCTCGGCTGCGTGACCGGCAAGCCGCTGACCCAGGGCGGCGTGAACGGACGACGCGAGGCGACCGGCCGCGGGCTGTTCTACGCCATCCGCGAGGCGTGCTCGCACGCCGACGACATGCAGGCCCTCGGCCTGACCCCGGGCCTCGCCGGCAAGCGCGTCGTCGTCCAGGGGCTCGGCAACGTCGGCTACCACGCCGCGAAGTTCTGCCGCGAGGCCGGCGCGCTGGTCGTCGCCATCGCCGAGCGCGAGGGCGCGATTCTCAACCCGAAAGGCCTGCACGAGGAGGAGGTGGTGCAGCACCGCAAGGGCGGCGCGTCGATCCTGACCTTCCCCGGCGCGACGCCGCTGGCGAGCACCGCCGCGGCGCTCGAGCTCGAGTGCGACATCCTGATCCCGGCGGCGCTCGAGAACCAGTTCACGGCCGAGAACGCGCCGCGGGTCAAGGCCAAGATCATCCTCGAAGGCGCCAACGGCCCGACCACCCCGGACGCCGATCCGATCTTCCGCCAGAAGGGCGTGCTGGTGATCCCCGACATCTACGCCAACGCCGGCGGCGTGACCGTCTCGTACTTCGAGTGGCTGAAGAACCTCGTCGCACGTGCGCTTCGGCCGGATGGCGAAGCGCCACGAGGAAGCCAACGAGCGGCAGATGCTGCGCGCCATCGAGGCGGCCACCGGCAAGCCGTTCACCGAAGAGCAGCGGGCGGTGCTGGCCAAGGGCCCCGACGAACTCGACCTGGTGAACTCGGGGCTCGAAGAGACGATGATCACGGCCTACAACGGCCTGCGCGACACCCGAAGGTGCATCCCGACGTGCCCGACCTGCGCACGGCGGCGTTCCTGACCGCGATTCACAAGGTGGCGCGGAGCTACATGGAACTCGGGATCTTCCCGTAGGGATGGGGGACCAGGGACCAGGGACCAGGGCGGGACCAGAGGTCAATCCAAGTTGGGATCAAGGGCACACGCTATCTGCTGCACGCCGCGGAACGCGGTTCGTGACAAGTGTCCTCCTGGTCCCCGATCCCCGGTCCCTGGTCCCTACGGCTTCAGGAAGCGATCGAAGTAATCAGTGAGCTTCCTGAAGAAGTAGATCGCGTAGTGCTCGCGCGCCGACCAGGCGTGCGTCGCGGCCGGCGCGGTGGCGAGGTCGACGTCCTTGCCGAGCAGGATCAGGCGCTCGACCAGGGCCATCGTGGTGCGAAACGGCACGACGTCGTCCATCAGGCCGTGGATGATGAGCAGGTGGTCGCGCAGGTCGGCGCCGAGCCCGAGCGCCGAGCCGCGGGTGAAGGCCTCGGGGTGCGACGTCGGATCGCGCGTGATCGCGACGTCGTCGGGGCCGAACGCGCGCGGATCCACGGCCGGCGCGCCGGCGACGCCGGCGGCGAACATCCCGGGCCGCTTGAGCAGCGCAATAGACCGTGAGCAGCCCGCCGTAGCTGCTGCCCCAGATGCCCATCCGCGCGCCGTCCACGTACGGCAGCGCCTTCATCCCGTCGACGACCGCCTGCACGTCGTCGAGGTCGCCCTGGCCGTAGTCCATCAGGAAGGCCTCGCGGAAGCGGCGGCCGTAGCCGACGCTGCCGCGCACGTCCACCTGCACCACGATGTAGCCCTGCTGCACCATGTACTGCTGCAGCGTGCCGTTGACGCCGCCCCAGCGGTTGCGGACCGTGTTCGAGTACATCGGGCCGAAGATCACCGGGTATCGCTTCGTGCGATCGAGGTTCGCCGGCTCCAGGATGCGGGCGTGGACCTCGAAGCCGTGGACGCGGTTGGCGAACGTCTGATAGCGCGGCCGGACCCACGGCTGCCGGCGGAACGCCGCGGGCGGCGAAGTGGTGACCCGGCGTCAGGGCCGCGCCGGGCGTGGCCGGGCCGACCAGCAGTTCCGGCGGCGTGACGTCGTCGGACCAGATCGAGGCGATGGATCGCCCATCCGGTGACACCGTCGCCACGTGGACGCCGGCAAGCGTCGTGAGTTGCGCCGGCGCGCGATCACCCTCGGCCCAGCGATAGACGTGTCGTTCGTAGGGCCCCGCGCCCGTGCCGGTGAAGAACACGGCCTTCGCCGCCGGCACCACCTGCACGGTGGCGGCGCCACGCTCCCCCGCCACGTCCCAGTGTCGCGGGCGTGATCGCGCTCGGCGCCGGCGCCGCGACATCGGGATCGATGACGTGGAGCTGGTCGTGCTCGGCGAGGTCGGCGACGACGACCAGGCGACGGCCGTCGTGATGCCAGCGGGCGACGTAGGCGGGATAGATGCGGGTGTCGCGCCGATCGTGCCAGACCAGCCGCAGCGCCGTCGTGCCCGGCTCGACGACGTAGAGCCAACGTTCGGCGCCGGTGTCCGACACGTGGTCGACGAGCAGGCGCCCGGTCGGCGACCACGAGAAGTCGCTGATCGCGCGCCGGCCAGGCTCGGGCAGCCCCAGATCGGTGACCCTGCGCGTCTTCAGGTCGATGACGTGGAGCGTCCGCCGCTCGTTCTCGTCGCCCGGATAGCCGCGCCGCAGCTCGCTGACCACCGTCTCGTCGCCGAGGTACGACGGGAACGGCACCGTGCGGATATGCCGGCGATCGACGGCGTGGAAGACGATGCGAGTGCCATCGGGCGACCAGACGTACGGCGGCCAGTCGGCCCCCCACACGCCGGTGCCGACCTCGCGATCGGCCCGGTTGTAGGTGCCCAGCGCCACGGTGCCGATGCCGCCGACGCCAATCTGGGTGAGCCGCGTCGCGCGCTCGGCGCCGCCGACGTCGCGCGGCATGGTCCACAGATCGCCGTGACGGACGAACGCGATGGTGGTGCCGTCGGGCGACAGCGAGACATCGCTGCCCCCGGCAATCGTCCCGAGATGGCGCACCCCCTCCCGCTGAGCATCGACATCGAACTCGAGCAGCATGCCGCCGAGCAGGGCCACGAGGTGGCGCGACGACAGCCACGTCAGCTCGGTGGCGAACGCCCTGCCGCGCACTGACGCCGCGGCTGCCAGCGCCGGCGTGGACGTCCCCGACGGCGACACGCTCGTCCGGGTCGGGTCGAAGTCGGACAGCCACCGCAGTCCGGAGCCATCGGCGTTCACGATCCACACGTTCCGGCCGGGCCAACCCGTGTCGTTCCAAAGGAACGCCACCCGGCGGCCGTCCGGCGACCAGACCGGCGAGGCCGGCGCCGTTCCGATCAGACTCGGCAGCGAGGCCACGCGCTCGATGGTGAGCGGCGGCATCGCCGGGGCCTGGGCAAGAGCTGACGCCGGCGACGCGACGACGAGGCCGGCGAAGAGCGACGCGGCGCAGCGACACGGACATCGGGCCTCACTATAGCGGCGGCGGCGGGTCGGCCGCTCGCGTACACTCTCGCGCATGCGATCCGGCCGCTTCCTGCTTGCCGCTCTGGTTGTGCTCGCGATGCCGCTCGGCGCGGTCGCCGATCCGCTCGACGATCTCTCGCGCGACTTCTGGGCATGGCGCGCCACCACCCAGCCGTCGAGCGGCGACGACATTCCGCGCATCGAACGTCCCGACGGCTGGCTGCCCGACTGGTCGCCGGCGGCGATCGCCGCGCGCCGCACCGCGCTCGACGGCTTCGAGCGCCGCTATCGCGCCATCGACCCGGCCGGCTGGTCGGTCCCGCGCCAGGTGGATCACCGGCTCGTCGGGTCGGCCCTCGCCCGCGTTCGCTGGGAGCTGGACGGCGCCGCGGCGTGGCGCCGCGATCCCGCGTTCTACATCCAGCAGGCGCTCGGGCCGGTGTTCGACGTGCTGCTGCCGCCGCCGCCGGTGAGCGCCGCGCGCGCCGACCTGATCATCGCCCGCCTCGGCCATGCCGCCCGCACCCTCGAGCACGCCCGAGCCAACCTCGACGACACCCGCGCGCCCTTTGCCCGCCTCGCCATCGACACGCTGAAGGACATCGACCAACGACTCGCCACCGTGGCGGCCGAGCTCGACGCCGCCGTGCCCTCGCACGCCGGCCGCTTCTCCGCCCCGGCGGCCGCCGCGGCCAGGCGCCCTCGCGGCCTTCCGAGTCTGGCTCGATGGACGCGGTCGCGACGATGTCGGCCGAGACCGCCGTCGGTCGCGAGGCCTACACGCGCTTCCTGCGCGAGGTGGCCCTCGTGCCCTTCACGCCCGAGGAACTGCTGGCGATGGGCCGGCAGGAGTGGGAGCGCGCCGTGGCCTTCGAGGCGCTCGAGCAGGGCCGCAACCGGGCGCTGCCGCCGCTGCCGCTCTTCCCCGATCAGCAGACGCAGATCGTCGCCGTCGGCCCTCCAGGAGCAGGCGATCCGCGCGTTCCTCGAGCGCGAGCAGCTGCTGACCGTGCCGGCGTGGATGCAGCACTATCTCAACCTGCCACTGCCGGCGTATCTGGCGCCGCTCGCCTTCCTCGGCGTGACCGACGACCTGACCAGCGCCACGCGGCTGAAGGAGAACGGCCTCAGCTACATCCGCGTGCCGTCGCCGTCGCTCCCCTACTTCTACCTGTCCACCGCGCGTGATCCGCGGCCGATCATCGTGCACGAGGGCGTGCCGGGCCACTACATGCAGCTGGCGCTGGCCTGGGCGCACGAGAATCCCGATCCGCCGTCAGGTACCTACGACTCGGGCGCACAGGAGGGCATCGGCTTCTACGCCGAGGAGATGATGCTGCAGGCCGGGCTGTGGGCCGAGAGCCCGCGGTCGCGCGAGATCATCTACAACTTCGCCCGCCTGCGCGCGCTGCGCGTCGAGGTCGACGTCCGGCTGGCGACCGGCACGTTCACCATCCCGCAGGCCGCCGAGTACCTGGAGAAGACGGTGCCGATGGACCGTGAGACGGCGCTGGAGGAAGCCGCCAGCTTCGCCGCCGGTCCTGGCCAGGCCATCACCTACCAGATCGGCAAGCTGCAGATCCTCGCGCATGCTCGCCGACGCCCGCCGCGCCCAGGGCGACGGCTTCTCGCTGCGCGCCTTCCACGATGCGGTGTGGAAGAACGGCAACGTGCCCCTGTCGCTGCTGCGCTGGGAGCTGGTCGGCGACCGGAGCGAGGTGGACCGCCTGGCGACCATCCGCTGACAGCGCACGGCTATTTCTCGGCGGCGCCGTGATCGGCGCGGCGTGAGTCGATGTGAGGTGCCCGTGTCCGACGGCTGTCCCTACTGCGATCTGCGTGAACCCGAACAACAGGTGCGCTTCCGTGACGACCTCGTCCTCTACCTCGAGGACGTGCGCTTCCAGGGAGCGCTGACGCATTCCGGCGTCATCATCCCGCGGCAGCACCGGCCGACGGTGTTCGATCTGAGCGAAGCCGAAATCACCGCGACGTTCCGCCTGCTGGCCCGCGTCAAGGCCTGGATGGACGAGGAATTCGCGCCCGACGGCTACAACCTCGGCTGGAACTGCGGCGCGGTCGGGGGCCAGTCGCTGATGCACGCGCACCTGCACGTCATTCCCCGGTTCCGCCAGGAGCCGCTCGCCGGCCAGGGCATCCGGTCGTATCTGAAGTCGGACGCCAACCGCCGGCGACTGAGGCGCCAGCCGCGGCGGCCGATACCCGGTCGGCCGAAACGGTTCGCTCACTGGCCGTGGGCGCCGCGCTGCTCGAACACCACCAGGAACATCCCGCCGCCCCAGTCGTCCACCTGCTGACGCAGTCGCCAGCCGGCGTTCGAGAAGGCGGCGCGGATCCGATCGGGGGTCACGCCGTGATCGGCGCCGTGGAACCACAGCGTGCCCGGCGCGAAGTCGATCACCGCGATGCGGCCACCCGGCCGGACGACTGCGCGCGACCGCCGCCGCGAACGCCGTCGGGTCGGACGACGTGATGGAAGACCGTGCGCAGGTAGACGGCGTCACAGCAGCGCGCCGGCAAGCCGGTCTCGACCGCGCCGGCGGCGACGACGCGCACGTTGTCGAGGCGGGCGGCGGCGACGCGGCGCGCCAGCTGGTCGCGCCGCGCCGGCGACAGCTCGGTGGCATAGACCAGCCCGCGATCGCCGACGACGGCCGGCCATCGCCGCCGCCATCTCGCCGCTGCCGGCGCCGATATCGGCGACCGACATCCCTTCGCAAGCCCCAGCGCCGCGGCCAGCCGCGCCGGCTCGCCGGTCCAGGCGAAGGGCGCGGCGTAGTAGCCAAATCGCCACACCAACGCCCCGGCCCCGACCGACATCGCGGTTCCCAGCAGGGCGACCACCAGCGCCACCTTCATCGCCATACGCACCTCCTGCCGGAGGGGACGGGCGGGCGCTGCACGACGTTCGGCGCGCGGCCTGAGGCGGGTCTGAGGATGGCCTGAGGCGGGCTCAGTAGACCAGGTCGTGCAGGGCGGTGAGCACGGCCACCGCTCGCGCATGGTGGTCGTTGGGGCGCCGTTCGACGACGACCACCGCCGCGACGAGCGCCGCCGCAACCACGGCCAGCGCCACGGCCCGACCACGCCGGGGCCGGTGAATGGGCGCCGGCACCGGCGCCACCTCCCAGAGCGCATCGGCCCGCAGGCGATACCCGCGCCGCGGCATCGTCTCGACGAACCGCGGCGCCTCGGCCTGGTCGCCGAGTGCGGCGCGGAATCTGGCGCACGGCGTAGTGCACCCCGGCCTGGAAGTCGACGTGGGTGCCGGCGGGCCACAGATGCCGCGCGATCTCGGTGTGGGTCACCAGCGTGCCGGCCCGGGCGACCAGCAGCGCCAGCAGCGCCGCCGGTTGCGGCTCGAGCCGCGACACCTGGCCGCGGCGGCGCAGTTCGCCACTCGCCGGGTCGAAGGTCACGCCGTCGATGAACGGGATGAGGGGCACACGCCGTTTGACGGCGCGTGCCCCTTCCGTGTTCGCGCTAGCGCTCGAGCTTGACGGTGCTCGCCTTGAGCAGCCGCCCGAGCGTCAGGCCCTTGAGGGCGCCGACGGCCGCGCGCGCCAGGACCATCTGGCCCTTGAGCGCGGGCGCCTGCCGGGTCACGCGGGCGCTGAAGGCGACCAGCGTCGCCGCCGTCTCGGGGTCGAGCTTGGTCTTGAGCACGTCCTGGGTGTCGCGCTGCTCGACGAACGGGCGCAGCGCCTTGACGAGCAGCCGGAACGCCTCGTCGTCGGTGAAGAGCACGTGTCCGACCCGCGCCGCCTCACGCTCGGCCATGGCCGCGAACGCCCGTCCGAAGGCGCCGCTTCGCGCCAGGCCCTCACGGAAACGGCGCAGCTGCCGCTCCTTGGCCCGCAGCAGGCCGCTGGCGTCGCGACCCTCGGCCCCCTGGCTGCCGAAGATCGCGCGGATGATGGCCCGCGCCACGCAGGTGCACACGGTCTCGAGATCGAGGGCGCCGAATACCGCGTTGATGTCGTTGGCGATCGTGATCGGCGTGCCGGCGTTGTTGGTCCCGCCGGCGAACAGCAGCCCGACCACCGGGAACGTGCCGTTCAGCTCGCCGCGCGCCTGGTTGAGGACGAGCGAACCCGAATCGCCGGCCGCCGAGAAGTTCGCGCCGTTGGTCGAGGTGATGATGAACGAGTTCTGCACCCGGCCCAGCCGCGTCTGGTTGCGGTAGGTGATGAGCGTGGTCACGTTGATCGACGTGACGGTGCCGTTGGTGGTGAGCCGGGTGGTGCGGCCGCGCTTCTGCACGTTCATGCCGAGCGCGGGCGCCTGCAGCTCGTAGATCGCCGGCACGCCGAGCTGGCGGATCTCGTCGGTGCGCGCCACGGTGATCGTGCCGATCGCGGCATCGACGACCGAGACGGGCGGATTCGCCCCGGCGACGTTGGGCACGGTGTTCACGACCACGTGACGCTTGAGGGCGCCGATCACGTCGCCCGGCAGCACGCCGCCGTCGAGCCGCCCCGGCTGCACGATCCGCCGCAGCGCCGGCATCGTGTCGAGGCCGGAAATCACGTGATTGTTGGTCAGCTGGACGATCGTGCTGTCGGTGTCGTCGCAGGCGAAGCCGCCGAGCGTGCCGGCCGACACGGTGGCCTCGGGCCCGATGCTGCAGCCGCCCGGCACCGGCCGGTAGCGCGTCGTGTCCTGCTGCGCCTCCGGCAGGCGCAGCTCGACGACGTCGGTGGTCACCGGCCCGTCGCTCATCGGCAACTCGTCGGGCACCACCGCCTCGGCGGCGAGCTGCTGCGGCGCGACTTTGCGACGCACGAACACCTGGACGCAGATTTCCTTGGTCCGTCGCCCGTTCCTGGTGCGATACCCGGTGCCGACGGCGACGACGTTGGCCTTGGCCGCAAGTTGCTCGAAATGAGCGTCCTGCGCCGCCAGGGTGCGGTTCACGAGATCAGGCTTCATGGGTCCTCCCCCTTGCGGTCTGGTGCCTGAGAACGCCGGACGTCGGCGCTGGGAGGAGACATCACGACCACGACGAACGGGCGCGACCCGAGCACGTCGGCCACGGCGGCGACCACGGCGTCACCGCCGGCGGCCGCACCGACGAACACCTGGATGACGGGACGACGGGTCCCGTCGGCGGCCATGCCGATTCCGCACCCGGTCACGCCGGGTATCTCCAGCAACGCCGGCTCGTGGCGGCGGAGGGCGTCGGTGAGGGCGGCGATGGGATCGGGACGGGTCGGCATACGCACGTTCACAACAGGAAGCGACGTCGGACGGGCGGGCCGGTCAGGGGCGGCTGTGCGCGCCGGCCGGACAATTAAAAAGGCCGGGCCCACCAGAGGGGGGCCCGGCCTTCGAGAATCGCCCGCACCGCGTGCGGACCGCAGCGACCGCCGGCTAGGGCAGCGCCATCGCCGTGTAGCCGCCGTTGATCGGGACGACGATGTACTGCTTGCCCTGATGCAGATAGGTCATGAGGCCGTAGCCACCGAGGCGCGCCATCTCGACCGAGCCGACCCGCTTGCCGGTCTTCTTGTCGATGCCGAAGAGCTGCGGCTTGTTGTCGGCGGTCTGGCCGGTCGCCAGCAGCAGCGTCGAGGTCGCCGCCAGCGCCGGGTGGCCACGCCGGCCCCAGTTGGTGTCGAGGTTGGTGACGCCCTTGAGCAGCGGGTTGGCGCGGAACGCCTCCTGATCCCGCTGGGCCATGTCGCCGTGCGGGATCCTCCAGAGGTGCTCGCCGGTGTTCATGTCGATGGCGACGATCTTTCCGAACGGCCCCTTGAAGATGTCGGGGATGCCGAGCAGGGGATCGTTGGCCATCGGCGGCGCCGGCTTCTCGCCGCCACGGATCGGCACCCAGTCGGCCAGCGTCTTGCCGGTCATCTTGTCGTTGTCCCGCTCCTTGGCCGGCTGCAGCAGCGTCGGCGAGCAGCCGTTGCTCGAGGCCACGAAGATGATGCCCGCCACCGGATCGGCGGCCGGCGGGCCGGTGATGTTGGCGCCGCCGCCACCACCGGGGCAGATGTTAGCCGGACCCCGACCCTCGGCGTTGCCGCGGTGACGCGGCGGTTCGAAGAGCTCGGCCAGCAGGTCGAGCTTCTTCGCGCGCTCGAGCGCCAGGTTCTTGACCTCCGGCGTGTAGTCGATGAGGTCCGATTCCTTGCGCCCCTGTTGGTCGTACGGCGCCGGCTTGGTCGGGTGCAGCTGCGTCGTCGACAGCTTCTCGCCCGGCACCTTCGACGCCGGCGCTGGCCGCGACTGCATCGGCCAGATCGGCTCGCCGGTGTGCCGGTTGTAGGAGTAGACGTAGGACTGTTTGGTGATCTGGAAGATGCCCGGGATGCGGCGGCCGCCGACATTGACGTCGAGCAGCACCGGCGCAGTCGGCGTGTCGTAGTTCCAGATGTCGTGCTTGACCAGTTGCTGGTGCCAGACCCGCTTGCCGGTCTTCACGTCGAGCGCGATGATGCTGGTGCTGAACAGGTTGTCGCCCGGACGGAAACCGCCGTAGTAGTCGATGGTCGCGCCGTTGGTCGGGATGTAGACCAGTCCGCGCGCCGCGTCGGCCGACATCGGCGCCCACGACGAGACGTCGCCGGTCCACCGCCACGCGTCGTTCTCCCAGGTCTCGTGGCCGAACTCGCCCGGCCGCGGGATGACGTGGAACTTCCACAGGAACTTGCCGGTCTTGACGTCGTAGCCGAGGATGTCGCCGGGCACGTTCTCGACGCGGGTCTGGTTGTAGCCCTGCTCGGCCGAGTTGCCGACGATGAGCACGTCGTTGACGACGATCGGCGGCGACGAAGTGGTGACGTAGCCGAGTTCGAGCGGCAGGCCCTTGGTGGCGTCGTACTTCTGCTCCGACTGGCGCCACGGCGCCCAGTCGGCGATCAGGTCCTTGAGCATGTCGACCGAGCCCGACTTGGCGAAGCCGGCTACCGGCACCGTCTCGCCCCAGCCCTCGATCGGCTTGCCGGTCTTGGCGTCGAGCGCGTGCAGGAAGAAGCCCGGGGTCGTGACCAGGATCACGCCGCGCCCGTTGATGCGGTGATAGACCACGCCCTTGCCGTGGTTCGATCGCATCGAGTAGTCGTGCCGCGGCGTGGTCGGCTCCTGGTACGTCCACAGCGTCTTGCCGGTCGCGGGATCCAGCGACACCACCGTGCGGCGCGGGCCCGACACGGTGATCAGCATGCCGTCGACGTAGATGGGCAGGCCGCGGGCGTTGATCTCGCCGATGTCAACCGCGGGCATCAGGTCGGCGCCGCGCCACTCCCACGCCGCCTTCAGGGTGTTGAAGTTCGCGGCGTTGATCTGATCGAGCGCGGAATAGCGGGTCCCGGTGTCGCCGCCGGTGATCCCGGGCCAGTCGCCCTTCTGCTGGGCGCCGCCAGTGAGGCCCGCCACCGCCAGTCCGATCGCCACAGCCGCGCCACCGAACACTGCATGGCGGGTCCACCTACGAGGATATGCAGACGTCATGGGCACTGTGCTCCCTGGAAACGCGCGCAACGATCGCAGTTCAGCCGGCCAAGAATGCTGCCGGGGCGGGGGGTTTGTCAATCGGGTCCGTGGGCCGGGTCGGCACACTCCGTACACAGCGCGGGCCGGGCGTCCTGATGGAACGCCCGGCCCGTGACGGAGGTCGGTTGGAACGCCCGAATCTGGCTTACGGCAGCGCCAAGGTGGTATAGCCGCCGTTGATCGGGATGACCAGGTACTGCTTGCCCTGGTGCAGATAGGTCATCAGGCCGTAGCCTCCGAGCCGCGGCACGGCCACCGAGCCGATCCGCTTGCCGGTCTTCTTGTCGATGCCGAACAGCGCCGGCCGGTTGTCGGCGGTCTGGCCGGTGGCGAAGAGCAGCGTCGAGCTCGCGGCCATCGCCGCCTGACCGCGCCGGCCGACGTTGCTCTCGAAGGTCACGCCCTTCATGAGCGGGTTGTTGCGGAAGGCGTCCTGATCACGGGTCGCGGTGTCGCCGTGAGGGATCATCCACAGGTGCTCGCCGGTGTTCATGTCGATGGCGACGATGCGGCCGACCGGGCCCTTGAAGAGCGACGGCAGGCCGAGCAGGGGATCGGTGGCCATCGGCGGCGGCGGGCTTCTGCCCGCCGGTGATCGGCACCCACGCCGCCAGCGTCTTGCCGGTCATCTCGGGCGTGTCGCGTTCGCTCGCCGGCTGCAGCAGCGTCGGCGAGCAGCCGTCGTACGAGGTCACGAAGATGATGCCGGCGACGGGATCGGCGGCCGGCGGCCCGGTGATGTTGGCACCGCCGTTGCCACCGGGGCAGATGTTGGCCGGGCCCTTGCCCTCGGGGTTGCCGCGCTGACGCGGCGGCTCGAACAGCTCGGCCAGCAGGTCGAGCTTCTGCACCCGCTCGAGCGCCAGCTTCTTGATCTCCGGCGTGTAATCGATGACGTCCGACTCCTTACGACCCTGGAAGTCGTACGGCTTGGGCTTGGTCGGGTGCGGCTGGACCTTTGACAGCTTCTCGGTCGGCACCTTCGACTGCGGCGCCGGCCGCAGCTCGAATCGGCCAGATCGGCTCGCCGGTGTGCCGGTTGAACGAGTAGACGTAGGACTGCTTGGTAATCTGGAACAGCCCCGGGATGCGGCGGCCGCCGACGTTGACGTCGAGCAGGATCGGCGCCGTCGGCGTGTCGTAGTTCCAGATGTCATGTTTGACCAGCTGCTGGTGCCAGACCCGCTTGCCGGTCTTCACGTCCAGCGCGATGACGCTGGTGCTGAACAGGTTGTCGCCCGGCCGGAAGCCGCCGAAGTAGTCGATGGTCGCGCCGTTGGTCGGGATGTAGACCAGGCCGCGGGCCGGATCCGCCGACATCGGCGCCCACGAGGACACGTCGCCGGTCCACCGCCACGCGTCGTTCTCCCACGTTTCATGGCCGAACTCGCCCGGCCGCGGGATGACGTGGAACTTCCACAGGAACTTGCCGGTCTTGACGTCGTAGCCCAGGATGTCGCCGGGCACGTTCTCGATGCGGGTCTGGTGGTAACCCTGCTCGGCCGAGTTGCCGATGACCAGCACGTCGTTGACGACGATCGGCGGCGACGAGGTGGTGATGTAGCCCATCTCGAGCGGCAGGCCCTTGGTCGCGTCGTACTTCTGTTCCGATTGCTTCCAGATCGGCCAGTCGGCGATCAGGTCCTTCAGCATGTCGACCGAGCCCGACTTGCCGAAGCCGGCGACCGGTACGGCCTCGCCCCAGCCCTCGATCGGCTTGCCGGTCTTGGCGTCGAGGGCGTGCACGAAGTAGCCGGGGGTCGTGACCAGCACCACCCCGCGCCCGTTGATGCGGTGATAGACCACGCCCTTGCCGTGGTTCGAGCGCATCGAGTAGTCGTGCCGCGGCGTGGTCGGCTCCTGGAACGTCCACAATGTTTTCCCGGTGGCCGGGTCGAGCGAGACGACCGTGCGGCGCGGGCCCGACACGGTGATCAGCATCCCGTCGGCATAGATCGGCAGCCCGCGGGCGTTGATCTCACCGATCTCGACGCCCGGCGGCACGTCCGTGCCGTTCCACTCCCAGGCGATCTTCAGGGTGTTGAAGTTCGCGGCGGTGATCTGGTCGAGCGCCGAATAGCGGGTCGAACTGTCGCCGCCCGTGATGCCGGGCCAGTCACCCTTCTGTTGTGCGCCGCCGGTCAGGCCCGCGACTGTCAGTCCGATCACTACTACCGCCCCACCGATCAGTGCGGGGGAAGTCCATCGAGGAGACGTCATCAGTAAGTAAGCTCCTGGAAACGCGGGTCTTGGCCGTGATTACAGCCGGCCAAGGATGCGGTGCCGGCGGAAATTTGTCAACCGGCTGGCGCCGCGGGCCGGTCCGGTTGCGCCGCCATTTTCGGTGGTGTACAAGCTGAGGGTTGACCTGAGACCGTGAAAGCACCGAAGGAACGGCGCCCCTCGCGCGCCCCGTCGTCCCCGTCGCGCTACCCGCCGCCAGCGCCGTCTCCATCGCGCGGCGTCCTCGGCGTGCCGTTGGTCCTCACCGCGGCTCTGCTCGCCCTCAGCGCCCTGCCGCGGATCGCCGACAACCCGTTGTTGGCGCGCGCGTTCTGGGTGGCGGGCGGTGGCCTGCTGGTCTGGCAGGCGGTGGTGGCCCTGCGGAACCGCAGCGGCGTCGCCGGCTTCATCAACGTGCCGCCGCGTCCGCAGCACTACATCCAGATGTGCTGCCATCTGAGCGTCTACGGCTACTGGGGCTACTACTGGGCCCCGGTCTATCCTTACGCGCCGCTGCTGGTCGGCCAGCTCTTCTTCGCCTACGCCTTCGACATGCTGCTGTCGTGGTCGCGGCGCCAGCCGTACGGGCTCGGTTTCGGCCCCTTCCCCATCGTCCTCAGTACCAACCTGTTCCTGTGGTTCAAGGACGACTGGTTCGTGTTCCAGTTCCTGCTCATCGCCATCGGGTTCCTCGGCAAGGCCTATGTGCGCTGGGAGCGCGACGGCAAACGGGTCCACATCTTCAACCCGTCGGCGTTCACGCTGGCGCTGTTCTCGCTGGTGCTGATCGTCACCGGCACGACCGGCGTCACCTGGGCGCAGGAGATCAACACGACGTTCAGCCTGGGACCGCGGATGTACACCGTGCTGTTCCTGATCGGCCTGGTCGTCATGTACTTCTTCGCGATCACGCCGGTCACGGCCATGGCGGCGGCGACGCTCTTCGGCCTGAGTGCCGCGTCCATGGCGATCACCGGCGTGCCGTACTTCGTCGACTCCGAGATTCCGACGGCCGTCTTCCTCGGGCTGCATCTGCTCGTCACCGACCCGTCGACGTCGCCGCGCACGCCGCTCGGGCGGGCGATCTTCGGCGTGCTCTACGGCGTCGGCGTCTTCGCGCTCTACGCGCTGTTGACCGCACTCGGCGCGCCGACCTTCTACGACAAGCTGCTGTGCGTGCCGCTGCTCAACCTGCTGGTGCCGGCCATCGACCGCGCCGTCGCCGGCCTCGGCGAGCGTCCGCTGGTCCGCTGGCTGGGGCTCGACCCGCCCGTCGGCCATCGCAACCTGGCCCACATGGCGGTGTGGATCGCCTTCTTCGCGCTGATGACCGTCACCGGCCGGACCGACGGCATGCACCGCGGCGACGCGCTGCCCTTCTGGCAGCAGGCGTGTGCCGAGGGCCGGACGCAGGCGTGCGCGCGACTGCTGCGCATCGAAGCGTCGTACTGCGGCGACAACGCCGGCTGGGCGTGCAACGAACTGGGCCGACACTACGTCGAGGGACGCCTCGTCGGCGCCGACGCCGACCGGGCGGTCGGCTACTTCACCCGCGCCTGCGACGGACGCTTCCAGGCCGGATGCGTCAACCTGCTCGACTGGTCGACGCCGGCCAGCGCCGACCCGCGGCCGCTCGACCTGCGCCTGCTGCTGCGTGAAGGGGGACCGAACCTGCTCGAGATGCCGGAGATCGACCTGTACGCGCGCGCCTGCCGTCACGGCTGGAGCTTCGCGTGCGGGAAGACGGTCGCCTCGCGGTGACGCCGATCGCGGTCCAGCACCGGTGGCGCGGGTGGGCCCTGGCCACGAGCCTCGTCGCCGGGGCGGCCATCGCCCCGCTCGCCCAACCGGCCCCATCCGATCCGGGCTTGCCCGCCGATCCGCTGCTCGGCTTCGTCGAGATTCCGGCCGGGCCGTTCGTCATGGGGGCCGCCGGCGGGCCGGCGTTCGACAACGAGCGCTGGTCGGCGACGGCGGCCGACGGCACGGTCGACGTCGCCGGGTTCTTCCTGGCGCGCCACGAGGTCACGGTCGGCCAGTTCGCCGCGTTCGCCAGGGCCACGGGCTGGACCGGCGACGGACAGGCGCTGACCGCTCCTGCCGATCATCCGGTGGCGCACGTGTCATGGACCGACGCGCTGGCGTATTGCCGCTGGCTCGAGGCCACGCTGAAAGCGTCGCCAGCGACACCCGCGGCCATCGCCGAGCGCCTGCGCGCGGGGTGGCGCGTCACGCTGCCGAGCGAAGCGGAATGGGAGAAGGCCGCTCGGGGCGGCGATCGGCGCGCCTATCCATGGGGCGACGGCGCGCGCCGCGACCGTGCCAACTTCGAGGCCAGCGGCACGACACCGGTGGGCCGTTTCGCCTGCCCCGAATGTCCGTACGGACTGGCCGACCTGAGCGGCAACGTCTGGGAATGGACGCGCAGCCCGTACCAGCCCTACCCCTACGACGAACGTGACGATCGCTCGAAGCTCGACGCCGATGCCTTGTGGGTGATCCGCGGCGGCCATTTCGGCGACCCGGCCCGGCTGGTGCGCACTACTGCTCGCGGGGCGGCCGAGCCGGGCGCGCGGCGGCCGTTCATCGGGTTTCGTCTCGCCCTGTCGTCCCGCCCGCCGGCGCGCTGACCGCGGCGCCCCCACGGCGTGTGCCGGGGCAGGGCCGGTGCTTGACATGTTATTTTTTTAGCACTACGCTACTTTCCTAACACATGGTCAAGCCGCCAGCCCGAGCCTTGAGCCGCCGTGAACGCGAGGTGATGGACATCCTCTACCGCCGCGGCCGCGCCACTGCCGCCGAGGTGCTCGACGATTTGTCGGGCCAGCCGTCCGACTCGACGGTGCGGACCCAGCTGCGCATCCTCGAGCGCAAGGGCTTCGTGCGGCACGAGGAGTCGGGCTTGCGCTACGTCTACCTCCCCGCCGTGCCGCGGCGCGCGGCGCGACGTTCGGCGCTGCGGCACCTGATCGACACGTTCTACGACGGCTCGGTGGAGAGCGTCGTCGGCGCCCTGCTCGGCGGCGACGGGACGGCGCTCTCCGAGGACGAACTCGAGCGGATTGCGGCGCTGGTGGCCAAGGCCAAACGGGAGGGACGACGATGATCGCACGGCTGCTCGGTGACGGCGTCGTCGTCGCGGTCCTGCTCGGCGGCGTGCTGATGGCGGCCGCCGGCCTCAGGCGACGCTCGGCCGCTGAACGCCACTGGCTGCTGGCGATGGCGATCGCCGCGGCGTTGGCCGTACCGGCGCTGCGTCTCGTCGCGCCCGCCCCGCTCGCTGGCGGCATCGAATTCGGATCGCTGGCTGCCCTGGCTCAGGGTGCCCAGCGTGTTCGAGTCGACGCGGCCCCGACCACCAACACGGCGTCCCCGATATTCACGACCGACCTGACGATCGCCGCCGGGCCGTCGACACCGGCGCCGCGCTGGTCAGTGGGCCGGCTCGCCGTGTGGATCTGGGTCACCGGCGCGATCGTCGCGCTTGGCCGGCTGCTCCTCGCGCTCGGGCGGCTACGGGTCCTGGCGGCCGGCGCTGCGCCGGTGGAGGCGGGCCCATGGCGCACCGGCTGTGACGAGCTGTGTGCGGCGCTGGGCGTGCGCGACCACGTCCGGATCCTGCACAGCCCGCATCCGTCGCTCCTGGCGACGTGGGGCTGGCGACGTCCGATTGTCATGCTGCCACGTGACGCCCTGGGCTGGGCGCCGGATCGCGTGCACGTGGTGCTCGCGCACGAGCTGGCGCACGTCGCTCGCGGCGACTGGCGGCATCAGCTGGCGGCCGAGACCCTGCGCGCGCTGCACTGGTGCAATCCGCTGGTCTGGCTGGCGTGTCGCCGGTTGCGCCTCGAGAGCGAGCGTGCGAGCGACGACACGGTGCTGGCCCTGGGCGTTGACGCGCCGACCTTCGCCGCTCATCTCGTCGACCTCGCCCGCCGCCTCCGGCCGGCCGGAAGGCCGTGGCTGCCGGCGCCGGCCATGGTCCGTCAATCGTCGCTCGAAGGGAGAGTACGCGCCATGCTGGACCAGACCATCGCCCGCCGTCCCGCGTCGATTCGTGCCCGGAGCCTGCTGGCGGCCGCGGTCGTGGCAGCCGCGCTACCCCTGGCCGCGCTTGGCGCCGCCGCCCAGTTCTTCACCGTGCGTGGCAGCCTCGAGCGATCCGAGCGGCCGCAGCCTGCCCGGCGCCACGGTCGTCCTCGTCAACCCGGCGACGACGAGCCGCCACGAAGTCCGCAGCGACGCGACGGGGCGATTCGAGCTGGTCGGCCTCCCGCCCGCCACGTATCGCCTCGAGGTCCGCACGCCCGGCTTCCGGCCGCACAGCGAAGAGCTGATCGTCGCCGGCGACGTCGACCGGCCGCTGCAGCTGGCGGTCGGGACGCTGCAGGAGACGATCACCGTCATCGGGGACGGCCAGCCGGATGCGCCGCCCGACGCGGCCGCGCTCGCTCGACGCGCCGAAGGACGCCGCCGGGCCAGCGAGCGGCAGCAGCGAGCCCTGGCGGTCTGCGCGGCAGGGCCGCCGGCGCCGGTCGGCGGCAACATCCTGCCGCCGGTCAAGGTCGTCGACGTGTCGCCGCGCTACCCCGAACACCTGCGGCCGGCCGGCGTCGCCGGCACCGTGACGATGACCGCGACCATCGATCGGACCGGCGCGGTCAGCGAGTTGCGCGATCTCGAGCGGACCGCATCCCGAGCTCGAGGCGTCTGCGGCCGAGGCCGTCCGGCAGTGGGAGTTCACCGCCACGCTCCTCAATTGCCAGCCGATCGAGGTCGAGATGCGCGTCACGGTGAGCTTCAGCGCGGCCCCGTAGCCCGACCCGGCCGATGTCCTGGCTCGACGACCTGCGTCACGACATCGCCGGCGCGCTGCGTGGGCTGGCCAAGGCCTCGGGGTTCGCCGCGGCCGCCCTGGTGACGCTGGCCCTGGGGATTGGCGCCACGAGCGCGATCTTCAGCGTCGTCAACGCGCTGCTGCTCCGACCGCTGCCCTATGCGCCGTTCGCCGACCGCCTGGTGCGCCTGAACGCGCTCGTCCCCGATGCCGTCGAACCCGGCCGCGCCGCCCCGGCGCCTGCCCGTGGTCCTGTCGGCCGACGAAGCCCGCGAACTGGCGGCGACCGGTGTCTTCGACGGCGCCGGCATCGTCGCGCCGACGGTCATGAGCATCCGCGGCGTCGAGAACGCCGGGCACGTCGGCGCCGTCCGGCTCTCGGCATCGGCCCTGGCGCTGCTCGACGCCCGCCCGCAACTCGGACGAGCGTTCGACGCCCGCCGACGAGACCGCCGCCGGCGAGGTCGCGCTGCTCGGGTTCGCGGCCTGGCAGCGCTCTTCGCCGGCGATCCGGACGTCGTCGGCCGCACGCTCACGCTCCAGACGGTGCTCGGCCCGCGCGCCAGCCGGCCGGTGACCGTGATCGGCGTGATGCCGGCGTCGTTCGCGTTCCCGGGTGCCGACACCGGCCTCTGGATGCCTCCCGATGCGGCGCCCGGCAGCCACTGCGCGGCCGGCTTCTGGCGCGACTCGCGCCCGGGCGTCGCTCGAGGTCGCCCGCGACGCGGTCGGGCCGCTGGTCCGCACGATGCGTGAGCACGGCCCCGAGGTCCGCTACGAGCTCGTGAGCGAAGGCGACGAGCTGGTCGCGGCCGGTGCGGCCGGCCGTGCTCGTGCTGGCCGCGGCTGTGGCCGTGCTGCTGCTCATCGCCTGTCTCAACGTCGCCAACCTGCTGCTGGCCAGGGCGCTGTCGCGGTCGCGCGAGCTTTCGATCCGCGCCGCGCTGGGTGCCAGCCGGGGCCGGCTGGCGCGCCAGTGCCTGACCGAGAGCGCGGTCCTCGGCCTGCTGGGCGGCGCCGGCGGCCTCGGGGTCGCGGTCGCGGCCCTGGCGGCCTTCCGACGCTTCGCCACTCCGCTGCCGCGCATCGACCTGGGCACCACCGGCGTCGGCTGGGGCTCTACGCTGTTTCCGCGCCTCGACGAAATCGCGCTCGACGGCACCGTCCTCGCCGTGACGGCCGCGACGGCGGTCGCCGTGGGGCTGGCGGTTGGCCTCGGCGCGGCGCTCCGTGCCTCGCGTGCCGACGTGTTCGGCGCCGTGCGCGTCTCGGGCGCGACCGGCGCCGGCGGCACGGCGCACCGGAATCGCACGCCGCGCGCTCGTGGTGTTGCAGGTCGCCGGCGCCACGACGCTGCTGGTCGGCGCGGTGCTGCTGACGCGCAGCCTGCGCCACCTTCTCGACACCGATCCCGGCTACGCCACGCCAACGTCCTCACCTTCCAGGTGGCGCTGCCGACCGCGACCTATCCCGACGCGCGCCTGCAGGCGTTTGCCGAGACGATGGCCGAACGGCTGCGCGGCGTGCCCGGCGTCGTCGCCGCCGGCTACGCGAACCAGCTGCCGATGGTGGCGCTGCGCGACACGGCCGGCGGCCTGTGGACGACGCCCGACGCCTCGCGGCGCGGCAAGCCCGACGGCGAAGACGCGCGGTTCGTCAGTCGCGACTACCTGGCGGCGTTGGGCATCCGCGTGCTGGCCGGGCGCGGCTTCGCGGCGCGCGACGGCGCCGGACAGCCGCGCGTCCTGCTCGTCAACCAGGCGCTGGCGCGCCGCGCGTTCCCCGAGCGCGATCCGATCGGCCAGACGGTCTACGTCGGGCGCGACACGGCGCCGTGGACGATCGTCGGCGTCGTCAGCGACGTGCGGCAGTTCGGCCTCGACCGCGCGCCGGAGCCGCAGTTCTTCGCCGACCTCCGCCAGTGGTCGGGCGGCATGCCGCTCTTCCCCACCGGCGCGTATTTCGCCGTCAAGGCGCTGGGCCGCCCCGAGGCGCTGGTCCCGGAGATCCGGCGCCATCGTTCGCGCCCTCGACCTCGACGGCGCGCTCTTCAACGTCGCCCGCATGGACGACATCGTCGCCTCGACGGTGACGCGGCCCCGGCTCTATGCGGTCCTGATTGGGAGCGTTCGCCGCGCTCGGCGCGCTGTTGTCGGCGATCGGCGTCTACGGCGTCCTGGCCTTCCTGGTCCAGCAGCGCACCGCCGAATTCGGCATCCGCATGGCGCTCGGTGCCTCGCGCGGCGACGTGCTCGGCATGGTGCTGCGGCAGGGCGGCGCGCTCGGTCGCCGCCGGATGTTGACTGGGCTGGCCGGGGCGGCCGGGCTGGCCCGGGCGCTCGAGGCCCTGCTCTACGGCGTCACGCCGTCGGACCCGATGGCGTTTGCCGCCGCCGCGGCTGCTGTTCAGCGCCGTCGCCGCCGTCGCGGTACTGCTGCCGGCGCGCCAGGCGACGCGGGTCGATCCACTGGCCGCGATCCGCTGCGAGTAGCGGGTTTACAGGCTGCTGTCGTCCTGCTTCTTCGGCCGCATGTTGCCGGCCAGGACCTTCTTGCGCAGGCGGATGCTCTTGGGCGTGATCTCGACCAGCTCGTCGTCGTTGATGAACTCGATCGCCTGCTCGAGCCCCATCACCCGCGGCGGCACGATGCGGATCGCCTCGTCGGCGGTCGACGCCCGCATGTTGGTCTGCTTCTTTTCCTTGGTGATGTTGACGTCGAGGTCGTTGGTGCGCGAGTTCTCGCCGACGATCATCCCCTCGTAGACCTCGGTCGCCGGCTCGACCATCATCACCGCCCGCTCCTGCAGGTTGGCCATCGCGAACGCGGTGGCGACGCCGGCGCGATCGGCGACCATCGCGCCGGTGGTGCGCGACGGGATCGGCCCGTGCCACGGCTCCCACTCGGCGAAGATGTGGTTCATGATGCCGGTGCCCTTGGTGTCGGTGAGGAACTGCGAGCGGAAGCCGATGAGGCCGCGGGCCGGAATCCGGAACTCGAACCGCACCCGGCCGCTGCCGTGGTTGACCATCTTGGTCATCACGCCCTTGCGGGTGCCGACGCCGGCGATGACCGCGCCCTGGAACTCTTCGGCCACGTCGATGACCAGCTCCTCGACCGGCTCCATGCGCACGCCGCTCGATCTCGCGAGTGACGATCTCGGGCCGCGACACCTGCAGCTCGTAGCCCTCGCGGCGCATCATCTCGATCAGGATGGCCAGCTGCAGCTCGCCGCGGGCCAGCACCTTGACCTGTTCGGGCGTCGACGTGTTCTCGACGCGCAGCGACACGTTGCCGAGCAGCTCCTTCTCGAGGCGATCGCGCAGGTGGCGCGAGGTCACGAACTGGCCGTCGCGGCCGGCCAGCGGCGAGGTGTTGACGCCGAACACCATCGACACCGTGGGCTCGTCGACCGCCATCGGCGGGATCGGGTGCTGGTGCTCGGGATCGGAGATCGTCTCGGCGATGTTGATGTCTTCGATGCCGGCCAGGCACACGATGTCGCCGGCCGACGCCTCGGCGATCTCGACCCGCTTCAGGCCGTCGAAGGCGAAGAGCTTGGTCACCTTGGTGAGCAGCGCCGGCCCGTCGACCTTGAGCACCGCGATCGGGTCGCCGACCTTCACGCGGCCGCGGAAGATGCGGCCGATGGCGATGCGGCCCAGGTAGTCGCTGGCGTCGAGGTTGGCGACCAGCATCTGCAGCGGCTGCTCGGGGTCGCCGACCGGCGGCGGCACGTGCTGCACGATGGCGTCGAAGAGCGGCTTCAGGTTCTCGCCGGGCACGGCCAGGTCGGCGGTGGCGGTGCCGGCGCGGCCGCTGGTGTAGAGCACCGGGAACTCGATCTGCTGCTCGGTGGCGTCGAGGTCGATGAACAGGTCGTAGACCTCGTTCAGCACCTCCTGCGTGCGGGCGTCGGCGCGATCGATCTTGTTGATGACGACCACCGGCGGCAGGCCGCGCTCGAACGCCTTGCGCAGCACGAACCGGGTCTGCGGCAGCGGGCCCTCGGCGGCATCGACGAGCAGCACCACGCCGTCGACCATCGACAGCACGCGCTCGACTTCGCCGCCGAAGTCGGCGTGGCCCGGCGTGTCGACGATGTTGATCAGGATGTCGCCGTAGTGCACGGCGGTGTTCTTGGCCAGGATGGTGATGCCGCGCTCGCGCTCGAGCTCGTTGGAGTCCATCGCCCGCTCGGCGACGCGCTCGTTGGCGCGGAACACGCCCGGCCTGGCGGAACATGGCGTCGACCAGCGTGGTCTTGCCGTGGTCGACGTGGGCGATGATCGCCACGTTGCGGCGAAGCGGGTTGACCACGGGCGCCGGAGTGGACTGGGCGGCCGATTCGGGCTGGGACATCTTCCCAGTATACAGCACTGCGGGCCAGGGACTGGGGCTGGGGCTCGGGACACCGTCACGGTCGCATCGCCGCGCACTTGGCGGCGATGCCAAGCCCTGCTTATCAGACTCAATCGCTGGATAGCGTGACCGAGCCCACGCCAGTCCAGCACCGAGCCCCCGGGACCCAGCCGCCAGCCCCGAGCCCCAGTCCCTAGAACAAGGAATGCAGCGTGGTGAACATCGTCAGCGCCAGGCCGTACAACACGCCATAGGCGGCGAACACGAGCGGCCGCCACCGGCCCGGGGTCACGGCGGCGACCCAGATCTGGAACGGGAACAGCACCGCGCAGTAGCGGCCCAACCCCTCGAACTGACCCGAGCTCAGCGGCAGCACCAGGTTGGCGGCGATGAGCAGCGCGTAGCCGGTGCCGAGGCGCCACCAGACGAGCGGCAGGGTGATGGCCATCAGCATCGGGAAGAGCCCGTTCAGCACGTCATAGGGCGCGGCGTGCTCGTTGACGAGGTACTCGTAGGGCCGCGACGCGAGGTTGGCGACGAAGCTGGCGAGCGGATTGGCCGCGACCGCGGTGCCCGGGTGATAGCCCCAGCGCGTGATCGCGTGGTACCACTCGAACGGGTCGCCGGTCATCGCCCAGTTGAAGCCGCAGTAGGCGAGGATGCCGGCACTGGTCGCCACAGCCGGCGAGCACCGCCCGCTGACGCGCGGCGGGGTCGCCGTCGGCGGCTCGCCACGCCAGCCACATGAACGCCGGCAGCGCCATCACGCCGTTGACCCGTGTTGCCGTCACCAGCGCGCCGGCAGCGGCGCCCAGCCACCACCGCCGGGTGCGCAAGCCGTAGATCGCGGCCGCCAGGCCGAGCAGGAACAGCGCTTCGGAATAGACGACGCCGAAGAAGAAGGCGAACGGGAAGACGAAGGTCAGGAGGGCCGCGTCCCAGGCACGATCGGGCGGCAGGTCGAGGCGCGCCGTGGCGTAGACCAAGCCGGCGGCGGCCACCGACGACACCCACGACACGACGATGCCGGCGAAGTAGAAGTCGGCCTGCGCGCCGCCGAGCAGCCGGCCGACGACGCCCATCAGCCACGGGTAGGCGGGGAAGAACGCCAGGTTGTTGCGTCCGCCTTCCACCCACTGATAGCCGCGGGCGGCGATGCCGTAGTACCAGCCCGAGTCGTAGCGGGTGAAGGGATCCCAGAAGTAGTTCGTGGCGCCGAGCATCGTGAACTGCTCGCGCTGATCGAGCGGGAAGGTCACGTTGACGAAGAACGCGACCAGCGTCGTCGCGACACGCAGCGCCACGACCAGCAGCATCAGGTGGGTCACGGCGCGCGCGTCGGCGGCAGACCAGGGAGCTGGACGGATCGGTGCCGGCACCGCGCGCATTGTAGCGCCTGACCGCGCGGACGCGCCCGGACCTACTGCGGTTCGAACACAATCACCTGGGCCGCCGACTGCGACGACGCGTCGATGTCGAACCCGCTCTGCATGAGATCGTCGGCCGCGGCCTGTCCGAGCGGGCCGCGGTCGAGCGAGCGCACCCGATAGGTGGCGCCGGGCCGAAGGTGCGACAGCCGCACGCGCACCCGGCCAGCGCTACCCGGGTTGCGGAACGCGAACACGGTGGCGACACCGGTCGCGGGGTTCACCTGCTCCACCACATCCCACCCCGGGCCACCGCCGTTCACGCCAACCGGCTCGGTCAGCGCGGTGGCGAAGGGCGCGCCGCGCAGTGCCCGCAGCTGCTTGTAGGCGTCGATCTGCGTCGCCAGCCCGCGCCACGTGCCGGAGTCGATGGTGCGGAAGTCGAGCGTCAGCCCGAAGGTTCCGGGCATCCGGCTACGGGCCAGCAGCGCCAGGTCGCGCGTGTCGGTGAGCGACTCGTCCTCGTTGCCCATCAGATACGACAGCAGCGCCTGCGGCGGCACGATCGCCGACAGCACCTGGAGGTGATGGCGCACGCGCGTCGCCGGCACCGTCCGATCGTCCATCCAGTGGGCGTCGGTGCGGGTCAGCATCTCGGCATCGAGACGGCGGGCGCCGCCGGCGCAGTTCTCGATCGCCATCTGCGGATAGCGCTCCCGCAGCGCCGCCAGCAGCCGGTAGAGCCCGTGCACATGCGCGAAGTTGCCGCCGTCCTCGGCGTGGTCGTGATCGGTGCGGGTGCAGACGAGCCAGCCGTTGAGATCGATCTTCAGGTAGTCGGGACGGGCCTCGTCGAGGAACGCGAACAACCGGTCCCGCACCCATTGCCACGCCTCCTCGTCAGCCAGGCATACCTGCGCCTGGGTGGCCGCGGCGTTGTCGTGGCCCGGCTGGTACTGCCCATGCTCCCGGGCCAGGAATCGCTCGCGGGCCTGGCCGGGGCGGCCGACGGTGGCCATGTCGACGCGTTCGGGCTCGACCCAGACGGCGAACTTGAGACCGCGGCGATGGGCGTGATCGGAGAGCACGCCGAGACCATCGGGGAACCGCTCGCGATCGACCTGCCACGACCCGAGTCCGGCGCTGAAGTCGAAGCGGTCGCGGGCGTTCAGCGGCGGATACCAGCCGGCGTCGAGTTGGAAGAGCTCGCCGCCGACGTCGGCGAACGCGTCCATCTGACGACGGACGAGGTCGGCGTCGATGGAGATGCCGAAGGTGAACCAGGTGTTGTAGGTGGCCAGCTGGGGGAACGAGCGGCCGGCGCGGCGGCTGGCGAGCCACGCCGCGAAAGCCTCGGCCTCGGCCCCCGCGACGGGGCCAGTGAGGCCGACGAACGCATGCGGGAACTCGACCGGGCGACCGGGTCGCGCGACCATCGACATCTCGGCCAGCCCGATGTGCACGTAGGTTCCGGCGGCGGTGCCCCACAGCACTGTTCGCCAGCCGCCCGACCAGGCCAGGCCGAACAGCAGCCGGTCGTCGCCGCCGTCGAGCCCGAACCAGGGCAATGCGTCGGTCGACGACAGGACCGGACTGCCGAAACCGATCTGCTGGCCGTCGTCGATCCTCGCCGAGCGCCGGGTGAAGGGACCGCCGTCGGCGTCGGCGGTGTCGTGGCCGCGATGCCACCACGCGTCGCGCGGCGTCACCTCGAGCCTCAGGCCGTCGGCCTCGCGCAGCGTCGTCTCCTCCTCGGCGCTGACCGTCGTCCACATCTCGATGACCGGCGTGCCCGGCGACACCGCGTAATGCCGGCCCACGGTGACCGGGCGGTCGCGATAGGCGAAGGCCAGGGTCAGCACCGCCCGGCCGTCGATGTTGGCGGCCTCCGCCGCGACGAAGCGAAACGCCCGGTCGCCGATTGCGACACGCTGGTCGCCGATCGTGACGTCGGCGTCGGCGGCGCCGGGGACGACCACGCTCTCCCGGTCGGGCCGGGCCAGGCTCAGAACGGCGAGGCGGCCCGAGCCGTCGAGTCCAAGGCGATAGGTGACCGCCCGATTGCCGACCTCCCATTGACGCCCGTCCGTCGATTCCCTGACGAACGCGTCGTCCACCTCCACACTGGCGGCGGCGCGCAGCCCGCCGCTGCCCAGGGCCAGAGCGGCCACGAGGACCAGGCCGACGCGGCTGTTTGGACGGCGCCGGGGCCGGGCGAGCGGTACTGCGGGGCGGAACGTCATGGACACGGCGGCGTCACCGCGAGGAGACGCGCCCTCCCCACGAGACCACATCCTGTCGAGCCAAGCAAACTTCGCGCCCGTCAGGGCTGGGCCGTGCAGCGTGACAGCCGTGTCATGCCCCAGCCCCTAGCCCCCAGTCCCCAGCCCTTGTATCCTGTCCCCATGCCGCTCTACGAATACCGCTGCGAGGACTGCGACCATGGCTTCGAGCTGCTGGTGCGCGAGAGCACGACGCTCGAGTGCCCGTCCTGCCACGGCGACAAGCTCGAGAAGCAGCTCTCGGTTTTCGCCGTCGGCGCCGCCGCTGGCGGCTCGCGCATGCCGATGGCGGCCGGACCGTGCGGCTCGTGCGGGCATCCCGACGGCCCGGGCTCCTGCTCGGTGAACTGAGCGTCGCGCGGCTGAGCGGCACCGAGGAGGACCTATGAGAGTGCTCCGGGTGATATGGCACGGATTGGCCGTGCTCGGCGCCGCCTCGCTGGCGTTCGCCGTGTGGTTTGCCAGCCAGGGCATCAGCGCCAAGCCAGTGCCAGGACCGATCGAGACCCGGCTGTCGCGCGCCGCGCGACACTACGCGATTCCCGCGGCCGCGCGGGCCCGCACCAGTCCCACACCGGGCACCGCGGACACGCTCAAGGCGGGGCTCGAGCACTGGGCCGATCACTGCGCGACCTGTCACGGCAACGACGGAGCGGGCCAGACGCCGATCGGCCAAGGCCTGTATCCCAAGACGCCCGACATGCGCTCGCCAGCCACGCAGGGGCTGTCCGACGGGGAGCTGTTCTACATCATCGAAGAGGGCGTGAAAATCACCGGCATGCCGGCCTGGGGTAATGGCACCCCCGAGGGCGAGGAGGCCGGCTGGCACCTGGTGCAGTTCATCCGCCACCTGCCCTCGCTCACCGACGACGACCTCGCCCGAATGGAGGCGCTGAACCCGCGCGGCCGCGCCGAGTGGCTCGCCTTCGAGGAGGAGCGCAAGTTCTTGTCTGGTACACTGGACATTCCCGCGGGGTCGCCGTCGCCCCCCGGCCATCGACACTGACCGTAGGGAGACCACCACGATGACTCGCCGCACCCTCCTCGCCGCTCTCGTTCTGGCCGGAGTCTCGTTCGCGCCCGCCCTGGCCCACGAGGGTCACGATCACAAGGTGCTCGGCACCGTCACCGAGATCACCGCCACGCACCTGACGGTGCGGGCCGTGAAGGACGGCGCCGTCTCGGTCATCGCGTTCGCACCGACCACCAAGGTGACGCGCGGCAAGACCAAACTGGCGGCCACCGACATCAAGGTCGGCGACCGCGTGGTGGTCAACATCGGCAGTGGCAAGGCCCCGCTCACGGCCAAGGCCGTCGAGCTCGGCGGCGCGCCGGCGACGACCAGCAGCCGTTGATCGCCGCGCCGCCCCCGGGCGCGGGCCAGCTCCCGGCGTCGATCCTCTGTCCCGTCGACTTCTCGGACCACGCCGAGCGGGCCTTGCGCCATGCCGCAGCCCTGGCGGCGGTGGGCGGCGGCCGGCTCACCATTCTGGCCGTCAACGACCCGCTGCTCGAGGCTGCGGCGTCGGCCGCGGGCCGCGGCGGGACCGTCCGTGATCAGGTCGAGGCCGCGCTCGTCGCGTTGCTCGAACGGATGCCAGAGAGCTCGCCGCGAGTGATTCCGGCCATCGACGTCGTCACCGGCCAGGCCGCTCCGGAGATCCTGAAGGGCGCGGCCCGGTGCGGCGCCGGGCTGATCGTGATGGGGACGCAGGGCCTGGGTGGCGCCCGCAAGTTGGTGTTCGGCTCGACCACCGAGAGCGTCGTGCGCGAGTCGTCCATCCCGGTACTCGCCGTGCCCGAGTACACCCCGGAGCACGTCGAGTTCGCCGGCGGCGTCGCCCGCGTCACGTTCGGCCACGTGGTGGCCGCCATCGGCCTCGACCGCTACGACGGCGCGGTCGCGGCGGCAGCCGCCGCCTGGGCCCAAGCCACGGCGTCGCGTCTCACGCTCAGCCACGTGTGCGTCGAAGCGCCGCTGCCGGTGTGGTGGCCGATCGCCGACATGCCGATGCCGCCCGCGCTCGAGGAATCGACCGATGTGGCCCGCCGTCGGGTCGAGTCGTTGGCCGCGGGCCTCGGCGTGCCCGCCGCCATCGACGTGCGGCGCGGCTCGGTGTCGCAGAGCCTGGCCGAGGTGGTCCGCGAGACCGCGGCCGGCCTGCTGGTGGTGTCGCGCGGCGGCACCGCCCACCGCGTCGGCACGATCGCCTACCGGGTGATGCGCGAGGCCGACGTGCCGACCCTGATCCTCGGGACGGCGTAGCCGCCCGCGCCGTCGCCGTGGTCAGTAGGTCGCCAGCAACGCCTCGGCCGACGGGAAGCGCGGCGCGATGTCCACGGGCACGTCCTTGAGGCGGTCGAGCACGGCCTGGGTCTCGGGGCGGATCACGCCGAGCGTGTCGAGCATGCGCTTCGCCGCGGCGTAGTTGCCCTCGGCCTGCAGCGTCATGATCTCGGCGGTGAGCGCGGTGACGGCGTCGCTGATCTTCGTCAGCCGCCACGGCGAAGGTGCCGTCGGCGTTGACGACGAACGCGCCGCGTCGAGCAGATAGTTCAACTGCACGGCCTGCCCGCGGCCGTGCGCCTCGTTGATGCCGAAGCGGATCGAGCGGAAGGCCGAGGCCAGGAACGTCGTGTACATGGTGCGCTCGAAGTCCTTGGCGATCTGCCCCTTGTCGACCAGGAACTGCAGCGCGAACAGCCCGGCGATGTCGGCCTTGGCCTCTTCGATGGCGCTGTAGGTCTCCTTCAGCTCCTGCCGCACGGTGGTGGCGCGGGCACCGACGGTGATCCCGTGCGGGCCGAGCCCGTGCACCAGTTCGTGCATCAGGATGTGGGTGAAGAAGGCGTCGAAGGCGACGTTGCCGCGGTCGCCAGCGCGAGCGCCACCTGGGCGATCGGCAGCAGCACCTTGTCGAACTTCGCCTGCTGGTTGTTCTTCAGCATCACCCGCTTGCTGCCCTTCTCGCGGATGACCCGCTCGTCGTTGGGCAGGTTGAAGGCGGCCGTCTGCACGCCGCGATTGCCGTCGCCGGCCGAGAACACCGTGTTGACGACGGCGATCGGCGCCAGGGCGCCGAGCTTCGGATTGCGGTACTTCGGGTCGATCGGCAGCGCGTCTTCGATCGACTGCAGGGCGTCGGCAAACTGCGTCAGCTTGGCCGACTCGGCCGCGTCCTTCACGGTGATGAACGCCTCGAAAGCCGCCTTGGCGTTGAACCACTCGTCCTCGTAGACCTCGTAGGGGCCGATCGTCGGCTCGATCGACGCCTCGAGCTCCATCCACTTCACGTCGCTGTCGTAGTAGTCGTTGGTGAGGAACGCCGCGGCCCGCGCCAGCAGGAAGGCCGCGAGGGTCGGCTGCGTCGTGACGCCGGCCGCCGCCTCGCAGATGCGAGGCAGCCAGCGCCAGTTCGCCCTGGTACTCGACGCTGTAGGGCACGGCCGCGAAGGCGCCGCCGGCGCCACGGCGGATCGTGGTGAAGAAGCCGGTGGCGGCTGCTCTCGACGGACCCGGCAACGTCGCCAGCCACGCCTCGACCTCGGCCTTGGTCGCGGCCGCGGGATAGTAATTGGCGGCAGCCGGCTTGTCGGGGGCGCCGGGGACGAACGGCGCGTTGTGGTCGAGCCGCGACCAGGGGCCCTTGTTGATCAGGAAGTAGCCGAGGCGCGCCCGGCCGAGCGGGCTCTGATCGCGCTGCAGGGCCAGCAGCATCGCCTCGTTGCCGGCCCACACCTGGCGCAGGAACAGCGCATCCATCACCTGGGCGGCGCGGATCATGTGGGCGAGCGCCCTGCGCTCGCTCTCGGGCAGGCCCGCGACGTCGGCCGACAGGTCGGTGGGTGCAAATCGTGCCGCCTGCGTCACGAGGGCAGCTGCGGCCGGATCGGCCGGCGTGGCTGGCGCGGGGGCGGGCTGCGGCGCCGCCGGGCCACCGCCGCACGCGGTCATGCCGACGGTGAGGATCGAGGGAACGAGGGTGCGCATGATCAGCGACATCAGTGACGGGTCCTCGAGACGACGCGCGCCGCGCCGTCAGTGCACCCCGGTGCTGCCGAACAGGTGGGCGGGGTCGGCCCCGAGCCGCTGGATGGCCGCGTCCCACATCTTGTCGGGGGCGCTATCGAAGATGAGATCGGCGCCCACCGGTGCCACCAGCCACGCCGATTGGGTGAGCTCTTCGTCGAGCTGGCCGGGAGCCCAGCCGGCGTAGCCCACGACCACCCGCATCCGTGGCTCGGGCGGCGACTGCAGCGCCCGGCGCACCGCCGACGGCGATGCGGTGAGGTAGACGCCGTCGGCCACTTCGGTCGCCTCGGCGTCGACCGACGCATCGGCGGTGAGCACCCAGGCCCGCATCGGCTCGACCGGACCGCCGGTGAACAGGTGGACGTCCTTGCGGATGGCGATCTCGGGATCGGTGCGCACCACTTCGTGCGCGGGTTCTGCCATCTGGCGGTTCACCACCAGGCCGAAGGCGCCTTCCTTGCCGTACTCGCACAGCAGGATCACGGTCCGCACGAAGTTCGGATCCGCCAGCTGCGGCATCGAGATGAGGATCATCGGGGCCACGACCGACTCGTCGTCCATGGCTTCATCCTACCCCAGCCGGCAGAGCGGACCAGCCGGCCGCCGCGGGCCGTGGCGGCCAGTGACACGACCCCGTCAACCGATGCCGGCGTCCGCCATCGGCAGCCGCTCAGTCAGCGTCGCTGCCATCCCGCCCCCGCCCCCAGGCCACTGCGTCCCGCACCAGCGGCGCGGCGGCGCTGTGGGCGGCGTTCTTCACGCCGCCGCCGGGGCGCGTCAGGACGTCGCGAGCGGTCGTGTCGCTCGCATTGCCGATCACCAGCGCCAGATTGCGGCGCAACTGCGCCAGCGGCGCGTGCGTCATCGCGCTGCCGTCGACAAACGCGTGCAGCGCGTCGTCGGGCCGCTGCCAGAGTTCGGCCGCGTCGGCGCGGTCGCGTCCGGCGCGCGGCTGCCACGCGGGATCGTCGCTCACCGCGGCGGTCAGGTTCCACGGGCAGACGTCCTGGCAGACGTCACAGCCGTAGAGGTGATCGGCGACCAGGGTCCGCTGCGTCTCGGGCACCGGCCCGTCGAGCTCGATGGTCAGGTAGCTGAGACACGCGCGGGCATCGACCTCTCGCGGCGCGACGATCGCACCGGTGGGACAGGCGTCGAGGCACAGCGTGCAGGCGCCGCACTGGTCGTCCACCAGCCCGTCGGGTTCGAGCGGCAGCGTGGTGGCGATGCCCGCCAGCAGCAGCCACGACCCGAGCTCGCGGTTGATGACGAGCGAGTGCTTGCCGATCCAGCCGAGCCCGGCATGGGCCGCAAACACCCGCTCCTGCACCCAGTGCTTGTCGACGAAGAGGGCGGCGTCGAACGGCTCGACCGTCTGCTGCCGCATCCAGGCGAGCAGCGCCTCGAGCCGCTCGGCCAGGACGCCGTGATAGTCGTCACCGTGCGCGTAGCGGGCGACCCGTGCCGGCGCGAGGCCCTGGGCCCGCGGCGCCGGCCCGGTCCAGTAGTTGGTGCCAGTGACGACGACCGAGCGGGCGCCCGGCAGGAAGCGCTGGATGTCGGCACGAGTGTCGGCGGTCCGGGCCAGATACGACATCTCGCCCGCATGCCCGCGGGCGAGCCAGTCGTGCAGTCGCGCCAGCTCCGGCAGCGGCGTCGCCGGCGCGATGCCGCAGACGTCGAAGCCGAGCGTCCGCGCCTGCGCTTTGATCGCCGCGGAGGTCAGCACGTCCTACCTCGCGGCACTCGCGCCAGCGCTCGAGATTCACGGCATGGACTCGCCGCCGACGGCTGGGTCGCCGTTGGCGAAGCCCTGTGGAGCTGGCCGCTCAGAGATCCGACAAGGCAAGAGAGCTGGGGGCACCAGGCAGTCTCACGGAGCTGCCGTCCAGCGGCCACACCGCGGCTGTCGCAGCCTTGTCCGGTCAGCGGAACCGGGATTCGCCGCCGGCGAGCCAGCCGGCGGCAATCGATGGCGGCGCTACGACGCGCGCGACACGAGCTGGCGCAGCACATACGGCAGGATCCCGCCGTGCCGGAACGCCGTCAGCTCCTCCGGCGTGTCGATGCGGCACACCGCCTCGAACCGCCGCGTGGTGCCGTCGTCGGCCGTGGCCACCACGGTGACGCGGCCGCGCGCGGTCAGCGCCGCGCCAGCGCCCTCGAGGTCGTAGCGCTCGCGGCCGGTGAGGCCGAGCGACGACCGCCGATTCGCCGTCGACGAACTGCAGCGGCAGCACGCCCATGTTCACCAGGTTGCTGCGGTGGATGCGCTCGTAGCTCTCGGCAATCACCGCCTTCACGCCGAGCAGCATCGTGCCCTTCGCCGCCCAGTCGCGCGACGAGCCCGAGCCGTACTCCTTGCCGGCCAGCACCACCAGCGGCACGCCCTCGGCCTGATACTGCATCGCCGCGTCGTAGATGGCCATCACCTCGCCGCCGGGGAGATGGGCGGTGACGCCGCCTTCGACGCCCGGCACGAGCTGGTTCTTGATGCGGGTGTTGGCGAAGGTGCCGCGCATCATCACCTCGTGGTTGCCGCGCCGCGCGCCGTAGGAGTTGAAGTCCTTCGGGCCGACGCCGTGGGCGACCAGGTACTTTCCGGCCGGGCTGTCGGCCTTGATCGAGCCGGCCGGCGAGATGTGGTCGGTGGTGATGCTGTCGCCGAGCAGCGCCAGCACCCGCGCGCCGCGGATGTCGGCCGGCGGCGCCGGCGTCATCGACAGCCCTTCGAGGAACGGCGGCCGGCGGATGTAGGTAGAGTCGTCCTCCCAGGCGAAGCGGTCGCCGGTCGGCACCGGCAGCGCCCGCCACCGCGCGTCGCCCTCGAACACGCTCGCGTACTGCGAGGTGAACGCCTGCGCGGTGACGCTGCCGAGCATCGTCTCCTGAATCTCGCGCTCGGTCGGCCAGATGTCCTTCAGGAAGACCGGCTGGCCGTCCTTGCCGTGCCCGAGCGGCTCGGTGGTGACGTCGACGTTCATCGACCCGGCCAGCGCATAGGCGACGACCAGCGGCGGCGACGCCAGGTAGTTGGCGCGTACGTCCTGCTGGATGCGGCCCTCGAAGTTGCGGTTGCCCGAGAGCACCGACGCCACGACCAGACCGCGCTCGCGGATCTCGGCGGCGATCTCGTCGGGCAGCGGTCCGCTGTTGCCGATGCAGGTGGTGCAGCCGTAGCCGACCAGGTTGAAGCCGAGCTGATCGAGATACGGTTGCAGGCCGGAGGTGCGCAGGTACTCGGTCACCACCTTCGAGCCGGGCGCCAGCGAGGTCTTCACCCAGGGCTTGCTGGTGAGCCCGCGCTCGGCCGCCTTCTTCGCCACCAGACCGGCGCCGATCATCACGCTGGGGTTCGACGTGTTGGTGCAGCTCGTGATCGCGGCGATCACGACCGACCCGTGTTCGAGCTGCGTGCGGTGGCGTACCGCGGCCGCTGCCCTCGCCCGGCGAAGAGCCGCCGGACGCCACCACCTTGACGCCCTTCTTCAGCTCATCGAGCGCACTGGCGAACGACCGCTTGGCGTTGGTCAGAGGCACGCGGTCCTGCGGACGGCGCGGACCGGCGAGGCTCGGAACCACGGTCGCCAGATCGAGCTCGAGGCGTTCCGAGTAGGTGGCGTCGGGCGTCTCCGCCGAGTGGAACAGGCCCTGCGCCTTGGCATATGCCTCGACCAGCGCGATCTGATCGGCGCTGCGGCCGGTGAGCCGCAGATAGTCGAGCGTAAGCGCGTCCACCGGGAAGATCGCCACGGTGGCGCCGTACTCCGGGCACATGTTGCCGAGCGTGACGCGGTCGGCGATCGTCAGATGCTCCAGGCCCGATCCGTAGAACTCGACGAACTTCCCCACCACCTTGTGCTTGCGCAGCGCCTCGGTGATGGTGAGCACGAGATCGGTGGCGGTCGCGCCTTCGGGCAGGCGGCCCGACAGCCGGCAGCCGACGACCGGCGGAATCAGCATCGAGCTGGGCTGGCCGAGCATCGCCGCCTCGGCTTCGATGCCGCCGACGCCCCAGCCGACGACGCCCAGGCCGTTGACCATTGTCGTGTGCGAGTCGGTGCCGAAGCAGGTATCGGGTAACGCGACGCCGTCCTCGACGCACGACCACGCGCGCCAGGTACTCGATGTTCACCTGGTGCACGATGCCGGTCTCGGGCGGCACCACGCGGAAGTTGCGGAACGCATCCTGGCCCCAGCGCAGGAACACATAACGCTCGCGGTTGCGGTGGTACTCGAGGCCGGCATTGAGCTCGAGCGCATTGGCGGTGCCGAAGTGGTCGACCTGCACCGAGTGGTCGATGACCAGTTCCACCGGCTGCAGCGGGTTGACGCGCGCCGGGTCGCCGCCGAGCGCGGTGATGCCGTCGCGCATCGCCGCCAGATCGACCACGCAGGGCACGCCGGTGAAATCCTGCAGCAGCACGCGGGCCGGCATGAACGAGATCTCGCGGTCGGCGTTGGTCGCCGCCGGATCCCAGCCGGCCAGGGCGCGGATGTCGTCGGCCTTCACGAAAGCGCCGTCCTCGCGCCGCAGCAGGTTCTCGAGGAGGATGCGCAGCGAGAACGGCAGCCGCGCCACTGCGGGGAAGTCCCTGGCCAACGCCGGCAGGCTGAAGTAGTCGACGGAACGGCCTCCCGCCGTCAGGGCGGCGCGCGTGTGGAAGGTGTTCTGGCTCGGCATGATCCGGTCGATCATAGCAGGCGGCCGCCCATGACCGGGCACCCCCCGTCCGCGATCGGACAGGCCGGGCTGGCCGCCCCGTCGAATGGTGGTGGAATCCGGCGGATTTCGCCAGCCAGGCTGGCACGACATTCGTAGCGGTCCCCGACCATGCGCGATTTGGTCAACGGCTTCCGCCTGCTGCGGCGATCCCCAGGGCTGGCGGCCGCTGCCGTCCTCTCGATCGGCCTCGGCATCGGCGCAACCACCGCCATTTTCGGCGTGGTGCGCCATGTCCTGTTGCAGCCGCTGCCCTACTCGGCCCCCGAACGCCTGGTCGCGCTCTGGGAGACCTCGTCCGACAACCCGTCGCGGTGGGTGGCGCCGGCCAACTTCCTCGACTGGCAGCGCGACACCGCCGGCGTCTTCACCGGCATGGCCGCCTACGACAGCTTCTCGGCCGCGGTGTCGGGCGACGGTGAGCCCGAACGGCTGCGGGTCGTCTCGGCGTCTGGCACCTTCTTCGAGGTGCTGGGCCAGCCGGCTGCCGAGGGCCGCACGCTGTCGCCGGCCGACGATCGGCCCGGCGCGCCGTGCGTGGCGGTGCTGACCCACGCTTTGCGACAGCGCCGGTTCGGCACGGCGCCGGCGATCGGCGCCCCGCTGGTCCTCGACGGCCGGCCGTGCGAGGTGGTCGGCGTGCTGCCGGCCGGCTTCGAGTTCCCGCTGCAGAGCCGGGCCGAGCTGTGGATCAACGGCGACCGCGGCGTGCCGCGCAGCTTCCCGTTTCCCGGCGACATCACCGCCGTGCGCGACTCGCACCTGCTGTACGTCGTTGGCCGGCTTCGCGACGGTGTCGCCGTCGACACCGCCGGGGCGGCGGTGCAGACGGTGATGGCCCGTCTTGCGGTCGAGCACCCCGACACCAACACCGGGCTCGGCGCCCGCGCGCTGTCGCTCCACGAGGCGGTGGTCGGCGATGTAGAAGCGGTGCTGTGGCTGCTGCAGGCGACCGTCGTGGTCCTGCTCCTGGTCGCGTGCGCGAATGTCGCGCATCTGCTGCTCGGTCGCGCCACCGCGCGCCAGCAGGAGATTGCGGTGCGCGTGTCGCTCGGCGCCGGCCGCGGACGTCTGGTGCGCCAGCTGCTCGTCGAGGCGCTGGCGCTGGCGATTCCTGGTGGCGTCCTCGGCGTGCTGATCGCGACGTGGGGCGTCGATCTGCTGGTGGCCGCCGCTCCCGATGGCATCCCCCGCCTGCGCGACGCCGCGGTCGATCCGGTGGTTGTCGGCTTCGCCGCCGCGCTCACGCTGATGACGACGATGCTGTTCGGTCTGGCGCCGGCTCTGGGGCTGGCGACGCCGGCCGCGGCGCCGGCGCTGGCGCAGGGTCAGCGGGTGGCCGGCCGGCGGGCGACGCGGTTCTGGCATCGCGCCATCGTCGTCGGCGAGCTGGCGCTCGCGCAGGTGCTGGTCGTCGGCGCGCTGCTGCTCACCGCCAGCCTGATCGCCGCCACCCGCGTCGATCTCGGCTTCGCCACCGAGGGCCGGCTCGCCGCCGAGCTCACGCTGGCCCGCGATCGCTATCTCAGGCCGGTCGCGGAGGGCGACGGGTTCACGATCGATCCGACGCCGAAGCGGCAGTTCGTCGAGGCCGTCCTCGCCCGGCTGCGCGGGGCGCCGGGCGTGCGCGCCGCCGCGGCGGCGTTCACCGCGCCGCTGTCGGGGGCACCGAACCGCGGCATCCATATCGAGGGGGCGCCGGCGCCACCGCGCGGCCAGGAACCCGCCGCCGACTTCCAGGTGGTGACCGCCGACTTCTTCCGCACCCTGGGCATCGCGCCGAGCGACGGCCGGGTGTTCACCGCCGCCGACGATGCGCGGGCGCAGCCGGTGGCGGTGGTCAACGAGACGTTCGCACGCCAGTACCTCGGCCCCGGCTCGCCGATCGGCCGCGTGGTACGCTTCGGCGGCGATCGTCGGCATGTCGTGGTCGGCGTGGTCGCCGACACACGTTACCGCCAAGTCGAGCAGGCCCCGGATCCGACCTTCTATCTGCCGCTCGACCAGAACGACGAGCGGTGGCCGTTCCTGGCGTTCCTGGTCTGGACCGGCGGCGAGGCCGCCGCGGCGGCGCCGCTCGTGCGCGAGGCGATCCGCGCTGCCGATCCCGCCCAGGCGATCTCCACCTTGCGCGCCTTCGACGAGATCTTCGCCACCGCGCTGGCGCCACGGCGCTTCAATACCTGGCTGGTAGCGCTGTTCGGCCTCACGGCCATGGTGCTGGCGGCCATCGGCGCCTACGGCGTGATGGCGGCGGCAGTGGCGTCGCGCACCCGCGAGCTCGGGGTGCGGTCGGCACTCGGCGCCTCAGCACGACATCTGCGCGGCCTCGTCCTCGGCGAGACGGCGCTGCTCGCTGTGGCCGCGGCGCTGGTCGGCATCGCGGTGGCGGCTGGCGGGAGCGGGCTCGTCCGCGCGCTCCTCTACGATGTCGCGCCCCGCGACCCCCGGCTGCTCGCCGGGGCCGCGGTCACGGTCGTCGTCGTGGCGCTGGCCGCGGCCTGGCTTCCGGCCCGTCGAGCCGCCCGCATCAACCCGGTGGACGCGCTGCGCGTCGACGGCTGATCCTCATCGTGTCCCCGAAGCTCAGTTTCGGGACACGGGCATGGTCATGAGGCTGGCCAGCATCTCGATGCCTTCCCACAGGTTCTGCAGCCGGAGGTTCTCGTCGGGGCCGTGCTGGTTGTTGTCGAAGTTGACGATCGAGACGCCCACGGTCGGCATCTGATACTGGTCGCTGAAGGTGCCAAACGGCAGGCCGCCGCCGAGCGTCGGCAGCCGCACCGGCGGCACGCCGTTGCGGGTCAGCGCCTGGATCACCGCCTGCGAGCGCGGGTCGTCCATCGACACCCGCGAGGCCGCAGAACCGCGGCCGCGGGGATCGACACGGGCGATCTTCGCGTGGGCACGACGCTCGTCCGGCGACGGATCACGACCGGTCACGACGAAGTACCCCTGACGCCGCACGTGCTCGCTGATGAGCGCATTCTGCGTCTCGGGGACCAAGTCCTTGACCATGCGTACCTCGAGACGCGCCGTAGCCGTGGCGGGAATCGCCGACCGTCCCGGCACGCTCAGCCCGCCGCCAGACTCCATGACCAGGATGCTCAGCGTGGGCTCGTTGAGCTTCACCTCCAGGCGCGTGTCGGGCCGCTCGGGCCGCGCCACGCCGAAGTCGCGCGCGAGCACGGCTTCGACGTTCGGCGCCGCGTCGAGCGCCTGCCGCTCGGCGGCGGTCAGCGGCCGGACGTCGCGGTAGAAATCCTGGATCGTCACCCGGCCCTGGTCGTCCTTCATGCTGGCCAGGAGCTTCGCGAGTGCCATCGACGGATCGGGCGCCCAGTTGCCGTAGTTGCCCGAGTGCAGGTCGCCAGCGGCGCCGTAGACGGTGATGGTCACGCCGGCGCCGCCGCGCACGCCGAAGTACACCGTCGGCCGGCCGCTCGGATGGCGCGGGCCGTCCAGTGTCACGGCGGGATCGGTCTTGAGCGCCTGCGGTCTGGCCTCGGCGAAGCGGTGGAAGTTGGCCGAGCCCGCTTCTTCTTCGCCGTCGAGCACGACGCGCACGTTCCATGTCGGTCCGCCGCCGGTGGCTTTGAGCGCCTCCACCGCGTTCAGCAACGCGACGATCGGCCCCTTGTCGTCCGAGGCCGATCGGCCATAGAGCCGCCACTCCGGATCGAAGCGCGTGCGCGAGGGATCAGCCGGCACGGCGCCGGCCGTGCTCCACAGACACGGCGCGAAGGGCTGGCAGCGGGTCCACTGACTCGCCGTCACCGGCTGCCCGTCGTAGTGGATGTAGAACGTGAGGGTCCCGGCCGGCTTCGGCACGTCGAAACTGGCGAAGACCACCGGCGAGCCAGGACCACCCACCGTCTCCACCGAGAAACCGCGCCGGCGGAACAGGCCGGCCAGATGGTCGGCGTTGCGGCGCATGTCGGCGTCGTTGCCGGCGACGTTGGGAATCGCGACCAGCGTCGTCAGCTCCTCGACGATGGCACGCTCGTGCTGGCTGCGCCACTCGGCGATGCCGGGCGGCTGCGCGGCGGCCGTCCCCGTCACGGCGGCGCCAGATCGCCGCCGACACCACGCTGCGCCAGATCCGTCCCGACATCCTGCCGCTCCCCGCGACCCGTCCCGGGCGGCCACGCCAGTGGTCGCCGCCGGCTCGCGTGCCGATGATATGACGCGGCAGCGATGCGCGCGATGGTTACGTCGCCGACGCCGCCGCTCGCGCTCGGAGCGCGGCCGGGGTGAGCAGGCGCTGCGCCACCCCGAGCGCGGCATCCACCACCAGGGCGAGCATCGCCGCCGGGATCGCCCCCGACAGCACCATGCGGCTGTCGGCCAGCGCCAGTCCGGAGACGATCGGATCGCCCAGTCCGCCGGCGCCGACAAACGCGGCGAGCGTCGCGGTGCCGACGTTGATCACCGCGGCCGTGCGGATGCCCGCCATGATCACCGGCACGGCCAGAGGGACTCGCACGTGGCGGCGGATCTGCGATGTCGTCATGCCGAGCGCGTGTGCGGCGTCGACCGCGCCGCGGTCGGCCTCGCCAAGACCGGTCACCGCGGCCCGCACAATCGGGTAGAGGGAATAGAGGAACAGCGCCGCCACCGCCGGCACCGCGCCGATGCCGAGCACCGGCAGCATGAACGCCAGGAGCGCGATGCCCGGCACGGTCTGGAGCACGCCGACCGCCCGCGTCACCGGCTCGGCCCAGCGGCGGCGCGCGACGGCGAGGCCGATGAGCAACCCGACGGCCACCGCCAGCGCCAGCGACACCCCGGTCAGCCACAGGTGCCGCAGGCTCATGGCGCCGATCGCCAGGCGGCGCTGCCACAGGTACGCGGCCAGGGTGCCTGATCCCCGGATCGCGCCGGTGCTCGCTGGCGCGATCGCGCCGGTGGTGAGCCCCAGCTCCGCCAGGGCCTCGCGGGCCACGACGGCGACGTCCTCGCCGTTGACCTCGACCCGGGCGTTCAGACGGCGCATGCGCTGGACGTCGAACCGGCCGCTCAACTCCGACAATGCCGCCACCGCGTCGGGCCGCCGCCGGGCCAGAGTCGCCGCGCACCATGGCGGCGGCGTCGTAGGGCGGGAAGAACCGGCGGTCGTCCTCGAGCACGGTCAGGGGAAATGCGATCGAGCAGACCGTCGGTGGAGTAGGCGTCGATGATGTCCACGGCCCCCTGCGCCAGCGCCTGGTACTTCACGGCCGGCGCCAGCGCGCTCACCGTCTTCGGGGCCAATCCGTAGGCACGCCGCAGGCCCGGCAGTCCATCGGGCAGGCCGATGAAGTCGGCGGTGAAGCCGGCACGCATGTCGCCGCTCACGCGGGCGAAGTCGCTCAGCGTCCGCAGTCCGAGGCGCTCGGCCATCTCGGTGCGGATCGACATCGCGTAGGTGTTCTCGAAGCCGAGCGGCGGCAGCCAGCGCAGGTCGAACTGCCGGGCGAACTCGCGCGACGACGGTGTCGAAGACCACCGACGGGTCGCGCTCGAGCGGCGGCCTTGAGGATCACCAGCAGCCCCGATCCGGTGTACTCGGGGACGACGTCGATGGCGCCGTCACGCAGCGCCGGGAACACGATCTCGGTGCCGCCGAGGCCGAAGCGGCGCGTCACGGCCAGTCCGCGCGCCTCGAGGATCTGCGCGAAGAGCTCGGCCAGCAGGTAGCGACTCGCCGAACGGCTTCGACCCGACCACGACCGGGCGCACATCGGCCGGGCCGGGACAGCCACGGGCGTCTGCGCCCGCGCCGACGGCAGGGCCAGGGCGCAGCGCGCAGAACGCGGCGGCGGCGAGGTCGGCGGCCGCTCACGCCGCTGGCCCCCGGGCGCAGCCGCGCCCGCGCGAGCAGTTCGGCGACATACGGCGTGGCCGGGCGCGTCGACCAGTCGCGTCAGCGCGATCGACCTGCGCGATCCGGCCTTGCTGCATCACCGCGATGCGATCGGCGACGAGGCCGGCCTCGTGCAGGTCGTGGGTGACGAGCAGCGCCGACAGCCCCGAGGCGCGCCGCAGCTCGAGGAACATGCGCCTGCAGATCGCCGCGGGTGATGGCGTCGAGGGCGCCGAACGGCTCGTCGAGCAGCAGCGTGCGAGCCCCGGCGGCCAGGGCCCGCGCGAAGGCGACGCGCTGGCGCTGCCCGCCCGAGAGCTCGTGCGGCCAGCGGGCGCCGAAGCGCGCGGCGTCGAGCCCGACCAGGCGCATCGCCTCGGCGGCATCCGTCGCCGGATCGGGCCGGCCGAGCAGCCATGGCACGAGCGCCACGTTGCGTGCCACGCTCCAGTGCGGCAGCAGTCCGCCGTCCTGCGGGCACGTAGCCGAGCGAGCGCCGGACGGCGACCGGATCGCTGGACGCGACGTCGTGGCCGGCCACCCGCACCGCGCCGGCGTCGACCACGGTCAGGCCGTTGAAGGCACGGAGCAGCGTGGTCTTGCCCGATCCGCTCTCGCCCACGAGCGCCACGCACTCGCCGTCGGCCACGGTGAGCGTCGCGTCGTCCAGGGCCACGACCCCGCCGAACTGCTTCGAGACGCCCGACGCCGACAGCGCGAGGCCGGCCATCGCCCTTCAGAAGCCGACGAAGGCGCGCACGGCGAACGCCGGCACCGACCGGGCCCCGTCCTCGAACGTGATGCCGTCGCGCCGGATCACCCAGCGCACGTCGCCGGTCAGACCGGCCTCCACACCGCCGGCCGTCGGCCGCCGGCGAGCCACCAGCGCGCGCCGACTCCGGCGTGCGCGGTGGTGCCGGTCTCGACGAGCGCGTCGCGGTCGTAGAGCTGGCGCAGGTAACCGCCGCCGGCCAGCAGATACCCCCGCACCCGCGATCCGATCGCCGCCCACCCCGGGTGATACAGCGCCGACGCGTCGATCACGTACTCGGCGATCTCGTCGGTCGCGGTGAAGGTGCCGGCGCTTCGGCATCGTTGGTCACCGTCGTCGTCGAGGGTCGGGCGGCGCATCCCGCCGCGCACCTCGACCGCCCACCCTGGCGTGATCGCGATGGTGAAGGTCGCCTCGGCCGACGGCGCGCCGTCCAGACGCGAGCTGGAGTCGAACATCGTGAAGCCCGGCGGCGTGGTGGTGCCGATGGCGCTGGCGCGCGTCTCGGCGCGGACGGTCCCGAGCGTCTCGGCGCCGACCCACCCGCCACCCAGGCCGACGACGACGTGGCCCGGGCGCAGCGCGGCCACTGCCGGCTGCGCCGACGCCGCCCGGCCCGACGCCACGAGCGCCGCGATCACAGCCGCGGTGCCGAGCCGCGTCATCGGGCGCGGACCTCGACGGTCACGCCGGTCGTCGCGCCGCCCCCTTGGACGACGACCAGCTCGGACGCGAAGGCCACCGCGAAGTTGATGTCGACCTGCGCCGGGGCGAGGAAGCTCTCGACATCGGCGTCGTCGAGCGGCTCGACGCGCAGGACGTGCGGCCCCGGCGACAACCCGGCGATGGCGAAGTGCCGTCACGTGGCCAGCGCGAAGCCGGCCACCATCTCGCGCGTCAGCAGGTTGAAGGCCACGACGTGCGCGCCGTACACGCCCTGGCCGTCCTTGGTGACGCGCCCCTCGAGGCTGCCCTTGTCGGCCGGCGTCGCGTCGTAGAGGTCGAGCACGCCGGCGATGTCGTCGGCCTGCAGGACGCGATCGGCGATGGCGCCCGCCGGCAACGCAATCGGGAACATCACCGCGCCCGACGACAGCACGCGGCGGCCGGCACCGCTCACCTCGGTCTCGCCGATGGCCGAGTGGCCGAGCCCGAGCAGGTGCCCGATCTCGTGCACCGCCACCGATTCCAGATCGACGCGCCCGGTCTCGCCGCCCGCCGCCGTCGACCACAGGAAGCGCGAGTTGAAGTAGATGTCCGACTCGATCAGCTCGCCGGTGACCGCGTCGAGCAGGAACGTCGTCGCGCCGAGCACGCGCTCCTGGTCGGGGCGATCGAGGAAGCCGAGGGTCGAGCGGCCGTCGACCTCGAGCGGCTGGCTGCGGTGAAGCCCTGCGCGCGGAGGCTGACCGGCAGCCCGGCAGCGCGTCCCAGGTCGCGGCGGCGCGGCCCACCGCGTCGGCGAACGCCTGCGCGTGACGCCGCTGATGTCGCGCTCGGTGACGAAGTAGCGGATCGGCCCGGCCGGCCAGCGCACCGGCACGACCGTGGCCGCCGACCTCGACGCCGAACTTCAGATAGGCGTCGGTGCGCGCCGGACCGGCCACGAGCGCCACGGCCAGCACGCCGCGACGGCCGCGCGCGCCCGCGCGCCGATCACGGCCGCTCCTTCACGGCGCGCACCGCGGCGCCGAAGGCTCGCCAGCGGCTGCACGGTGCGGCGCCGCCGCCGCGCACCACGCGGCCGGCGCCTCGGCCTCGCGGCACCGGCGTCGGCACGACGAGCAGCGCACCCGGCCGCGGATCGGCGCGCCACGCGGTAGACACCGAGCGAGAGTCCGACCGGCGAGGGCATCGCCGGGGCCTGCCCGCGCAGGAACACGACCACGGCGTCGCCAGGCGTGAACGCCGGCGCCCCGGCCACGATCAGCCGGCGGCCGCCGGCCTCGCCGCCGGGCACGCGGAAGCGTCGTGCGTCTCGGTGGCCGTGCCCTTGAAGTGCTCGACGCGCCTCGAGCGTGACCACCGACTCGATGGTGCGGCGGTCGGCGGTCCATCGGCCGTCGCACCGCGGTCACCCGGCCGTAGACCACCGCGTGCGACTCGCGCACCAACTCGTCGAAGGTGGCCGGCAGCACGGTGAGCGCGCCCGAGCGCCACGGCGCTGACAACAGGCACAGACACAACATCGCCACGCGTATGCGCATGACCCTGAGTCTACCGTGCGGGCGCACGGCGCCGCCCGCGCGGCTCGACCCGATCAGACCCGCGCGGCGTCGACGATGCCCAGCACGGCGTCGGCCACGCGCGAGGTCGACCCTGGCGGCCCGAGCCTGGCGCGTGTCTCGGCCAGCCGGGCCCGGCGTGCGCTCCCAGCGGTCGTGATCGGTGAACAGTGCGACGGTCTCGGCGGCCACGGCCTCGGGCGTGCACGCATCCTGGATGAGCTCGGGCACGATCCGCTCCCCCGCCACCAGGTTGGCCATCGCGTAGGTGTCGATGGTCACGAGCGGCTTGCCGAGCCAATAGGTCAGCGGCGACAGCTTGTAGACGACGACCATCGGACGCTCGTGCAGGGCGGCCTCGGCCGTGGCCGTGCCCGACGCGGTGACGACGACGTCGGCGCGCCGACAGCACGTCGTCGACGCGGCCGCGCACCAGCCGTGCCGCCGGCGTGGCCGCCGCCAGCGGCGGCGAACTCGTGATCGGCGTGGCCGGGCGCGCACGCCACCACGGCCTGCAGCCCCGGCACCCGCGCGGCGACGAGCGGCAGCGCGGCCGCCAGCACCGGCGCCAGCCGCGAGATCTCGTTGTGCCGGCTGCCCGGCAGCAGCGCGATCGTCGGGCGCTGCGGGTCGAGCCCGAGCTCGCGGCGCCGGGCCTGCAGCGCCGCGGCGTCGGCGCGATCGGCCGGCGGCGCCGCGCACGGCGTCGACCAGCGGATGGCCGAGGAACCGGACCGGGATGCCGGCGCGCTCGATAGAGCGGCGCCTCGAAGGGGAAGATCGGCAGCGCCAGCGAGACGTGCCTCTGCAACGTCTTCATCCGGCCGGCGCGCCAGGCCCACACCTGCGGCGTGACGTAGTAGACGACCGGCACGCCCATCCGGGCGATCGCGGCCATCAGCCGGAAGTTGAAGTCGGGATAGTCGACGACGACCAGGGCGTCGGGCCGGGTGTCGCGGGCGGCCTGCACCAGGCGGCGCAACATGCGCGAAGGTCGCCGGCAGCACCCGCAGCGCCTCGGTGAGGCCGGTGACCGACAGGCCCGGTGTAGCCGCCGACGAGGCGCACGCCGGCGTCGTCGCAGTGCGGGCCGCCGAAGCCGAAGACGTCGAGGCCGGGCCGCCGTTCGACGCAGGGCGCCGGGCGAGCTGGCCCGCGTACAGGTCGCCCGACGGCTCCCCGCACGAGAGCATCACCCGAGCCATGCGGCGAGCGCGGCTACGGCGCGCCCGGGCGGCGTCGCCGCAGGTCGGCGGCCGACAGGTCGAGCTCCTCGATCGGGATGCGCTCGACGGTCGTGAACCCGGCGCCGGCGAGCTGGCTCGATGAACTTGGCGGCATCGCCGACCAGCACCACCGAGAGCTGCGCCGGCTTGAGCCAGGTCTTCGCCACCCGCTGCACGTCGTCGGGGGTCACCGAGCGCACGCGTTCGGGATAGGCGGGCAGGTCCTCGAGCGGCAGCTCGTAGAACAGCTGGTTCAGCACCCGCGTGGCGATCGCGTCGGGCGACTCGATCGACAGCGGGAAGCTGCCGGCCAGGAAGTCCTGCGCGCCCTCGAGCTCGCCTTCGTAGACGCGCTCGCGCTGCAGCGCGGAAGAACTCCTCGACGACGGTGCGCAGCGCCTCGGTCGTCGCCTCGGTGCGGGTGTCGGTCTCGGCGATGACGCCGCCGGTGAGCTTGTAGGCGTCGAGGTCGGCCGAGGCGCCGTAGGTGAGGCCTCTTCTGCGATGCGCAGCACCTGCTGCAGCCGGTTGCCGCCTTCGCCGCCGAGGATCTTCACCACCTGATCGAGCACCAGGTGGTCCGGGTGCTTGCGGGCGATGGCAGATGGCCGGCGCGAATCTCGGTCTGCACCGAGCCCGGGCTTGTCGATGACGACCACGCGCTTGACCGGCGGCGGCGGCTCGGTCGGCGCGAAGGCCGGCACCTCGCCGCGGGCCCAGTCGCCGAACACGCGCTGCACCTGGGCGTAGGCGTCGTCGGCCGGCACGTCGCCGACGATGGCGATGAGCGCGTTGTTCGGCACGAACCACGCCTTGTGGAAGTCGACGAAGTCGTCGCGGGTGAGCGTCGCCAGCGACGCCGCGGTGCCCGACGACGGCACGCCGTAGGGGTGGAAGCCGAACACCAGCCGATCGATCACCTGGCTGGCCACGGTGTCGGGATCCTCGGCCGCCACCTTGAGCGACGACACCGCCTGCGACCGCTGCCGGTCGATCTCGGCGGCGGCGAACGCCGGTCGGCGGACGACGTCGCACATCAGATCCAGCGCCTGGGCCAGTCCGTCCGTCATGCTCACCGTGTTGACGAAGCTCAGGTCGGTGCCGGCGCCGCTGCCGAGCAGGCCGCCCATGAAGTCGATCTCCTCGGCGATCTGCGGCCGCCGAGCGGCTGGTCGTGCCCTGATCGAGGAGCGCCGCGGTCAGCATCGCCAGGCCTTCCTTGCCCTTCGGATCCTGCGCCGCGCCGGCCCGAATGAGCATGCGCGGCGCTCACGACCGGCTGCTCGTTCTGGCTGACCAGCACCACCTGCAGGCCGTTGGGCAGCGTGCGGATCTCGTAGGGCGGGAACTTCACCGGCTTGGCCGCCAGCGGCCGCGGCGGCCGCTCGGACGGCCAGCGCAGGGCGTCGGCGCGCTGCTGGCCGGCGGTCAGCACGACCGAGGCGACCAGCACGGCGATGGCGACGCGCCAGCGACGACTGGGCGGCGTGGAACGCGCGGCGGCTCATGGACGGGTCCCCGGCGCCTTGGGCCGCACGTGGAGCACCACGCGCGACTGCGGCGTGAAGTAGGTCTTGGCCACGCGCTGGACGTCGGCCGCGGTCATGTTCTGGAAGATGGCGAACTCGCCGTCGGCGGTGGTGACGTCGGCGTGCAGGACCTCGGCATGGGCGAGGACGCCGGCCTTCTGCTGCACCGTCTCGCGCCCGAGGATGTAGTCGCGCGCGAACTGGTTCTTGGCGCGCTGCAGCTCGCGCTCGGTGATGCCGGCGGCGACGGCCTGGTCGAGCTCGGCGATCAGCGCCTTCTCGACCGCCTCGAGCGACTGGCCGGGGTTGACGATCGCCACGGCGAAGAACAGGTTCGGGTGCTCGATCAGGTTCGCGCCGCCGAAGGCCGCCACCGCCAGGCCCTTCTCGTAGACCAGGCTCTTGTAGATGCGCGAGCTGTTGCCGTCGGACAGCACCTTGGCCAGCACGTGCATCGGATAGGAGTCGGCGTGGCCGTCGTAGGTGATGTGCTGGGCGACGATCACCGCGGGCAGCGGCCAGGCCTCCTCGAGCATCACCCGCCGTTCCTTCACCGCGGTCGGCTCCTTTGGCGATGTCGCGCGGCACCTGGCCCCGGCGCGGGACGCGCCCGAAATAGCGGTTGACCAGGTCGCGCGTCTCGGCGACGTCGAAGTCGCCGGCGATCACGACGGTGGCATTGGCGGGGACGTAATAGGTGTCGAAGAACTCGCCGCACGTCCTGGATGGTGGCGGCGTCGAGGTCGGCCATGCTGCCGATCACCGGGTTCTTGTAAGGATGCGTGGTGAAGGCGTGCTGGTAGAGCAGCTCGTTCAGGTTGCCGAACGGCTGGTTGTCGACGCGCATGCGGCGCTCTTCCTTCACCACCTCGCGCTCGTTGATGAAGGTCTGCTCGTCGATGTGCAGCGACCGAGCCGGTCGGCCTCCATCCACAGCACCAGCGGCAGATACTGCGACGGCACCGTGTTCCAGTACACCGTCGCGTCCTCGTTGGTGTAGGCGTTGGCCCGCCCGCCCACCGACGACACGATCGAGGTGTGCTGCTCGCCTTCGACGTTCTTCGATCCCTTGAACATCATGTGCTCGAAGAGATGCGCGAAGCCGGTGCGCCCGGGCCGCTCGTTCTTCGAGCCGACGTGAAACCAGATCTGCACGTGGGCGATCGGCGTCGAGCGATCCTCGTGGAGGATCACCGTGAGCCCGTTGGACAGCGTGAAGCGCTGGTATTGGAGTTTGGGCGGTGCGACCGCCGCGCTGAGGGGCGTCCAGGCGACGGCCAGGGCCAGCGCGAGGCCGCCAGGGCCACCCCGAGCGCCCGGCGCCGCGTGGAAGAGACGACGGGCGAGGTGGCAGTGATCATGGGCTGCAGGTCGTCGATTATGGCACGGGGGATGATGAGCGCTCCGGCGGCGCGCGCTCGAGCGCCGGCTTCGAGCGCCGACAGACGCCGTTCGAGGTCGAGGAGCTGGCGGCGGTACTCGGGCAGCCGCCGAAGAGCACGGCCGGCCTGGCCCACTCGGCGGTTGTCGACGGCCGGCAGCCCCGAGACGAAGCGCCCGGCGGCGACCGAGTTGGTTGATGCCGGTCTGTCGCGGTGGCCTTCACGCCGTCGCCGATCGTGATGTGTCCCGGCCACGCCGACCTGCCCGGCCAGGATCACGTTGTCGCCGATCGTCGTGCTGCCGGCGATGCCGACCTGCGAGGCCAGGAGCGTGTTGCGGCCGACGGTGACGCCGTGGGCGATCTGCACCAGGTTGTCGATCTTGGTGCCGCGCCCGATGCGCGTCTCGCCCACCGCCGGACGGTCGATGGTGGTGTTGGCGCCGATCTCGACGTCGTCCTCGATGACGACCGGCGCCGGTCTGCGGGATCTTCTCGTGGGTGCCGTCGGCGCGGTGGGCGAAGCCGAAGCCGTCGGCGCCGATGACCGCGCCGTCCTGCACGACACCCGCGCGCCGAGGCGGCACGCCTCGCGGATCGACACGCGGGCGTGGATGAGACAGTCGGGGCCGATCTCGGCCTCGGCGCCGATGACGGCGTGCGAGTGGATTGACCGTGCGGGCGCCGATGCGCGCGCCGGCGGCCGATGACGACGAGCGGGCCGACGGCCACGCCTTCGCCGATCAGCGCGTCGGCGGCGACCACGGCCGTGAGATGGACGCCGGGCGGCAGGGTGCGGGGGCGGGGCGAAGCGCCTGCGCCGCCCGCGCGAAGGCCAGGTACGGATTGTCGGTGCGCAGCACCGCGCAGGGCGCGGCCGGCGACGCCGGATCGAGGATCACGGCCGCGGCCCGCGTCGAGGCGAGCGCGGCGGTGTACTTCGGATTGGCCAGGAACGTGACCTCGCCCGGCCCGGCCTGTTCGATGCCGGCGACCCGCGTCACTTCGATCGCGCCGTCGCCCTCGAGCCGGCGCCGAGCCGTTCCGCGAGCTCTGCCAAGCGTCACGAAATTCAGCCTATCACGCGGCCGGAAGGGCCAGCCGCTCGAAGAACGATGCCAGGTGCGCAGACCGAGCCGCCCGGCCACACCGTGCACGCGGTGCTCGCGCTCCGGCGGGGCGAGGGCGAGGGCGGCGCGCAGTTCGGCGACGACCGGGTTCGACGCCACCTGCCACGACACGCCCTTCAGGCCATGCGCGGCGCCGCGCCAGGCCAGCAGGTGGCCGACGGTGGTGAAGTGAAGAAGTATCCGAGGACGTTCGGCCCGGGAATCAGAATCGGCGCCACCGAGACCAGCAGCCCCAGGGCGTGGACGAGGAACCAGCGCAGATGACGGTCGGCGTCGCGCTTCAGCCCGCGCTTGAGGATGGCCAGCGCCTCGTCGGGCGCCAGGTCGTCGGGCGCCTCGAGGGTCGCCGTCTCCGCCGTCCGCAGATGCCACAGCAGGCGCTGCTCGGCGGCCCGCTCGACGATCCAGCGCATCACCTTGCGCTGCGTCCGCGCATCACCCCGGCCGGTCCGCACGCCCGACTCGTGCCGACGGTGGCGCTCTCGCCTCGGCTTCGCGGAGCATGTCGCGCAGACGCGCTGCGCAGCCGGCCGAGACCAGCCGGGCCCTCGGTCGCTGGCGTGTCGTCCTCCGGTCGTCCGGCGCCTCGAAGTACGGCTCGTAGACGTCGCGGCCGATCGGGATGGAGGAACACCTGCATCGTATCAGTGGGACGAAGGCCCGGCGGGCGAGGTTGCGGGCTACCGGGCCGGCGGCGGCGCCGCCGCCTTGGGCACCCGCCGCGGCGAGCGCTGAGGCTGAGCGGCACCGCGGGCCTGCCCGGCCTTGACCCAGGCCCCGGTGATGAACGCGGCCGTGGCGCTGGTCGCCTCGGCGACGCGCCGATCGACAATCGGCAGCGCCTCGCGCTTGAACGCGGCGAAGAACCCGTCGTCGTAGAACTCACGCCCGGTCGCCGCAGCGCGGTCGGCGGCGAGGACACGCTCGGCCAGCCGGTTGCTGTCGAGCAGGATCGGAACATCCTCGCGCGGGTCGGTCACCGGCGACTGCCGGCACCGGGCGTCACCGTCAGCTCGCCGGTGTAGCGCTCGAAGAGCTCGGCTCTCGAAGCGCGAGTGCGCCCGTGCTGGCCGGTGGCCTGCCCGTCGTAGTTGGCGACCGCGTGGAGCGGCACGTGGCCGTCGCTCACGTAGTGGCAGAGCACGGCCGAGAAGAGGACGATGTCGTCGAGCACGTAGGGCGACGGCGACGGGGCTCGCAGCGACGCGAACGCCCGCTCGAGCCGGCCGTAGAACTCGGCCGTCCGCCACGGCAGCGCCCCTGCTCGTGCACCTCGCCCCGTCCGAACTTCTGTATGGCCTGGTCGTACTCGCGCGGCAGCGCCTCGAACGGATAGGTCGCCGAAGCTGTCGAGATCGAGGAAATGGTTGGGCTCCTCGCTCCCAGCCGACGTTGCGCCACAGGTCGGGGTCGACGACGCGCTCGACGATGAAGGCGCGGCGCGCCTCGAAGAGCGGCCGGAGCTCGGCCGGCAGGAGCGCGACCATTCGATCGGCGATGTGCCGGTGGGCCGGGAACCCCCAGCGCCGACGCTGACCGGCAGGCGGCGACCACGACGGCGAGCACGAGCGGCGGAAGCGCGACTCGCATGCCTCCATTCTACGCGCCGGTGCCGGTTCCCCGTGCGTCGCCACGTCGACGATCGGACGACCAGATGCCCGACCATCCGTCGGTGCCGGTCGGGCCCGGAGTAGCGGGCGTCGTTCAGCTGGACCCGCGGCGGCGTCTGCGTCCGCTCGACGACGAAGAAGGGGAACCGGGCCCAGGCAGGTACTGCGCGCCGACCGTGGTGCGCGCGGCATCGCGCGCCAGGGGGTCGTCGTCCCGCTTCTCATGCCGTAGCCGGCCGGCCGGAACCGCGGCGTCGGCGAGAAGTCCACGAAGCCCTTCTCGTACCGGTCGCCGAGGTCGACGAGCACTTCACGCCGCAGCGGATTGGCGACGACCGGCGTGACCATGAAGCGAGCCTCGCCGCGTCCGGCCGCGGACGAGCCCCGCCCGTACCTCGTGCGCGCCCACAGCGCCGACCGGAACATCGCGCGACGTAGACCGCCGCCGCCGCCGAGCGCCCGCCGCGCCATCGGCGCTCCCCCATCGGGCCGCCGCCGCCGCCAGAAGGCCAGCAGCGCGCCGGCCCCCAAGATGGCATAGAGCCACGGATCGACGATGTAGAGCGCGTCGCCGTAGAACCAGTGCCGGAGAACGGCCGCAACAGCTGGATGCCGTAGCTGTTCATGTAGTCGAGCAGCGGATGCGACAGGTGCCGAGGACCGAGAGCGACAGCAGAGCCGACGGCCGGACCGGGGGCGCGCCGGGCGAGCGGCGCCGCCGCACCAGGCGATCCCAGGCCAGCATCGACCCGGTGAGCGCCAGCGGCAACACAGCATCGCCGGCGGCCCGTGCGTCCAGCCGCGGCGGAAGACATGCAGCGTGTCGGTCGTCAGCACCGCGACGTCGATGTCGGGCGCGTTGGCCGCCAGCACGAGCGTCGGCAGGGCCAGCGGCGTGCGCCGCCCAGCCCGGCCTGGCCCAGGGCCAGGCCGGCGAGCGAATGACAGACGGGATCCATCGCAGGCGGTCGGTCAGCGCGTGGGGCGGCGGCGCAGGTGCCGCAGGTCCTTGCGCAGCACCTTGCCCACCGGCGACTTCGGCAGATCGTCGCGGAAGCACGACGTCCGCGGCACCTTGTAGGGGTGAGCGACTGCGCGGCAGTGGTCGCGCAGTCCTCGGTCGGTGAGCGCCGGGTCGCGCCGGACCACGAAGGCGCACACGGCCTCGCCGAAGTCTCGTCGGGCATGCCGATGACGGCCACCTCGGCCACGCCCGGATGCGCGGCGAGCACGGCCTCCACTTCGTTGGGATACACGTTGAAGCCGCTGACGAGGATCATGTCCTTCTTGCGATCGACGATGTAGAGGTAGCCGTCGTCGTCGATCGTGGCGACGTCGCCGGTGGCGAGCCAGCCGTCCTTCAGCACGCGCGCCGTCTCGTCGGGCCGCTGCCAGTAGCCGAGCATCACCTGCGGGCCCCTGACCAGCAGCTCGCCAGGCTCGCCCGGCGTGACGTCGCGCCCTCGGCGTCGACGATGCGCACGTCGGTGCCCGGCACCGGCACGCCAATCGACTCGCGCTTGTTGCGGTGGAACGGCACCAGCGACACGACCGGCGACGTCTCGGTGAGGCCGTAGCCCTGGTAGATCGGCGTCTTGGTCATCGTCTCCCAGCGCTCGCCCACCGCCGGCACGAGCGCCATGCCGCCGGCCACCGTGCCCTTGAACGTGAAGCCGGTGTGCCTGGAACCACGGCTCGTGCATCAGCCCGGCAAACAGCGTGTTCACGCCGGTGAGCCAGGTGGCGCCCTCGTGGTGATCGCCTGTTCAGGTTGCTGAGCGGCCGCGGACTGGGGAGCAGGATGTTGCGCCCGCCGAAGACGAAGAAGACCATCAGGTTCGCCGTGAACGCGAAGATGTGGTACAGCGGCAGCGCGGTGAACCGTCTCCCGGCCTTCGGCACGCCGGCTTCCACACCTCGATGCACTGGGCGATGTTCGCGAGCAGGTTGCCCTCGCGTGAGCACCGCGCCCTTGCTCACCCCGGTGGTGCCGCCCGTGTACTGCAGGGTGGCGACGCGGTCGGGCCCGGCGCCGTCGAGGTAGACGTTCGCATCGGCGCCCGACGCTACGCCGCTGGCCCCTCGGCGATCGCGCGTCGAAGGTGACGTGCGCGAAGGTGATCGGCGGCACCTGTTTCTTCACGTGGCGCTGCACCGTGCGGACCACCGTGCGGGTCAGCCACGGCAGCAGGTCGGCGATGGTCACCAGCGATCACGGTGCGGATCGCCGTCTTGGGCAGCACCTGCGCGACCTTGTCGGCGAAGAGATCGATGACGACCAGCCCGGTGGCGCCGCTGTCGGCGAACTGGTGCTCCATCTCCGGCGCGGTGTAGAGCGGGTTCGTGTTCACCGTCACCAGCGACGCCTTCAGCGCGCCGAAAATGACAATCGGATAGGCCAGGCAGTTGGGCATCTGGACCGCCAGCCGATCGCCGGCGCGCAAGCCGGCCACCTCGCGCAGGTAGACGGCGAACGCATCCGACAGCGCGTCCACCTCGGCGAAGGTCAGGTGGCCGGTGGTGCCGTTGGGCAGGAGCAGCGAGAACGCCCGGTTCGACGCGTATTCCGCGACGCGTCGCGGACCAGGGCGGCCACCGTGGGCCAGGCGCGGGGCGCCAGAATCCTGCGCCGTTTCCGGCGCGTAGAATCGGGTCCAGGGGCGCGAGCTGAGGGACGTCATCACACGGACGGTCAGCGCATTGTAACGGCGGTGGCCAGCCGAGCCGACAATCGAAGGGACAAGACCGGTGCCGGCGCCAGGCATCAGGCTTGCACGGTGGTGCCCACATGCGCTCGGTAGTGTCGTTTCGCGTCGTGATTCTGGTCACGTGGAGCCTCATGGCCGGCGGCTGCAGCGACGGCGACGGCGGCAGCGAGTCGCCCACGTCGCCGACGCCGGCGTCTGGCGGCCGCGTCAGCTACACGGCGATCGGTGCCAGCGACACGGCCGGGATCGGTTCGAGCGTCGAGTGCTTCCCGTTTTCGCCGTGCAGCCAACGGCATGGGCTGGGTGCAGGTGCTGCAGCGGCGGCTGCAGCAGAACGGCGAGACCGCGTTCCTGAACCTCGGCGTGCCGGGCGCCGTGCTGAGTCCCGCCATCGAAGAGCTCGGCCGCAAGGTGAATCGGACCTACCCTGGCAACTTCCTCACCAACCAGGCGCCCTTCACGCCGCCGGGAAGCACGGTGGTCACGGTGTTCGCCGGCGGCAACGACGCCAACACCATCGCCCAGGTGGTGCAGGCACAGCAGGCCGGCGACGATCCGCGCGGCTTCATCGACCAGCAGGTTGGTAAGTGGGGCGACGATTATGCCGCCCTGGTCCGCGCCATCCGCCAGCGGGCGCCCAACGCCCGGATCGTGGTGCTCAACCTGCCAAACCTGGCCGCCTTGCCCTACCTGGCCCGCAACAGCACCTTCGAGAAGTCAATCATGCAGCGCATCGCCGTCGGGTTGAGCGAACGGGCCAACGCGCTCGCCGCCCCCAACGTGCACGTCGTCGACCTGATGTGCGACGCCCGCTTCCTCGAGGCGTCCAGCCTCTCGGCCGATGGCTTCCACCCGAGCGATCGCGGGTACGCCCTGATGGCCGAGCTCGCCTATCCGGCCATCGTCAACCCCGCCCATCCCGCGCCCGCCGCCGGACTGTAGTCAGAAGCGGCTCTTCCCGCCCTACTGACCGGCCTCCGGCGCCGCCGTCACGGGACGCGCAGGACCAGGTCGGGCGAGGGCGGGCCCGAGCCCGCGGCATTCAGCGCACGCACCCGCACCACGTAGACACCGGGCGGCACCCCGGCCACCGTCATCGCCGGGGTCGCGCCGACCGCGAAGCTGCCGAGCGTGGCCAACCCGACGTCGAGACCCGCCTCGAGCATGTAGCCACTCACCGGACCGGCCGGCGCCGTCCACGCGAACTGCACCGTGGAACCGGTGACGGTGGCGCTGAGGCCGGTTGGCGCGGCCGGCAGCGGGTCGCTCGCGCCCACGGTCAACGACACCTCCCCCGACGGCGCGCTGGTGCCGCACGCGTTGACGGCGCGACCGCGGACGTAATACGTCGCCGGCGGCGCAGCGGCCGCGAAGCTTGTTTGCGACCCCGCAATGGTGGCGGTGAGCAAGTTGGTCTGGCCGCTCGTGGTGCCGACTTCCAGCAGATAGCGATCGACCAGCGCGTCGGGCGCCGTCCACGACAGCGTGACGTTGGCACCGGCAATCGTCGCCTGGAGACCGGTCGGGGGCGCCGGAACGCCGACGCATCCACCGCGCACGGCAATCTCGTTCGAGAGCTCATCCTGGCCGGAGTCGGTGCCCACGGCCCTGACACGCACGTAGAACGTCCCGGGCGGCACGACCGTGGCAAACGAGGTCACTCCGCCGAGTGGGAGCGCGACGATGGGCTGCCCCGGCGTGACGCTGGCTTCGAGCACGTAGCCTTCGGTCGGGGCGCGCACCGGCGGGTCCCAGGTGAACTCGGTGGCGGCGCCCTTGGGGCGCGCGCGCAGGCCCGCCGGCGCCACCGAACCTTCGAGGGGGAAGACGGCCAGTCCCTGCAGCGCCGGCGATGAGCGGCGGCCGAAGATGCCGCCGGCTACCAGTCGATCGCCGGTGACGACGAAGGTCTCGGCGGGTCCACCAATCAGCGTCTTCCGCAGGCCGGGGCTCCACGGCGCGACCGTGCCGTCGAAACGGCGGGCCATCGGACGCCGGTTGAAGCCCAGGGTCGCCTGGTCGGATCCGTTGACGATGACGCGCCCGTCGGCCACGGCCATCGCGCTGATACCGGTCGGCGCGGGGTACCCGGCGATCACCTGGCCGGTGCGGGCATCGACGGTGGTGAGCATGGTGAAGCCGCCATCCGCGAGCAGCGTGTCGCCGCTCGACGCGAGGTGTCGCACGTTGGCGCCCGGATTGGCCCAGCGCAAGCGAGCCGAACGGCGATCGAGGGCATAGATCGCGGTGCCGGCCGCCAGGTACAGCGTGTGGCCGTCGACCACGCCCGCGGTCGGCGGCGAGCCTGGCAGGGCCACCTGCCAGCTCGGATCGCGCGTCCCGGTCGCCAGCGCATACGCTCCAGCATGTACGGACCGCTGGGGGCCGGGCCCGCCGCCCAATAGATCCACGTGTCGTCCACGAACGATCCGACGCCGGGCAGCGACGGCGCCCACGGCAGCGGCGCGCCGGTCGCCGGATCGAGCGCAGCGGCTCCCGCCGCCGGCAGGCCATCGATGGTGGTGAAGGCGCCGGTGACGGTCACGCGCCCGGCTGCGACGCCCAGGACGGCCACCGACCGGTCGGCTGCCGGGGCCCACGGCAACAACGCGCCGGTGGTCAGATCGAACGCGGCGAGTCGCGAGCGCGCGAAGCTGCCGAATGCGGTGAGCGAACTCGACACGACCACCGTCCCGGCCGGTCCCGGCGTCAGCGTGTAGACGTCGTCCGGACGCGCATCCGCTATCCACGGCGTGACGACGCCGGCGGCGTCGATCTGGGCGAGCCGGTGACGCGGCTGCCCGCCAATCGTCTCGAAGAGGCCGGTCACGAAGACGCCGCCGCCGCTCGCGGCGCCCATGCGCAGAATCGGTGTCAGCGATCCGGGATTCCACGGCAGCAGCGCCGCCGTGGTCACGTCGATGGCGGCCAACGAGAGGCGCGATTGTCCGGCGACGGTGGTGAAGAATCCCCACGTACAAGGTCGATCCGGAGACCACCAACGCCGTCGGCGAGACCTGCGGATTCCACGACGGATCGACCGCACCGGTCGCCAGCGCCAGGTTCGAAAGCCCCCCGTTGATTGCCGACGGGCTGTGCGCGACGATGACCCGTGCGCCAGCGCGGACCATGAGCCCGGCAAAGCCGCGCGGCCCCTGGACGAAGCCTGGACCGACCAGGGTCACCCACAGCTGCGCGCCACTGGTTGCGTCAAACGCCGCGACCACGCCCGACGACGCCATCGGCAACCCATCGTTGCCCGAGATGACGATGCGATCGTCGGCGGCCAGAAGCCTGGACACTACCGGCACGGCGGATGTGGCCGGCTGCCAACTCACCCGCGCTCCGTCGACGACCGAGACCGCGCCGGCGTTGCTCGCGAAGATGCCGCCGATGGAGATGGTGCTGCCGCCAATGTAGAGCGTGGTGCCGAGCCGGGCCATCGTCGTCACTCTCCCGACGATGTTCGGACGGAACGTGGCGTCGACGGCGCCATCCGCCAGCAGGTGGGCCAGGGTCGGTTGGGGGATCGCGCCGACGGTCGTGAAGTCGCCGGCCACGAAGTAGCCGCCGGCGCCGTCGGGCTCCACCGCCAGCACGTCGCCGTTCATGGCCGGGAAGGTCGCGCCAACGATTCCGCCGGTCATCTCCGACAGCGCAAAGACCGGCGGCAAGGCGTTGGCCGACGGCGCCACCGCGGTGAAGGTGCCACCTACGTAGAGCGTGTCGCCGAGGCGCACGGCAGCTTGCACCGCGCCGTCGAACACCCAGTTAGCGACGACAGATCTGCGGGTTCGCCGCTGGCGCGACGACCGGCGCCCAGAAGGCCCAGGATGGCGGCAAGCGCCAGGAGGTGCCGGCTTCGCGTCCGCATGACGCGCGATTACAGCACGAGGCCGTGATGAACCCGGCTCGACCGGCTTCGCTTCACGGTCGGAAGAACGCGCGTGTCGTGAATGACGAATTTGTAATTGATCCGCCGCAAATGCTAGTCCATCACTTTTTGTCGGCCGTTTTCATCAAGAACCGG
>CAWAYR010000031.1:0-54522 GCA_963786365.1 uncultured Acidobacteriota bacterium
CGGCGCCGGATCGGGCCAGGCGACGCTCATGGTCGCGCTGGCGAGGCCCAACGCAAAAGTGACCGGACTGGATCGTACAAAGGCTACTTCGGCATCGAGGACAACACGCCGGATCGCCTGCTGGCGAACGCGCGCGCGGCCGGGGTGGCCGACCGCGTGGACGCGAAGGTGGGCGACATGCGCGATCTGCCGTTCGAGTCGGGCACCTTCGACGCGGCGCTCAGCGCGTTCGCGATCGATCATCTGCCACGAAAGGACATCCCCGTCGCCCTCAACGAGGCGGCGCGCGTGCTGAAGGCCCACGGCCAGTTCCTGTTCTCGGCCTCAACTCGGATGCGTACATCCGCTTCGTCTTCCCGCCGCTGCATGGGCACGGCTGGTGGCATCGGTCCGAGATGCCGGACCAGTGGCGCGCGCTGCTCGGCGGCGCCGGCTTCAACGTGATCAGCCTCGGCACGCAGCCGGGCACGTTGTGGCTGCTCGGACAAAAGAAGAGCTGAACTACTTGGTGGCACCGAAGGAGTCCCCCATGCGTCGCCTGAGACTCGTGCCTGCCTGCGTGCTGCTCGTGTCCGTGATGGCCGCGACCGCGTCCACCCCACCTCAGACGCCGGCGCGTCAGGGACTGAAGGTCCTGATCTCGGTCGACATGGAAGGCGTCGCCGGCGTCGTCACGGCGAACAACTCGGGCCGGCCGGATTCGAATACGGGCGCTTCCGCGAGTTCATGACCCGCGAGGCGCTCGCCGCCGTCGAGGCGGCGCAAGGCCGCCGGCGCCACCGAGATCGTCGTCGCCGACGCGCACGGCAACGGCAGAACCTGCTGATCGAACAGTTCCCGCCGACGTCCGGATCATCCGCTCGTGGCCGCGCCGGCTCGGCATGGTCGCCGGCATCGACGACAGCGTCGACGCCGCGATCTTCATCGGCTATCACGCCGGCACCAACAATCCGACCGGCGTCCGCGCGCACACATTCTCGAGCGCCAATCTGACCCGGGTCGCGCTCAACGGCGTGAACGTGACGGAAGGATCGTGGAACGCCGCGATCGCCGGCCACTTCAGCGTCCCGGTCGTGATGATGTCCGGCGACGACGCGGCGATCGCGGAAGTGCGGAAGGCGATCGGCAACGATCGAAGCGGCGGAGACCAAGCGCAGCCTCGGCTTTCACTCGGCGAAGACGATCACGCCGCAGGCGGCGACGGAACTGATCGCTCAGCGCGTCCGCGCGGCGCTCGGCCGCCGGCGGAATTCAAGCCGTACGCGTCGCGGGACCGCTCACCGTCGACGTCAGATTCAAGAACTACATGCCGGCCGAAGTGCTGGCGTATCTGCCGATGTTCGAGCGCACCGACTCGCACTCGATACGCTTCCGCGCCAAGGACATGGTCGAAGCGTCGATGATCATGACGTTCATTGGCGAGTACCGCCCCGACATTACGCCGTAGAAGAACGAGTCAGTCCTGACTTCACTTTTGACACAACCACCATGAACCACCGCTGCCCGCTCGTGTCTGAGGTGACGGCCTCGAATCCTGCGTCCTTCAACTCGCGCGAGACGGATTCGGGACCGACGCCGTGCGATCCGTCCTTGCCGCGGTCGGCGGGATCCTTGGCGTCGCCGCCGGGCGGCGGCGTGAAGTCCACGACCGCGTAACGCGCGCCGGGCTTGAGCGCCGCGGCAATCGACCGGTTCATCGCCGCGGGATCCGCGAAGTGATGGTAGACGTTGCGCATGAACAGCGCGTCACACGCGGCGTCGGGAAAGTTCGTCTTGACGGGATCGCCGGTGACAACGGTGATGTGCGTCAGGCCGCTCTTCTTGATGCTGGCCTCGAGCACCTTCACGCGATCGTCGCCCAGTTCGCTGGTGAAACCGCGGCCCGACTCGCCCACGAGCTTCGCGACGGCGACGCTGAGCTCGCCGCTCCCGGCGCCGATCTCACAGACGGTCATGCCCTCCTTCACGCCAAGCACTTCAAAGATCTTTCGCGGGCGCGATGGTGGACGCGCCCTGTGCGGGTGCGGACACCGACGACCATAGGAGCGCAACGAGAGGCAGCAGGGTGGACCATGCCGCGTTAGACGGGAAGGTATGTAGAGAAGGTCTTGGGTTCATGGGTTCATAGGTTCATAGGTTCATAGGTTCTGGTTCATAGGTTCACAAGTTCATGGGTTCGGCCGCCCGAACCCATAAACCAGAACCCATGAACCCGAGAACCCCTGAACCCGTGAACCTATGAACCCAATCTTGCATTCTCTTGAGCTCCGCCTTCAGCGTCTCGACCGCCTTCTCGATCTGCATGTCGCGCTTCGCGATGGTGTCCGGCGTGTTGTCGACGTACACGTCGGGCGGCACGCCGAAGTTCTCCATGTTCTCGCCGTTCGTGATCCAGACGCCGGTGCCCGGCGTGCGAATCGCCGATCCGTCGAGCAGCGTGTACGAGCCGGTGCCGATCACCGCGCCCATCGTCGGCACGCCGATGACCTTGCCGAGGCCGAGCGCGCGGAAGCCGGCGGGGAACATCTCCGCGTCCGACGCCGAGCGCTCGTTCTGCATCACGACCATCGGCCCGTAGAAGTTCTGCGGCCGCGGCTGGCGCACGCCGGCGTCGCGGCCGACGGTGTACTGATACTCGCGGCCGGCAGAATCTGCAGCAGCTCCTGATCGATGCCGCCGCCGCCGTTGAAGCGCTGGTCGATGACGAGCGCCTTCTTCGTGCGATTGGCGGCGAGGTCGAGCTGGAACTGGCGCAGCGACGGCGCGTCCATCGCGCGGATGTGCAGATAGCCGATCTCGCCGTTGCTCAGCTTGTCCACCATCACGCGGCGATCCTCGACCCAGCGCTGGTACTGCAGGTCGCCGAAGTTGCCGCCGGGCGTGATCGCCACTTCCCACGCGCCGTCGTTCGCCGGCTTGTCGTTCAGCAGGAAGCGCAGCTTGTTCGTGGACGGGAAGCGTCAAGCCGCTGCCAGTAGTTGTCCGTCGTCTTCAGGTCGCGATCGTCGAGCGCGAGGATGTAGTCGCCCTCGCGAACTTTCAGGAAGTCGTGATCGGCCGGGCCCGTCCTTGTAGATGTGGCCGACGCGGTAGTAGCCGGACGAGTCGAACACGACGTCGAAGCCCGGCTGGCGCGTCGGCGCCGGTCGACGGGCCCGCGTCCGACGGCCCGCCGCTCACGCCGGTGTGCGACGCGTTCAGCTCGCCGATCATCATCATCATGACGTTCTGCAGTTCGTCCTGATCGACGAGGTAGTCGAGCAGCGGCTCGTACTTCGTCTGCATCGCCGCCCAGTTCACGCCGTGCATCTCGGAGTCGTAGAAGCGGTTCTTCATGATGCGCCAGCCTTCGTTGAAGACCTGCGCGCGCAACTGCTGCTTGTCGACCTGAATGCGTCGCCGTGTACGTCACCTGACGCGCCGATCCGCTGGCCTCCGGCGCTGCCGCTGCCGCTCCGCCGCCACCACCGCGTCCGCCGCCGCGCCTCCGCCCCGCCGGCCGCCGCCGCCGGCGCCGCTGCGCCCGCCGCCGCCGCCGCCGATCGTCGCCGCATACAGTCCGGTGCCCGATCGGAAGTACAGCGTGCGGCCGTCGCGCGTGAACACCATGCCGCCGCCGCCGCGCGCCGCCGCCGCCACCGCCGCGCCCGCCGCCGCGTCCGCCGCCGTCGCCAGCCGCCGGCTGCCGGCGGCACGCGCGTCGAGCGCGTTGGTCTCGACGTTCACGATGTAGATGCCGGCGATGCCCGCGCCGCGCCGCCGCCGGCCGCCCGTGCGTCGACGAGATTGAACGCGATCGGACGCGCCCGTCCGGCGACGCGACGCAGCCCGGTGATCGGATCGCCCGGCACCGGAATCTGCCGCGCGCGCCGCGCGATGTTGTTCCAGTCGATCTGCACGGTGACCGGCGCCGGCGCGCCGCCCGCGCCGCCGGCGCGTCCGCCGCCGCCTGCGCGGCGAGCGCCTGCGCTTCGTTGTCGATGTCGCGATTCAGCGGATCGCGATCCTGATCCCGCAGCGGCATCGCCCACAATTCGCGTCGTGGTCGTGATGCCGCCCTGCGACGCGATGCCGTTGCTGAAGCCTTCGGACGACGTGAAGACGAGATAGCGGCCGTCGGCGGTCCAGGCGGGATTGGCTTCGGAGTAGTGCACGCGGTCCTCGGAGACGTGGCGCTCTTCGCCGCCGCGTGATCGGCGCGATGTAGACGTGCGAGCGCAGCGTCCGGTCCTGCTTCGAGAACGCGATCCACTTGCTGTCGGGCGAGATCGCGAAGTTGCCGATGCGCGCGACGGTGTCCGACGTGATGACCGCCGGTCTTCGCCGTCCGCGACCGAGTAGCTGTAGAGCTTCTTGTCGGCGGCGGTGTAGAGCAGCGCCTTCGAGTCCGGCGTCCACTGCATCGCGCCTTTCTCGTTGTCGAGGTTCGTGATCTGCTTCGGCGTCTTGCCGTCCGGATCCGTCATCCAGATTTCGTCGCGGCCGGACTTGTCGGAGACGTACGCGATGAACTTGCCGTCCGGCGACCACTTCGGCGACTGGCTGCGCGACGCCATGGGGTCCGGCGCGATGCGCGTGATGTCGCCGCGGGTCGTCGCGATCGTCAGGATCTGGCCGCGCGCCGAAATGACCGCGCGCTGGCCGGATGGCGACAGATCGAACGAGTCGACTTCGTTCTGCAGCGTCACGACCTCGAACTCGTTCTCCTTGTCGTCGGTCGCGATCGTCGATCTTGATCTCGGTCGTGCGGCCGGACGCGACGTCGAGCTTCCAGACGCCGAAGCTCTCTTCGTAGACGATCGTCTTGCCGTCGGCCGACATCGACGGCCAGAACAGGCTGCCGCTCGTGTGCTTCGTGATCTGCGCGGGCTGGCCCGACCGCCGGCCGGCACGCGATAGATGTTGTTGGCGCTCTTGATAGACATCGAGCGCCGCCCGGCTTCACGTGTCTTCTCGTTCGGCAGCGGATCGGCGACGAAGTAGATGTTGTTGTCGGAGCCCCACATCGGCCAGTAGCGGTTGAACTGCTCGTCGGCGAGCAAGCTGGCGGTAGCGTCTTCTGCGCGAGGTCGGCGATCCAGAGGTCGGCCGCGTAGCTGCCGCGGTAGTGCTTGCGGGTCCACGTGGCGGGATGCCGGTTGAAGACCAGCGATTTGCCGTCGGGCGAGAAGTCGCCGTAGTAGCCCCAGTCCACCGGCAGCGGCTTCTCCGGCCCGCCGGCGACCGGCGACCTGATACAGCGTCGCGACGTTCGGGAACGCGCCGTCGCCGTGCGCCGATCGGAACAGCACCTGCTGTCCATCGCGCGACCAGCCGACGACGTCGTCTCCGCCGGAGAAGAAGGTGAGCTGGCGCGGCGTGCCGCCGCTCGGCGGAGATCACGAAGACATCGTTGTTGCCGAAGCGGTTCGACGAGAACGCGATCCAGCGGCCGTCCGGCGAAAAGCGCGGATACATCTCGCGCGCCGTGTTGACGGTGAGGCGCATCGGATGCGATCCGTCTTCGCTCGCGATCCAGATGTCGCCCATGTAGCTGAACGCGATGCGGCCCGCGTGATAGTCGGGATGCGGGCGAGTTTGATGGGCCCGCGGCTCGCCGCGCCGGGCTGCGCGGGCGCCTGGTCACGTTCAGCGGCGCGCGGCGCGGACGGGCCGATCGCCCACGCAAAAACCAAAGCCAGGGCAACTGCGAGTGTAAGCCGTCGAACCATGGAAGCCTCCGGGAGGCGAGGATGTTACACCCAAAGGCCGAGGCGTACAAGGTGGTCCCGCTGTCGGATGGACCGTGTGTCGCGGTGCCAGGGCAGGCGGCCCATGGCGATGTTGGACATCATCTGGGACGGACCGCAGAGCAGCCGCAGCGAGGCGCGGAGGACCTGATTGTAGGTGCGCTCTTCGACCCACTTCACGAAGTACCGGTCAGCGCATCTTCGGCCACGAGGATGCCCATCGCGCCGATTGGCGTGACGACGTCCCATGCCACCCCAGCCCGTGGTTCGCGGGTTCATGCCGACGTTGCCAATCGACGCCTCGCTCAGCAGCCCAGATTTCGAACTGCAGGCTGTACAACGCGGCAAACGCCACCGGCCGCCACCGCGTGCTCCAGTAGCGCTGTGACAGACCGAATTCCTCGCGGCGGCTCTTCGGGTCGTTGTGAATGAAGACGAAGCCGGCCGCCGCGCCGTGGATCGGGTGGCCGAGGTAATTCACGAACCAGCCATCGCCGTCGCTCCACTGCCCGGGCACGCGGACGGACTTGACGTAGTCATGCCAGAACGGGCCCGTCAACTCGCGTCGCGTCTTTTTCCGAGAACGTGACCCGCAATCCGTGTTCCATCAGGAGGAGCCGGAGGAAATAGCCGATGACTCCCTTCACGTCGAGGCGGTCCTTCTGCAGGTCGGCGGAGATCTGCTCGCGTTTATGGGGTCGCTGGCGCCGGCGTGCTGTCCTGGGCCAGCGCGCGCGACGCGGCGCCAATCAAGAAGGTGGTGGCGAGCACGGTCGCCACGACCGGCCGGCCGGCCGGTCGAGCGAAGAAGCTGAGCATGCGCGGGTTGATCTGATAAAACATCGGCCGACCGAGGCGCGCCAAGCTCCCCTCCAGCATGCGCAACCACATTGCGCTGCGTCAGCCTTGTCGCAGCACGCTCGCGGGATTGACGCGACGCGCGCGCAAGGCGGGGACCAACGTCGCGCAGGTCGTCGCAGCCAGGATGACGGCCGTGAGCGCGACGAACGTCAACGGATCAGTCGGGCTCGTGCCGTAAAGCAACTTGCGAATCAGCGCTGAAGCGGCCAGGGCCGCCGGCAGCCCGACGCCCAGCCCCGCGAGGGCGCGCCGACGTGCACGGTGGTCAGCGGCAGCGCGGTGTTGGTGCGCTCGCTCTCGTCGACCAGGCGGCCGAGCAGGCCCGGCGATGCGGCCGTGCGCGTCGCCATGTGTCGCATCATCTGCGCCAGGATCGGGCCCGGCGCAATCTGTCCCGGCATCCGCAGATCGGCGTCGGGGATCACGCTGGTCACGCCCGACCCGAGGTTGGCGAGCACGAACACCGGCAGCGTGGAGAGATCGACGTCGCCCGGCTGCAGCTGCAGCGTGCGTTCGAGCACGTCGTGCTGGGCGAGCAGGAACCCGTGCGACCGCACCGCCACCTTGGGCGTGCTGGTGCTGCCGCTGGTGAAGGTGACCAGCGCGGGAGCGTCGGGGCCGACGTCGACGACCTCCGTGTGAGGCGCCAGGCCGCGCGAGGCACGCCACGACCGCGCGGTCGGCAGCCAGCCGTCGAGGCTCACCGCCCACCGCGACGCGCGCAGCGACGGATGGAGCACTCGCAGCAGATGCGCCTTGCGTCCGCCGATGAAGCCGGTGAGGGGCAGGGCCTCGAGCGCGGCGGCCAGGTGGGCCCGGCTGGCCGACGGATCCGGCACGACCGCGACCAGCCCGAGGCGGAACACCGCGATCAACGCCGCGTAGAGCTCGACCGACATGCGGTGCAGCAGCACCACGGCGTCGCCGGGCTGGCAGCCGAGCGCGAGCAGCAACGCGGCGCCGCGGGCCGAGGCGTCGTCGAGCTGGGCGAACGAGGTGATCCGCGGCTGGCCATGCGCCACGTCGATGAGCGCCGGAGTGTCGCCGGCCAGGGTGGCGCGATCGACGAGCCGCGAGGCGATGTTCATGACAGTCGTCGCGAGAAGAGCGCGTAGCGCCGGAACGGCTGGCCGTAGCGATGGCTGATGCGCTGCGAGACGTTGGTCTCGTGCATCAGCGCGTGGATCACGCGGGTGAAGCCGAGCGCGCGTGCCACCTGCTGGGCGCGGTCGGTGAGCACCCCGCCGATGCCGCCGCCGGCATGGTCGGGATGCACGGCGAGCGTCTTGACGATCATCGTGTGCGGGCGACTGCCCAGCGCCGCCTCCAGCAGATCGGGCACGGCGAACACGTAGCCGACGATGCGGCCGTCGCGTTCGGCCAGCAGCACCAGCCGCGGATCGACCTTGGGCAGGAGCGCCTGGTCCTGCGCCAGGAACTCGCGCTCGGCAATCGGCGCATAGAGCAGGTTGGCGGCGAAGGCCGCCAGCGACACCTCGAACAGCTGATGCAGCTCGCGTTCGAGGGCCGACAGGTCGAGCGCGCGGAAGCGATAGCCGGCGGCCTCGAGCCGTGTGGCCGCGGCGGCCACCTTGGGCAGCTCCGTGTCGATCGCGTCGACCAGCGCCGACGTATAGGTGGCGAAGCGTGTCGAAGCCGGCGGCGCGGAAGTGATCGGGCCAGTCGGGCGGGTTGTGCGGCTCCAGGAAGAACGGCGGCCGATCGCCGGGCTCGACGACCAGCCGGTAGCTGCGCCAGGTGCTGCCGTCGATCGGGCCGACGGCCAGGGTGCAGCCGCGCGCGGCCAGATCGCCCGCGGCGTGACGCGAGCAGCGCCTGTCCCGCGTCGCCGTCCGCCGCCGCGTAGTGGCCGATGTAGCCGAGCGTGGCGTCGGGCCACGGCGGCAGATCCGTCCACCAGAGCGAGGCGCGGGCCACGGCCATTCCGTCGCGCAGCGCCAGCCAGTGCGCGTCGGGCGCGTGGAGTCGAGACCGTGGCGGCCGTCAGGGGGCGCGCAGCCAGCGCCTCGTGTTGCGGCGCCGGGCCGGGAATCGCGTCGACGGCGATGGGCAGGAGCTGCATCACGAGCGATCAGAGAATCTCTCAGCAGAGGCGTTTCTGCAGTGCCCTCTACTGTAGCCTCGGCGTCCGAGCACCATCGCTTGCGTCGGGGTCTGGCACCAGCGGCACGCGGATTGCGACTTGCCAGTGCATCGGGCTACAATTCGGCGTGGCTGCTCCGCGACTGCTCACCGCCGGCGAGGCCTTCGAGGACCTGGTCTTCGTCGGGCTCGAGCGGCTGCCGGCGCTGGGCGAGGAGATCAAGACCGACGCCTTTCACGCCACGATCGGCGGCGGCGCGGTGATCACCGCGGTGGCGGCGGCGCGATTGGGGCTGCCGACGGCGATCCTGAGCGCGCTCAGCGCGCCGGCCGTGTCGCGGCTCCGGCGCGAGCGCGTCCGCGTGCACAACCTGCGGCAGCCCCGTGAGCCGCACGCGATCACGGCGGCGCTGTCGACGACCACCGACCGCGCCTTCGTCACCTTCACCGGCGTGAACGCCGTGCTCGAGCCGCGGCTGCTCGACGCCCTGGCCGCCACCTCGGCCGGCCACGTGCACCTGGCCCTGACCCCGCTGGACCTGGCGGCGTGGACGAAATGCGTCAAGCGCCTGCGCCGCGGCGGCGCGACCGTGTCGTGGGACTTCGGCTGGAGCGAGTCGCTGGCGCTGCGGCCCGAGCTGCCGGCGCTGATGGACGCCCTCGACCTGGTGTTCGTCAACGAGCTCGAGGCGCCGCTCTACGCCCAGGTCAACGCCCTCGACGACGCCTACCCGCCGCTGCGCGCCCGCAAGTGCGGCGTGGTCGTGAAGCTCGGGTCGCTGGGCAGCCGCTGGCTGCGTTCCGGCCTCGAGGGCGACGTGGTGATGCCGGCCCCGCGCGTCACGCCCGTCGACACGACCGGCGCCGGCGACGCCTTCAGCGCCGGGTTCCTGGCGGCCTGGCTGCGCGGCAGCACCCCGGCGATGTGCCTGGCCACCGGGAACATGGTCGGCGCAGAGTCGACGCGCGCGCCCGGCGGCATCGACGCGCTCCCCCACGCCTCGTCACTCCCGGCGCTGCTCCGCCCCAAGGGCGCCCCGCGGCCTCGTCGTCCCGCCCTGCCGCGCAAGCGCAAGCGGGCCGCGCCGACCTCGCCGCCGGCCCACTCGTCGCGGAGGACCTCGTGAAGCTGGCCATCATCGGCGGCGCCGGCGTGCGCGTGCCGCTGCTCGTCGGCGGCTTCGCCCGCTCGACCCTGCACGTCGATCGCATCGACCTCTACGACATCGACCAGCCGCGCCTGGCGGTGATCGCCGACCTGGCGAGTCGCATGGCGCCACGGCGTGCCGGTGCACGCCCACGCTTCGCCCGACGCCTGCATCGACGGCGCCGACTTCGTGATCACCAGCATCCGCGCCGGCGGCGCCGCGCAGCGCGCCGCGGACGAGGCGACGACGATCGCGCTCGGCGTGGTCGGCCAGGAGACGGTCGGCCCGGCCGGCTTCGCGATGGCCATCCGCACCATCCCGCCGATGGTCGAGTACGGACGGCTGGCGGCGCGCCTCGCCCCGCAGGCGTGGTTCGTGAACTTCAGCAACCCGGTGAGCGTGGTGTCGCAGGCGGTGCACCAGCACAGCGACGCCCGGATCATCGGCATCTGCGACACGCCGACCGAGACCTTCGAGGACGCCGCGCACGCGCTCGGGCCTGCCGCCGGCCGCCTGCGAGTACGACTACTTCGGCCTCAACCACCTCGGCTGGCTGCGCGAGGTGACCTTCCAGGGCGAGCCGCAGATCGCGCGGCTGTGGGACGACGACGCGCGGCTGACCGCGGCCTACCGCTCGCCGCTCTTCGAGCCCGAGCGGCTGCGCGGGATGCGGCTGCTGCCGACCGAATACCTCTACTACTACTACCGGCCGGAGGTGGCGCTGGCGCACCTGCAGCGCTCGGGCAGCAGTCGCGGGCAGGCCGTGGCGGCGCTGACCTCGCAGTTCTTCGCCGATCTGGCCAAGGGCGTGGCCGATCCGGTCGTGCGCTATCAGCAGTACCTGGCGGCGCGCGACGCCAGCTACATGCAGCTCGAGACCGGCACCACCACGCCGCGCGTCAAGCCCGACTGGGCGGAGCTGTCGGGCTACGACCGCATCGCGCTGATGACCATCTCGGCGATTGCCGGCAACACCGGCGCGGTCATCCCGCTCGACCTGCCCAATCGCGGCACGCTGCCGTTCCTCGAGTCCGAGGACATCATCGAGGTGCCGTGCGTGGTCGACGCGGATGGGCCGCACGCCCGGCCGGTGGCCAGGGTGCCGGCGCACGCCCGCGCGCTCATCACCTGCGTGAAGGAGTTCGAGCGAGCCACGGTGAAGGCGGCGATGAGCGGCCGGCGCGAGGATCAGGTCGACGCGCTGGCGATCAACCCGCTCGTGCACTCGCGGCCGCTGGCCGAATCGCTGGTGGACGCGCTGCTGCCGTCATGAGCGCGACGTCGCCGACGTCGCCCGCCGCGGCTCACGCCGGGCGCGCCGGCGCTCGATCGCGCGATGGGCCTGCTGCAGGCCACCGCCACCAACGTGATCTCGATGGTCGGCGTCGGGCCGTTCCTGACCATCCCGTTCATGGTCGCGGCGATGGACGGCCCGCACGTGATGTACGCGTGGATCGCCGGCGCGGTGCTCGCCGTGGCCGACGGCCTGGTCTACGCGCAGCTCGGCGCCGCGCTGCCGGGCAGCGGCGGCGGCTATCTCTACCTGCGCGAGGCGTTCCAGCCGTTCGGGCTCGGCCGGCTGATGGCGTTCCTGTTCATCTTCCAGACGATTCTGGTGGCGCCGCTGTCGGTGGCCGGCGGCGCGGTCGGGTTCGCCGACTACCTGCAGTTCGTGTGGACCGACCTGCCGCCGCTCACCCACCACCTGATCGCCGCCGCCGTCTGCGTCGCGTCGACGGCGCTGCTGTGGCGCAAGATCGAGGACATCGGCCGCCTCAGCGTGGTGATGCTGGCCGGCGTGCTCGTCACCGTGGGCTGGGTGATCGTCGCCGGCCTGTTCAACTTCTCGCTCGCCCAGGCCTTCGACTACCCCGCCAAGGCGTTCGTCTTCGACGGCGCGCTGGTCTCGAGCCTCGGCGCCGCCGCGGTGCTGGCGATGTACAGCTACGGCGGCTACAACCAGGTGTGCAACATCGGCGACGAGATCAAGGACCCGACCCGCACCGTGCCGCGCTCGATCTTCCTGTCGATTGCCATCGTCGCCGTGCTCTACAGCCTGATGACCATCGTCATCCTCGGCATGATTCCGTGGGAGCAGGTGCGCGACTCACGCACGGTGGCGTCGATCTTCATCGAGCGGACGTTCGCCGATCCCGCCACCGGGCGGTTCGCCGGCACGGTGATGACCGGCCTGATCCTGTTCGTGGCGGCGTCGTCGCTCTACGCGACGATCCTCGGCTACTCGCGCATCCCGTACGCGGCGGCGCGCGACGGCGACTTCTTTGCGATCTTCGCCCGCGTGCACCCGACCAAGCACTTCCCCGACGTGTCGCTGGTGACGATCGCGCTGGTCTCGATTCCGTTCTGCTTCTTCACGCTCGGCCAGCTGGTCAGCTGGCTGATCCAGGTGCAGGTGCTGCTGCGCTTCATCTGGCAGTGCGCGGCGGTGGTGCTGCTGCGCCGCTACCGTCCCGACATCCCGCAGCCGTTCACGATGGTGCTCTACCCGTGGCCGGCGATCCTCTCGGGCGCGCTGTGGCTCTTCATCTTCTTCACCGGACCCTGGGAGGGCATCGCCTTCTCGGTGGCGTTCCTGCTGGCCGGCGTGGTGGCCTACCTGGTGTTCGCCCGCGGCCGCACGAAGAATTTGGAATGACCGTGCGCCGGCCGATGACGCCCGCCGAGCGCCGCTGCGCGGCGCCGCGCTTCCCGTGGAGCGACATCGCGCTGGCGCCCCTCAACGGCGTGCTGGCGGTGGTGCCCGCCGTCGTGCTGGCCGGGCTGCCGCTGTATCTGGTCCTGTGGCTCGCCGGCGTCGACGAGCCCGGCGGCTGGGTGAGTCTGCTGGGCCTCGGCGCGTTCGGCGTCACCTCCGCCGTGGCGCTCTACACCGCCCTCGGAGGCTTCCTGCGCACCCGGGCGCGCATCGACGACGACCTGCTCGACGGCGAGGTCGAAGACCGGGTCGTGCAGGTGACCGACGCCGTGGCCGTGGTCGCCGATCCGCCCGCGCTGTATCTGCGGCTCGAGGGCGAGGCGCCGGACCAACCCGAGACCATCGTCCTGACCGGCGACTACCTGACCCGCCTGCGGCGCACGGGGTGTTTCCCCGCCACGATGCTGCGCTTGATTCAGCTGCCGCAGTCGCGGGCGGTGGTCGGCGTCCTGCCCATGGGCGAGGTGCTGCCGCTCCCCTCCGTGTCGGGCACGGACCATCGCCCGGTGGAGTTCGACGGGCAGGCGACGGCGATCGACTTCGAGCGCCTGCGGGCGCGGGCCAGCGGGTAAGCTGGCTGCGGTCCGGTCCTGAACGTTCTTGGGCCCAGGCCCGTCAGAGACATATGGTCTAGGTTCGCCGTCGGTTCCTCTGGGGACTCGCCATGAGCTCATTCTTCGGTCACCTCCGCTACGGCGTCCGGATGCTCATCCGGCGGCCCGGCCTCAGCGTCACCGCCGTCATCGCCCTGGCGCTCGGGATTGGCTTGACCACGACGATGTTCAGCATCGTCTACGTGGCCGTGATCCGCGGGCTGCCCTACGACGAACCGGATCGGCTCGTGGCCCTGTTCCGCAACCGGCCGGCGCAGGGCGTCCAGTTCATGGGCGTCAGCATCCACGACTTCGAGGACTGGCGCACCCAGCAGACGAGCTTCGAGGACATCGCCGCCTACTACGCCGAGACCGTCAACGTCGGCGGCACCGAGGGCGAGCCCATCCGCTATCTCGGCGCCTACGCCAGCGCCCGCACGTTCGATGTCCTGCGGGTGCAAGCCGATCCTCGGCCGCGCCTTCCGGCCCGAGGAGGACCATCCCTCGACGCCGCCGGTGATGCTGCTCAGCTATCGCGCCTGGCAGGACCGCTTCCAGGGCGATCCGGCCATCGTCGGGCGGATCGTGCGCGCCAACGCCGAGATGACGACGATCGTCGGCGTGATGCCGGAGAAGTTCGGCTTTCCGCAGCAGATGGACGCGTGGCTGCCGCTGCGCATCGATCCGCTGGCGTTCCAGCGGGGCGGCGGGCCGGCGGTCGAGGGCACGCAGCTCCAGGCCGTGGCCCGGCTCAAGCCCGGCGTCACGGTCGAAGAAGCGCAGGCCGAGATGACGACGATCGCCGGACGCCTCGCCGCCGCCTATCCGGCGTCGAACCAGGGCATCGGCGTCAGCGTGATGCGGCTCATCGACACCTTCATCGGACCGCAGGCCGCCGCCATGCTCTACACGATGCTCGGCGCGGTGTTCGGGGTGCTGCTGATTGCCTGCGCCAACGTCGCCAACCTGCTGCTGGCGCGCTCCGCGGCGCGGAGCAAGGAAGTGGCGGTCCGCACCGCGCTGGGCGCCAGCCGGGTCCGCACCGTGGCGCAGCTGCTCGGCGAGACGTTCGTGCTCGCCCTCGCCGGCGCGGCCGTCGGCCTCGCTCGTGGCCAAGGTCGGCATCGACTTCTTCAACGCCGGCCTGGCCGACCCTGGACACGCCGCTGTGGCTGGTGGCGACGATGGACCCGATCGTCATCGCCTTCGTCGTCGGCCTCACCGGCCTGTCGACGCTCGCGGCCGGCACGATCCCGGCGCTGCGCGCCACCCAGACCAACATCGCCGCGATCATGAACGACGAAGCGCGCGGCTCGTCGAGCGGGCGCATGGGCAAGCTCACCCGGGGGCTGGTCATCGCCCAGCTGGCCGTGTCGTGCGGCCTGCTGGTGGCCGCCGGCCTGATGATCCGCACCGTGATCAACGTCTCGCGCTTCGACTACGGCTTCGCCACCGGCGACATCTTCACCGCGCGCCTCGGCCTGTTCGAGAAGGACTACCCGACGCCGCCGGCCCAGTGGCAGTTCTACGACGCGCTCATGACCGGGCTCGAGGGACGGCCCGGCGTGCGCGCGGTCGCCTTCACCTCCGACCTGCCGGCGCGCGGCGGCCAGATGCATCCGGTCACCCTCGACGGCGTGGCCTATCCCACCGAACAGGATCACCCGCTGGCCCGCCGGATCGTGATCACGCCGCGCTATTTCGACGTCGTCGAGGTGAAGCCGGTCCGCGGCCGGACGTTCGAGCGGACCGACGGCCCCGACGCGCAGCCGGTGGCGATCGTCAACGAGCGGTTCGTCGCGCTGTTCTTCAAGGATCGCGACCCGCTCGGCGCGCGGATCAAGCTGGGCCGCGACGACGTGCCGTGGCGGACGATCGTCGGGGTCGTGCCCGACCTCTACCTCGGCGGCGCGATCGGCGCCCTCGATCCGCGGCACGAGGGCGTCTACATCCCGCTGGCGCAGAACGTGATCAACTTCATGAGCCTGGTCGTCAAGACCGACCGGGCCGCCATGAGCCACACCGCCACGATTCAGGACGAGGTGCACCGGCTCGATCCGGCCCTGCCGCTCTACTGGGTCCGATCGCTCGCCGATCAGTACGCGCTCGACACCTGGTTCTATCGCGCCTTCGGCACGCTGTTCGTCGCGTTCGGACTGGCCGCCCTGGCCATGGCGACGATCGGGCTCTACGGCGTGATGTCCTTCTCGACCGGGAATCGCACGCGCGAAATCGGCGTGCGCATGGCGCTCGGCGCCGAGCGCCGCAGCGTCCTGCTGATGATCCTCCGCCAGGGCGTCGTGGCAGATCGCCGTCGGGCTGGCGATTGGCCTGGGCCTGGCGGTGCTGCTGTCGCGTGGCCTCGGCATCCTGCTGTTCGGCGTGCGCCCGTGGGATCCGCCGGTCTTTGCCGCCGTGGTCCTCGCGCTGGCGGCCGCCGGCACGCTCGCCTCGTTCATCCCGGCGCGGCGGGCCACGCGGATCGCGCCGGTCGACGCGCTGCGCCTCGACTGACGGCACGGCCGCCGCGAACCTCCGGCGCCCGCGCCGCTTGCGTCGCGCCGCGGTCGAGAGTACGTTCAGTCGCGCCAACCGATGAACGTCCTCCTGCTGGGCACCGGAATGCAGGGCCGGGCCGCACTCCACGACCTGGTCCGCAGCGAGGCGGTCGCCCGCGTCGTCGCCGCCGACCGCGACATCGAGGCACTGCGCGCGCACGTTGCCGCGCGCGGCTACGGCGTCAAGGTCACATGCGCGGCCCTCGAGGCTGCCGATGCCGGCGCGATCGACCGGCTCGTCGTCGGCGGGCCACGACGTGGTCATCGATCTGCTGCCGGTGCCCTACATCGGCACGGTGGCGGCGGCGGCCGTCGAGCACGGCGTGCACCTGGTCAACACCTTCTATGTGACACCAGAACTGCGAGGCCTCGCGGCATCGGCGCGGGCCAAGGGCGTCACCCTTCTGCCCGAGCTCGGCCTGGACCCCGGTATCGACCTGGTGCTGCTCGGCGACGCCGTTGGTCGCTTCGACCAGGTCACCGGCATCGTCTGTTACGGAGCCGGCATCCCCGAGCCCGACGCCGCCGACAATCCCTTGCGCTACAAGGTGAGCTGGACGTTCGAGGGGGTGCTGCGCTCCTACCATCGCGCCGGGCGCCTCGTGCGCGACGGCGTCGTCGTCGAGTTCGGCGACACCGATCAGTTCCGGCCCGAGTTCGTCCACGAGATTGAGATCGACGGGATCGGCCGGCTCGAGGCGTTTGCAAACGGCGACGCCGTCCACTACGCCCGCCTGCTCGGTTGCGACGAGTCGACACTGACGCGCGCGGGACGCTACGCCATGCGCTATCCGGGACACTGCGCGTTCTGGCGGGTCGTGGCGGCGCTGGGGCTGCTCGACGACGGCACCGTGGAGGTCGATGGCGTGCAGGTCGATCGACGCCGGTTCCTCGCCCGGGCCCTGGAGCCGCGGCTGCAGTACGCTGCCGACGAGCGCGATGTCGCCATTCTGCGCGTCGAGGTCGACGGCGTGCGCGACGATGCGGTCCGGCGCGTCGTGCACCAGGTGATCGACCGTCGCGACCTGGACACCGGTCTCACCGCGATGAGCCGCACGGTCGGCTACGCCGCCAGCATCGGCGCCCAGATGATCGGCGCGGGTCTCATCACGGCCCGCGGCCTGCTGTCGCCGATCGCCGACGTGCCCTACGCGCCCTTCATCGATGCCCTTGCCGCGCGCGGCATCGCCACGACGACGACCGACGCCGTCGTGAACAAGCGGCACTGAGTCGGAACGGTCCATGCCCGAGCAGCTGTCGAGTGGCGCGCTGTCGCTGGTGCCGGTGGCGCTCGCCTTGTTCCTCGCGTTCTGGACGAAGAACGCCGCCTTCTCCCTGTTCGTGGGCTGTGCAGTGGGCGGCGTGCTCGCCGGCTTCGACCCGGCGACGGGCCTCGTGCGCACGTTCCAGCAGGCGTTGGGCACGCCCGACTTCATCTGGGTGATGATGATCGAGGTCGCGGTCGGCGTCATGATCGCCTTCTACCTGCGCTCAGGTGTCATCGCCGGATTCGCGGAGTGGGCCTCGAGCCGGATTCGCACCCGCCGGGCCGCCACCGGGTTCACGTGGGGCCTGGGCATCTTCATCTTCTTCAGCGACTACTTCAGCCCGCTCTTCGCCGGTCCGATTGCGCGCCCGATCACCGATCGGTATCGCGTCTCGCGGGAGAAGCTGGCCTACCTCCTCGACTCGGGAAGCGCGCCCGTCGTGACGATCGTGCCAATCAGCGGCTGGGCCGTCTACATCGCCGGCCTGCTCCAGGGCTACGGCTCTATCGCCTCGGCCGAGGACGGCATGACCGTCTTCGTCACGTCCATTCCCTTCAACCTGTACGGCTGGCTGGCCGTGGCGCTGGCCGGCGCCGCGGCGTTCGAACTCGTCCCAGCCTTCGGGCCAATGCGCGAAGCCGACCGGCGCGCCCGGGAGGAGGGCAAGCTGATCCGGGACGGCGCCACGCCGCTCGCCGGCGCGGAGATGGACGAGATTCAACCGCGTCCCGGGATGCGGACGCGGCTCGGCGCGTACCTCTTCGTGCCGGTCGCGATCATCCTGAGCATCTCGATCGGCACATTCTTCGTCCTGGGCACGACGAAGATCCTCGAGGCCTTCCTGACCGCCGTGCTGTATCAGGCCGTCGCGATGTCCATTGGCGGCCACTTCGCCGGCGTCGGCGACGGGGTCGACGTGGCGCTCAAGGGCATCAAGGCCGTGTTTCCGGCCATCGTGATCCTGGCGCTGGCGTACTGCATCAATTCGATCTCGCAGACCCTCGGGGCATCGCGGTTCGTTGTCTCGCTCACCGAAGGATGGATGACAGCCGGGCTGGTGCCAGTGGTCACCTTCGTCACCGGTGCCGTGATCTCGTTCTTCACCGGCACGTCGTGGGGCACCTACGCCATCATGACGCCGTTCGTGCTGCCCACGGCGATGAGCCTGTCGGGCGGCGTCGTGGACAGCGGCGTGCTGGCCGCCGTGGGCGCGCTGGTGGGCGGGGGCCTCTTCGGCGATCACTGTTCGCCGGTGTCGGACACGACCTGCCTGTCGTCGTTCGGGGCCGCCTCGGACCACATGGACCACGTGACGACGCAACTGCCTTACGCGCTGGCCGCCGCCGCAGTCGCCGTCGCCGGATACGCGTTGCTCGGCCTCGTTGTCGGCTAGTGGCCTGGCGGCAGCGGCGGTGATCAGCGCCGTCCGCCGACTCCGGCGACGTTGAGGAAGTCGATCATCCGGAACTCGCCCGGCACCGGCCCCAGCGTCGGCACGAAGCCGCCCGGCGCGTGCAGGAACGAGTCGGGATCGGCCTGCAGCAGGCCGAGGAACACCTCGGCGACAATCCGACCGCCGACCGGGCCGAGATGCCCGCCCTGCCCGAAGACGTCGGCTTCGCGCAGCACATAGAACCAGAGTGGCGTCGAGGTGACGAAGAGCGGATGCACGGGCGCCAGGTCGGCCAGTTGCTGGGGCGTCAACACCGGCGCACCCATCGCCGCAGCGATCGCCTGACCAGACGGCAGACTCCAGGTCAGATGCCGCAGGAGGTTGCGCTGCGCCAGCGACGTCGGCGGCTGCCCCGAGGCAATCGCCCCGAGCGGCAAATCGAAGAGCGGCGTGGAGAGCTTGGTGTCGATCCGCTTGTTGGGGCGGGTATCGGCCTCGAGCCCCGGGAACCGGAAGAACGTCGACCAGCCGACGAAGCGGCGGGCCGCGCGTGCGCCGCCGCGCACGTCGGACGGATCGGGCCCCTGCGCCGCCGCGGTGTCGAACAGGAGCGCGAAGAACGGCGCGCCACCCATGCCGGTGAAATTCGCGCGATAGGACGGACGCACCAGGCTGTGGCCGAAGCGATAGGCCATCTGGAACTCGACCGGGATGTAGGCCTGGCCGAGTTCGGGCCGGTAGTAGCAGCGGTCCGTGGCTGACGACATCCTGGACCATCGCCGCGCCGACGAACTGCGGCAGGATCTCGCGCACGATCAGCCACTGGTAGTGCCAGGTGGTCAGCTGGCGGGCGCGCGCGAACGCGTCCTCGACATCGAGTGCCGGATCCTCGAGGCGCAGGCGATCGACGACCTGGTTGTGGAAGAGCAGGAATGCCGCCTGCAGCCCGGCGATGACCACGGTCTCGTCGTTGCGGGGGTCGGCGATGATGGCGCGCATCTCGGCGTCACGCGGCAGGTCCTCGTGGAGGCCGCCGCTCTCGACGCGGAACTTGGCGCGATCGGCCGGCGTCGTAGAGCTGTGGCGAGCCGGTCGGGCCGTCGCCGTAGACCGAGTCGAGGTCGAAGTACGGGCGCCGCGAGTTCGGGCTGCGGCGCGGGTTGGTCGGCTTGCCGAGCCGCGACGTGGTGTCGAACGTCATGTCGTGGTCGAGGAACTGGCCGACGAAGGTGACGCCGGCCGTATGCGTGTCGTTGTTGGGGTTGTCGAGGTTCAGCGCCGGGTCGACGATGAGCGCCACCGGACCGGCCGACAGCTGGTCGGCGGCGTCCATCGGTCCGCCGCGCCGGCCCAGCGCCTCGAGGGCGGCCGTGATCGCCGGCGTGGGCGGCGCAAACGGCGGCAAGTGGAACATCCGGCCGAAGTGATCGGGGCCGGCGTGGTCGGGGCGAGCCGCGTGGTCGGGCGGGCCGATCTGGTCGGGGCGGCTGCCCTCCTGGGCGGCGGCGATCGGGGCCAGCAGCGCCACCAGCAGCGCGGCCGTCGATGCCGAGACGCCGCGACCGCGAGGCGGCCTCGGTCGACGGAACGCGTGAGTGTGGTCGGCCATGAATGTCTCTCCCCACCCATGTAGCGACACGGGTATCGCGATTCAATCACGGCGGCGTCCACCGGGCAGATCGCGTGGCGCGGGCGCGATGTCGCGCCGGTCACCGCGTGCAGGACGGGTACCAGACGGGTCGGTGCACGATGGCCGAGCGAGACTCACTCGCGCGGGCCGCGGACGTGGAGAGCGAGCAGGCAGAGCTGTCGCCGCGACTGACGGAATCCGACATGACGACGTCTGCTGGCGCCGTCGTGGACGCGCGTCGTGACGGTCGGGTCGGCCGGCTCAGGGCATCAGCAGCACCAGCCGCGGGTAGATCAGGTTCTCGTTGGCGACCCGCTCGCGGTTCAGATCCCAGATCTCCTTCCAGCGGTTGGAGTCGCCGAGCTGCGCCTGGGCCACCCTGCTGAGCGTGTCGCCGGCCTTCACCGTGTAGGTCTTGCGTCCGGCCACCGGCCGGGTGAACACGTCGGAGACGGTGGTCAGGTACTCGCGCATCAGGTCGGCGTACTGCGGCGACGCCCGGAACTTGTCGATGACCTGGTTGACCTCGTAGACGAGGTCGAAGTTGCCGGCCGGGATCCCGACCGCGTACTTCGACTGGTTGAGGTTGTATTGCACGATGGTCGTGCGCGGGTGCGCCTTGATCTCTTCGGCCGCGAACGGATAGTCGTAGACGAGCGCGTCGGCCTGGTCGCGTTCGACCGCCTCGAACCAGCCGTCGTCGCCCGAGAACTTGCTGATCTTCGCGCCCGGGATGTTCTGGCTGACCCAGCGCTCGGCCGCCGGGTCGTCGTAGATGGCGACGCGTTTGCCGGCCAGGTCGCGCACCGACCGGTAGGTGCCGGCCATGCCCTCCTGCACGATCAGGCACAGGCCGAAGTCGAGGTAGCCGTTCGACCAGACCACGCCCTCGATCGACGGATCGGGCACGTAGCCGCCCATGATGATGTCGATGTCGCCGGCGCGCAGCCGGTCGGGCAGGTCCTCGTAGTCGGCTTCGACGATCTGCACCCGCTTGGCGCCGAGGCCGTCGGCGATGCAGGCCGGCGACGCGGAAGTCGAAGCCGTCGTCCTGCTTGCGGGCGTTGATGAACCGGATCGGCGGCGCATCGGGCTCCATGCCGACGCGCAGCACCCCGATTGCCGCACGTGGCGAGCACGCCCTTGCGCTCGGCCGCCGGCGGCGTGGTCGACGCCGGCGTGCTGGACGAGGGCGTGGCGGCCGGCGTGTCGCGCTGCGGTCGACAGCGACGGCATCCTGCCGCGGTAGGTCCACGCGGCGTAGCCGAGCACGCCGAGGCCGACCAGGAACAACAGGATCTTGCCAGCGGGCGTCAGTCGCATACGTCCTCCGAATACCTCGTTGTGTGCGCGCCGATCGGTCGCGATCGGCGACCCGATCAGGCCACCGCGATCAGCTCGCGGCGCGAGATCCGCCGCGCCGCCTTCGGCACGCTGACGGCCGCCATCACCGCCTTGGCGGCGTCGGCGCCGGTCTGCGCGCCGCCGTTCATGTAGCCCTGGAAATCGTAACTGCAGTGCTCGCCGGCGAAGAAGAGGTTGCCGACCGGCAGGCCTTCGGCGCCGGCGATGGTCGTCCACTGGCCGGGCTTGTAGCACGCATACGCGCCCTTGGTCCACGGGTAGGTCGGCCAGTGGAAGCGCGAGACCTTGCCGTTGCGCTGGGCCAGGGTGCCAGGATAGGCGCGTTCGATCCCGCGCAGCAGGCGCATCGCCACCTCTTCGGCCGGCCCCTGGCCGGCGTCGTGCGCGAGCTTGCCGCCCGAGTACAAGCGTCAATCCGCCCTCGGCGCCCGGCTGGAGGTAGCTGTTGGCCCAGGCGAGCTGGAACGTCTCGTCCGAGTAGATGTTGCCGGCGTAGCCGCGCCGCTCCCACGGCCGGCTCTTGAAGCCGACCATCACCTTGGCGTTGGCGCCGTAGCCGAGCTCGGCGATGGCCTTGCGCTTCACCGCCGGCAGATCGACGTCGATCTTCACGTCGCGCAGCATCGAGAACGGGATCGTCACGATGACCAGGTCGGCGTCCTCGTCCACCGCGCGCCCTTCGTGCTGGAAGGTCAGGGTGTAGCCCGAGCCCTTGCTCCGGATCGCCTCGAGGCGATGCAGCATCTGGATCTGCGGCTGCACGCGCTTGGCCAGCTCGTCGACGACCCGCTGGTTGCCGCCGCGCACCTTGTAGCGCTCGTCGCTCTCGCCGAGCACGGTGCAGGCGCTGGTGTCGGTGAGGTCGCCGGTGCCGATCAGGAACAGGAAGTTGAGCGCCGACTGCTCGCCCAGCTCCAGCCCGTACTCGGTGACGTAGGCCGCCTCGAGCATCTCGCGCATCCAGCCGGTGGCGCCGATGCTGGTGAAGTACTCGTCCATCGACTGGCGGTCGAAGGCCGAGCCGCCGCCCTCGGTCTCGTAGTTGACGACCTCGCCCATCGAGTCGTAGTCCTCGGCGATCTTCTTGGCCAGCGGCACGAACGCCGCCGCGGCCTGGGCCTGGGTGTAGTGGCGGCCGTTGATGAAGTAGGTCTCGGTCTTGAGCTTCTCGGTGCCCGGGCCGACGGTGTCGATCCGCTCGAGGCCGAACTCGGTCATCAGCGCCAGCATCTCGGTATGGCCGGTGTCGATGAACTCGCCGCCCAGCTCGGTGGTGAGCCCCGCCCCCAGCAGGTCGGTGGCGGTGAACATGCGGCCGCCGGTCCGATTGGCGCCCTTCGAACACCTTGGCGGTGAGGCCGGCCTTCTGCAGCTTGTAGGCGGCGTTCAGCCCGGCCACCCCGGCGCCGACGATGGCGATGCGCGGTGCCGTCGGGCCCGACGCGCCCGGCGGCGACCCGGCCGGCGGCGACTGCGACTGCGGCGGCGCGCCGCCGCAGCCGGCGGCCAGCGCCGCGGTGGCGACCGCCGACTGGCGCAGGAACCGCCGGCGTGAGTACGCCATCTCCACCAGCTCGTCGAGCGGCGGCGTCGTCGGGCCGCCGCGGGCGGCGAGGGCCGCCAGCCGATAGGCGCGCTGCAGCGAGGCGATCAAAGGGGTTCGAGCCACGTCGGTCCTCCGTTTAGGTCTTCAGTACGGCCCGCAGTTCGTTGAGGCGCACGAGCACCTCGTTGCGGTCCATCGAGCGATAGGCCTCGGGCAGCACCTCGCGCGAGGTGCACTCCTGCACGGCGGCAAGAATCTGCAGCTCGCGTTCGAGCGCGCTGGTCGCCGGGATGAAGTCGGCGAAGGCGCCCTGCAGCACCGCGCGCGACGCCACCGGCTTGCCGTCGGCGCCGACGTCGGCGACCAGGATGGCGCGGGCCAGGATCGCCTCGATGTCGGCCCCGGACAACCCGCCGGGATCGTCGGTCACCTCGGCGATCGACGTCACCTCGCTGACCACGCCCGACTTGGCCAGCATGATCCGGAACAGCGCGTCGTGCTCCTCGCGGGTCTGCGGGTAGAAGAGCGCCAGGTGCTCCTCGGCGCGGCCCTGCCGCTTCAGATCGACGGGCAGCAGGTCGGGCCGCGACGTGATCAGGAACCAGACGATCTTGCCGCGGTACTCGGTGTTGCCCATGAACGAGGCCAGCGACGCGAACACCCGGTTCGAGGTGCCCGAATCGCCCTGCTGGTTGCGGTCGCCGAGGAACGCGTCGGCCTCGTCGATGATGACCCCGACCGGCCACATCGCGTGCAGCACCTTGAGGATCTTCTCGAGGTTGCCCTCGGTCACGCCCTGCCACTGCGAGCGGAAGTTGAGGAACTTCACGCACGGGAAGCCGATCTCGCCGGTGAAGCAGTTGACCAGGAACGTCTTGGCCGATCCGACCGGGCCGGCGATGAGATAGCCCATCGGCACGCCCTGGAGCCGGCCGGCGAGAATCGCCTGGGCGGCCCGGCGCAGCCGCGCCTTGACCCCGTCGTGGCCCGACACCATGTCGAGGCCGAACCGCGACTCGACGTACTCGAGCAGGCCGTAGCACTCGGCCTCGATGACCGCCTTCTTCTGCTCGCGCAGCGCCTTGACGTCGAGCCGGCCGCGGTGCTCGTCGACCGACGAGAGGATCTGGCGGATCTGGATGCGGGTCAGGCCCGAGGTCATCTGCGCCAGCCGGGCCACCGGGATGTCCGACGTCGTCTCGTACCACGCCGCCTCGCGGACGGCACCGCAGGAACTGCAGCCGCTCGGCCTCGTCGGGACGCCGCACCTCGACTTCGACGGTCTGCGGCGAGCGGACGATCCGCGAGCTGACGTCGGCGAGGTTCTCGGTGACCAGCACGAAGGTGACGTTGGCGGCGAGCAGCGCCGGATCGGTCGACCACTTCTGGATGTAGACGCGCACGGCGCGGTCGTCGGCGGCGGCCTCGCCCGACGACTCGGGCACCAGCGTCTCGGCGTAGGGCAGCAGCACCGCCACGCCGAGCGGCGACTGCCGGTGGACGACCTGCTTCAGGAACGCGTCGAGCAGGGCGCAGAACGCCACCGGCTCGCGCGGCAGCGACTGGGCGAAGCCGGTGCCGTGCACGCTGTCGACGACGGCGACGGCGTCGGTGAAGTGGCGGTGGGCCTCGCGGGTCAGGAACACGGCGCCGTTGGCGCGCTGGTACTCGATCACCACCTCGCGCTGGCCGAAGACCCAGTCGGCCAGGAAGCGCGTCAGCGGCACGAAGTCGGCGGCGCCGTGGGCGCCGCTGGCCGGCGTCGGCACCGGCACCAGGTCGTGCGTGTTGCCGTGGAGCAGGAACGTGTTGCCCAGCCGCGCCCGGATGCCGTGGGCGAGGGTGCGGGCCCAGCCGCGGGTAGGTCTCGAACGAGGCGGTCACCGGCCCTTCACCTTCTGGCGGGGGGCCGGCGTCGCGTCGCCGCTCTTGGCCGGAATCGGCGGCACCGGCGCCGCCGGCGCCAGCTCGCCCTGCCAGCCGTCGGTGTCGGTGCGCAGCAGCGCCTCCATCTCGCGCACGATGCGGTTGGAGTCCTCCGACTGGCGGACGATCGTATCCAGCTCGTCGGCGATGGCCTGCGGGTCGCGCAGCGACATCGAATTCTGGTGCAGCACCTCGACCAGCGACTCCATCGAGTCGATCTCGGTCTGCAACGTGCGCACGGTGTCGTCGACCTGCGCCAGCGAGTCGAGCAGCCGCCGCTTGAGCTCGAGGTTCTTGCGCAGCGCCGCCGCCGCCCGCTCCGGCACCTCGGGATCGGCGAGCTCCTTCTCGAGGCCGGCGATCTCGCGCTCGATCTCGGCCGGGCCGCGCCGCGCCGGTCGCGCCTGGTAGCGCTGCAGCGCGGTCAGGCGGGTGCAGGCAGCCGGTCAGGATCATGTCGAGCTTGGCGCGCTGTTCCGACAGGTACGCCTGCGAGATGCCCGACAGCCCCTGGTAGTTGCCCTCGATGTGGCGGCACATCTCTTCGACCGCGGCGAAGCGCTGGGCGTGCGGCGCCGACAGGCCGGCGATGGCGCTGGCCCTGGCTTGCCCGGCCCGGGCCCGCGCCATGTCGCGCTTGCGCCGGTTGACGAGGCGGCGCAGCGGCCCCGAGTCGAGGATCGGCAGCAGCACCAGCTCCGAGCCCAGCCAGATGAGCAGCGGCAGCGGATTGAGCGCGACCACCGACACCAGCGCCATGCCGCCGAGGACGATGGCCTGATACTGATTGAAGATCAGCTCCCGCAGAATCGACCCGGCCGAGACGTCGTCGTCGGGAGGGGGAGGCATCGTCAGTCGCTACCGGCGCCCGCGGCTCCGCTACGAGCCCTTGTTCTCGCCGACGCGGGCCCCGACGCTGGGTGTCACCGAGGTGGGCGCCGCCACCGGCGGCGCGCTCAGGCCCATCTCGACCTCGAACTGCTGCAGGATGCCGGCCGCCTTCAGCTTGCGGGAGGTGCGCTCGCGCTCGATCGCGGCGGTGTCGATGCCCCCGGTGGCGACTTCGACCGCGGCCTTCGACTCGGCCACTTCCTGTTTGATCTGCTCGAGGTACTTGTCGGCGGTCGAGGCCACGCCGTAGGACTGCAGCTCGACGATGGCATCGGCGGCCTGCTTCATCACCTGGGCCTTCTGCCGCTCCTTCATCGCGCGCTGGCTCAGCTCGATCCGCTCCTTGAGCTTGGCCTTGAGGGCGTCGACCGACAGCTTGGCGCTCTCGTGGGCCTTCTGCGGCCGCGGTCAGCTGACCCTGCGTGCTGTCCAGGTCCTGGCGCAGCTGCTGCAGCTGGATGGCGTCTTCCTCGGCCACGGCGCGGGCGGCGGCCGACCCGTCGCGCAGCGCCGCCTGGATCGAGGCGGTGAGGGTGCGGTCCTGGCGCTGCAGGCCCTCGTGCTCCTCTTCGAGGCGGATGACCGTGGCCCGCGTCGCCACCAGCACCGAGTTGAGCTTCGGCATGGTCATGCGCATCTCTTCGATCGCGTCCTGGAGCATCACCTCCGGGTTCTCGCCGACCGAAATGAAATAGCCCATCCACGCCCGGAACAGACGGCCCAGCCTAGCGAACATCGGCGTCTCCTTGCGGCTCGGCCGCGGCGGGCGCGGCCGTGATCGGGTTTTCCGTCACGAAGTGCCCGATGGCCGTCGGCGATGAGGGACTCCTCGGCCTGCTTGCGTGAGCGCCAGGCCCGCAGCTCGGCCTGCTCGGCGGCGACCTTGCGGGTGTTGTCGTCGATGCGGGCCCGCAGCTCCTTCACGCGGGCGGCGATGTCGGCCTCGATCTGCTCGTTCTCACGGGCGGTGGTGGCGGCGAGCTCGTCGACGCGCTGCTGGAGCACCTTCTCGAAGGTGTCGAGCGCGCGATCGCGGCGCACCGCGTCTTCGACGACCTCCTCGACCTTGACCCCGGCGGCGTCGAGCGCCACCAGCACCGACTTGCGGCGCACCTCGGCCGGCAGGGCGCGGATGTGTTCGCTCTGGAGCATCTCGGCCACCTTCAGCACCGTGTAGCCGTGGGCCGGCGGCACGATCTGGGCCGACTCGTAGACGATCGACAGGTCGGCCGACGGCGAGGTCCCGGCCGGAGGCGGCGACGGAGCTGGCGCCGACGCCTCGGGCGCCAGGTCACCGGCCCGGCGCGGCGGACGCGGCGGCGAGTCGGGTGCCGGCGACGCCGGCGTGGTCGGCTCGTCGTTGACGACGAAATAGCTGTACCACTTCTTGGTCACGGCGGCCTACCAGGCTGGGGCCGAATTGTAGCAGGCCGGCCGACACGACCGCCGGGCGCGGGCAGCGGCGTGCAGGGCGCGACAACCCTGCTGCCGCGGCCGCCGTCTATGGCCCCGTGGCGCAGAACCTCCGGCTCGCCGTGCGTCGTCTGCTCGCCAGCCCCGGCTTCGCCGCCGTGGCCATCGGCACCCTGGCCCTCGGAATTGGCGCCAACGCCGCGATGTTCAGCGTGGTGCGGGCGGTGCTGCTGGCGCCGCTCCCCTACGCCGCGCCGGACGCGCTGGTGCGCGTCGTCGGGTTCGACGAGGACGACGGCACGCCCGGCAACCTGTCGCCGGCCGACTTCCTCGACTTCCAGCGCGACGCGCGGTCGTTCATCCGCATGGGCGCCCACGGGTTCGTGGGCTCGGCGACGATCAGCGGCGCGGAGGGCGACGCCGAGCGCGTCGGCATGGTGAAGGTCACCGAGGGCTTCTTCCCGACGCTCGGCATCGCGGCCGCGACTGGCCGGCTGTTCACCGCCGAGGACGACCGTCCCGGCGCGCCCAAGCTGGCGCTCATCAGCGACGGGTTCTGGCGACCGGCGGTACGGCGCGGCCGCCGACATCGTCGGCATGCAGATCCGCGTCAGCGCCGAGCCCTACACGGTCGATCGGCGTCCTGCCGGCCGGCTACCGGCACATCGAAGTGGATCCCGATCGGTCGGCCGATGTCTTCGTGGCCTGGGCCTTCGACCCGGCCACGGCCAATCCGCGGCGGCCGCTTCATCCGCGCCGTCGGCCGACGGGCTCCCGGCGCGTCGCTCGAGCAGGCCGCGCGCCGAGCTCGAAGCCATCGATGCTGCGGCTGCAGCAGGAGTTCCCGACCGAGCAACCACGGGCAGACCGTGCGGCTGTCGGCGCTGCTCGACGCGATGGTGTCGGGCGTGCGGCGCAGCCTGGTCGTGCTGGCCGCGGCGGTTGGCCTGGTGCTGCTCATCGCGTGCGCGAACCTGGCCAACCTGCTGCTGGCGGCGGGGGCCGGGCGTCAGCGGGAGTTCGCCGTGCGCACGGCGCTCGGGCGCCGATCGGCGCCGGCTGATCGGGCAGCTCCTGGCCGAGAGCCTGGTGCTTGAGCGTACTCGGCGGCGCGGCCGGGCTGGCGCTGGCGGCCTGGGGCACGCGCGCCGCCACGCTGCTGGCCGCGGCGGCGATTCCGCGCACGGCCGACATCCGCGTCGATGGCACCGTGCTCGCCTTCGTCGCGCTGGCCGCGATCGCCTCCGCCGTGCTCTTCGGTCTGGCCCCGGCGCTGCACCTGTCGGCGACGTCGCTGCACGGCACGCTCAAGGAAGGCGGGCGCACGCCCGGCGTCGTTCGTCCCGCAGCGCGTGCGCGACGTCTTCATGGGCGCGCAGGTGGCGCTGGCCGTGGTGCTGCTGGTCGGTGCCACGCTTGCTCGTGCGCAGCCTGTGGAAGCTGGAGGACGTGCCGCCGGGATTCTCGCCGGCCCGCGTCACGGCCATGGACGTGTCGCTGCCGACGGCGGTCTATCCCGAGGGCAGCCAGATTCCGTTCTACGAGCAGCTGCAGGAGCGCCTCCGAGCCCTGCCCGGGGTCGACCGCGTCGGCGCCGTGAACATCCTGCCGCTCAGCGCCAACTACGACAGCCGCGGTATTCAGGTGGAGGATCACCCCCAGCCGGAGGGCCAGGGTCGGGGGCCGCAGGCCCGGTCGGTCACGCCCGGCTACTTCAGCCGCGCTCGGCGTACCGCTGCTGCGCGGCCGGCTGTTCGACGCCCGCGACGCCGTCGACGGGCCGCTCGTCGTCGTGATCAGCGAGGCGATGGCCCGGGAATACTGGCCGGGCGAGGATCCGATCGGCCGCCGCATCACCTACAACAGCGGCATCCCGCGCGAGACCCAACAGGAAGTGGGCGGCCCGGGGTCGCGCGAGGTGATCGGCATCGTCGGCGACGTCCGCCATCTCGGCCTCGACGAGGCGCCGGTGCCGTTCTTCTACACGCCGCACACACAGCAGCCGTCGTACCACACGATGACGCTGGTCGTGCGCACGGCGGCCGACGTGCCCGGGCTGGCGGCCGCGGTGCGCGCCGAGCTGCGCCAGATGGATGGCGGCGTGCCGCTCTTCCAGGTGCGCACGGTCGACCAGGTGCTGTCGCGCGCGGTGGCACAGCCACGCCTGCGCGCCTGGCTGCTGGCGCTCTTCGCCGGCCTGGCCGGGGCGCTGGCCGCGCTCGGCGTCTACGGCGTGGTCAGCTACGTCGTGCAGCAGCGCACCCAGGAGATCGGCGTGCGCATGGCGCTGGGCGCCAGCCGTCGCGACGTGCTGACGCTGATGCTCGGCCAGGGCATGCGGCCGGTCGTCGCCGGGGTCGTGCTCGGGCTGGTCGGCGCGGCGGCGCTGAGCCGCGCCCTCGGCGCGCTGCTCTTCGGGATCACACCGGGCGACGTGCCGAGCTACGCCGTCGCCGCGGTCGGCGCTGACGCTGGCGGCGCTGGCCGCCACGCTGGTGCCGGCACGCCGCGCCATCGGCGTCGATCCGGCGATCGCGCTGCGCGGCGACTAGAGCGGCTTGCTATTCGACGTAGGGCGGAGCTTCAGCTCCGCCGGGAGGCAGCTCTAAAGAGCTGCCCTACTTTCGATGCGATGTAGGGCAGAGCTAGCTCTGCGGGAGGCAGCTCTAAAGAGCTGCCCTACTTTCGATGCGATGTAGGGCAGAGCTTTAGCTCTGCCGGGAGGCAGCTCTTAAAGAGCTGCCCTACTTCGATGCGATGTAGGGCAGAGCTTTAGCTCTGCCGGGAGGCGGCTCGCTTAGGCCTCGGCGGTCTTCGGCGACAGCCAGCGCTTGACCATCGCCCCGGCGCCGACGAGCAGCCCGATGACGAGCTTCTTGGACGCCAGGAGCGCGAGCCACAGGCCCTTGAACACGCCGGCCTTGGCGGCGGCGCCGCCGGCGATGAGTCCGGCCAGCCCGTAGGTCGCGGCCTTGTCGGTGCCGGGCAGGTAGTCGGCGTAGCGGTGCCCGTCGTTGAACTCCACCGACGGCAGCAGCGCCTGGCTGCTGGCGCGAATCTCCTCGAGCTGCGCCATCTGCGACACGGCGTTCAGCACCAGCACGCCGCGGCGGCCGAGGATGCGGATGTTGTAGTTGAGGGTGTGCGCCGACGAGTCGCCGAACGCGAGCTCCTTGGCCCAGTAGAGCTTGTGCGCGGCGGCGTCGTAGTGCGGCGGTTCGGCCCAGCCGACCAGCGTCACCGGATCGAAGCCCTCGGACTTGCGCTGCTCGTTGGTCTCCTCGACCGACTCCTGCATCTCGCGGAGCATCTTGGTGTAGTCGATCGAGCCGGCGTCGTCGTCGTCGACGTAGCCGTCCTCGTCGAAGGTCATCACGATGCCCCAGCCCTCGTCGGCGAGCGGGCTGACGTCGGCGGGAATCAACATGCCGAGCACGTCGTCGGCCGCCCCGGCCGGGTTGCCCCAGGCCTCGACCAGCAGCCGGCGGCTGCCTTCGGGCCCGACGAAGCGGAAGCTCGCCGGGAGCTTCAGCGTGGCCAGCCCGTCGCCGACGTCGATCGTGCCGGTGCGGTAGCCGAGCTTGGCTTCGAACTCCTCCTTCGACCCCTGCGCGAACGGATGCGACGTGACGAGCCCGATGAGGGCGAGGACGAGCAGCACCTTGCGACCCACGTTCTGCCTCCTTGGCTGGGACGACGGTTGGCGCGCTCGGCGGTGCACCATCCATGCCACGCCGTGGGCGGCGCGTTGTGCGCGAAGCGGCGCAGTCTTGCCGGGCCCGCGCCGGGCGGCGCCGCCGAGATACGTCAGTGGGTGGACCGCGGCGGTCAGTGCGCGGCGGGAGCCGCTGGATTGCGCAGCGGCCGCGGTGGATCCCAGTGGGCGGTCAGCCGCGACACCAGTGGCAGCAGCACCAGGCCCAACCCGGCGGCGATCGTCCTGAAGGGCAGGTCGTCTGGATAGGGAAACGCCGCCGGCACGCCGAGCAGCGGTTCGCCGCCGCCCACCCGTATGACGAACGACACCGCGAACGCCGCCATCGACCCGGTCCGATTGGCCCGCGGGTCGAACAGCGCCCAGAGCAGCTGCGGGAACAGCAGCACGAACACCAGGTCGCTGGTGAAGAACCACAGCGCGCGGACGCTCTGCACCCGCAGGGCCAGCACGGTCGCGGCCGCCCCGAGCACGAGAATGGCGATCCGGATCAGGCGACGCATCTGCGGCGCCGTCAGCGACGGCCACACCAGCCCTTTCAAGCAGTTCCAGCCGAGCATCGATCCCGCGGACAGGATCGACGAGCTGAAGCTCGACGTCACCGCGCCGATGATCGCCGCCGAGCCCGAGCAAGCCGATCACCGGCGGCACGGCGTAGCTGAAGAGCAGCGGCATGGCGTCGGCCGGCGCGGTGCGGAGGCGGGCGGCGAGGTCCTCGGGCCAGGGATACGCGAAGGCGGCGATGCCCATGAGCAGCGGCGGGATGGTGAGGGCGATCGTCAGCAGGCCGGCCACGATCGAATGGCGCGCGGCGTCGCGCGGGGTGCGGCACGAGAGCACGCGCTGGAAGTAGCAGTTCCACGGGATGCCGCCGAGCACCAGCATCAAGGACGTGTCCCACCAGCGCAGCACCGCCGCCCCGCGCCACAGGTCGGTGGTCGGGGCCAGCGGCGGGACGATGCCGATCGCTTCCGGTCGCGCCGCCGCGTAGGTGGCCCAGGCCTGGGCCAGGCCGCCGACGCCGTCGAGCACGTACGGGAGCGCGGCCGCCAGGCCGAGCGCCACCAGGCCGAGCTGCACGATGTCGGTGTAGGCCACCGACCACATGCCGCCGGCCACCGTGTAGGCGGTGGTGACCGCCGCCGACAGCAGGATCGCCGCGGTCAGCGGCATGTCGAGCAGCACGCCGAAGGTCGCGCCGATGGCGACCAGCAGCTCGGCGCTCCAGAACAGCTCGCTGGCCAGCGCCGGCAGGAACAGCACCGCCGCCCAGCGGGTGCCGAAGCGCGCCTCGAACGGGTCGATGAGCGTCGTGAACCCGTAGCGCCGCATGAGGCCGGCGAAGAACAGGCCGCCGAGGATCAGGCTGAGGCCGAAGCACAGGCCGCCCTGGACGCCGAGCTGAATCGAGGTCGCAAACGCGCCTTCGGTCGTGCCGAGCAGGTACCCGCCATCGACCCAGGTGGCGGTCATGGTCAGCGCGGCGACCCACATCGGCATCGCCCGCCCGGCCACGATCAGATCGGCGGTCGAGCCGTGACGGGCCTTGCGCGCCGCCAGCCAGCCCACGGCCAGGAAGGCGGCATACAGCGCGATGACGGCCAGGACCGCTGGACTCACCGTGCCTGGCTCCCGCTGCTGTGGACGGCGCTAGCGGGGTGGGCGCTTGCCCAGCGCCAGCAGGTTCGCCGTGAGGCGATAGGCGCCGGGCACGCCGTACGGCAGCTGCCGGTGCAGCGCGTAGGCGAAGTAGGTCCACGTGCCCTTGCCGTGCGTCGCGGTCAACCAGCCGCCCCGCTGCGGCGCCTGGCCCTTGTCGAAGGTGGCGATCATCGGCGTGTAGGCCGCATCCCAGGTGCTGAAGAACTTCGAGCCGCGCTGCTCCACCCAGCCGGCGAAGTCGGCCGTGGTGATGGCGTTGGGCCAGGTGAAGGCCTGGTGACGGGGCGCCAGGATCTCCACCGGCGAGTCCTCCTCCGACACCTCCTCGGAGTTGCGCGGGTTCTGGGCCGTGAACGGCGCGAAGCGTGCCGGCTCGAGCTCGTAGGTGTTGTAGAGCACGATCATGTTGCCGCCGGCCTTCACGTAGTCGAGCAGGCGCTGGTTGTAGGTCTTGAGATCCTCGCGCACGGCATAGGCGCGCGTGCCGGTCATGATCGCGTCGAACTGCGACAGATCGGCGCTGGCCAGCTCGCGCTCGCCGAGCAGCGTCACCTGGGCGCCGAGCTGCTGCAGCCCGAGCGGCACCTGGTCGCCGACGCCCATCACGTAGCCGACCTTGAGGTTCGGGAGGACGGTCACGTCGATGCCGCGCACTTCGACCGTGGACGGGCGATAGAGATAGCGCAGCTCGAGGTCGCGCTGATCGATGAGCTCGTAGCCTTCGCGGTAGCTGCGGCCCTCGGCCGTCGCTACGGCCTCGACCGCATAGGGTTTGGCGTCGAGCGTCGCGGGCGTGACCGTGAAACGGAAGCTGGCCCGCTCGCCGGCGCGCGCGAACGCCAGCGGATGGCTGGCCGGCTCGGCCTTCCAGCCGGCGGGCAGCGTCAGGGAGACGGTCCCGGTGCTCGCCGCCTCGGCATTGTGGACGACCTCGACCTGCAGCTCGATGCGCTTGGTCGCGGCCGCCAGCGGCACCACGGCGTTGGTCGGCGACACGGTGACGCCGAGCCGCGGCACAGTGCGCACCTCGCGCAGCACGTCCCCGTACGGGAGCTTCGCCTCGCGCCGGCGCACGACCTCGCGCAGGGTGACCGGCCGGCCTTCGACGACGTAGACCACGGCGGCGACCAACGGCGCCGGCGAGGCCGCCCGCCCGAACGACGCCAGGTCGTCGAGGGCGTAGCGGCTTTCCTGCAACCCGCGGCGTTGGAAGGGCGGACGGGTCGACAACGGCGCGTCGGCTTCGACCGCCACGGCGAAGCGCCGGTTCAGCACCTCGTGGCCGTTGAGCACCTCGGGCAGCCCCGGCTGTCCCGCCGCCGGGGAGGCCTGCCACCCGGTCAGCGTCTCGACGCGGACTTCGGTCGGGCCGATGGCCATGCGGCCACGGTTGGCCAGCCGCGCCCGCACCTCGAAGGTCTGGCCGGGAATCGGCGCCGCCATCGCCGGCGGCGGCGCGAACGCGGCGAACGGCCCGGTCGGCTCGGTCTGGCCGGCGGGCTGCGCCGTGACCGTGAGCTCGAGCCCGAGGCAGGCCGTGATCGCCTCCTCGGTCTGCCGTTCCTTGATGCGCAGCAGGAACAGCGCCTCCTCTTCCCCGCTGCTCCGGGCGATGGCGTCGCGGAGGAAGCCGAGCGCGGCCGACAGCGCCGGCACGGCCGCCGACGGATCGACCATGGTGAAGTCGGCGGCGGCGCGGCCGAACGCGCCGTCGATGCGCGCCAGCTGGTCGGCGACGCCTTCGGGCGAGCGCCGGCCGAGCGCGGTGAAGAGGCCGGAGTAGCTGGTGTTCAGGCCGTCGAAGATCGACGACTCCTTGGCCGGCGCGCTCGCCAGCCGCGAGCCGACGCGCGAGTAGTAGCCGAAGTTGGCGCCGGCGCCCGGGTTGTAGCGGCCGCTGTTCTGCGAGCGCTGGAAGCTCAGGCCGTAGCGGGCGACGTTGTCGTACGAGTCGCCGAGATACGAGCTGAACTCGCCGCTGTCGATGCGCACCGTCCAGTCCTCGTTCTCGCGCACCCCGCCGATGTAGACCTTGAAGGGCTGCCACGGCCGCAGGCCTTCCTCGATCTGCTCGGGATACATGTTCGGGTCGCCGGCCAGCTTGAACGCCTGCACGGTGACGAGGCCGGCGGTCTGGTGGTTGCCGTGGCCGTCGCGCTCGTTGCCCTGGAAGCGCGACAGCAGCACCCACGGACGGCTGGTGCGGATGACGCGGACCACGTCGCGCATCACGTTCTCGCGGCCCCACTTCTCGAACGCCTCCTCGAGCCGCTTGGAGAAGCCGTAGTCGACCACGGTCGTGAAGTACTGCTCGTCCACGCCGTAGTAGCGATCCGCCACCCGCAGCTCCTCGGTGCGGATCAGGCCGAGCCCGTCGAACAGCTGCGGGCCGATGGCGTTGTCGCCCGACTCGCCGCGGTTGAGGGTCATCAGCGCCAGCCGCGCCCCGTCCTTGCGGGCCAGCCGGGTGATGACGCCGCCGTGCTCGTCGTCCGGGTGCGCGGTGGTGTGCATCACGCTCGCCGTGGTCCGCGCCTTGAGGATCTTCTGCCAGGCACCGGCCGCCCCGGCATCGGGAGGGATGGTTTGCGCTGACGGGAGCGCGACGAGCAGAGCGACGAGACCTGAGAGAACGACGACACGGCGCATCAGAGAAACCCCAGCCTTCAGTGTGATCAAGTAGGGCAGAGCTTCAGCTCTGCCCCGAGGCAGCTCTCCCACTGGCAGCTCTAAAGAGCTGCCCTACAAGGCAGCGTGACCAGTCTAGCCCTGTCCGTCCCGAGACCCGGGTCCCTGGCCCCTAGCCCCGGCTAGAAATAGAACTTGACCGCCAGCTGCATCTCGCGCGGATCGCCGAGCGTGCTCGTGATCCGCCCGAACGTGCCGAGGTTCGAGATGTTGGCCGCCGGGAACCCGTAGTTGACCCAGTTGAACAGGTTGAAGGTCTCGACCCGCAGCTCGAGGCGCTTCTCGCCGCCGAGCCCGATCGAGCGGAACAGGCTCATGTTCATCGACTTCGACCCCGGCCCGCGCACGGTGTTGCTGTCGCAGGTGCCGTAGGTGCGGCCCACGGTCGGGGCGAAGGCGGCGGCGCTCATCCACGCGTCGAGCGTCTGATCGAAGCCGTCGGGCACGGCTTCGCCGATGCAGTTGGCGCGGCTGATCCGGCCCTGCCCGGTGCCGGCCGTGTCGGTGGCGGTGACCGTGAACGGCCGGCCGTCGCTCAGCGTGAGGATGCCGTTCACCGACCAGCCGCCGAGAATCGCCGCGCCGAGCCCGCTCTGGACGTAGCGGCGGCCGGCGCCGAAGGGCAGCTCGTAGATCGCGCTGGCCACGAAGCGGTGCGGGATGTCGAAGGCGAGCGCCCCGTAGTCGGCCGCCATGTTGTAGGCGTCCTGCGGGAAGTTGCCGGTGGCGCCGCCGCCGGCGCTCAGGTGATCGAGGAAGTCGCCCAACGCCTCGCTCCAGGTGTAGGCCAGCGTGTAGGCCAGCCCGCCGCTCATGCGCTTCTGCATCCGGACCTGCAGCGAGTTGTAGTCGGCGCGGCCGTTGGTGACGATCTGCTCGAGGAAGGCGTTGCCGAAGCCGGTACTGGGCGTAGGGGAACACGATGCTGTTGTCAGGCTGGATGACCGCCTGGTTGAGGTTGCGCAGGCGCCGGCCGTTGCGGGTGCGGTTGCCCACGTACTCGACCGCGGCGACCATCGTGCTGGTCAGCTGGTACTCCGGCCCGATGCTGAACTGGTGCACGACCGGCGTGTCCTGGTTCGGATCCTGGATGCGCCACTGCACCACCGACGGGTTCACGGTGCTGGGATTGAGCGGCGTGAAGCCCTGGGAGAACCTGAAGGCCGGGGGATCGGCGCCGGAGTTGGCGCTGATCGCCGCGTCGACCAGCTGCGGCAGGTTCAACCCGAGCTGGCTCTCGCTGCCGTAGCGGTCGGCCTGCTGGTAGAACACGCCGTAGCCGCCGCGAAGCACCAGCCGGGGCGTCGGATTCCACGACACGCCGACCCGTGGCGCGAGGTCGTTGGTGTCGGGGTGGACGAGCGTGCGCTCGAACGTCGATCCGTCGCTGGCCAGGATCACCTGCCCGGTCGCCGGCTCGATGTTGGTGAGCTGGTCGTTGCGATCGAAGAGCGGGGTGAAGCGCTCGTAGCGCAGGCCGGCGGTGACCGTCAGGTCGTCGCGCACCCGCCAGCTGTCCTGCGCGTAGAACTGCCAGCCGTCGGCGTAGAGATCCGGCTCGTGGAAGAGCGTGAGCCGCTGCACGCTCGACAGCCCGAGCAGGAAGTCGCCGAGGCCGAGGCCGGTGTAGCGCCCGTCGTTGAACGACAGCTCGCCGTTCAACGACCGCAGGTCGATGTAGGTCACGAGATCGCGACGGCGCTCGACGCCGAACTTCATCGCGTGCGTGCCCTTGGTCCAGGTCAGGTTCTCGGCGAACTGGAACACCTGCGAGGTCTGGAACTGCGGCCGGAAGAACGGCCCGCCGAGCCGCGCGAAGCGGGTGATCGGCATGTGCGGCAGCCCGCCGTAGAACCGGTCGTCCTTGGGCACGCCGGTGATGCCGTACTCGGCGTTCGCGTCGATGCCGAACGCGGGATGCACGGCGTCGGAGCGGACCCGGTTGTAGCCGGCGCGGAACTCGCTGAACACGCTGCCGCCGAAGACGCGCGACCAGCCGGCGACGCCGTTCTGACCGCGGATCAGGTAGTCGCTGGCGAAATCGCCCGAGGCCACCGGGTCGTTCAGGATCGGCGGCTCGACCCGGTCGGTCTGCTGGAAGCTGTAGCGCACGAACAGGTTGTCGCGGCCGGCGCCGACGTTGTGGTCGAGGCGCAGGTCGAACTGGTTGATGTCGTTCTCGAGGAGGCCGTTGGAGATGAAGTTGTTGTTGAAGAAGCCGTCGCCGGGCACGTTGGGCTGCGGGTAGAGCTGGACGAGGCGCGCCGCCACCGGGTCGATGCACGACGCGGCGACGCGGCGGGTGGCGGTGTCCCAGCAGCCCGGCCGGCACGAACGGGTTGCCGGCGACGACCGCGCCGGTCAGCTCGCTCAGGTCGCCGGCCCGCATTCTGGCGGTCGGCACGGTGGCGGTCTGCGACAGCGCCCGTTCGGTGCGCGTCGCCTGGTAGTCGCCGAAGAAGAAGGTGCGGTTGCGCATCACCGGGCCGCCCAGCGTGAAGCCGGCGATGTGCTGGTTGAACTGGCCCTTGGGCCGGCCGGCGCGGTTGTTGTCCCAGGTGTTGGCGTTGAAGGCCTCGTCGCGGAAGAACTCGTAGGCCGAGCCGCGGAAGGCGTTGGTGCCCTGCTTGATCGAGGCGTTGATCACCGCCCCGGCCGCCTTACCGAACTCGGCCGAGTAGGTGCGCGTCTGGACCTTGAACTCCTGCAGCGCATCGACCGGCGGCTGCACGACCTGCGGGCTGCGCTCCTGCAGGTTGGTCGAGAACGAGTTGTTGTCGGCGCCGTCGAGCGTGTAGTTGTTCCAGGTGGCGTAGTTGCCGTTGGCGTTGAAGAACGAGTCTTCGCCGCGGCTGGTGATCCCGGCCGGCGCCACCACCACCCCCGGCACCAGGAACGCCAGCTCCGAATAGCGGCGCCCGAGCAGCGGCAGGTCGCGGACCTGCCGCTCGTCGACGACGCTGCCGATGTCGGCCGACTGCGTCTGCAGCAGCTCGGCCCGGCCGGTGACCGTCACCGACTCGGTCAGCGTCCCGACCCCGAGCTCGAAGTCGAGCCGCACGCGGTCCTGCACGTTGACCCGCACCGCCTCGTAGCTGGTCTTCTTGAAGCCCTCGAGCTCGGCCGCCACCGCGTAGGTGCCGATGCGCAGCCCGGGGAACACGAACTCGCCGCTGGCGTTGGTCTCGGCGGAGGCGATCACGCCGGTGCCCTGGCGCGTCGCCGTCACCGTCACGCCGGGCAGGGCCGCTCCAGTCGCGTCCTGCACCCGGCCGACGATGGTGCCGGTGTCGATCTGCGCGGCCGCCGGCACTGGCGCCAGCGCGGCGAGCAGGGCGAAAAGCCAATGGGCGGGAGCAAGGCGCTGACTCATGGGTAGCTCCTGGAGGGCGCGGATCCGTGTGGGCGAGCCCCGCGGCAGTATCTGGCGCCGCCGTGAGAGAGTCAACGTCAGCGCCGGGTTTGGTGGCGACGCCGCCTGAGTTGGGCCGCGCACGTGTGAACCAGTACCATGTGGCGTCGATGCCGGACGCCGACGCTTACGCTGCCCTGCGCAACCCTATAGTGCGGCGGTTCGCGTTCGGGCGCTTCGGCGCGGTGCTCGGCCTGCAGATGCTCTCGGTGTCGATCGGCTGGCACCTCTACGAGCGCACGGCCAGCGCCTGGGCCCTCGGCCTGGTCGGCGCCACCGAACTGGCCCCCGTCTTCCTGCTGCTGCCGGTGACCGGGACGGTCGCCGACCGTTATCCGCGACGTCGCGTGGCGGCGCTGGCGCACACCAGCATCGCGCTGGCCACCCTCGGGCTGGCCGCGGTCACGTGGCGCGACGGCGCCGTGGGCCTGATCTACGTGCTGCTGGCGGTGGTTGGCACCGGCCGCGCCTTCGCCATGCCGTCGGCGGCGACCATCCTGCCGCGGCTGCTCACGCCGCGCGAGTTCGCCAACGCCAATGCGTGGATCGCCTCCACCTTCCAGCTGGCAGCGGTGACCGGGCCGGCGCTGGCCGGGGCGCTCATCGCCAGCACGACGTCGGCCACCACCGCGCTGGTCGTCGCCGCCCTCGGGCAGCTGGCTCTTCGTCTCGCAGCTGCTGCGGCTGCCCGAGGTCCGCGTGCTCGAGACCGCGCGCGAGGCCGGGTGGCAGAGCGCCCTGGCGGGGTTCCGCTTCGTGCGCAGCAGTCCGGTCTACCTTGCCGCGATCACGCTCGATCTCTTCGCCGTGCTCTTCGGCGGCGCCACGGCGCTGCTGCCGATTTTCGCGAAGGACGTCCTGCAGGTCGGTCCGCAGGGGCTCGGCTGGCTGCGGGCGGCGCCGGCCGTGGGCGCGACGCTGATGGCGCTGATCCAGACCCGGCTGCCGCCATGGCGCCATCCCGGCCGGGTTCTCCTCACCGTGGTGGCCGGCTACGGCGTGGCCACGATCGGGCTGGGCCTCTCGCGCGACTTCCTCCTGTCGGTGGCGTGCCTCTTCGCCACCGGCCTGTTCGACTCGGTGAGCGTCGTCATCCGCCTCACGCTCGAGCAGCTGATCACACCCGACGAGCTGCGCGGCCGCGTCTCGGCGATCAAGTCGGTGTTCGTCGGCTTCTCCAACGAGTTCGGCGCGTTCGAGAGCGGCGCCACCGCGGCGCTGTTCGGCCCGATCGCCTCGGTGGTCGGCGGCGGCCTCGGCGTGATGCTGGTCGTCGTCGGGGTGCGCCGCATCTGGCCCGAGCTGTGGAACCTGCCGCCGCTGCACACGCTGCGGGCCGACTCCGTCGCAGCTGATCCGTAACAGCGGGGCAGCGTGACGGCGTGACAGCGTGACAAGCGCCGTTCCCTGTTCCCTGATCCCTGATCCCCGGTCCCTGCAGTTATGCTGTCCCCCTGGAGGTCGTGCCATGCGTCACTCGATGCCTCATCTTGCCGCCGTCGCGTTGCTCGCTGTTGGGCTAGCCGCGTGTACTCAACGCACACCTGAGCAGCAGCTGGTGGCCGACGCGGCCGAAGCGCTCGGCGGCCAGGCGCGCATCGAGGCCGCGGGCCTGCTCACCATGGAGGGCACCGGCACGCAGTACAACCTGGGTCAGGATCTGCGGCCGGGGTTGGCCGAGCAGACCTTCACGGTCAGCGCCTTCAAGCGCGAGATCGACCTGGCCGCGCCGCGCATGCGATCGACGCAGACGCGCACACCCAACTTTGCCTATTTCCAGGGCCTGCAGGCGCAGACGCAAGTCCAGGGCGTGGACGGAGAGGTGGCGTATAACGTCGGCGCCGCCGGCACGCCGGCTCGAGCGTCGGCCGCCGCGGCCAGCGACCGCCGCACCGATCGCTTCCACCATCCGCTGGTCCTGCTGCGGGCTGCGCTGGCGCCGGCGGCGACGCTGTCGGCGGTGCGGACCGAGGGCGCCGAGCGCGTCGTCGACGTGACCACCGACGCCGGGCCGATCACGCTGGTCGTCGGTGCCGACAACCGGCCGACGCGCATCCAGTCGCCCGGCTCGAACATCAACCTCGGCGACGTCGTCCTGTCGACCTCGTTCTCGGACTACGCCGACGCCGGTGGACTCCAGCTGCCGACGCGGCTGACGACCAAGGTCGACGACTTCACCACGGCCACCTATCAGGTGAAGAACACGACCGCGGCGTCAGGATCGGTGGACGCGCCGGCCGAAGCGAAGAGTGCGACCGGGCCGGCGGCGCCGGTCGTGAACATCGCCGTCGAGGAGGTGGCACCCGGAGTGTGGTTCCTGGCCGGGCAGTCGCACCACAGCGTGGTCGTCGCCTTCAAGGATCGCCTCGTGATGATCGAAGCGCCGCAGAGCGAGGCGCGATCGCTGGCGGCCATCGCCCGGGCGCGAGAGCTGCGCGCCGGCACGCCGCTCACCCACCTGGTGATGTCGCATCACCACTTCGACCACTCCACCGGGCTGCGGGCGGCGATCGCCGAAGGGCTGACCATCGTCACCCAGGCCGGCAACGACGCCTTCGTGAGAGCGATGGCGGCGCGGCCGTTCACCCGCACGCCCGACGCGCTGGCCAAAGCGCCCAAGCCGGTGACGGTGGAGACGGTGACCGACACCAGGACCATCACCGACGGCGCGCGCTCGCTGGTGCTGTATCACGTCGCCGACAACCCGCACAGCAGCACGATGCTCATGGCCTACCTGCCGGCCGAGCGGCTGCTCATCGAGGTGGACGCCTTCAGTCCGGGCGGCACCTACCATCCCTACGCCGCCAACCTGCTCGGTCACGTGCAGCGGCTGAAGCTGCGCGTCGACCGCGTCATCCCGCTGCATGGGACGATTCAGCCCTTTAGTGCGCTCGCGGCAGCGGCGAAGCCGGCCGCGTAACCGTCAGCGCCGTTGGCCCCACACGATCAGCGGTCGTCGGCCATGAACTCGACGGCCCAGTAGGTGGTGTAGCGCGAGCCACGGGCGATCCGCACCAGGCCGATGCCGGCGGCGTCGTGCTCCTTCTCGAGCAACGCCCGGCGGTGCGGGCGGCTGTCGAGCCAGCGCTCGAGCTGGCGCGGCGCGGTGGGACTGGTGCCGAGGATCTCGGCGAGGAGGTCCCACTCGGTGGCGTCGCGGCCGGCGACCCGCTTGTAGCGTTTGTCGAGCTTCTCGCGCTCGCGGTTGCGGTGGGAAAAGTAGTTGCGGCAGGCCATGTCGGCGGCGTGGGCAATCGCCATCCGGTCGAGCACGGCGTCGCGACGCAGCGCCGGTCGTCGTTCCCGGGCCCGCGCCTTGTTGAGCAGGCCCAGCATCTGCGTCCGCTCGTCAGCCGAGGTGGTCCAGGCACGTCCGTCGGGACACCGGCCGTTGACCGGCACCGGCGCGTCGAGCGCCAGCACAGCGGCGAGCAACACCAGCGCGGACCACATTTGAATCTGAGCGTAGCAAAACCGCTGCCGCTCGTCCCCTCGCTGGTCCCTGCTGGCTGTAACCCTGCAGCGTCCAAGGGACTGCGCCCGTCGTCTACTGGACACATGCCGTCCTATGACCTGCTCGTGAACGGCGAGCGCCGTACCGTGGAGGTGACACCCGACACGCCGCTGCTCTGGGTGCTCCGCGACACGCTCGCACTCGTCGGTACCAAATTCGGCTGCGGCCAGGCCCTGTGCGGCGCCTGCACGGTGCACGTCGACGGCCGGGCCCGGCGCTCGTGCACGCTGCCGGTGTCGGAGGTGGGCGCGGCCGCCATCACGACGATCGAAGGGCTGTCGGCCGACGGGTCCCATCCGGTGCAGCGGGCCTGGCTCGAGATCGACGTGCCGCAGTGCGGCTGGTGCCAGGCCGGACAGATCATGAGCGCGGCGGCGCTGCTGGCCGAGCGGCCGGCGCCGAGCGACGACGAGATCCTGGCCGCGATGAACGGCAACTTGTGCCGCTGCGGCACCTACCTGCGGATTCGCCGCGCCGTGCGCCGCGCGGCGGAGCTGGGCGCGGTTCGTTCGGAGGTGCGGCCATGAGCCGGCACCTCACCCGCCAGCAGGTGCTCGAGGCCACCCGCGCCGGCTGGTATCTGTTCGAATCGCCGGCGGCGATCCTCGAGGCGCTGCCGTCGACGCGGCGGACGTTCCTGCGCGTGGCGCTGTCGGGCGCCGGCGGCCTGCTCGTCGCGGTGGCGACGCGGCCGACGCTGGCGGCCCAGTCGGCGGCGGCGGGCGCCAGCGCGTTCCAGCCGCACGCCCTGCTGCGCGTCGATCCCGACGACACCGTCACGATCTGGGCGTCGAACCCCGACATGGGCGAAGGCACCAAGACCGCGTTGCCGATGATGGTGGCCGACGAGCTCGACGCCGACTGGGCGCGGGTGCGGCTGGTGAACGCGCCGCTCGATCGACGCTACGGCGGTCAGGGCGTGGGCGGCTCCGACGCGATGTCCAGCAACTGGCGTCATCACCGGCAGGCCGGCGCCGTCGGCCGGCACCTGTTGCGGCAGGCGGCGGCGAGCCAGTGGGGCGTGGACGCCGAGTCGTGCTCGACCCAGCGCGGCGTCGTGCGGCATGTCCCGTCCGGACGCACCGCCACCTATGGGTCGCTGGCCCAGCGGGCCGCGGCGGTGCCGGTGCCGGCGTCGGTGCCGCTCAAGGAGGCGTCGCAGTTCGCGATCATCGGCACCCGGGTGCCTGGCGCCGACAACGCCGCCATCGTGCAGGGCCGGCCGCTCTTCGGCCTCGACGTGCGCAAGCCCGGCATGCGCTTCGCCGCCGTCGCCAAGAGCCCGGTGTTCGGGCAGCGGGCGGTGCGGATCGATCGCACCCGGGCGCTGGCCACGCCCGGCGTCGAGCGCGTCGTCGAGATCGCCGGCCTCGCCAACCCGACCCACCTGATGCCGGGCGTCGCGGTCGTGGCGACGAGCACGTGGGCAGCGCTCAAGGGCCGTGACGCGCTCGACGTGCAGTGGGCCGAGAGTCCGTTCGCGGAAGAGAGCTCGGGCAGCTCTGCGATCGCAAGCCGACGCGCTCCTCGCCGCGGCGCCGACGACCCTGCACGCCTCCGGCGACGTCGAGGCGGCGCTGCAGCGCGCGCGCCACGTCACCGACGGGACGTTCGCGGCCGCGTTCGTCGCCCACGCCACCCTCGAGCCACACAACTGCACCGCCGAGGTGCGCGGCGACGAATGCTGGATTGAGGGACCGCTGCAGATGCCGGCATCGGGCCGCCAGATCGTGGCCGCGGCGATTGGCATCCCGCCCGAACGGGTGCACGTGCAGAGCACGCGCATCGGCGGCGGCTTCGGCCGCCGCCTGCTGTCGGACTACGCGGCGGAGGCCGCCGTGGTGTCGAAGGCGATTGGCGCCCCGGTGCAGATCGTGGACTCGCGGGCCGGCGATCTCCAGCACGACTACTATCGGCCGCTGGCGGTGCAGCGCATCCGCGCCGGCGCCGACGCCGCCGGCCGCATCGTGGCCTGGGATCACGTCGTGCTGAGCTGCTCGCGCGGCGCCTATCGTCAGGACGGGCGGCCGCCCCACTCGACCGAGGTCTACGGCTGCTACGTCGGCGCGGCGAAGACCGCCGCCGAACTCGACCCGGATCTGGTGCCGACACGGATCGCCAACGCCCGGTTGAAATACGGCCCACTCGCCACCGGTGTGCCGACCGGCGCGTGGCGGGCGCCGTCGCACATGGCCGTGGCGTTCGCGGTCGAGTCGACGATCGACGAGATCGCCCGGCTGAGCGGCCGCAGCCCGGTGGACGTGCGCCTCGAGCTGCTCGGCGACACGGCAGACGTGCCCAAGGCGCCGGAGGGCTATCAGGTACGACCCGGCGCGGATGAAGCGGGTGCTGCAGGCCGCTGCGGAGCGGGGCGGCCTGGGCGGCCGCGCTCCCGAGGGGCACGGCCGCGGCCTGGCCGGGCACTTCACGTTCGGCTCCTACTGCGCCCACGTCGTCGAGCTGTCGGTCGACGGCGAGAAGCGCGTCATCGTGCACCGGGTGACGTCGGTCGTCGACTGCGGCCAGCCGGTGAACCTGCTCGGCGTGGAAGCCCAGGTCGAGGGCGGCGTCGTCGACGCGTTGGGCGCCGCGTTCTACGGCGAGGTGCCGATCGAGCACGGCCGCGCGCAAGTGGCCAATTTCGATCGCTACCGCCTGATCCGCCAGCGCGAGGCGCCGCGCGCGATCGACGTCGTGGTGCTGCCGAGCACCGAGAGCCCGACCGGCATGGGCGAGATCGCCCTTCCGCCGGTGGCGCCGGCGGTGGCCAATGCCATCGCCGCGCTCACGCAGGTGCGGCTGCGGCAGATGCCATTTGCGCGCGACGGCTACTCCCTCGCCTGAGCCGTGTGCTCGGGAGCAGCCCTCGCGTGTCGGGATCAGGGACCGGGGACCAGGCGGCCAGGCGCGCACGACTGTCGCGCCGCATCCGCGGCGTCGATCATGTGCTTCCTGATCCCTGATCCCTGTGTCCCTGGTCCCTACTTGGACGCCTACGCGTTACTGCGCTCCAGCAGCTGCTCCTCGGTCATCCCGAACAGCGGCGGCGTCTCCACGCCGATCAGGCGCAGCATCAGGTAGAGCTGGCCGCGGTGGTGGGCTTCGTGCTCGGCCATCAGCTGCAGCCACCGCCAGGTCGGAATCTGGGCGCCGGCGGGCGTGGTGATGCGGCGTTCGAGGGCGCGGTCGTCCAGCGTCTGGAGCAGCGCCATCGACTGCTCGTGCATCGTGTCGAGGTAGGCGAGCACGCCTTCCTTGCCGTAAGCCAGCGCCTTGTCGTGGCCGGGATAGCGCGACGTGCCGCCGAGAGCGACCTCCACGAACATGAAGCGTTCGGCCGCGGCCAGGTGCCGCACGATGTCGGCACAGGTGAACGCCCCGGGTGAGGGCGCCCAGTCGAGGGCCGTCTCGGGAATGAGCGCGGCGAGCCGGGCGGTGCGGCCGCGGGCGGTATCGAAGGCACGCAGGAGATCGACGACGCGAATGGACATGGCGGGCGGCTTATGGACGAGGTCGCGGGCCGGGAGCCGGCGCCTCTTCTTGAACATGAGCGGCGGCGGCACGTCGTGCAACTTGATGGTCAGATGGTCCAGGCTGGTGGCGAGATACATCAGGTTCCTCGCCACATAGAGCGGCAGAGCGCGCAGCCCTCCCTCACGCGGTGGCAGCAGCGACTGATCAGGGGACATCGACGGTCACCTCGTTTGACGCGATACCGAGGCCGCAGGCACCGACCGCCGCGACCCGCACGAAGTAGCGGCCGGAGGGCACGCCCGCCAGGCTCACGGCGATGGCCGGCGTCGGGCCGACGTCGACCACGCCGACGTCGGAGAGTCCGGGCGCCGAGCCGACGAACATCCGATAGCCGATTGCGCCCAGGGGCGGGACCCACGAGAACGCCGCGGTGCCGCCCGCGGTGGTCACCGACAGGGCGGTGGGGACCACGGCGTCGGGGGCACACGTCAGGTTCACGACCACCTCGGCCGACGGCACGCTGACACCGCACGCGTTGACGGCGCGCACCCGGGTGAAGAAGGTGCCGGGGGGCGCCGTCGCGGCAAACGTCGTGACCGGACCCAGCGAGGAGATCAGCAGATTGGAGAGCGCCGGTGCCGACCCGACCTCCAGCCGGTAGCCGGTGGCCCACGGCGACGCCGACCACGACAGCTGCACATGGAGGCCCGCGGTTCCGACCGTGTAGTCGGCGGGCGCGGGCGGCGGCAGGACGCACGACGCGCTGCTGGAAACCGTGACGCTGGCTTCGCTCGAGGGGGCACTGGCACCAGGCTGTTCACGGCGCGGATCCGCGCGTAGTCACGTACCTGGCGGCGCCATGGTCTCGAGGGCGTCGACGTCGCCGACATCCGCGTTGACGAGGTCGGCCGCGGCCGGGGTCGTGCCAGCCTCGAGGCGATACGACGTCGCACCGGGCGCGCGGCTCCAGGCGATGTGCACCGACCCGCCATTCGCGTCCATGGTGAACCGCACCGGCGCCGGGGGCGGCGCGAGTGCGGACACGGTGCGGAACTGCGCGGTGTAGGTGCCGCTCGACGACGGCGTCGGCACGGTGTGATCCCTGGGCCCGCCGTTGGACCAGCCCACGAACGCGAGGTCCGCCCCGGCGGCCGTCTGGTCAGGCGCGCCAATCGTGCGGCGCATGCCGACCACGCTGTCGAAGGCGTGCGGTGCCACCACCGGTTGCCCGTCGAGTCGCAGCTGCAGCCCGGGCGGACTGGTGTCGAGCGTGAGGCGCACGACTCGCGGGTGGAGATCGCGCTGCACAGTGTGGGTGCGTCCGGCGCTGTCGCGCACGGTGAGCGACACGCGGAACCACACATTGGCCGAGGTCTCGCCAATGACCGGGACAACAAACGATCCCGCGGTGATCCCGCTGGTCGCCGCCAGGAAGGGGTGACTGTGCGTGTCGTGGTGGAAGTCGATGTGCCAGGTGAAGGCGCCGGCGGGCAGCGGACCCTCTTCGGGGTCGATGCCGGAGCCGGCGAACGCGATGGTGTCGCCGCCCGAATACAACGCGCCGGTGGCCGGTTGCACAATCGTCGCGGTTGGCGCCAGATTCGTGGTCACGGTCAGCACGGCCGGCTGGCTCAACAGGCTCCCGGCGACGTTGGCGACGGCACGCGGAAGGTGCTGCCGCTGTCGGCGGGTTGTGCCGAGTCGATGCCGTAACTGGCCGCGGTGGCGCCAGTGATGTCGCTGCCATTGCGTTGCCACTGGAAGCTGAACGGCCCGGTACCGCCAGGCCAACGACCGAGAAGATGGCCGCCTCCCCGGGCGAGACGGTGACGCTGGCCGGCTGGGTGAGGATGCTGGGCGGCGGGATGATCGACACGTCCTGCACGCCGACCACCAGGCCGGCATCGCGCGCCAGGTAGTAGAGCGCGCCGTCCGGCCCGACCTTCAGGTCGACGGGATACGAAATGCCGGCGGCGAAGTCGTGCACGCTGTTGGTCGCCAGGTCGAGGCGCCGAATCACGCCGAGGCAGAAGTCGGCGAAGAAGTAGGCGTTGACGTAGGCCGACGGGAACGTCGGCGTCGCCGGTGCGTAGAACGCGCCGCCGGTGATGGCACAAGCGCCGCCGCTGTGGTCGTAGGCGTAGCGCGGGCTGTTCAACGCCGGGTCGTAGGTCGGGCCTTCGGCCATGGGCCAGCCGTAGTTGGCCCCGGGTTCGCCGTCGTTAATCTCCTCCCAGGCCTCCTGGCCGACGTCGTTGATGATCATCGTCGGCGGCGGCCCGCCGGGGTTGAGCGCGAAGGTGAAGGGATTGCGCAGGCCGCGCGCCCAGATGGCCCGGTTGGGACCCGAGGCGGTGTTGTAGAACGGGTTGTCGGTCGGAATCGACCCATCGGGGTTGATCCGAAGCATCTTGCCGAGACGGGTGGAGAACGACTGGGCATTCGCCCCGTCGGCGTTGTCGCCGACGGCGACGAAGAGGGTGCCGTCGGCGGCGAAATTGATGGCACCGCCGTTGTGAAGGACGGCGCTCGAGAGCGGTTCGAGGTCCAGGATCGCGACCTCGCTGCCGGCGGCGGCGACGTCGCCGTTGGCGGTGAAGCGGCTGATCCGGTTGTGCACCGGCGATGACGCCGTCGTGTAGTAGACGTACACGAACTGATTGACCGAAAAGTTGGGATCGAAGGCGACCCCGAGCAGCCCCCGCTCGCCCGACGCGTCCACGCTGAGCGAGACGAACGGCGCCGCCAGCAGCTGGCCGTCCTTGACCACGCGCAAAGCGCCGCCCTGCTCGCAGACGAACAGGCGCCCGTCGGGGGCGAATTGCATGGCGGTGGGATTGGTCAGTCCCGATGCGGCAACGACTTCAGCGAATCCGACGGGAAGCGTGGCCGCGACTGAGCCGGACGGACTGCAGACGACGAGTGAAGCGAGGAAAATACCTAGTAACGGTAACCGACGGCACATACGGGAGGTCCTCTCCAGGCCGTTTAGCGACGGCCCACTCCCGATAGCAAGAGCAGCGCCATTAACGGTTCTAGCCCCGTCTTGACTTCTACGGCACGCTGACCGCCACCTCGTTCGACGCCGTGCCCACGCCGCAGGCGCTGACCGCGGCGACGCGCACGTAGTAGGTGCCGGGAGGCACGCCGGCCAGGCTGACGCCGAGCGACGTCACCGCCCCGACTTCGACCTCGCCCAGGTCGGTGACGCCGGGCGCGCTGCCCAGCCGCAGTCGATAGCTGAGGGCCCCGAGCGGCGGCAGCCAGCTGAAGACGGCGGCCCCGCCCGACTTGGTCACGGTCAGCCCGCCGGGCACGACCGACTCGGCCGTGCAGCCGAGGGCGACGGGGACCTCGACCGAGGGGCCGCTGACGCCACAGGCGTTCACGGCGCGGAGCCGCGTGTAGTAAGTGCCCGCCGGCGCCGTGGCGATGAAGTTCGTCCCGTTGCCGACGCCCGAAGTCAGCAGGTTGGCCAGGCCCGGGGCCAATCCGGCCTCGAGCAGTACCCCGTGGCACTCAGCGACGACCGCCACGCCAGGGCCACGAGCAGGCCGCCGGTCTGGCGGTGTACCCGGCCGGGGCGGGCGGCGGCGTACGCCGACGACGCGCTCGCGATGGCAAGGGTCGCCGGCGACGACGCGGCGCTGGCACCGAAGGGGTTCAGCGCCCGGACCCGGGCGACATATGTGCCCGGCGGCACCAGTCGCTCGATATATCCAGCAGGGCTGTACCGGCAAAGATGGCGCTGCGCCCTCTGTCGGCCTTGTTCGCAGGCACCTCACCTGCCAATAACTCTTGCAATATCTCTCCGGCAACTCTGGGGCGCCGTTGGATGACCCCAATGAAGCCAATGGCCAGTTGCAATGTTTCCTGCCAGGCGGGGTCGAGCAGATAGCGCTTGAAGAGCGCCGAGGACGTCCTCTTGTGACGCATCCATGCGCTGGACAATGCCCTGGGCGGCCAGCATTTCTTCCAGGGTCAGGTGCAAGAAGCCGTACTGGCGCTCGCCCCGCTCCAGGAGCAGGTTCGAGTACCGTTGCACGCTGTCGAGAAAGTCCCGCCCCCGCTGACGCGCCTCGCCTCGTGGGTAATCTCCACTCCTCGCCGCGGTAATAGTCGGTGAGCCATTGTTCCAGTTGATCCTGCGTCACCAACCCGGCGGTAGGGTTCTCCTGACGCAGCCACAGGGCCAGCGGGGCCAGCACCTGGACCGTTTCCTCATACTGCATGCTTTCCCCTACCGGATACTGATCCAACGAACGGGCCAGGTTCCAGCTTTCGATCAACGTTTGCAGGTACAGCTCATACAGCTTGACCCGTTGCTCCGGCAAGGTCACGCCGGTGTGCTTGATCAATGCCAGGATGGTGAGCAGGAGGGGGTTGGCGGCCAGCCGCTCGACGCTGGGGTTGTGAAAGATGGCCTGTAGCAGGTCGCGCCGTTCTTGCGCCGCGGCCTGACGGGCGGGTTCGGTATCGCCCTGGATGCTGCGCGTAAAGGCCAGGGTCCACTGGGTGACAAACTGTTCGATGTCGGCTCGGGTGAAATCGGTCAGGGTGTACGTGCGCCACTGCCGCCCGGCCAGCGGCGCCTCGTCGTACCCCACGATGCGGCTGGTCGCCACCACCCGGTTCCCCGCTACGACCGGCGGCGGACGGTCACTGACTGCCGCTGGTTCTGGAGGGTCGGCCGGTGGGGGGATGTACTCGGCCACAAAGTCCTGCACCAACCGCACCAGGTGAGCGCGGTTGACCTGCACTTCGTCCAGGCCATCCAATAAGATGACGGCCTGGTGATCCGTGAGGGCCTGGTGGAACAGCTCGCCGACGCGCTCGAGCTTGTGCTGGCGGCTGGCGTAGTAGTCGCCGAGGAACTGGCTCAGGCTCAGTTCACCCTGCTGCATAAGACGACGGGCATAGGCATTGAGCGGCAGCAGAATGGGCAGCGGGCCGTCCGGCTGTGCCGCCAGCGCCAGGGCCAGCACTTTGAGCAGGGTACTCTTGCCCGAGCCCGGATCCCCGAGCACCACCACGGCCGGAGCGGTGTGCAGGGCCACCTCTACTGGCACGGGTTCAGCGTGATGCGCCAGAGCGGCGGCGGCAATCGTATCGGGGATCGCTGCGCCTTCCCTGGACCACGGTCGTCCGGCCACGCGCCCTGCGGCTGCGGCATGGCCGGCGTCGGCCTTCAGCGGCACATAGACGTCGGTCAGCGCGAGCTGCTGGGTAACCTGCTGCACCTGCTGAATGCCCTGCATGTCCAGATAGCGGTAGCTGTCGCGCAGGTAGGTCAGGTAGTCGGTCCGCAACTGGACCAGGTCGGGTGGTGGCGTGAACGGCTGGTGAAAAATGATGGTAAACTGCTGCTGGATGCCGGTAATGACGTTTTCGGCGTGGATATCGCCTCCTGCTGCAATATTCCCGGAGGAGGGTACGCTGTCCATGCCACCTCCCTGCCCATGTGTCCCCGAGACGTGCCGTTAGAAGATCATACTGGCCAGGCGGTAGAGGGCCGTCGCAACGGGGGCCAACTTGATCACCGCCGCCTGGAATTTCCCGGCAGATTCCGCCGCCGTGGCCGCCTGGTTGATGATCTTGGCGGCATGCTCCAGCTGGGGCGTGATCTTCTCGGCGGCCGGCTTCTGCGCCTGGCTCTGTTCGACGGCCCGGTCTACCGCTTTCTGGGCATCCTCGGCGTCATACGCCTCGGCGATCTCCCCCGCCTTCACCGCCTGGGCCAGTTGCTGCACGCAAGGCGGCCAGTTCTTGTCGGAACTGCTCCAGGTTCGGTGCAGTACCCCCCTGCCCTATGTACTGGAAGCCAGTCACAATATTCTTCGCAATGATGTCCTGCACCGCTTCCACGCTGCCGCTCTCAAGCTCTCGCGCCAACGCTAACAGAGCCCGGGCCGTTTCGGCATCGGCCCCTTGGACCTGTGCTCCAGTGACAATGTTGTCAGCCTTGAGATCTCGACCAGCTCTCACGCTGCCGGTGCGGGAACCCGGCGTATTATGTGGTGATGATGTCTGACTCATATTCATCTCCTTTGCGCTGATACGCGTGTGCCATTATAGAATAGCGGCACTTATGGCTCAAATCGGTACGGCATTTCGTCTCAGTAGGGAACCACTCTGCCACAACCCGCCCCGCCTTTCGGCAGCCCCATCACGGCACAGCGACACGTACAAACGCCCTTTATGGAATATGCACTGTCGCTAAGCCGAGCGCCTGGGCGAGCTGCGCCAGGTTGGCGTCACCTGTGACCAGCAGGTGATTTTCCACCAGGACGATACCCAGGTGGAGGCTGTCACCGGCGCGTAAGGTGTTATGAAATGCGATCTGTTGTTCTGCGGTTATGAAATGCTTGATTGATATAGAGGCTAAAGATGACGCTGGTGTCAGAAGTACCTCAATCCTAGCGATCCTCCTGGCGAGCTACGAGCACCAGATTTGGCATATCCTTGGGCGTGTGTAAGCGGTTGCGACGTGCGGCGAGGAGATCAGGGTCTAGCACGGCAGGTGGCTTTGGGGGAACTAACCGGGCAACAACCTGCCCGTTACGGGTAATGGCGATTTCTTCCCCTTGTTCGGCACGCGCCACGTACTCTGCGAAGTTGGCTCGGACTTCTTTGACATTGACAACCATATCTATTCCCCCCTGGCGACTTAGTGTACACCAAAAACGTACGCTTTGAAGAACAAGTTTGACAATGGCTCCTCCATCCCTGTTTTGCTTTTGTTCGCGAAAACAACTATCGATAGGGGCCGAAGGGAACGTTAGACATCCACCAGCAAGGAAGACCCCATGGCACAATCCACCTTGACCCGTGCCCAGCTCGAAGACCTCGTTCTCCGCTTCACCAACGCCTTTAACCAGGACGACCTGGACGGTGTCATGGCGTTTATCGCCGACAATGCGATTTATGACGAATTCAACGGCACAAGCAACCGTGGCAAAGCTACTATTCGTGCGGCCTTTGTGCCGCAGTTTCGTGGTGACTATGGCACACTTCGGTTTCATACCGAGGATCTCTTTGTCGACGCAGAAGCCGGCAAGGCACCTCATCCGCTGGCTGTGTACGCTGGAGCGGGGTGGACGCCGTCGCGGCTGGCGCCGTCTGCGACATCCTGCACGTTGAGAATGGCCTCATCACAATGAAACTCACCTATGCCAAGGCTGAAGTGCCCTGTTAGACCCCCAACCCGACCAGGGGTGAGTGCAGCGTGGACCGCAATGGACTGCTGACAATCAGCGGCAATAGGCGTATAGTAGGTGAAACAATTCTCAGAGATGTTCAGAAGAGCGTGGGAAAGGAGTAACGATGGCATACACGGATGCAAGGGCTGGCGGTTTCTACCACTTCCTCGAGTGCCTTGGCGGCCTACGAGCGCGGCATTGACCTCTTCCTGCGTTGGCGCAGCGGCGCGCCCGAGGCGATACAGGCGGCAGTGACGTATGATCCCCATTTACCCTGGGCACTGCACCCGCGCTTACGTGGCCTGGCGCATGGGCAAGGTCGATGTCGCCGCCGAGGCCCACCGGCAGGTGATGGCGGCGGCGCCGGACGTGCGGATGAGCGCGAGCAGCTGCATTCCAGGCGGTGGATGCCATGCATCGCGGCGAGCCGCGGTGGCGGATGAGCTCCTGGACCGGATCGGCCTGCAGTACCCAACCGATCGCCTGGCGGCCAGGCTCTCGGATTTTCGCCATCGCTCGCGGGGAATATCTACGGGGCCTCGAGATTGCCAATCGCTGCCTGGAGGCCTGCCCGGACGACGTCCAGTTCCAGACCATGAAGGGCTTTTTCCTGGAGCAATCGGGGAGTAACGCCGAGGGTTTACCATGAGCTCACGCGCGCTGGCCAGCGATCCCGCCAATCTCTACGCCTATCATGCCGTCGGACATGCCTACAGGCACGCGGCGACTATCGCAACGCGCTCGAGACTTTTGAACGTGCCGCCTCGCTCGAACATTATCCGCATATTCTCTGGCATCTCGGGGAAGCCCGGGCGATCCTTGGGTATGAACAATTCACGCGTGATTACTGGGCCTACACCTCTCCGGCGCTGCCCCTGTTCGAGCGCATCGAGCTGATGTGGCGCCTGGAAGTGCTGCGTCAGCTGCCTGTCGATGCGACCACCTGGAAGGACCTGGCGGAGTATGGAGAGCGCCTGCTAGTGCACGCGGAATACCTGACCATCTGGATGCATCACTGGATCGGCCTGGCCCTGGCCCGTGCCGGGGAGATCTGACAAGGCCGCGTCAGGAACCGACCTGCGGCAGCTCCCGAAGGGTAAGGCGAGCGGGTATTGGTCCACGCTGGGGGCTGACCTGCTCGGAAGGTGAAATGGCCTTCATGCGTGGCGACTATCGAAGGCGGCGGAGCGCCTGATGACGCCGGCGGTGCACATATCCACGCGATGGGAGGCGGGAGTCGCGAGCAAAAAGATATCTTCAAGGATGTCTATATGGAGCTGCAACGGCGCCTCGGGCGTGTCGACGGCGTCATTGAACTCGCACAACAACGGTGCACGCCAATCCGTGTCATATCCAATCGTTAGCCGCCCTGGCATGGGCCTACGGGCAGCAGGGCGGCGCAACTGCAACGCCACACCTGCCGACAACTCGTGCAACGAGCCAGAGGAGGCCGGGCTATGCGCGCAGATGCAGAGTTTCTCGCCGCCCAAGGCGTGCTGCAAGACGTGCCGTGAGGGATGGAGGGATGGAGGGATAGAGGGATGGAGGGATGGAGAGAAAGACAGAAAACGGATTTTTCTATCTCTCCGTCTCTCTCCCTCTCTTGCTGTCTCACCAATGATGAGGGTGGTGGCGGTGGTGCGAATAACCGTGGTGGTGATGGTGGGACCCATGATGGTGGTGAAAGCGAAATAATGGCAGCCACTCATCATGATGAG
>CAWAYR010000032.1:0-17453 GCA_963786365.1 uncultured Acidobacteriota bacterium
GCGCCTTGCTGTGCCGGCGCCCATATCCGAGGTAGACGAGCGTGGCGCCGCCCATCCAGACGAGCAGGCGCAGCCAGGTGTCGCCCGGCAACCCCGACATCAGGTAGCCACACGTCAGGATGCCGAGCGCCGGCACGACCGGCGACCACGGCGTGCGGAACGGCCGCGGCAGATCCGGTCGCGTGCGGCGCAGGATGATGATGCCGGCGCACACGATGACGAAGGTCAGCAGCGTGCCCATGCTGACCAGCTCACCGAGCACCCCGATCGGCGTCACCGCCGCGAGCGTCGCCATCACTCCCCCGGTGACCAGCGTGACCAGGTGCGGCGTTCTGAATCGCGGATGCAGCCGGCCCACCCACGGCGGCAGCAGGCCGTCGTGGGCCATCGTGAAGAAGATGCGCGATTGCGCCAGCATGCCGACCAGGATGACGGTGCTCAGGCCGGCGATGGCGCCCAGCTTCACGAGCGGCGAGAGCCAGCGCAGCCCGGTGGCGTCGACGCCCACGGCGATCGGGTCGGGCACGTTGAGCGCCGTGTAGGGCACCAGCCCGGTCAGCACGATGGCCACCAGCATGTAGAGGATGGCGCAACCGGCGAGCGACCCCAGGATGCCGATCGGCAGGTCGCGCTGGGGATTGCGCGCCTCTTGCGCCGCGGTCGTGACCGCGTCGAAGCCCATATAGGCGAAGAACACCACGGCCGCGCCCCGCACGATGCCGGTGTAGCCGTAGCGGCCGAATTCCCCGGCGTTGGGCGGAATGAACGGCGTCCAGTGTTCGGCGCGGACGTAGAGGGCCCCGGCGCCGATGAACACCAGCACGACCGCCACCTTGACCACCACGATGACCGCGTTGAGGTTGGCCGATTCCTGGATGCCGCGGACGAGCACGGCTGTCATCACCAGCACGATCGCCGCGGCGAGCGCATTGAAGAGGCCGGTCTCGTGCGCGAGCGTCGCCGGGTCGATGCCCTGCTCGGCCAGGCGCGCGGTCACGTTGGCGAGCACTTCCCAGTGCCGCGGCGCCGTCTCGACCAGCACCGTGCCGGGCGGCGCGGTCAGCGCCGGCGGCACGACGATGCCCAGGTCGCGCAGCAGACTGACGACGTAGCCGGACCAGCCCACCGCCACGGCCGACGGCCCGACCGCATACTCCAGCGTGAGCAGGCAGCCGATGATCCACGCCGCCAGCTCCCCCAGAGTGGCGTAGGCATAGGTATAGGCCGATCCCGAGATCGGAATCATCGCCGCGAACTCGGAGTAGCAGAGGGCGGCGAAGCCGCACGCCACCGCCGCCATCACGAACGACAGCAGGATGCCCGGCCCGGCATACTGCGCGGCGGCCAGCCCGGTCAGCACGAAGATGCCGGCGCCGATGATGTCGCCGATGCCGAGCATGATCAGGCGCGACGGGCCGAGCACGCGCTTCAGGCCGTGCCCGTGCGATCCCGACGCTTCGGCGGCCAGCGTTTCGATGGATTTGGTCGTGGTGAGCGACGATCGCCAGGACACGGTGCCACACACTACCATCTCGGCCGGGTCGCGCGACCCACGGCCACGGCGCGGCCGCGCGCGTACTGATACGCTGACCGCCGCATGACGGCACCGGCGTCCCCGCCTCTCGACGTCACCTGGGTCCGCGCGCAGTTTCCGGCCCTCGCCGGCGACTGGGTGTTCATGGACAACGCCGGCGGCTCGCAGATCCTGCGCGGCGTCGTCGACCGCATCGCCGACTACCTGCTGACCACCAACGTGCAGCACGGCGCCAGCTACGCCGTGTCGCAGGCGGCGGCCGCCCGCGTGCAGGACGCGCAGGTCCGCACCGCCGAGCTCCTGAACGCCGAGCGGCCCGAGGAGATCGTCATGGGCCCGACGACGACGCTCCTGCTGCAGCTGCTGGCCAGGGCGATGGCCGGCCAGCTCGCGCCCGGCGACGAAATCGTCGTGACCCGCGCCGATCACGAGTCCAACATCGGCCCCTGGGTCGGCCTGCAGGCGCACGGCGTCGACGATTCGCTTCTGGGAGCTGAATCCGACGACCGGCGCCCTCGACCTGGACGATCTTCGACGGCTCATGTCATCGCGAACGAAGCTGGTCGCGGTGACGCACGCGTCGAACATCTTCGGCGCGATTCATCCGGTGGCCGAGATCGCCCGTGTCGTCCACGACCGGGGGGCCAGGATCTGCGTGGACGGCGTGGCCTACGCCCCGCACCGCGCAGTCGACGTGCGCGCCTGGGACGTCGACTACTACGCGCTCAGCTTCTACAAGGTGTTCGGGCCCCATCACGCCGTGCTCTACGGCAAGTACGACCTGCTCCTGGAGCTGGCGAACCTCTACCACTACTTCGTGCCCAAGGACCGGATCCCCTACAAGCTGCAGCCCGGCAACCCCAACTACGAGCTGTCATACGGGTGCATCGGCATCGCCGACTACCTGGTCGCGCTGGGCGATCGCACCGGCCTGGCCCCGGGGAGCGGGCATCGAGCCGGCATCGTGCGGGCGTTCGAGGCCATCGCCGACCACGAGGCGATGCTCGCCGGCCGCCTGCTCGACTACCTTCGCCAGCGACGCGGCCTTCGCGTCATCGGCCCGGAGTCGTCGGACCGGGCGGCGCGGGTGCCGACGGTGAGCTTCGTCGCCAGCGGCGTCGCGTCACGAGCGATCGTCGACCATACCGACGGCCTGCGCATCGGCATCCGCCATGGCGACTTCCATTCGCGGCGGCTGGTCGAGCACCTGGGTTTCGGCGGCGCCGACGGCGTCGTGCGCGTCTCGCTGGCGCACTACAACACGATCGACGAGGTCGATCGACTGATCGCCGGCCTGGACGACGTGCTGCCGTGACGTCCGGCGCCCCGGGTCGCTAGGGCCCACCGACGGAACATGCCGAAGTAGGGCGGCTCTTCAGAGCCGCCTCCCGGCAGAGCTGAAGCTCTGCCCTACGTGTGTCGAGCGGTCGTCTGTCGAGAGGTCGTGTGTCGAGAGGTCGTGCGTCGAGAGCGTCGGTGCGTCGAGAGGTCGTGTGTCGAGAGGTCGTAGGGCAGCTCTTTAGAGCTGCCGGGGCGGCGCCGCGCTCAGGAAGGCGTCGGCCGGGCCGAGCAGCAGCCCGGGCGCGACGCCGAGGGTCAGCAGCGCCAGGAGCAGCAGCACGGCGACGACGCGCTCGCGCCGATAGAGGTCGGGCGCCAGCGACGGCACCGTGCGCCCGAGGAAGACCTTGGAGAACACGATCAGCGTGGCGACGGCGAGCAGCGCCGCCGACACGATCACCAGCACCGCGCTGGTCGGACTCTCGAGCCACAACGTGTGCAGGAGCAGGTCGTCGGCGACGAAGCCGGCCGTCCCGGGCAGGCCGACCCCGGCGCCGCCGAAGACGGCAAACGCCGCCGCCAGCCGCGGAAAGGCGCCGACGCGGCCGCCCGGCCCGGCGTAGGCCACGCCCCCGACGCGCTCTTCGAGCGCCATCACCATCATCCCGAGCCCGCCCAGCGCCAGGCCGATCGTGACCGCGACCAGCAGCGCCGCCGCGAAGTTGCCGAGCGGCGCCGTGGCGAGGGCGGCGACCAGCATGCCGCCGTGGGCCACGGTCGTGCCACGGTAGAAGCCGCGCAGGTCACGCTGGACGAGCGTCGTCAACGCGCCGGCGAACGCGGCCGCGGCGCCGAACCGCACCAGCGCCGGGGCCACGGCGACGACCGCCGGGTCGTGATCGACGAACCGCAGGTGGATGAACACCAGCGCGATCGTCGACGCCGCCTGCTGCACCTGGACCATCGGCGCCCGCTCGCACAGGCTGGCCACGCCGAGATGCAGCGGCATCACGCCGGCCCGCAGGCCGATGGCCACCGTGGACAGCCAGAACGCCGTCGTCAGCTCGCCACCGCCGAGGGCGACGCCGGCGCCGGCGGTCAGCGCCGCCGCCAGCGCCAGGGTCGAGGCGCCGGTCCGGCTGCGCCCGACTGCGGTCGCCGCGTGCAGCATTGCGGTCATGGCCGCGGCCATGTAGGCGAGGGCGCCGTTGGCGGTGAACAGCGACGTGACGATGGCGGCGGCCAATGCCACCAGTGCCAGCGGGTTGGCGGCGCTGCGCACGGTCAGCGCCGGGGCGACGAGCAGCAGCAGGCACACGACCAGCGCCTCCCAGGGCGCCGAGGCCAGGGCAGGTGTCGCGGTCATGCGCGCGGACCGTCGAGGCTGAGGGTCTGGCGCAGCCAGCGATCGGCGCGATCGAGGCCGCCGGCCAGGGCCAGCACCGGCGCGAAGACCGCGTCGATGCGGTCGTCGAGGCGGAGCCGGTGCAGCGACTCGGCGTAGACGCGCACGGCCAGCCGCGGTGCCCAGCGCTCGAGCAGGCCGGGGGTCCGGTGCGAATGGCCGACGCGATGGGTGTCGTGGATCGTGTTGGGCGCCTTGAGGTACTGGCCCAGGCGCAGGAAGGCGTGACACACCAGGTGGGTCAGCGCCAACGTCGTCCACCCCATGCAGATCTCGGCGAGGATCAATCCGACCTGGGCCAGGGTCGCGTGCGCCAGCGCGCCCTTGGCGTCGGTGTGCACGCGGACCACGGCCGCGGCGTAGATCGCGGTGCCGAGCCCGACCGCCACGCCGGCACCGCGGGCCAGCGGGGACGCCTCGAACACCGGCCAGACACGGAGCAGCAGGAACAGCCCGGCATGGATCGAGACCGCGCCGTAGAACAGCGCGCTCGACGGCGTCGGTCCTTCCATGGCGCGGGGCAGCCAGCCCGAGAACGGCAGCTGCGCCGACTTGCCCATCGCCGAGAGCAGGAACAGCAGCGCCAGGACGGTCGCCTCCCACGGCGGCAGGGCGGCGGCGCCCGGCAGCGCCGAGAAGCGCGCCGACCCGAGCAGCTCGAAGGTCGCGACGGTGGCGATCAGCAGGCCGGCGTCCGACAGCCGATAGGTGGCAAAGGCGCGGACGGCCGATCGCACCGGCTCGTCGCGCTCGTGGAAGAACCCGATGAAGAACGCCGACGAGATCCCGATCAGCTCCCAGCCGGCGAAGAACAGCTCGAGCGCGCCGGCCAGGGCCACCAGCTGCGTGCCGGTGGCGAACAGGCCGAGCAGCGTGAAGAAGCGGAGGAAGCCGGGTTCCTTGTGCAGGTAGCGGCGCGAGAAGCGGGCGACCAGCGCCGTCAGCACCGCGCTGAACAGCATGATCGTCACCGAGACGCGGTCGACGCGCAGCACCGCCGGAATCACGAACTCGTGCAGGCGCAGCCAGTCGCCGAACTCGACGTCGCCGTGCAGCGGCGGCCCAGCCAGCCCGGCGAAGCTGGCCGCGACCAGCAGCCCGCCCAGCACCGACCCGCCCAGCCCGGCGCCGACGACGCGTGCGACCGTCGATTCCGACGGGCGGCGGTCGCCGAGCAGGACCATGACCCCGACGACGACCACGCTCGCCATCGGCGCGAAGATGGTGAGCAACAGGAACCACATCGGGCCGCTCATGCCGACACGACCTCGGCGCGCGGCGACGCCAGTGGTGACGCGCCCGGGGCCGGCAGGGCTCGCGCCACCAGCGCCGGCGTCACGAACTCGCGCGTGCGCATGTGCCAGTCGCGCGAGCGTTCCACGATCGGCAGCGTGACCGGCGCCGGCTCGTAGGGCACGAACCCGCCGTCTTCGAACACCGCCATCGCGCCGGTGTCGGGGTCGACCGAGACCAGCTGCACCCAGCGGTTGACGACCAGCTCGGCGACTTCGGCCTGGCGGCCGGCCACCGCCAGCAGCGCGTCGGGCGTCGCGTCGACGATGATCAGCAGCCGCATCGGCTCGTGGATTTCGACCATCTGCAGCGGCAGCCCGGTGCGCAGGTCGCTCTGGTGGCCGTTCATCACGCCGATGAGGCCGGTGACGTTGTGCGGCAGCTTGGTGCCGCAGCCGAAGACCTCGTTGTCGACCGAGGAGAAGTAGTACTCGAGGCTGATGCCGGCGCCGACCGGGCCGACCGCGGCCAGGATCCGCTCGAGCACCGCGTGGTTGGTGTCGGGGGCGGGGTCGTAGCTGACCAGGAAGGCGCGGCGGTCGAAGTGGAGGCCACGGGTGAGCGTCCGCCGGCCGACGATGCAGATGGCGTTGGTGCAGTGCCCGTACTCCGGCCGCACCTGCGCCAGGTTGGCCGACCGCGCCTCGACGTGGGCCAGCGCCGCCTCGGCCGAAGAGTGCAGCGGCGCGTCGTCGAACCGCCGGCTGCGCTCGAGGGCGTTCTCGGCGCGCGCCACCTCGAGGACGCGGAACGCGTCGTCGAACGCCGCCCGGGACGCCGCCGGCACCTCGTCGCAGATCGAAGTAGCGGACGCTGTCGTCGGCGGTGTCGTGCAGCGCCCCGATGAACCACGTGTCGGCTGGAATCACGATGCCGCGTCGCGCCACCCCGGCCCGCACGTCGGGGCGGTTGGCCAGGTCGGCGAAGAGCCGGGCGTTGGCGCCGCCGCGCCGGCCGCCGCACGCGCCGCAGTCGTGGGCCGATTCGTGCGGATTGTTGAGGCTGGTCGAGCCGTGTCCGAGAATCACGACGATCGGCGCGAAGCCCTCGACCAGGCCGATGCTGATCAGCGTGGCGGCCACCCGGTCGATCGACTCGGCGAGCGAGAAGCCGACCGGCTTGCCGCCGTCGTCCCGCGGCTCGGCCGCGTCGGGGCGGAGCGTCGACAGGCGGGTCAGCGGCCGCGGCGCGAAGCGCGCCTTGACCCGTTCGCTCACCCGCATCGCCGAGCGCGGGGCGAGCACCCGCGCGATGGTGCGGACGGCGGTGACCGGGCCGAGCAGGAACGACAGCCCGGCGCCACCGCCGAGGCGCCGCGACAGCTCGCCGCTCCGGCGTTCGAAGCCGAGCCAGCCGTCGCGGATCCGGCCGCGCAGCACGTGCCAGCTCAACTCCGATGTCGATCGGCTGCTCGTAGACCTCGTGGCCCGGCGTCACCACCACCGGACAGTGCGCGGCAGGCTCGCGGTCGTAGAGGCCCTGGTAGTCGATGGCCACGCCGAAGAAGCCGGCCGCTCCGTAGGTGACGTAGCCGGGATGCTGCTCCTCGACGGCGCGGCGGATCGACTCTTCGCGCTCGTCGATGCAGAACACGAACTGCGCCCGCGGCCGCTCCGCCGGCCCGCCGAGTGGCAGGGTGCGGCGCTGGGCCAGCGCGTCGAGGATGATGCGGCGATAGGTGCGCTCGTAGGCTTCGAAGAAGTGGCGACGGCGGTCGATCGGGTCGAAGGCGAGGCACTCGCGCCACAAGCGCACCAGCGCGTCGTCGTCGAGGGCGGCGACGGCGGCAGGAGTCAGCCGTGCGGCGCGCGCCACGTGCCAGAGGAGCGACGCCGTGAGCACGGCCGGGGCCGGAGGCGGAACCGGCATCAGCGCCCGCAGCGCCTCCCAGTCGGCCGGAATTCGCGCCGCCCGGCAGCCGTGCTCGATGGCACGGCGTTCGAACAGCAGCCGCACCGCCATGAACTCGAGCAGCGTGGTCGGCGGTCCGCCGGGATGGTCCTCGGGATGACGCTCGAGCCGCGCGAACATTCCGGCCCAGCCCGGCAGGGCCAGTGCGGTGTGGTACAGGAACGGTTCGACCTGGTCGTCGCGCACGCCGAGGTCGGCGACCGTCGCGCGGATGACGGCGAGCGGCGAGCGTTGCTGCTGGAAGACGTGGCGCATGTCGGCCTCGACGCCGCGGCACTCGCGCGGCGCCGAGGCGCCGCCGGCGTACAGCTCGGCGACGGCCGCGCAGGAAGCCGCGATGGCGGTGCGGCAACGCCACGTGCGCCTGCCCGTGGTCGAGGAAGCCCGAGCCGAGCCGGATCAGCTCGCCGTGGACGGCGACGTCGGGGTCGCCGGCGCCCCGGGCCAGCAGGACCTCGCGGTGCCGGCGCGGGGCGCGCGCGGGCGGCTGCGCCGGCGCCGGACCGCGGCTCACGCGGGCCACGGCCGCCTCCCACAGCGGCGTGTCCTGGCATTCCACGCCGATCCCGGCGTCGATCGTGAAGGCCAGGCCGGCGGCGTCGTCGCCGTCGCAGTCGTCGACCAGCAGCACGTGCCAGAGCGCGGCCCGCGTCAGGCTCGCCCAGACACCGGCTCGCGCCCCTCGGCCGCCGAGGGTCGATCGCCACGGCGTGGCGCAGGTCGGCCTCGGCGATGCGTCCGGACTGCGCAGCGACGCCCGGAACTCGCGCAGGCTCAGGTACGGCCGGGCGCCGAGGCGCGTCGGCGCCGGCCTGCACGCCCTCGTGGAACGGCAGGTGCTGGAAGGCGTGCAGCGTGTTGTGGTGCACGAACACGCCGATCGGGCCCTGGTCGGGCAGCAGGCCGGCGGCCCGGACCAGCGCCCGCTCGACCGGATCGTCGGAGAGCGCGTGGTGTGCCCACGTCAGTGCCCTCCGCCGGGCTGGGCGTGCGCCAGATCGATGCCGACGACCGTCACTTTGATCTTGCCGGTGGGCCGCGTCTTCGACGAAGGTGGCGATGACCTCCTTCACGTCGTGGTCGATGTACTCGCCGGTCCCGTCGATCAGCACCTCCTCGCCGTCGTCGACGTCTTCCGAGCGCCGAGACGATGCCCGGCTTGGAGACGAACGTGCCGTCGCGGCGGAAGCGCATCCGCCAGCGCCCGGCATCGTCGCGCTCGGCGACCACGGCGCGCTTCGAGTTCTCGTAGAGCACGAACAGGATGCCGACGACGATGCCGACGATCACGCCCTTGAGCAGGTCGAGCGGCGAGCACCGCGGCGATGGTGATCGCAAACGGCAGCAGCTGGGTGATGCCGAGCCGCACCTGGGTCGAGAACAGCGCCGGCTTGCACAGGTTGAGGCCGACCTGGATCAGCACGGCGGCCAGGCAGGCCAGCGGGATCTGGTTGAGCACGGGCCCGGCGAAGACGACGGCGACGAGCAGGAGCCCGCCGTGGATCAGCGCCGAGAGCCGCTCGCGGGCGCCGGCGGCGACATTGGCGCCGCTGCGGACGATGACGGCGGTGACCGGCAGCCCGCCGAGCAGCCCCGACACCGAGTTGGCGGCGCCCTGGGCGAGCAGCTCGCGATCGGGTGGGCTGCGCCGCTTGAGCGGATCGAGCCGGTCCACGGCCTGCACCGACAGCAGCGTCTCGATGCTGGCGACGATGGCGATGGTGATCGCCGCAATCCACACCTCCGGCCGGGCGGCGGCGGCGAAGTCGGGGCGGGGCAGCGCCGCGGCCAGGCCGGCTGACGCCGCCCAGCGGCACCTCGACGTAGTGGCCGGTCCGAGGGCCAGCCCCGACGCCGCGCAGCACTTCGGCCAGCAGGCTGGCGGCGGCCACCGTGACCAGCGCCGGCGAAATCAGCTTGTTCTTCGCCAGCGGCGTGTGCTTCCAGCCGTAGAGCAGCGCCAGCGACAGCGCCGCGATGAGCGACCGCGCCTGGGTGGAGCTGGCCGAGGAGTGTCGGTCGAGGCCGCCGCCGGTGACACCGAAGGCCACCGGCAGCTGCTTCCAGATGATGGTGATGCCGATGGCGGCGAGCATCCCCTTGATGACCGCCGACGGGCACCAGCGCGCTGAAGCGGCCGAGGCTGCAGCACGCCGAAGGCCGCCTGCAGCACGCCGGCGAGGACCACCGCGGTGAGGAACGGCGGGATGCCGCCCAGCTGGTCGACCTCGGCGAGCACGATGGACGGTGAGGCCGGCCGCCGGCCCGGTGACCGAGAGCGGCGAGCGGCTGATCCACGGCACGACGAGTCCGCCGACGATGCCGGCAATCAACCCCGAGACCGGCGGCACGCCGCACGCGATGGCGATGCCGAGGCACAGGGGGAGCGCGACGAGGAAGACGACTACGCCGGCAACGGCGTCCTCCTTCGGGTGACCGAACATGGACGGGTGATGCATAGGGACAACCAAATCGCGTGAACGACGAACGACCCGCCAGGGCGAGCCTGACGCACGCACACGCGCACACACGGACTGCCGTGTGGGCGACGCGCACAAAAGGGGGATGGGCTAGGCGGTGGGCGGGGCGCGGCCGCGGGTCGGCGCGGTCGAGCGGGTGGTCGCGGGCGCGACCGGGAAGAGCTCAGGCAGCCAGAGGAAGTCGGTCGGGGGTGCAGGCGGCGCGATGGCCGCCGTTGCTCGCGTGGCCAGGCTCTGATCGGGGGCGGCCTGCTCGGCCACGGTGAGGGCCGCGCCCTCGACATCGCCGGCGACGTGGCCGCCGTCGGCATCGAGACGCTGGGCGCCGACCCGGGTCACCCGGACGTGCAGGTCGCGGTCGATGCCGTCGACCTCCATCGCCGCGCCCGCCAGTACGAGCGCCATCGGCAGGATCACGCCGACGGACAGGTGCGAGGCGAATCGGGACGGCAACGGTCGCATCAACAAGGCTGCGCGCGAAGCGCGCGCCACAGATTACGACACCCGGCCCACATCGTCAAAATCCCGCCCGTTGCATTTGGTGACACGCGGCCGGGCTGGCTGGCGGCCGTCCGCCGCGGCTCAGAAGTCGAACAGCCGCGTGTACTTGACGATGAACGAGCGCCCGAGCAAGGCGTTTTCGAGGTCGAGCCCACGGAACGAGCGCGTCTCGGACGAGGTGTCGCGCTGGTCGTTGTAGACGATGAACAGGCCGGTGCCGCTGCGGTTGAGCAAAGCCAGGCGCACGTTGGAGCTCACGCTGCTGGTCTGGGTGTTGTACTGCACGAGCGCCGCGAGGGTGGCCAGCGGGGTGAACGAGTAGCTCAGCTTGGTCGGCACCAGCTTGGTCACGAAGCTGCCGTACGGCAGGTCGATGTCCGCCTGGGTGTAGCCGACGCTGGCGGTCAACCGGTCGCCGACCCGACCTTGGAGGTTGACCGCGATCTGTGTCCAGTCGCCGTCGTAGAACGAGCCCCAGGTCGGCACCACCGAGAAGTTGAACGGCGCGGCCGGATTGCTGAAGTACTCCAGCGACCAGTAGTTCCAGCTGTAGAAGCCCGGCGGGATGACCACGCGCTCGCCGTTGGGATCCGAGTTGATGACGAAGGGCACGGTCGGCCGATCCTGCTCGCGGTCGATGCGGGCGCCCCAGCGTCCGCCGCTGCGTGGCTGGATCTCGAGGAAGTGGTAGTGGCCGCGCATGGTTTGGACGTTGCCATCGAGGCCCCAGTACCAGTTCTCGAAGATGTGCGGCGAGAAGCGGCGCACGTACAGGGTACTTCTTCGGCTGCCAGTCGAGGAAGAAGCGGTACGTGCCGTAGTGGTAGCCGGTGGTGCGCGGCTGATAGCCGACCTCGGGGTTGAAGTTGTCGCCGACGCCGGCGTAGCCGACGTTGTAGTTGAACCAGCCGGGCTTGTTGTAGGTGTAGAAGAGCCGCCCGGAGATGTCGGTGCCGTGCCGCCGGCCGGTCACCGGCACCTCGGGGCTGGTCGTGCCGGCGATGAACGCGAACAGCTTGCCGTTGGTACTGGTTTGCAGTGCCGTGTCGACGCCGTAGGCGCGGTTGAAATTCTCGGAGCCGGCGCCGCCGCCGGTCGCCTGGCGGTTGATGAAGATCGCGCCAACGTTAGAGCGGCCGAACTCGCGCTGCACGCGCGACACGAAGAAGTTGTTGGGCGGGGCGAGCTGCAGGTCGGTACGGCTGGCGTTGGTCTCGAGGGTCTGGATGTTCAGGATGCCGACGTTGTAGGCGCCGACCTTGCCGCTGACCCGGCCGCCGCCGAGGATCGGCGCCTCGGTGCCGGCCTCGAAGCCGATCCGGCGCGAGAAGAACAAGTCGATCTGCTGCGCGGCGCCGAACTGGAAGATCGAGGCGTTCTCGAGGAAGAACGGCCGCTTCTCGGGAAAGAACAGCTCGAAGCGGGTGAGGTTGACCTGCTGTTCATCGGCCTCGACTTGCGCGAAGTCGGTGTTGACGGTCACGTCGGCGGTGAGGCTGGGCGTGATGCCCCACTTGAAGTCGAGGCCGACATCGGCGCTGCCGTCACTGGGGTCGACCGCGAAGCGGTTGTCCTCGAGATACCGTGCCGCCGCGTACGGCGTGAGCTTGAGGTCGCGGCGCTTCGGCAGGTCGAGCCCGGTCAGTTGCGCGGCCTCCGACACCCGGGTGAGGTTGTAGCCGCGCTGGACCGGCTGCAGGTAGGCCTGCTCGTTCTTGCGCCGGATGTTGCGCACGGCGTTGAATCCCCAGGTCTTGTCGGTGCCGGAGTCGTAGCGCAGCGTCTTGAGCGGAATCGCCATCTCGGCTTCCCAGCCGCGCTCGGTGACTTGCGCCCGCACCGTCCAGTTGGCATCCCAGTTGACGTTGAAGGCGCCGAGCGCGCCGCGCGTCGATCCACCCCCACCGACGCCGAACAGGGCCGACGAGCCGGTAGCGCCTTCGCCGGCCACCTGCCCGTCGGTACTCCACGCCCGACGGATTGGTGCCGAACACGAAGCCGTTCTGATGATCGTTGAAGGTGTCGAAGATGAACTGAATGGAATCCGAGTCGGTGAGGTCGGCGTCGCGCTTGCTCTGCGTGTAGGTGATCTTGTCGGGCTCGGTGTCGAAAGCGATCACGCCGACGTAGAGGTTGCGGTCGTCGAAGGTCACCCGCACCTCGGTCTTCTCGCTGGCCGGCTGGCCGAGGTTGGGATCGACCTGCACGAAGTCGGTGTAGGGGGCGACCTTGGTCCAGGCATCGTCGTCGACCCGGCCGTCGACGGTCGGGGCGTCGCCGATCAGCCGCGTGGCCACCAGCGAGCGGGTCGGCACCGCGGCGGCGGTCTGCGCGTTGACGAAGGCCGGGTGGAGGGCAAGGGCAGCCGGAATGGCCAGGGCACAGAGCACACGAATGGATGGCATGAGAATCCATCCAATTTTAACCGTCAGCCGGGGTTCGCTCGTCACGAGTCGTCACTGGCGCACGGCATCGTTGTCCCTTCGGGAGGGCAACGTGAGCCGACAGGGGGTATTAGGCGGACTGCGGCCGGGACTGGCCGCAGTCCAAACGGAGGCCGGGCTCGCTATTTCTTCTGCAGCACCGGGTGCACGTAGGGCTTGAGGACGCGGTCGGGGTCGGGCCGCACCGTGAGGTAGTCGACGTGGTCGGCGATGTCGCTCCAGCCGTGCGGCACGCCGGCCGGGATGATGATGATGTCGCCGGTCTTGACCATCCGTGAGACCACGCCCGGCCCGGCGATGACGCCGCTGCACGACGGGCCGTTCAGCGTCGTCGTCACCGGGCTGTCGGGCGCCGACTGGCGGCCGTTGACGACCCGGCCGCCGGTGATGAGCGTGCCGCTGCCCGAGACGATGATGTAGGTCTCGGTCTGGTGGTCGTGCGAGATGCCGCTGCCCGGCGATCCCGCCGGCGGCGTCGCCATCTGCTCGCCGCACGGCGCGGGCGCGGCGGCCGGCGCGGCGGCCGGCGCCGGCGGCTTGGCGCCGCGCGTGGTGCCGCGGTGCACGATCCCGACGGCCTCGTTCAGCTTGCCGATGTCGACGCTGACGATCTGGCGATCGACGCCGGGCAGCGCGTTCACCTTCTTCACGTCTTCGTCGGTGATGTAGGTGGCCGCCTTGGCCCCCATGTTCTCCACCTGCGCCACGGCGCCGGCGGGCATGAGGACGACGACCAGGAGCAAGGGCAACGCAATCGGCTTCATCCGTCCCTCCAGGGCCGTCATTATGCGCCGGCCCGTGTCGTCGCGGCCCGGCCGTGTGATGATCGACGGCCGCCAGCGAATCACGGGTCAGACGCCCGTGATGACGACCCAGACCCTGGACATGCCCGTAACGGCCGCCGCCAGCGAATTCGCCGACCTGGTCGAGCGCCACCGGAAAATCGTCTTCAAGGTGGCCTACACCTACTGCTGGCGGGAGGCCGACCGCGCCGACCTGGTGCAGGACATCCTGGCGGAGCTGTGGCGCGCCTTCCCGCGCTACGACCGCAGCCGGCCGTTCGCCACCTGGGTGTACCGCATCGCGCTGAACGTGGCGATCTCGTGGCTGCGCCGCGACGGCCCGCACCAGCGGCAGACCGTGCCGCTCGACGACCACGACGCGCCCGACCCGCGCGATCCGGAGGCCGATGCCCGTGTGCGCCTGCTCTACGAGGTGATCGACCAGCTCGAGCCGCTCGATCGGGCGCTCCTGCTCCTGCACCTCGACGACCACAGCCACCGCGAGATCGCCGGCATCCTCGGCATCTCCGAGAGCAACGTCGCGACGAAACTGAGCCGGTTGAAGCTGCGCCTCCGGCGCGAGATTGGACCGCAGCTCATGACCGACCATCCCGTGGATTTCGACGACCTGAAGCTGGCGTGGCAGATCCTCGATCGCCGGGTCGAGCGCCAGCACACGCTGGCGCTGCTGGCCTTCAAGGATCGGCAGGCCGGCAAGGCCAGGTCCAGCCTGCGGCCGCTGGTCTGGGGACAGGTGGCGCAGATCGCCATCGGCGTGGCGCTGATGCTCGTCGCCCTCAAGGTGTGGCGGACCGAGTGGCCGGTGGTGCACCTGCGCGCGGCGGGGCTCATCCTGCACGCCTACGCCGTGCTGCTCATCGTGCTCGGGGTGCGCACCATCGAGCTGGTCCGGCGGCTCGACTACGCCGCGCCGGTGGTGGCCATCCAGAAGCAGCTGGGTGAGCTGACGCGCTGGTACGTCTGGTGCGGCCTGGCCATCGGCCCGGTGTGGTGGCTGCTGTGGATGCCGTGCGTCATGGTGCTGGCGGCGCTGGTGGGCGTTGACGTGTTCGCGCGGGCGCCGGGCTACTTCGCGTCGTGGACCGTCTACGGGCTGGCCGGCCTGCTGCTGACCTGGGCGGCCTACCGCTGGTCGCGCCGCTTCTGGCCGGCGCTGGCGCGCTACATGGATGACGCCGCCACCGGCGAGAGCCTGCGCCGCGCGCGCGCCGTGCTCGACGAGATCGCGCCGGTTCGAGGACGATGAGGCCTAGCCGGCCTGAGCGTTGGGCCGAGTTTCCGTGATCGTGCTGGGCACCGTCCTGGCCCTGGCGGTCTGGACCGCCGTTCTCGTTGCGGGAGCGTTGGAAGGCTGGTGGCGTCAGCCACTGGCGCCTTCGGGCGACACGCGCGCCTTCATGGATGCGGCCATCGCCGAGATCGACAGGACCCGTCGCGGCAACGTCGCCTTCGTCCTGATCGAGGACGGCCAGGTGTTCGACGAGCACTTCACGTCGGTCGGCCAACCAGTCGATCGCGACACGCTGTTCCAGGTCGCCTCCATGAGCAAGTGGATCACGGCCTGGGGGGTGATGACCTTGGTCGAGGCCGGGACGCTCGATCTCGACGCGCCGGTTGTCGACCTATCTCACGCGCTGGTCCCTGCCGAAGACCGAGTTCGACAACGGCGGCGTCACGGTCCGCCGGCTGCTCAGCCACACGGCGGGATTGACCGACGGGCTCGGCTACGGCGGATTCGCGCCAGGCCAGCCGGTGCAGCCACTCGTGGCGTCCTTGACCCGTGCGGCCGACGCGTCGCCCGGTGCCGACGGGGCGGTTCGAGTCGGTATCGAGCCGGGAAGCGCTTCGAGTACTCGGGCGGCGGCTACACGCTGCTGCAGCTGATGATCGAGGAAGTCACCGGCCAATCCTTCAACGACTACATGAGGAGCGCCGTGTTCGAGCCGCTCGGCATGACGCGATCGACCTATAGCCTCGAGGGCGCGTCCACGACCAACATCGCGGAGTTCTACGACGTCGACGGCACGCCGGCGATTCACTATCGCTTCACCTCGCTCGCCGCGACATCGCTCTACACGTCGGCCGCCGACATGACCCGCTTCATCCAGGCGCACGCGATCGGGCCGAGTGGCGAACCCGCCGGGCGCGGGCGTCCTCGCACCCAAGACTCTCGAAGAGATGCGCCGCCCGCACGCCTCGCAGTTGGGGGCCGACATCTGGGGTCTCGGCACGATGCTCTATGCCGGCAACAACGCCGGCGGCTTCGTCATCGGCCACGACGGCAACAACGATCCGGCGATCAACACCGCAGCACGGCTGGATCCCGCGACCGGAAACGGCGTCGTCGTTCTGGAGACCGGCAATCGGTTGCTGGCGACGACCATGGCCGGTGAATGGGTGTTCTGGCGGACCGGCAACGTCGATTTCCTGACGTTGACGATCGAGGCGGGAACCTGCTCAAGTCCTCGCCGCCGGCTGGATTGCCATCCTCCTGGCGGCCTCGATCGTCGGCTGGCGGTCCAGGCGCGCGGCGGCGAGGTCGTCATTCCGGCATGCGGAGGGCCGCTGACGCGCCGGCCAGCACGGTCCCATCCGGATCGAGTATCGTCCGCCATATCCGCATGGCGATTGCCGCCGGCGCCCCCAATCGGACCTTGCCGGGTGCTGTCTCTGCTCGGCGCCGGCGGCATGGGCGAGGTCTATCGCGCGCGCGACACGAAGCTCGATCGCGACGTCGCGATCAAGGTACTGCCCGAGGCGTTCGCCGGCGACCCCGATCGGCTCGCGCGGTTCACGCGCGAAGCGCAGACGCTCGCGGCGCTCAATCACCCGAACATCGCGCACATCTACGGCCTCGAAGACAACGGCGGCGTCCGCGCGCTGGTGATGGAACTGGTCGAGGGCGAGACCTGTCGCAGCGCATCGCGCCGCGGGCCGATTCCGCTCGACGAGGCGCTGCCGATCGCGCGGCAGATCGCCGAAGCGCTCGAGGCCGCGCACGAGCAGGGCATCATCCACCGCGATCTCAAGCCGGCCAACATCAAGGTGCGCGCCGACGGCACCGTGAAGGTGCTGGACTTCGGGCTCGCCAAAGCGCTGGATCCGGGGCCGGGATCGGCGACGCGGATCGCCGAACGTCGCCAACTCGCCGACCATCACCTCGCCGGCGATGACGCATGCGCGGGTGATCCTCGGCACCGCCGCCTACATGGCGCCGGAGCAGGCCAAGGGCAAGCCGGTCGACAAGCGCGCCGACATCTGGGCGTTCGGCTGCGTGCTCTACGAGATGCTGACCGGCCGGCGGGCGTTCGCAGGGCGACGACGTCTCGAGACGCTCGCGGCGGTGCTGATGAAGGAGCCCGAGTGGCAGCGCCTGCCGGCCTCGACGCCGGTCGCGCTCCGGCGCCTGCTGCGCGCTGCCTGACGAAGGATCCCAAGGCGCGGCTGCGCGACATCGGCGAGGCGCGCGTGCGGATCGACGAACTGATGGCGTGTGGCGGATGACTGTCGGCGCAGACCCGTCATCACAGCGGCGCCGTCCGGGTGGCGACGTGTTCGTAGCGTGGGTCGCCGCTGGCACGCTCGCGCTCGGCCCGCGGTTACTGGCGGCCGGCGCTTTCGCGCTGCGCTCAGCCGGCGAGGTGCGCTCCCGCCCCCGGCGGTGCGGTTCGCCATCCCTCCGCCCGAGAACACGTCGTTTGGCGGTCCGGTGGCGGGGCGGCACCGGCATCGCCCCTCAAGTGGCCGTGTCGCCGGATGGCCAGCACGTCGCCTTCGTCGCCGGGGTTCAAGCGGCATAAT
>CAWAYR010000033.1:0-29668 GCA_963786365.1 uncultured Acidobacteriota bacterium
GGTGTATCACGACAACCGGGTCCAGGTGCAGCGGGTCGCGCCGGAATGAGGAGGGCGAACAGGGGAGAATAGGGCAGGGTGACGACCTCGGCCGCACCCGGTTGGGAGCGAGGCACATGACGGTCGGCACCACCAGCACGCTGCACCAGCAGATCGACGCCTGCGTAGGCGGCCTGCGCGACGAGATGATCGACTTCACGCGCGCGCTCGTCGCCGTGGCGTCGGAGAACCCGCCCGGGGCGGCGTATCCCGAGTGCGTTCGGCTGATTGAGTCGCGGCTGCGCACCCTCGGGTTGCCCAGTGAGCGGGTGTCGTATCGCGCCGCCAAGGGGACGCGCGACACCTCGGGCGCTGCGGTGGTGACCAGCGGCGTCGGCGGCGGCACCCGCGCTGTACTCTCTCGGGCCATTACGACGTCGTGCCGATGACGACGACGGGCCAGTGCACGCCGGTGCTGCGCGGCAAGACACTGTTCGGCCGCGGCAGCGCCGACATGAAGAGCGGCCTGGCCTCGATGCTCTACGCCGCGGTAGCGTTGCAGCGCCTGCGGGTGCCGCTCGACGGACGTGTCGCCCTGGTGTTCGTGCCCGACGAGGAGACCGGCGGCCGGCGCGGCTCCGGCTTCCTGGCGGCGACCAAGCGCCTCGGTGAGCACGGCATCGGCATGCTGACCCCGGAACCCACCAGCGGCGTCGTCTGGAACGCCAACCGTGGGGCGATCACCGTGAAGGTGACGGTGCACGGACGCGAGGCGCACGTCGGACTCCTGCACCAGGGGCGCAACGCCTTCGAGGACGCGATGCGCGTCGTCGCCGGGCTGCAGGCGCTCGCCCGTCGGGTGGGCCGGCGACGCACCCGGTTCCGGGTGACGCCGGCGGCGGCCCGCCGATCCCTGATGCTCATCGGCGGACGCGTGGAGGCGGGCTCGAACTTCAACGTCGTGCCCGGCCGCTGTGTGTTCACGGTCGACCGGCGCATGAATCCCGAAGAGGACTTCGAGGCCGAGCGCGACGCGCTGTGCGCGGTCTTCGCCCAGGCCCGGCGCGCCGGGATCTCGCTCGACGTCGAGACGTTCCAGGAGGGCCGGCCGTCGGGCGCCTCCGAGGCGACGCCGCTGGGCCGCGCCCTCAGCGCCCACGTCAAGGCCGTGACCGGCAAGGCGCCGAAGTTCGAGATGTGTCCCGGCCTGCTGGAGATCAGGTTCTACGCCGAGCAGGGGATGCCGGCTTACGCCTATGGCCCAGGCCTGCTCGCCATCTCGCACGGGCCGAAGGAGTTCGTGCACACCGACCGGATCGTCGAGTGTGCGGCCATCTACGCCAGGACTGCTGCTACGGGTACTCGAGCCGAACTCATAGCGAGGCCAGGAAGCGGCGGAGCGCCGCCTTCTGCCCGTCGCTGAGCCGCTCGTAGCTGGCCCGCGTCGACTCCGCTTCGCCGCGGTGGCGGGCAATCGCGTCGTCGGTCGTGGCCGCCGAGCCGTCGTGTAACAACGGACGGCGGAACCGCAGCCCCCACAACGCCGGGGTTCGAATCTCGCCGGGCTCGGCCGCGCCCTGGCGGATGCCGTCGCCGGTGCCGACGTCGTGCAGCAGCAAATCCGAGAACAGCGGCACGGGCTGGCGGTGCAGCAGCGGATTGGCATTCGCCCCGGTCGTCAGCGTCGGCGCGTGGCAGTTGGCACAGCCGATGGCGTTGAACACATCCTCACCCGCGCCGGTCGTGGCGTCGATCGGCCCGCGCGCCACCGGCGCCAGCAGCCGCATGAAGCTGGCGAAGTTGTCGATGCCACGGCGCCGGGTGCGCGGGTCGGCGATGTCCTCCGGATCCGGGATCGGGTCGCACAGCCGCATGCGCGCCTGGTCGATGCCGACGGCGATCTCCGACGGGAAGAGGTCGTTGGTGATGCCCATCTCGTTGCGGTAGGCGTCGGCCCCGAAGGCCAGCAGCGTGGCGTGCTGCGCCTTCCACCCGAAACGTCCGACGCGCTGGTCGCCGGTCGCCCGATCGGCGATGAGCGCGGCCCGTCCGCTGATGCCGTCGCGCCCGCGCGCCTGGACGGCGGCCATGGCCAGCAGGGTGTCGTCGTCGATCGCCTCGACCAGGCCGGCGCCGAACACCGGAATCGGCACCCGGCGGATGATGATGTTGGCCTCGACGGGAATGGCGGGCTGGCAGGCGTGACCGGGCACCGAGAACAGATGGAACAGCGATTCGCCGTCGGCGGCGAGCGCCACGAAGGTGCCGTCCTCCAGCCGCCGCGCCGCCCGCACCTCCGAGACCGCGCTGATCCCGCCCACGGCCGGGACGTTGTGGCACACGGCGCAACTGGTGCCGTTGAACGCCGGCCCCAGGCCCTCTTCGGCGGTTTCGACCTCGAGGAAGTCGTCGAGTCCGAGGCGGAACTCCTCGAACTCGGCCGGCGTGACGCCGGCCAGCGGCTCGCCCGGTTGGACGACCCGCGCCTGCGCCGACAACAGCGCGGTGACCCACAGCAGCGCGCCGGCCAGCAATCCGGCCCGTGCCGCCCACCGCGCCGTCGCGCGGCGGATCATCGGGTGCCCGGGGCGGGGTCGTCGACGACGATGACCCCGCGCATGAACGAGTGGCCGGCGCCGCACAACTTGGAGCACTCGAAGGTGTAGCGCCCGGCCTTCGCCGGCGTGAACGACACCGTCGTCACGCCGCGGCTGCGTTTGGGAATCTCGACGTTGACGTCGGTGTCGAGGATGCGGAAGCCGTGCGCGGTGTCGTCGCTGGTGAGCCGGATCGTCAGCGTCGTGCCGGCGGTCGTTTTCACTTCGGACGGCGTGAAACTGAAGCGCTCGGCGGCGATGTCCACGGTCTGCGCCTCTGGCGGCGGCTGCACGGTCCACGACCACGCCGAGGCCGACACCAGCGCCAGGGCACACACGACGAAAGCGATGCGCATCATCAGAACCACCATCCGAGACCGAGGTTGAAGGAACTGGGCGCGCTGATGATGGCGCTCTTGTTCCGCTGATGGACGTAGTCGACCTTGATCGCGATGTCGGGCTCGGGCCAGTAGGTGGCGCCGACGACCCACTGCTCGCGATCGAACTGCTGCAGCGGCACGTAGCCGTCGGGCATGCGGTACTGCGTGTCGACGTTCTCGTAGCGCACGAACGCGCCGACGTCGCCGAAGGCGGCGCCGGAGATGACCCGGTAGCTGGCCTCGAGGTAGCCGCCGCGCAGCGTGCTGGCGACGTTCGGGTTGACGCCCGTGGTCCGGGCCATCGCGTCGTTGAGGTCGGCGGCACCGAGGATGCGCACGGTGGCGGCCTGGGCTCGACCTTCGAAGCGGTCGCGGGCGTAGCGCACGTCGGCTTCGAACAGGCGCACCGGCACGTCGAACCGCGGCTGGAACTCGAACCCCGACTCGCCGGCCCAGCCACTGGCGCCGGCGGTCAGTCCGCGCACGCCCACGAACTCGATCCGTCCGGTGGCGGCGGCGCTCCTGATGTTGGTGCGGTTGCCCTTCTGCCGGCCCTCCCGCACGCCCTCCTCGGCGCTGAACTCGGCGGCGTTGAGCGGCGAGGTCACGTAAGCGCGATACCGCCAGCCCCGGCCGACCTCGCCGTGGATGCCCGCCCCGACCTCGAACCACGTGGTCGGGACGATCACCGTGTCGACCAGCGGCCGTTCCACGCCGTAGTAGACCGGCGGCTCGTGGCGCTCGTTGATGATGCCGACCGGCATCAGCACCATCCCGGCGCGGACGTTGAAGCTGCGCGACAGGAGGAAGTCGACGTAGGCCTGCTCGAGCTCGATCTCGCCGGCGTCCTCGAGGCCCTCGACGAAGGCGTGCTCCAGCTCGAGCTCGCTCACGAACCGGATGCGGTCGGAGAACCGATGGGCGACGAGCAGGACGAAGCGGTGGAAGTCGAGCTCCCCGTCCTGATGACTGACCTTGTTGTAGTGGAAGTCCATGTAGCCCGACAGCCCGGTCGAGGACGTGGGCGGCGGGGGCGGCGGCGGGGGAGTGTCCTGTGCGGCCGCGGGCGCTGGAGCGGCGACGAGCCCGGCGGCCAGGCTGAGCGCCAGGAAGGACGCCCTGGCCTCAAAAATTATATTTTGAATAATCAAAACCAGCCAATCAGACAACGAACTCGGGCGAATGTCAAGCCGAGGGCTTTGGCTGGGATCGAGCCTCGGCGCCGCCGAGCTAGTGGCCGGCGCCCATCGGCTGACGCGCTCCCGCCGGCAGGGTGACCACGAACGAGCTGCCTTGTCCCAGTCCTGGACTCGTCGCCTGCAGGCTGCCGCCGTGGAGCTCGGCGAGGCTGCGCGCCAGTGGCAACCCCAGCCCGAGGCCGCCCCGGCCGGAGTGCCTGGAGCCTTCCAGCTGCGCGAACGGCTCGAAGATGCCAGCCAGCTGATCGGCCGCCAGGCCGTCGCCGCTGTCCTCGACCGTCAGCCGGACGTCGCCGGCCGTGCGGTGCAGGGACACGACGATGCGGCCGCCGCGCGCCGTGTACTTGATCGCGTTGTCGATCAGGTTCGAGAGCATCTGCACGAGGCGGACGCGATCGGCGTCGATCCTCACGGGCTCGTCCCCGAGATCCATCCTCAGCGTGTGGCCATGCCGCTCGGCTTGCTGGCGCCGCGACGCCAGGGCCTCGACGATGATCGCCCGGAGGTCGATCGGGGCGAGCTGCAGATCCAGCTTGCCGTGGTCGAGCCTGGCGGTGTCGAAGAGATCATTGACCAGGCGCGACATGGACTGACACTGCCGCGCGATGACGTCGACGGCGGCGGCAGCGCCGTCGTGTCCAGGCACCAGATCCCGAAGGAGCACTGCGGCGGTGGCGATCGTGTTGAGGGGATTTCGGAGCTCGTGGCTCACCAGCGCCAGGAACTCGCTCTTGCGATCACTGGCGCGACGGGCGGCCTCGCCGCGCGCCCAGGTGGTCCAACCCGACGACGCCAGCTTGGCCAGCACGCCCACGACGCGTTCGTCGTCGGCGGTGATCGTGCGGCCATCCTCGTGATTGGCGATCCACAGCACGCCGACCATCGCGCCGTCGTGTTGCAGCGAGATGGCCTGCGCATCGACAATGGCCGGGCCCTGGTCAGGCAGCGACACCGGACGATCGGTGACAATCTCCGACCGCGCGGGGCCCTCCGCGCCGCGACGCGCAGCGCCGGCGCGGTGGAACGCGGTCCAGCGGGGTGCGTCGGCCATCGGGCCCGCCACCGCGTCCCAGCCGAGCCCGTTGCCGTCGGTCATGGCCACCGCCGCGGTACCGACGCCGCACACGCCGGTCACGACTTCCACCAGCCGCTGCAGCAGGTTGCCGGGGTTTCGGCTCAGCTCGTCGACCATGATGGCGAGGGCAAGACTCTCGCGTTCGCGGTTCGGCGTCAGCGCCGGCGTCGCCAGTCGGTACCGATGACCGACGCCGCTGGTGGCGTGGGCTGACGGGCCGGCCGGGCTGTCAGCGGCCGCCGACACGTGATCGAGGGTCACGTCGGTGACCGCCTGGTTCGACCGTCGGACCAGCCGCAGGCCGACCGAGTCCTTGGGGCGAGATGTGGGGGTCGTCATCGCAGTTCACCCTCCGCACGTCGTGGCTGGCGTCGCATCGGCTACGGCTTGAACGACGCTTTGTTGTCACGCCGGATCCGCTCGGCGCGCGTCAGCAGGGCCGCGGCGTCGGCGGTGCGGCGGTCGAGCTCCTTCCCCGGCGCCTCGCTCGCGGCGAGCGCGACGCCGCTGGCGAGGGCGTCCCGCATCGCGGCGTCGGCGACCAGTGTCGTGACAGTCGTTCTCAGCTGCTGGCGATAGCCTTCGCGCCACAGCGTGACGAGCGTCTGGCCGTCGCCCCACAACCCGATCACGCCGGCTGCAGCCGGCCGGGCGTCCGGCTCGGGCGTGTGCGACGAGGTCGAGGGCAGCATCGGCGGGCCGTAGACGCCGGTGAACGCCTCGGCCAAGTCCGTATCGGTCAACCCCTCGGTCCGGGCACGGTCGTAGATGACGGCGATGCGCACCAGCCGGCCGAGGTGGAAGGTGAGCGTCATCTCGTCGATCGGGTCGAGGTCGACGGCGGCGCCGCTCACATAGCGTTGTGGCCGCCACGTCAGCTGTTGCACCAGGGTCGGTCGCTCCTGGACGACCTTGACGTCGGGCAGTCGGGCCTTCAGCCCCTCGAGGACCGCCGGCACCGAGTCCCCCAGGGTGACGGTGCGGTAGCGCGAGAACGCGGGATCGGCGTCGCCCGCCCGCACCGGGAACACCGCGCCGGTGACCATGAGGATGACGGCGACCCACATCGAACTCCGGACGACGGACGGCGTGCGTGGCATCGACGCCCCGACCGACGGCGCGTTGGCCGGGATCGGGCCTGGATGGTTCCAGAGCCAGACGATCGCGAACCCGGGAATCAGCGGCGAGACTCACGGCTACGGCCCAGCTGGGTGGGGTCAGCCCGAGGGCGAGCCCGACCGCCAGCCCGCAGGTCGCCGCTGCATGCATCAGGTGCCGTTGCTGAGCGGTCATGCGTCGAGTGTACGAGTCGGCCCTCGCGTGCGCTGTCCTCAACAGCACAGCGCGCGGGTCGGTCGACGCCGACCGCGCCTCGCTCAATCGTGCAGGACGATGCTCAGCAGGGAGCTGTTGATCTTCAGGCCGCCGTTGTATTCGAGGAAGCCGAGGCGCCGGAACTTGTTCATGAAGAAGTTCACGCGCGAACGCGTCGTGCCGACCATCTCGGCCAGGGTCTCCTGGGACAAGTGAGGCAGCGTCCGCAGCGGCGTGTTCTCCTTCCCGTAGCGCGCCAGCAGCAGCAGCGTCCTCGCCAATCGCTTCTCACTCGAGTTGAAGAGCTGGTCGACGAGATCTTCCTCGATCCGGATGTTGCGGGCGAGCATGTGCGCGATGAAACGACCGGAGAACTCCGGGTGGTCGTGCAGCAGGCGCACCATGTCACGCTTGGCAATCCGCAACGCGCGAGTGGATTCCACGGTCGTGGCCGTGCTCATACGCAGCGGCTGGCCGGCCAGGCATCCTTCGCCGAAGAAGTCGCCCGGGCCGAAGATCGCGACCACCGCCTCCTTGCCGCTGGCGGAGAGCACCGACAGCTTCACCCGACCGCTCTCGAGATAGAAGACGCTGTTGGCTTGCCCGCCCTGCGAGAACACCCGCACGGACGGCGCGAACTTCACCGACCGTCGCGAGATGTCGGCGAGACGCAGGAACGCCGGCACGTCGAGGCCGGGCGGGGGGCCAAGCGTGCGTCGAGCCGGCATGGCCAGGATCATCGCACGGACCCGCCGACCGCGTTTGTCACCTCTCGACCCGCCGGCTCGTGGGCCCAATCGGGGGCGCCGTCGCACCGAGCCCTTCGAGACAAGTCCAAGACATTTCCTAGACATCGTTTTACCGGCGCGGCGCGTCGCGGCTGTTACAAATGGCCGCGTCGGCGGCGCAGACCGCGTTGGCCGTCGCGGGGTCCGAGGCGTGGAGGAACACACATGAGATTGATTGCGGTCCTGGCGGCACTCGTCGTCCTGGGCAGTCCGGCGCTGGCACGAGCGCAGGGCGACCCGTCCATCAGCAGCGCCGAGCCGTTCAAGCTCGGCACGTTCGACATCGCCGGCGAGCCGCGCATCGGCATCGTGTTGCGCGACACCCTGGTCGTCGACCTGGTCGCCGCCAACCGGGTCCTGCAGCGCGACCCGTCCTATCCGCCGATTCCGATGCCGCCGACCATGGTCGATCTCATCGGCCGCTACGAGTACGGGATGAAGACCCGCCTCTACGAGATCGTCAACCAGTTGGCGCGCGGCAACCGCCTCACCGGCGCGCAGCGCCCGGCCTACGTCCATGACGTCAAGACGGTGGACATCCTGGCGCCGCTGATGCCCGGCAAGATGCTGAACGCGGCCGTCAACTTCTATACCCACGTCGGCGAGACCGGCACCGCCGAAGAACAGAAGAAGGCCGAGGCCGAGCGTCGGGCCAAGCGCGGCGTGCCGTATCTGTTCCTCAAGCCGACGCGCGGCGCCGTGGTCGGCGACGGCGACGACGTGATCATTCCCCACGGCCGCGACCGGGTCGACTGGGAGGTCGAGCTCGGCATCGTCATCGGCCGCGCCGCCCGGGACGTGCCGGCCGACAAGGCCGCCGAGCACATCTTCGGCTACATGGTCACCGTCGACGTCTCGGATCGCGGCGGCCGGCCGCCCGATTCACGGCCCGGCTCCGACTGGCTGGTCGGCAAGGGGCACGACACCTTCGCCCCGATGGGGCCGTGGATCGTGCCGAAGGAGTTCTACGGCGATCCGATGAAGCGCCTGCGCCAGACGCTCACCGTCGACGGCAAGGTGATGCAGGAGGCCGGCGCGTCGGACATGATCCACTCGATCTACGAGCTGATCGAGTACGGCTCGTCGATCATCACGCTCTTCCCCGGCGACGTCGTCAACAACGGCACCTCGGGCGGCACCGGTATGGGCCAGGCGTACCGCGGCGCCGAGCGTTTCCTCAAGCCGGGCGAGAAGATGACGGCGTCGATCGACGGCATCGGATCGATCACGATGAACGTCGTGGGCGAGCCGGCCCCGCCGCCGGGCACCGGGTCGCGTCTGCCGCCCATCAGCTCCTACCGCAAGCAGTAACTCCCGTCGCGCGGGGTGGGACCTGGAGCCCACCCCGCGTTTTTTGTGGCCGCCGCCTCAGGCGCGGTCGCGGGCCGTTCGCCGGCCGGTCATGCCATCGACGGCGATGCGGAAGATCACCGCTCCCTGATTGTCATCGCCCGGGCCACTCGCGGTCGCCGGCAGCCACCACTCGTGGCGCCGCGCCACGAGACTCTCGGCATGGCGCCGCGCCTCGGCCATCTCAGGGGCGTGGCCGATCTCCTCGAACCGGCCGATCGCGACGACCGTCGTCCAGCGGTCCTTGTCGATGATCTCCTCCACCTGCAGGCAGACCTTCGGGTTCAGGCGCATCCAGGTGATTTTCTGGCCCTCAGTCGAGAACGCATACGCGCAGTGTTGCGCGGGGTCGAACGTGAACTGGATCGGGACGATGTAGGGCTGGGCCAGATAGGCGCACGCCAGATGGCCGACGTCGGCCCGCTCCAGGACCGCCACGCACTCGTCATGACTCAACTCGTGGATCACCATGGCATCGCCTCGCTGTACCGCGTGAAGTCGCATTCTACGGCCAGCCGCGGCGCCGCCCCCCGGCAGTTCGGCGGTGGACCGGCCCGTCGCGGGTCCGGCTGAGGCGGGCCGTGTCTCGCCCGGGGTGCCGATTCGGACGCCAGTCCATGCATGTGGCTTCTGACAACTGCCAGGTGCACCCGGTCCGCAAATCGGGTAATCTTCCAGAGTTCGCCGGCTTCTCATCTGGAGGGTTCATGGACGTCAGGCATCCGCTTTCTCGCCGTCGGTTCTTTGGAGGGGTCGCCACCGCCATGGGCGTCCTGGGGCTGCGACCCACGTCGGGGCTGTTCGCGCAGGGACAGACGGCGCGGTTCGGCGGCGGTGAGGCCGAGTACGACGCCTTCGCCAAGCTGGCCAGCAACGAAAACAACTTCGGCCCGCCCGCAGAACGTGATGGAGGCGATGAACCACGCCTGGAAGTACGCCAACCGCTACGGCTACCCGGATGCCAACGTCATCCAGGAGATCGCGGCGCACCACGGCGTCAAGCCCGAGAACGTCCTGCTGACCCCGGGGTCCGGTGAGGTCCTCGAGGTCGTCGGCGAGGCGTTCCTGACGGGCGGCAAGAAGGTCGTCGGCGCCGACCCGACCTACGCCACGGTCTACCAGCACGCCACCCAGATCAAGGCCGAGGGCATCAAGGTGCCGCTGCTGAAGAACTACCAGCAGGACCTCGACACGATGATCAGCGAGGCCAACAAGAACGCCTCGACGGTGGGCCTGTTCTACCTGTGCAACCCGAACAACCCGACCGGCATGGTGATCAGCGCCGCCGACGTCAAGAAGGTGGTCGAGGGCATCCCGAAGACGATGCCGATCCTCATCGACGAGGCCTACCACCACTTCGTCGACGACCCGGCCTACGGCACCTCGATCCCCTACGTGATCGAAGGCCGGCCGGTCGATCGTCGCCCGCACCTTCTCGAAGATCGCGGCGCTGGCGGCGATGCGCGTCGGCTACGCCATCTCCACGCCCGAGATCATCAAGCAGCTGCGCGTCTACGCCTCGAACAGCGTCAACGTGCTGGCCAAGCACGGCGCCGTGGCGTCGCTCAAGGACACCGCCGGCCAGGCCGAGGTCAAGGCCAAGATCGTCGCGCTGCGCAACAAGACCACGCGCGAGCTCGAGGCGCACGGCTACCCGGTGATCCCCTCGCAGACCAACTTCTTCATGGTCAGCCTGGGCGACAGCACGGTGCAGCCGACCATCGAAGCGTTCAAGCAGAAGGGCATCCTCGTCGGCCGGCCGTTCCCGCCGATGCTGAACCACCTGCGCGTCTCGGTCGGCCTGCCCGAGGAGATGGACAAGTTCACCAAGACCTTCAAGGAGATCTTCCCGAAGAAGGCCGCGGTCTCGACGATGGCGGCGCGCGGCTAGCCGGTTCGCGCCGGCACGGCGCCTGCGGGCGCACGACGTGTCCTCCGTCATTGGGACAGGGCTGCTCCGTGGCAGCCCTGTTTCGCTTGTCTCCGAGACTCGAATCGCCATGAAGCTGGCCGAGCTGCGCGGCATCCTCCAGTACGTCCTCCAGTTCCGCGAGAAGACGTTCGTCCTCGCGCTCGACGGGGCGGTGGTGGCCGACGACAACTTCGCGACGCTGCTGCTCGACGTCGCGCTGCTGCTGGCCGTGAACATCCGCGTGGTGCTGGTGCACGGCGCCGGCCGGCAGATCCAGGCGCTGGCGGCCGAGCGCGGCGTGACCGCCTCGGACCTCGACGGCGCCGGCGTCACCGATGCGGCCACCCTCGACCTGGCGCTCACCGCGGCCACTCGGGTCACCCACGAGATCCTCGAAGGGCTGTCGGCCAACGACCTGCGCGCCGCCTGCGCCAACGTGCTCACCGCCTATCCGCTCGGCATCCTCCAGGGCGTGGATCACCTGTTCACCGGCCGGGTCGAGCGCGTCGACGGCGAGCTGCTGCAGACGCTGCTGGCCCAGGGGGTCGTGCCGGTGATTCCGCCGCTCGGCTTCGACGGCGAGGGCCGGACCTATCGCCTGAACTCCGACCGCGTCGCCGTGTCGGTGGCCGAACAGCTCAAAGCGATCAAGCTGATCTTCGTCACCGTGCAGGACGGCCTGGTGCACCGCGGTCAACTGATCCGCCAGATGCTGCCCGACGAGCTCCGCGATCTCATCCGCGACGCGCCCGACGGCTTCGCCCCGGGGCTGCTCTCGAAGGCCGCGCACGCCGCGGCCGCCTGCGCGGCCGGCGTGCCGCGCGTCCACGTCGTCAACGGCACCCACGACGAGGGGCTGCTCGGCGAGGTCTTTTCAAACCACGGCATCGGCACGCTGATCTACGTCAACGAGTACCAGCAGATCCGGCCGGCGCGGAAGAAGGACGTGCGGGCCATCCAGATGCTGACCCGCCAGGCGGTCGAGGCCGACGAGCTGGTGCGGCGCACCCGGGCCACCATCGAGCGGGACCTCGCCGACTACTACATCTTCGAGGTCGACAAGAACCCGGTCGCCTGCGTCGCCCTGCACGTCTATCCCGAGCAGAACCAGGGCGAGCTGGCCTGCCTCTACGTGAGCACCGCGCACGAGAACCAGGGCATCGGGCGCAAGTTGATTCAGTTCGTCGAGAAGCGGGCCCGCGAGCTGCAGCTCGACAGCCTGCTGGTGCTGTCGACCCAGGCGTTCAGCTACTTCCAGTCGAAGGGCGGCTTCGTCGAGGGCACGCCCGACGATCTGCCGCCGGCGCGTCGCGAACGCTACGAGCAGAGCGGCCGGCGTTCCAAGGTGCTGGTCAAGAAGCTCGGCGCCCGGGTCGGCTGACGGTCCGGGTTCGCCCGGCGCGGTCAGACGGCGTCGGAGATCGAGGTGAACGTGAACGCGTTCAGCTTGAGGGCCGGGACCATGAACGGCGACAGCCGCTGCGGCCGGCCGATCGCCTCGACGTTCCACGGCGCCAGCATCGCCAGCACGCTCTGGTTGAAGCGCAGGTTGCGCACCGGATGGCGCACCTCGCCTTTTTCGACCCACCACAAGCCGTCGCGGGTCAGTCCGGTGAGCACGATGGTGCGCGGGTCGACCAGGCGCACGTACCAGAACCGCGAGATGACCAGTCCACGCGCCATGCCCTTGACCATCTCGTCGGTCGACACCGCCGGCGAGGCGCCCTCGAGGATGTAGTTGACCGGACCGGCCGTGGGCTCGCGCTTTCGCTCCTGCGCCCAGAACCGCGAGGTACTCGAGGGTCTCGAGCACGCCGTTGCGGATGAGCGACAGCCGCGCGGCCGGGACCCCTTCGGCCGTGCTCGGCACCGCCGGCAGGTCGGCGTGCATCGGGTCGCTGTAGAGCGAGATCCGGTCGTTGAACAGCGCCTCGCCCAGCCGCGTCTTGCCGTCCTTGGCCGAGAACGCGCTGCGCCCCTCGTCGGCGGTCCGGGCGTCGAAGCTGTTGGTCAGGAAGCCGATCAGATCGGCGACCGCCTGCGGTTCGAGAATCACCGGGTAGGCGCCCGGCTCGATCGGCTTGGGTTGGCGCGAGCGCGCCGCCTTGTCGACCGCCTGCTCGGCGATCCGCCGGGTCTCGAGGCGGGCGAGGTCGAAGTGGTCGCCGGCGTAGTAGCCCGAGCCGGTGCCGTCGGCGCTGCGCGCGGTCACGCTGAGACCGGCTTCGCTCGAGCGGAAGTAGCGGCGATTGCCGTTGGCGGTCGCGGCGGCGATCGCCGACGCCCGGGCGCTGTGGAAGCCGGCCCCGGTCACCTTGGCACCGCGGCAGGCGCCGAGCACCGCCTCGAGGGCCGCCGCTCGCGCCGTCACGTCGACCTCGGCGGTCGCGGCGGCGAAGCCGCGCGCCTCCGGATAGTCGAGCGGACCCAGCGTCGGCACGTACTCGCGATGGACCGGCGACACGCGCGCGATCTGGACCGCGTCGTCGACCATGCGCTTCAATGCGTCGGCGCTGGTGTCGTTGCCGATGATCGATCCGCGGCGGCGGCCGACCCAGACCGTGGCCGTGATGTCGAGGTCGTCGGAGCGTCCGCTGGTGGTGATCCGGTTGTCGGCGAACCGCGCGTGCGACTCGGCGGCGTTGGTCAGCGACACCACCGCGTCCTCGGCCCCGGCCGCCTTGGCCTGGGCCAGCGCCGTCTCGCAGATGGCGAGCGCGTCGTCGCGGGTCAACATCAGCACGGCCGCCGTATTCAGAACGGTGACGTTGCGGAAGCGCGCCGGCGGACAGCCGTGGCTCACCGCGTTGGTCTGGCCGGGCTCGCCCTTGCCGTCGGCCGAGGTGCCCCACAGCTTGTAGGTGGCCGGGCCGCCCACGCCATCGCACGACGCCCAGAAGTCCGGCGTCCGCGACTGATACGCGGCGTCCTTGACCATCGCGCCGAGCTTGCCGTTGGTGATCTCGCGGATGACCGCGCCGCCGAACTGGAAGTTGTAGCGCTGCTGGTCGATCGACGAGCTGCCGCGGCCCTCGATGAACAGCCCGCGCTTGATGCCGCTGAACAGCTGGTCGAGGGTGACCTCGGTCGTGGCCGGCTGCAGCGACACGTTCGGCATCCGCGGAAACGGCACGCTCGACCAGTGGTCGCAGTGCAGGCAGCCATGCGAACGCGACTGGCCGATGAGCGGCGCCAGCTCCCGCGTCGTCTGCCAGTCCACGAACATCCCGTCACGGACCAGGTGCCAGCGCTCGGCCTTCACCCCTTCGTCGTCGAATCCGGTGGTCGCCAGGCCGCCCGGCTGGGTGCGGTCGCCGACCAGGTTGACGATCGAGGCGCCGAAGCGCAGCTTGCCGGCGTCGCTCGCTCTTGAGGAAGCTGGTGCCGGCCATGTTGGCTTCCCAGCCGAGCGAGCGGTCGAGCTCGGTCGAGTGGCCGACCGATTCGTGGATGGCCAGGAAGAGCTGCGACGGATCGACGACCAGGTCGTAGCGGCCCGGGGCGACCGGCTTCGCCTTCAGCTTCTCGACCACCTCGTGTCCGGCCTTCTCGGCGTCCTGCCGCCACGGGTAGTTCTCGACGTACTCGTAGCCGACCAGCTGCGCCCGATCGACGACGGCGCGGGTCTGGAAGTCGCCGCTGGCGCGATCGGCGGCGGTGGTGCTGAACTGCGGGTAGGTCCGCACCAGCCGTTGGGTGATGCGCGACCCCTCGCTCGAGGCGAAGTACTTCTGCTCGTCCACGAACAGGACCTGCGAGCTGACGAAGGTGACGCCGGGCACGGCCAGCGCCGCCTCGTTCAGCGACATCAGGAACGCGATCTTGGTGTCGAGCGGCACCGCGAACGGATCGCGGGTGAACGCGCTGGTCCAGGTCGCGACGGCCTTGTCGGCGCTGGCCAGCACGACCTTGCGCGAGGCCAGCGCGGCGTTGGCCCGGGCGATCGCCACCGCCTGTTCGGCGGCGGTGCGCGCCGCCCCGGGCTCCACCCGGTTGACCGCCGCGAAACCCCAGGCGCCGTCGACCAGCACGCGCAGGCCGAAGCCGTAGCTGGTCGACCGCGACACGTTCTGCACCTGGCGCTCGCGCGTCGCGATCGACTCGCGGCGGTAGCGGTTGATGCGGATGTCGGCGTAGCTGGCGCCAAGCGCGGCCGCGCGGGTCAGGGCCGCCTCGGCGACCTCGGCGCGCAGCGCGTCGTCGGTCGAGCTGGGTTGGGCGGCGTCCATCCATTCCGGCCAGCAGGCCGTGCCTATCAGGGCACCACTCGTGGCCAGGAAGTGACGGCGCGAGACCGGCGGACCTATCATCGGCCGCGATTATATCCACCGCCACCTGCGTCGGAGGTCGAGCTGGCGCCGGCGGCGCACCGGACCCCGGACCTCGACCCGGCATCCAACCTCCAGTGGCGGTGCGTATACTGTCCCAGGGGGCCGTGATGACCAGACGCCAGTTCGTGTGGGGAAGCGCGGGGCTCGCCGTTGGCGTCGGTGCCGCCTCCTGGACGGCCTTGCAGGGCGCGGCGCCGCCGGTGTTCGAAGTCACCCACACCGATGCCGAATGGCGGCAGCTGCTCACCCGCGCGCAGTACGACGTGCTGCGCCGCGAGGGCACCGAACCGGCATTCACCAGCCCGCTGAACCAGGAGAAGCGACCCGGCGTTTTCGCCTGTGCCGGGTGCCGGCTCGACCTCTTCTCGTCGTCGACGAAGTTCGAGAGCGGCACCGGCTGGCCGAGCTTCTGGGCGCCGCTCGACAACGCCGTCGGCACGACCCGGGACATGTCCTTCGGGATGATCCGCACGTCGGTGCATTGCCGCCGTTGCGGCGGTCATCTGGGACACGTCTTCGACGACGGCCCGAGGCCGACTGGCCTGCGCTACTGCATGAACGGCGTGGCGATGCTGTTCACGCCGACCACGTAGGCTGCGGTGAAGACCTCCACACTCAAGGACTAGACCGGCAGGGCTTGCCCGGGACGTCGCGGCAGGCGCGGAAGAAGGCGTGAGCGATCGCGACGTGCGCGCGGCCGTCCTCGATGCCGCCCCATCCCGGCACGCGCGAGAATCCGCTCATCGTGCCTCGCTTGTACTCGCGGAAGTAGGTGGCGACGGTGGAGCGCACGGCGTCGGTGATCGCGAAGATCGGCCGGCCGTCGGCGTCGACCGGCGACAGCACGACCTTGGCGTCGTAGCCCTTCTCGTCGTCCATGTACATGAGTCCGGCCACGGCGCCGGCCACGATCGATCCCCCCGGCAGCGGCGGTCCGAGCACGAGCGCGTCGAACGGATCGCCGTCGTAGGACACGGTCTGCGGCACGTAGCCGTAGTTGATCGGATACCCGCCCAGATCGCCGGGCATGGTCCGGTCGACCTCGCGGACGTTGGCCGCCATGCGGTACTCCCACTTGCGGCGGTCGCCCCGTGCGATCTCGATGTAGGCCACGACCAGCTCGCCGGCGTACGGCGCGGTGTCGCGCCACACATGCTGCGGGTGCGCGCTGGCGGCCGCGAGGCTGCGGGCCAGCGCCGTGGTCGCGACCGGCGGCAGCACGGCAGGTGGCGCACCCTGTGCGGCGACCGCGCACGGCACTGACCAGACGACGAGCCGGAGGCGCCAGGATCCCAAGGTCACGCGACCTCGATTGTAGACCTCGCCGCCGGGCTGTGCGCCGGGCGTCGTCTCAGGCGGTCCGGCCCGCCGGCTGTGCCTTCAGCAGCGCCGCCGAGGTGGCGAGCAGCACGCTGATCGCCACGCCCTCGGCCGCCGTGGTCACCGTGGCCAGGTCGGGGAACGTCGGCGCGACGCGGATGTTGCGGTCGCGCGGATCGTGGCCGCGCGGATAGGTCGACCCGGCCGGGGTCAGCTCGACGCCGGCCGCCTTGGCCAGCCGCACGACCTCCGCGGCGCAGCCGTCGCGCACGTCGAGGCTGATGAAGTAGCCGCCCTTGGGCACCGTCCACGACGCCGCGCCGGTGCCGGCGAGGTCGCGCTCGAAGGCGGCGACGACCGCGGCGAACTTCGGCGCCACGATGGCGCGGTGGCGGTCCATCAGTGCCAGCACCCCGGCGGCGTCGCGCAGATAGCGCACGTGACGCAGCTGGTTGACCTTGTCGCCGCCGATGGTCCGCTTGCCCATTCGCGCCAGATACCAGGCGACGTTGGCCGCCGAAGCGGCGAACAGCGCGACGCCGGCGCCGGGCAGGGTGATCTTGGAGGTGGAGCCGAAGACGAACGCGCGATGCGGATGCCCGTGGCGGGCGCACGCCTCGAGCAGGTTGGCGGTCGCGATCCGCTCGGCGGTCAGGTGGTGCACCGCGTAAGCGTCGTCCCAGAACACGCGGAAGTCCGGCGCCGCGGACGTCATCGCCGCGAGGCGCTCGGTGGCGGCCGCCGAGTAGACGGTGCCGGTCGGGTTGCTGTACTTCGGGACGCACCACATCCCCTTGATTGCGGCGTCCTCTGCCACCAGCCGTTCGACGAGATCCATGTCGGGTCCGTCGTCGGTCAGGGGCACCGGGATCATCTCGATGCCGAAGTCCTGGCAGATGGCGAAATGGCGGTCGTAGCCGGGCACCGGACACAGAAACGCCACCCGCGACTCGCGCGACCACGGCCGCGGGCTGTCGACCGTGCCGGTGAGCAGCGCGTAGGCGACGGCGTCGTGCATCAGGGCCAGGCTCGAGTTGTCGCCGAGGATCATCTGCGCCGGCGCGACGCCGAAGATCGGGGCCAGCAGCGCGCGCAGCTCCGGCAACCCCTGGAGGCCGCCGTAGTTGCGGACGTCGGTCGCGTCGGCGGCCAGGTGGTCGGCCACGCCGGGCAGCGTGAGCAGATCGTTGGAGAGGTCCAGCTGTTCGCGCGACGGCTTGCCGCGGGTGAGGTCGAGCGCGAGGCCGCGCGCCTTGAAGGCGTCGTAGCGGCGCTGCACCAGGGCGTGGGCGGCAGCGAGGTCGGGCGTCGACAGCTCGGAGAGCAGGGGCATTCGCTGGCAATGGTAACGCGCGGCTGCGCGCCGGCACCACAAATTCATCTCATGGCTGGTTCGACCTTTGGTCATGCATGTGCCTGACTGATGCTGCATGGCCCAGATCGCGGCTGGCCGATGGCAAGGGCGATACCGAAGTTGGCGACGGCGACCCTCGGCCCGGCGGCGCGCGCCGCGCTACCGTGACGGGCACATGGTTCAGCTCCCCCGTGACCTGCTTTCCTGCATCGGCGACACCTCGCTCGTGCGCCTGCACCGCGTCGTGCCCGCCACCGGCGTCCGCGTGCTCCTCAAGCTCGAAAGTGAGAACCCGACCGGCAGCATGAAGGATCGAATGGCGCGGGCGATGATCGACGCTGCAGCGGCCGACGGCCGGCTCGCGCCCGGCGGCGCCGTGGTCGAGTACACCGGTGGCAGCACCGGCGTGTCGCTGGCCTTCGTCTGCGCCGCCACCGGCCATCCGCTGCACATCGTCACGTCGGACGCCTTCGCGCGCGAGAAGCTCGATCACATGGCGTTGCTCGGGGCGCGCCTTCGCCTCGTCTCCAGCGACAGCGGACGGATGACCGCCGAGCTGACCCGGGCCATGGTCGAGGCCGCCGGCGTGATCGCCCGCGACACCGGCGCCTACTGGACCGATCAGTTGCGCAACGCCGACCAGCTGGCGGCGTATCGCGCGTTCGCCGACGAGATCTGGGCCCAGACGGAAGGCCAGGTCGACGCGTTCGTCCAATGCGTGGGCACGGCCGGGTGCCTGCGCGGCACCGCCGAGGGCCTGCGGCGGCATCGCCCTGACGTCGACGTCGTGGCGGTCGAGCCGGCGGAGTCGGCGGTGCTCTCGGGCGGTCCGGCCGGCGGGCACAAGATCGACGGCGTCGGCGCCGGCTTCGTCGTGCCGCTGTGGCGCGCCGACGTCGCCAGTCGCATCGAGCGCGTCTCGACCGCCGACGCGCGGGCCATGGCCTTCCGGCTGGCGCGCGAGGAGGGGCTGTTCGCCGGCACCTCGACCGGCGCGAACGTGGTCGCGGCGCTGCGCGTGGCCGCCGACCTGGGTGCCGGCGCCACGGTCGTCACCGTCGCGTGCGATACCGGGATGAAGTACCTGGCCAGCTACGGCGCGGCGCTGGCCGAGGCCGCTCCGTCGTAGAACCGCTCCGGATCAGCGCGACAGGCTCACGTTCAGCGCCACGGTGCGGCCGGCGCGCACCTGCACGGTGCGCCGGTAGGTGGTCAGGCCCTCTTTGCGGACCTCGACGTCGTGCGGACCGTCGGCGAGCTCGATCAGGATCCGGTCGTCGCCCTCCGGCGCCGACCACTCTTCGCCGTCCACGAACAGCGTGGCGCCTTCGGGCTGCACGCGAATGGCCAGCGTGCCGAAGGCCGCTGCCGGCGATGCCGCCGGGCCCCCGGCGTCGGAGGGTGAGCCGGCCGGTGGAGCCGTGACCTGCGGCCGTGGTCCGCTGTCCTCGCCCGGCGCCAACGGCTCGAGCGGCTGCTTGATGTTGATGGTGGCGCCGGGCCGGAACAGCAGCTTCTGCGTGAAGGTGCGATAGCCCTCGAGGTAGATGGTCAGCTCGTGTTCGCCGGGCGCCACGCTGAGGCGTTGGAAGGTGCCGTCGAAATCGTCCACGGTGCCGGCCAGGTAGCCGTCGACGTAGACCTCGGCCTGCCGCGGCGTGACCTGCAATCGAGCCGAGCCGAAGCCGGCGAACGACGGGCCGTACCATCCGGGATAGCCCCAGCCGGGATAGCCCCAGCTCCAGAACGGATCGTAGAAGCCGTAGCCGGCGTAGAGCGGCGGGGGCACGATCACGACCGCTCCGCGGCCGCCCCCCGGGTGGCCGTGGCGCTGTGCGCTTGCTGCGGTGGGCGAGAGGACGAGGACGGCGACGAAGACCACCGCCAGGGTGGGTGAGGTTGCTCGGACGCGTGGGGTCACCGGAGGCTCCGAGGCAGGCGCTTCCACATCTCAGCAACGTCGATGCCAGCCCGCGTGTGACATATTCCAGCCGTCTTCGACGGCAGGCGCGCACACCGACAGAGCCGGTGTCCCCTCGCGCGCACGCCGCTGTGCCGGCGACAGGACACCGCGCCGTGGGCCGGCTCCGCCATCACGGCGTGGACTCGGTGCGCAGCACCAGAAGACCAAGCATCGTCAGCCCGGCGAAGGCGGCGCCGGCGTAGAACGTGGCGGCCGGTCCCGCCACGCGCCACAACCCGCCGGCGAGCACGCTGGCGGCGAGCAGTGCGACGCCGGTCGCCAGGCTGTAGACGCCGAAGGCGGTGCCGCGCAGGTGCGCCGGGCCGGCGTCGGCGACCAGCTTCGAGAAGAGTCCCTGCGTGAGCGCCAGATGCAGGCCCCACGCGCCGCCGCCGAGCAGCACCTGCTGCGGGGTTCGTGCCTGCGCCAGCACCACGTCGGCGACGGCGAGCACGGCCAGGCCCGAGAGCAGCAATCCGCGCCCACCGACGCGATCGGCGACCACCCCCGCCGGATAGGCGCCAGCGGCGTAGACCGCGCTCATCGCGATCATCACGAGCGGCACCTGCCCCGGCGCCAGGCCGACGCTGTCGGCGCGGAGCACGAGGAACGCCTCGCTGAATCGGGCCAGCGTGAAGAGCACGGCGATGCCGACGACGTGCCAGTAGTGGCGCGGCAGCGACGACGCGTCGCGCAGGAGGACGGCGGGTCGGGTCGCGTCCCGGTTGACGGATTGGCTCGGCTCCTGCACCCCGGCGGCGAGCAGCGCGACGGCGAGCACGGCTGGGCCCACGCTGCACCACAGCACGGTACGCAGGTCGCCGGCCAGCCACGACATCAACAGCACGGCCAGCAGCGGCCCGAGCACGGCGCCCACCGAGTCGAGCGCCTGGCGGAGCCCGTAGGCCGCACCGCGCAGGTGCGGCGGCGTGATGTCGGCGATCAAGGCATCGCGGGGCGCGCCGCGGATGCCCTTGCCGACGCGGTCGACGAAGCGGGCGGCAAAGACCGCCAGCACCGACGTCGCCAGCGGGAACGCCGGCTTCGACAACGCGCCCAGTCCGTAGCCGAGCACGACCAGCGGCTTGCGGCGCCGCCAGCGGTCGCTGAGCGCGCCGGAGAACACCTTCGCGAACGCCGCCGTCGCTTCGGCGACGCCTTCGACGATGCCGATAGTGACCATGCCGGCGCCGAGGGTCGTCGTCATGAAGAGCGGCAGCAGGCTGTGGGTGAGCTCCGACGACGTGTCCATCAGGAGCGAGACGAGCCCCAGCACCCACACCGAGCGGGGCAGCGCTGATCGAGTGCTCGCGGTCATCCGGTCGCCGTCCGCCGCCGTGTCCGGCCTCACGACTATACTGATTCTTCTGCACGTTCCCAGCGTCGAACCGGCGATCGCACCAGCCGCGGGGCAGGCGTGGCGGAGGAAGACGCGCGTGCTCGGGTTCGCGTTTGTCGCGTCGGCTTGGAGCCTTGCCGTCGCGGCGCAGCCGGCCGCGATCACCGTGCGCATCGAAGTGCGGGCCGACGACCGCCCGGTCGCCGGCGCAGCGGTGACCCTGGCCGAGGCCTCCGCCGTTACCGATCCGCTGGGCATCGCCGTGCTGGTCGCGGCCCCGGGCGCGACCCGCCTTTCGGTGACCGCCGACGGCTTCCTGCCCTTCGCGGAGCCGGTGGCCGTGGCTGGCGGACCCAGCCCGCAGACCGTCATCGTGGCGCTGGTGCCGGTCCCCGAAATCGACGAGGAGGTCGTCGTCGTCGCGACCACGCGCACCGGCCGCCGCCTGGAGGATCAGCCGACCCGCGTCGAGGTGCTCGACCGCGAGGAGATCGAAGAGAAGCTGCTGATGACGCCCGGGCGACATCGTGATGATGTTGAACGAGATGGGCGGGCTGCGGGTGCAGGCCACCTCGCCCTCGATCGGCGCCGCCAGCGTGCGCGTGCAGGGCATGCAGGGCCGCTATACCCGCTTCCTCGGCGACGGCCTGCCGCTCTTCGGCCAGCAGGTGGGCGGGCTCGGGCTGCTGCAGATTCCGCCGATGGATCTCGGACAGGTCGAGGTCATCAAGGGCGCGGCGTCGGCGTTCTACGGCGCCGGGGCGATGGGCGGGGTCGTCAACCTGCTGTCGCGGCGGCCGGGGCCGAACCGGCCGCTGACCTGCTGATCAACCAGTCGACGCTCGGCGCCACCGACGCCGTCGCCTACCTGTCGTCGCCTCTCGGCGCCCGGTGGCGCGGGTCGCTGCTCGGCCGGCGGCCACCGGCAATCCCGCAACGATCGCGACGACGACGGCTGGGCCGACGTCGCCGGCTACAACCGCGGCGTCGTCCGGCCACGGCTGTTCTTCGACGGCGGCAATGGGCGCTCGGCGTTTCTCACCGCCGGCGCCACGATCGAAGATCGCGACGGCGGCACGATGCCGGACGCGGTGCTCGCGCCGACTCGGCGCGCCCTACATCGAGGCGCTCGACACCCGGCGGTTCGACGTCGGCGCCAGCGGGCAGACGCTGCTCGGCGAGCGCGTCGTCGTCACCGCGCGGGCGGCGGCGGCGTGGCAACGCCACGACCACCGTTTCGGCCCGGTGCGCGAGCGCGATGCCCACGACACGCTCTTCGGCGAGGCCGCGCTGCGCGGCGCCGCCGGCGCGCACACCTGGGTGGCCGGCGTCGCCGTCGAGCGCGATCGATTACGATCCGCGCGACGTGCCGCGCTTCGCCTATTCGTACGTCGTGCCCGGCCTGTTCGCCCAGGACGACGTCGACCTGGCGTCATGGCTGGCGGTCTCGGCCGGCGCTGCGCGTGGACGTGCACAGCGAGTACGGCACGTTCGCCAGTCCGCGGCTGGCCGCGCTGATGCGTGGCGGCGGCTGGACCAGCCGGGTCTCGGTCGGCCGCGGGTTCTTCGCCGCCACGCCGCTCACCGAGGAGACCGAGGCCGCCGGGCTGACGCGGCTGACCGTCGAAGGGCCGCTCGAAGCCGAGCGCGGCACGACGGCGTCGATCGATCTCACGCAGCGCCTTCGGCCCGGCCACGGTCACGGCGACGCTCTTCGGCTCGCGCATCGACGACCCCGTCGGTGTCGACCGCGACGACGCCTACGTGCTGCGCACGCGGACCGACGCCACCACCAACGCCGGGGTCGAGCTGCTCGGCACCGTCCGTCACGGGGCGGTGGCCGCGACCGGCACCTACACCTACGTGCGGGCCAGGGAGCACGACCGCGGCCTCCGGCAGGACGTGTCGCTCACGCCCCGGCACAGCGCCGGCGTGGTCGGGATGTGGGAGGTGGAGGACGTCGGCCGGCTCGGCCTCGAGGTCTACTACACGGGGCGCCAGCGGCTCGAGGTGAATCCGTACCGCCAGGAGTCGCGCCCCTACGTGATCGTCGGCCTCCTGGCGGAGAAGCGCTTCGGGCGGTTGCGCGTCTTCGTCAACGCCGAGAACGTCAGCGACGTGCGCCAGACGCGTTGGGACCCGCTGGTGCGGCCGTCACCAGGCGCCGATGGGCGCTGGACCGTGGACGCCTGGGCGCCGCTCGACGGCCGGGTGATCAACGGCGGCGTGCGCGTCGCCTTCTGAGCGCTCAGCCGCGGGCAGCGGGTTGATAGGTTCCGGGGCGGATGCGGGCGGCGATCGACAAGCGATTCCACGCGCTGATGGTCGCCACCGCCAGCGTCAGGTCGGCCAGCGCCTTGGCGTCGAAGTGGGCGCGGGCCTCGTCGTAGACCGCATCCGGCACGTGCCCGTCGCTGACCTGGGTCACGGCCTCGGTCCAGGCGAGCGCGGCGCGCTCGCGGGCGCTGTAGAACGGGCACTCCCGCCACGCGTCGAGGGAATAGAGCCGCTGTTCGCTCTCGCCGGCGGCGCGCAGGTCCTTCCAGTGCATGTCGAGGCAGTACGCGCAGCCGTTCAGCTGCGAGGCCCGCAGCTTGACGAGATGGATGAGGGCCGCTCGATGGCGCAGTCGGCCAGGTAGCGGTCGAGTGCGTCCATCGCCTTGTAGACACCGGGGGCGACCGACGCGTAGTTGAATCGGGTCTGCATCGTCAGCTCCTGTTCGCGGGACGTGAGGTCGACGTCGGGCGCGCGGCCCGCTCGGCCAGCAGCAGCGCCGCCGCCGAGGCGGAGAACACCGAGTAGTCGAGCGGCGACTTGGGCCCGTCGGCCAGCGCCATCAGCACGCCGAACGTCGCCAGCAGCGCGCTGCTGGCCAAGCGCGGCGCCGCGGACCCACACGCCGGCCAGCAGCGCCACGGCCAATCCGGTCTCGGCCAGCGTGGCGGCCCACGCCAGCACCGGGATCGCGGCGGCGGGCGCGTAGAAGTTCAACGCGGCCGTGCGCTCGATGAAGGCGTCGAACCGCGACAGGCCCGGCGTGCCCGCCCACAAGCCGAATCGCCCGGCGACGGCTGACAGGAACGCCGCCGCGATGGCGAGGCGCGCGTACGGCTGGCCCAGATGCCCACGCTTCGAGCGTAGCCCCAAGTGGACCATGGTCAGGGCCGATTACGGCCGTCGCGATTGGACCACTCAGGGCGGGCTCACTGCGCGCCGTCGGAATGACGTGGGTCGACATGTGATGGCCGGCGCCGCGTTGAGCGCCGTGGCCGTCGAGCATATCAACGGCCGCCGGCCGCGTCGGTCGGGCGGGCCGTAGAATCCCTGGATGCGTCGCCTGCTGATCGTCCTTCTCGCCGTGTCGGTGACTGCGTGTGCCGCTCGGACGCCACCGGCGACCGCGCCCGCGCCGCCCGCATCGGCCGCGGGCACGCCCGCGCCGGCCCTCCCCGACAGCATCCGCTGGGTGCAGCAGTCGGCGGAGTTCCGGGCGGCGCTCCGCCAGGTCTACCGCCTGGCGACCGCGCACGTGGAGCGCGAGGCGGCGCGCGGGCCGCCGGCGGCTGGGCGGTCGTCCTCGATGCCGACGAGACCGTGATCGGCAATGCCGTCTACCAGAGCGAACGCGCGCGAGTCGGCGCCGGCTTCTCGGCCGAGAGCTGGCACGCCTGGATGAAGCGCCGCGAGGCGCCGCCGCTGCCGGGGGCGAAGGAGTTCCTCGCCCGCGTGCGCGCGCTGGGCGGCCGCATTGCGATCGTGACCAATCGGCTCCAGTCGAATGCCCCGACACCGAGGCGGTCTTCGCGGCGCACGCCCTGGTCTACGACGTCATGCTCTGCCGGCCCGACGGCTGACCGTCGGACAAGAACCCGCGCTTCGAGGCCGTAGCGGCCGGTCGATCGGCCGCCGGATCGACCCCGCTCGAGGTCGTGGCTTTCGTCGGCGACAACATCCTCGACTTCCCGGCGCAGTCTCAGAAGCTGCGAGGCGCGACGGCGGCGGCCTTCGCGGCCTTCGGCACGCGCTACTTCGTCGTGCCGAACCCGATGTACGGGAGTTGGAAGTGACCGCCGGGCGCCGGCCTCAGGGCCGCGCTGCACAGTAGCGCGATCCCCGGCACGAGGTGGGCACGAACAGCTCGGCCTGGATGCGCCACTCGCCGTCGACCTTGCGCCACTGCGCCAGGTAGGTGCCGGCGATCTCGACCACGCCGTCGGGCTCGGTCCATCGGCCGGTCCAGGTGCCGCGTTCCGAGGCCACCGCCCAGGCGCGAGGACGTCCACGGTCACCGGCGTCCGGACGTACACCGTATCGGGCCGCCGCGGGAACTGCTGGGCCATCCGCTCGCCGTTGGCGTCGCGGCCGGTCGCCTGCGCGCTGGTCGAGGTGACGATGTGCACGTCGGGCAGCCAGTGCCGGGCGATGCCGGGGACGTCGTGCGCGGCGATGGCGGCGTTCGACGCGCGCGCGCGGCGCGGATCGCGGACTCGTCGGGCCGCCGCCGGCTGTGTGCCCGCCACCGGAGGCACAGCCACGACGGCGGGCAGTGCCCCGCGGCGCGGCGCCGCACGGCTGGCCCGTGCGCATCACGTCGGGCTCCACGGCCGGCACGATAGCAGGAAGTACACTCCGGCCATGCATCGTCGAGCGTTCCTCTCCCTGACCGGGGCCGCGGTGGCGCAGCCGCTGCGATGCGGGCCAGCGGCGCCCGCCGCCGACGGCGTCGAGGCCATCGCGGCGCTGGTCCGCGCCAAGATGGCCGAGTACCACGTGCCGGGGGTGGGCCTGGGCCTGCTGCACGGCGAGCGGCTGCACGTGCAGGGCTTCGGCGTGACGAGTCTCGACGACCCGCGGCCCATGACCGCCGACACGCTGTTCACGATCGCCTCGATTTCCAAGACGATGACCGCCACGGCGGTCATGAAGCTCATCGAGCTCGGCCGCCTGGAGCTCCACACCCCGGTGCAGGCGTACCTGCCCGAGTTCCGGGTGCGCGACCAGGCCGCGAGCGCCCAGGTGACGCCGTGGCACCTGCTCACCCACACGCCGGGCTGGGAAGGGCAGCTCACCACCGAGGATCGCGGCGCCGAGGCCCTGGCCCACTTCGCCTCGGCGGTCATGCCGACGCTGCCGCAGCTGGCCGCGCCCGGCGAGACGTGGAGCTACAACAACGCCGGCTTCGCGCTGTCGGGACGGCTCATCGAGGTGGTGACCGGACACGGCATCCACGACGCGCTGCGGGAGCTGGTGTTCGCGCCGCTCGGCCTGACGCGCACGTTCACCCGGCTGACCGACGCCCTGACCTATCCGACGACGCTCGGTCATCGCGACCGCGAGGGCCGGACCGAGGTCATCCGGCCGTTCCAGACCACGTCGAGCACCACGGCCGGCGGCGTCGTGACCTCCGTCGCCGATCTGATGCGCTATGCCGCTTCCATCTCGGCGATGGCAGCGGCGCCGCGGGCACGCCTACCTGCCGCAGCCGCGGGTGGCGCAGATGCAGATGCCGCAGGTGCCCAAGCACGGCACCGACGACCACATGGGGATCGGCTGGCACGTGCGACGGCTGGGAGAGACGGCGACGCTGGCCCACGGCGGCACCTTGAACGGCCACTGCCTGCTCGTCGAGCTCGTGCCGGCGCACGGCCTCGCGTTCGTCGTGCTGACCAACCACGTCGACGGCTGGCGGCTGGTGCAGGACGTGGAGCAGGCGATCCTGCGCCGCGTCGCCGGTGTGGGCCTGGCGCCGGGACAGCGCATCGGGCATCGCGGCGTGAACGAGGCGATGTCGTTGCACAGCCCGCCGCTACCGGCGCAGCCCGAACTCGACGGCGTACGTCGGCGCCTACCTGCGTCCGCCCGTCGGCGAGGCAGTGGTGCGGCGGGACGGGCCCGGCTGATCGTGGCCACCGGCGTCGGGCAGCCCGATGCCGGCATTGTGTTCTACGGCCCCGACGTCGCCTATGCCGTGAGCGGGGCCTACACCGGCATGCCGTACGAGTTCGTGCGCGACGCTGGCGGCGCGGTCCGCTGGCTGCGTGTCAACGGCCGGATCGCGCGCCGGGCGACGTGAGCGTCGCCAGGTCGCGTGCCACAATCGCTGGGCGGCCGCTCGTGCGGGTCGCGCCGCGGGAGGCCCCATGCTGGACCTCGTCACCTGGACCGCGACCGGCCTCGTCACCGGCTGGCTCGTGCGCACGCTGCTCCGCTCCCGCCGCGACTTCGGGCTCGCCGGCGACCTGACCACCGGATGGCTCGGCGGCATCGTCGGCGGCTGGATCTTCCGCAGCATCGGCGCCAGCGCCCCCGAAGGCCCGGTGGGTCACGTGCTGGTGGCATCCCTCGGCGCCATCATCCTGATGGCGGCGCTGCGCCTGATGCGGCATCTGGCATCGGCCGCCGGCGTGCCGACCGCCGCCGCCCAACCCGCGGCCGACGAAGACGCCGGTGGGCCCGCTGGGCACCTGGAACGGCGCATCGTCGAGGCCGTCCTGACCAGGCGCTGGCCGCTGCGCGATCCGGATCAGGTGGAGGAGGACGCGACCTTCGGCGCGCGCGTCGCCGACAAGGTGGCGCTGTTTGGCGGCAGCTGGACGTTCATCGGGCTGTTCGTCACGGCTGGTCGCCTGGATGGCGCTCAACTCCGGCGCCGGCCGCCAATTCGATCCGTTCCCGTTCATCCTGCTGAACCTGGTCCTGTCGTGCGTGGCGGCACTGCAGGCGCCGGTCATCATGATGAGCCAGAACCGGCAGAGCGCCAAGGACCGCACCGACGCGCGATCGGACTACGAAGTGAACCTGCGCGCCGAGGTCGAGATCGCCGCACTCCACACCAAGCTCGATCTGCTCCGCGAGCAGGAATGGACGCGGCTCCTCGGCGTGGTGGAGCAGCAGCGGCAGGCGCTCGACGAGATCAGGAGCGTCTCAAGGCCCTGCAGGGCGGCGACCCGCGCCGCGACTGACCGCGGGCCGACGGCTCACCGCAAGAAGATTCGGCGGTAGCCGCCGGCGACGAGCGCCGAGACATCGGCGAGGATCCGGGGCAGGGCCAGACCGCCCTCGTACGCCAGGTAGCGCGGCCTCCAGCGCGGATGGAACTTCTCCTTGAATGCCCGAAGTCCTTGGAAGCCGTAAAGCGCCTCGCCGTGCTCGTAGACGAATGCGCCGAGGCGGTGCCAGAGCGGGGCCAGCGACGATGGCGCGAAGCCCGAAAGCGGCGCCATGCCCAGGGAGAGGCGCTGATAGCCGTGGGGGTCGCGGCCCCACAGCATCACCTGCACCAGCAGCGCTTCCATCACGTCCCTCGGCGCCTGCTGGCGGAGGAGCGCATCAAGTCCATCGAGAGCTCGACGCGATCCCCGCTCGGCCAGAGGGATTTGCGAACGCCACGATCTCACCGCTCCGTTCGACCACGGCTGCGGGGAAGCGGCCGCAGGTAGGGCTCGTCGAAGAAGCCGAGCGAGAAGCCCTTTTCGGCCGCGCGCTTGCGCTCCAGCCACGCGTCCGACACCCGGGGCGCAGCTGCCGGAAGGTGCAACGGGATGTCGGAACTGGGGCCAGGACGCGGAAGGTTCCGCCCTCTCGCTCGAGATGGCGGAGAGCCTGCCGGAACCTGGCGCCGTCGGGGGAGCCCTGGAGCGAGGAAGGCAGGAAATCGACCAGCGCCTCTTCGCCGAGCTTCACGAACGTCATCCCGGCGTCCACGTAGCGATGGGGAGGCCGCTGGCCCCAATCTCGTAGAAGGCGGGCCACCCGCCGAAATCATCGGCGCGCTCGAGGAAGGCGCGAATCAGGTCGGCGTGAACGGCATGGGCGGCCCCAATCGGATCCCCCCAGCGCGACCCACGACCGTCCCTGCACGCCGTACATGACGAAGCCGTCGCGCGCCCCGTCGAAGATCACGCCCTTGTCGCGCAGGAAGACGAGGTTTGCGGCGGTCGGACGGCTGTGCCGCGATCACGCGCGCGGCATCATCCAGGTCCTGCGGTGTCGGCGGGGGGGGCGATTTCGTGGGGAGCGTGGCCCAGGAGGCGGGCGAGCCCAACCAGGAGCACCACGACCGCGGCGCCGACCGATCCACGCAGAAAGCGTGACGCCTCACCGAACAGCTCGAACCGCCACCAGAGGTCGTTCGGGCGCTCCACGTGCTTGAAGGCAAAGAGTCCGAGCCAGATGGAGGCGGCCATGGCGCCAACGACCGCGGCAACCCAGCCGGCGGAGGCGCGCGTCTCGAAGAAGGCGGCGCGACGATAGAACGCGGGCCGCGCGCGGCGCAGGACCACCATGACCACGAGAAGGAGCGCGGCTTCCTCGACGTCGAACCCCTTCAGCAACGACGCGCCCATGCCGATGCCGACCAGGGCCGTGGAGAGGAAGTACCGCGGCATCGAGCCGCCGGGCGAGACCCTGGGAGAGCACGAGCAGTCCGGCGCCGGCAAGGCTGCCCGTAAAATGCGAGAGCTCAATCACGCCAAGCGGAAAGACGCGATGAAGCAAATCGAGGCGCCCCCCTGCCGCCGGCGTGGCCCCCGAGACTAGCAGCAGCGCGCCCGACAGAAAGGTGATTGTCGCCATGACGCGGGGCGCCAGCGCCTCGGTCGCAGCGCCCAGCCAAAAGGTGGCGGCGCGCGCGACCTGGGCACGTCGCTCGTGTTCCTCGTTGGCGACGAGATCAATCAGGGCCGCAACCAGCGGCACGAGATAGTAGACGGCGCGATAGACGACAAACACCAGCAACGAATCCCCGGCGCCCAGCCACGGCTTC